>JBATLL010000046.1:0-111552 GCA_049289295.1 Rhizobiaceae bacterium
CGCATCAGCCCGCGCACAGGCCAATTACGGTGTCGTCTACACGCCAAACTGCTGGAACCAGAACCAGTTCCGCGGCTACGACGTCTACGGAAACGCCGTCTACCAGACCGTGAGGGTCTGCCAGTAAGGCAGACGCCTTCCCGATTTGCCGGAAAACTGCCAGCACTGCTGACAATAACCGGCAACGGGCCGCGCTGAACCTGCAACGATCACCGCAAACGCCCCTGGCGGGAGAGTTCAATCAGCGCGGCCTACCCCACATGGAGTTCCACTCCACTTTCTCCAGAAAGCCCGTCAGCAATGGCGGGCTTTTTGGCGTTCTTGAGCCGACTTGCCATGTTCGTGCGAACCGCGCTATATGGACGCGCCTTCCGGGAAACCGGGATGCGCTGCGGGAGAGTGCAGAACTGGCCGGTAACCGACCCTGTTCTGCCGCCGAAGGTGAAAACGCCCATAATCTCTCAGGCCGAAGGACCGTAGCGTTAAAGGCACTCTGGAAAGTCGGCAGCCTTTGCTGGTTGTCGCGCCGAAGGTGTAAGCGCTGGTCATGGACGGAGATGACCGCGCAAGTCTCTCAGGCAAAGGACAGAGGGGCAGGATGGCCGTTCATGCATCACCGTGCATGACGTCGACCTGCATGCGTGAAAACGCCAACCCTCAAGCGCAACAAGCGCCAACCTTGACCGGATGAGACCTTGAAACAACTGCCCCTACATTCGATCCATGAACGACTCGGTGCAAAATTCGGCCCGTTTGCCGGATACCATATGCCGCTGTTCTACCCTGCCGGCATCATGAATGAACACCGCCACACGCGCACAGCGGCTGGCCTGTTCGACATTTCACACATGGTACTGGTGATGATCAGTGGCGATGGTGCCGCCGATCTTGTCTCGCATCTTTGCCCGATCCCCGCCGCGGAACAGGAAATCGGCAAGGCCCGCTATTCTTTCTTCCTGAATGAAAATGCCGGCATCATGGACGATCTCATCATCACGCGATTTGCCGAAGACCGCTTCATGATCGTGTGCAATGCTGGCTGCGCCGAAAAGGATGTTGCCCATATCCAGGCGCATGCCGCCCGGTTCGACGTCCAGATCGAAGTGCTGGAGCGCGTGTTCCTGGCCCTTCAGGGCCCCAGGGCGGAAACTGTCCTGAAGGACCTGGGCTTTGACCTCGCCCAACTTCCCTTCATGAATGCCCGTGAATTGCCGGGCGGCCTCATCGTGTCGCGTTCCGGCTACACTGGCGAGGACGGTTTCGAACTCGCCATCCCGCTCGATGATGCCCCGGAGCTGGCGGAACGCCTGCTCGCCGACGAGCGTGTGCTCATGATCGGCCTGGGTGCCCGCGACAGTCTTCGCATCGAAGCAGGCTTGCCGCTCTATGGCCAGGATCTCGCCGAAGACATTTCACCGATGGAGGCCGGCCTCGCCTGGGCAATTCCGAAAACGCACCGCCAGGGCGGCTCTTTCATTGGCGCGCCAGCTCTTGCCGGGAAATTCACCAGCGGTCGCACGCGCAAGCGTGTCGGATTGAAACCCGAAGGCTCAGCTCCTGTGCGCGCCCACACCCGCCTTGTCGACATGACCGGCAGACAGGTCGGAGAAGTAACGTCGGGTGGTTTCGGGCCAAGTTGCGGTCATCCGGTCGCGATAGGCCTGATCGAAGTTGACGAATCCGGCCCTCTTCAGGCCGATGTCCGGGGCAAGCTCCTGCCGGTTGCAATCGTCAGCCTGCCCTTCGTGCCACATAGCTACAAACGTTGATTCCAAACAATTTCAGAGGGAGAACAAAATGAGTGACGTAAAATACACGCAGGATCACGAGTGGATTGCAGTCCAGGGCGATATCGCCACTGTCGGCATCACAAACCATGCCCAGGAACAGCTTGGCGATCTCGTCTATGTCGAACTGCCACAGATCGGCCGCACCGTTTCACGCGGCGAGGAAGCGGTAGTGGTTGAATCGGTCAAGGCTGCGTCGGATGTCTACGCCCCCGTTTCCGGTGAAATCACCGAGGTTAATGGCGAGCTGAGCGGCGATCCCGCACTGGTCAATCGCGAGGCTGAAGGCGGCGGCTGGCTCTTCAAGATGCGCTTGGCAGACACCAGCGAACTCGAAGGGCTGATGGATCGCGACGCCTATCAGTCCAGTATTGCCTAATCACCCATTTCCTTCCAATCCAATCAAGGCAGGCATGACCATGCTCGGCAGTTTCACCAACCGCCATATCGGACCAGAATCCCACGAAACGCGTGAAATGCTTGCATTTCTCGGACTTCCTTCGCTGGAGACGCTGATATCAAAGACTGTACCAGCGTCCATTCGCCTCGGACGCGAACTGGATATTCCCGATGGCATCGGCGAGCAGGCCGCGCTGAGCGAATTGCGTAACCGCCTGTACGGCGTCACCCGGTCGCGCGCCCTTATTGGCCAGGGCTATCATGGCACGCTGGTTCCCCCGGTAATCCTGCGCAACATGTTCGAGAACCCCGGCTGGTACACTTCATACACCCCCTACCAGCCAGAGATCAGCCAGGGCCGCCTGGAAATGCTGTTCAATTTCCAGACCCTGGTCAGCGAACTCACGGGGCTTCCCGTAGCCAACGCATCACTGCTCGATGAGGGTACGGCGATTGCCGAGGCAGCCGGGATTGCCTATCGCCATCACCGCGAGAAGCGAACCCGCATTTCTGTCGCAAATCAGCTTCACCCGCAAAGCATGGATGTGCTGCGCACCCGGTGCGAAATGATGGGCATGGAAATCGTCGAAGGCGAGATGGATGGCAACACGGCTTGCGTCATTCTTCAGATGCCGGACACGCTTGGCGAAATCGCAGATCCAGCGGCTGTTGTTTCAAGCGCACGCGCTTGTGGCGCGCTGGTTGTCATGGCCTGCGACCCACTGGCGCTGCTGTTGATGCGAAAGCCCTCCGACATGGGCGCAGACATTTGCGTGGGCTCCATGCAGCGCTATGGCGTTCCCATGGGCAATGGCGGACCTCATGCGGCCTACATGGCGGTAACCAGTACCCTGACCCGCATCATTCCTGGCCGTCTCGTCGGCGAATCGGTCGATGCCCAGGGGCGCCCCGCCTACCGTCTGGCGCTGCAGACCCGCGAACAGCATATCCGCCGCGAAAAGGCGACATCCAACATCTGCACGGCGCAGGCACTCCTGGCAAACATGGCCGCTGCATACGCGATTTGGCACGGCCCACAGGGCCTGTGCGAAATTGCCATGCTTATCAAGGACATGGCCGACAGGTTGGCCACCTCGCTTACCGAGCAGGGCATCGCTGTACTCAACACCAACCGTTTCGACACGGTGACTGCAACTGCCCCTGTGGATGCCGACACTTTCTGCTCGAAGGCTGAAGCAGCCGGTTTCCTCATTCGCAGGATTGATGCCCGGACCGTATCCATCGCACTGGACGAGACAGTCAGCGAAAGTGAGTTGTCGGCGCTTTGCAGGCTTTTCAACGCAACCCTCGTGGCAGGGCCCGGGAAACCGGATGCGACGGCGAGAGGGAAGGAATTCCTTTCTCAGCCCGTGTTCCACGTCCATCGTTCCGAAACGGCGATGATGCGCTATCTGCGTGTGCTGATGGACAAGGATCTGGCGCTGGACCGCGCGATGATCCCGCTCGGTTCCTGCACGATGAAGCTGAACGCGGCTGCGGAAATGATGCCTGTTAGCTGGCCGGAATTCAGCGACATCCATCCTTTCTCACCGCCACGTTATCTCGCTGGCTATACTGGCCTGATTGACGACCTCGACTGCTGGCTCTCCGAAATCACAGGCTTCGCGAAGATTTCATTCCAACCCAATGCTGGCAGCCAGGGTGAATATGCAGGGCTGCTGGCGATCAGGCGCTATCATGAAAGCAGGGGAGAGCCCAATCGCACGATCTGCCTGATCCCCTCTTCAGCCCACGGCACCAATCCTGCATCCGCTCACATGGCCAACATGGAAGTGGTGGTCGTTCGCTGTGATGAGAACGGAAACGTCGACGTGGACGACCTCAAGGCCAAGGCGCAGGAGCACGCATCCAATCTTGCTGCGCTGATGATCACCTACCCCTCGACACATGGCGTGTTCGAGGAGGAAATCCGCGACATCTGCGATACGGTTCACGCCCATGGCGGACAGGTCTATCTCGACGGCGCCAACCTCAACGCCCTGGTTGGCCTGGCCCGGCCTGGCGACATTGGCGGCGACGTTTGCCACATGAACCTGCACAAGACCTTCTGCATTCCGCACGGCGGCGGCGGCCCCGGTGTTGGCCCGATCGGCGTCGCGTCCCACCTTGTGCCTTTCCTGCCAGGCCATTCCTTCCTCGGCACCGATCATGCGGTATCAGCTGCGCCGCACGGTTCAGCCTCGATCCTGCCGATAACATGGATGTACATCCGCATGATGGGCGCACGCGGTTTGCGTCAGGCAACCGAAATGGCCATCCTCAACGCCAACTACATGGCGCACAAGCTGGATGCCCATTTCCCGGTTCTCTACAAGGGCCGCAATGGCTTTGTCGCCCATGAATGCATCATCGACACGAGGCTGGTGAAGGACAGCGCTGGCGTTTCAGTCGAAGACATCGCCAAACGCCTGATCGACTACGGCTTTCATGCGCCAACCATGTCCTGGCCTGTAGCAGGCACGTTGATGATCGAACCGACCGAAAGCGAACCGAAGCAGGAGCTGGATCGCTTCATTTCCGCCATGGAAGCGATCAAGGCGGAAATCGCCAGAATCGAAAAAGGCGAATGGCCGCGTGAGGATAATCCGCTTCACAACGCACCACATACGGCAACCGAAGTGACCGCGACCAAATGGGATCATCCCTATTCAAGGCAGGAGGCAGCCGATCCTGATGGTGCGGGCCTGGCTTCTAAATACTGGCCGCCAGTTGCGCGCGTGGACAATGTCCATGGCGACCGCAATCTTGTCTGCTCCTGCCCGCCGCTTGAGGAATATGCAAAGGCGGGTTGAGCAGGCTGCGCCGAAATCAGCCCGCTGTGAACACCACGCTTTCGCCTGAGAGCGTGGCTTTCACTTCCATTCCGGCTGCTTCTGCGAGTTTCAGTGTGTAAAGCGGCTGAACGGCATGGGCGTCCAGCTGTTCGCTGAACGTCCCGTTCAGGAAATCCAGAAAGACCGGGGGCACGCGTGCAGATGTCCCCGTCGCGGTTACCCTGAGCTTCGGTGTGCCGTTCGGATCCTCGATCTCTGCCTTGACGATGCCGCCCCGTGGAATTGCACCCAGGCCAACCAGCAGCATGTTCAGCAGCAGCTTGACTTTGTTCTTGGGCATCAGGGCACGCTGGCCTTCCCATTCCAGATTGGTTTTCTTTTCGTTGGCGAAATAGCCGCGCGCCACATTTTCCGCATCGCCAGTATCAATGTCCGCACCAGCCGAGCCGGCCGCGCCAAAGGCAATTCGGGCAAATTGCAACCGGGCCGAGGCATTTGTCGCCGATGAACGGATCAGCCCCATTGCAATTTCCTTGGTCTCCGGATCGCTGTCCTCGTCCAGCAATTCCAGACCATTGGAGATCGCCCCAACCGGCGAAATGATATCGTGACAGACACGACTGCAAAGCAGTGCACCCAGATCCAATGCTGATACCTCAGGAAGTTTGGGCATGAGTTTCCTTTCCTTGCATTTCGATGGACTGGAAGTCCGCGCGGCAGGCGTCTGGTTTGCGAATCATCACATCCTTGTCCGTACTGGTTATACAATCACCATCTTCGCGGAAAGATTCGCCCGTGATTCGGTGGCCGCCTGGTTCGCCAAGCAATTGCCGCAATTGGTAAACCTTCTGTAAATCGGTTGCCTGCAATTATAGCGATGAAGGGAAACGCGCATGCGCGCACTGCCCGATCAAACCCCAAGGATGCCGACATGAGATTCCGTATTACCCCCAGCAACATGCCATTGGCGCTGCTTTCCGTTCTGGCGAGAAGCATCGCAGCCAGCGTCGTGATGCTGTCCCTGGCCACCGCCACCATGATTGGCAAGGCGCAGGCGCAGGCGAGCAACTACTATACGGTCCAGGAAATCGTTGATGCAGGGCACGGTTTTTTTGGCTCCACCTCCGGCGCACTGGCTGGCGTGGTCGAGCGCACCTTCTCCAAATACGGTCTGCCCAACGGCTACATTCTGGGCGAGGAAGCCAGCGGCGCCTTCATTGGCGGACTGCGCTATGGCGAGGGGATTCTGAAAACAAAGAACGCCGGTGACCACAAGATCTACTGGCAGGGTCCCTCGATTGGCTGGGACTACGGGCTCGATGGCAACCGCACCATGATGCTCGTCTACAACATGCCGACCGTCGATTTCATCTACAATCGCTTCTACGGCGTTTCCGGCTCTGCGTTCGTGGTGGGTGGTCTTGGTGTGACGGCGCTGACACGCCAGGGCGTGCATCTCGTGCCGATCCGCACCGGCATTGGAGCACGCCTTGGCGTCAATATCGGCTATCTCAAGCTTACTCGTACGCCGAAGGTCAATCCTTTCTGAGCGATCTGCCATTCGAGGGAAAATTCCTCTCGCCGGATTGATCCATCGGCCCCGCTGGCCTTAAGGTTAATGAAGTGTTGTCATGGCGCGGACCGGCGGTTCGTGTCATGATGGTCACCGAATTCCTCGAAATGGCCATTTGAGAGTTGCGACGTGCTTCAAGGCATCCTGTATTTCGGTCTTGGCTTCCTCAGTTCGGCATTGATCGCGCTGATGATTTCACCTGCCATCTGGAATCGCGCGGTCACATTGACCCGCAAGAGGATCGAAAGTTCCGTTCCCCTCACACTCAACGAAATCCAGGCAGACAAGGACCAGTTGCGCGCTGAATTTGCCATGTCCACGCGCCGCCTTGAAATGAGCATCGATGAACTTCGCGAAAAGGCTTCCCGGCAGCTGATTGAGATCGGACGCAAGCGCGACGAACTCGCAAGGCTCTCGGAAGAAAGCCGCGAACGGGTGGTTACCATCGAGGAGCTTGAAAGCCGCGCCAGCGAGATGCGCTCGCAACTGAAGGATCGCGAGGAACGCCTCGCTGCTACCAACCGACGTCTCGACGAAGCCAGGCTCGATCTCGAAACAAAGGCCGCTGAAGTCGAGCAGATGCGCGCGCGTCTCGTTCAAAGCGAAACCGACGCGGACTCCGCACGCATTGAACTGGTAGCCAAGCAGACCGCGATGGAAAACCTTTCGGACAAGGTTGGTGACTTTTCCCGCAATTCCGGTTCGGTACGCAAGGAACTGGAAGCGGCACGCCAGGAATATCGCCAGTTGCAGCGCGAACTTGATACCGAGCGTGAAAAGAGTGCCGCCCTTGCTGCCCGCTTCGAACGCACCCAGAAGCAGCTTGACGAATCAGAGGCGAGCCTTGGCAAACGCGAGCGCGATCTCTCCCATTTGCGCGAAGCAACTGCTTCCGACGACAGCGTCAATTCCGAGCTGACATCACAACTTGTCCACGAAAAGTCCAGGACCGTGGAACTGGAAGCCAAGCTCGCTCAAGCCACCCTGCAGATGGAAGCGCTGCTTGCAGACGCATCCAACGACAATGTCGAGAAGGCCATGGCCTCTCTCAACAAGGACAAGGAACGGCTGGAAACGAAGATGGCCTCGGTTGCAGCCGAGCGCGATCAGCTCAAGGCCGATCTTGACGCGTTGACACGGGTTCGCAGCGACGATTGGGATGCCGAGCGCGGTGAGAATGCGATCCTGCGCGAACGCATCAATGATCTGGCTGCCCAGGTTACGGCCATGACGTCAGCCCTTGAGGGAAACAATTCCGCTATCCATGAAATCCTGAAATCGGCTCCCTCCAAAAAGGAAAAGTCGGGCACCGCGAAGGCGAGCCGGTCCGAGGCAGGCGATAATGTCAGGCCCGTGCGCTCGCTGGCTGATCGAATTCGCGCGCTTCAGGATTCCGCCCGCCAGAACCGGACCGGGTGAACAGGCGGATCGTGGGCCATGTCACCTGACATGCGCTTTCTGAACACCATGCCCGTGATATCAGGCCTTGTGGTTGCACTGTGCATTTTCGCGCAATTGACCAGTCCCGCGCGATCTGCCGACTGGTACCTTGAACCTCCATCACTGCCGCCAGTTGCCTTTTCCTATCCTGCTCCGAACCTTCCCGCCCACCTGAAGCCATTGGCGCAGATCGACACACAGCCAGCCTCCAATCCAGTGACGGATGCAGGCGCAACACTTGGGCGCGTGCTCTTTTTCGACCGACACCTTTCTGCGAACGACCTCGTCTCGTGCGGCAGTTGCCACGCGCAATCCATGGCTTTCGACGATCCGACACAGCGTTCCATCGGTCTTCGCGGCAAGCTGACCCGGCGCGCCGCCATGATGCTGGCGAACAACCGTTACAATCCCGGCGGCCATCAGTTTCGCGACAGTCGCGCCGATACGCTGGAAGAGCAGGTACTGATGCCCTTTTTCGATCCGATCGAAATGGACCTGGCGCCCGGTCAGCTCGTTTCCCGTGTCGAGGAACGCCAATGGTATGCTGCACTATTCGAAGCAGCGTTTGGCGATGGCGAGATCAGCGAAGAGCGCATCGCACGCTCCCTTGCCCAGTTCGTACGCTCCATGGTCGCACTTGATACGCGCTACGATGCCGAGAGGGCAAAGGTGGCCAATGCGCTGGAGCCCTTTGAGGGTTTCACAGCACAGGAAAACCGCGGCAAGGCACTCTTTTTCAACTCGAAGGCGCAAGGCGGACTGGGTTGCGCACTGTGCCACTCGGGCGAAGGTTTCGTTCTTCGTGAGCCTACCAGCAACGGTCTGCTGCCGCAGGGCAGTCCAGCCGACAGGGGTGTGGGCGAGATAACCGGCAGGGAAGTGGACATGTGGCGGTTTCGCACGACCTCCCTGCGCAACATTACGACCAGCCCGCCCTATATGCATGACGGCCGCTTCGCCACGCTGGAGCAGGTGCTTGGTCATTATGACAAAGGCATCACGGCGCAATCAAAGCCTGATGAACTGTTGCTGGATGAAACCGGAAATCCGCAGCGCCTCAACCTTTCACAGCAGGATCGGGCGGCGGTGATAGCTTTTCTTTTCACGCTGACGGATCACGGATTTCTCGCAGATCAGAGATTTTCCGATCCATTCCTGGCCACAGCACAGTAATCAGCGAAGGATCGCCAGCGCAAAATCCTTCAGCCTGCCCGCCAACGCCGCTTCAGGTTCTGATATCGCCGCCGCAAGAGCCATGTCGGCAATCTGCTGTGACCGCCTGATGTCGAGAAATGATGCAAGCGCGGCCACATTCTCGTTGAGGACGATTGCCCTTTCCAGTCGCCATGCGACGTCGATGTTCTGATCGGCCACACTGCCAAGCACGGCTGTCAGAACCGATGAAATGGTCGTCCCCACCGCATCAAGTCCTTCCGCCACTGCCTGCTCCGCCAGTTGCTCCTTGCTGAGCGACACGCGGAACCGTTCACTACCATCGGCCAGTCGCGCCGCTGCACCGACCCGGAAATCATAGATCCGCGCGATTTCCGGCAGGTAGCGAATGAAATTGCTGCTGGCAGCCGCCTGCATGTTCTTGTCCAGCAGCTTCGGATCGCTGGCGCCAGTTCCAGCCAGGATGTAGCGCCCGGCGACATCTCCAGACTGTTCGATCAACAGCGCGAGAATTGCCAGTTCACTGAGTTCGGCCGGCTTGTGGGATACCGCGCCTCTTGGCAGAAGCGCGTCGAACAGTTGCGAACCCTGAAGATCGCTCAGCCGCAGAACCTGCCCGGTTGCGCCGTGCTGCATGACGGATCGGGTAAGTTCGGCTGCAGCTTCCGCGGACATGCCTGCTTCCGTATCCGCGACCTGGGCGAGCGCAACCAACGTGCCGCTCACCACTACGAGGACGGCAAGCAAACCTGCCAGAATGTCAGTCAATCGCCACTCTCGCGACAATTCGATCCTCAGCCAAATTGTAAACCAGCAACTGGCTCCTGTTATCCTCCAACCTTACGCGAAGCAGGATATTCGATCCGTCGAGCGATTCCGAGACAATTTCCGCCCCGGGTGGAAGGTCAATGCGCCCGACATATCCAGGCTCGACTGGAACTGCAGAACCATTGCGTGCCTGCAGGTTGTCGCCCTCCGCCGTTTCCGGCTTCCCCGAGATCTTGTAGACAATCGCCCCAAGCACAGCCATAAGGCCTACCATCATGATCCCGATGGAAACAGCGAGCAGCCGGACCATTTTCTTTCGAACCTTTTCGGTTGCCGGGTCCAGCGGCTTGTCCGATTCCTGCTCGTCGATCTGGGTCATTGCAGCGGGGTTCCTCATGCCTTCAGGTTCGGGAGCCTGCCATCAGCAGGGCTACACGGAATGAAGGCGCCTTCTATCGCGGAACACGAAGCAGGGGAAGCCCGTGAGACGGTCTACGCCGTTCCGGGCGATGCTGCGGGCGTGAGGCTGGATGCCTGGCTTGCCGGGCAGATGCCAGCCCATGTATCGCGCTCCCGCGTCAAGGGGCTCATTCAGGCCGGGGCTGTGGCAATCGACGGTGAAACCTGCCTTGAGCCCAAGCGCAAATTGCAGG
This sequence comes from Rhizobiaceae bacterium, assembly GCA_049289295.1. Lineage (GTDB taxonomy): Bacteria > Pseudomonadota > Alphaproteobacteria > Rhizobiales > Rhizobiaceae > BOKV01. The sequence goes on from JBATLL010000046.1 coordinate 10,589, forward strand.
CTTCGCAGGTCGTATCGGTGCTGATCCCGGAACCCGATGATGCGGACCCGGAACCCGAAGCCATTCCCCTGTCCATTCTCTACGAGGACAATCATCTCATCGTTGTCGACAAGCCGGCAGGAATGGTGGTTCATCCAGCCCCGGGCAACCATTCCGGCACCCTTGTCAACGCTCTCCTGCATCATTGCGGCTCGTCCCTGGTGGGGATTGGCGGGGTTCGACGACCGGGCATCGTCCACAGGCTGGACAAGGAAACGTCCGGCGTCATGGTGGCAGCCAAGACCGAACAGGCTCACGCCGGACTGGCGGCGCAGTTTGCCGACCACGGACGCACGGGCCCGCTTGAACGAAAGTACCTTGCCTTGGTGTGGGGTGTGCCCCCCCGCAACACAGGCACGATTGATGCACCTTTGGGGCGTTCGCGATCCAACAGGCAGAAGCGCGCCGTGGTCTCCATTGACGGACCTGACGCGCGCGAAGCCATAACGCATTTTACCGTGTTGAAGCACTTCGGGGGGATTGGTGACGGACGTGGCATGGCCAGCCTCGTTGAATGCCGCCTGGAAACCGGCAGAACGCATCAGATACGGGTCCACATGACGCACTTTGGCCACCCCGTCATTGGCGATCAGGAGTATGGCGCAAGCTTCCGTACAAAGGTCAACGCGCTGAGCGAACCGGCCCGCTCCCTGGCGATGTCTTTTGGCAGGCAGGCCCTGCATGCGGCCTATCTGCGTTTCGAGCATCCGGTGACCGGTGAACTGCTTGAATTCGAAGCGCCATTGCCGCCGGATTTCGCCGATCTGCTGGACGCACTCACGAAAGCATGAAGGGCAGCGCTGCAAACATTACCGATTTTTCATCGAACTGCCGCATAAATACCTATATTGTCCATGTGTGTGATGCGGGTGATGCTAACTCATGCCCGCATGAACTGCCCGCCGGAAACGGGGGCTTCATGATATCGAGGGGGGTGCTTTATGGCCCAATCGCTACCTAGTGTTTCGTCCGGTGACACCGGACTTTCCCGCTACATGGAAGAAATCCGCCGGTTCCCGATGCTTGAACCGGATCAGGAATACATGCTGGCCAAACGTTATCAGGAACATGACGACCGTGATGCCGCCCACAAGCTGGTGACAAGTCACCTGCGTCTGGTTGCCAAGATCGCCATGGGATATCGCGGCTACGGCCTGCCTATCGGAGAAGTGATTTCCGAAGGCAATGTCGGCCTCATGCAGGCGGTCAAGAAATTCGATCCCGAAAGAGGTTTCCGCCTCGCCACCTATGCGATGTGGTGGATCAAGGCCTCGATCCAGGAATATGTCCTGCGGTCATGGAGCCTCGTGAAGATGGGAACTACGGCGAACCAGAAACGCCTGTTCTTCAACCTGCGCAAGGCCAAGAGCCGCATTCAGGCCATTGACGACGGCGATCTAAATCCCGATCAGGTGCGCCAGATCGCTACGCAGTTGGGTGTTTCCGAAGAAGAAGTCATTTCGATGAACCGCCGTCTTGGTGGCGATGCCTCGCTCAACGCGCCTATCAAGGCAAGCGAGGGTGAAAGCGGCGAATGGCAGGATTGGCTTGTCGACGACAATGACAATGCCGAACAGGTCATGATCCGCCAGGACGAACTGGCATCACGGCGCGACATGCTCAAGGAGGCACTCGGCGTGCTGAACGACCGTGAAAAGCGCGTCTTTCTTGCGCGTCGACTGGAAGAAAATCCGGTTACGCTGGAAGACCTTTCACAGGAATTCAACATTTCGCGTGAACGGGTCCGGCAGATCGAAGTGCGCGCGTTCGAAAAGGTGCAGAAGGCTGTCAAGGCAGCTGCACGCGATCAGGCCAAAGAAAATCGTGAAGCTCTTGAGCAGCATACCGGCGCCTGAGCCGATAGCGACAGGACAATGAAAAACGGGTGCCAGATGTTCAGGTTGGCACCCGTTCCTGTTTCGCGTCCGGCCTGTTGCCAGACTATCTCTTGTCCCAGTCGGCAAACGCGTCGCGGAAAACCCGGTCGCCCAAGGCACCTTTTTCCAATGTAACCAGCGCGCGCCGGCCGGAAGTGTAGCCAAGCGGAATGTCTATCCAGCTCGATTCTTCAAGAAGCTTGCGATTGGTCGCAGCCGCCTGTTCGAGATTGTTGAGCGCGATGAGGAAATAGCCGGTATCAATCTTGGCCGGAACTGCCACGAGGCCCTCGCCTCGCGCCTGCTCATCGGCTTTCATGACAAAGCGGGCGATATTGTCGATGTTGCCGCCTGAAAAATCAGGTGGCGCGGTGAACACCAGTTCAATGATGTGGCTTGCAGGCAGCGCGTCATCGACGTTGCGGCGCATGGTCAGTTGCATCTCAAGACCACGGCCGGGCACGTCAAGCTTGCCCTTGATCACCGGTTCTGGCGGCATGCCTTCCGCTGGTGGCTCCTGAGCCAGCGACCAGACCATGGCTGCATTGTCGCGCGTTGCGCCCGCACCTGCCGCACCCTCTTCATACAGATAGGCCTTCTGCGCAATTGCCGGAATGCCCACTTCAGTCTGCACGGGCTGACTGCCCTGCGCCGTCTGCGTACTGTCTGCTGGCTGTGCGGCACCATTGTCATCGACAGAGCGCACCTGGCCGGCTGGCTGTGTTGATGGTTCACTGCCCTGCGAGTCGGTTGGTTGTGTGGTTGGTTCACTCGATGGCACTGTTGAGGGTGCCTGAGCAGTTCCCTGCTGCGCGCTTGACTGTTCGACAGGTTCAGCCTGAACGGTCTGGCCATTCTCGCCAAGGCGCACAGCATCCTTGACCTCGCCGTCCTCGCTCGCTGTATCGCCAGCTGCCGTTGCCGGTTCTGAATCGGCTTTGCCAGCGTCAGCGCTCGGCGCGGGACTGGCAAACATCGCCATCAACGCATCCTTGCTCTGCCACAATGCCCAGCCCCCTCCTGCAATGAGAAGAAGCGCGACGATTGCAGCGGCAATAACGCCAAAACCTCCGGAACGTTTCTCGCCACTGGCCCGAGCTGATCCCCTGGCCTTGTTGCGGTCGGGTCTCGTGAAATTGTCGAGATCGTCCAGCGAAGCGTCGTAAGCCGGACCTTTCCTCACAGGTGCCGGGCCAGGCCTTTGCCCAGCCAATGGTGCGTTTGGCGCCTGCGGGTTCTGTGACGCCTGGTGAGGCCTGCCCGGCGAACCTGGCTGCGGCCTGACTTGCTGTTGAAGTGGCTGCTGCGGGCGCGCCTGCGGTGCACCTTGTGGCGGCCTGTTCGGCTGAAGAGCGGACTGTTGCGGCGCCATTGCGCCAGCAGGCCTTTGCGGTTGCTGCGGCTGTGGTGGCGAGACAGGCCTTTGGGGATGGCTTACGGCCATGCTCGCAGCCGCGCCTGACCAGCTATGCCCGCCCGGCACCGGTCGCGCACCTGAAGGCGATTGACCGGATGGCGCAGGTGCAGCAGGACGAGCCGGTGCTGGCTGGGCTACTGGCCTTTCGGAAGCCATTGGCGCCTGCCCAGCGGAAAATTCCTCGTCAATCTTGCCGATGGCTTGTTCAAGAAGGGAAAGCTGGCGCGCAATCGCATCTTCGCTTGGTGGCGGATTGATGGACCGCAACTGCCGGTCAATAGCCGTGCGCGCCTTGGCGTAAACCGCCCTTCTGGTCTCGGCCGTATTGCTCGGCAATCCTGAAATGGTCTTTTTCAGAATCGAATAGTAATCGGCCATTCACTCACCACCTGAATCAGTCTGCAACGGGACGTTGTGCCTGCAGCTTGCAGCTTGCAACACAATTGCGACGAAAATCCCCGTATTGCCCCCATTTCGCAACGCCATTGTTAATCTTGAAACGGGTCATGAACAAGTATCGTGTCTTCTCTTTCGGGACTCGTCGACAACAATGCCACAGGTGCGCCGATCAATTCCTCGACCAGGCGAACATATTTGATGGCCTGTGCAGGCAATTGCGCCCACGAACGGGCACCGACCGTAGAATCGGACCAGCCTTCGAGCGTGGTGTAAACCGGTTTCACCCGGGCCTGCTGTCCCTGGCTTGCTGGCAGGTAATCGATGGTCTTGCCGTCCAGCTCGTAACCGGTGCAGACGCGAATCTCCTCAAGCCCGTCCAGAACGTCGAGTTTTGTCAGGGCAATTCCTGTGATGCCGTTGGTGGCAACTGCCTGGCGCACGAGCACTGCATCAAACCAGCCACAACGCCGCTTGCGCCCTGTTACCGTTCCAAATTCATGACCGCGTGTTCCAAGGAACTCGCCGATCTCATTCTGCTGCTCGGTCGGGAAAGGCCCTTCGCCAACACGTGTCGTGTAGGCCTTTGTGATGCCGAGCACATAGCCGATTGATCCTGGCCCCATGCCGGAGCCAGCCGCAGCCTGCCCCGCTACCGTGTTCGAGGAAGTGACGAACGGATAGGTGCCATGGTCGATATCAAGCAAGGTGCCCTGTGCGCCTTCAAACAGAATTCGTGCACCTGCTCTTTTCTTCTCGTCCAGTAGTCGCCACACCGGCTCGATATGCGGCAGCAGGCGTTCACGCACGGAAGTCAGTTCTTCCAGGACGGCGGCATGCTTGACCTCAGGCTGGTTGAGACCACGACGCAAGGCATTGTGGTGGGTAAGCAGCCGGTCAATCTTGCCAGGCAGCGATTCCAGATTGACGAGGTCCATCATCCGGATCGCCCTGCGCCCGACCTTGTCTTCATAGGCAGGACCGATGCCGCGACGCGTCGTGCCGATCTTGGTGCCCGAATTTGAAGCCGCATCTTCCCGGATACCGTCCAGTTCACTGTGCAGCGACAGGATCAGGGGCGCGTTTTCCGCGATCCGCAGATTTTCTGGCGTGACACTCACACCCTGCGCCGCCAGCCGCTCGATTTCAGCGACGAGCGCATGGGGATCAACAACCACGCCATTGCCGATGACGGCGAGTTTTCCTTCCCTGACCACACCGGAGGGAAGCAGGGAAAGCTTGTAGCTTACTCCATCAATGACCAGCGTATGCCCGGCATTGTGCCCGCCCTGAAACCGCACGACCACGTCAGCGCGTTCTGACAGCCAATCGACTATCTTGCCCTTACCCTCGTCTCCCCACTGGGAGCCGATAACCACAACATTCGCCATTTGCATCCCTTCGGAGAACCAGCCTTGCGCCTGCTGGATCGGCGCCGCGAAAGCGGTTGTTATTAGTCCCAAACCGGTTCAAACATCAAGCTTCGCGCCATGTTTCCCAAAAGCATCGGATCATCTGTTGAGTCTTTTCCGCAAAACCCTGTCCAATCCCTACTTCCTGTTGACGCTGACCGCCATTATCTGGGCGGGCAACGCTGTCGCAGGCCGCATGGCCGTAGGCCACGTTTCGCCATTCCTGCTGACTGCGCTGCGGTGGACAATAGCCGTGGCGATCCTGCTCACCTTTTCACTGCCCTATCTCAAGCGTGACATCGCGGAGATCCGCAAGAACCGACTGTTCCTGTTCCTGCTCGGCGCAATCGGCTTCACCTGCTTCAACATCCTTTTCTATCTGGCCCTCAACTACACCACCGCCATCAACGTCGCCATCATCCAGGCATCAATGCCCCTGATGGTGTTTGCGCTCAATTTCATCATCTTCTCGATCAGGGCGACCCTGCCCCAGATTGCCGGCTTTGTACTCACCATGATCGGCGTCGCGCTCACAGTTACACATGGCGATCTGCTTGCCCTTGCCTCCCAGACGTTCAACAAGGGCGACCTGATCATGCTCGTGGCGGTTCTGGCCTATGGCGGCTACTCGGTAATGCTGGTCCGAAAACCCGATATTCACTGGATATCGCTCATCACGGTTCTGGGCATTTCCGCGCTGCTCGCTTCCTTGCCATTTGCTGCCTGGGAAGCCCTGTCCGGAAACATGATCGTTCCCGATGCGAAGGGCATGGCAATCGCCCTGTACATCGCTGTCTTTCCGGCAATCGTTTCACAACTCCTGTGGATACGCGGTCTGGACATGATCGGTTCCAACCGGGGCGGCGTTTTCATCAACATGGTGCCGATCTTTGCTTCCGGGTTGGCCGTGCTCCTGCTGGGTGAGAGATTTCATGCCTACCACGCTGCCGCAATTGTGCTGGTCGTGACAGGCGTGGGTCTTTCCCAGCGCAGGCAATAGCGCTCAGCCTTCCGGCACATCGAAAGTGAGCGGGCGCACCTGCTCGAAGAGACCGCGCGAGACGAGGTCCTTGAGAACCGGTTCCGGCACTTCCGAATCGACATAAAGAAGCGCTATCGCATCGCCTCCGGGATGATTGCGGCCCAGCTGGAAGTTCGCGATGTTCACACCGGCACTGCCGAAAACGGTTCCCAGCGTTCCGATGACGCCCGGCACGTCCTTGTTGGTCGTGTAGATCATGTGCCGCCCGACTTCCGCATCAAGGTTGATTCCCTTGATCTGGATGAAGCGAGGCTTACCGTCGGAAAAGACCGTTCCCGCAACCGAGCGCTCCCGCTTTTCGGTTTCGATTTTCAGCTTGATGTAGCTGTCGAAGACACCGGACTGGTCCTGCGTCGTTTCCGATATGTGGATACCGCGCTCCTTCGCCATGATGGGCGCGGAGACCATGTTCACATCCGATACCTGGCTCTTGATCAGGCCAGCCATGGCCGCACTGGTCAGCGCCTTGGTATTCATGGATGCAACCGCGCCATCATAGATCAGTTCGACACGCTTGATCGGCTCATCGGTAACCTGCCCGGCAAAGGCACCAAGATGCTCTGCAAGCTTGATGAATGGCGTGAGAATAGGCGCTTCCTCCGCCGAGATCGAAGGCATGTTGAGAGCATTCGACACAGCACCATTGATGAGGAAGTCGCTCATCTGTTCAGCGACCTGCAAAGCCACATTTTCCTGTGCCTCACTTGTCGAAGCACCCAGATGCGGTGTGCAAACCACATTCGGCAGGTTGAACAGCGGACTGTCCACGGCCGGTTCCACCTCGAACACATCAAACCCTGCCCCGGCTACCTTGCCGGACTTGAGCGCTTCTGCCAGGTCCTTCTCGACCACCAGCCCGCCGCGCGCGCAATTGATGATGCGCACGCCATCCTTCATTTTTGCAATCGCGTCGCGGTCGATGATGTTGCGGGTCTTGTCGGTCAGAGGCACATGCAGCGTGATGAAATCTGCCTTTGCCAGCAATGTGTCGAGATCGACCTTTTCGATGCCCATGTCATCGGCCCGTTCCTGGCTGAGAAACGGGTCATAGGCGACGACCTTCATCTTCAGGCCACGCGCCCGCGAAGCCACGATCGAACCGATATTGCCGCATCCGATGAGGCCAAGCGTCTTGCCCGTGATCTCGACACCCATGAAACGGTTCTTTTCCCATTTCCCCGATTGCGTCGAGCGATCAGCCTCGGGTAGCTGGCGCGCGGTGGCAAACATCAGCGCAATGGCATGTTCTGCCGTCGTGATCGAATTGCCGAAGGGCGTGTTCATCACGATGATGCCCCTTCTGGAGGCTGCGGGAATGTCGACATTGTCGACCCCAATTCCGGCTCGACCGATCACCTTGAGCTTTCCGGCAAGGCCGATGATCTTCTCGGTCACCTTCGTTGCGGATCGGATCGCCAGCCCGTCATAATCACCAATGATTTCGGCGAGTTTTTCCTTGTCCTTGCCGACGTCAGGCAGATAGTCGACGGCAACACCATGTCTCCTGAAAATCTCGACTGCGGTTTCTGAAAGCGCATCTGAAACGAGAACGCGCGGCTGGTTTATGGGAGCCATGTTAGCCTCTCTTGTGTGAAGTGGATTGCTGGTCGAACCTTTGTCGAACCGCCCCAACTTTCAGGGCAGACATGCAGTTCAGGCCGCGAGATTTCGGGATGCAAGAACCGTTGAAAACGCCCAGTCCAACCAGGGCATCAGGGCTTCCAGATCGCTGATTTCCACCGTGGCACCAGTCCAGATGCGCAATCCGGGCGGAGCATCGCGATAGTGCCCGATATCGAAAGCGACGCCTTCCTTTTCGAGCAGAGCGACAATTGCCTTGGCAAAATCGGCCTGTTCGAACTGCGGCAAGGCCGCCACGCCGGGATCGACTATCTGCAGGCAGACAGAAGTGGTAGACCGCGTCTGTGGCGCTGCCGCCAGGAAGCTTATCCAGTCACGGCCATCAACGAACCGCTCGATCACGGCGAGGTTCTCGTTCGCTCGCGCAATGAGTGCTTCAAGTCCGCCAATCGAATCGGCCCAGTTCAACGCATCGAGATAGTCCTCGACACAAAGCATCGAGGGCGTGTTGATGGTCTCGCCCTTGAACAGGCCTTCAATAAGCTTGCCGTTCGATGTCATCCGGAAAATCTTCGGCATCGGCCAGGCCGGAACATGGGATTCAAGGCGCTCGACCGCACGTGGCGAAAGGACAAGCATGCCATGCGCCGCTTCACCGCCCAGGACCTTCTGCCAGGAAAAGGTAACGACATCGAGCTTTGCGAAATCCAGCGCCTGCGCGAAGGCAGCCGAAGTGGCGTCGCAAATTGTCAGTCCCTGGCGATCATGTGGAATGAAATCGGCATTGGGCACGCGAACGCCTGATGTCGTTCCGTTCCATGTAAAGACGACATCGCGGTTGAAATCCGCCTGAGACAAGTCAGGCAGCGCGCCATAGGGCGCTTCAAATGTGCGGACATCCTTCAGCTGAAGCTGTTTGACAACGTCATTGACCCAGCCAGCTCCGAAGCTTTCCCAGGCGAGCAGATCAACGCCGCGCGGCCCCAGCAGGGACCACAGTGCCATTTCGACAGCACCAGTGTCCGAGGCAGGCACGATTGCTATGCGGTGCGTTGATGGCACCTGCAACACCTTGCGCGTCAGTTCGATTGCTTGAAGGAGTTTTTCCTTGCCCGGCTTTGCCCGGTGCGACCTTCCAAGGTCGGCTCCGGCAAGCGCATCAAGCGTCCAGCCGGGACGTTTGGTGCAGGGGCCTGAGGAAAAACGGGGATTGGCCGGACGAAAGCCCGGCTTGGATAATGTGGTCATCTTGTTCTACCCTTCCAGATAGCAAGCCCCTCGTTGGGGAGGGGTGGCCCACTGCGGGCAATAAGATCAGCCACCTTTCCAGTCAAGGACATTATTTGGCAAAAGCGACATTTTCTGCGCGCCATGCGTCATTGCGCCACGCAAAAACAGGTGGCGGATTTCGCATCCGCCACCTGTTCCCGGTCTTCCATGCTTGGAGGTCAGGACTACCAGATCTCGTATCGCAAGCCCATGCGAACCTCGTGCAGGTTGAGCGCACCGATTTCGACTGCTTCGCCAGAATCAAAGCCGATGTCAGCTGCCCTTGAATATTTGTAACCCACATCAACCGTGACACGGTCGCTGACGCGGTAGTCGGCACCAAGCATGATCGAACCGACAAACAGGTAAGAGCGATCATGGCCCGTGGTGGCAGCGCCGGATTGCCAGACTTCAACACCAGCTCCCCCGGAATGAGTGGCAAACGCGCAATCCTCACCCGGATCGAGCTGGCAGTAGTCGAAGTAACCGAAATTGTCCCATGAAACGGAAGCAAGGCCGACCCCGGCACCGGCATATGGCCGGATCCTGTTCCATTCGCCCAGCGTCACATAGGCATTTGCCTGAACGCTGGTCACATCGATCGTTCCCCAGCTTTCGGTGAGGCAATCTCCGGTAAACCCGCCGCCGCACGGTGTCAGCGGTGAAATCGCATAATGATTGAAGCCAGGCGTGTGTGACACCGTCACATCTGCCCTGAACCGGTCATTGAAGATATGGCCGAAGCCCAGATTGAAGGACAGATCATCCCCAAGATGCTGCTGCGTCATGTCGTTGCTGCCACCAGCCGCATAATCCAGGGTTCCGCTGCCATGATAGGTTCCGATATCGCCGCGCAGATACCAGCCACTGCCGAATTCCACCGGCGTGGTTACGCCCGCCTGCTCCCTGATCTCGCTGTCGAGATCTGCCGCCAGACCAACTGACGGCATGCAAATCGCCAGGCTCGCCAGAAGATTGACTAGATTTTTCTTGATTGATGGCATGTGGGTTCAGCCCCCTGAACGCGCCGGACCAATTCCGGCCTACTCGGATACCAGGTTGAGCGCGCTCCCCCGCGATTGGGCGGGAGAGCGCTTCATTGTCAGTTGAAGGTGTAGCGAAGGCCTGCCTTCACGGCGTGGATCTTGATATCGCCGTGATAGCCCTGCGTGCCCAGATCGCCAGATGTGGCGCCGAAGCCGAACATTTCGCCGCCCGAAACATGCGTGAAGCTGTAGCCCGCGTCGAGTTTCAGGTTGGACGTCAGATCATAGGATGCACCGGCATGCAGCGCGTAAGCGAAGCGCCAGCCATTGCGTTCGCCATGCGTATCGGAGGCGAATACTGCGGCGGCCGGGCCGCTGACCTGGAATTCCTCGTTGATGAGGCGACCCCAGTGAGTATGCGCGCCACCGATACCAAAGCCGGCATATGGTGTGAAGCCCGAGTAATTACCGAGATCGAAGTAGGCGTTCGCCATCAGCGTCGTCAGTGCCAGCGAGGAATTGTCGCTGTACGAGCAGACCGCGCCGACAGTACCGTCGGAACAGGCCACGTTCTGTGCTGAGGATCCGGTAAAGTCGGAATCGAAGTAATGGTCGACGGTCCAGTCGACGCGGAACCAGTTGTTGACCTGGTAACCGATACCACCGCCCACCATCCACGTTTCATCAAGGTCATAGGCTTCGAAATTCGCAAGCAGCGGATTGGGTACCGCACCCTGATAATATTCAACGCCATCAACCGCGAGATGCGCATAGCCAATGTCTCCGCGAAGATACCAGCCACCTGCTGGCGGAACGCTGACTTCTGGCGGAGCCTCGTAGATCGGCGGCTCGATGATATCCGCTGCAAGAACGCCAGACGCCGATGCGGCGACCATTGCTGCAGCGAGCGTAAACTTCCTGAAGCTTCCCATGATGACTTCCTTCCTCTGCACGCCCGAACCACGGGCAATTCGAATTGGTTGGAACGGATAGTTACAGGGAAAGGTTAAGGTGCGATTAACTGTAATTCTTAAGGTTAACAAAATTGGTTAACAAAAATTAACCGAAGTAAATACACTATTAATTACTTTTGTAGTTGCAACTATTTGGGATGCAATTTGCAGTCGCGTCAGTTGGCGGACTTGGCCACTGCGCCTGCAATATCCTGAACGATTCCGCCGATCAGCGCTTCATCGTCACCTTCAGCCATGATGCGGATCAGGGGTTCTGTGCCTGAAGGCCTGATCACCAGCCTGCCTGCCTTGCCAAGCCTGCCCTGGCCTTCCTCGATAGCCTGGAGCACTTCCTTGTTATCGAGCGGCATGCCGTTTGAATAGCGCACATTCTTGAGCACCTGCGGTACCGGTTCGAACCGCCTGCATACCTCGCTCACGGGCCGATCAAGGCTCCGCACAACGGCCAGAACCTGCAGGGCTGCGATGAGCCCGTCTCCCGTCGTCGAGAAATCTGAAAGCACGACATGCCCGGACTGTTCGCCGCCGACATTGAAGCCATGCTCGCGCATGTGCTCCACGACATAGCGGTCACCAACCTTGGTACGCGCCATCTGGAGTCCCTTGCCATTGAGGAAACGCTCAAGTCCCAGATTTGACATGATGGTCGCCACCACCCCACCGCCGGAAAGCCTTCCCGTGGAATGCCAGTATTCGGAAATGACAGCCATGATCTGGTCGCCATCAATGGCATTGGCGTTTTCATCGACAACGATGACCCGGTCCGCATCGCCATCAAGCGCAATGCCGATATCGGCGCGCGTCTCGTGCACCTTGCGCTTCAGCAACGCCGTATCAGTGGAGCCGCAATCCGCATTGATGTTGGTGCCATTGGGTTCAGCGCCAATGGTGATGACTTCCGCGCCCAATTCCCACAGGGCCTCTGGTGCAACCTTGTAGGCTGCACCATTGGCGCAATCCACGACGATACGGATGCCTTCGAGGGATATCTCCCGCGGCAAGGTGCGCTTGGCAAATTCGATGTAGCGGTCCCGCACGCCATCGACGCGTGTTGCACGCCCGATCGCCGAGGAATCAGCCATCTCGCGCGACAGGTCGCGATCCATGAGTTCTTCGATCTGAAGCTCGATCTCGTCTGAAAGCTTGTAGCCATCGGGTCCGAACAGCTTGATGCCATTGTCAGCAAATTCATTGTGGGACGCCGAAATCATCACTCCGATGTCGCAGCGCAGTGAGCGCGTCAGCATCGCGACGGCAGGCGTGGGAACCGGTCCAAGCTGAAACACGTCCATTCCGGCAGCCGTGAACCCGGCAACAAGCGCGTTCTCGATCATGTAGCCGGACAGGCGCGTATCCTTGCCCACGACAACACGGTGGCGATGATCACCACGACGAAAGGCGACACCAGCCGCCATGCCGACCTTCATTGCCACTTCAGCCGTCATTGGCGGCTTGTTTGCACGGCCGCGAATGCCGTCCGTCCCGAAATATTTTCTGCTCATCTGTCCCACATCCAGCCCGAAATGAAGCTCGTCCCCGGCCTCCAAGGCAGATCCTTGCCATATCCCGCGCCAATTGTGCGTAACTTTATGTAAGCTTGTGTTACAATTCCCTAAGGGCAGCCAGTGCTCGCAAGCCCTTCGCCGCCAATGCTTAATCAAGCGTCAATATCCACTCGCGCAGCAATTCAGTTGCCCTGTGATCTTTCAGCGTCCTGCCCAGTTCGGGCATCATCACGCCTGGTTCAGTGCTCGCAACCCTGTGATACAGGATCGAGGCTTCAGGATCGCCAGGCACGATGTCGAATTCCCACTCGCCCGCACCGCGCCCCGCTGCAACCGGCCTCTTGCCCACGCCAAGCGCAACGCGGTCCTTTTCGTCACTGGTCAGGAACAGCCCGGAATTGCTGGCCGGTCCCTCGCGACGGTGGCAATGGGCACAATTCACGTCAAGCCAGGTTCGCGCGCGCGCATCGATCCCGGCATTGCTGTCGAGCCAGTCCGTTGCCTTCGGCCAGGCGGCAGGATCAGGCGCATCCTCGATCATTCCTGCCCTGATCCAGTGCTCCGCCTGTCCAACGGGACCTGCACCATAATCTGTCTGGCGATTGAGATTCCTTGCCTTCGGGCCAATGGGCGTAACCGCCCCGTTGAGCGCATGGCAACCCTTGCACTGATTCTTGTTGGGAACCGCATATTCAAAGCTTGTCTCCACGCCCTCGCCGTCGATGAATTGAACAGGCAGGCGCTTTCCGGCCACTTTCAGCTCGGCGTCGCTGAGATCCGCGTTCCAGACATAGGCAAGTGCCAGCCAGCCATCCTGCCTGTGCAGCAACAGGCGAGTCTCCACTGGCCGCACATTCTTCTCAGGTTTGCGAAAGTCTGCAGGATAGGCAAAGGTCTTGAGGAGCACGGACCCTACGGGAAAATCCACAACTTCCTCAGCCACGTAGCCAGCCTTTTCACCTTCTGGCAGGAGCACATGGCGATACTTGAGCGCGTAGTCGGTAAAAAGCGGCGTTACAAGTTCGTATGGCACAAGCTCCCTGGCTGGATTACCGATTCCCTCGCCCGAGAAGAAGCCATATTCGGAGAGAAGTTTTGGCGGATCGCCCTCCAGGATCAGGCCCCGCTCCAGAGCATTGCCCGTTGCAGTGCCCACCAGGAGCAACAGCAACAGGCCCAATGAACGGACGATGAGCGCCATCTGTTACGCACCGCCGTCCTGTGGCAGCTTCACGGCGGCTGGTTCAGGCAGGCTTCCGGCATGATCACCCGCTTTGCGACCCGGCGAAACACTCCACGGCAGCAGCATCTGTGAGATCATCTTGAGGTTCACGAAAGTCGTGTCCTCAGCCTCCTTGATATAGACCTTGTTTTCTGGATTGACCCAGGTGAACCATTCGGGGATCCGTGTGACCCCATCCCACACGATATCGGGAACCGGTGTTCCCGATATATCCGAAATGAGCTTGCCAACTTCACCGACCGGCGCGTCGCCTCCCTCGCCATAGACATTGTCATGGATGTAAACGCCACGCGGGACGAACATGTACTGGTCATCCTTGTAGTCGTTTGGATAGGCGGCAATCAGGACATGGGCTGTGCCGTTTCCCGAAAGCCGGTTGCCAAACACATGCACATTGCGGTTCGCCATGACCATGATGCCCATGCCGCGCGGCACCATGGCAACGGTATTGCCTGCCGGCGCGAAATTGTCCGTATCATTGTCGACCACGTCATTGTCGAAAACACGAATATCGTGCCCGTCCTGCTTTGGCAGGTTCGGCAGATCGAAGACAAGAATGCCGCCTGAATTGTGCGTTGCCATGTTGCCATGTACATCGGCATAGAATGAATTTTCGATTTCGATCCCCGCAACATTGTACTGGGCGTGATTGTTGCGAACCACGATCTGTTCGCTCTGGCCCACATAGATGCCAGCGTCCGAAGCGCCCGAAACGAAGCAGTTCTCAATCAGCACGTTCCTGGAGGAAACCGGGTAGATTCCATATGCGCCATTCTCGGCCTTTGGACCACCTTTCCATTCCACGCGCAGATTGCGGAACGTGATCTGGTCGGAATCCTTCGACTTGATGCCGTCGCCGCGCGAATCTTCTACCGCAAAGCCATCGAGCACCACCCGGTCAGATGTAATGAGCAGACCCTCACCGCTACCCTTCTGTCCGACAAACGAAAGAACGCTGCTTTCGCGCCCGATGCCGCGTATGGAGACATCGTCCACATCCAGCGAAAGCCCATCGGTGAGTTCATACTTTCCGATACCCAGCCAAACCGTGTCGCCGGGCTTTGCATTGATCAGGGCTTCGGCAAGGCGCTCCTGCGCACCAAGGCCCGGAGGCACGGCAATGTCGGCGGCTTGCGCCGTTATTGTAGCGGACAGCGCAAGGCAGACGGCTAGCGGAATTGCTCGCATTTGATATCTCCGACTTTGTTTCCTCCACTCTAGCCGGTTTCCTGCAGGCATGAAATCTCCCAATGGGATTCCTTCCTGAAGAAAAGAAAAACCCGGCACTGGAGGCCGGGTTTCCATTCTTGCGTTTGTTGAAGCGATCAACCTTGCGGCTGGGGCTCCATCCCGCCAGGTTCTTCACCGCCCCGCTTCTTCTTCTGCGAACCGGCAGAAGGAACCGCAGAACCGCGTGAAGGCGGCGTGTCATCACCTTGATCACGCGACGGCTTCTTGCCAGCAATCAGTTCCGCAATTTCCTGGCCGCTCAGCGTTTCATATTCGAGCAGGCCTTCGGCAATTGCGATCCATTCCTTCTTGAACTTGGTCAGGATCTTGCGAGCTGTCTCATAGGCTTCATCAATCAGCCTGCGCACTTCCGCATCGATGATCTGGGCGGTTTCTTCCGAAATGTTCTTCTGCTGCGCAACAGAGTGACCAAGGAAGACTTCCTGCTGGTTGCCGTCATACGCAACATAACCAAGCTTGTCCGAATAGCCCCACTGGGTGACCATGGAGCGGGCCAGTTTCGTGGCCTGCTGGATATCCGAAGACGCGCCGGAAGTGATGTTCTCCTTGCCGAACTTCAATTCCTCGGCAATGCGCCCGCCCATCATGATGGCAAGACGGGACACCATCCACTTGTAGCTCACCGAATAGCGGTCGCCTTCGGGCAACTGCATGACCATGCCAAGTGCCCTGCCACGCGGGATGATCGTTGCCTTGTGCAGCGGATCAGCCTTTGGCACCTTTATCGCCACGATCGCATGCCCGGCTTCGTGATAGGCCGTGTTGGTCTTTTCTTCCTGGGTCATCGCGGTATTGCGCCGCTCGGCACCCATCATGACCTTGTCCTTGGCATCCTCGAATTCGGCCATCGTGACCATGCGCTTGTTGCGGCGTGCCGCAAGCAGCGCTGATTCGTTCACGAGGTTGGCAAGATCCGCGCCTGAAAAGCCTGGCGTACCACGCGCAATGACCTTGATGTCGACATTGGGAGCCAGCGGCACCTTGCGCACATGCACCTTGAGGATCTTCTCGCGCCCGATCACATCCGGATTGGGAACGACAACCTGGCGGTCGAAACGGCCTGGACGCAGAAGAGCTGGGTCGAGAACGTCAGGACGGTTGGTTGCTGCAATGATGATGATGCCTTCATTGGCCTCGAAGCCATCCATTTCGACGAGCAGCTGGTTGAGTGTCTGCTCGCGCTCATCGTTACCGCCGCCCAGTCCTGCACCGCGATGACGGCCGACCGCGTCGATTTCGTCGACGAAGATTATGCATGGCGCATTCTTCTTCGCCTGGTCGAACATGTCACGCACGCGGCTTGCGCCAACGCCGACGAACATTTCGACGAAATCCGAGCCGGAAATCGTGAAGAAGGGAACATTGGCTTCGCCCGCGACAGAACGCGCCAGCAAGGTCTTGCCGGTTCCCGGAGGACCAACGAGGAGAACGCCATGCGGAATCTTGCCGCCGAGTCGCTGGAATTTCTGCGGGTTGCGGAGGAACTCGACAATTTCTTCGAGATCCTGCTTTGCTTCGTCAACGCCGGCGACATCGTCAAACGTCACGCGCCCGCTTGCTTCGGTCAGGAGCTTCGCCTTCGACTTGCCAAAGCCCATCGCCTTGCCTGAGGAACCCTGCATCTGGCGCATGAAGAATATCCACACGCCGAGGATGACGAACATCGGTAGCCAGGTGAAAAGGAATGACCCCAGAGCAGAACCTTCTGACGGCGGCCGTGCTTCGATCGCCACCCCCTTCTCCTCAAGTTTGGCGATGAGGTTCGGGTCTTCCGGCGCATAGGTTTCGAACCGCCCGCCCTTGTCTCCGTAGAAGCCAACGATCTGCTGGCCGGAGATGGTCACGGATTTGACGGTTCCAGCGTTAACGTCGGAAAGGAACTTCGAATAGGGAACTTCCTGCGAGTTGGCGCGCTGCGTCGGGCTCTGGAACAGGTTGAAAAGGGCTACCAGCAGAACAGCCACGATTGCCCAGAGGGCGAGATTTCTGAAATTGGAATTCATTTCCCGATCCCGGAAGGCTTCGGCCTCCCATCCGGCAGGTGTCGGAGCGGACTGATCCAGCCCTTCGCCTGCAAATTCAAGTGCTCTTCACTCCAAGATAGGATTGATCCCACCCACTGCCAAGAAGCACACCCTTCTTTTCCATCAATCATGCGGCAATTTGTTTCAAAACAGTGAACGACACTGCGCCGCAGGGCGGATTCAGCCTAGTGCCTGGGCAACAGGCATGCCTTTCTTGCGCCATCCAGTTCGCGCAACCAGTCGAGAACCGGAAAGTCCGTCTGGGGACAGAACTGTTCAATGGCCCGCGCGGTAACGCGGGTATAAAGCCTTGGCGGTTCCCCACCACTCTCCACCAGGGGCAGGAAGAGGCCACCACCTGCAATGTGAATGACCGGTGTGGATAGCAGCGCTGCGCGCGGACGCGTGTTCGGCAGCTTGCCACGTTCTGTTTCCAGGTCAGCAAGGCCGCGCCGTGTCAGCGGAGCCACATGTATTGAACGATTGCCGGAATTGATGATCTCCAGCCGCCCGTCCCAGATCGCGGTTTCGCCAGCAGCGATATGCATTGACCTGAGGTTGCGCAACTCGCGAAACAGTCTCAGCACATCGCCGGATCGCTCGATGACAACCCCGCCGATCGTGCCGCGCGCCTGGCGTCCATCAATCAGGGCAGCAGCCAGTGTTTCGAGGCTCGCACGGCTTGGCAGATGTTCCCCGCCTCCAGCCACCGCAATAAGTACCTGGAGAGCGTGTAGGGCCACTGGCCGTGGTGCGAGGGAAAGCTTGGCCAATTGCACCGTATAGACTGGACCCGGTGTGACACCGGCAGCAATTTCGAGGAGCATTGCCGTATCGCGTGAAAGCACGCCGCGCATGCGGGCCATGAGCGATGTGAAAGCGAGAATGTCCTTCTTGCGCCCGGGCTGCGATGCCAGGAGTTTGCGTACCCGCACCCGCTCATAGGCTTCATCGTCATTTGTGGGATCTTCGATCCAGCTTTGCGGAAAGCTGGACAGGTAATCTCTCAGTGCCTTTCGCGTCACGCCCAGCAATGGTCTGACCAGAACAGTACCACCCGGCAGCAGACTGATACGCGACATGCCTGCCATGCCGCGGCCAAGGCTGACGGTCGTTGCCTGGCGCAGGCCAGAATCCTGCTCGGTGTCGGTTTCTTCCGACAGGTTCCTTGCCGATTCCAGCAACTCGCGCTTCAGGCGCATATAGACCGTTTCCGCCTGATCGTCTGACGTATGCGCAGCCAGGATCATGTCGCAGCCAATGTCGAGCGCGAATTCCTCGATGAGGTTGTAGCGCGCTCTCCTGGCGGCATCCGAAATGCCGGACTGGGGCTTTACCCCTTCCCAGCCGAGCGTCGTATGATCAACATCGAGTGCATCGCAGATACTGGCGACGAAGGCCGCTTCCGCCGCCGATTCCGGTCGCAGGCCATGATCAACCGTCACCGCATGCAGCGTGATGTCCTTCTCCTGCGCCCAGGCATGGGCAAGCAACAGCAGGGCAAGTGAATCGCTACCGCCCGATACGGCGACAATGGTGATGCCGCCCGGCTCTATCCCGCGAAAGATGTTTCTTGGATCCAGCACCATTCAACCAGCCTTGCAGTTGGCGGCCAGTTGCTCCGCGGCAACCCGCTCTACCAGCGCATTGGAAATGCCGGGATATTTCTTGGGGACTTCCGCAAAAGTGGCGCAGGCCAACTCACGCTGCTGCATTGCGTTCAGGGCGACGCCAAGCTTCAGCAGCGTCTGTGCGCCAAAGCGACTGTCTGGATAATTGCGATGGGCTTCGAGATACACTTTCGCCGCCTCGTCATTCAGCCCTCGCGCCAGCAGGCTTTCGCCTAGCCAGAAACGGGCTTCCGGCAGCCGGGCATGATCGGGAAAACGGTCGGAAAATTCCTCGAATGTCTGTCCCGCCAGTTCATAGTCACCCGATTGAACATAGGTGTAGCCAAGCTGGTACAATTGCTCAGGGTCATCGGGCAGCAAAGCACCTGCCTGCGGTGCGGCTCCGTTACTCCCGGTGGCCGATCGACCGGTCAGATCGATCGGCCTTTCAATGTTGGAATCGACAAGGTTGCCGTCTGCATCGAAGGTGAGCGAGCCCAGATTCTGAGGCAGGCTGCTTTCTTCGCCGGCTCCCGCTTCACCCTTGAATATCTCGACACCGTCAATGGTTCCGGGAACAGCCGGTGTCTCACCGCCTGTTCCTTCAATGATGCGCGCGATTGAATTGCCGTCCGAGCGCTGCGCGCTCGTATCCTGCTCAGACGGCTGTGATTTTCCCAGGTTTGCATCTCCCTGGGTCTGGGGTGTTTCCTTTTGGGCTGTTACCGCTCCATTTCCTCCGGCATCGCCCTTCTGCTCCAGTTCCTGGAACCGGAACTCATTGTCTTCCTGCATCTTGCGGATCTGTTCCTGAAGCTGAAGCAGCTGGAAATTCAGTTCCTCGATGCGCCCATTGAGCGCGCGATTGCTTTCCTCAAGCTGGTTCATGCGGACAGTCGCATCCGCATTCTGAGCCATTTCAAAAGCGCCCGCAGGCTTCGTCGCGCCCTGGAGCATGACGTCTCCAACAGGCAGCGGAGGCCGCAGTCCGGTATCGCCGCCCAACCCCGGGGCAGCATTGGCCAGCGCGGTGCCCAAAAGCAGCGCTGGCAGGAACAATATTGTTTTCATGCGTTTTCTCGAACAATCCCTGGTTCAGCCCACAGCCATATGTGGCTGCGGCTCGAAGCTATTGCAACAGGGGGACAATGAGCAACCAAAACCGGCCAAATTTTGTTGCACGCCAGCGCCCTGGGCGAGATTTGCCCTCGTTTCATCCTTACTGGAGGCGATTGCCTGACAGGATCATCATGGTGGCGCTCATGGTCGCGACAATGGCGTCATCCCTGTCGCTGGCAGTTACCGTGCCTTCGCAAACCGTGATTGCCTTGCCAGCCTTGATGACACGGCCAGTCGCACGGAAGGAATCCCCGGCCATCGGGCGAAGGAAATTGATCTTGAATTCGATGGTGAGGACTTCGCTGCCAAGCGGCGCACTGGAAAGGGCGGCATAGCCGCAGGCGCTGTCCACGATCGAGGTTGCCACACCCGCATGAAGGTAGCCATGCTGCTGGAGAAGCGCTTCATTGCGATTGAAGTCGATGACGACGATACCCCGCGAAACGGTTTCAAGTTGCGCGCCCAACGTGACCATGAATGTCTGCCTGCCGAAGCTGTCGCGCACGGCTTCGAGCACCTGGTTCCTGTCCGCGTCCTGGGGAATTGCCATGCTTCCGGTTCCTTAAAATCGATTTCTGCCAAAAAAAAGGGGTGGCCACTGGCCACCCCGGATTTCCTGAAAGGTGTGCTGCCTAGCCGGTCGGCGCAGCAAGCAGTGTAACGGCGCGCCGGTTCTGCGACCAGCAGGAAATGTCGTTGCAAACCGCAACGGGACGTTCCTTGCCGTAGGATATCGTGCGCATGCGCGATGCAGGCACGCCGCGTGCGGAGAGATAATCGCGCGTTGCCGAAGCACGGCGCGCTCCAAGCGCAAGGTTGTATTCCCGCGTACCGCGTTCATCCGCATGACCTTCGATGGTAATCGGATAGTTGGTGTAACGCGCCAGCCACTGTGCCTGTCTGTCCAGCGTTTCGCGGGCAGTCGAGGTCAGGGCCGATGAATCGGTTTCAAAGAAGATCCGGTCGCCGACATTCACAGTGAAGTCCTGTGCCGAACCTGGTGTCGCACCATTGTTCAGGCCAAGACCATTTGCATTGTCGGGAAGCTTCTGCTTTGCGCAGCCAGCCAGCGCCAGGCCGATAGCCAGCGCGACGATGGCAGGTGATTTCAGCAAGGACAGCGCCCTCGGCATTTGTGAACTCCTTTATGGATTATCTAAACCCCTCAATAACCATGTTCCGGTTAATCGCGGCTCAACAAAGAGGGTTAACTTTCGATTATCACGCGCCGATCGCTGTTTAATGTCCCCGCCCAGTGCTCCCGGCGCCGCCAACCCTGAACGGCGCCAGACACCATTTCTTTTTGTTCAAAAAGCGGCGAGATACTCAATCGAGCAGGGGTGACCAGGCCGGATCCGAGGCAAAGCCCGGGGTTGTGATCCGCCGCTCATTATAGCCCGTCAGATCGATGGAGTAGAGCGAAGGGCCTCCATTCTCTCCAGCCGTATCGCGGAAGAACATGAGCACCCGTCCGTTGGGCGCCCATGTCGGGCCTTCATTGTGATAGCCCTCGGTCAGGATGCGCTCGCCCGAGCCATCTGGCTTGACGACACCAATGGCAAACTGGCCACCAGATTGCTTCGTGAACGCGATCAGGTCTCCGCGCGGCGACCAGACAGGCGTCGCGTAGCTGCCATTGCCAAACGATATGCGGGTCTGTCCGGATCCATCGGCATTCATCACGTATAACTGCTGGCGCCCACCCCGGTCCGATTCGAATACGATCTGTGAGCCATCGGGCGAATA
Source organism: Rhizobiaceae bacterium (assembly GCA_049289295.1). Classification (GTDB taxonomy): domain Bacteria; phylum Pseudomonadota; class Alphaproteobacteria; order Rhizobiales; family Rhizobiaceae; genus BOKV01. The sequence continues at coordinate 32,080 of JBATLL010000046.1, forward strand.
GGAAGGCGCGGTATCGATGGCCGCAGTGTCGGTGAGCCGCGTGGTCGTGCGCGAACGCAGGTCCATTGTATAGATGTTCGCATTGCCTTCCTGTTGCAGGCTCATGACGATTTTTTGCCCATCAGGCGAAAATCTCGGTGAAAACGACATGTTCGGAAAATTGGTGACCAGTTCGCGCTGACCGGTCTCGATCTGCAGCAGATAGACGCGGGGGTTGCCGCCCTCGAAGGACATGTAGGTGATTTCCTGACGCGTCGGCGAAAACCGGGGAGTAAGCACCAGGTCGGCTCCGCGCGTGAGCACGCGCATGTTTGCCCCGTCCTGATCCATGATTGCCAGCCGCTTCACGCGCTGTGACTTGGCTCCGCTTTCGTCGACAAAAACGATGCGTGTATCGAAATAGCCCTTCTCGCCCGTCAGGCGTTCATAGATCGCATCGGCAATGATGTGCGCAACGCGACGCCAGTTTTCGGGGCTGGTAAAGAATTGCTGGCCGATCATCTGTTCGGAGGCAAACACGTCCCAAAGACGGAATTCGGCCTTCAACCGACCATCGGCTTCCTTGCTGACGCGCCCGATCACAAGTGCCTGCGCATTGATGACCCGCCAGTCCTCGAAGCGCGGAACGGCATCCGGGCTGGTGATCTTGTCAATGAAAGCTGTCTTCTCGATCGGCCTGAACAGGCCTGAATTGGCCAGGTCCTGTTGCACGACACCAGCAATGTCACGCGCGACCTGATCGCCCTCGAAGTCGGCAATGGCAATCGGCAGGGGCTCCACATTGCCCTTGGTGATGTCAATCTCGACAAGCGCATTGGCAGGAACAACCGCGATGCACAACATCGCCATGGTGAAAAGCATGCCCCCCAGAAATCCGGCGACGCGTTTTGATGTCCGCGTTGATGATCTTCTCATTCTGTTTTCCAACCCTTTTTCACAAGTGTGGATTTCCTAGTCATGCAGCATAACGATTCTTTCCATAATCAAAACATCTGGCTCGGGTCAAAGTTCACCACGACATCCGCCCAGGTATCATATTTGTCCGCAGGCAGTTGATAGGGCGCACATTTCAACACCGCACGCCGCGCACTTCCCGCAAAGGCACGTCGCGCACCTGATTCGCCCCCTGTCGCCTCGACCTCGGGATCGCCTTCGATTGCGCCATCCCTGGTCAAGCGCATCCGGATCGTCACCCGCATGTCCTCGGCATCCGAAATACCTGCCGGAACAGACCAGCATCGCTCGATGGCCCCGCGCAGGGCATCCATTTCGCTCTGGCTGAGCTTTTCTGCATTGCTCGCCTTCTTCGTCCCAAGGGCTTCACGGTCAGTGGACCGCTTGGCACCTGAATCCTTCGGCTTTTCCTTGTTGAGCAGTGCAGCGATCTTGTCTGTGGTATCGGCCCGCTTCTGGTCCGATGTTGCCGTCTGCTCGGGCTTGGGTGGCTCCTGCGTTTCCTTGCGTTCCTGCGTTTCAGCAGATTTCGGCTTTGGTGGTTCCGGCCGCGTCTGCGGCACAGGCACCTTCTCCGGCAGTTTGGCGAATTCCTCGCTCGGCTCCGGCTGCGCGGCAGATTCATCCGGTGTTTCCGTGGGGACCGGTTCCTTGGGCTGGTTCAGGGCCGCCACCTCGGTCGTCTTTTCCGGTTGGCTTTCCTTGACCGGCTCGGGCACCGGTTCGGGTTTCACCTGTGGTGCCGGTTCGGGCTTTTCCGCTTCAGGTGGCGCTTCAGCCCGCTGGTTGTTCTGGGTGTCGGGCGTGGGTTCGGGAACCCGATTGGATTCCTCGTCTACCTTTGCTTCGCCGACATTGCGTGCCTCGGGCACCTCCTGCGGGCGCTGGGTGGGCTTGGGCGCAGGCTTGTCGCCAACATCGGCCTTCTTCTCACCCTGCACGGCCTTTGTCAGTTCCTCGATCGGAACGATATCGATTGGCAACGATTCCACATCGGCAACAGATAGCGGATTGGGTGCCGAAAGGGACAGGAGTCCCCAGGCAAGTACCGCCATGTGCATCAAGGTGGAAAGCGAGGCCGGAAATTTCATGACCGTCCCTGCAAGCCGGATTCCAGCCAGAAGGCGTTTGTCACTTGGTCTGCTCCTGGAGGGTTACAAGCCCAATCCTCTTGAAGCCCGCAGACGATATCAGCGCCATGACGCGCATCACGGTGCCATAGTCCGCTGTCTTGTCGCCGCGAACATAGATGCGTTCCTCATACCCGTTGCGCGCAATGGCCTCGAGTTTCGCAACGATCTCTTCAGGAACGACTTCCGTTTCCTGAAGGAAGACCTGGCCTTGGTCGTTTACTGAGATGGTGATTGGCTGCGTTTCCGAATTGAGGGCTTTTGCCTGTGTTTCGGGCAAGTCGATGGGCACGCCCACTGTAAGCAGCGGTGCCGCGATCATGAAGATGATGAGAAGCACCAGCATGACGTCAACAAAGGGCGTCACGTTGATTTCGCTCATCGGGCGGTGCTTGCTGGAACGCCGCTTGCGTCTGCCCGATGTTCCGCCTGCTCCGATGGACATTCCCATTTGCTTTTCCTCTACCCGTTTTACCTGTGGGCTGGTGTCGTGGATGAAAGGCCGCGTCAGGATGTCGGGCGAGCGCGGTTCTTCTCATCTATCTGGCGCGAAAGTATGGCGGAAAACTCGTCCGCAAATCCTTCGAGGCGGCCGGATATCTTGGACACATCGGTCGAGAACTTGTTGTAGGCAATGACCGCGGGGATGGCTGCGAGCAGGCCGAGGGCCGTAGCCAGAAGTGCTTCTGCAATGCCCGGCGCGACAACAGCGAGGTTGGTCGACTTGGAACCGGCAATTGCCTGGAAGGAGGTCATGATGCCGATTACCGTGCCGAAGAGGCCGATGAAGGGCGCAGCAGAACCAACAGTCGCGAGAAACACGAGGCGGGACTCCAGTCGTTCCAGTTCCCTGCCAAGCGAAACGTCCAGCGCCTTCTCGATGCGCATCTGCAAGCCGATTGGTGAAGCAGCGCCGCGCTCGAAGCTCTTTTTCCATTCCCGCATCGCTGAAACGAACAGGGCACCCATGCCGGTCGGCGCGCGGTCTGAAAGGGAACGATAGAGTTCCTCAAGGCTCTGGCCTGACCAGAACACATTCTCGAAGCGATCGAGCTGGCGTCTGGTTCTGGCAAACAGGAAAAGCTTGTCGAAGATGATCGCCCAACTCCAGACGGAGGAGAGCAGAAGTCCGATCATGACGACCTGGACGACCAGGTTAGCCTGGAGAAACAGGTCAAGCAGGCCGACATTCGCGCCTGCGGCAACCAGGTCGCCGGCCTGCACATCTTGTGCCATCGCACTGGTGACACCAAAAATTTCCATCCCGGTCATGTGGATGCGCGCCTCTCGAGAGTTTTGCTGTTGTGAATGGGAAATTGGCGGGAGTTGATGAGCGGAACCGGTTTCATTCGCCTACCATTTCGCTGTTCCCATGCAGAAACGGAAAATCTTGACCAAAGCATGACAGGCATCAGTCATCGATTAGACCAATTTCATTAATGCGTCATTAGGGTTAAGGAAGCGTTAGGACCTTCGGCTGCGTCCAGAGGCACACCATGCCGGAATTTGACCAGGCTCTTGCACCCGGCCACAGGCGCAATATGTTTGGCGGGCGGCTATCTGAAACAACGCAGCACCAGGACATGAATTTCGCGCGCATCGCCGAAACGCTGATCGAAGAAGCCATGCGGGAGGGCGCATTCGACAATCTTGCGGGATTGGGAAAGCCTTTGCCGCCCCTGCCGCCGGGTGATCCGTTCGATGTGATGATGGCCCGCATTCTGGAGCGCAATGGTGCCGTGCCGATCGAAGTGGAACTCAAGCGCACCATCGCCGACAAGGCCCGCGATATCCAGAACGAAACAGATCCTGACAAGGCTGAAGCTGGCCTGAAGGAACTCAGGGACCTGCAACTGAAGCTGGCAATGGCTGTTGACGGTCGTTCAGGCCGCCGCTGATTCGAACCGGTTCAGCCCCTCTCCTCAGTTCTTGTCCGCAGTACCTGTTCCTTCGAGCTTTGCCCTGAGCTCGTCCGGAAAGCGTTTGGCTCCACCGCCATGGTTGATGAAGGCGACCTCCACATCCGCACCGCATAGCAGAGTCTCGCTGCCGTCATGCTCCTTGCGCCAGACTTCCTGACGCAGGAAGGAACGCGCACCGGTAAGTTTCTGCAGCACGGTGCGCACCGTCAGCAGGTCGTCGATCTTGGCCGGTGGTCCAAACTTCAGGCTCATGCGATGTATCGCAAAGGCGCTGTCATCCTTTTCGAGATCGGTGTGGAAAATTCTGAGATGGCGCAACCATTCGGTACGCGAACGCTCCATGTATTTCAGGTAGTTGGAATGATAGACCACGCCGGAAAAGTCAGTGTCCTCATAGTAGACACGCACTTCCATTTCGTGACCGTTGACGATCAGGCGGTTTGACAATTCGGTCGTATCGCGGGGCATCTGTGTACCGTTTCCAAGCATGTGCACGAATGCTATGTCTCGCATAACAGACAGGCCCATGCCAACCCGGAGATCGCATGCCACAGCTCGCCAGCCTGATGCGCTACCCCGTCAAGGGTCTTCCTGGGGAATCAATGAGCGAGGCAACCCTCAATGCGGGCGAAGGCATTGCAAGCGACCGCCGCTTTGCCCTGACTGCGACAGTAGCTTCAACGATGAACGGCGCGTGGCTTGGCTGCTCATCCTTTCATATCAACGCCACACAGGACGGCCTTCTGGGCTTTGGTCAGCGGTTTGACAGCAGGAGTGGATTGCTTGTCCTTTCCAATCCCGAAGGGCAGACGCTTTCAATTGACACGCGTGACGAAGCGAGCATCGCTGAAGCAAACCGGCAATTGTCATCATTTCTGATGTCCATCACCGGCAGTTCACCATTTCCAGCGCAACTAGCAATTCGCCGCCAGTCGCCTGGTCAGCTGTCGGGATATTGGGATTTCTCGGACAGCGCAATTTCCCTCATCAATGCCCGCAGCGTGCGTGCGATCGGGGAAGCGGCATCAACTGAAATTGCGCCGGAACGTTTCAGGGGCAACCTGCTCATCGATGATCTTCCACAGTGGGATGAGTTCGCATTCCCCGGAAAGAGACTGCGTCTGGGTGAAGCCGAACTGGAAGCCATAAGGCCAGCCGCACGCTGCCCGGCGACCTCCGTCAATCCGCGCACAGCCATTCGCGACCTTCGCTTGCCGGACACGATGATGGAAAAACTCGGCCATAATTATTGCGGCATATATGTGCAGGTCGTGAAGGGTGGAAGAATCGCGCCCGGTGACAAGCTTGAAGTGATCGGGGATGCGTCCCTGCCGCTTGATGAAGCATGCGCCAACGGGGCACCAAACTACAAGCTGTGGCCCAGATGGGCAAGGATCACCAGGCGTAACGACGACAGGGCTACCATCCGCACGGAAGGCAATTGGCCATTGCCGGAAGCTGCCGCCGGACAGGCCATGCGCGCTCACCTGAAAATTGGCGACGTTCCGCGCCTGACAATCCTGGAAACGGGAGACGATGCCATTGTTCTGGAAACCGGTGGCTTGAAGTTACCGGACCGCATTCTCGTAACCGGGCCCTATGGGCGTGCGCAATAAGCGATCCCAAACCCCTGTCGATCCTCTGAGTTCACTGGCACGCTGGAAGCGCGCGGTTCGCCTTGCAGCGATGGATGCGCCTAGCTCTCTTCGTCGAACAGTCCGATCTGCATCGCGGCAAGATTGGCCGGTGCCTCGATGCCGATATGCTTCCAGGCATTGGCTGTGAGCACCCTCCCCCTGGGGGTTCGCTGAATGAACCCCTGCTGGATGAGAAAGGGTTCGATTATGTCCTCGATCGCATCGCGCGGTTCCGAAAGTGCAGCAGCGATCGTCTCGATCCCGACTGGCCCACCGCCGAAATTTCTGGCGATCTGGTCCAGATAGCGCCGGTCCAGCTGATCAAGGCCGATCGTGTCGACCTCAAGCCTGTTGAGTGCTGCATCGGCCACCTTGGCGTCCACGGTACTGGCCTCCGCCACAGCGGCAAAATCCCGTACACGCCGCAGCAGCCTTCCGGCAATGCGCGGTGTTCCGCGTGCACGACGGGCCACTTCAAGCGCCCCGTCATCACTCATCGCCAATCCAAGGATACGGGCACCTCTGCGAACGATGAACTCCAGCTCTTCAACCGTATAGAAGTTCAGCCTGACCGGAATTCCGAAACGGTCCCGCAAAGGCGTGGTCAACAGCCCCAGACGGGTCGTCGCCGCAACCAGCGTGAACCTGGCAAGGTCTATCTTGACGGAGCGCGCCGCTGGGCCCTCGCCGATGATCAGATCAAGCTGGAAATCCTCCATCGCCGGATAGAGGATTTCCTCAACCGCGGGATTGAGCCGATGTATCTCGTCAATGAAGAGGACATCATTCTCCTCGAGATTGGTCAGCAGTGCTGCAAGGTCACCTGCCTTTGCAATGACTGGTCCTGAAGTCGAACGGAAATTGACGCCAAGTTCCCGCGCCATGATCTGCGCCAGGGTTGTCTTGCCCAACCCGGGAGGTCCGACGAACAGCACGTGATCGAGCGCATCTCCGCGCTTCTTTGCCGCTTCAATGAAAACCTTGAGGTTGGCGCGCGCCTGCGCCTGCCCGACAAACTCGTCGAGTGTCTGGGGCCTGAGCGAAGTATCAACATCTTCGCCCCGCTTTTCGCCTGTTATGATCCGGCTGTCATTCATGCTCTTCGCTGTAAAGGTAGTGTCAGGAACCAGCAAGTCATCGATGCCGCCAATCCTGATAGAGGCACTGCAAGCACATGGCTGTCGAAAACGTAAAGCTGCATCCCGGTAATGGACAGCCCCACCAGATTGGCCACTGTGTAAAGGACCGTGGGAGCAAGGATCGCGGCCGCCAGCGTTCGTGTGATGCTGGGTGAGAAATAGGCAACTGCAAAACCCGAAACGAATGCTGGAATAACTGCAAAGAACCAGGAAAGGAAGAACAGCATGGCGGTCGCACCGAATGCCGCGATGGCCTTTCCTTCACCGCCCTGGAGGCCCGTCATGTACAGAAAATATCCGACGACGAACCAGAACATGCCGATGGGTGGACCCGCAATCGTGTAAATCAGGGCAATCAGTATCTTGAACGTGCCGCCATCCATTCTGCGACCTGCTTCGCGCCCAGTCCATGCCTCGTTCACCAGGTCACCCCCCAGCCGAAAAACATCTGTCCCACTTTCCACGAACCATGCAGGAAGTTGCCACACTATCCCGCCAGTTCCTTGAGACCGGCACGGATGAGAACTGCAGAATCGGCATCTTCTCCGGCCTTCTTGATCGCCTTGGCCACAGCCGCCGATGCCTGCTGGGAAGAATAGCCCAGATTGGTAAGAGCCGATACCGCGTCGGTTACATTTGTCGAAGCCAGTCCGGCACCCAGGTCCTGTTGCAGACTGATTTCGCCGGCCGCGCTGCTGGAATAGGCTGGAGCCTTGTCACGCAGTTCGCTGACGATGCGCTGTGCCACCTTCGGCCCAACACCAGGCGCGCGTGCAACCATGCCCTTGTCCTGAAGTGCAATCGCGGAAGCCAGTTCACCAGGTGACAGCGTAGACTGGACCGCCAGCGCGACCTTTGATCCTACGCCCTGCACACTCTGCAACAGCTTGAACCAGTCCCGTTCCAGTTCGCCAAGAAAACCATAAAGCCTGATCAGGTCCTCACGCACATGCGTGTCGATCCACAAGGTGACCGCTTCGCCGCTGGCTGGAAGCTTGCCCAGGGTGCGCGACGAGCAATGCACGAGATAGCCCACACCGTGAACATCCACGATCACGCTGTCCTCGCCGATCATATCCACCGTGCCGCGCAACTTGCCGATCATCGATCAGCTCCCGCCTCTTTGTCTGCATTGCAGAACTTGGCCGCAGGGAAAGAACAAGTCAAGAACATTCAATTTCGCGCAGGCGCGTCACGAGACGATCCCGCCCATTGGCAATGCCCTTGTAAGCCACCTGCTCGTCGTCGAGGCGCTTGAGCGATTCGATTAGACCGGATGCGATCCGCCGGCGTTCGGCATGTCGGGCAAGGGATGCGAGCGGATCCACATGAATGCGGATCGTGAAGAGAATGAAACCGCTTGCCGCCAGCTTTCGGAGCGTCTGGTGCTCAACCCGGAGAAACGAGATTTCTGGTGTAATTCCGTCCGAAAGCCGCTTTAGATGCTCCTGCGACCTGTCGGCATGGTAAAGCCGGTCATCGGAATATAGCGACCAGTTCATCCGCCAGACCGGCAGGTCGGGCTGTAGATTGTCGAAAATCCGTTCAATCATGCCCGCATTGCGCGTTCCTGGGCCAAAACCGGGAACAGGCTGGTGCACTTCCTGCAGGGGCTGGCCATACTTCTCGGCAAGACGCCAGGATGAGGGAAAGCAAAGGGACGCCGCCACAAGCCGCCATCCCGTGTCATCACGGCGCAACAGGACGAGGTCCTCCTGCACCAGCATGGCGGCCTTCAGGAGCGGTGGCTGTTCGTCATCATCGAGTGCAACGAAACGACCGGTGGCACCTATCTCGATGACGTTTCCGTTCTGGCGATAGATATCAGGAAATGCAGCCGTGACATGCTGTGAAACCAGGGCCAGCACTTCACGCTGCGCGTCCTGCGTCCCTTCTTCCGCGGCAAACACATGTTGCGGCAATTCGTGGTTCAGTCTTTCCTTTTCCATCAGGTAGCGTGCCAGATGTTCGTCAACCTCGATCCAGTTCGCAATATCCAGCGGCGCAAGTCCGATCCGGAACAGAGGGTGGCTGCCATCATAGGGCGTATGGTGGAAGGCGGCTGCACTCATGACGCGGCAATCCGGCGCGCCAGAGCAGCAGCGCCCCTGTGATGGGCATGGCAGATGGCAATGGCAAGCGCATCGGCAGCGTCATCACTGTCAAACCTGGCTTTGGGCAGAAGCGTGCGCACCATCAGCTTGATCTGCTCCTTGTCCCCGTGACCGACACCGATGACCGACTTTTTCACCTGGTTGGGGGCATATTCGGCAACAACAAGGCCTGAACGGGCGGGAACCAGCATGGCAATGCCGCGCGCCTGCCCGAGCTTGAGTGTGGCAGCAGCATCCTTGTTTACGAAAGTGTTCTCGACCGCCGCTTCCATTGGCATCCAGGACTGGATGACCACTATCAGGCCATCATGCAACTGGCACAGACGTGAGGCGAGATCAGCCTTCGCATCGGATCGTACGGTCCCGGCTGCCACGAAGCTCAGTGAATTGCCGACACTGTCCACCACGCCCCAGCCAGTGCGCTGGAGACCCGGATCAATTCCGACAATGCGAACCACTCCTTCTGCCATGCCGTCAGCCGTGGCCTGTCGGCCTCTCCCTGTCAGGCGGATAGTTTCGCCATTACCTCTTCCGCGATATCTTCATTCGAATAGACGTTCTGCACATCGTCATCATCATCAAGCACGTCCAGCAGCTTCATCAGCGTGGTAGCCTTGTCCTCATCGAGTGGCGTGAGATTCTGTGGCTTCCAGATGATGTTTACCGATTCCGCCTCGCCGAGACTCGCTTCAAGCGCGCCGGTGACTGCGCCCGTATCCTCGAATGCGCAAAGGATGGTGTGACCTTCCTCGTCACTCGTCACATCTTGCGCACCGGCATCGATGGCAGCTTCCATCATCTTGTCGGCATCACCCGCCTGCGGCCCATAGACCACTTCCCCGACGCGGTCGAACATGAATGAAACCGAACCGGTCTCGCCCAGCGATCCGCCATACTTGGTGAATGCAGCGCGCACATTGGCGGCGGTGCGATTCAGATTGTCCGTGAGTGTTTCGACGATCACCGCGATGCCGCCAGGCCCGTAGCCCTCATAGCGCATTTCCTTGTAATCCTCGCCATCGCCACCTGCACCCTTGTTGATCGCGCGCTGGATATTGTCCTTTGGCACGGACTGGCCCTTGGCATTCTGGATTGCCAGTCTCAGGCGCGGATTCATTGTCGGGTCGGTCGTGCCGCCACCCATCTTGACCGCAACAGTGATTTCCTTGGAAAGCCGGGAAAACAACTTCGAGCGGGCTGCATCTGCCCTGCCCTTCTTGTGCATGATGTTCTTGAATTTCGAATGACCTGCCATGATTGTAGCCCGTTGATGCCTTTCGGCTTGAAAATATGAGTTGTTTGCAGCGCTTATAGCCACAGGCGGCAAGGCCCGTCCAGACAGGAGTTGAACCATGCCGGCAAGCAAGGAGCAAACGAACACGAAGCTGCCGCCATTGCCCTGGCGCGGTGGCTGCCAGTGTGGGCAGGTGCGATACGAGATACGCTCGGCACCGCTTGCCTTTTATGCCTGCCACTGCACCGAGTGCCAGAAGCAATCAGCCAGCGTCCATGGCCTGTCCCTGATTGTTGAGGACACTGCCATTCAATTCACCGGAAACATGTCGCAATGGCAAAGACATACCGATTCCGGCGCCACCATGCATTGCCGCTTTTGCCCTCAATGCGGCACCCGGCTCTATCATCAGTCCGGAAGATCCGCCGACGACAGGTCGCTGATATCCGTCAATGGAGGTTCACTGGATCATGCCGCCAGGATGAAACCGGTCGGCCACATCTGGCTGAAGTCGCGCCAGGCTGGCGTCGTGATTGAACCTGACACACTGCAATATGACAGTGGCCCCGCCGATTTCGACGCGCTTGCCGAAGCCTTCCGCAAATACCTCGAATCCCAGGGCGTCGTGACGCCTTGGTAGAACCGATGCCTAGAAAACATCAACCTTGGCCCTGCTGATGAAAAACCCGCCGACGCCTCGCGCGCAAGCAAGCCCGCTTCGCGAGGAATCGCAGGTGAATTCGCCAACCTGCCAGTAGTTCCCGTACTGCAGCACTTCGCCCGAACAGCACCCCACGTCATGGGGATCACTGACCAGCGTAGCCGGTCCTTCGCGAGAAAGAATGAAACGCAGATAGGCAGGTTCGCGCCTGTCGCATGCCAGCTCAGGACCACCATCAGCGGGCATGTACACATCCGTGCCGCCCTGCGGCGTATAGATGCAGCCGATGTTGCCCGATGGTGTCTGGAACACGATCTGGCCTGACGGATCAGCCCCGATGAATTGTTCACCCGCAAGAACGGGACAGGCCGAAAACATGCCAGCCAGCAAGGCAAAAAGGCGGGCCAGGCGGATCAGGGGGCGCATCATTTCATCCTCCGAACAAGCGCACATATTGGTGTCAATTCTACGTCCGCTTGCCCTTGCGCGATAGGGACTGGCAGCGCATTGTTTGGCAATGGTTCACACGGGAGAAGTTGCATGAATTTGAAGGGCAGGACGATTTTCATGTCGGGTGGCAGCAGGGGAATTGGCCTTGCCATCGCACTGCGCGCTGCAGCGGACGGCGCCAATATCGCGATAGCCGCCAAAACCGTTGAAGCCCATGCAAAGCTGGAAGGCACCATTCACACCGCCGCCGCAGCCATCGAGGAAGCGGGCGGAAAGGCGCTCGCGCTCCAGTGTGACATACGCGATGAAGCACAGGTCATGGCAGCCGTTGACCGGACCGTTGAAAGGTTTGGCGGCATCGATGTGGCAATCAACAATGCCTCAGCGATCCAGCTCACTGGTACGCTTGCGACCGACATGAAGCGTTACGATCTCATGCACCAGATCAACACGCGCGGCACTTTTCTCGTTTCCCAGAAGACGCTTCCCCATCTGAAGAAATCCCCGCACCCGCATATCCTCAATATTTCGCCACCGCTCGACATGAGCGCCAAATGGTTCGCTCGCCATACCGCCTACACCATGGCCAAGTACGGCATGTCGATGTGTGTGTTGGGCATGGCGGAGGAGTTCAGGAAAGACGGTATCGGCGTCAATGCACTGTGGCCGATTACCGCCATCGATACGGCAGCCGTGCGCAATGTGCTTGGCGGCGACCAGATGGCATTGATGAGCCGACTGCCAACCATCATGGCCGATTCAGCCCATATCGTCCTTTGCCGGGATCCAAAGACCTGCACTGGCAATTTCTTCATCGATGAAGAAGTGCTTCGCGCCGAGGGCATCAGCGACTTCACCATGTATCAGCATGAGGGAGCGACACAGCTTGCCGGTGATTTCTTCGTTCCCGATGCGGTGTTCGAACGCTCACCATCGAAGATTTTCCGGGCCTATTGATGTGGTTACCTCGGCACGCTTCGCCGAAGTCGCCCTGGCGCTGGAAGGGGCAATTGCGGCCCCGCATTTCGATCGCACGGCATTCAAGGTCAAGCGGACCTTCGCCACGCTGGCTGCCAATGGAAAGACCGCGAACCTGAAGTTCACGCCCGACGAGCAGGAATTTCACTGCATGATGAATGGCGAGGCTTTCAACCCGGTTGCCGGTGGCTGGGGCGCACAGGGCTGGACTTGTGTTGACCTCGATTGGATTTCGGAAGGGGAACTCGCCAATGCCCTTGAGATTGCCTGGCGCCACGCATTGCCTGCCAGGCGCAAAGGCTAGTCCTGCCATGGAAGCGCGTTTTCCAGTCTGGGTCCCATTCGCAGTGGTGCAATACGGGTCGCAAGACCGCTGGTCAGGTCGATCTCGACCCCAACCCCACACAGGGTCGCTTCACCCGCTGCGGCCTCGAAACGCCCTCTAGGCACACGTGTAAGGAACCGGTTGAGCGGCTCTTCCTTGTCCATGCCAAGGGAAGAATTATAATCACCGCACATGCCAGCATCCGACACATAGGCAGTGCCGCCGGTCAGGATCTGATGGTCAGCCGTTGGGCAGTGCGTGTGTGTGCCAACCACGGCACTGACCTTGCCATCGACGAAATGTCCGAAACACATCTTTTCTGAAGTGGCTTCGGCATGAAAATCAATGAAGATGACGTCGACATCCCGCCCGAGCGCCGTGTTCTCTAGCAGTGCTTCGCCACATCGAAACGGGTCATCAAGTGCTGGATGCATGAAGACGTTACCCATGATGTTGGCTACCAGAATGCGCGCGCCGTTCCGCGCTTCGTAGACATTCGACCCTCGGCCTGGCGTCCCTTTTGGGTAGTTCGCGGGGCGCAGGAACCGCTCCTGCCGGTCGGCGAACACAAGCGCCTCGCGCTGGTCCCAGACATGGTTTCCAGTCGTCACCACGTCGGCACCGGCATCAAGCGTATCCTGCAGGATGGCTTCCGTTATCCCGAAACCACCAGCGGAGTTTTCGCCATTGACGATGACAAAATCCAGCTTCCACTTGTCGATAAGGCCCGGCAGTTCCCGGCAAACCGCCTCGCGTCCGCCCTTGCCAACCATGTCCCCCAGGAACAGAAGCCGCATTCCAATCTCCTTCAGTCTCTCTTGATCGTGAGTGCACCGTTTTCAGTCACGATCACATCAAGCGGGACATCGTGCGGCTCGGCGGGAACAGCGTCAACCTGTTGGACTGAAAATGCAAATCCCATCAGAAACGGGGATTGCCCCTTCGCCCGAAGCGATTCGACATAGCGATCATAATAGCCCGCACCATAGCCGATCCGGTTGCCGCTCGCATCAAAGGCGGCAAGCGGCATCAACAGTATCGAGGGTTCGAGCACCGGCGCATCGGGACCCGGGCCCACTGTTCCAAATCCGGTTTCAATGAGGGTTTCACCCCGGATCAGTTCGCGAAACAGGATCGTGGTCCGGTCGTGCACAATTGGCAGGCACAAGCGCGCACCGCGTTGCCTGAGCCGGTCCATCAGCGGCCTCAGGTCGATCTCGGAGCGGATTGGCAGAAAAGCCGAAACCACCGTGCCCGGATCAAACTCCAGCAGGGGATCGGCAATTTGTACTATTTGGAGACTTGTTTCGATCCGGCTCTGGGGATCCAGCGCATCGCGCCGTGCCAGTGCCTCCTTGCGAAGCGCCGCCTTGCGCGTTCGAAAATCCAAATCGATCCTCCTCGACAATAGCGGAGTGCTTGCGCCGATCTGGCAGCGATAGCGTGTTCAGCCCGATATAGGGAGAGTTCCCCGCATATGGCAATGACGTGGCGAGCCGCCTTGGCCGTCGGAATATTCGATCCCGGGAACCTACTAAGTAGGTGGGCGCCGTTTTGCGCGAACCCACGGGCCCGCACAGGGACAGCTCCCTTCTGGATCGATAAGGCCCCGGGGATTAGATGTCCAAACGAACCACGCAGCCCGCCATTGGCACATATAGGCCTGCAAAGGCATCTGCGCCAGTGGCCTGGGCGCGAAATACTGCGGATGAAACCGGGCCCTCAGGCCCGCTGTGTGCCAGTTCGATCAGTGCAAGGTCTTGAGATCACGATATCTGGAGGCATTCGGACAGAAGGCGTCCGGATCGGCAGCCTCGTTTCCGGCCAGATAGCGTTCGCAAAGCTTGTCGTTCACGCATTCACCGCAATTGATGGCGATGTCGATTGCATCTTGCCTGTTCTGGCCGATTTCGTCTGCTTCAAGGCCATAGCGCGCTGCCATCGCCTCCAGACGTTCGCGACTTCCTTCATGGCCCCTGACAAGCCTCAGCCCTTCGTCCCGCGTCATGCCGATGTCCGAAAGGCCTGCCGGTGACAGTGAGGAAATCCATGCTTCATCTTCCTGGGAACGGAACCAACCGGCAATTCTGCGAAAAAGATTTTTCATCACACTCTCCCTAGCTTTGCGGGAAAATGCGCCTTTCGCATCATGAATTCCTTGATCCCGATCAATTTTGCGGACCGGGCAGATGATGACAGTTCGCCCGTTCAGGCTCCGACAGGCTTTGTCCCTGACATTCGCTGCGTGATCGCTTCGATCTTCTCAGCTGCCTCGGTTATCCGCCGTGTCAGTTCGCCCTGGTTGGTGTGCGCCTTGCCCAGTGCGTCGTCCCGGCTGGCGCGCAACGTTTCCAGATCCGCTTCCAGGCCCATGATGCGCTTGCGCGATTCAAGCAGTTCATCGGTTACCATCACCCCTGCCATCACTGTCAGGCGCTGGTCACCGATTTCCCCGAATGCACCTTTCAACTGGCCGACATAGCCATCGAAAGTCTCGGCCAGGTGCTGAAGATGCGCCTCCTGCCCTTCGTCACAGGCCATCCTGTAGGTCTTGCCGTTGATGGTGACTGTTACCTGTGCCAATTCAGCTTCCCTCGATACAAATTGACGCCTTGTCAGGCTTCCGCACCAGATTTGCGGTCCAGAACGCTGCGGATTGCCTCCATCGCATTGACGAGGCGTCGCGAAACTTCCCTGTTGGTATTTTCCAGCCTTTTGGCCCGCGCTTCGGAACTGTCCAGCGATTCAGCCAGGCGGGTCCTGTCAGCGCTCATGCGCTGCACTTCGGCTTCCGTGTCGGCTATCTGCATTTCCCGCTCGATACGGGCCTCAAGCGCACTGTCGAGATTTTCCAACGCCGTCTGCAGACGTTGAAGCGCATCAGGCATTCCAGCCTCCATGCCCATTGCGCTCTTGCCCAAGCCAGTTGAGGAACCACCCATGACGAACCGATCCGCCGCAGGTTGACTGCGGCACACTCAAGATTGGCGACAGCCATGCTGCCCGCCAGCCCAACCTCCCCCGGTCCCCCTACCGGAATCATGGCAGCCTGAAATGACACGCGCGCATCCAGACTTGCCGCTAGAACCGCCCCGGCCGCGAATCGCCGAAATCGCTGCCAAATGGTGATGAAAGTTAGAACCTGAACGAAAAGCCAGTCAATGTTCAACTTCGTCAATTGCGCGTAAGCACCGAATGATCCCCACTTTTTTCGATCCAGCACCCTGCGCTTCGATCAGGCTGCCAGCCGATGCGTATTTCCACGAAGAACCCTCTCATTGACTCGCGCGCTTCACCTGCTAAGAGTGCGCCGCATCCCGGGCGAGGCGTGCAGTTCCGCACATTGGGCATCAGCCTGCGAAGGGCCGCGACCTTTAGAAGAGCTTTCAGGCAAAATCCATGACGCAACCTGCTAAACTGATCGAGATGGCCAACGCCATCCGTTTCCTTTCCGCCGACGCCGTGGAGCACGCCAATTCCGGTCATCCGGGGTTGCCGATGGGCGCAGCCGATGTTGCGACCGTGCTATTCAGCCAGTTCATGGAATTCCACCCCAAACACCCGGACTGGCCGGACAGGGATCGTTTTGTCCTTTCAGCCGGCCACGGCTCGATGTTGCTCTATTCTGTGCTCTACCTGCTCGGATACGAAGACATAGACATCAATCAGATCAAGAATTTCCGGCAGATTGGATCGAAAACCGCCGGCCATCCCGAATATGGCCATGCCGCAGGTATCGAAACCACCACCGGCCCGCTGGGCCAGGGAATTGCCAACGCCGTCGGCATGGCAATTGCCGAGCGCAAGCTTTGCGACGAATTTGGCAGCGATATCATCAACCACCGCACATGGTGCCTGGTTGGTGACGGTTGCCTGATGGAAGGCATAAGCCAGGAAGCGATTGCGCTCGCCGGCCACCTTCGTCTCAACAAGCTGATCGTGCTTTGGGACGACAACAACATTTCTATCGACGGCGCGGTGTCGCTTTCCGATTCCACCGATCAGATCGCACGCTTCAAGGCGTCTGGCTGGAACACGATCTGCGTTGACGGGCACAAGCCGGAAGAAATCGCCGCTGGCCTTTCAAAGGCACGCGAATCCGATCGCCCGACACTCGTTGCCTGCCGCACGACAATCGGCTTTGGCGCACCAACAAAGTCCGGCACATCGAAGGTGCACGGATCACCGCTGGGTGCTGAAGAAATCAAGGGAATGCGCGAGAAGCTCGGATGGGAGTGCCCACCCTTCAAGGTTCCTTCCGAAATCCTGGATGCATGGCGGATTGCCGGTTTGCGTTCCGGACAGAAGTTCAAGGAATGGGAAAAGCGTCTTCAGCAGATGGATGCGGACCGACGTGGCGACCTTGAGCGCCGGCTGCGTGGCGACATGCCCGCCGGATTTGCCGAAGCAATGGCGCGCTACAAGCAGAGCCTGGCCGAAGACCTGCCGACCCTGGCAACCAGGAAATCATCTGAAAACGCGCTCGAAGTGATCAATGGTGCACTGATCGAGACGATCGGCGGTTCTGCCGACCTTACCGGATCGAACAACACCAGGACGAGCCAGACCAAGCCGATTACGCCAGAAGATTTTTCCGGACGCTACCTGCATTACGGAATCAGGGAACATGGCATGGCAGCTGCAATGAACGGCATCGCGCTGCATGGCGGGCTCATCCCCTACGGAGGAACCTTCCTTGCATTCGCGGACTATTCCCGGCCAGCCATCCGCCTCGCGGCGTTGATGGGTATCCGGGTCATCCACGTCATGACCCACGATTCGATCGGTCTTGGCGAAGATGGTCCCACACATCAGCCCGTGGAGCAGCTTGCTGCCCTGCGCGCCATACCGAACTGCCTGGTGCTGCGCCCGGCCGATGCCATGGAAACTGCAGAATGCTGGCAGGTGGCAATCGAACAGACCCGCACCCCCAGCGTGCTGGCGCTGACCCGGCAGAACCTGCCTGCTCTTCGTCAGGAATATTCAGACACCAATCTGAGCGCACGCGGTGCCTACGAAATCTTGGCTGCAAGCGATGCTGCCAAGGTTTCCATATTTGCATCGGGTTCCGAAGTGGCAATTGCCAGCGAAGCCCAGCAGGAACTTGAAAAGGCGGGCATACCCACCCGCGTTGTTTCGGTTCCAAGCTTCGAACTCTTCTCCGCGCAAGGCGCGCAGTACCGCAAATCCGTCATTGGCAAGGCACCAGTACGCATCGCGGTTGAAGCTGCGATTTCGCAGGGCTGGGAGCGGTTCATCGGCGAAGATGGCATCTTCATCGGCATGAACGGATTTGGCGCCTCCGGTCCTTATGAGGAACTCTACAAGCATTTCGGGATCACGCCTGCCGCGATCGTCAAGGCTGCGAAGGCAAAACTGAAGTGAAAGCACGGGTTGCGACCCTGGCGGAAAAAAGGTCGCACCTGGCAAATCGATTGAACTGGCTGCCCCTGATTGGCTCGAAGTCCGTTAGCCGTTAGAAGGTCGCCTGGTGACACGGCAAAAGCCGGCTGGCGAATGCGCAATCAGATGGAGGCAATTCATGGCAAGGAAGACACGGGTAGCGATCAACGGGTTTGGTCGCATTGGGCGCAACGTCGTTCGCGCAATTTTTGAATCAGGGCGTAGCGATATCGATATTGTCGCCGTCAACGATCTGGGCCCGGTCGAGACCAATGCACACCTGATGCGTTACGACTCGGTGCACGGCAAGTTCCCCCGTGATGTCACGGTTTCCGGTGACCGCATCCATGTCGGCAAGGAAAGCTTCAGGGTTCTGGCCGAACGCGATCCGGCCAAGCTTCCCTGGAAGGAACTCGATATTGATGTCGCCATGGAATGCACTGGCATATTCACTGCGCGCGACAAGGCAGCATTGCACCTGAGCGCAGGTGCCAAGCGCGTCCTGATTTCCGCGCCGGGCGATAATTCCGACAAGACCATTGTTTACGGCGTGAACCACTCCGTTCTCACCAGGGATGACCTCATCGTCTCCAACGCCTCCTGCACGACGAACTGCCTTTCACCGGTGGCAAAGGTGCTCAACGACGCCATCGGCATCGAAAAGGGCATGATGACGACCATTCATTCCTATACCGGCGACCAGCCGACGCTCGACACCATGCACAAGGATCTGTATCGCGCACGCGCTGCAGCCATGAGCATGATCCCGACATCGACAGGCGCTGCCAAGGCGGTTGGACTGGTTCTCCCCGAACTCAATGGCAGGCTGGATGGTTTCGCCATGCGGGTACCGACACCCAATGTCTCCGTCGTCGATCTGAAGTTCATCGCCAAGCGAGCAACCTCGGTTGCCGAAATCAACGACGCCATCAAGTCGGCGGCCAACGGCGCTCTCAAGGGCATCCTGGGCTACACCGAGGAAAAGCTTGTCTCGATCGACTTCAACCACGACCCGCACTCCTCCATCTTCCATATTGACCAGACCAAGGTCATGGATGGCACGCTCTGCTCGGTCCTGTCCTGGTATGACAATGAATGGGGTTTCTCCAACCGCATGGGCGACACGGCCGTTGCGATGGGCAAACTGATCTGAGGGTGAATTGGGGAGGTCAGCCGACATGGATACCTCCATCCTGATTTTTCTTGGGGTCGCTGTAGCGATCATCCTTCTCGCTATCCTGTTGGGGCGATTGATCCGCCCCAGCAGTGCTGCAAGCGACAAGAACGCCAGGCGTGCGGATGGCGAAGCGGCCGCCACCTGGATCGGCATCAACCGGGCTGGCAGCGATGACCATCATCCCGGCGACCAGTAAGCCGCCCGGGCTTTCACGATCAGCGGAGCGAACCAATGGCCGAATTCAACACGCTTGAAGACGTCGATGTGAAGGGAAAGCGCGTGCTGGTACGCGTTGACCTGAATGTGCCGATGAAGAACGGCCAGGTCACGGATGCTACCCGCATCGAACGCGTGCTTCCCACCATACGCGATATCAGCGACCGTGGCGGAAAGGTCGTTCTGCTGGCCCATTTCGACCGGCCCAAAGGCAAGGTCGTGCCGGAGATGAGCCTTGCGTCCGTCGTCTCCCCGCTATCCGATCTGCTCGGAAAGAAGGTGACGTTCGCCACCGACTGCATTGGCCCGATGGCTGAAGCCGCAGTCAGCGCCCTGGCCAATGGCGATGTGACACTTCTGGAAAACACCCGCTTTCATGCGGGCGAAGAGGCAAACGATCCAGAGTTCGCGCGAAAATTGGCTGAAAATGGCGATCTCTTTGTCAATGACGCCTTCTCCGCTGCCCACCGCGCCCATGCCTCGACCGAAGGACTGGCACATCTCATACCCGCTGTCGCCGGGCGCTCCATGCAGGCTGAACTCGAGGCACTCGAGGCAGGACTCGGCAATCCGAAAAAGCCGGTCGTTGCGATTGTCGGCGGCGCAAAGGTTTCCACCAAGCTGGACCTTCTGTCCAATCTCGTTGCGAAGGTGGACTGCCTGGTAATTGGCGGCGGCATGGCCAACACCTTCCTCGCAGCGCAGGGGCACAACGTTCAGAAATCCCTGTGCGAACATGATCTCGCTGATACCGCACGCGCCATTCTGGCAAAGGCGAAGGAGACGGGCTGCGAGATACTCCTTCCAACCGATGGTGTTGTCGCAAGCGAATTCAAGGCGCATGCCGAAAACCATGTCGCTCTGATCGACGCTATACCGCACGCCACGATGATCCTTGATGCCGGACCTGCCAGCATCGTGCGCATCGAGGAAAAGATCGCAAGCGCAAGCACGCTGGTGTGGAACGGTCCTCTGGGTGCCTTCGAGCTTGAACCATTCGATACAGCCACCGTTCTGGCTGCGCGCAAGGCCGCCGAATGTACGAAGGCAGGAACGCTTGTCTCCGTTGCAGGTGGCGGCGATACCGTGGCGGCGCTCAACCATGCTGGAGTGGCGGACGACTTTACTTATGTTTCCACAGCCGGTGGCGCATTCCTGGAATGGATGGAAGGCAAGGAACTGCCTGGCGTCAGCGTCCTGTCACACTGATGGCGCGCCTGACCGCAGACAATTCGGCACTTGTCCTGATCGATTTCCAGGCCCGCCTGATACCGGCAATCCTGGATGGGGAGGCGGTCGCAGCGAGAGCGCAGAAACTGCTTTCTGGTGCGGGCATCCTGGAGGTACCGGTTACTTTCACCGAGCAACTTCCCGACAAGCTTGGTTCCACGCTGGATGCGCTGAAGCCCCGGCCCGTCGACAAGCTGATCGTGAAGTCCACGTTCAACGCCTGCCAGTCGCAGGCATTCCTGTCTGCCTTGCCGGGAGACCGGACCCTGGTGGTGGCAGGATGCGAAGCCCATGTCTGCGTTCTGCAGACCGTTCTGGGCCTGCTTGATGCAGGGCGCAAGGTAGCCTTGGTCGAAGACGCCGTCGGCTCGCGCTTCGCGTCCGACAGGTCCGCAGCGCTCTCGAGGATGAAGGCACATGGCGCTGACATCGTCACCAGCGAGATGGTCCTTTTCGAATGGCTTGGCGATGCGGACAATCTGCGTTTTCGCGAAGTCCTCGCATTGATAAAATAGCGCCGCTTGCCAATTTTCGAACCCTTTGGCGCGTGCGCTGAAGAGGCTCGCTTAACCAACCCACAGGTTCAAACGATTGAATTTTTTTTGAATCGTTTCAATTGATTGCAGTTTGATTCCATTGCCCTTCGCCCTCTGGTATGGGGAGCAAACTTTTCGCACTGCGCCGCATCATTTGCACAAAGGGCCCGAATCCATGACCGCCAAACACTCCGAACGTCTAGAAGACATCGCAATCGCCATGGTTGCCGAAGGTCAGGGAATCCTGGCCGCCGACGAATCGACGGGCACGATCCAGAAACGTTTCGATTCCATCAATGTCGAGAATACGCAGACCAATCGGCGCGACTATCGCGAGATGCTCTTCAGGGCTGACGACGCCATGAAGAATTACGTCTCGGGTGTCATCCTGTTCGAGGAAACGCTTTTCCAGAAGGCAGAGGACGGAACGCCATTTGTCGATCTGATCCGCAAGGCCGGTGCCGTGCCGGGCATCAAGGTCGACAAGGGTGCCAAGGCCCTGCCGGGTGCGGGAATTGAAACCGTGACGGAAGGCCTGGACGGGTTGCGTGAACGGCTTGCGAAATATCATGAAGCTGGAGCGCGTTTTGCCAAGTGGCGCGCCGTCATTTCAATTTCCGACACGACCCCGAGCCATAACTGCATCCACGCCAATGCGCATGCGCTGGCCCGCTATGCTGCACTTTGCCAGGAAGCCGGCATCGTTCCAATCGTGGAGCCTGAAGTGCTGATGGACGGACCGCACTCGACCCACTCCATCGAACGTTGTGAGGAAGTGACGAGCTGGGCATTGAAGGAACAGTTCCAGGAGCTTTACCTTGCAGGCGTTTCGCTTGAGGGAATGGTGCTCAAGCCGAACATGGTCGTGCCCGGCCAGAAGTCCGGCAGCCGCGCGAGCGTTGAAGAAGTAGCGGAACGCACGGTGCGGGTTCTGCGCAATTGTGTGCCTTCCGCAATCCCGGGTGTGGCGTTCCTTTCAGGTGGTCAATCGGATGAGGAAGCAACCGCTCATTTGTCCGCAATGAACGCCATGTATGATCTTCCCTGGAAGCTGACCTACTCCTATGGCCGCGCACTGCAGGCCGCTGCCCTGTCTGCCTGGGGTGGTCGCAAGGAGAATGTCGCCGCTGCACAGCGCGCCTTCGCACATCGCGCAAGGATGAACTCGCTTGCCGCGCTCGGTCAATGGAAGGTCGAACTGGAAAAGGCTACCTGACAGGCAACCGCTATTTCGCAAGCAATCCCAGCCTCGGTTCGCTGAGGCTGGAAACAGCGATTCGTCCATCGCCCAGACTTGTGGCGCCGGTGGTCAGTGCGTACGCGCCTGATGGATCCTGCAATGTCTCCAGCACCTTTCCTTCGCCATCGATGCGAAGGATGAAGCCATACCGGGTAGGCTTGGGCTTGAGGAAATCGGGAAGCCGAAGCAGCATGGCCCGAATGAATGGCTTGTCAGACAATTTGTCGACAATGGCGTTGCGCTGGCTGGTAAGCCCTACCCAGTAGGTTCCACTGCCTGCGCGGTTCACATTGTCGGGAAAGCCAGGAAGGTTCCCAACGATCTCGACCGGTTCGGCGGATGGATTGCCAAGGTCGTAGCGAAGCACCCTGTATGAACCTGTTTCCGCCACGAGCAATTGTCTCTCGTTCGGGCTGAGCGCAATGCCATTGGCGAAATTCAGTCCCTGCGCGAAGATCGTGGTTTCACTTGTGGCAGGGTCATATTTCAGGACCCGGCCATTGGCGGAATGTTCGAGCAGATCAAGTATGGAAGAAGCAAGCGTTCCCCCACCCGCCTTGGCAGAAAACCGGGTTGAAGCATCCGAGAAATAGACCACACCTTCACGGGTGATATCGAGATCATCAGCATACAGGATCGGTGATCCGTCATTCACCTTGTCAGCAAGAACGACAACCTTGCCGTCACGGTCCACCTTGAGCAGACCCAGATAGGCATCGGCGACATAAAGATTGCCATCAATTCCGAATTCCAGACCGAGTGGCCGGCCACCCGTCTCTGCAAATGGAGTCACCGTGTTGCTGGATGGATCGATCCTGACGATCTTGCCGGAATGAACGGCAGCGTAAAGCATGCCATCGGTTCCCTGCACCACATCTTCGGGACCTGAATCCCCGCCAAGATCGACAAAAGTCAAGCCAGCCAGCCGATCGTTGGCAGCAAAGTCCCCGACATAACCAGCATCTGCAGGAGCATTCCAGGCAACCGGCTTGACCGGCACCGGCCAGAAACAAAGATATGCCGCCAGAAGCACCAGCATCAATCCGACAAATTTCACGAACCTGCGCATGATGCCTCCAGCGGTTGATATCATTTCGGTTAGTCTATCGCAGGGTTAGGCTAGCCGCCATGCTTGGAATGAGAAGATTCTTTCCCGGCCACTACATTGCCGACCGCGAAATTCACATCGACTTCACCGGCTTTCTGGAAAACCAGGCGAACTTTGCGCACTTCGCCTTCCGCAAGCTGCTCACCCAGTTTCATGAACATGATGTGATAGCCGCCAGGCTTGAGAACAACTTCGCCACCTGCGGGGATTTCGAGGCCGCCCTCGACTTCCCGCATCTTCATGACTTCGCCTTCCATCGTCATCTCGTGGATTTCGATTTTACCGGCAAAATCCGATGAACCACCGATCAGGCGATCAGCTTGCGCGCCATTGTTGCGGATCGTCATGTAGCCACCCGACACGGGCGCGCCGGGCGCAGTGGCCCTGGCAACAGGCTTCATCAGTTCGAGATCGCCAACCTTGATGTCGTTGGCATATGCCGCCAGCACGCTGGCGAAAGTCAGGACAAGGGCTGCACCGAGCCCAAAGCGGATTGTCTTCATGATTGAGATTCCATCTATCGTCTGTCTGGGAAAGACCATCCCGCGGGATGCGACCGGTGATCAGGCGAATGGAAATGGTGGACCTGTGATTGGAGCAGCAGGAAACCAACCGGGTGCAAAAGCCAGGCGACCAGTGTCGGGCTGCACGCTGTCATTCTGCGCCACCTGCAGCGCCAGGGCCTGCGCAGGCGGCTCCGGCAGCAGGATCGACGAGGCCAGACGGCAATATTCGCAGCCTGAAACAACACTTGCGTCATCACTGCCACTGGCGCCGCTTACGCAGATGGATGGCTGGGAACCGTCAGGAAGTGTGTAGGCTGCCAGTTCAGCCTGGGAAATACCTGCTGGATCAGGAAGCGGACTTCCTGGAACCGCGCGATGGGCAAAAGCAGACAGGACAAGCGCCAGCACGATTGCCAGACGCAACATGATCCTTCCACGAGGCCAGCGCATGCTTAAAAGCTTCATGCATTTAGAGATAGGCGCGTGCCTGACCCAGTCAATCGCCATCAGGCCAACGTGACGTTGCGCCGCAACGCGTGGAAAATCTTTTTACGCGGGGCTGGTAAAGGCTTGTCGTCACTCCCAATTGCCGCTCACGATCCCTGGAGAGTGTCCCCCATGTTGATGGATTTGATGTTGAGTGTAGCCGGCCTGGTTCTTCTGTTCGTCGGCGGAGAAATGCTCTTGCGCGGTGCTGTGGGGATTGCCCACCGGCTGGCAATGTCTGAGCTTCTGATTGGTCTGACTGTCGTGGGCTTTGGCACCTCCATGCCGGAACTGCTCGTTTCGGTGAAAGCTGCCACCTCCGGCCAGGCAGAATTGGCGCTTGGCAATGTCGTGGGATCGAACATTGCAAATATCCTGCTTATCGGTGGAGCGGCGATACTCGTCTATCCAGCACTTGCGTGGGATCGCTCCATCCGCCGAGATGCCATCGCGATGGTGTCGGCATCTGTAATCCTCATGGCACTCGCTGCCACCGGAAATCTGCACTGGTTGTCAGGCATCTGTTTCCTGCTGGCGTTGGCCGCCTATCTCTGCTTCGCCTACTACTCGCAGAATACACAGCAGGGCGCTGAGAGCGATGTGGCAGCAAACACGCCGCCGCTTCCTGTAGCACTCCTCCTTCTTGCGATCGGCTTCGTCGGCCTTTTCTTCGGAGCGGACTTGCTGGTGAAGGGAGCAACGGGGCTGGCCAGGGATCTCGGCGTATCGGAGGCGGTCATAGGCCTCACCATCGTAGCCGTGGGCACCAGCCTGCCGGAACTCGCGACCTCGCTGACAGCAGCGTTTCGCGGAAAGCCGGATGTTGCATTCGGCAACATTGTAGGATCGAACATTTTCAACATTCTTGGCATTCTCGGCATCACCGCCATGGTTGCCAACATTCCGGTTGCCAGTACCTTCACCGCAGTGCACATACCCCTGATGCTGGCTGTCAGCGTCGGCTTTGCCCTGATGCTTGTCTATGCACGATCCATTGGCCGTTTTGCCGGTGGCGCAATGCTGGCCCTGTTTGCTGCCTATAATGTCTCGCTGTTCACAGGCTGAAACAGCCGCTGCTGGGTGTTTTTCTTTTTGGCTCGCTGATCTATACCGGTCTCATGGCTAGCAAACCTGCAAGACTGCACACTTTCGCAACATGGCTGTCCCTGCCGATCTATGTCTGGCAGGGCCTCGGGGTCAGGCGGCACTCGATCCGCATGGAGCCGCCCTACAATTGCGGTACCTATGATTTCCCCGGAAAGGGCAAACCCATCAGGATATTGCTGCTGGGCGATTCATCCGCCGCCGGTGTTGGTGTCGGCTCGATCGCGCAAAGCCTTGGCGGATACCTTCCGCGCTTCATCTCGGAGAAATCCGGCCGCCCTGTATCGATCCATATTGCTGGCATGAATTCAGCGACCGCAGCCCAGATCCGCGATCATGTGGTTCCGCATATCGATCCGCGCGACTTTGATTTCGTGACGCTCAACATCGGCACGAATGACGCCAAGAATTTCCACACCGGACGCCGCTTCTGCAAGGATTTCGGCACTTTGCTTTATTCGCTCAAAGCCCGGTTTCCCCAGGCCCGCATCATCTGGTCGGGCGTTCTGGATCTGAGCAAGGTTCCAGCCTTGCCAAAGCCATTGGGCGCGATTCTGGGCGTGCGCTCGCGCCTGATTGACTATAATGGCAGGGTTTTGTGCAGGGAACGCGGCGCCATTTCTCCCGAACCCGAATGGGATGCAGTACCGGAGAATTTCTCCTCGGACGGTTTTCATGCAAGTGAACGCGGATACCGCCAATGGGCTGAAAATCTCGCGCGTTTCATGCTGGAACTGGACACATGAAACATTTCGCAACAATCCCACATTCTAACGTCGGATAGACGCAGCCGCCTGTCCTAATCTACCCTGCTGGTACACTGGTGGCAGGAGTGCACCACACAAGAGACCAGAACGGAGGAGCACAATGGCATCGGCCTACGCACAGACATATCGCAACTGGAAGGAAAATCCGGAAAAGTTCTGGGCTGAAGCGGCAAGGGAAATCGATTGGATTTCACCGCCGAGCACGATTCTGGACAAGTCCATGGGGGCCTATGGACGCTGGTTTCCCGATGCCACCTGCAACACCTGCTACAATTGCGTCGACCGCCATGTCGAACATGGTCGCCAGGGCCAACCGGCAATCATCTACGATTCACCGATCACCGGCAAACAGCGCACCATCACCTACCAGGACCTGCTGAACGAAGTGCAGGCGCTCGCGCATGTCATGCGCGCGAAGGGGATCAACAAGGGCGATCGCGTCATCCTTTACATGCCGATGGTTCCCGAGGCGGCAGTCGCGATGCTGGCATGCGCACGCATCGGCGCCATTCACTCGGTCGTGTTTGGTGGATTCGCCGCAGCCGAACTTGCAACCCGCATCGACGATTGCAAGCCGGACATGATCATTTCCGCATCCTGTGGCCTCGAACCGGGCCGGGTCGTCGCCTACAAGCCCCTGCTCGACAAGGCGATAGATCTGGCTGGTCACAAGGTGCGCTCAACCCTCATTCTGCAGCGCGAAGAAAAGAACTGCGACATGATCGATGGGCGCGACTTCGACTACGCCCAGCTTGTTTCGCAGAGCATGGCGGAAGGATCGCAGGCACCCTGTGAACCGGTTGCCGCCACCGATCCGCTCTACATCCTCTACACATCGGGCACCACGGGCCAGCCCAAGGGCGTGGTCAGGGACAATGGCGGCCACATGGTTGCTTTGAAATGGTCGATGAAGGCCGTTTACGGCATCGACCCTGGTGAAGTTTTCTGGGCCGCGTCCGACGTAGGCTGGGTTGTTGGCCATTCCTATATCGTTTACGCCCCGCTGTTGCATGGCTGCACGACGGTGCTGTTCGAAGGAAAACCCGTGGGCACTCCAGATGCGGGCACATTCTGGCGCGTCATTTCCGATCACGGCGTATCCGCACTCTTTACCGCGCCAACGGCGTTCAGGGCCATCAAGAAGGAAGACCCCGAGGGCGAACTGGTTGGCCAGTACGACCTGTCATCCCTGCGCACGCTGTTTCTTGCCGGTGAGCGCGCGGACCCAGATACAATTCAATGGGCGGAGCGAAAACTTGAAGTGCCGGTAGTCGATCATTGGTGGCAAACGGAAACCGCCTGGGCCATTGCGGCCAATCCCGTTGGCCTCGGCATGTTGCCGGTCAAGTATGGCTCACCCACCGTGCCGATGCCTGGATATGATGTGCGCATCCTTGACGATGCCGGGCATCCCGTTGCGGCGAACGCGCTTGGCAACATTGTTGTCAAACTGCCCCTGCCCCCGGCCTGCCTGCCGACATTGTGGAACGCGGACAAGCGGTTTCATGATGCCTATCTCGACGAGTTCCCCGGCTACTACAAGACGTCCGACGCGGGCTTCATGGACGAGGACGGTTATCTCTACATCATGGCCCGCACCGACGACATCATCAACGTTGCCGGTCATCGCCTTTCAACAGGCGCCATGGAAGAAGTCATTGCCGCCCACAAGGATGTCGCTGAATGCGCCGTGATCGGCATAGCCGACAAATTGAAGGGGCAGTTGCCAGCCGGCTTCCTCATTCTCAATTCGGGGGTCAAGCGCGATCCATCCGAGATTGAAAAGGAAGTGGTGGCACTGGTCCGCGAAAAGATCGGGCCGGTCGCTGCCTTCAAGCTGGCCATGACGGTTCAACGCCTGCCAAAAACCCGTTCGGGCAAGATTCTGCGCGGAACCATGCAGAAGATCGCGGATGGAGAGACCTGGAAGATGCCCGCCACGATTGACGATCCGGCGATCCTCGACGAGATCGAGCAGACGCTTCGCGAGCGTGGCATCATCACCTGAGGAAGGCGGAAAAGGCCGCGTCATTCGCTATTGACCTGCAGCCCCTATGAGCGCAGTTTCCGCGCGTTCTGAAATCGCGACAAGGGGCGATCCATGGCAAATGGAAAGACACTCGAAGACAAGGTGGCCATCGTTACCGGCGGTGCCCAGGGCATCGGCTATGCAATAGCGGAACGGTTCGTGCGTGAAGGCGCGTCCGTGGTTATCTGCGATATTCTGGACGAGGCAGGCGAAGCGGCTGAAAAGACACTGCGCAAGATCGGCAGTTGCCGCTACCTCCATTGCAATGTCTCCGAGAAGCTGGACGTCCACAACATGGTCGCGTCTGCACTCGACGCCTTTGGCGCAATCGACATCCTTGTCAACAATGCCGGCATCCTGGTGACCGCCGACTTTCTCGATCTCAAGGAAGAGGATTTCGACCGGGTCCTGAAAGTCAATCTGAAGGGCTCGTTCCTGTGCGGGCAGGCTGTCGCCCAGCAGATGGTCGAGCAAATCAAGGAAGGCCGCAAACCCGGAACGATCATCAACATGTCGTCCGTCAACGCGGTCTTTGCCATCGCCAACCAGGTTCCCTATTCCATTTCCAAGGGCGGCATCAATCAGCTGACAAAGGTGATGGCGCTTTCTCTGGCTGAACACGGTATCCGCGTGAATGCCATTGGCCCGGGTTCGATCATGACGCAGATTTTCCAGTCGGTCGCCAATGACAAGGCAGCCATGAACCGCGTCCTGTCGCGCACGCCGATGGGACGGGTTGGAGAAACTTCTGAAATCGCTGGCGTTGCCGCGTTTCTCGCATCCGATGATTCAAGCTACATAACCGGCCAGACCATCTATGCCGACGGCGGACGGCTGCCACTGAACTACACGGTCCCGGTCAAAAGCTGATATCTCCTGACAGAATGCTGTCAGGAGGCCTGTGCAACATTGCGCCATCCAGAACCAACGGAGTCAGGCTAATGACGGCACATGTAAAACAGGGATCAACCTTCAACCCGCCACTCAACGCCATCGTCTGGTTCGAAATCCCGGTTTCGAATCTGGCTGCGGCGAAAAAGTTCTACAGCTCTGTTCTGCTGAACGAACTGAACGACATGGCAATGGGACCGAACATGACAGCGGTCTTTGCCCGTTCGCAGGATGAGACTGGCGTTTCCGGGCATCTTTACGAGGGCAAACCCGCTTCCAGCGGCTCGGGACCAACCATCCACCTTCCATTGCCCGATTCGCTTGAAGCTGGCCTTGAACGGGTTATCAGGGCAGGCGGCACGGTCCTGTCGGGAGCAATCGAGATTCCGGCCGGGCGGTTTGCCTACTGCCTCGACCCCGATGGCAATTCCATCGGTCTCTTTTCGAGATAAAGATGCGCCGCGCCGACCGCTTGTTCCAGATCGTCCAGCATTTGCGCAGTGGCAAGCTGATCACAGCGCGCACGCTGGCAGAACGGCTGGAAGTGTCGGAACGGACCATCTATCGGGACATGGCCGACCTTCAGGGTTCGGGCGTGCCGATCGACGGCGAAGCAGGCATCGGCTACATGATGCGGCAGGGCTATGACCTGCCGCCCCTCATGTTCACGCGTGAGGAAATGTCGGCACTTGTTATCGGCGCGCGCATTGTCAGGGCCTGGGGTGGCGCACGCATGGCGCTTTCGGCAGAAGACGCAATTTCCAAGATCGAAAGCGTCTTGCCACAAGCGGAGCGGTCCAGTGCTGCTGATGTCCGCATCTATGCCTATGATTATCAGATGCAGCCGGCGGAACGCGCCAATCTCGATCTGATCGACACAGCCATCAAGGACCGCAAGCTCCTGGTTATCGATTACAGCGATGCTTCACAGGTCGCGACGGTGCGTACCGTGGAGCCGCTCGGCCTTTTCTACTGGGGCAGGGTCTGGACGCTGGTTGGCTGGTGCCGTCTGCGGTCGGATTTTCGAATGTTCAGGCTAGACCGCATCGAGAAGCTCACATGCAGCCCCGACGGATTTGACCGGATACCTGGTCGCACGATCCAGGATTTCCTCTCAGGTCTGGTAAATCAGGGATTTGCCCCGCCCCCAGACCTGGAGGGATAGGTCGGCACTATTCCTTGAGGTTCGAGAATTTGGAGAACACGGAAGCCGCGTTCACTTCTCCACCACGCCTCGCATCATATTCGTCCTCGGCCGAATCCTGTGTTTCGGATGCTGGCAGCAAGGCATCGTTTTCTGCCTGCTCGGGCACCGGCCGACCCTTGTTCGCCTTCTGCACTTCCATATCCAGGGCTATCTGTGTGCACAGCCCAAGTGTGACCGGATCCATCGGCGTCAGGTTGGCTGCATTCCAGTGCGTGCCTTCGCGGATGGCTTCGATGGTGGTCTTCGTTGTTCCCACCAGGCGAATGATCTGCGAATCCTTCAGTTCCGGATGGTTGCGAAGCAACCAGCGGATCGCGTTCGGCCGGTCCTGGCGCTTTGACACCGGGGTATAGCGCGGGCCACGCCGCTTGACCGTGGGCACCACCACCTTGCTCTGCGATACTTTGAGCCGGTAGGTCGGATCCTTCTGTCCACGCTCCAGTTCGTCGCGGGACAACTGGCCCATGGTGATCGGGTCCATGCCGCGAATGCCCTGCGCATTTTCGCCATCCGCAATCGCCTTCACTTCCAATGGATGCAGGTGACAGAACGTGGCGATCTGATCGAAGGTGAGCGATGTATTGTCCACTAGCCACACGGCGGTGGCTTTCGGCATTAATGGCATGTTGGACATGGGTAATTCTCCTCGTTCACCCGCCGGGGTCTCCGGGGGCCCCGCCTGCCTTGGCCTGCGGGAAGTAGTGTGACTGATGTCATGGAATGCGGCTGATATAGCGACTTGTTGGCCTGCGCGCAAGAAAGACGTTTGCCCCTCACGCTACTTCCAGGACGATCTTTCCCACATGCCCGCCATCTTCCATACGTCGATGAGCAGCAGCCGCGTCAGCGAGCGGAAAGTGGCTATCCATCACGGGCTTCACATCGCCACGCTCCATCAGCGGCCATACACAATTCTCAAGTTCGCGGGCGATCCGGGCCTTGAACCCCACATCGCGTGCACGAAGCGTCGAGCCGGTATGGGTCAGGCGTTTCATCATCAGTCTGGAAAAATTGACTTCGGCCTTCGGACCACCCAGGAAAGCGATCTGGACAATGCGCCCTTCGATTGCCGCAGCCTCGTAGTTTCGCGCTATGTAACTGCCGCCGACCATGTCCAGGATGACATCCACGCCCTTGCCGCCGGTGAAATCCTCGCTCGCCTTGACGAAGTCATCCGAGCGATAGTTGATGGCCAGGTCCGCTCCAAGTTCCAGGCAGGCCTGGCACTTTTCATCCGATCCAGCCGTTGCGATCACCTTGGCGCCAAAGGCACGGGCAAGCTGGATAGCCGTGGTGCCAATGCCACTTGTCCCTCCATGCACCAGAAAGCACTCGCCATCCTTCAGGCCGCCGCGCTGGAAAACATTGTGCCAGACCGTGAAGAATGTTTCCGGCACACAGGCTGCCTGCGCCATTCCCAACCCCTTTGGAATGGAGAGCGTGTTGGATAGATGGGCAGCGACATATTCGCCGTAACCCCCGCCTGGAACCAGCGCCATCACCTTCCGGCCAATCTGGGACTGGTCGACATCCGATGCGGATGAAACGATTTCGCCTGCCACCTCAAGGCCTGGAATATCCGGCGCACCCGGCGGCGGCGGATAGGCGCCCAGTCTTTGCAGGCAGTCTGGTCGGTTGACACCCGCAGCCGCCACCTTGATCAGGACCTCACCATCCTTGAGTTGCGGCACACGATGCTCCCTTGCTTCCAGCACTTCCGGGCGGCCGGGGCTGGTGATCGAGATCGCGGTCATGGTCTGCGGGAAGCGCATATCGTTCCTCTTGTGAAGATTTCATTTGCCGAACCCGGCAATTGCCAGGCTCCGCACGGGATTTCCAGCAGGCTGTACCATCTTGTCTCGACTGGCAATGGCGCTCGCACACAGTGGCGGGAATACTTGCGACAACCTGCCTGGACGTGTTTCATTTATCAGGAAAGACAGTGACGGACCAACCTCAGCAACGGGAGGGAACATGTTCGACGAAGAATCGCCACCAAAACTCGCCGCCTATCAGGTTGGGCAGGTCATCGATACCTTCTCCGTCGAGGAGCTCGACAACATCATGGCGCGCCTGCGCGACGAGATTGCCCGCCTCCAGCGTGCCCGCGAAGCCAAGGCCGGTCACCTTCAGGCAGCCGAGGCGCTTTTCGGCAAGAAGCCGCCGGAATGATTGCCGCCTGGCGTGTTAACCAATGATTAAGCTTTATAGCCTATTAAGGAACTCATCCGGTTTTTACCGGATTCATTTCAGGTGGCCCCTGTCCACCTTGTATGAGCCTCCCTGTATAACTCTTCAGAGCCGCACCTTTGCGGCTCTTTTTTTGTGTTGTGTCAGCCGTTTAGCGAAAACTTAAGGCGATGGGTCAATTGTGCGAGCCGAGCACCCTTTACCGCACATCCTGCCGGGGATAGGTTCTCGTCAGATCAAGAGGATGGCCATGAGCACCGAGAACGGCACCGATCCGGGCAACACCATCAAACTGGGTGAGCGCTTTGCATACTCAACCCGGTTCAAGGAACTTTTCCGCAGTGGAATGACACTGGTCGAAGAAAGTGCAACCTTTCTCGACGGGCAGGGCCGCGATGCTGCAAAGACCCTGAACCGCAAGGCATCACTGCTGTATGGTGCCGAATCCATGCGCCTCACGACGCGTCTGATGCAACTGGCATCATGGTTGCTGCTGCAGCGCGCAGCCAACGAGGGCGAGATGTCGCGCCAGCAGATGCTGGACGAGAAATCGAAAGTGCGCCTCGATACCATTCCAAGGACTGACATCGCGCAGGGCTTTGACATGCTGCCGGCGCAATTCACCGAACTCGTCGAACGCTCCATTGCCCTGCAGAACCGCATCGTCAGTCTGGACCGCGAACTGTATGGCGAACCGGCACCGGTTCCCGACAACAACGATAACCCGGTCAATCAGCAGATCAATCTGCTTTCCACTGCCCTGGGTGCGCTGCGCTCATCGGATTGAGCCAAAGAAAAACCCGGCACGAAGGCCGGGTTTTCGAAATTCACAAAAATACGAGATGGCTCAGATGCCGAGGCCTTCGTACTTCTTCTTGAAGCGCGATACACGACCGCCGCGGTCCATGATCTGCTGGCTGCCGCCGGTCCAGGCCGGGTGCGAGATCGGGTCGATATCGAGGTTGATCGTGTCGCCTTCCGAACCCCAGGTGGAGCGCGTCGTATATTCGGTGCCGTCGGTCATGACGACCTTGATGATGTGATAGTCGGGATGAATGTTCTTCTTCATGGCTCTGTCCTGTCTGGCCAAGACAGCACCGGCGCTCTTGGAGCCAACACTGCCTGACAATGAAACAGCCGCCCGATCCCGCATGGGTCCGGCGGCTTCAAAATGGCTGGCGCTGCCTATACATGACTGTTAAACGGGTTACAAGTCCGCCAGTCAAATTGACCGCGATCCCCGCGACAAGGTGGCTGCTGCTGCCGGTAGCAGCCAGATGTAGAAAGAGTAGTATGAGTGATACAAAGCAGGGCATGACCGTGACAGGTTCTGGCAACCAGCGAAACCTCCGCCCACTGGCGAAGCTTTTGCCCTATATCCGCAGATATCGCGGCCATGTCGGAGCAGCGCTTTTTTTCCTCTTGCTTGCAACGGCTACGACACTGACCTTGCCCATCGCTGTTCGCCGGATGATCGACAGGGGCTTCTCTGGCAACGACACGATCTTCATCAACAACTACTTCTCCATGTTGATCGCCATTGCAGCCGTCCTCGCACTGGCCAGCGCCTGCCGCTACTATTTTGTGATCTGGCTGGGAGAAAGGGTTATCTCCGACCTTCGTGCCGACGTCTTTGCCCATGTGACAAAGCTCTCGCCCGGATTTTTCGACACGACGCAATCGGGCGAAATCATTTCCCGCCTGACGGCTGACACGACGCAGATAAAGTCGGTCGTTGGCGCCACGGCTTCCATGGCCTTGCGCAACACGCTGCTTGGCATCGGCGCCGTCATCATGATGGCCTATACCAGCCCGCGCCTCTCGATGATCGTGATCGGCGCCATTCCCCTGATTGTCCTGCCTATTGTTGCCTTCGGGCGGGCGGTGCGGAAACGCTCGCGCACGGCACAAGATACGCTGGCCGATGCCACCGCCTACGCTTCGGAAGCAATTGGCGCGGTACGCACGATGCAGGCATTCACCAACGAGACCCTGGTGGAAAAACAGTTCTCCAGAGCCGTCGAATTCGCATTCGATGCAGCCCGCCAGGCAATTCGCACGCGCGCGCTTCTCACCGCCTTTGCCATCTTCCTGATTTTCGCAAGCGTGGTCGCCGTTTTGTGGTTTGGTGCAAGGGATGTCATGGCTGGCACCATGTCCGAGGGCACACTCGGCCAGTTCCTGCTCTATGCCGTTTTTGCTGCAGGCGCGCTTGGTGCGCTTTCGGAAGTGTGGGGTGAACTTTCACAGGCAGCTGGTGCTGCCGAGCGCCTGAGCGAATTACTGGTTGAAGCACCGGAAATCACCGCGCCCGAAAATCCCGTACAACTCGCAGTTCCCTATACGGGCTCGATCGAGTTCTCGCACATGCACTTTGCCTATGCCGCGCGTAGCAAGACGCCGGCTCTGCAGGATGTGAATCTCAGGATTGAACCCGGTGAAACCGTCGCCATTGTCGGTTCTTCAGGTGCAGGCAAGAGCACCCTCTTTTCGCTGCTCCTGCGTTTCTATGATCCCACCTCCGGCTCCGTGCTGGTCGAAGGCACGGACATTCGCGAACTTGACCCGCAGGCCTTGCGAAGCCAGATGGCCGTGGTTCCGCAGGATACGCTGATCTTCGCTTCGTCAGCGCTCGAGAACATCCTGTTCGGCCGCCCGCAAGCCAGTCGTGACGAAGCCATTGCTGCTGCCCGCGCTGCAAACGCGCATGAATTCATCGAGCAATTGCCCCAGGGCTACGACACGAGCCTTGGAGAGCGTGGCGTCACGCTTTCCGGTGGCC
Organism: Rhizobiaceae bacterium; assembly: GCA_049289295.1. Taxonomy (GTDB): domain Bacteria; phylum Pseudomonadota; class Alphaproteobacteria; order Rhizobiales; family Rhizobiaceae; genus BOKV01. The sequence continues at coordinate 67,496 of JBATLL010000046.1, forward strand.
AGCGCCAACGCATCGCCATCGCAAGAGCCATCCTGAGGAACGCGCCCATCCTGCTCCTGGACGAAGCAACAAGTGCACTCGATTCGCAGAGCGAACGTCTGGTCCAGAACGCGCTTGAAAAACTGATGGAAGGGCGCACGACGCTCGTCATCGCTCACCGTCTGGCGACTGTGCTCAAGGCGGATCGCATCATCGTGCTGGACAATGGCGAGATTGCCGAACAGGGCACGCATGCGCAACTGGTTCGCAAGAAGGGCATCTACGCACGTCTCGCCAAGTTGCAGTTTGATACCGGCAGCGAGGCCTTCAAGGCAGCCGAATAATCAAGCCGCGCCTGCTGCACCCCGCCCGGCAGCCCTGCCCGAAAAGATGCAGCCGCCCAGAAATGTGCCCTCCAGCGCATTGTATCCGTGATATCCACCGCCACCGAAACCCGACGCCTCGCCTGCCGCAAACAGACCCGGAACCAGTTTCGCCTTTGGTGTCATTGCCTGTCCATTGAGATCGGTCTCGATACCACCCAGCGTTTTGCGGGTGAGGATGTTCAGCTTGACTGCAATCAGCGGACCATTGTCCGGATCAAGCAGGCGATGCGGTTTTGCCGTGCGGATAAGCCTGTCTCCAAGATACTGGCGGGCACCGCGTATCGCTGTAACCTGAACGTCCTTGCTGAATGGATTGTCGATCTCGCGATCCCTGGCCTCGATCTGTTGCTTCAGGCCCTGCACATCGATCAGGCCTTCGCCCAGGCGGTTCATGCCTGCCACCAGTTCCTCAAGACTGTCAGCTACAACGAAGTCCTCGCCCTTTGACTTGAATGCCTCGACTTGCGGTGTGGCCGTTCTTCCCATCCGGGCTTTCAGGACTTCACGCCATCCGCCATTGGTGAAATCGGGATTCTGCTCGGAACCCGACAGGGCAAATTCCTTCTTGATGATCTTCTGTGTCAGGACAAACCAGGACCAGTCCTTGCCGCTCGACAGGATGTGACGCAGCGTGGCCAGCGTGTCGAAACCGGGAAGGCAGGGCGCGGGCATCCTTTTTCCATGCGCATCGAACCACATCGAAGAAGGACCAGGCAAAATGCGGATGCCATGCTCCGGCCAGATCGGGTCGAAGTTGCGAACCCCTTCTGTATAGTGCCACATCCGATCTTCGTTGATCATGGATATGCCAGCCTTGCGTACCGCCTCGAGCATCATGCCATCGACATGGTGCGGCACACCCGAGATCAGTTTCTTTGGCGGTGCGCCGACCCGCTTTACCGGCCAGTTCTTGCGCACCAGGTCGAAATTGCCGCCAATACCACCGCTGGTGACGATCACGGCTCCCGCATGTGTTTCGAATGAACCGGCAACCTTGCGTGAACTCTTCTGTCCACGCTCCACTGGGCTTGGTTCCAGAATCTCACCGGCAACGCCAACAGCCGCGCCGTTCTTCATGACCAGATCCGTTACCCGATGACGGAAGCGAAACGTGAGCAATCCGTCCTTCTCAGCCTGACGGGCCTGTTCAACAAAGGGCTTCAGCACACCCGGTCCAGTTCCCCATGTAATGTGGAATCGCGGCACCGAATTGCCGTGTCCGTCAGCGAAAGAACCCCCGCGCTCCGCCCAGCCGACAACCGGAAACCATCTCAGGCCAAGACCATGAAGCCACGGCCGCATCTCTCCGGCTGCAAAGTCCAGATAGGCTTCCGCCCATCGTTTCGGCCACAGATCTTGCTTTCGGTCAAAACCGGCAGACCCCATCCAGTCCTGGGTTGCCAGCGAGAGATTGTCCCGGATTTTCAACCGGCGCTGTTCAGGCGTATCGACCATGAAAAGTCCACCCAGCGACCAGAATGCCTGTCCACCGAGATTCTGTTCGCCTTCCTGATCGAGAATGATGACTTTCTTCTTGCGCTGCACCAGTTCGCAGGCCGCAACCAGTCCCGCAAGGCCGGCACCGACAATGATGACATCACCCTCATCCATGACTGGTCCTATCGTTCCGTGAGTTTCAGCTCGATACGGCGGTTCTTTGCCCGCGCTTCCTCGCTGTCGCCTTCCTCGATCGGCTGGAACTCGCCAAATCCGGCCGATACCAGCCGATTGGGAGCAACGCCTTCGGAAATGAAGTATTTCACAACCGCCAGCGCACGCGCCGACGACAGTTCCCAATTGTCCTTTAGGGCACCAGTACCTGACAGCGGGATGTTGTCTGTATGCCCGTCAACCCTCAGCACCCACTGAATGTCGTCCGGGATTTCACGCCCGATCTGGAGCAGCGCCTGCGCCACCTTCAGCATCTGCTCCTTGCCACCCGGATTGAGTTCTGCCGAACCCGAACCGAACAGCACTTCGGACTGGAACACAAAACGGTCGCCAACAATCCGGATATCCTGGCGGTCGGACAGGATTTCCCGCAGTCGCCCGAAGAAGTCGGAACGATACCGATTGAGTTCCTGAACGCGCTGCGCCAGGGCCACATTCAGCCGCTTGCCAAGATCTGCAATCTTTGTCTGGCTTTCACGATCCCGGCTCTCGGAAGCTTCAAGCGCATCTTCAAGCGCGGCAATCTGGCGACGCAGCGCTGAAATCTGCTGGTTGAGCAGTTCGACCTGTGAAAGCGCGCGCTGGGAAATCTGCTTTTCAGAATCAAGCTGCGACGACAGGGCCGTCACCTTGGCATCGCGCTCGGCATTGACGCCGCTGCCTGCCTCCAGCAGTTTCTGAAGGCGTGAACGCTCATTCTCCGCCTCGCTCAAGGATGCCTGCATCGCTGCAAGGGAATCCTCCGAATCCTGCTTGCTGGTCTTTTCCAGCGCCAGCAAAGAGGTCAATTCGTCTATCTGCGCATTGAGCCGGTTAAGCACCGCATCCTTGCCGGTAATTTCCTGCGACAGCAGAAACTGCGCCAGCACGAAGACGGAAAGCAGGAACATGATTGCAAGCAGCAGCGTCGACAGGGCATCGACAAAGCCGGGCCAGTAATCCACCCGGTCTCGCGATCGTCTTGCCTTGCCAAGCGCCATTTGTACGGTCCGCTACTTGTTGGATGCGCGTTCGAAGAAGGTGTTGAGCCGCTTTACCAGATCGGACAATTCGGCCTGCTGCCTGCTCTGCAATTTCATCTGGTCGCGCACGATCTGCTGGTCCGAGCGCATGTGCTGCACGAGGCCCTGAATACCTTCCGCAAGCTGCGCCATCGCAGCCGTTGCGCGCTGGCTGCCGCCACCGCCTTCCTGAAGGTTGCGGGTAAGGTTCTCCAGGTGAGCCCTGATTGCATCGCTGGAATGGCTACCGCCACCCGATGCGGCCGACACTTCGAAATTCATGTCCGTGACGGATGAAAGCCAGTTTTCCAGTTCGGTGTAGAACCGGTTTTGCGCGCGGCCCGCCTGCAGGTCCAGGAAGCCAAGGACCAGCGAGCCTGACAGGCCGAACAGGGATGAGGAAAACGCCGTGCCCATGCCATCGAGCGGTGACTTCAAGCCACTCTTCAAGGCATCAAGGACATCGTTCGCATCACCCGATCGCGGATCAAGGGACTGGATTGTGTCGCCAATCGAACCGATGGTCTGCAGGAGTCCCCAGAAGGTGCCCAGAAGACCAAGAAACACAAGCAACCCGATCAGATAGCGCGAAAGTTCGCGCGATTCGTCCAGCCGGGTTCCGATCGAATCGAGAATGGATCGCATCGAATTGGTGGTCAGGAGCATGTTCTGGCCAGACTGGCCCAACAGGGCTTTCATCGGCGCCAGAAGTTCAGGTTCCCGGCTGATTTCCAGTTCCGCATTGCCTTCGCGAAAGGAGTTGACCCAATTGACTTCCGGCATCAGCCGCACGACCTGCATGATCGCAAGCAGGATACCCACACCCAGCACGAAGAGAATGAGCCCGTTCAGGCCGGGATTGGTGACGAAAGCGTGCGAAATCTGGCGATACAGAACAGCTGCCAGAAAACCGGTGATGATCAGGAAAATCACCATCGAAAGCAGGAAAACACGCGGACTGGATAAGCGGTGGGGGTCGAATGGCCTTGCCACGTCTGGTCCTCCGGAGTCGAATCGCGATCAACAAGCCAGACCTGCGTCTGGCCCCCGCAAGGTTACACACTGTCAGGATCAATTGGAACCATGATCGCAGTTCGCGCACAAGCCCGGCGCGAGCACTATCGAACCATCAGAAGTTGATCTGTTCGCGAAGCTGGCGGTGGATTGCTTCATTGCCGGCTACAATGCGCCCTGTACCGAACATGTTGTTGCCGCCCTCATGGTCGCTGACATAGCCACCCGCTTCGCGGATCATCAGGATACCTGCCGCCATGTCCCATGGTTCCAGACCATGTTCCCAGAAGCCGTCAAGCCGCCCGGCCGCAACCCAGGCCAGGTCCAGCGCCGCTGCGCCGATACGACGTATCCCGGAAGCCTGCAGCATGACGCGCCGCTGCTGCTCGAGAAAGGTGCCGTGCTCCCGCCTGCCCAGATGGGGAATTCCTGTCCCGATCACGCATTCCGCCATTTCGCGCCGGCCACTGACACGAAGCCGGGAGTCGTTGAAGAAGGCGCCGCTGCCGCGTTCTGCCGTGTAAAGCTCATCCATGGCGGGATTGTATATTACGCCCGCCACGATCTGGCCCTCGCGTTCGAGTGCAATCGATACGGCGAAAATGGGAATGCCATGCAGAAAGTTCGTCGTTCCATCGAGCGGGTCGACAATCCAGCGGTTCTGCTTGTCGGAACCGGCGATCTCGCCGCTTTCCTCCATCAGCATTCCGAATTCCGGTCTCGCCTTCTGCAATTCCTGCCGGATCACCTTTTCCGCGCGCCTGTCCGCAGCAGAAACGAAGTCGCCCGGTCCTTTCACGGAGACCTGAAGGTTCTGCACCTCTCCAAAATCGCGCGACAGTCCGCGACCCGCCTTCATGGCTGCAGCTGTCATCACATTGAGAAGGGCAGAACGCGCCATTGCCTGAACCTCAGTCTGCGCGACGCAGATAGGCGATTTCGTTGGTATCCACCACGATCCGCTCACCAGCTTCGACAAAGGGCGGAACAAGGCAGCGTACGCCATTTTCAAGCACGGCAGGCTTGTAGGATGAGGCTGCAGTCTGGCCTTTTACCACCGGGTCGGCTTCCGCGACCGTCAGGATCACATAGTCTGGCAGCGTGATGCCGATTGGCTTTTCCTCATACAGCTCGACCATGACCATCATGCCGTCCTGCAGGAAGTCGGCGCGCTCGCCGACAAAATCCTTGTTCAGTTCAAGCTGCTCATAGGTTTCGGTATCCATGAACACCAGATTGTCCCCTTCCTCGTAGAGGAACTGGAAATCCTTCTGCTCGAGGCGAACCTTCTCCACGGATTCGCTCGAGCGGAACCGTTCATTGAGTTTCGAACCGGTAATGAGATTCTTGAGTTCGACCTGGTTGAAGGCACCGCCCTTGCCGGGCTTCACCGCCTGGGCCTTGACGGCCACCCAAAGTCCGCCAGCATGCTCGATCACATTGCCGGGCTTGATTTCGTTGCCATTGATTTTCATGGATCTGTCCGAAGAATTGTGCGGCCGGTCGCGCTCCGGCATGTTGTCTTCCCACCAAGAATGGCTGTCGCGAAAATGCCTGCCGACGGGAATGCGCCTCTTGACCACAAATCGGCTTGCGAAACAAGCCCCGCCCGCAAAAGGCCGGTCGCATTCACCCCGCCCGCCAATTGTTGGCGTCCACCAGACCCTTGTCACGGGTTTCGCCATCAAGCCCCTGCACGAACTCGTCGAGCCAGGGGTCGTCGAGACCTGCCCTCTTGGCAATGATATGCCATTTCACGCCTGCCGACTTGTCGACCTTCGTACCGATACCCAGCGCAAACATCTTTGCAAGCCTGTTCTGTGCAATCGCATTTCCACCGGTAGCCGCCCTGTTTATCCAGCCAAATGCATCGCGCTCGTTGCGCGACGTACCGCGTCCGTTTGCCAGCCAAATGCCCAGTTCGACCTGCGCAGTGTCGAGACCAGCCTTCGCCGCCTTCAGCATCCAGGAGAAGGCAGTCGCATCATCTTTCTCGACGCCGAACCCCTCGGCATAGATCTGCGCCATCGCATAATAGGCATCCGCCACGCCCTGTTCAGCCGCCTTGCGATAGAATGGCAGGGCCTGCTGCATTCCCGCCGCACCGCGGACCTCTGCCACGATCATCTGCGCAAGATTGAAACTGGCTTCCGGCAATCCCGCAGCAGCAGCCTTTTCCAGAAGGACGCGCGCCTTGCCACGGTCCATTGTGACATGCTTGCCCTCCAGCAGTTTGATGGCATAGGCGAATTGCGCTGATGGATTTCCAGCTTCAGCCGCAAGCCCATACCAGGCTGCTGCCTCTTTCGGGTCGCGCCCAATGCCCAGTCCCTTGTCATACAGCTCGGCAATCAGTGTTTGCGCAGCAGCATCACCTGATTCCGCGCGTTTCAGCGCAAGTTCGAACGCCGTCAGATAGTAGCCACGCTGATAGGCACCAAAGGCAAGGTCGGCACGCGGATCGAATGTGGCTATATCGAGTTGGGACGGCAATTGCGGTTTCACTGCCAGAGCGCCTTCAGCCTCTTGCGCAGCCGGAGCAGTGTTTTCACCAGTGCTGCTGGTCTGCGCACGGGCTTGATGAAGCGCAACGCTGGTCAACGCGAGTGCGCAGACCAGAACCGCCGGATTAGTTCTGCTGATCAAATCGCGGGCCATTTGCATCGAGCAACGCATTTGCGACACGCACCGCTTCACGCGGGCCATCGACGTGTGAAAATACGGCAATCCCGAGGGCGACGAACTCGACGCCGGTTGCCGCGCATTCAACCACGCTTTCAAGTGCGCTGCCTCCCATAACCACACAGGGGATTTCTATGATCCTCGACCACCATTCACCAAGCGCAAGGTTTTTCGGATGCGCCTCCGGCTTGATGTCGCCGTCAGGACGTCCGAAAAACAAAAAATCCGGATTGGCTTCACCCACTTCAAGGGCCTTGTGCCTATCCATCAGACCACTGCATCCTACAATCTTATGTGACGAAAAGCGGGCGACCAGATCGTGCAGGTCCTGGCTGCCATTGCCGATTATCAGCCCGTCAGCATTCGCGCGTCCCATGACACGGCTGTCATCACACACGATTGCCGCTGCTTCGCCAGCCTGCGCAATGGGCACCAACTGATTGCAATGGCGAAGATAGGCAGCTTCATCCAGGTCCCCGCGCAAAAGGATCACGCTGGCAATGTCGCCTCCTGCGAGCGCTTCCTGCAGCAGTCGTTCTGCTTCTCCAATCGCCGGTACGCACACGATCAACCTGCAACGGTCTGTTGGCGCTGTCTCGTTCCTGTGCTCCATTTCCATCTCCTGCAGGCTCTCGGAACAACATCCGTGAAGCACTGGCGCCAATCGCTTTGCTGGCGTCTCGCATTGAACCAGACGATCGGATAAGACAGCTCGACAGTTTCTGCAACTGACCCTGCTGATCCATTATCCGATTATCATGACACCCGATATCGCCTTTTACCTGCTGGCCATTCCTGCCGTCGTGATTACCGGCCTGTCAAAGGGCGGTTTTGCCAGCGGCGTGGGCATGCTTGGCACGCCGCTGCTTGCCCTTGCCGTCCCGCCCATGACGGCAGCGGGAATCATGTTGCCAATTCTCCTGGTCATGGATGCCATCGGCCTTTACTCCTACCGCAGGACGGTCAATTGGCCGATCCTGGCCCACATGCTGCCGGGTGCTTTTGTCGGCATCGCGCTGGGTTGGGCAACCGTCTCCCAGGTCAATGAAGACGTCATAAGGCTTCTTATCGGAGCCATTGCCCTGATCTTTGCCATCAATCAGATGGTTGCCGATTACAGGGGCCGTTCTGCTGGAAACCAGTCGGCGGCAAGGGCGACCCTGTGGTCAACATGCGCGGGCTACACTTCATTCGTGTTGCATGCAGGCGGCCCGCCATTCCAGGCCTATGTCCTTCCACTGAAACTCGACAAGCTTGAATATACCGGAACAAGCGTCGTGTTTTTCGCGCTGGTCAACGCGGTGAAGGTCATACCCTATTTTCTCCTGGGACAGTTCGGGACACAGAATCTGTACACGTCCGCAACCCTGCTGCCGCTCGCAATCGCGTCGGTATGGCTGGGTATCTGGGCCGTTCGCAGGCTCAGCCAGCAGTTCTTCTACAAAATAACCTACCTTGCCATGATCCTGGTTGGATCAAAGCTGGTCTACGATGCGCTGGTCAAGCTGGCTTGAACAGCCAGCCTCGCGTGCTAATGAATCGAGACGGTCTTGCGCAGGGCTTCTATCTTGTCCTTGAGTTGGAGTTTCTGGCGCTTTATCTCGGCAATTTCCACATCATCGGCGCTGGGATGGGCAAGTACCTTATCCAGACGGTCCTCCAACTCGCGATGCCGCTGCTCAAGTTGGGCGATATGGGAATCAACTGCCATGATTTCCTCCATTCAGTTTCATTGCCCTTCGAGTGGACCATAAAATCGCGATTCTGTCGAATGGCTTCACTGGCTTGCGTAAGTTTTCCGTTTCATCCCCAAAAGCCACGATTGATCTTGAACCGGCAGTAGGGCAAGGGTAGCTTTCCTTGGCAAGCAATGCCGGATGCGGGTGAATATGTCAGACCAGGATCAAGTGGAACTCAGGCTTCGCATAGCGAGGCTCGAACTGGAGCACGAGGACTATGGCCACGCGATTGATGCAATGACCGCGCAAGGCGTCGATGCGCTGACCATCCAGCGCTTCAAGAAGAAGAAACTTGCCCTGAAGGACGAGATTGCCAAGCTCAAGATCAGGACCATTCCCGACATCATTGCCTGAACCCGGTTTTCGGCCTTTGGCGCAAGCGGCGAAAACGACTAGCCGCTTGCAGCGCTCAATGTGCCTCTGTATGGAACCGACTGTCCGCCACTGGAAATGAACCTCGGTCCACGGAGGGAAGCGATGAAACATCGACCCGCAAAGGTTGCCATCATCATGGGCAGTCAGTCGGACTGGCCGACCATGAAACATGCATCCGAAATACTGACCGCCCTGGACGTGGCCCACGAAAGCCGCATCGTTTCTGCGCATCGCACACCCGATCGCATGGTGGCATTTGCCAGACAGGCCGAAGCTGACGGATTCTCGGTGATCATCGCCGGGGCTGGCGGCGCTGCCCACCTGCCGGGGATGGTGGCTTCCATGACGACACTGCCGGTACTAGGAGTACCCGTCACCTCAAAGGCGCTGTCAGGACAGGACAGTCTTCTTTCCATCGTTCAGATGCCTGCCGGCGTTCCCGTGGGGACCCTGGCAATCGGCGAAGCAGGCGCCACCAATGCAGGGCTGATGGCTGCCGCCATCCTCGCTTTGAGTGATGAAGCACTCGCTGGAAGGCTCAAGGCATGGCGCGCGCAAAGAACTGCAGCCGTTGGCGAGTTTCCTGAAGAAAAATGACCCGTACAACGCGAGCGCCAGGTTCAACGATTGGCATTCTGGGTGGCGGCCAGCTCGGCCGGATGCTTGCCATGGCTGCCGCACGGCTTGGCTACCGCACGATCATCTACGACCCGGACCCTCACGCACCGGCCGCGCAAATGGCCAATCACCATCATTGTGCCAGTTGGACGGACAACGCGGCCCTGGATGCTTTCGCCGCAGCCTGCGATCTGATCACGTTCGAATTCGAAAACATACCAGTCGAGACCGCTGCCCGTCTCAATGCCATACGACCGGTCCATCCCTCCCCTTCTGCCCTTGAGGTCAGTCAGGACCGGCTTGTCGAGAAGCGCTTCCTCAACGGCCTGGACATTGCGACGGCACCCTTCACCGATGTGGCCAGCGAAGCGGAACTGGCAAAGGCCCTTCGGGAAATGGGTGGCCGGGCAATCCTGAAGACCCGCAGAATGGGTTATGACGGCAAGGGGCAATTCCGCCTGGCCAGTGAGGCAGATGCCCGCCTGGCCTGGCGCGCCCTCGAAGGAACTCCCGCCATCCTCGAAGGTTTCGTTCCCTTCGATGCCGAGATTTCAGTGATCGGGGCACGCGGTCATGATGGTGGGTTTGCAGCCTATGCGCCGGCCCGCAATGAACATGCCAACGGCATTCTGAGCACTTCGAACGTCCCTTCAGGCCAGCCTGCCCAGATATTGGAGCAGGCGCGCGCCATCACCAGAACTATCATGGATTCACTCGGCTATTGCGGAGTGCTTGGCGTGGAGTTCTTCGTTGCCGGCAACACGCTCCTTGTGAACGAGATAGCGCCAAGGGTCCACAATTCCGGCCACTGGACCGAAGCTGCATGCCTTATCTCACAGTTTGAGCAGCACATTCGCGCAGTTTGCGGCTTGCCGCTGGGCGAAACCGCAAACCACAGCAGTTGCAGAATGGAGAACCTGATCGGCGACGCGATTGACCGGGTCCCTGGACTGCTGAAGCAAGGGAATTGCCATATTCACCTCTATGGCAAGCGGGAAACCAGGCCGGGCCGCAAGATGGGCCATGTCACCTGGCTGACGCGCAATTGACGCAGGAACTGCCTTGAATCGCCTCTCCCCAGGAATTGATCCAGAATGCTTCCCGCTGTGGACAAACGCCTCGTCTTTTGCTATTGCACCGCAATCTGGCGATGGCTCCCTTCGCGGGATCGATTCCTTGTTATCCGCTTAATGTTGGATTTGGAACGCAGGCAACTGGCCTGGTTTCCGCATGCAGGGAAAAGATCGAAGCCCTGGGAGTACATGAATCAGCCGCTGAAATTGGAGTTTCCCGGCAACCGGCACAAGCGGCGGTGTGGGAAGCTGGAACTGAAACCGCTAAAGGAACGGATCTGAACGTGCAGGTACTCGTACGGGACAACAATGTTGATCAGGCGCTGCGCGCGCTCAAGAAAAAGCTGCAGCGCGAAGGCGTATTCCGCGAAATGAAACTGCGGAATTTCTACGAAAAGCCATCTGAAAAGCGCGCCCGCGAAAAGGCTGAAGCCGTTCGCCGCGCCCGCAAGCTCGCCCGCAAGCGCGCCCAGCGTGAAGGTGGCCTCGTCGCCGCCAAGCCGCGCACCAAGTAAGCTGATCTGGAGCGGTAGGGCAGCGCCTTTATCCTGCCCGTTTTACCGGATAGTCCGGGCGGAGATGCGTAATACATCTTCGCCCGTTTGTTTTGGAACTAGCCGAACACCTTCCGGCAGTAAATCTTCATGCCAGGGTGCGGAACTGAGCCGATGCGCCAGGGTTGATCCGGTCGGGGTACTCAACAGACAGGAATTCGGGAATTGAACAGCGGAAATGCGATATTGCGGCCCCTGCCATCCATTGCCTCAAGATCGGCAATGGTGCTGGTGCTTGTCGGCCTGCTGTCGGCCTGCCAATCCTCCGCGGTTACCGATTCGGTGAAGATCGACCCGGCCGAGGGTTCCGAATCCAACATCGCCTCGCTCACAGCCGTCGTTGAAAAGAATCCCAATTCCGCCGAAGCCTACAATGTGCGCGGCACCGCATACGGAACGGCGGGCGTGAACCGCGAAGCACTTGCCGACTTCACCAAGGCAATCGAACTCAATCCCCGGTTCTACAAGGCCTATGCAAACCGTGCGCTCGTCTATCGCGCCATGGGAGATCCCGCATCGGCCATCAATGACTACACCCGCGCACTCAAGATCAATCCCCAGTACGACGAGGGCTATATCGGCAGGGGCAATGTATATCGACTTGCCGGCAAGGACACCGAGGCATTTCGCGATTTCGAACGCGCCATTCAGATCGGTACGACAAATCCGCGTGCCTACCACTCGCGCGGCCTGATCCATCAGAAGAACGGCCGGCACAATCAGGCAATCGAGGATTTTACCACAGCAATCTCGCTGCAGGCCGACGCACCGGAGCCCTATAACAGCAGAGGCGTTTCCTACCTTGCGCTTGGTGATCTGGAAAATGCGCTGGAAGACGTCAACCGCGCGCTTCGTCTCAATGACAACTATGCTGAAGCCTGGTCGAACCAGGCACTAATCTACGAGCAGAAGGGTGATCGCAAACGTGCCTTCAAATCATATGCGCGCGCTGCAAACCTCGACCAGCAGCTCAAGATCGCCAGGGACGGAATGAACCGCACCCGCGGTTGATTTCCTGAGCATTATCTGATCCCCGACCCCATTGAATGCAGAAAGCCCACCCCCATGAGGGGATGGGCTTGCAAGCTATCGGAAAGGGCGAAATCGATTGTCAGGCGCTGCCCGCAAGGAAGTCAGTGCTCCATGGCCTTTACGATGCTTTCCACCATCTTCTTGGCGTCGGCAAACAGCATCATCGTGTTCGGCTTGTAGAACAGCGTATTGTCGATGCCCGCATAGCCTGAACCAAGCGACCGCTTGACGAACAGGCAGGTGGCCGCCTTGTCGACATCCAGAATTGGCATGCCATAGATCGGCGAAGTCTTGTCATCGCGCGCAGCAGGGTTGGTTACGTCGTTGGCCCCGATAACAAATGCGACGTCGGCCTGGGTAAACTCGGAATTGATGTCTTCCAGTTCGAACACTTCATCATAGGGAACATTGGCTTCTGCGAGCAGAACGTTCATGTGCCCCGGCATGCGCCCGGCAACAGGATGGATGGCATATTTCACTTCAACGCCATTTTCCTTGAGCTTGTCCGCCATTTCACGCAGCGCATGCTGAGCCTGCGCAACCGCCATTCCGTAGCCAGGAACAATGATCACCTTCGAGGCATTCTTCATGAGGAAGGCCGCATCGTCTGCGGACCCCTGCTTGACGGTTCTCTCGACACCGTCATCCCCGCCGGCAACCGCTGTCTCTCCACCAAAGCCACCAAGGATGACCGAGATGAAAGACCGGTTCATGCCCTTGCACATGATGTAGGAAAGGATCGCGCCGGATGAACCGACAAGCGCACCGGTAATGATCAGCGCGAGGTTGCCGAGCGTGAAGCCGATGCCGGCAGCTGCCCAGCCCGAATAGGAATTGAGCATCGACACGACAACAGGCATGTCAGCCCCGCCAATCGGGATGATGATCAGCACGCCCAGAATGAGCGACAGCAACGTTATCGCCCAGAACAGGAAGTGACTTTCCGTGCGCACAAACAGGACAACCATTGCCACCAGCGCCAGCGCCAGCACGATGTTTATCAGATGACGCGCAGGAAGCATGATCGGCTTGCCGGACATGCGGCCATCAAGCTTGGCAAATGCGATGATCGAGCCAGAGAAGGTGATGGCACCAATCGCCACGCCCAGAACCATTTCGACCAGCGAACCACCATGAATGGACCCGACCTCGCCAATCCCGAAGGAATGCGGCGCATAGAGCGCACCGGCTGCAACCATGACTGCGGCAAGGCCAACAAGGCTGTGAAAGGCCGCAACCAGCTGGGGCATGGCCGTCATGGGGATCTTGCGGGCGACATAGGCGCCGAAACCACCACCGATACCAAGGCCAAGCACGATCAGGAACCAGCCACCGAAGGACGGCCCCGCCAGAAACAGCGTTGTGGCGATGGCGATGGCCATGCCGATCATGCCGAACAGGTTGCCCTGGCGACTGGTTGTCGGGTGAGAAAGGCCTCTGAGTGCCAGAATGAACAGCACCCCGGAAACCAGATAGAGGAAAGCTGCGAAGCTCATGGACATGGGGCAGCCCTCACTTTTCTTTTTTCTTGTACATGGCAAGCATGCGCTGGGTGACCAGGAAACCGCCGAAAATGTTCACCGAAGCAAGCACGAGAGCGACGAAACCGAAGAAGGTCGCCACGCCACTGGCAGCCTGGATGCCGACGGCCAGCAACGCGCCGACCACGATTACCGAGGAGATGGCGTTGGTAACCGACATCAACGGGGTATGCAGCGCAGGCGTTACCGACCACACGACATAATAGCCCACGAAGATTGCAAGCACGAAAATCGCAAGCTGGAAAACGAATGGATCGATGGCCCCGCCTGAAACGCCATGTGCGATCGCGCCAGCAGTCTGGGCAGCCGTCGTGTCGGCGGCCTGGGAAGCGGCGGCGTTCTCGACCGCCTGTTGAGCTGCCTCGGCTGCCTGATTGGCAATCTCGCTGGCCTTTTCGGCCAGGGCCCTGGACTGCTCAGCCAACGCCCTTGCTGCTTCCAGTGCTTTCTGGGTCGTCTCGCTCATTTGCTCTCTCCCTTGGAAGCTGCGGGCTTGGCGCTTGTCTTCGGCTTGGCAGCCTTCGGTGCCGAGGTCTTGGCCGTCGTCGCCTTTGGCTTTGCAGTTTTGCTACCGGCGGATGTCGCCGGTTTTTGTGACGCAAAAGCCGGATGCACGATATTGCCGCCATGTGTCAGCAGGGTTGCCTTGACCAATTCATCATCCATGTTGATGGCAAGCGCCTTCTTGTCCTTGTCGACCAGCGTTTCCAGGAAGGTCAGAAGGTTCTTGGCATACAGCAGTGACGCGGTGGATGCGATGCGTCCTGCCATGTTCGGGTAACCGACAACCGAGACACTGCCGACCTTTGCGATCTTGCCCGAGACAGCCCCTTCGACGTTACCGCCACGCTCGACGGCCAGGTCGACGACGACCGAACCCGGTGCCATGGCTGCCAGCATCTCCTTCGAGACCAGACGCGGCGCAGGCCTTCCGGGAATAAGTGCTGTAGTGACGACAATGTCCTGCTTGGCGATGTGAGAAGCAACCAGCGCTGCCTGCTTGGCCTGATATTCCTTGGACATTTCCTTGGCATAGCCGCCAGCCGTTTCTGCCTGGCGGAATTCATCATCTTCGACAGCGATGAATTTCGCGCCAAGGGATTCGACCTGCTCCTTGGCGGCCGGGCGCACGTCAGTGGCAGTCACCACAGCGCCAAGGCGGCGCGCAGTCGCGATCGCCTGGAGCCCGGCAACACCGGCACCCATCACGAAGATTCGAGCAGCAGGCACGGTTCCCGCTGCGGTCATCATCATTGGGAGCGCACGGTCAAAAGCTGCAGCGCCCTCGATTACCGCCTGATAACCGGCCAGGTTCGCCTGCGAAGAAAGAATATCCATGGATTGCGCGCGGGTGATGCGCGGCATGAATTCCATCGCGAACGCCGAAAGGCCCGCCGCCGCCATCGCAGCCACATCGCTTTCGTTGCCATAGGGGTCCATGCCGGCAATGACGAGCGCGCCCTTGTGGTAGCTCTTCGCCTCGCTCTGGGTAGGCCTGCGCACCTTCAGCACGACATCTGCTGCGGACGCGTTCTTGCCTATCCGCGCGCCAGCCGCCTCAAAGGCGGCGTCCGGAATGCGGGACAATTCGCCGGCACCCGATTCCACCGTGACTTCAAAGCCGAGCGCAGCCAGTTTCTTGGCTGTCTCCGGTGAGAGCGCCACTCTCGTTTCCCCGGCTTCAGTCTCGCGAGGTACGAACAGTTTCATCAGATAGTCCTCCCAGCCATTCCTTCAGGAATGGAATTCTGCTCCAGCCACATATCCGGCATCACCAGAACGCCACAGCGGGCCGTTCGACCCGAGAAGTGTCAAATCAGATAAAGGCTGACCGCCATCAGAATGACGAAAACCAGAATTCCGCCGACCAGACCCATGCCGCCAAAAAAGCCAAGTGCCATTGCCACCAGAAGTGCCAGGCATATCGCAACTGTCCATTTGGTCAGCCATAAAAATGCAGCATAGGTGTTCTCATGCTCGGCATAGTCCATTGCGTTTTGATGTTCGGAGGATTTTACTGCTTTGGCCATTCCCGTCTCCAGCTTTTCTTGTACGTCTGACTGACGAATACACAAAGCCGTTGACCACGGCAACAGCGCCAAAAGGTGACGAATCGTCCCGACTGGCGCTTTCCGGCATTTTTATCGCAATCAGGCCGAAACCCTGCGCAATGTGAAGGTCTTGCCGCCTCCATCCGTGCAGCTCAGGACATTGATTTCTGGCCGCAGGCATTCGGCCTGATTCTGGGTTCCGGTGATATTGCTTTGCCAGTTCAGATTCACCTTCGTTTCCGAGATCACAACATAGTTGCCCTGGGAAATGATGTTCCCGGTATCAAGCGCCGTCGTGGAAAAGGTTCCATTCTGGAAACTGGCGGAATAGCCACCCGTATCAGGAGCCCAACTGCCTGTCAGTCCGCCCCCGCCCGCCAGCGGATCGACCTTTGTGCTTGACTGACAGCCCGCGACCAGGATCGCCCCGGCCATGATCAGCACCAAATTCTTCGAATTCGTCATGAGAAATGTCCCTTTCTGTTGCTTTCCAGGCTTTCGAGTTCATCGATCATGCCTTCGATTACCGAAAGCCCCTGGTTCCAGAATGCCGGATCGCTGGCATCCAGACCAAAAGGCGCCAGTAACTGGGAATGGTGCTTCGTGCCACCAGCGCGAAGCATGTCGAAATACCGTTCCTGGAATCCCTTTTCGGCATTTTGATATTGTGCATAGAGCGAATTCACCAGGCAGTCCCCGAAGGCGTAAGCATAGACATAGAACGGTGAATGAATGAAATGCGGTATGTAGCTCCACCACGAGCGGTAGCTTTCATCGAGATCAAAGGCGTCTCCCAGGCTGTCGCGCTGGACAGCCAGCCACATTTCGCCCAATTGGGCCTGCGTGAGTTCGCCTTCGCGACGCGCTGAATGAACCGCCCTTTCAAACTGGTAGAACGCGACCTGTCGCACCACCGTGTTGATCATGTCCTCGATCTTGCGCGCCAGCATCGCCTTGCGTTCCACGTCACTGGCGGCCTCGGCTATCAGCGAACGGAAAGTCAGCATCTCGCCAAACACACTGGCGGTTTCTGCAAGCGTCAGCGGTGTCTGCGACATCAGCGCGCCCTGGTCCGCCGCCAGCACCTGATGAACGCCATGTCCCAGTTCATGGGCCAGCGTCATCACATCGCGCGGCTTGCCCTGATAGTTCACCAGCACATAGGGATGCACTTCCGGCACCGTCGGGTGGGCAAAGGCACCTGGTGATTTGCCCGGCCTGACCGGCGCATCGATCCACTTCTGATCAAAGAAACGGTTGGCGATTTCCGCCATGTCCGGGTCGAACTTGCCATAGGCATCGATCACGATACGGCGCGCATCCGGCCAGCTGTAGACTGTTTCTGGCGTCTCAGGCAGCGGCGCGTTGCGGTCCCAATGCTGCATCTTCTCCAGCCCAAGCCACCCTGCTTTCAGCCGATAGTAGCGATGCGAAATCCTCGCATAGGCCTGCGAAACAGCTGCAACCAGTGCATCGACAACCTCCCTCTCGACGCGATTGGCCAGATGCCTTGAATCGGCAATATCGGAAAAACCGCGCCAGCGATCCGATATCTCCTTGTCTTTGGCCAGTGTATTGGTGATCAGGGTAAACACGCGGCCATTGTCATTGAGAACCTGGCCGATTTCACGGGCAGCACTTTCCCGCACACTCCTGTCGCGGTCCTGCAGAAGATTGAGTGCAGGCTCGACGGTGAGTTCATTTCCGTTCACGTTGAACCGCAGCGCAGCCATAGTCTCGTCAAAAAGCCTGCTCCACGCCGACTGCCCAGTCACTGACTTCTCGTGGAATAGATGCTCGATCTTGTCTTCAAGCTGATGGGGCCGATCCTTGCGCAGATCCTCGATCCAGGGCCGGTAATGGCCCAACTCGCTCGCTGCGACTAGGCCACGCTCCATCGCCTCATTGTCGAGACGGTTCAGTTCAAGCGGGAAAAACAGCAGGTGCATGCTGGCGGAAGTGATCTTTTCCTGCGCATCGCCATAAAACTTCGCCAATTGCGGGTCGGTCGTGTCGCCGGCATAGAGCAATGCTGCATAGGACATGATCCGACCCATGCGCTCTTCGAGACGTTCATAGCCCCTTATGGCTTCAGCAAGGCCAACGGGATCATCTTTCAGCAGATCGCCGAGCCTGCCCTTGTAGTTCTTTTCAAACCCTTCCGCCTCAGCCTGGGAAAGCGCGAGATCGGATACAAAGGCGGGTGAATCGGTTGCGGGATAAAGATCGCCCAGATTCCAGGTCGGCAACTCGCCAAGCACCGATTTTTCCTGTTCACCGTCATGCGGATGCCGTTCGGATTTCGAATTCAATATTTTCTCACTCTGTCTGTTGCCCAGCGGGCAATGGCCCGTTGGCGATGTTTTGTTTACCTGAACGGTTAAAGCCATGTTTAGGCGAATGGCTTACCACAGTCCAGAAATGAGACAGCTACAAGGCAGCAATGGGTCTTGCCCGTTGCCAACCTTTGACGCTGGAACTGGAATGGACATGATGGGCAGCAAGATTCTTGTAGTGGATGACGATCCGGTTCAGCGCAGACTGCTGGAAGGCATGCTGACGCGACACGGTCACGATGCCTTGTGCGTCGATTCAGGCGAAGCTGCACTGCGCGAACTGGAGTCCAATGGCGCCAGTCGTTTCGCCGCCATCATCCTGGATCTTATGATGCCTGGCATTGATGGTATCGGCGTGATGGAAACAATGCGCAGTTCCGCCATCTCGATTCCCGTAATTGTGCAGACCGCCCAGGGCGGCATCGAAACCGTGGTGCGCGCGATGCGCGCCGGTGCCTTTGACTTCGTCGTCAAGCCAGTTTCACCCGACAGGCTCAAGATCGCGGTCGCAAATGCGCAGAAGATCGGCAGCCTGCGCTCAGTTACCGGCGAACCGGACAAGGCCCGATCTTCAGTCATCGATTTTTCCGACATCATCACGACCAGTCCATCCATGCAGCGCATCATGGATGTCGCTCGCCGCGCAGCATCCTCGCATATACCCGTCCTCATCGAAGGTGAATCAGGTGTGGGCAAGGAACTTTTCGCTCATGCGATCCAGTCGGGTTCCTCCAGGCGGAAAAAGCCGTTTGTTGTCGTGAACTGCGGTGCACTGCCTGAAAACCTCGCCGAGAGCATCCTGTTCGGTCACGAAAAAGGTTCGTTCACCGGCGCATCTGAAAAGCATGTCGGCAAGTTCGAGGAAGCCAATGGCGGAACCTTGTTCCTCGACGAGATAGGGGAATTGCCCCTCGACATTCAGGTCAAGCTTCTGCGCGCCATTCAGGAAGGTGAAATCGACCCTGTCGGATCGCGCAAACCCGTCAAGGTCGATATCAGGCTGATATCGGCGACAAACCGCAATCTGCTGGAGGAAGTCTCCGCCGGGCGTTTTCGCGAGGACCTTTACTATCGCATTTCTGTCCTGCCGATGATGGTGCCGCCGCTGCGCCACCGGCGTGAGGACATTCCTCTTCTGGTCCGCCATTTCATGCAGCGATTCGCTTCAGCAGAAAAACGGACGGATTTGCAGGGTGTCGATGCCCACGCCGAGGAACTGCTTTCGGGCTTTGACTGGCCGGGCAATATCCGTCAGCTGGAAAACGCTGTTTTCCGCGCCGTGGTGCTTGCCGCAGGTCCGGATCTGGGAGCGGTCGACTTTCCGCAGATTGCTTCACTGCACCAGGTCGACCTGCAGGAGGCTCAGTCCCTTCCACCCAGCATAGCAGGCAAGGCGATACCCTTGCAGCCGATAAGCGAACCACCACCGATGGTGACGCCGCTCCAGGCAAGCGAACCATCGCTTGCAGGTGCCGGATTGGAGGGCAACGCTTCATTCCTGAAGATGACGAACGCCACGCGCGACGTGCGCCCGCTTGAGGAACTGGAGGCGGAAATCATCCGATACGCGATTGTCCACTATGACGGTCGGATGGCCAAGGTGGCCCGCAAGCTCGGGATCGGACGGTCGACACTATATCGCAAGCTGAAGGAACTGGGTCTTGATGCTGGAGCAGAACCTTCTGCGCAGGACTGACCGGCTTTAAGACGCAGGATTGTGTTAACCATTCCACAGCGCTTTCCCCCTGCTTGACCCGTGTCAATGCAAGATGCCTTGCAATCACCTTATTTGATCGGCAAGAACTGAATGGTCTTGCGGGGCGCACGGTTTATTAACCATGTTTGCCCAGGATGGGCTGGGGTAAATAAAGAGCGGGCAGAGCACATCTTGCGTTTTCCGGTCACCATATTGGCGGCGCTAAAAGGCGGGCTTGAAGCGATGGCTATCGCTGGCCTTCTGGTTGTCACGCTGTCTGCGGCTGCCCAGGCCGAGACCCGCACGCTGAAGCTCTATTATCTTCACACAGGTGAAAAGACCGAGGTGACGTTCAAGAAGGACGGCAGATACCTCGACGCTGGTCTGAAAAAGGCCAGTTGGGCCTTGCGCGACTGGCGCAGGAACGAACCGACAAAGATGGACCCGAGACTTCTCGATATCGTCTGGGAGGCCTATCAGCGTTCCGGTTCACGGGACTGGATCCACGTGGTTTCGGGTTATCGTGCGCCAGCAACAAACAACATGCTTCGCCAGCGAGGGCGCGGCGTGGCCAAGAACAGCCAGCATACGCTGGGTCGCGCCATGGACTTTTTCCTGCCCGACGTGAAGCTTGCCAAGCTGCGCGAAGTCGGACTGAAGATAGGTGGTGGTGGCGTCGGCTTTTACCCGACATCGGGATCGCCCTTCGTTCACCTTGATGTCGGCAACGTGCGCCACTGGCCGCGCATGAGCCGCCAGGAACTGGTCCGCATTTTCCCGGATGGCAAGACGCTGCACGTACCCACGGACGGCAAGCCGCTGCCTGGCTATGAACAGGCCCTTGCAGCTTATGAATCACGCAAGAACGGGAAGGCAGCAGTCGTTGTCGCATCAGCCGACAAGAAGAAGAAGCGGGGCCTGTTCCAGCTCTTCGCGGCCAACACCGAAGATGACCAGCAGGACGATGAAGGTGGCGACAACGCGACCCTTCCCCGCAAGGTTACCACGACAGCCGAACCGGCCGAAACAGGTCAGGTGCAGGTCGCCAGCGTGGAAGCAACTGCGCCGGAAGCTTCCGCTCTGCCAACCGGACCTGTACCAAGTGCCGAAGTGGAACTGGCCCGGCTCGATCCGATCCGCATACCCGTACCGATTGCCGCCCCACGCGCTCAATTTGCTTCCCAGCAGGCTGAAGTGCAACTCGCGTCACTTGGCAGTTCCGAACCATCAATTCCCTTGGCGGGAGAAGATACCGGCAGCCTCGCTGCCGCCGCCGAATTGGAAAATGTTCCAGTTCCCGTGAAACGTCCGGCACACGAGATAGCGACCGTACTGGCCGCCCTTTCAGCACCAGTTCCTGCTGCCGACACTGGCGCGCCACTGACGCCAGAGGAAATCGAGAATCTCCGCAGGACCGCAAGCGACGTACCCTTACAGCCACAAACCGGAATTGTACTGGCGATGGCGTCCGGCAGCGTTGCCAATGGCGAACGGACCGCTGCTCAGGCTGCATTCGACAACGTGATTGCACCAACACCGCGTCCACAGGCTTCAGGCAGTATACCAGTTCCCGATACACGCCCCTTGAGCGGCCCGGATCAGCGCACGCTTGAACTGGCACTGGTTCCTCAGGATGGAGGCAATTCCGCCACGCAGGCCATTCGCGCCCTCATCGAAGCAGGTGATCGCATGGCAACGGCAAGCATTCCTTCGAAGCCCGCGAAAAGACGCGCTCCATCCGGCCAGCCCATCAGCCGTCTGGCCCTGGCCATCAACCGGAACCTGCGCTCGGTGAGCGAATTGTCTCCCCCGGCCTTCGGCGCCAGTGCATTTGCAAAGATTATCGAGACCAGACTGCCCAGCCTGTTCGTGCCATCCGGCAAGTCAATGCCGACAGGACGTTTCGTCCAGTAGCACCTGAACGCGCTTCCAGCAGGAGCTTCAAAACGGCAACGCCGTCTTTCCCATCAGATCAAGATCGATAGAGCGTGCAGCCTGCCTGCCTTCGCGTATCGCCCACACTACAAGCGACTGGCCGCGCCGTGCATCGCCTGCGGCATAGACCTTGTCGACTTTGGTGCGATAGTCGCGCTCATTGGCCTGCAGTGAAACATTGCCCCGCTTGTCGGTGTCGAGCGCTGTTCCCAGTTCCCTGACGAAGCTGTTGGAGAGCGGTCCGGCAAACCCGATCGCAATGAATGCAAGGTCGGCGCGCAGGATGAATTCGGTTCCAGCTATCGGGCGGCGCCTTTCATCGACCCTCGCGCATTTGACGCCGGTGAGCTTGCCACCACGCCCAACAAATTCCAGCGTTGCTGCTGCAAATTCCCGGCGTGCGCCCTCGGCCTGCGATGAGGATGTGCGCAGCTTCGTAGCCCAGTAGGGCCACACCGCCAGCTTGTCCTCCTTTTCAGGTGGCTCCGGCCTGATGTCCAGTTGGGTGACTTCCACCGCGCCCTGGCGAAACGCCGTACCGACACAGTCAGAAGCAGTATCACCACCACCAACGACCACGACATGCTTGCCAGCAGCCCAGATTTCCTCGCTCGGCCAACCGGGGTTGGCAAGCGGCTCGGCTCCGATCCGGCGGTTTTGCTGAACCAGATAAGGCATCGCATAATGGATGCCTGCCAGGTCATTGTTGGGAATTCCCGCGTCGCGCGGCACTTCCGAACCTGCCGCCAGCAGGACTGCATCATGGTCGCGCACAAGATCGTTCGAGCTGGTGTCCACCCCGATGTTCACGCCGTAATGGAAGACAACGCCCTCGCCTTCCATCTGCTCGACACGGCGGTCGATATGATGCTTTTCCATCTTGAAATCGGGGATGCCGTAGCGAAGGAGCCCGCCTGCGCGGCTCTCCCTTTCATAGACATGGACTTCATGGCCAGCGCGCGCCAGCTGCTGTGCCGCCGCAAGCCCCGCAGGGCCAGACCCCACGATCGCGATCTTCTTGCCGGTCTTCACCTTGGCAGGTTGCGGAACGATCAGGCCGAGTTCAAAGCCCTTGTCCGCAATTGCTTGCTCTACCGTCTTGATGGCGACCGGCACGTCCTCGAGATTGAGCGTGCAGGCTTCCTCGCAAGGGGCCGGGCAGATGCGCCCGGTGAATTCGGGGAAATTGTTGGTCGAATGGAGATTGCGCAGCGCCTCTTCCCAGTCGCCATTGTAGATGAGGTCGTTCCAGTCGGGGATCTGGTTGTGAACCGGACAGCCTGTATCGCCATGGCAGTAGGGAATGCCGCAATCCATGCAGCGAGCTGCCTGGCGGGCAACTTCGCCGTCAGGCATGGGAAGCGCAAATTCACGCCAGTGCCTGACACGGTCGGAAGCTGGCTGATACTTTGCTACCTGCCTGTCTATCTCGAGAAAACCAGTTACCTTGCCCATGCTTGTAGCCGTCCTGATTCAGTATCGCGAAGGCAGGTGTGATCGCCACCCGCACTTCATTTGAATTCCAACACTATTGCGCCGCCACGCTTCCGTAACGCATCTCTTCCATCTCGCGCAGCGCACGCCTGTATTCCACCGGCATGACCTTGACGAACTTCGGCCGGAACTCGTCCCAGTTCTCGAGAATCTGCTTGGCGCGCGTAGATCCGGTATAGTGCATGTGATTGGAAATCAGCTGGTAAAGCCGTTCCTCGTCATGATGGTTCATGTTCGAGGTCACATCCACCCGGCCCTTGTGTGCAAGGTCGCCTCCGTGATGGTGCAGTTTTTCGAGCAGATCGTCTTCCTCGGGTACCGGCTCAAGTTCGACCATCGCCATGTTGCACCGCTCGGCAAAATCACCGATCTCGTCGAGGACATAGGCCACACCGCCGGACATGCCGGCCGCGAAATTGCGTCCCGTTTGCCCAATGATGACGACAACGCCGCCGGTCATGTATTCGCAGCCATGGTCGCCAACACCTTCGACAACCGCGATTGCACCGGAGTTGCGCACGCCGAAACGCTCGCCTGCCACGCCCCGGAAATAGCATTCGCCCGAGATCGCGCCATACATGACCGTGTTGCCCACGATGATCGATTCCTCGGGCACGATCCGCGTATTGTCCGGCGGGCGAACGACAATTCGGCCACCCGACAGCCCCTTGCCGACATAGTCATTGCCGTCACCTTGCAGATCGAAGGAAACACCATGTGCAAGGAACGCCCCGAAGCTCTGTCCAGCAGTACCGGTAAACGACACGGCAATCGTGTCCTCCGGCAGCCCTTCATGACCATGCGCGCGTGCCACTGCTCCTGAAAGCAGCGCGCCTGCGGAACGATCCGTATTGTGGATCGGCAGTTCGATGCGTACCAGCTCACCGCGTTCGATTGCAGGTACGGCCTGTTTCACAAGCTGGCGGTCCAGTATGTCTGCGATCGGATGATCCTGCCGCCGCGTCCAACGCAACTCATCGCGTGGCACTTCCGGCTTGAAGAAGATGCCCGAGAAATCCAGACCCTTGGCTTTCCAGTGATCAATCATCTGGGATTTTGACAGCATCTGGCTTTCGCCGACCATTTCCTCGAAGCGGCGATATCCCATCGATGCCATCAGTTCTCGCACTTCTTCGGCGACAAAGAAGAAGTAATTGATCACGTCTTCCGGCGTGCCGCGGAAACGCTTGCGCAGAACCGGGTCCTGGGTTGCAATCCCGACCGGACAGGTGTTGAGGTGGCACTTGCGCATCATCAGGCAGCCCGTTGCAATCAGCGGCGCTGTGGAAAAGCCGAACTCGTCGGCACCGAGCAACGCGCCGATAACCACGTCCCTGCCGGTCTTCAGCCCGCCGTCCACCTGCAGGCAGACACGGCTGCGCAAACCATTCAGCACGAGCGTCTGATGCGTCTCGGCCAGCCCCATTTCCCATGGTGAACCGGCATGCTTCAGAGAGGTAAGTGGTGAAGCGCCCGTGCCCCCGTCATAGCCTGAAATGGTGATATGGTCCGCGCGTGCCTTGGCAACTCCCGCTGCGACCGTGCCAACGCCAACTTCCGAAACCAGCTTCACCGAAATGTCGGCTCGTTCGTTGACGTTCTTGAGGTCATAGATGAGCTGCGCAAGATCCTCGATCGAGTAGATGTCGTGGTGCGGCGGCGGTGAGATCAGTCCCACGCCTGGCGTCGAATGCCTGGTCTTGGCAATGACGGCGTCAACCTTGTGACCGGGCAACTGCCCGCCCTCACCTGGCTTCGCACCCTGCGCGATCTTGATCTGTATCATGTCGGAATTGACGAGATATTCGGCCGTCACGCCAAACCTGCCCGACGCCACCTGCTTGATGGCAGAGCGTTCAGGATTGGCGCTGCCATCTGGAAGGGGCAGGAAACGATCCGGTTCTTCGCCGCCTTCACCCGTGTTCGACTTGCCGCCAATCGAATTCATGGCACGAGCAAGGGTCGTGTGCGCCTCGCGGCTGATGGAGCCGAACGACATCGCGCCGGTCGCAAACCGCTTGACGATCTCGTTGGCTGGTTCGACCTCATCGAGTGCGACAGGTTCGCGGCCATCGTCCGCCGCGCTGTGTATTTCGAACAGCCCGCGTATCGTGGAAAGCTCGGCAGTATTGTGGTCGACGTCGCTGGAGAACTCCCTGAATGTCTCCCAGGATTTGCCACGCACGGCGTGCTGTAGCTTGGCAACGTGGGACGGTGTCCAGGCATGGCGCTCGCCACGCATGCGGAAAGCATATTCTCCGCCCACATCAAGGGAATTGGCGAGCACCGGATCGGGCCCGAAAGCCGAAGTGTGCCGCTCACAGGTTTCGCGCGCGACCTCCGCAAGGCTGACGCCCTCGATGGTCGTGGCAGTGCCCGTGAAATAGCGGTCGACAAAATCGCGAGACAGGCCGACTGCATCGAATATCTGGGCGCCGCAATAGGACTGATAGGTCGAAATGCCCATCTTGGACATGACCTTCAGGATGCCCTTGTCGATTGCCTTGATATAGCGCTCCACGACTTCGACTGCATCGACTTCCTGCGGGAATTCCCCGCGCTGATGCATGTCAGCGAGCGTTTCGAACGCGCAATAGGGATTGATTGCCTCAGCCCCGAATCCGGCCAGGCAGCAGAAATGATGCACCTCACGCGGCTCGCCCGACTCGACCACCAGTCCAACCGAAGTGCGCAATCCCTTTCGGATAAGATGATGATGAACAGCCGCTGTTGCCAGCAGTGCAGGAATGGCGATCCGGTCTGCCCCTATCTGGCGATCAGACAGGATGATGATGTTGTAACCACCGGCAACCGCGGCCTCGGAACGTTCGCAAAGCCGTTCCAGCGCGCCCAGCATGCCTTCCGAGCCTTCCTGGACCCCATAGGTTATGTCGATGGTCTTGGTATCGAAACGATCCTCCGTGTGGCCGATGGAACGGATCTTCTCCAGATCTCCATTCGTCAGGATTGGCTGGCGCACTTCCAGACGCTTGCGACGCGAAGATCCGATCAGATCGAAAATGTTGGGCCGTGGCCCGATGAAGGAGACCAGGCTCATCACAAGCTCTTCGCGGATCGGATCGATTGGCGGATTCGTCACCTGCGCGAAATTCTGCTTGAAGTAGGTGTAAAGCATCTTGGCCTTGTCCGACATTGCCGAGATCGGCGTGTCGGTACCCATGGACCCAATCGCTTCCTGCCCGGTTGTCGCCATCGGCGACATCAGCAGCCTGGTGTCTTCCTGCGTATAGCCGAAGGCCTGTTGCCTATCCAGCAGCGAGACATCCTTGCGCAGGGCGCGCGGCTCCACCGGCTTCAGTTCTTCGAGAATGAGCTGGGTATTTGTCAGCCACTTGTCATAGGGATGGCGGCTGGCGATCTCCGACTTGATCTCCTCGTCGGAAACGATCGAACCCTTCTCCAGATCGATGAGCAGCATCTTGCCCGGCTGCAGGCGCCACTTGCGGATGATCGATTCCTCGGGCACGGGCAGCACACCTGCTTCCGAAGCCATGATGATGCGGTCATCATTGGTCACGATATAGCGCGCCGGCCTCAGGCCGTTGCGGTCAAGCGTTGCACCGATCTTCAGACCATCGGTGAACGCCACTGCCGCCGGACCGTCCCAGGGCTCCATCAATGCCGCATGATACTCGTAGAAAGCCTTGCGGGCGGGATCCATGAGCTTGTTGCCGGCCCACGCCTCGGGGATCAGCATCATCATGGCATGTGGCAGCGAATAGCCACCCTGATAGAGAAACTCCAGCGCATTGTCGAAACAGGCCGTATCGGACTGGCCCTCATAGGATATTGGCCACAGCTTGGAAATGTCGTTGCCGAAAAGCTCGGAATCGACCGATGCCTGGCGCGCAGCCATCCAGTTCACATTGCCGCGCAACGTATTGATTTCGCCGTTATGCGCGACCATGCGGTACGGGTGCGCCAGTTTCCACGAGGGAAAGGTGTTGGTCGAAAACCGCTGGTGCACGAGCGCAAGTGCCGATTCAAACCGTGGATCGGATAGATCGCGGTAATATTTCTCCACCTGGTAGGCCAGGAACATGCCCTTGTAGACAATCGTCCTCGACGACATGGATACGATGTAGAATCCATTGTCACGACCTTCGGTTTCCGCATGAATACGGCCCGAAATCACCTTGCGCAGCACATAGATGCGCCGTTCATAATCTTCATCGCTCGTCAGGTCGCAGGAGCGGCCAATGAAGACCTGCCGGTGCACGGGTTCGGACGCAGCAATATGCTCGGCTTTCGACAGCGACGCGTTGTCGACCGGCACATCTCGGAAACCCAGAACCTCCTGGCCCTCGGCATGCGAGACTTCGCGGATGATATCTTCGATATGGCTGCGCAGCTCCGCGTCCTGCGGCATGAATACATGGCCGACCGCATATTGGCCCAGCGGCGGCAACTCGACGCCCTGCCCGGCCATTTCTTCGCGGAAAAGCCTGTCTGGAATCTGTGTAAGGATACCCGCGCCATCGCCCATCAACGGATCGGCTCCAACCGCGCCACGGTGCGTGAGATTGTCCAGCATGAACAATCCGTCGCGCACGATCTGGTGGGAACGCACATTCTTCATGTTCGCAACGAAGCCGACACCACAGGCGTCATGTTCGTTGCGAGGGTCATAAAGTCCCTGTTTGGCTGGAATGCCCGAGGTAACAGTTTTCGCGGTCTGGCGTACCCTGCTGGATGCGGTTGCCATCTTGGGCGACTGATATCCCGACATGTCCGTTCCTCCTGCTCCCGCAAGCCGGGGGCTTGCAGCACTGTAACACCTAATTCTCCCGACCGGTCATTGCATGTCTGCGCCACCTGTCTCCAGCTTCAGTTTCTGCTGGGAATGGCAACTGGCACCGGCCATGCATCCAATGCTGTGATTACCCATCTCCAGGCCGGTAGCTGGTTTGTCCGGCGGAGCGATCCTCCCGGCTTCCAGCATTCCCGCATTTCGGAAAAATGGGACAGCATTCCTGTCCTATTATTGGAAAATTGCCAGAAATGTCCTGCAAGAGCAAGTGGAACTTGTTGCCGCACACCCACTGCCCCGCCTTGAAGCAACGATCTCTGCCGACCTTTTCAAATTGCGGGGAATATGGTCAGTGTCAGCTCGAACAATATGCTCGAGAGGGAATAGATGTATTTCGCCAGTGACAATTGCGCCGGTGCGGCCCCCCAGATCACGGAAGCACTAGCCCGCCATTCCGGCGGCTTCATGGAATCCTACGGCGATTCAAAACTCGACGCTGCCGTTCAACGGTCCTTCAGTGAACTTTTCGAACGTGATGTGACAGTCCTGACCGTATCAACCGGAACGGCAGCGAATTCGCTGGCGCTAGCCTGCGCAATGAAGCCGGGGGGAATTGCACTCGCATATCGCGAGGCACACGTGATCGGGGACGAATGCGGCAGCCCCGAGTTCTTCATGGGCGCTGGTCGGCTGGAACCCCTGGACGGTACGCTCGGAAAGATCAGCATGGACAGTCTTGCAGGCAATCTTGAGCGACTCAACCCCCCGTTCCTGCATCACGGGCGCGCAATCGCGCTGACATTGACCCAGGCAACTGAAGCTGGAACCGTCTACACGGTCGACGAAATCACCGCGCTTGCAGATCGTGCCAAGGCGACGGGACTCAAGGTCCACATGGATGGCGCGCGTTTTGCCAACGCGCTTGCCACGCTAAACGTGAGCGCGGCGGAAATGACCTGGAAAGCGGGGGTGGATATGCTCTCTTTCGGCGGCACCAAGAACGGCTGCTGGTGCGCCGAGGCGCTCGTCCTGTTTGACAGCGCCATGGCTGAAGATGCCCGTTATCTGCACAAGCGGTCCGGGCAGCTGTTTTCCAAGAACCGCTTCGTATCTGCGCAGTTCGAAGCCTATCTCAAGGATGGCCTGTGGCTCGACATGGCACGCCATTCCAATGCCATGGCGCAAGATCTTGCCGATATTGTCAGGAAGGCAGATACTATCCGCCTGGCCTGGGAACCCCAGTGCAACGAAGTCTTCTTCCTGACCAGCAGGGCAACCGCCGAAAGGCTGCGCAAGGCCGGCGCAACGTTCCATGAAATGCCAGCACCTGCCTTCCTCGGCCCGCTGGATCGCGGAGAGGGAATGTTCCGCCTTGTAACGAGTTTCGCTACCTCCAGGAAGGATACCACTTCCTTTGCAGCCTTGCTGGGTGTGAACGCCTGAGCCTTTCCATCAACTCCTGCTCACGGTCCAGTTACAAGGTCTGACGCCTTCTTGATTTCCACTTGATCTGCAGATTTTCCAGATTGCAGTTGCACCGGACATTCCGGTTCTTCCGGACCAAACCGGGAAACAACAGCTCTTGAGGAGAAATCCAAGATGAACAAGAAGACGACCGCAACTGCAGCCATCGTTGCTGGCGCACTCACCGCAGCAATTTCATTTGCTGCAACGACAGCACCCGCCAACGCCGCAAAACTGAAATGTTTCGGCGTCGCACTTGCCGGCCAGAACGACTGTGCCGCTGGAGCCGGAACCACATGCGCAGGCACCTCGAAGGTCGACTATCAGGGCAACTCCTGGAAGTATGTTGAAGCCGACAAGTGCGAAGACGTCGTGATCGACGTTGATGGCGCCAAGAAGATGGGCTCTTCCGACCCGCTGACCCGCGATCTTCCAAGCTGATCGCAGCCACCGGCGCCGGACCTCAGCATCATGCAGACAATTTTGGATACAGTTCAGCCGAGGCCCGGCTTCGAAACCGGACCGATCCCCGCTCGCGCGGGGGTCGGCCTGAAAGCGCAGCATGTCGCGCAGATATTGCAGTCCAGTCCCGAATTGGGTTTTTTCGAAGTTCATGCCGAGAACTATATGGGCGCAGGTGGAATGCCACACGCCCAACTTCGTGAAATCAGGGAGCGCTATCCCCTTTCCATTCATGGCGTAGGCATGTCGATCGGCGGCGAAAACCCGATCAATACCGATCATCTGG
Source organism: Rhizobiaceae bacterium (assembly GCA_049289295.1). GTDB lineage: Bacteria > Pseudomonadota > Alphaproteobacteria > Rhizobiales > Rhizobiaceae > BOKV01. Next base: position 97,656 of record JBATLL010000046.1, read on the forward strand.
CCCGCTTCGCAGAAGTGGTCAGGTTGTATGGTCCGGGCCTGGTATCTGAACACCTGGCATGGTCCACCCATGACGACGTCTTCTACAATGACCTGCTTCCGCTTCCCTATACGTCGCAAACCCTGGCGCGCGTTGCCTTGCATGTCGAGCAGGTCCAGGAAGCCATTGGCAGACCGATCCTGATCGAGAATCCCTCTACCTACATGATATTCGCCCAGTCGACCTGGTCCGAAGCGGACTTCATGCGTGAAATCGCCAGGCGCTCGGGCTGCGGCCTGCTTCTGGACGTCAACAATGTGTTCGTGTCTGCCAGCAACCACGAATACAGCCCGCACGAATACATCGACTCCTATCCCCTGGAACTCGTGGAAGAGATCCATCTCGCCGGTCATGCAACCGACAGCGACGATGACGGCAGGCCCCTGCTCATCGATGCCCATGACCGTGAAGTCTGTACCGATGTGTGGGAATTGTACGATTTTGTCCTTTCGCGGACCGGTCCGCTGCCCAGCCTCATCGAGTGGGATAACGAGGTTCCGCAATGGGCGACGCTGCACGAAGAGGCGGGCCGGGTTGACCGTGCGATCCAGCGCTCTACACGCAAGGCGCATATGCCGCCCCGATTGCAGGTGGCAACCGCATCATGAGCGACCACCCTTCACCACAGCCATCGATCATGGCCGCTTTTTCTCTCCCGCTGCTGGATCCCGATGTTGGTGACCCGCACATCGTTTCAGGCCCCGGGGGCAATCCCGCTCCCAGGCGTTTTGCAGTCTATCGCAACAATGTTGTCGTTGGCCTGATGGACGCTGTTCGCGCAGGCTTTCCCTCCTGCATGGCAATCATGGGTGATGAAAACAGTGCTCGGATCATCCGCAACTATGTTGCAACTCACCCACCACATTCGCCGCTCATGCAGGCCTATGGCCATGACTTTCCCGATTTTCTGGCGAGTTTTCCTCCCCTGAAAAAATCGCCCTTCCTGGCCGATGTCGCAAGGCTGGAATATGCTTGGCTTTCCGCCTGGCATGCCGCTGACGCCCCGGCGCTTGAACCTGGCCACCTGGCCGGAATTTCCGAAGCAGAACTGCTCGAGAGCAGTCTGCGCCCGCACCCCGCAGCATCTTTGATAACTTCGCCCTTTCCGATCCATGACCTGTTCCAGTGGCGTAATGAGCGGCCAGAAGAAGGTGCCGATCTTTCCCGCGCTCAGAGTGTTTTGGTATCGCGTCCGGCTCTGGACGTCATTCTCACCAGCCTTTCGCCCTGCCAGTCAGATTTTTTCAATGTCCTGCTGTCAGGCGGAAAACTGGGCGAGGCGATTGCCTCAGGCCTTGAAACAACCCCGGATTTCGACATCCAGGATGCGATGCTCGCCCTGCTTGGGTCCGGCGCGTTTCTGGCACCGTTCAACCAGCACGAAAAGGTGAGTGAATGACGTTGATAACCGCGCTCAAGGGGCTTCATGACAGCTTCTTTTCCGCAATCGAGAAGTTGGCGGGAACCTGGTTCCTGAGCCTGTTCGCGCGATTTGGCTTTCTTGCCGTCCTCTATTTCTACTTCCTGAATTCGTGGAAGACGAAGACCGGCGATGGCCCGCTTGGCTGGCTTCTCGTATCCGACAATGCCTACTATCAGATCGTTCCCTGGGCGGTTGATGCTGCTGGCGGCGAGATCGCCGAGATCGGGCTGCTGCCGAGCCTCGTCGTGCATCTGGGCGCCCTTGCAGAACTCCTCCTTCCCCTGATGATCGTGGCAGGCCTGTTTACCCGCATCGCGGCAATCGGCATGATCATCTTTGTCATCGTGCAGTCCTTTGTCGACATCCGTTTCCACGGCGTCGACGCGGCCACTGCTGGCGCCTGGTTCGACCGGTTTTCCGATGCGCTTATCTGGGATCAGCGGTTGCTGTGGGTGCTTGCGCTTACTGTCCTCGCGGTGAAAGGCGCTGGTGCCTTTTCCCTGGATCACCTGTTGTCACGATGGTGGAAGTCGTAGCGAAATCAGCAGACATGAAAAACAAAAGGGCGCCAGAAGGCGCCCTTTTTCACATGCAGAAGCCGCGAGCTTCAGGCCTTGGCTTTGGCCTTGCCTTCGATCTGTTTAACCTTGGCATCAGCCTTGGAAATTTCGATCTTGCGTGGCTTCATGGCTTCCGGAATTTCACGGACCAGTTCGATATGCAGCAAGCCGTTCTCCAGATTGGCGTTGCGGACTTCGACATGGTCGGCAAGCTGGAAGCGGCGTTCGAAGCTGCGTGATGCAATCCCGCGGAACAGCACTTCCTTGCCGTCTTCTTCGCTCGATTCAACCTTTTCGCCACGCACGGTCAGCGTGTTTTCACGCGATTCGATCGAGAGTTCGCCGTCCGAGAAGCCTGCGACGGCCATCGAGATACGGTATGAGTTCTCGCCGGTGCGCTCGATATTGTAGGGCGGATAGGCAGGTGCCGACTGCGGCTCGGACATGTTGTCGAGCATCGAGAACAGCCGGTCAAATCCGACGGTGGAACGATAGAGGGGGGCAAAATCAAAAGCACGCATTTCAGGTCCTCCTTGAAGCGACATTTGCGTTACAGTCCTTGGCCATTTGAGGCCTGGTTCCCGCCACCATTGGCCGGGAAACCGGATTTGTGAGCCCGTGTGGCGCCCACAGCCAAAATCTGGGTATTTGCCCCCTGCTTTTCAAGATCAGCCAGCCATGGCAGCCCATGCGCGGCCAAAAGCCCTACTTGTGCTTGTTACCGAAAGCTCGAGCCTATAGGAGTCTCCTCGTTGAACTCCGGTACCGGCCATGGAACTCGCTGAAACCCCAGAAAATCCAATTCCCTCCGACCCGTTTTGCGGGCTGGCCACGACGCCGGACGGCGCAAGCCTGCGCTATGCGCGGTGGCATACGGATCGCCCGCCTTGCAAGGGCACCGTGCTGCTTCTTCATGGTCGTGCGGAATGTATCGAAAAACTCTTCGAGACCGTCAGCGACCTGCGCCGCTCGGGCTTCGATGTCCTCACCTTCGACTGGCGTGGCCAGGGTGGGTCATCACGGCAATTGAAGGACAAGCACCGCGGCTACGTCGAGGACTTCAAACAGTATGTCACCGATCTCGAGACAATCCTGGACACAATAGCCCTTCCGGATTGCCGTTCGCCCTTCTTCATTCTTGCTCACTCGACAGGCGGCCTTGTGTCGCTGCTGGCGGCACCCAGGCTGGTGAACCGTGTCGAACGCATGGTTCTGACTTCGCCATTCCTCGGTTTCGGACCGATACCGATTTCCGGCGGCGTCCTGAAGTTTCTGACTGGAACCTTGTGCGCTTTCGGTCTTGGAAGTCTCTATCTTGGCAGTGGCGCAAGTCCGGAAGAGAAGAAGCCTTTCACAGGCAACCGACTCACTTCCGACACACGCCGCTTCGCGCGCAACGCCACGTTTGCTGCCAGCAATCCGGAGCTGTCCATCGGCGGACCAACCGCGGCATGGCTGTTTGCCGCCGGGCGCGCCATGGACGAAGTCAACGATCCCGATTTCATCGGATCGGTCAACATTCCCTCCCTTCTCGTGATGGCAGGCAGTGATGTGGTCGTTTCCAATCGCGCGATAGAGGAAATGGGCCGCAGGCTGCGTTCTGGCAAGATGGTGGCCATCCACGGCGCGCGCCATGAAATCCTGCAGGAGCGCGACACCTATCGCGAACAGTTGCTGGCGGCCTTCAAGGCCTTTGTTCCAGGCGAATCCCCGGCAAGGCCGGTCAGGAAGCGGAAAGGATAGCCATTGCCTTTTCGTGCAATGCGGGATTGGCGGCTGCCAGAATACTGCCCCCGCCAATGGCATTGTCACCGCTCCATGTCGTGACGACCCCTCCGGCCTGCTCGATCACCGGAATAAGAGCGGCAATATCATAGGATTTGAGGCCCGATTCCACCACCAGTCCGATATGGCCTGAAGCAAGCATGGCATAGGCGTAGCAATCATATCCGTAGCGTACCAGCTTGCACCGGCTTTCAAGTTCCAAGTAGCGCGGGCCATCTTCACCCTTGAAGAGAAAAGGGCTGGTGCTCATCATGATCGTGTGATCAAGCGCCTCGTTTCTGGAAGTGGCAAGCCTCGTGCGCCCTCCATTGTGCAGCAGGAAACTGCCTTGCCCACATGCCATGTATCGCTCACCTGTAAAGGGCTGGTGCATGACGCCCGCGCTGGCAATTCCGTTTCGTGAGAAGCCGATCAATGTTCCCCAACTCGGCAAGCCGCAAATGAAGGACCGCGTGCCGTCGACCGGATCGATATGCCAGCAATATTCAGCGTCCGGCCTGTAAGGAGCTTCCTCTTCCCCCAGGATGCCATGATCGGGAAACCTTTCCCGCAAAATGGCCCGGATGGCGATTTCGGCTGACCGGTCGGCTTCCGTCACCGGATCAAACCCGCCATCGTCCTTGTTATCGACATCGATGGAAGACCGGAAACGCGGCATGGTTTGCTCGGCGGCAATATCGCAAAGCTCATGGAGAAAGGCTTCTGTCGCGTAATTCATCGCATTATCCGAAAAAGGCTGGAGGAGCGCCGGTTTCACTCGGCGGCAATTGGGCGGGTTCCTGCAAGATCGGCATCGGGAATGGAGACAAAGCGCGCAATGAACTGACTGATCAGGTGAGCGAGCGCAGCGAAATCGTCCTTCTTCTCCAATGTCGTCTCATTCATGTACAGGCCACGATTGACCTCAAGCTGAATGGCATGAATGCCATTGTCAGGCCGCCCGTAATGCTCGGTGATGAAACCGCCGGCATAGGGCTTGTTGATCTCGACCTGGAAACCAAGCGCAGTCAGAAACTCGAAGGCGGCCCAAGTCACATGTTGTGCGCAACTGGTGCCAAAACGATCGCCGATGACAAAATCCGGCCGCAGCTTGCGACTGCCGCGCTCACGGTTCGAAGGCATTGAATGACAGTCGACCAGAATCGCATGGCCAAAGCGCACATGTGTTCGCGCCAGAAGCCTGCGAAGTTCGCCATGATAAGGCTTGTAAAGCGTTTCGATCCGCTCGAGACCCACCGCAACAGCCAATGGCCTTGCATAGATGGAATCATTTTCCGAAACGATGCGCGCAATCGTTCCCAGGCCACCAGCCACCCGTGATGTGCGCGCATTTACATAATCGGGCAGTTCACCTTCGAACATGGCCGGGTCAAGCTCGTAAGGCTCCCGGTTCACGTCGAGAAAGGCGCGCGGGAAATTGGCCGCCAGAAGCGGCGCACCCTGCGCGAGCGCGCCTCCGAAAAGTTCGTCCACGCGAAAATCTTCGGACTTCCGGATGGCGCTGCGGCTGAGCCGCGTCAGCGCCAGGAACTCTGGTGTGTAATTGCGCCCGCTGTGGGGGGAATTGAACACGAACGGAACCCGCTGCTCGGCTGGACACAGCACCGAGAAGGGCGGATTCAGTGATGTTTCAAAACCGGTTGCCATCTGGCTTCTTGTCTTTTCCCTGGTTTGCGCAACTTTTTCACCACGCAATGCCAGTTTGGCAGTTCCTGCAAAGCCTTGCAATCTGCGGATCTGCGTCTCCCCAACTCCGCGATATTCATCTTCTGTTTACCAAAATCATGGCTTACATTGAACCTATCTCAGGCAATCGACGGGTTTCACTACCGATGAAGAAGATACTCCTGGCTGAAGACGATCATGATATGCGCCGTTTCCTGGAAAAGGCGCTGGCCAAGGCAGGTTACAGCGTCATTGCCTATGACAATGGCGCCAGCGCCTATGACCGCCTGCGCGAGGAACCCTTCTCGCTATTGCTGACAGACATCGTCATGCCGGAGATGGACGGCATAGAGCTTGCCCGTCGGGCCACCGAAATCGACCCCGATCTCAAGGTCATGTTCATTACCGGATTTGCCGCGGTCGCCCTCAATCCCGACTCCAATGCGCCCAAGGACGCAAAGGTGCTTTCCAAGCCGTTCCACCTGCGCGATCTGGTCGACGAAGTGGAAAAGATGCTCGCCGCCGCCTGACAGGCGGATTGCCCTTTTTGCCGCATTTGAAAAAACTGTCCGGGCACTCAACTGGAACTTGACGGCTCCCGCCCAATTATGGTCTATGCCGCATGGTTCTGGCCCTGCTGCCAGGCATGAATTCCCGATGGAAATGGGCGTGTAGCTCAGCGGGAGAGCACTACGTTGACATCGTAGGGGTCACAGGTTCAATCCCTGTCACGCCCACCATTTCCACCCCGGCCATTTTCCGGTAGGCAATCGACGCGCCAGCACCCGCAGGCCTGCTCAGCTGTCACCCGAAAGGCAGGACCTGATCGATTTTCCCATGTTGCGGATCAGTTCAAAATAGAGATCTGGCCCATTGCTCAGGTCTGATCCAAGCGGATCGAGAAAACCAGCCCTTGCACCCGTCCCTTCTATCACGGTCGAAATCAGTCGGGGTTCGAATTGGGGTTCCGCAAATACACAGTAAACGCCAAGATCGCGCACCCTTGCCCTGATCTCGTCCACCCTTTCAGCGCCCGGCATGACTTCCGGCGACACGGTGAGTGAACCCACGGCGCGCACACCGAAACGGTTTTCAAAATACTGATAGGCGTCGTGGAAAACGACAAAGCCCTTGTCCCTGACCGGCTCGAGTTCGGCAGTGACTTCGACAACCAGTTGCTCGAGCCTCCCAACAAGCTTGCCGGCATTGGCTTCATAGGCCGCGGCATTTGCCGGGTCCACTGCGCCAAGGGCATCCTGTATGGCATCGACCATCGCGATGGCATTTGCCGGATCAAGCCACACATGGGCGTCAAACGCATCATCCCCTTCATGATCATCGCCATGCGCGTCGGCATCATGCTCATGCGCTTCAAACGCGCCACCTTCCCGGACATCCAGCCTTTGCAGGCCGGGTGCCTCGACAAGTTCGACCAGTTTCGCATTGGCGCTGATCGTCTCGAGCGGCTTCTCCAGAAATCCCTCCAGCGAGTGACCTACCCAGAAGACGATCTGTGCCGATTGCAGCATACGTGCCTGGGAAGGCTTGAGAGCAAAGGAATGGGGTGATCCACCTCCGTCGACGATAATGCCAGGCTTCGACACCCCCTCCATCACTACCGACACAAGCGAATGGACAGGCTTGATTGACGCCACGACAGCGACCTCGCCACGTGCCGCAAAGGTACTGGCTGATAAAAGCACGGCAGCCAATGCGAGTGATATTGACTTGATCATTAACCTCTCCGGATTGCGATATCAAGGTAACGTTATGTCATTACAAGATTGCGTAATGGTATAACAAGTGGCATAAGGCTTGGCAACCCGATCCTGCAAAAGCGATGACAGCTTGGTACAGACTGCTTCCAACAAGACCCGCCCGCTTGTGGCGCTGGACAATGCCGGCGTGACGCGCTCGCAGCGATGGCTGGTGCGCGGTGTTTCCCTGCAGATCGAACCGGGCGAGATCGTCACCCTTATCGGACCGAACGGCTCGGGCAAGTCAACGACCGCCAGGATGGCACTTGGCATCCTCGACCCCGATGAAGGCAACGTCGTGCGCCGCCCTGCCCTAAGGACCGCCTACGTTCCCCAGAAACTGGCGATTGACTGGACATTGCCGCTGAGTGCAGGCCGGTTCATGAACCTGACCGGCAATGTGAGTGAAGCCGATGCATTTTCCGCGATGCAAGCCACCGGTATCGCCCATTTGCGGAAGGCGGAAGTTCGCACGCTTTCCGGCGGCGAATTCCAGCGCGTCCTGCTCGCGCGTGCCATCGCCCGTCAACCTGAATTGCTGGTGCTGGATGAGCCGGTACAGGGGGTGGACTTCAACGGCGAAATTGCTTTGTATGACCTGATCGGCAAGATCCGCGACAAGCTGAATTGCGGCATACTTCTGGTTTCCCACGATCTGCATGTCGTCATGGCCGCAACCGACCGGGTCATCTGTCTGAACGGGCATGTCTGCTGCTCGGGAACGCCGACGACAGTGGCCTCCAGCCCGGAATACAAGGCGCTGTTCGGTGCGCGTGCTGCATCGACGCTGGCCGTGTACGAACATCATCATGACCACACCCACCTGCCCGATGGCCGCGTCCGGCACTCGGACGGAACAATTTCCGATCACTGTCATCCCGAGGACGGCCATCACCACGGGCATGACGACCCACAGCATGCGAAAGATGACGATCATGCTGGATGATTTCTTCATACGCGCGCTCGTGGCGGGCATCGGCGTTGCCCTGGTGGCAGGACCATTGGGCTGTTTTGTTGTCTGGCGCAGGCTGGCCTATTTTGGCGACACGCTGTCTCACGCAGCCCTGCTGGGCGTGGCACTGGCGCTTTTGTTCGAGATCAACACGACATTGGCAGTCTTTGCTGTTTGCGCCTGCGTATCCCTGGCGCTTCTCCTGCTTCAGCAACGTGCATCGCTGACCGGTGACGCGCTTCTGGGCCTGCTTGCCCATTCCTCCCTGGCCTTGGGACTTGTGATTCTGGCCTTCATGAGTTGGATACGCGTTGATCTGATGGGTTTCCTTTTTGGCGATATTCTCTCGGTTTCCCGCTTTGACATCGCCCTGATTCTTGCTGGCGGCACTCTGGTGATCGCCATTCTGGCGTTGATCTGGCGTCCGCTTTTTGCTGCCACGGTCAATCAGGAGCTGGCGCAGGCCGAAGGCATGAATCCCGGTCGTGCCAACCTCATCTTCATGCTGCTGATGGCTGCCGTTATCGCAATTTCGATGAAGATCGTTGGCGTATTGCTGATAACCGCACTGCTGATCATACCCGCTGCAACGGCACGCCGGTTCGCCGCTGGCCCGGAACAGATGGCCGTGCTTGCCGCCATCATGGGTGTCGTCAGTGTCGTTGCCGGCCTGTCCGGTTCGCTGCAATGGGATACGCCGGCAGGCCCAAGCATCGTGGTCGCCGCATTCATGCTGTTCCTGCTTTCGCTGGTTCGCATCCCCGAAGCACTTGCGCGCCGATGCATGAAATCTGATGCTGAAAGCACCAACCCGACCCGGGAGAGCCAACCATGAACCGACATGTCCATGTCCCATCCGACCTCACAAGAAACCAGTCACTGGTCATGGGCGCCCTTTCGCGATCGACCGGTCCGCTGAGTGCCTACACGATACTGGATCAGTTGCGCGAGGAAGGGTTTCGCGCGCCGTTGCAGGTCTATCGCGCGCTCGACAAGCTGCTCGAGTTCGGTCTGGTACACAGACTTGAGAGCTTGAATGCGTTCGTCGCCTGCACCCATCCCGGCTGCGAATCCCATGAAACCATTGCATTCATGATTTGCGACAAATGCGGGCAAGTCAGCGAGATAACAGACACCACCCTGTCCAACCATCTCGCAGCCCTTGCCAGGACGGCCCGTTTTGCACAAACAAAGACCACGGTGGAGCTGCGCGGCATTTGCCACCATTGCCAGGCAGCCTGAAACCTCTTGCCCCTGAGCACCCATCTGGCCATGTCACGAGAATGAAAACCATGTGGACAGACCATTGGAAATTCCGCCAGCCACACCCCATCTTCTGTTCAACGACACGACCGGGAGAAGTCCGATGAATTACACCAGGAACAAGGACGCGGTTGCAACGCTCACGCCCGAGCAGTACCGCGTTACCCAGGAAAGCGGCACGGAAAGGCCGTTTACCGGTGAATATGACGAGCATTTCATGCCCGGCATCTATGTCGATATTGTCTCCGGCGAACCATTGTTTGCCTCTTCGGCCAAGTTCAACTCCGGCTGTGGATGGCCCGCTTTTTCCAGGCCTATCGACAAGAAGATGGTAACGGAGCATTTTGATGCCTCCCATGGCATGCGCCGGGTGGAAGTGCGCTCCAGGCATGGCGACAGCCATCTGGGCCACGTATTCAACGACGGACCGACACAGATGGGTGGGCTTCGCTATTGTATCAATTCCGCAGCGCTTCGTTTCGTTCCGCTGGATCAGATGGAAACGCAGGGATATGCTGAATACCTTGACCAGGTGGAGGACGCAAAATGACTGAACGAGCAGTACTGGCAGGCGGCTGCTTCTGGGGCATGCAGGACCTGATCCGCAAATTGCCGGGCGTTGAAGAGACGCGCGTGGGCTATACCGGTGGTGACGTGCAGAATGCTACCTACCGAAATCATGGAACGCACGCGGAAGGGATCGAGATTCTCTTTGATCCCAACCGGATCAGCTACAGGCAGATTCTGGAGTTCTTTTTCCAGATACATGATCCCTCCACGGTGAACAGGCAGGGAAACGACCTGGGAATGTCCTATCGCTCGGCAATCTATTTCACATCCCAGGAGCAGCGTAGCGTGGCACTGGATACCATTGCCGACGTGAACGCTTCGGGACTTTGGCCAGGCAAGGTCGTAACCCAAGTGCAGGAAGTCGGTGATTTCTGGGAAGCAGAACCCGAGCACCAGGATTATCTCGAAAGATATCCGACAGGATACACCTGCCACTTCCCGAGGCCCGGCTGGGTCCTGCCGAAACGCGAGGCGGCCGAATAGACATCTGCGTGACGCTGGCCATGGCCAGCAGGAGAGATCTATCCTTCGCGCTGCCAGGCGGCGCGGAGCGTCTTACTGTATGCCAACACTCATTCGGCCCCAGGGTGGCTAGGTTGCTGGGTATTTGAGCAGGAGAGGAAATGCCATGCAATTTGGTGGACTGCATTCCCCGGCACCCGAACTGCGGATCGACACGTGGATTGATGTTGCCGGCAAGCCAATGGAAAAGCCTGTGCGCCTTGCCCAACTCGCAGACGGATACAAGATCGTCTTCTGTTTCCAGCACTGGTGCGCGGGCTGTCATTCCCGCGGCTTTCCGACCCTTCGCCTTCTTCATGACAATCTCAAGGACAAGGGATTTGCCTTTGTCGCAATCCAGACCGTGTTCGAAGGTGCAGAGACCAACACAATCGACAAGCTCGCCATCAATCAGCGCCGCTATGGGCTTGCCATTCCATTCGGCCATGACATTCCGCCGGAGGGACAACCCTACCCGACCTTCATGGAGGATTACCGCTCGGCAGGCACACCCTGGTTCACTGTGATCGATCCGCAAGGTACGGTGGTCTTCGCCGATTTCCACATGGACGCAAGGCGTTTCCTTGCGGCACATGGCACTACCGGGAATGATGCGGACCGGGACTGAACCTGGCTTGTCCAGACCCGCAGAGGGCATCGACCAATGGCATAAAGAAAATGGAAACAGCGATGAACCAGCTGCAAGGCCTAATTTTTGACAACAGCTTTGCCCGCGACATGCACGGTTTCTATGTGCCTTGGGAAGGTGCCAGGGTGCCGGACCCGCAAGTACTGCGCCTCAATCATGCACTGGCGCACGAACTGGGACTTGATCCTGATGCCCTGACGGGCACGGCCGGCGCAGCCGCGCTGGCCGGCATGGTGGCACCTGTTGGTTCAGCGCCACTTGCCATGGCCTATGCCGGTCACCAGTTCGGCGGGTTTTCGCCCCAGCTTGGCGATGGCCGCGCATTGCTGCTCGGTGAAATCATCGACACGACAGGCCAACGCCGCGACCTGCACCTGAAGGGCTCAGGCCGCACACCCTTTTCGCGCGGTGGAGACGGCAAGGCGGTGCTGGGACCGGTTTTGCGCGAATATCTCATGGGCGAGGCCATGCACGCCCTCGCCATTCCCACCACGCGCGCGCTGGCCGTTGTCACGACCGGCGAGAAAATCGCTCGTGAAGACTATGAAACCGGCGCGGTTCTCGCGCGCATTGCTGCGTCGCACCTGAGGGTTGGTACTTTCCAGTTCTTTGCCGCAAGGGGCGAGTTCGACAAGGTCAGGCAACTTGCCGATTATGCCATCAATCGCCATTTTCCAGAGCTTCAGGATCGCGACGGTCGCTATCTGGAACTGTTCCGCCGCGTACGCGATGCGCAGGCGGCACTGGTCGCGCAATGGGTGCTTGTCGGCTTCGTGCATGGAGTGATGAACACGGACAACACGACAATTTCGGGAGAGACCATTGATTATGGCCCGTGCGCCTTCATCGAGCACTATGACCCCAGAGCCGTGTTCAGTTCCATAGATCACCAGGGACGCTACGCCTATGGCAATCAGCCGCCGGTGATGCACTGGAACCTGTCGCGTTTCGCTGAAACGTTGATCAGTCTGGTCAATCCCGATGATGATGAAGATGCTGCCCGCCAGCTGACGGATGAACTGAACCTGTTTCCGGCAGGATATCAGGCAGAGTGGCTGAAAGGCATGCGCGCCAAGCTGGGCCTGTCAAAATCCATGCCCGACGACCTCAGCCTCGCAAATGACCTCCTGGCTTCCGCGCAAGCCCAGGATGTCGACTACACCAGCCTGTTCAGAACACTTGCCACCTTTGTACGTTCAGGCGGGGATGCGGCTCGGGCCCTGTTCCTGGATCCAGCCGGGTTTGATCGCTGGAGCGAGCGCTACACTGAGCGCATGCATCAGGAAAGCGCGGATGCAAGCACAAGGGCAGACGCGATGGACCGCATCAATCCGCTTTACATCCCGCGCAATCACCTTGTGGAAGAAGCCCTCAAATCTGCAGCCGAAGGCGACATGGCGCCCTTCGACCGCCTCCTTGGCGTGCTTTCGACTCCATTTACCGAAGGGAAGGGTGCCGATGCCTATGCCAGGCCCGCTCCGGCTGATTTCGGCAAATACACCACCTACTGCGGAACGTGATTCTCCGAAAAGACTGGACTTCCATGGAGAGATTAAAAGTAGCGATCATACTTGATCCCACAGAGAGAATTCGTCCGGCATTGCCTGTCCAAAGATATTCTCACGATGCCAATGCAGGTTTTGGGGATGAGGAACGTGATGTGGATCTTTCGGTCTCAGCAGTTTACCGCCTGGCCTTATTAGGCGATCGACGATTTCCGCGGGAACCTTGTTTCGTGAAATGAGAATAGTCTCACTGTCGTCTGCCACTGAAATGAGGCCACGATCAAACATCCAGTGCAACGTCCCTGAAAGCGCAATACCATTGCGGATTGAGTCGCTTCCATTACTCTTGACTGGTCTGATATGCGCCGCCTGGACTTCAGGTCGCCCGCCGCCATTTCGTAACTGTAGCCCTGATATCGCGCAACTGTAGTCGTAGGCGTCACGGACCTTTCGGCTAAACGCAACATCGCGATACTTACGTCGTGTCAGCCGTTCGAGTATCGGTCGCTGGAAGACCTCCGGCTCATCCTGCAGATCGTCGAGGACTTTATTGTAGCGTTTTGCTTCGATCTCTTCGAGATCTTGCGGCAGGCCGAGATCAACGATCCGAACAAAATCACTCTCGGGAAGACGGCGGACTGCCGATTGCACTGCTCCGCCAGTCAGAGGTACGCCAGCATGATCAGACAGGGCCTTTTCCATTGGGCTACCGTTCAGCAGTCGTGGCACGTGTGTGTCGAACTCCAAATAGCTACTGGGTTCAATCAGGGCTAAATATCTACTTTCTACGCCTGGTTTGGGGATAACCTTTGATATCTTGGCGACTGCAAAATACCCGCGCGGCCCCGCTTTGACTGGCTCGTAGTAGACAATCCAGTCGTTAACAGCTTCCTGAACTGCCCGGAGGTAAGGTCGCGGGAAATCATAGACGACATCGAGTTCGTCCTCATAGATCGAATCTGCTTTGTGTAAGAGAACAAGTTTGACCATGCGCCCAGTAGATCAGGGGTGACAGGTAAAGCAAACCCAATTTTGAACACCCGGTCATCAAAAGCGCGTAATCTCAGCAGAAGGCTATCTCAGATTCGCTTTATCTATATTTCATGCTTGTGCCAGACATAAGGTGTTTTCAAATCGGCCTCACTTTCTTCAAATTTTTTCGATGATTTTATTTGGTAAACTGTGATCGCTTCGGTCGTTTGCTTCCTGCTTCGCGCGGGCTCTACAC
>JBATLL010000047.1:0-1531 GCA_049289295.1 Rhizobiaceae bacterium
CGCGGTTGACGCCGGGGAGATGACGCTGACCGGCGAAACGCTGGAAATCCTGCGCAAGTTCGGCGCAAAAATCGGTGTAGGAATTTGAGAATGATTCTCAATTACGGACTGTCGGGCAGGTTGACGCTGAAAGGGGAATAACATGTACATGCTGGAACGGCACTACGACGAGCTAACAAAAGGTTTGCCAGATCGCACCCAACTACAGGCGGTGAACATCACGAACGCCGCCGCGTGGTTCTTTGAGGATACGAAGAATGTCATTGAAAAGCATCTGTACTTCGATGACACTTTCCTTGTCGCCGAGGGGCCACAGGATGAAGCGAAATACATTGCGTGGAAGTGGAATGGCGACTTCCCCGCCGTCATTCCGCCCTTCCCAGTGACATGGATGGAATACAAAGTTCCGAAATGGATTGCTGAAATAGCTTGGCCAGGATATTCAGGATATTCAGAAGATGTGACATCGGTTAACCCTAACGCCGATACGATAGGTTATCTGATTCGCGCCGAACCGTCGCCAGAAGATGATGGATGGATCGTCACTTGGGAATCATGGCGAATGCTGAATGCGTGTCTTGAAAGGCATTACCGAAAATTCTACGATAATCGTTTGTACCTTGACGAATCGAATAATACGCTTGTGTCGTGGTGGAAGTTGTTTGGCTCAGAAAAAATACCCAGGGAAGGTTCACTTTGGCGGTCATGGAAAGTGACGGCGAAATGCAACCAGCGAGGTGAGCTTATCAAGGATAGCATCGTGTATTTTCATCACAATGAAGATTATGATGAAGATTATGATGACGAAGAAGGTTACGAAGAAACAGAAGCGACCATCGAACAAAAGCGACAGGGCACTGATGAGTATGGCCAACCGGTCGAAGAATACTGGACAGAGGGCTACGATATATGGTCTATCTTTCATCCTGTCCTTTTCGCCACCTCCTTGATGCACGCCAAGAACGTGCACCTTGTCGATAGTCCGCTGCCGCCAGCCGTCGCCAAGCGCCGCCGGCGCGAAGGTAAACCCGCCATTACCTTCAAGACGCTAACCATCGAATCTATGCGCAAGCAGGCGGCGACGGCAGCCGAAGGCGGCAGCACCGACGCCAAGCGCGCCATGCACATTGTGCGCGGCCACTTCAAGGATTACCGTAACTCCGGCGGTCTCTTCGGAAAGCACAAGGGGCTTTACTGGTGGGATATGCACGTCGCTGGAGATGAGCACGCCGGCAAAGTAATCAAGGATTACAGGATTTAGCGACATGAGAACCAATGCAAAGCGCGCAATGAGCGAAACCCAACGACTACAGGCGGCGGAACGCATGAAGAATATGCACAGGCAGGGTAAGACCTAAAACGCATTTGACGCGCCAAACTCTAAGCAGGCTATTGATCGAAACGGCAAGAAACGCATTGTGGGAAAGGGGCGAGGATTTGGAAATCATTTTTCTGTTACTGTCGGGCAGGTTGACGCCTGCGACGGGGTGCAAGTCCCCGACCGGTATGTTGCCCTGGGCGTGGCGTGGTG
>JBATLL010000048.1:0-2087 GCA_049289295.1 Rhizobiaceae bacterium
GGACGTGCCTTTGTGAGCCGCCGCCGCTGCGAGCACATCCGTCATGTGCTTCATGTGCGTATCGATCGTGCGCGCGACGAACGTCGCGTTGCAACCGAGCGCGAAGCTGATCGGGTTGAACGGGCGATCGACCGAACCCATCGGCGAAGTCTTCGTGCGCAAACCGCGCGGCGAGGTCGGCGAGTACTGACCTTTGGTCAGACCGTAGATCTCGTTGTTGAAGAGCAACACGTTGATGTTCACGTTGCGACGCAGCAAGTGCGCGAGGTGGTTGCCACCGATCGACAAGCCGTCGCCGTCACCCGTCACGAGCCACACGGTCAAGCCGGGGTTCGACGCTTTGATACCCGTAGCGAACGCCGGCGCACGACCGTGAATCGTGTGGAAGCCGTACGTGTCCATGTAGTACGGGAAACGGCTCGAACAGCCGATTCCGCTGACGAACACCACGTCTTCCTTCGCGGTCCCGATCGTCGCGCAAGCGGCTTGCACGGCGTTCAAGATCGCGTAGTCCCCGCAGCCGGGACACCACTTCACGTCTTGGTCGGGCTTGAAATCTTTTTTGGTCAGGGTCTTTGCTTCACTCATGACTAGTTCTCCAGAACGCTGATGGCTTTCTCGGCGAGCTCGCTCGAGTGGAAGGGCTGACCTTGCACCTTCGAGTACGAAAGGAAATTCTGTGACGGGTACTCCGAGCGCAAGATGCGCGCGAGTTGCCCCATGTTCATCTCGGGAATCAGGATGGCCTTGAAGCCTGAGAAGATCTCGTCGAGGCCTTTCGGCATCGGCCACACGTGACGCAAGTGCATGCGCGCCACTTTGTGTCCTTTGCCGCGAATCATCTCGCAAGCGTCGGCGACCGGTCCATAGGTCGAACCCCAACCGAGCATCAGCAAGTCCGCGTCCTTGTCGCCATGCACTTGCGGCGTGGCGATCGTTTCACGAACGCTCATGACCTTCTCTTGACGAGCGTGGATCATGAACTCGTGGTTCTCGGCGTCGTAGCAGACGTCGCCGGTCAGGTGCGCTTTCTCGAGACCGCCGATGCGGTGTTGCATGCCGGGCGTACCGGGTTTGACCCACGGGCGCGCGCCTTTGTCGTTGCGCGAGTAGGGCAAGTAGCCTTCGGGGTCCGTGCGGAACTGGACTTTCAAGTCGGGCAGTTCTTCGATCTTCGGCAAGCGCCACGGTTCGGAACCGTTCGCGATGTAGCCGTCGGTCAACAGCAACACCGGCGTCATGTATTGCGTCGCGATGCGGCACGCTTCAACGGCGCACTCGAACGCGTCGGCCACGCTCGACACTGCGATCACCGGGATCGGTGCTTCGCCGTTGCGTCCGAAGACGGCTTGCAACAAGTCCGCTTGTTCGGTCTTGGTCGGCAGACCGGTGGAAGGTCCGCCGCGTTGCACGTCGACGATCACGAGCGGGAGTTCCGTCATCACCGCGAGACCCATCGCTTCAGTCTTCAGCGCCAGGCCGGGACCGGAAGTCGAGGTCATGCCGAGATGTCCGGCGAAGCTTGCGCCGATCGCGGAGCAAATCGCTGCGATCTCGTCTTCCGCTTGAAAAGTGAGCACGCCGTGGTGCTTCATCGCCGCGAGCGATTCCATGATCGTCGACGCCGGCGTGATCGGGTACGAGCCGAGGAAGGGAACGACTCCGCAGAGCTTCGCGCCGACCGTCAAACCGATTGCGAGCGCTTCGTTGCCCATGATGTTGCGGTACGTGCCCGCAGCCAACTCGGTGCACTTCGGCACTTGGTAACGCGCTTGGAACATCTGGTGGATGTCGCCGGCATTGAAACCGGCGCGCATCGCTTTGATGTTCGCGTCGGCGAGTTCCGGCTTCTTCGCGAACTTCTTGTTCAAGAAGTCCTCGGTCGGCTGCATCGGACGGCTGTACAGCCAGTACATCAAGCCGAGCGTGTAGAAGTTCTTGCAGCGCTGCACGTCCTTCGGCTTCAAGGGCGATCCCTCGAGCGCTTCGGCAACGCGTTTGTTGATGTCGACTTCGATCAGTCGATAGCCCTCGAAGGTCCCGTCCGTGTACGGGTCCGTCATCTTGGCCTTCTTGTACTCCTTCTC
>JBATLL010000049.1:0-2139 GCA_049289295.1 Rhizobiaceae bacterium
CCCCGATCAGCAGGCCGGGGACCAGCGTCGCCGCCATCAGCGCGCCGATCGAGACCTCCGTCATCGAGCCGTAAATGACGGCGATGAGGGACGGCGGCACCATCGGCCCGATGATGGACGACGACGCCGTCACGGCGGCCGCATAGGCGGGGGTGTAACCCTGGCGCACCATCGCCGGGATGAAGACGCGTCCGAGCGAGGCGATGTCGCCCAGGGCGACGCCGGTGATGCCGGCGAAAAGGATCGACGCGCCGACGTTCACCTGGGCCAGCCCGCCGCGCATCCAGCCGAACACGGCATTGGCGAAATTGATCAGCCGGTCGGTGATCTTACCCTCGCTGACCAGTTCTCCCGCGAGGATGAACAGGGGAACCGCCATGAGCACGAACGTGTCCATGCCCTGGTAGACGCGTTCGGAGACGACCGGAAGAAAGTGCCAGTTGCCGGTGAACGCCGCCCAAACGACCACCGACGAGATCATCGCCCAGGCGATCGGCAGACCGACGATGATCAGCGCGAGGAAGCTGCCGACGAGGACCGCGAGGGAGGTCGTCATCCGCCGCGCCCTCCCGCCACAACACGCAGGATCGCGAACAGCGCGGCAAAAGCGAAGGAGATCGGCAGCGCGCTGTAGGGATAGGAGAGCGGGATGCGCATGCCTTCGCTGGTCTGGCCAGCAGCGAAGATCATCGTATCGACCCCATACCAGACGAGAACCAGGAAGGCCGTCAGTGAGACGACGTCGAGCAGGGCTTCCAGCACCCGGCGGCCACGCGCGGAAAAGGCACCGAGCGCGACCGGGACGAAATCGACGCGGATGTGGGCGCCCTGACGCACGCCGACCGCACTCGCCACGAGGGCCATCCAGATCATCGCGTAGCGCGCCGATTCCTCGGTGAAGAGGGGTACGCCGCCCCACGCGTAGCGACCGATCACCTGGAACACGACGAGGCCGAAGAGCAGAGCCAGGCACGAAGCCGCGACGGTCCGAAGTCCCTTGTCGATCCAGTCCACGACACGCGCCACGGTCTGCCGTTCCTACTTTGCGGACTTCGCCGCCGCCATGGCCTGCTCGATCAGGGCGGGTGTGTCTACGTTCTCCTTGAGCCAGGCGATGGCGGCCGGCTGCATGATGTCGCGGAACGCGGCCTTCGCATCCTGGTCCAGTTCGATGACGTCGACATTGTTCTCCCTGGCGAAGACGATGGCACCGGCCTCCATTTCGCGGGACTTCGCCCGGTTGAACGCGATCACCTTGGCGGCGGCATCGGTCAGCACCTTCTGCTTGGCTTCATCGAGGCCGGAGAAGAAGGCGTCGTTGATGCCGAGCGGGCCGAACGCGTAGGTGTGTCCGGTCAGCGAAAGGTGGGACTGGACCTCATAGAGCTTGACCAGGTTGAAGACGGACACCGAATTGTCCTGGCCGTCGACGACGCCGGTCTTGAGCGACGTGTAGAGTTCGCTGAAGGCGACCGGCGCGGCCGATGCGCCGAGAGCCTCGACCGGGATCGTGGCGAGAGGGCCGAGCACGCGCACCTTGAGGCCACGCATGTCGTCGATCGTTCGGATCGCCTTGTTCGCGCTGAAATGCTTGAAGCCGCCCGATTCCCACCAGCCGAGGACCCGGATGCCCGTCTTCGTCCGGATGTCCTCCGCCAGGGCCTGGCCGAAGGGCCCGTCGAACACCGCCCATGCCGCCTTTTCCGACGCGAACAGGTAGGGCATGTTGAGGATCAGGATATCCTTGTGGATGGTCGCGTAGTTGCCGTCGGCGGCGTCGCTCATCTGGATGGTGCCGCGACGCATCTGGTTCAGCCGCTCGTTGGGCGCCCCGAGAGCGCCGGCATAGACCAGGTCGACGGTCATGTCGGAGTTCGCCTCCACCTCCCTCTTGAAGGTCTCGTACATACCATTGACGAAGTCGAAGCCGACGGCGTTCTGCGGCAGCGACAGGCCGACCTTGATCTCCTGCGCAAGCGACGGGGCGGTCATTGCGGCCACAATGGCTGCGGCCAGTGCGATCGAACGGAAAACAGTCTTCATCGAATTCTCCCGGTTATGCCTGGCCTCGGCTTCGCCGCCGGCCGTTCCCACTCGCCGCGCCCGAACCACTCGCCGCGACCGATGCCGTCGTTCGCG
>JBATLL010000050.1:0-1517 GCA_049289295.1 Rhizobiaceae bacterium
GTCCAGATCCTGCACCGAGGTCGCGACGTCGGCGAGCACGGTGAGGCCCTTGTCGGAGACTTCGACGAGGCCGCCGAGCACGATGATCTTCTGCTGCGTGCCGCCCGCCGTCACCGTCAGGATCCCCGGACGGATCACCGCCACCACGGGGGCATGGCCGGCGAGCACGCCGAAATCGCCCTCGATGCCGGGCACGTCGACCTGATCGACCTCGCCGGAGAAGGCGAGTTTTTCGGGCGAGACGAGATCGAAGTGGAAGGTGGCCATGGATAGTCCTGCGAATGGCGAGTGGCGAATGGCGAAGCCGAGAGCGAACAGTTCCTACTATTCGCTACTCGCTATTCGCCGCTTAAGCTGCTTCCGCCGCGAGCTTCTTGCCCTTTTCGACGGCTTCCTCGATGGCGCCGACCATGTAGAAGGCGGCTTCCGGAAGGTAATCGTACTTGCCTTCGCAGATGGCGCGGAAACCCTTGATGGTGTCGGCGAGGTCGACGAACTTGCCCGGCGATCCCGTGAAGATTTCAGCGACGTGGAACGGCTGCGACAGGAAGCGCTCGATCTTGCGGGCGCGGGCGACCGCGATCTTGTCCTCTTCCGACAGTTCATCCATGCCGAGAATGGCGATGATGTCCTGCAGCGACTTATAGCGCTGCAGCACCTGCTGAACCATGCGCGCGGTCTGGTAGTGCTCCTCGCCGACGATCAGCGGCGACAGCATGCGCGAAGTCGAGTCGAGCGGATCCACCGCGGGATAGATGCCCTTTTCCGAGATCGCGCGGTTCAGCACCGTGGTGGCGTCGAGATGCGCGAACGAGGTGGCGGGCGCCGGGTCGGTCAAGTCGTCGGCCGGCACGTAGATCGCCTGCACCGAGGTGATCGAACCCTTGTGCGTGGTGGTGATGCGCTCCTGCAGCGCGCCCATGTCGGTGGCCAGCGTCGGCTGATAGCCCACCGCCGAGGGGATACGGCCGAGCAGCGTCGACACTTCGGAGCCTGCCTGGGTGAAACGGAAGATGTTGTCGATGAAGAACAGCACGTCCTGGCCCTGATCGCGGAAATGCTCGGCGACCGTGAGACCCGACAGCGCGACGCGCATGCGGGCGCCGGGCGGCTCGTTCATCTGGCCGAACACCAGGGCGCATTTCGACTTGACGCTCGGATCCGGATTGTGCGGATCGGCGTTGACCTTGGACTCGATGAACTCGTGATAGAGGTGGTTGCCTTCGCGGGTCCGCTCGCCGACGCCGGCGAACACCGAATTGCCGCCATGGGCCTTCGCGACGTTGTTGATCAGTTCCTGGATCAGCACGGTCTTGCCGACGCCGGCGCCGCCGAACAGGCCGATCTTGCCGCCCTTGGCGTAGGGCGCCAGGAGGTCGACGACCTTGATGCCGGTGACGAGAATTTCAGCTTCGGTCGACTGCTCGGTATAGGCCGGGGCCGGCTGGTGGATGGCGCGGCGGCCTTCAGCGGGAACGGGACCACACTCGTCGACCGGATCGCCGCCGACGTTGATG
>JBATLL010000051.1:0-2526 GCA_049289295.1 Rhizobiaceae bacterium
GCCTATCATCTCGGGTGAGATGCCGATTGGCGGGCACCGTTTCGAGGGATTGCTTCCGCCCATTGTCTCGTCCCCGACCTTCACCATCCGGCGCCGCGCGTCACGGTTGATTCCCCTGGATGACTATGTCGCCAGCAAGGTGATGACCGAGGAACAGGTTTGCGTCATCCGCAACGCCATCGCGTCACGCCTCAACATCGTTATCTCGGGTGGCACAGGGTCGGGAAAGACGACGCTCGCCAATGCGGTTATCGCGGAGATCGTCGAGACGGCGCCGGACGATCGACTGCTGATCCTCGAGGATACTGCAGAAATCCAGTGTGCAGCCGAGAATGCAGTGGCGCTGCATACCAGTGACACGATCGACATGGCGCGGCTTCTGAAGAGCACGATGCGGCTTCGCCCGGATCGCATCATCGTCGGCGAAGTTCGCGACGGGGCGGCCCTGACGCTCCTGAAAGCGTGGAATACCGGCCACCCGGGCGGCGTAACGACAATCCACTCCAATACGGCCGAGTCGGGACTGCGCCGCCTTGAGCAGCTCACTGCCGAGGCAAGCCAGCAGCCGATGCGCGAGGTGATAGGCGAGGCGGTCGACCTGATCGTCTCGATCGAGCGCGCGCCGAAGGGCCGCATCGTTCGGGACATCCTCCATGTGGAGAACTTCGCCAACGGGCGCTACCAGACCGAATCCTACTCACGAAAGGCGGAACGCCATGTCGCCTGAACGGATTTGCGCGCTCGCGATCTCGATCCTTGCTCTTGGCCTTCTCCTTGCCGAACCGGCTCTTGCCGCTGGCGGCGGTGGCTTGCCATGGGAGGGTCCACTGCAGCAGATCCAGCAATCGATCACCGGGCCGGTCGCGGGGTTCATCGCGCTCGCGGCCGTTGCGATCGCCGGCGGAATGCTGATCTTCGGCGGCGAGTTGAATGATTTCGCGCGGCGCCTGATATACGTCGTGCTCGTCGCAGGCATCCTGCTCGGCGCCACACAGATCGTCGCCCTATTCGGTGCGGCCGGCGCATCCATCGGCGATGTAGCGCTCACGCCAAAAGTCGAAAGGGCAGGGGAGGGCGCTCGTGTCTGAGCCCGGCTCTGTTCCCGGCTCCGGCCTCGATCGATCGCGCATCCATCGGGCATTGTCGCGGCCGAACCTCCTGATCGGCGCGGATCGCGAGCTGGTCCTGCTGACAGGGCTCGCGGCCGTCATCCTGATCTTCGTGGTGCTGACGCTCTATTCGGCGCTGTTCGGCATCGCGGTCTGGATCGTCGTCATCGCTGCGCTACGGATAATGGCCAAGGTCGATCCGATGATGCGCCGTGTCTACGCACGCCATGTCACGTATCGGCCGCACTACCGGCCAACGTCGACGCCCTGGCGCAAGTTCTGAGGGCGACGACATGGCTGCACTGCGCTCCTTCCGCCATTCAGGGCCGTCCTTCTCGGACCTGGTCCCCTACGCCGCGCTTGTCGCCAACGGCGTTATACTGCTCAAGGATGGATCGCTGATGGCGGGCTGGTACTTCGCCGGCCCGGATTCGGAGAGCTCGACGGATGCTGAGCGCAACGAGGTCTCGCGCCAGATCAACACGGTACTGTCTCGGCTCGGCTCCGGCTGGATGATCCAGGTCGAGGCAGTACGCGTCGGGACATCCAACTACCCGGCGCACGAGCAATGCCATTTTCCCGATCCGGTAACGCTGGCGATCGACGGCGAGCGGCGGGCGCATTTCCAGAAGGAGAGGGGGCACTACGAGAGCCGGCACGCACTGATCCTGACCTGGAGACCCCCGGAGAAGACGCGCTCCGGACTCGCGCGCTATGTCTATTCCGACAGCGAGAGCCGCACAGCGCGCTATGCCGACACCGTGCTCGACAGTTTCCAGACATCGATCCGCGAGGTCGAGCAGTATCTCGGCAACGTGCTGTCGATCCGGCGCATGGTGACCCAATCGGTCGAGGAGCGCGGCGGCTTCCAGACCGGGCGCTACGACGAGCTGTTCCAGTTCATCCGCTTCTGCATCACCGGCGAGAACCATCCTATCCGGTTGCCAGAGATCCCGATGTATCTCGACTGGCTGGCAACGGCGGAGTTCCATCACGGCCTGTCGCCGATGGTGGAGAACCACTATCTCGCCGTGGTGGCGATCGACGGCTTCCCGGCCGAGAGCTGGCCCGGCATCCTCAATTCGCTCGACCTGATGCCGCTAACCTATCGCTGGTCGAGCCGCTTCATCTTCCTCGACGATCAGGAAGCGCGCCAGAAGCTCGAGCGCACTCGGAAGAAATGGCAACAGAAGGTCAGACCCTTCTTCGATCAGCTCTTTCAGACGCAATCGCGCT
Organism: Rhizobiaceae bacterium; assembly: GCA_049289295.1. GTDB lineage: Bacteria > Pseudomonadota > Alphaproteobacteria > Rhizobiales > Rhizobiaceae > BOKV01. The sequence continues at coordinate 2,346 of JBATLL010000051.1, forward strand.
CGGTCGACCAGGACGCGATGATGATGGTGGCCGAGACGGAAGACGCGATTGCTCAGGCTTCCTCTCAACTCGTCGCCTATGGCTATTACACGCCGGTCATCGTCCTTTTCGACGACGACGAAGCCCGTTTGCGCGAGAAGGCGGAGGCCGTGCGCCGGCTGATCCAGGCCGAGGGCTTCGG
>JBATLL010000052.1:0-6279 GCA_049289295.1 Rhizobiaceae bacterium
CGCCAGCGCGCATCACGGTAAACCTGCCATCGGCGTGCGAAATGCCGCCAACCGGCTCACCCAGCAGCAGTTCGACCCGCTCGGCCGGGCATTCGGTCAGCAGCATGTCGACGATCTGGCGCGCCGAACCATCGCAGAAGAGCTGGCCGAGCGTCTTTTCATGCCAGGCAATGCCATGGCGCGCCAGCAGGGCGATGAAATCTGCCGGGCGGTAGCGGCCCAGCGCTGACTTGGCGAAATGGGGGTTGGCGGAAATGAAATTGGCTGCGCCCACATCACGGTTGGTGAAGTTGCAGCGCCCGCCGCCCGAGATGAGGATCTTGCGGCCCGGCTCGTCGGTGTGCTCGATGAGGGCGACCTGCAGACCCGCCTGCCCTGCGCGCGCGGCGCACATCAGACCGGCCGCGCCAGCGCCCAGGATGATCAGGTCAAGTGGTTGTTTCGTGGCATTCATCGACTTCACCGGTGAATGGTCAGGATTTCCTGACGAACTCGGTGCGCAGCATCAGGCCCTTGATCTGCTTGTTGCGAACCTCGATCAGTTCCGGATCATGCGTGAGGTGGATGCCCTTGAAGAGCGTGCCGCGCTTGACCACCGATGACGAGCCCTTGACCTTCAGGTCCTTGATGACGGCAACGCTGTCGCCTTCCGCGAGCGTCGTGCCGTTTGAATCCTTCACTTCCATCATGCGTGCTCCAGTGCATTGGCTTGTTCAGGTGCCTTTTCAGATACCGGGCGACCTGCGCCGGTCAGTGCTTAGTGCCTTTCGGTTTTGAAGGCGAGCATTTGTTGCCGCGTCTGCGCCCGGGCGCAGGGCAAAAGCAAAAGGCGGGACCGTTGGCCCCGCCTCCGCACGTCCCGAAAGACGATTCACTTCAACATGTTGGCGTCACACGTTGGCAAACTGATTCATCGTGTTGTGGACACCGCCTGCCTTGAGTGCGGCCTCGCCAGCAAAGTATTCCTTGTGGTCGTCGCCCATGTCGGAGCCGGACATGTTCTGGTGCTTGACGCAGGCGATACCCTGTCGGATTTCGGCGCGCTGGACGTTCTTGACGTAGCCGAGCATGCCCTGGTCGCCGAAATATTCCCTGGCCAGATTGTCCGTCGACAGCGCCGCCGTGTGGTAGGTCGGCAGCGTGATGAGGTGATGGAAGATGCCCGCTTCGCGAGCCGCATCCGCCTGGAAGGTTCGGATCTTGGCGTCGGCGATCTGGCCGAGTTCGGAATTGTCGTAATCCGCGCTCATCAGCCTTGCCTTGTCATAGGCAGACACGTCCTTGCCCTCGGCCTGCATCTCTTCATAGACCTGCTCGCGGAACTTGAGCGTCCAGTTGAAGGATGGCGAGTTGTTGTAGACGAGCTTGGCACTCGGAATGACTTCGCGGATACGGCTGACCATGCCGCCGATCTGGCCGATATGCGGCTTCTCGGTTTCGATCCACAGGAGATCGGCACCGTTCTGCAGGGAAGTGATGCAGTCGAGCACGCAACGGTCCTCGCCTGTTCCGGAGCGGAACTGGTAGAGGTTCGATGGCAGGCGCTTTGGCCGCAACAGCTTGCCGTCGCGCTTGATGACGACGTCGGAGGACTTGAGGTCATCGGCGGAAACTTCCTCGCAATCGAGGAAGGAATTGTACTGGTCGCCAAGATCGCCAGGTTCGCTGGAGAAGGCGAGCTGCTGCGTGAGGCCTGCGCCGAGCGAGTCGGTGCGCGTGACGATGATACCGTCTTCGACGCCCAGTTCCATGAAGGCATAGCGGCAGGCGCGCACCTTGGCGAGGAACACTTCGTGCGGCACGGTGACCTTGCCGTCCTGGTGACCGCACTGCTTTTCGTCGGAAACCTGGTTTTCGATCTGCAGCGCGCAGGCGCCAGCCTCGATCATCTTCTTGGCCAGCAGGTACGTGGCTTCGGCGTTGCCGAAACCGGCGTCGATGTCGGCAATGATCGGTACGACATGCGTCTGGTGGCCGTCGATGGCCGCCATGACTTCCTTTTCCTTCGCGGCATTGCCGGCGGAGCGGGCTGCATCGAGATCACGGAAGTGCATGCCCAGTTCGCGCGCGTCTGCCTGGCGCAGGAAGGTGTAGAGTTCATCAATGAGCGCTGGAACGGATGTCTTTTCGTGCATTGACTGGTCGGGAAGTGGACCGAATTCGGAACGCAGGGCAGCAACCATCCAGCCCGAAAGATAGAGGTAGCGGCCCTTGGTGGAGCCGAAATGCTTCTTGATGGAAATCATCTTCTGCTGGCCGATGAAACCATGCCAGCAGCCCAGCGACTGGGTGTAGTTCTTCGGGTCGGCATCATAGGCCGCCATGTCGGCGCGCATGATCGCGGCCGTGTATCGGGCAATGTCGAGGCCGGTGCGGAAACGGTTCTGAAGGCGCATGCGCGCGACCGATTCCGCGCTGATGCCGGACCATGTCTGGCCCTGTTTGCCGATGAAGGCACGTGCTGCCTCCATTTCCTGGGAATAGGTGCGCAGCGCTTCCGCCGGCATCGCCTGCTTGATGGGTGCGTTCATGAGAGCCTCCGTTGGCTACTGATACTGAATTGATGGTCAAGCCGGTCAGAAGGGAGATGCTGACAAGGCCAATTCCTGTGACACCTTTTACATTGCAATTGCGAAATGTCAGCCAGAATTCGCGATTTCGCAGCAGAATCGTGTCGTATTGTGACATGGCGGCACTCGCCGGTTTGTAAACTTGTAAAATTTTTACAAACTGTGCGGGCATCGCGCCAGAACCCCGCCTTTCTGGCAGGATTCTCGAGCAAACTCTGTGCAATTCTAGACAAAATGCGACTGTTCCACATGGCTGCCAGTAACGCCAAAAGCAATTGGCGCGGTGCCAAGCCTTGCCTTGAGCGGCTCAACCCGATTCAATTCGCCGCTGAAATGGAGACAAAGGCATGTCGAGAAGCCACGGCCAGCAAACGAGCAGCGCAGCATCATCTGCGCGATGGCAGCATGGCGGCCATCATGGCCATGGTGGAAACGGTCATGGTTCCACTGACGCGTCTTCGTCCGACGCGCCAGTCGCGGGAGAAGCGGTGACCGGCGTAATACTGGTCGAGCCGGGCACGAGTGCAGCAGAGTTGAACGCACTGATTGCCTCAGCGCCGCCTGGCAGCACCATCCTGCTTGGCGAGGGCACGCATGAATTCGACGCGCCGATCATCATTGGCCGCAGCGACATCAGCCTGAGTGGCGAGAGCGAGAGCGGTACCATTGTCAATTTCTCGCTTGCACAAGGAAGTGGCGCCAGCTTCTTCCAGGTTGGCGGTGGTGAAAAGACCTATGTCGACGTGACGAATGCGGATGCATTGAGCGGCAGTTCGACGCTGATCACGGATGCTGGCCATGGGCTGCAACCGGGCGATTCCATCTACATTTATCAGCCGAACACACAGGCCTATCTCGATGAAAATGGCTGGACGAATGTTTCCTGGGAGGATGCAGACGACCGCCCGTTCCGCGAATTCATTACCACTGTCGTTTCAGTTGAAGGCGGTGTGATCGAACTTGCCGATCCCCTGCCCTTCGATTTTGCCGCCGGCGAGACCCGTATCTTCTCCATCGACCTTATCGAAGGCGTCACGCTGTCGAATTTCACCGTCACCAATGACCTGGGTGAGACGAACGATTTCAGTTTCGTCAACAATGAGCCGGACTATCTGGGAACGGCTGCAATCGAAATCAGTGGCACGCAAGGTCTTGAACTGAACGGCATCACCATCCTCGACGCGCCCAGTTCAGCGATCGTGCTCTCCTCGTCCATCCACGCCGACATCAGCGATGTCTACATCGATGGAAGCCACAATCTGGGTGGCGGCGGCAACGGCTACGGTATCGAACTCAGCGAGGCATTCAACAACAGCCTGAGCGGGCTTGAAATCTTCAACATGCGCCACTCGGTGGTATTTTCCGCCTGGAACGCCGAGACCGGCAACATTGTCGGCATCGTCGACACCAACCGGGACGTGAATTTCCATGGCAGCCCGGATAGCGGCAATGTGGTCATGATCGAGAACTCGGTGATGGCATATGACCCTGCGCAGGATGCGGGCGGTGGATCTCAATGGGCGATCGTGAGCAATGGTGGCGCCAGTTTCGCCAACATCGACATTCACGATACCAACACCGTGCTGTTCGTCTATGGAGAGGGATCTGGTGCGGCAGACACCATTCACGGGGCGGATGGCGGTTGCTATCTCAACGGACATGGCAGCAACGATTCGCTGTTTGGCGGCGATGGTGACGATATTCTGGTTGGCGGTTTGCGCCGCGACACGATGACGGGCGGCAGCGGTTCAGACACTTTCGTTCTGCAGATGGGCGATGATCTGGATCGGATAACCGATTTCGGATTTGGCACCGAAGGCGACGTGCTTGTCTTTTCCGGCAATGCTGCCGTCGATGGTATCGAGGACCTGGTGTTCACGCAGGATGGCAATGACCTGCGCATTCGCTACGGTTCCAACAGCACCGTGATCCTTGAGAACACCACCCTGAGCGATGTTGATGCGGCAAACTTTGTGTTTGATCCGCTGTCGCAGGATTGGGGCGATGTCTGGTTGGGAATGGGTGGATAGGGACAATAGTGAACGGGCCTGCGGGCGTGAGCCGCGCGCCAGATCAATCCTGACAGGAAATGCCTGAAAATTCGTGCGAGCCAGCAGCACCGGGCTGAATGGCAGGGGCAGCAGGGTTCGAACCCGCGACCTGAGGTTTTGGAGACCTCCGCTCTACCAACTGAGCTATACCCCTAGACGCTTTGCAAAGCGTGCGCTTGATAGCGCTAAAGGCCGACGCTTTGCAAGTGCAGAACGAATATCACCTGCGTGTTTTTTCGTTGTGTTCGAGCATCGAAGCGTGGGTGGCTTGCCGCGTTTTCTGTCCAGTTCACTGATCCGTCGCATCTGCCACTTTTGACATGTCGGTATCCAGGACCAGCTTTGCAACCACATCCAATGCATTGGGGTCGGAGCGGGCATGATTGGTGCGCAAAACAATTGCGGCGGACATCAACAAGAGGATGCCCGCCGCAAGAATGTTCATCAAAGCCGGTATACTTCCGTTCTACCAGGGCTGTGCCTTATTCCGTGATGGAAGCGACGATGCCTGCACCGACGGTACGGCCGCCTTCGCGGATGGCGAAGCGCAGGCGCTCTTCCATGGCGATCGGCACGATCAGTTCAACCGTCATCTCGACATTGTCGCCCGGCATCACCATTTCCGTGCCTTCCGGCAGGTGAACGATGCCCGTCACGTCCGTCGTGCGGAAGTAGAACTGCGGACGGTAGTTGGTGAAGAACGGCGTGTGACGGCCACCCTCCTCCTTCGTCAGGATGTAGGCTTCCGCCTTGAACTTGGTGTGTGGCTTGACCGAACCCGGCTTGCACAGAACCTGGCCACGCTCGACGCCTTCACGGTCAACACCGCGAAGCAGCGCGCCGATATTGTCGCCGGCTTCACCACGATCGAGAAGCTTGCGGAACATCTCGACGCCCGTGCAGGTCGTCTTCGTCGTCGCGCGAATGCCGACAATCTCGACTTCGTCGCCAACATTGATCACACCACGCTCGACGCGGCCCGTGACAACCGTGCCACGGCCGGAGATCGAGAACACGTCCTCGATGGGAAGCAGGAACGGCTGGTCAATCGGACGCTCGGGCTGCGGAATGTAGGCGTCAACAGCAGCCATCAGTTCGCGCACCGCGTTCTCGCCGATTTCCTTGTTCGAATCTTCAAGAGCGGCAAGTGCCGAACCCTTGACGATCGGAATGTCGTCGCCCGGGAACTCGTAGGAAGAAAGAAGTTCGCGAACTTCCATCTCGACAAGCTCCAGAAGCTCCGCATCGTCAACCTGGTCAACCTTGTTGAGGAAGACAACAATCGCGGGAACGCCAACCTGGCGGGCCAGAAGAATGTGCTCGCGGGTCTGCGGCATCGGGCCGTCAGCAGCCGAAACAACCAGGATCGCGCCGTCCATCTGTGCGGCACCCGTGATCATGTTCTTCACATAGTCAGCGTGGCCGGGGCAGTCGACGTGCGCATAGTGGCGCGCTTCGGTCTCATACTCCACGTGCGCCGTCGAAATCGTGATGCCGCGAGCCTTTTCTTCAGGCGCCGCGTCAATCTGGTCATAGGCGCGGTATTCGCCAAAATACTTCGTGATCGCTGCCGTCAGCGATGTCTTGCCGTGGTCAACATGGCCAATCGTGCCGATGTTGCAGTGAGGCTTCGTCCTCTCAAACTTTGCTTTTGCCAT
>JBATLL010000053.1:0-3021 GCA_049289295.1 Rhizobiaceae bacterium
CAGGAGTTGGCGCCGGCGACGGTGGATTCGACGCTGGTGGCGTCGATTGGGGCATCGTTCGACCGGGCGGGCAGCCGCCGGGAGATGGCGACGCGGCACGCGATGAGGGTGAGCGGTTGGTTTGCGAGCGACGAGACGGTGTACCTGGTCGATCATGCGGGGAATCGGATTGTCGATCATGCGGGGAATCAGATCATTGTGGCGACGGCGCTGGGCTGGCTGCGCGGGCAGGTGGAGAATCTGTCTGCGCGGGTGGGGCAGCGTGGAACGCTCTGGCGCAAACGATGGGACGCCACGAGCGTGCGCCAGTGGAAGACGGCGCGGCTGCTGAGCGTGAATCTGCCGCACGATTACACGCGGCGTCTGCATGTAGTCGAGTGCGAGTGCCGATTCGAATCGACGATGGCGGCGTGGCGGGCGGCGACGGCCACCACGACCAGCGGATCGATTGCGGGTGCGGGCTATGTCGGGCTGACCGTGAGCAACGGCGGCCAGGTGCAGGTCGATGACGCGGTGCTGACGATTACGGCGACGGCGGCGATCTCCTCCGTGCGCGTGGAGTGCACGGCGGCGGGCATCAGCCTGGCGTGGGCGGGCAGCCTGGGCGCCGGGTCGAGCCTGGTGATCGACGCCGGGGCCAAGACGGTGCGCAACGCTGGCGCGGACGCCTACAGCGGATTCAGCCTGGAGGCCGGGCACACGGCGGACGGCTGGCTGCCGCTGGCGAAGGGGATCACGCCGATGATGGTCTATTTGAATGCGGCGGGGGCGGTGAGCCTGGCGCACTATAACCAATTTCTGTAGGGGGACACATGGATTTTGAGCAACAGGCGGCGCTGGCGTCCGATCCGATATTTCAGGTGCGGGTACGCGGGGCGGCGATCAAAAGCGCGCTGGCGGTGATGGCAGATGCGCCGACGAATACGCCGGAGGCCATCGACGCGCACCGCAAGCGGGCGCAGTTGGCGCGTGAGGTGCTGCTCGACCCGGATCGGCTGGCGCGGGCGCTGGCGCCAGGCGTGGCGTCGAATGTGGCGATCACGGCGGAGTCGAGCGACAGCGACATCGAGTTTACGGTCAATTCGATCTGGGCGGCGTATGCCGGGGTGATTTTGGCGCCGTGATATGAGATTCTATATCGACCTGGAGGACGCAAGCGGCAATAAACTCGGGCCGGGGCCGATTACGTCGGCGGCGGGCTGGAGCTATACGGCGCGCATGGATCGCGCCGGGACGTTTGCGTTTGAGATGCCCGCCGGCGATGCGATGGCGGTATACGTCACGCGCAAACGCAAGGCGCGGGCGTGGGCGCTGCTCGATGGCGCCTGGGTCGAGGTGGGTGCGGGGATCATCGACCGGATCGAGCGGCGACCCGCTGCCGACGGCACGGTGACGCTGGCAGTGTCGGGCGATGATGAATTGCGTGAGCTGGCGCAGCGCTCAATAGGCGATCTGGCGCTGGCAAGCGGCAATGCGGCGATCTCGCACGCGGCGGCGGTGGCGGCGGTGACCGGGGCGGTGGCAACGGGTTGGACGCTGACGGCGGACAGTGCGCCGGGCAACGCCAGCATTTATGGCCAGTTCGCCGGCGAGACGGTATTACAGGCGCTGGTCCAGTTGGCGGCCAAGTGCGACACGCATTTCTATCGGAGCGGGCCGCGGGCACTGACGTTTGCGTCGGCGTGGACGGACAGCGGGATTCACGCGGTGACGGCGCAGGGCGACCTGACGGCAGAGACGTGTGCGATTGTGACGCTGACGGAGACGCTGGATAGCTACGACCTGCTGACGCGGATCGTGCCGATGGGCGCCGGAAATGGCGCGGCGCGGCTGACGCTGGCAACAACCACGCAGGCGGCGCCAGCCGGCTATACGCTCGATGCGGCAAGCAACTGGCTGCAGAATGATGCAGCGGTGGCGACCTATGGCGTGATCGACGCGCCGTGGATCGAGTTCAAAGACGTGCGACCCATTTCCAACACGGCGGCCGACGTGCAGGCCGCAGCCGACATGCTGTTTGCGCTGGCGTTGGCGGAACTGCGGCGCCGAAGCGTGACGATTGAGCAGGCGACATACAGCGTGCAATTGGCGGAGTGCGCGGCGCTGCTGCGCCCACTGCAAACGGTGCGGCTGAGCTACGCCGACCCGGATCGGGCAATTGTGGTCGATGCCGATCTGAACATCCTGGAAGCGACGTGGGAGATCAACGAGCAGGGGTTGCGCACGACGGCGATCCAGTGCACGACGGGCGACCGCTGGCCGGAGTCGAGCGCCGACGTGTTGGTGGGCAGGATTGCGGAGTCGAGCATGTATCAGGCGCATCCGCAGTTGAACGCCAACGGCTATGTGATTGCCTTTACTAAAAATCTGGATGAGGATCAGAGCAATCCGGCGGAGTTTCGTTTTCGCTTCGACGACGAGGTGACGCAGCTCACGCGGTGCGTTTTTGATTTTCAGCTGCTGCCGCTGGAGAGCACAGTCAAATCGGTTGGCGCCACCAGCGTGACGGCGGCGGCCAACGGCGACCACACGCACAGCGTGACGATCTCCGACCACACGCACAGCGTGACGGTGGCGGCGCACACGCACAACGTGACGCTCACCGACCATTCGCACAGCGTGACGGTGGCGGCGCACACGCACAACGTGACGATCTCCGACCACACGCACAGTGTATCGATTGGCAACCACAATCACAGCGTGACGGTTCCCAGCCATTCGCACAGCGTGGTCACGCCAAACCATTCGCATGGGGTGCCCAACCATCAGCATTATTGGGTGGTTGATCCGGGATCGACCAGCAGCGCGGTGATGGTGTACTCGTCCGGCGGCGGCTATGGCGGCGTCGTGGCGTCTGGGATCAGTTCGCAAATCCGGGTGTATACGTCGTCTGACAGCGGCGCGACCACCTCCGGTAGTGGCGGCGGATCGACGCTGACATCGGCGGGTGGCGGCGGCGCCACGGTGACATCGACAGACGGCGGCAGCACCAGCGTCACATCGGGCAATGGCGGCGGGTCC
>JBATLL010000054.1:0-2782 GCA_049289295.1 Rhizobiaceae bacterium
TAGCATTACAGTTGCGTTTTTTCTGACTTCTGAATCCATGGGTTTCCATGATTCGGAGGTCATGGATGACAGGTGCATCGATCGAGGCGACGCTGGAGCTTTGGGCGTCTTCGCTGCGCGATGTGAAGACGCGGATGCGGCCGCTTTTCACGCAGGACCGAGTGGCGGTTTCGGCGGAGCAATTTCTGGACGGCCTGCTTGGCGACGAACGCCGCAAGACCGGCTGGATGCGGGCCGAAGCAGCGGGGGATCCCGGTCCGTGGCGGCAACAGGCGATACTGGGCCGCGGGCAGTGGGATGCGGACGCGCTACGCGACATCGTTCGCGATTACGCGCTGGAGGCGCTGGCCGATCCTGAAGCGGTGCTGGTCATCGATGAGACAGGCTTTCTCAAGCAGGGCAAGGCGTCGTGCGGGGTGGCGCGCCAGTATACGGGTTCGGCCGGCAAGATCACCAATTGTCAGATCGGTGTCTTTGCAACTTACGTATCGCGCCACGGGCACGCCTTCATCGACCGGGCGCTTTATCTGCCGAAGGCCTGGACGGATGACCGGGACCGTCTGGCCGGGGCCCATGTGCCTGACACGGTCGGCTTCGCCACCAAGCCGGCGCTTGCTCTTGCCATGATCCAGCGGGCTATGGCGTCGAACGTGCCCTTTTCCTGGGTGGCGGCCGACAGCATCTACGGCGTCGGCGATATCGAGATGGCGCTCAAACGAGCCGCCAAGGGTTATGTGCTGGGTGTGAATGCCAACCATCCCTTCCGCTCATGGGGCAAACCGCTGGCTGTCGCCGGGACGGCCAAGGACATCGCCGAGGCCTTGCCCGAAGGTGCCTGGCGACGCCTTTCGGCTGGCGAAGGAACCAAAGGCGCACGCCTGCACGATTGGGCCTATCTCGAACTGGCCGATCTCGATGCCGATGATTTCGACGCGACATTCCCCGGCCTCTGGACACGCGGACTGCTGATCCGCCGCAATATCGCCGACGGCGATCTCGCCTTCTTCTCGACCTGGTGTCCGATCGGCACATCCATCGAGACGCTGGTGACGGTGGAAGGGCATCGCTGGGCAATCGAGGACAGCTTCAAAGCCGCCAAGAACGAGTTCGGTCTCGACCACAACGAAACCCGCTCCTGGCATGGCTGGCATCGCCATGTCTCGCTGGTCATGCTCGCCTTCGCCATGATGGCGACGATCCGCCACCATGCCAACGCCGCGCCGCCCCCAAAAACGATGCGGCTTTCAAGGCGCAAGACCGGCAATTGATCCGCTGGTCGATCCAGGAAATCCGACGAATCGCCTCCCGCCTCGCACGACGGCGCATCGAACCTTCATACATCATCGCCTGGTCGCTATGGCGACGAGCACATCAGGCCGCCGCACAACAAGCACACCTCAAATCAAAAGCGCAACTGTAGTGCTAGGCTCAGGATCTGTAATTTGCAGAGCTTGGCGGTGTTTCCCTTGAGGGTTTCAAGGATCTGTCCGCACTGATGCTGCAAGCAGCGATCGTGCTGTATCGGGTTTCACAAGGCCGAACGTTGCATTGACTCGAAGCGGGCTCTTCGGCCCATCCGGTAACCTTCGCAGATCGCTCGTCCCTGCGTTCCCTCTCGGGACACCGCCCTCGGATCAGCTTTCCGGCTTCACCGCTGGCAAACAGATTCTACCTCACCTCACGCTTCGAACAAAGTGCCGTCGCGCAGCATGGCATGCATGACGACGGCAAGACGGCGAGCAAGCGCCACGCGTGCCTTTCTCAGCCCGCGCTGCTTCACTATCTTCATGGCCCACCCCTTGAGGGCGAAGCTGCCACGACTGCGCGTCAGGATCGAGTTGGCCGCTTCGTAGAGCAACTTGCGCACCATACTATCACCCTGTTTGGTGATGCGCCCTGTCCAATCGACCTCTCCGGATTGATGCCGTCTGGGGACAAGGCCGAAGTAGGCGCCGGCGGTGCGCGATTGTCGGAAGCGGCCAACTTCATCGATGGCAGCGGCAAAAGCGGCGGAGGTTTGAACGCCGACGCCGGGGATGCTCATGAGTTGCCGACAGGACTGGGATCGGAGGGCGAACTCACGCAGCACCCGATCCATTTCCTTGATCTGCTTCATCAACCCTGTTCTCACGGCAAGCAGCGCAGAGATACTCTGGCCGAGACCGGGTATGTTGGCGGCCTCCAGCACGCGGCCGATAAAAGCCTTGCCCTGACCAGGACCAGGCTTGAAGCCGAAGGTCGCGCACAGGCCGCGGATCATGTTGTCGAGCCGCACCCGGGATTCGACCAGGTGGTTGCGGGTCGTGATGACGCTGCGCACGCCATGGGCGGCGGGGGATTTAACGTGCACCTCCTTGTAGAAGCCGGTCCTGGCCAATTGCGCCAGACCGGCTGCGTCATGAGGATCGGTCTTGTTCGCCTTCAATGCTTTCAGGCTCTGATGCGCCTGCCGCGCATCGATGCAAACGACGGGAATGCCCAGAGCCCGCAATCCATGGCAGATTGCCGGCGACATGCGGCCGGTTTCGATCACCGCTCGTTCGACGCCGCCAGCTTCGCGCAATGCATGTGCGATCATGGCGGGAGCGCTCTCGATCTTCATCGAAGCGATTCTCCTGCCCGTTTCATCGACAATACAGACCTGCGTGGTTTCCATCGACAGGTCCAGTCCGGCATAATGTTTCATGGCTGCTTCCTTCCTTCAGCTTTCGACAGCCAGAAGTGTGAGCCATCTTTTATCTCCGAGGGAAGCAGCCACAAATTACCCGATGACTCGTTGATT
>JBATLL010000055.1:0-1534 GCA_049289295.1 Rhizobiaceae bacterium
ACTTCATCCATGAAGCGAACCCTGCCAACGGCCTGATCCTCGACAAGACGGAAGCAAACTGGCCCGCAAGCATCGCCGCCACCGGCCTTGCGCTGGCCTGCTATCCGGTGGGCGTCGAACGCGGATTCATGAGCCGGAGCGCGGCCACGGAACGCACTTTGGCAACGCTGCGGTTCTTCTGGAACAGCCCGCATGGGCCGGAACCGGACGCGACGGGATATCGCGGCTTTTACTATCACTTCTTGGATATGCAGACCGGCCGGCGAGCTTGGCGATGCGAGTTGTCGACCGTCGACAGCACCTTTCTGTTGGCGGGCGCGCTGGCCGCAGCGGCGTTTTTCGATGCGAACACGGAGGACGAGGTCGAGATCCGTACTTTGGCCGATGCTCTCTATCGCCGCGCCGATTGGCGCTGGGCGCAGGACGGAGGAGAAACCGTCACGCACGGTTGGACACCCGAGCGCGGATTCCTGAAGTACCGCTGGGAAGGCTATGACGAGGCGCTCCTACTCTATGTCCTGGGGCTCGGCTCGCCGACGCATCCTCTACCCTCGACCAGCTACGCGGCCTGGACGGCCACTTTCCGCTGGGAGCACTGCTACGGCTACGACTACCTCTATGCGGGACCGCTGTTCATCCATCAGCTCTCGCATGTGTGGATCGACTTTCGCGGTCTCCAGGATCACTTCATGCGCAGCAAGGGAAGCGATTATTTCGAGAACAGCCGGCGCGCCACCTACGTCCAGCAACGCTACGCTATCGAAAACCCGCGTGGTTTCGACGGCTATGGCGAACATTGCTGGGGCCTTACCGCGAGCGAGGGACCGGGTCCCTCCACACTCAAGCTGAACGGTATCGAGCGCCGGTTCGAGGACTATGTCGGGCGCGGCGTCCCGTATGGTCCCGACGACGGCACGCTGGCTCCCTGGGCCATCGTGGCCTCTTTGCCGTTCGCTCCGGAAATCGTCCGACCGGCGATCGCTTTCTGTATCCATCAGGCCAAGCTCAAGGCGGCCAACGCCTATGGCTTCAAGGCAGCCTTCAATCCGACGCACCCGGGATCGCCGGATAACAACTTTGGCTGGTGGATCTCGCCTTGGCACTTCGGCCTAAACGAAGGCCCCATCGTCCTGATGATCGAGAACGAACGCAGCAGCCTGTTGTGGCGATTGATGCGCTCATGCCCGCACATCCGCAGCGGCTTGCAAAGGGCGGGGTTCGAGGGCGGCTGGCTGACGGAGTTCCCGCAGGTTTCGAGCCAACCGGTTTGAATGCATCCACCGGTCGCGGGCCGGCGCAATGAGGCCGTCCTGCGTTGTCCAAGATCAAAGTCAGCACCGAATCCCGGAAAAACGATACCGGCTGAAGGCCTCATCAGAAGGCGCCGCCATGTTTGCTTTTCAATCTAACGTATCGCGCTCGGTCACGATCACGCCGTCCTTGACCCTGTCGCTTGGGTGCAGCACGACACGGTCCCCGGCGGTGATGCCGGACTGCACCTCGGCCATTCGGCCGTTGCGCTGTCCGATCTTGA
>JBATLL010000056.1:0-2335 GCA_049289295.1 Rhizobiaceae bacterium
AGCGTGTTGGCGACGCTGGCGACCACGATCAGCGCCCAGACAGGGTAGCCGTTCAGGGACAACGCAACAAACACCGCCTCCGACTGGGCCGGAAAGAGAGTGGCGGCCAGAAACGCGCTGGCGAACAGACCCGCGTAGGCGGCAAACACGCTCACGCAGGTCAGCAATCTTAGCCGTACGGCGCGACTATTTGGCGTTGTCCTTCAACCACGCGGTCATATCGGCGATTTCCTTCGTCTGGGCGTCAATGACCTTCTGCGCCATCTCCTTGGCCCAGGCGTTGTCGCCGTACTTCAGTTCGACATTGGCCATGTCGATAGCACCCTGGTGGTGGGCAATCATGCCGCAGACGAATGCGACGTCGGCGTCCTTCTTCATCATGCCCTGCATCATATCCTTGTTCATCTGCATCATCCCGGCCATCCCGGCCTTCTGATGCTCTTCGGTCATCATGTCGGTCATCATTTTGGAATGGTCCATGCCCATGTCCATCATCATGTCGCCCTTGCAGACCTCGGGGAAAGTGGTTTCGGCGGCCTGTGCGAGGGGGGCCGCCATGAGCAGGGCTGCACCGGCAAGCAGGAGAGAGAGTTTCATAGGAATTCCTTTCTGTCGTTTCGAACTGGCCTCTGCGATGAGGGCTGAAAGAATGTTGCTCCTTCCAGTAAGTGGAAGGTCAAGAGAAATCCGCGTGGCTCAGCTTGGCGCCATCCCAATCTCGAAGCGTCCGTAACGCTCGAAACAAACCGCTTGACCTTCCAGTGACTGGAAGCCCTAGGCTCCTGCCAATCAAAGGAAAGGCACCTCCCATGGACGCCAAGACTCACGACCGTCACGCGCACAGCACCGGCTCATGTTGCGGCGGCAAAGCCCCGTCCTCCGGAGCCGTGGTCCGAGATCCGGTTTGCGGCATGACCGTCGATCCGAACGCGGGCAAGCCGGCCATTGAACATGGCGGTCACACCTATAATTTCTGCAGCGCCTCCTGCCGCGACAAGTTCGTCAAGTCGCCCCAGGAGTATCTCACCGCCATCGATCCAGTCTGCGGCATGAGCGTCGACCGGGCGACGACGGCACACTTTGCCCGGCACGAGGGCAAGGGCTTCTATTTCTGTTCGGCCGGCTGCAAGGGCAAGTTCGAGGCAGAACCGGCCAAGTATCTTGGCGACCGGCCCGCACCGGAACCGATGAAGCCCGGGACGCAGTATACCTGCCCGATGCATCCCGAGATCATCCGCGACAAGCCCGGCTCGTGCCCGATCTGCGGCATGGCGCTTGAGCCGATGGGTGTACCGACCGGCGACGAGGGACCGAACCCGGAGTTGGTGGATTTTACCCGCCGCTTCTGGATCAGTGCGGTGCTGTCCCTTCCGTTGCTGGCAATTACAATGGGACCGATGGTCGGCCTGCCGTTCCGGGTCTGGATTGGTGAGCCGCTCGCCGGCTGGATTGAGCTGGCGCTTGCGACCCCCGTCGTGTTGTGGGCCGCATTGCCGTTTTTCCACCGTGGCTATGAGTCTGTTGTCAACCGTTCGCCCAATATGTGGACCCTGATTTCGCTGGGTGTCGGCGCAGCCTACCTCTACAGCGTCGTCGCCACCCTCCTGCCGGGCATTTTTCCGCATTCGTTCCGCGCCCATGGTGGCGCAGTCCCCGTCTACTTTGAGGCGGCGGCGGTGATTGTCGCCCTCGTGTTCCTGGGCCAGGTGCTCGAACTAAGAGCCCGGGAACGCACTGGCTCTGCCATCCGGGCGCTCCTTGACCTTTCCCCGAAAACCGCGCGGCGCCTTGGCAAGGATGGCACCGAACAGGACATTCCGCTTGACCAGGTCCTGGCGGGTGATCTGCTCCGGATACGGCCCGGGGACAGCATCCCGGTTGACGGCATTGTCACCGAAGGCCGGTCGTCGGTCGACGAATCCATGATCACCGGCGAGCCCGTGCCCGTGGAAGTGACCGAAGGCGCCAACGTGACCGGAGGCACCATCAACAAGAACGGTACCTTTATGATGCGGGCCGAGCGCATCGGTGCCGAGACTATGCTCTCGAAGATCGTGGAAATGGTGGCTAAGGCGCAGCGGTCGAGGGCGCCAATCCAGGGCCTTGCTGACCGGGCGTCCTATTATTTCGTGCCGGCTGTGGTGCTGGTTGCTGCCATCGCGTTCGCGACCTGGGCGATTATCGGCCCAGAGCCAAGCCTGATCTATGCATTCGTCTCCGCCGTTTCCGTACTGATCATTGCCTGCCCCTGCGCACTGGGTCTCGCAACGCCCATGTCGATCATGACCGCGACCGGGCGCGGTGCACAGGCGGGCGTACTCATCAAGGACGCCGA
>JBATLL010000057.1:0-126697 GCA_049289295.1 Rhizobiaceae bacterium
ATAACGCATTTCGCTCATCGACATCCCAGAAACCGGCCTGACCACGCATCGCCTATCCTCCGCATAAATCAATGCGGTCAGTGAATCAGAAATCATGTCAAATGGGGAGGTTTTTCGAGGCGTCCAGTTGGCTTGTGGAAGGCAGTGCATGGGGTTGAGTGTCGCCGGAAATGGCGCGCAAACGCTCAAGCGTTGCCATGGCGAACAGTCATGAAATTGGAAAGTTGGCTCCCCGGGCCGGATTCGAACCAGCGACCAACCGGTTAACAGCCGGTTGCTCTACCGCTGAGCTACCGGGGAACGACTGCTCTTAGCGCGTGCGCCATATAGCAAAGGCAAATCTGATTTGCCAACCCGCTTTGTCAAAAAAACTCTTGGCGAAGTCCCGGATTCGGCAAGTTTGCATGAACGGGTAACCGGATTTCAAGATTCATTGTCCAATGTCGGCGAACCGGCCGCACATTCCCGCCTATTCGCTTGACAGAACAAGGTAGCCAAGGGATATGGGGCGCGGTTGGCCTCGTGGCGGAGTGGTTACGCAGAGGACTGCAAATCCTTGCACCCCGGTTCGATTCCGGGCGAGGCCTCCAAATTCGCGAAATCGGTGGGATTCCTGCAGCATGGGCGGTGCGCGTCCATCTGGCTGTTGCCTTGCGCATTCATGTTCGCTAGACGTCAGGCAATTCAATCTGCGACCATCAGGGGCAGGCCAATGACGCTCGATTTCCAACAGCAACGCATCAAGATGGTGGATGGACAGATCCGCACCAGCGATGTGAGCAACCATGCCGTGCTGACGGCATTCCTCAGCGTGCCGCGTGAGGCATTCCTGCCTGAAAGCCTGCATGAACTTGCCTATCTTGACGAGGACCTCCCAGTTGCGGGCGGTCGTTTCGTCATGTCGGCTGCTCCACTTGCCAAGCTTGTCCAGGCGCTTGGCGTGGATGGCGGGGTCGTTCTCGATGTGGGATGCGCGACCGGCTATTCTTCGGCGATCCTGGCGCAACTGGCCGATACGGTCGTGGCGCTCGAACAGGATGAAACGCTTGCAGAGACTGCTGCCAGCGCGCTTTCGGCGACTGGCTGCGACAATGCGACCGTGGTCAAAGGCCGTCTGGCGGATGGATATGCCAAGGAAGGCCCTTATGATTTCGTCCTGATTGGCGGCAGCGTTGACGAACTTCCAGCAGCCTTTGGCGACCAGCTTCGAGAAGGTGGGCGTCTGGTCAGTGTTCTGGGTAACGGCAATGCTGGCGTTGCGACGGTTTTCGTGAAGGAGGGTGGCAATCTTTCATCGCGCAGGCTGTTCAACTGGGCGGTCGAACCGCTGCCGGGCTTTGAACGGGCCGCAGGGTTCGTTTTCTGACCAGGCCTCAAGGCCTGTTGCGGTACTGCAACGGCCAAAAGGTGAGTGTGATTGATCGGCAAGTTTTGTTTGACGCTGTCGCGTCAGACTATAGGCTTGGATCTGGAATAGTTAACAACGTAAAGCGTTAGCAGGTTTTGACCTGTACATGGTCCCGCGGGGCCTTTTTTCAATGAGTACGTTGTTCTGAAAAAGGTTTTTGGGGCAGATGAGAAGTCCGTTGCGTATTGGCGTTCAATTGTTGCAAGGCGTTGCCGTTGCTGGCCTTTTTGCGCTTGGACCGACTGCGGCAGGCGCGGAATCGATTTCCGAAGCGCTGGCGCTGGCATATGCGAACAATCCAACCATCAACGCGCAGCGCGCCGCAACACGGGCCGTTGACGAGAATATTCCAATTGCCAAGTCGGCCCTGCGTCCGCAGGTCAGCGGCAATGCCGATATCGGCAAGTCGTGGACGGAAACGAATATCGGGCTGAACGCGGGCAGGACGATCACGCTGCAGCCGGGCGGTTTCGGCGTGACGATTTCGCAGGCGCTATTCGACGGATTCAAGACCCGCAACAATGTGGAAGCGGCGCGCGCGGCGATTTATGCCAGCCGCGAGACGCTGCGCAACACCGAGCAGAATGTGCTGTTTGATGGTGCCAGTGCCTATGTGGACGTGATCCGTGACCAGGCGGTCGCGGCCTATCGTGCGCAGTCGCTGGAATTCCTCAACGAACAGGTGCGCTCGGAACGCGCCCGGTTCCAGGTTGGTGAAAGCACGCGCACGGACGTGGCACAGGCGGAAGCGCAGCAGGCGGCGGCAGTCGCGCAGTTGAACGGCGCGCGCGCGCAGTTGCAGTCCTCCATGGCCGTCTACCGCCAGATCATCGGCAAGGACCCGCAGAAACTCAAGAATCCCGCGGGCGTCGGCAAGCTGGTGCCAAGCCAGTTACAGCGCGCGCTCGATATCGGGTTTGCCGAACATCCCGCCATTCTTGCGACCAAGTATCTGGTCGATCAGGCCGACTGGAATGTGAAGTCTTCGGAAAGCGACCTGCTGCCGAGGGTCACGCTTGATGGCGCGGTCAACAGGCGTTTTGATTCAAGCGTCAATGGCCAGGTGACGAATGCCGCCCAGATCACTGCACGTCTGACCGTGCCGATCTATCAGGGTGGACGGGTTTCGGCCCAGGTGCGCCAGAACAAGGAAACGCTTGGACAGCGCTGGATCGAGGTTGATCAGGCGGTGGACAATGTGCGCGCGGCCATCGTGGCTGCCTTCAGCCAGCTTGAAGCAGCCAAGGCCTCGCTCGTTGCCAATGACACGCAGTTGCGAGCAGCACAGCTTGCGTTGCAGGGCGCTGTCGAGGAGCGCAATGTCGGACAGCGTACCACGCTCGACGTGTTGAACACGCAGCAGCAGGTGATTACGGCACAGATTTCCGCAGCAGCGTCGCGGCGCGACGTGATCGTGGCCGGTTACGCGCTTCTTTCGGCCATTGGCCGTCTCAATGCGGGCCAGCTCAATCTTGCGGTAGCCAAATACGAGCCGGAAGAGCATTTCACTGCTGTCGTCGACAAGTGGTACGGCCTGCGCACCCCTGACGGGCGTTAAATCAGCCATGGGCCTTGCCTGAAAGGGCAGGCCGGTCAATCTGCAACACAGCCGGTCCTGAGATCCCCCCCTTTTCCAGCGCGGGATGGCGGTCTTATTCTACCCTCACTCAGCTGCCTGACGCTTGCCCTTGGCGGGGCGGCGCTGCAGCAACTCACCCAGGAACCTGCCGGTGTGTGAGCGTGGTTCCGTTACGATATCCTCAGGCGTGCCGAACGCAACCAGTTCGCCACCGCCGTCCCCGCCTTCGGGACCCAGATCGAGAATCCAGTCAGCTGTCTTGATCACTTCCAGATTGTGCTCGATGACGATGACCGTGTTGCCCTGGTCAACCAGTTCATGCAGAACTTCGAGAAGTTTCTTCACATCGTGGAAGTGCAATCCGGTCGTGGGTTCGTCGAGAATATAGAGCGTACGCCCGGTGGCGCGGCGCGAGAGTTCCTTCGACAGCTTGATGCGCTGCGCTTCGCCGCCCGACAGGGTCGTGGCCTGCTGGCCAACGTGAATGTAGCCAAGACCGACGCGCTCAAGCGTTTCCATCTTTTCGCGCACGGAAGGTACCGCAGCAAAGAACTGTGCGGCTTCCTCGACGGTCATGTCGAGCACGTCGGAAATCGACTTGCCCTTGAACAGGACTTCCAGCGTCTCGCGATTGTAGCGCTTGCCGTGGCACACATCGCACGTGACATAGACATCGGGCAGGAAGTGCATCTCGATCTTGATGACGCCGTCGCCCTGGCACGCCTCGCAGCGACCGCCCTTCACGTTGAAGGAGAAGCGGCCCGGCTGATAACCCCTTGCCTTTGCTTCCGGCAATTGGGCGAACCAGTCGCGGATCGGCGTGAAGGCACCGGTATAGGTCGCGGGGTTCGACCGCGGTGTGCGCCCGATTGGCGACTGGTCGATATCGATCACCTTGTCCAGATGTTCGAGACCTTCGATGCGATCATGGGGAGCGGGAACTTCACGCGCACCATTGATGCGCCGTGCCGCAGCCTTGTAGAGCGTTTCGATGAGGAAAGTCGATTTGCCACCACCCGAAACGCCGGTAACAGCCGTGAAAAGACCAAGGGGTATTTCTGCCGTGACATCCTGCAGATTGTTGCCCCTGGCGCCGACCACGCGGATACGCTTGCCCTTTGAGGGTTTGCGCCGGGAAGCGGGCAGGGGGATTTCCTCCATGCCTGTCAGGTAGCGGCCGGTGACGGAGGCCGGATTTGCCATGACCTCGGCAGGCGTTCCTTCCGCCACGATGCGGCCGCCATGCACGCCGGCAGCTGGACCGATGTCGACCAGATAGTCGGCGGTGCGGATCGCATCCTCGTCATGCTCCACAACAATGACCGTGTTGCCGAGGTCGCGAAGGTGGCGCAGCGTGTCCAGGAGTCGTGCATTGTCGCGCTGGTGAAGGCCGATGGATGGCTCATCCAGCACGTAAAGCACACCGGTGAGGCCGGAGCCGATTTGCGAAGCGAGACGAATGCGCTGGCTTTCACCACCCGACAATGTGCCTGAATTGCGCGACAATGACAGATATTCCAGGCCGACATCATTGAGAAAGCGCAGGCGTTCGCGGATCTCCTTGAGGATGCGGCCGGCGATTTCGTTCTGCTTTTCGTTGAGGCTCTCAGGAAGGGCTTCGAACCAGTCGCGCGCGTCGCGGATCGATTTCAGCGTGACTTGCGAAATGTGCTTTCCGTTGATCCTTACCGCCAGCGCTTCAGGCTTGAGCCGGTGTCCGCTACAGGCCTCGCAGGGGCTGGAGGACATGAATTTCTCGATTTCCTCGCGCATCCAGGCTGAATCCGTCTCGCGCCAGCGGCGCTCCAGATTGCCAATGACGCCTTCGAAGGTCTTGCGGGTCTTGTAGGTGCGCAGGCCATCATCATAGGTGAAGTCGATCTCGCGCTGGCCGGTGCCATAAAGAACGGCGTTGCGGCCTTCCTCGCTGACATCCTCCCAGCGATCTCCCATCTTGAAACCATAGGTGCGCCCGAGCGCTTCCAGCGTCTGGGCATAATAGGGCGAGGGGTTGGTCGATTTCGACCAGGGGGCTATCGCGCCATTGCGCAGCGTCAGGGCATGATCGGGAACGACCATGCCGGGATCAATGCCCATCTTGGTGCCAAGCCCGTCACAGGAGGGGCAGGCGCCAAACGGATTGTTGAACGAAAACAGGCGTGGTTCGATTTCGGGAATGGTGAAACCAGATACGGGGCAGGCGAATTTTTCCGAAAAGACGATCCGCTCATGGGTCTCGTTGAGCGACTTGTTGGCGCTGCCGCCTTCGGATGTCTCGGAAGCAGGAAGCGGCTTGTCGGCCAGTTCGGCGATTGCCAGGCCTTCCGCCAGCTTGAGGCAGGTCTCAAGCGAATCGGCCAGGCGCGCCGTGATATCGTCGCGCACGACGACCCGGTCCACGACGACGTCGATATCGTGCTTGTACTTCTTGTCGAGCGTGGGCGCATCGGCGATCTCGTAGAGCGTTCCGTCGATCTTGACGCGCTGGAAGCCCTTCTTGGCGAGTTCGGCCAGTTCCTTGCGATATTCGCCCTTTCGTCCACGCACGATGGGGGCGAGGATATAGAGGCGTGTTCCTTCTTCCAGTGCCAGGATACGGTCGACCATCTGGCTCACCGTCTGGCTTTCGATGGGAAGGCCGGTGGCAGGCGAATAGGGGATGCCGACGCGCGCAAACAGGAGGCGCATGTAATCGTATATTTCCGTCACCGTGCCGACGGTGGAACGGGGATTGCGGCTGGTCGTCTTCTGTTCGATCGAGATTGCCGGAGACAGGCCGTCGATCTGGTCCACGTCCGGCTTCTGCATCATTTCCAGAAACTGGCGCGCATAGGCCGAAAGGCTCTCGACATAGCGGCGCTGGCCCTCGGCATAGATGGTGTCGAAGGCAAGCGAGGATTTTCCCGAACCAGACAGGCCCGTGATCACGATCAGGCTGTCACGCGGCAGGTCCAGATCAATGTTCTTCAGATTGTGTTCGCGTGCGCCGCGGATCGAGATGAATTTCTGTTCTGCCATGCCGGGACATTTCGAGGGTGGTTGCGATCTCATGCAACCGCAGCGACAGTGCGCTGCGAATCGCACTTGCAATTGTGGTCATATGAGAACATAATGTGAACATAAGCAAGCCGACAGCGAGTTCGGTGCCGGTGCGTATGTCCTTTTCAGATGTGGATAGTTAATCCGCAAGGGTGCGATTGCAAGGCGCTTGGGGCAATATGCCCGCAATTCATGACAGATGCCGCCATGCTAGGGTGTGGGCGGCAA
Source organism: Rhizobiaceae bacterium (assembly GCA_049289295.1). Classification (GTDB taxonomy): domain Bacteria; phylum Pseudomonadota; class Alphaproteobacteria; order Rhizobiales; family Rhizobiaceae; genus BOKV01. Next base: position 6,255 of record JBATLL010000057.1, read on the forward strand.
GACACGGGAGTTTCAAATGGCAGGCAGCGTCAACAAGGTTATCCTGATTGGCAATCTTGGAGCCGATCCGGAGATCAAGCGCACGCAGGACGGCCGACCTGTCGCCAATCTGCGCATCGCAACCTCGGAAACCTGGCGCGACCGCAACAGCGGGGAACGCCGCGAGAAGACCGAGTGGCATCGCGTCGTCATCTTCAACGAAGGCCTTTGCAAGATCGCCGAGCAGTATCTGAAGAAAGGCGCGAAGGTCTATATCGAAGGCCAGTTGCAGACCCGCAAATGGCAGGACCAGGCCGGACAGGACCGCTATTCGACGGAAGTCGTTCTTCAGGGCTTCAATTCGGCGTTGACCATGCTTGATGGACGCAGCGGAGATGGTGGCGGTGGCGATTATGGCGGCGGCTCCGATTTCGGCCAGTCCGGCCCCTATGGCGGGGGCTCGCGCGGCGGATCTGCAGGCGGCCAGGGCAGTGGTCAGGGTGGCGGTATGGGTGGCGATCTCGACGACGAGATTCCGTTCTGATAATCGCGCCAACCCATGCAGGGTTCCAGCCAGTCGATTGTCCATGTTGCGCTGGTGGTTCGTGACTATGACGAGGCGCTGGCCTTTTACTGTGGCAAGCTCGGCTTCGAACTTGTCGAAGACAGCTACCAACCGGAACAGGACAAGCGCTGGGTGGTGATCGCGCCACGCGGATTTGGCGAAAGCGGGCAGGGAACGACCATCCTCCTTGCCCGGGCATCGAAGCGCGAACAGGAAGCCTTTGTCGGCAACCAGTCGGGTGGCAGGGTGTTCCTGTTTCTGCGAACCGATGATTTCGATGCAGACTATGCCAATCTGCTGGCGCAGGGTGTCAACATCATCCGCGAGCCGAAAGTCATGGATTATGGCAAGGTTGCGGTGTTTGCCGATCTCTATGGCAATTTGTGGGATCTGATCGCGTTCGCGCCGGGCCATCGCCTTGCATTGGCGTCCGCAGGGCAATGATCTTCCGGACTATTTCCTTGCGCCAAACCAGATTACATGCCTGGCACCCTTGCGCCCGGCATTGGCCTTGACGCGGACTTCATCTGTTCGCAGCCCACTTTGCTTCATGCGGGCGAGGAAGGCGGCGTCCGGTCCCTGCGACCACACGCCAAGAATTCCGCCCACACGCAGCGCGGCCCTCGCTGACGCCAGGCCTTTCGCAGAATAGATCGCGTCATTTTCTGTCCTGGAAATTCCTTCCGGGCCGTTGTCCACATCCAGCAGAATGGCATCAAAGGCGGACTTGGACGAGGCGATCAGCTGACCGACATCCCCGACATGGATGGAAACGCGTTGATCTTCCAGGATGCCATTGAACAGGCTGGCCATTTCACCACGGGCCCAGGCTACGATATCGGGCGAAAGTTCCGCCACCGTGATGCCTGCATCCGGCGCGAACGCCGAAAGGGCGGCGCGCAATGTGAAACCCATGCCAAGCCCGCCGATCAGGACCTGCGGCCGTGGTGTTGCGCCAAGGCGTTCGGCCGCGATCGTTGCAAGCGCTTCCTCGGAGCCGGAAAGGCGACTGTTCATCAATTCGATGCGGTCGAGCTTGATCGAGTATTCCTGGCCACGGCGCATCAGCTTGAGTGAGCCGCCGCCAGGCATTTGCGCATTTGCCAGATGTTCCCAGGCGATCATCAGTGCCCGGCCTGCGGACGGCGCGACTTGGCAACTTCCTCCGCGTGATCTGCAGCCTTCTGAACCTCGATGAACAGGCGTTTGACGACAGGGAAGCGCTGCTTGATGGCAACCTCGATGTCGTGGATTGCGTCTTCGACCTTGCCGGCGGTGAGATTGTCCTCGAAATCAACCGACACGGCGAGCAGCACGTCATTCGGGCCGAAATGCAATGTGCGTATCTCGTTGAGGCGATCAATCACCGGCGTGGCTTCGACGATGTTGCGGATTACCTGCACCACCTCGGGGGCGGCTGCTTCGCCGATCAGCAGTCCCTTGGTCTCGAAGGCGAGAAGGCCTGCCGTAAGGCCCAGAATAACGCCGATGATGATGGACGCGACGCCGTCAAGTTCGGCAATGCCGAAATACTGGGCACCTGCAATTCCGGCAAAGGCTACCAGCAGGCCCAGCATTGCTGCAGTATCCTCGAACAGGACTGTGAAGACGGATGGGTCCTTGCTGTCGCGAACCGCTTCGAGATAGCCCTTCTTGCCCTTGGTGGTCTGGAACTCGCGAAAGGCGACGAACCAGGCAATGCCTTCGAACAGGAAGGCGAAGGCCAGCACGATATAGTTGATCATCGGATTGGCGACGGGATGGGGGTCGATCACCTTGGCGATGCCCTCATACAGGGAAATGCCGGCGCCAATGGCGAAAATGAGGATGGCGACAACGAAGGCCCAGAAATACAGCTCCGTACCATATCCGAACGGGTGTTTCTCGTCGGCGGGTTTGCCTGCCTTGTGCAGCCCGTACAGCAGCAGCGACTGGTTGCCTGTATCGACCAGCGAGTGAATTCCTTCCGACAGCATGGCCGATGATCCGGTCACCGAGGCTGCCGCGAACTTCGTCACCGCAATCAGCCCGTTGCCGATCAGTGCTGCGAAAATGACTTTCCTTGATCCAGATGCCATGTCGTCTCCCTTGCCGCCTTGATGCCCGCTGGCAGCGCCAAGTTCAAGCCTCAACTCTTGACCTTGTGGAATGCTGACCCATTGTAGTGGCATGTTGCGACTGGCGCTGATCATCCCGTTTCTGTGTGTTGCGTTCCCGGCATTTGCCGGAGAGGCGCGGATTGTCGGTGTGAAAGCGCGCCAGGTTGGCGGGTCCTATACCTTCTCGGTCACGGTCAGCCACGCCGATCAGGGCTGGGACCATTACGCAGACAAGTGGCAGGTGAGGGCACCTGACGGCACAGTGCTGGGTGAGCGGGTCCTGCTGCATCCCCATGATGAGGAGCAGCCGTTCACGCGCTCACAGGAAGCAATTGTCGTTCCACAGGGCATTGGCAAGGTGCTGGTACGCGCCCACGACACGGTCCATGGCTGGGGCGCAACGCATGAACACGAGATCGAGTGAGGCGGTCAGGCAGTCGCCGTGAGGGCTTTCACGCCATCGGCTACGAACTGGACAGACAGTGCTGCGAGCAGCAATCCAAGCAGCCGGGTGAGGATGGTGCGCCCGGTTGCGCCCAGATAGCGATCGATCCGGTCCGCCAGGATAAAGGCGAACATGACGATGGACATCACGGCGACCAGAATGGAGGCGAGAATGCCCTTTGCAACGGCGGTTTCACCGGCAAAATTGGTCGACAGCAGAATCACCGCCGATATGGCGCCTGGCCCCGCAATCAGCGGCACGGCGAGCGGAAACGCGGATATGTTGGCGATGTGATCCTTGGTGATAGCGCGTTCGGAAGTCTTTTCGTGGCGTTCCTGGCGCTTCTCGAAAATCATCTCGAAGGCAATGTAGAAAAGCAGCAGGCCACCTGCGACGCGAAAGGCGTGGATGGTGATGCCAAGGGTGGACAGGACCGCAACGCCTGCCAGCAGGAACATGACCAGCACGAACAGCGCGATGAGAGTTGCCCTTGTGGCGGTCGAAATGCGTTGCTGGCGCGTCATGCCGCTCGTCAATGCCAGAAAGACCGGTGCCAGACCTGGCGGATCGATTGTGACCATGAGCGTCACGAAGGCGTTGATGATTGCGTCGAATGAGGGCAAGGATGGCGCTCCCGATTGACCCGGCCGATTGCGAGTCCTGGCATGCTGATCGAAATCCTCGACCACATTAGCGATCCGGGGAATGCCTGCAAGGCAAATGACGATGCACTTGGCCACTCGGCCCACCATGCTGTGGTGATCGATGGCGCCACCGGGCTTGCCGACACGGTGCTGCTTGAAGACGAGCCCAGCGACGCAGCATGGCTGGCGGGGCTTGCTGCCAGTGTCTTTTCGCGTGGCGATGGGATGCCTGCTGGCGGCCTGGTCGGGACGGTTGCACGCACCGCACGCGAAACCCTGGCGCAAATGCATGATCTTGACCACATGCCCCGCCACGCGCTGCCAGTGGCCAGTTTCATCATGGTCCGGCGCGTTGGCCAGGTCCTGGAACTGAGCGGCCTTGGCGATTGTGTTGCCTATGTCCGAACAAGTGGGGGAGAAAGTGTTCGCCATTGCGCATTGAAGGACAATCGTATGCTGGAATTGCGCAATGCACGCGCAGCGCTCGATGCCTCAGGCGGCTTTGACGCATCAGGTTCGGTAGTGCGTGATCCCGGCGGGTTGGAGAAACTGCGCGCTGCGCGTTCGCGTGCCAATGATGGCAAGGGCGGGATCTGGCTCCTCGGTCTTGAAGCGGAGGCTGCAAACCATGCCCTGAACGTTTCGGTTCGGCATGCGGGAGAGATGGAAATCCTGCTCATGAGTGACGGATTTTCCGCTCTCTCGGAAGCCTATGAACGCTATTCCCAGGACGGTCTTGTCGATGCTGCTCTCCGATCCGGGCTGAAGTACCTGCTGGATGAATTGCGGGATATCGAGCATCGGATCGACCCGCTGGGGCGGGTCTATCCGCGTTACAAACGCAGCGACGATGCCACTGCGATTCTCGCCCGGATCACGCCAGGAGCGTAATTGCCGGCGGATTTTTTTCAAGCCAGCAAACAGCCTCGGTAAATCATTGAAATAAATAGACAAATACCAGCGCCGGGTTTGTCTGCGATTTGGCCCGCAGAACAGAATCGGCTATAAATGGGCAGCTTTACCCAAAACTTCGAAAAGAGCGGGTTTCTTGTCAGATCATACCAATCCACCGGGCGAGCCGGCAGGCGGCAAGCCGGGCTTGCCAGCCAACACGCAATCCATCTCCATCATCGAGGAAATGAGCCGTTCATACCTCGATTATGCGATGAGCGTGATCGTGAGCCGGGCGCTTCCCGATGCCCGCGACGGGCTCAAGCCCGTGCACCGGCGCATTCTGTATTCGATGCATGAAAACGGTTTCGACTGGAACAAGCCGTATCGCAAGTCTGCCCGCGTCGTGGGTGACGTCATCGGTAAATATCATCCTCACGGCGACAGCGCGGTTTATGACGCGCTCGTGCGAATGGCGCAGGATTTCTCGCTGCGCGTACCGCTGATCGACGGGCAGGGCAACTTCGGTTCCATCGACGGCGATCCACCGGCGGCGATGCGTTACACCGAGTCGAGGCTTTCCAAGGCCGCACACGAACTGCTGTCGGATATCGACAAGGACACGGTCAATTTTCAGGACAATTACGACAATTCCGAGCGTGAGCCGACTGTCCTTCCCGCGCGCTTTCCCAACCTGCTGGTCAATGGTGCGGGCGGCATTGCCGTGGGCATGGCGACGAACATCCCGCCGCACAATCTGGGCGAGGTGATCGACGGCACAATTGCCATGATCGACAATCCGGCGATCGGGCTGCCGGACCTGATGGAAATCATTCCCGGTCCCGATTTCCCGACCGGCGGCATCATCCTGGGACGGTCCGGTATTCGCTCTGCCTACGAAACAGGTCGCGGATCGGTGCTGATGCGCGGCAAGGTGCATTTCGAGCAGGTACGCGAGCGCGAAGCCATCATCGTTACCGAGGTTCCCTACCAGGTGAACAAGGCGTCGATGATCGAGAAGATCGCCGAACTGGTGCGCGAGAAGCGTATCGAGGGCATTGCCGACATTCGCGACGAGTCGGATCGCGACGGCTATCGTGTTGTCATCGAGGTGAAGCGCGACGCGGTCGCAGATGTTGTCCTCAACCAGCTTTACCGCTTCACGCCGCTGCAATCCTCGTTCGGTTGCAACATGGTCGCGCTGAATGGCGGTCGCCCGGAACAGCTGAACCTCAAGGATCTGCTGAAGGCATTCATCACATTCCGCGAGGAAGTGGTAACGCGGCGCACCAAGTTCCTGCTGAACAAGGCACGCATTCGCGCCCATGTCCTCGTTGGACTGGCGATCGCGGTGGCAAACATCGACGATGTGATCAGGCTCATCCGTCACGCGCCCGATCCAGCGACTGCGCGCGAACAACTGATGACAAGGCGCTGGGACGCGAAGGATGTTGCGCCTCTGGTCGAACTGATCGACGATCCAAAGCATCGGCTCAACGAGGACGATACCTATTTTCTGTCTGAAGAACAGGCGAGGGCGATCCTCGATTTGCGTCTTCAGAGGCTTACGGCACTGGGTCGCGACGAGATTTCCGACGAGCTGCATACGCTTGGCGCGGAGATCAAGAATTATCTCGACATCCTGTCGTCGCGCGTGCGGGTGATGACGATCATCAAGGATGAACTCATTGCGGTGCGTGACGAGTTTGCCACGCCACGCCGCAGCGAGATCATCGATGGCGGCTACGAGATGGAGGATGAAGACCTCATCGCGCGTGAAGACATGGTCGTCACCGTTTCGCACGCCGGCTATATCAAGCGGGTTCCGCTCGACACCTACCGGGCGCAACGGCGCGGCGGCAAGGGGCGTTCAGGCATGTCGACGCGCGACGAGGATTTCGTCACGCGGCTGTTCGTTGCCAATACACACACGCCGATCCTGTTCTTCTCCTCGCGCGGCATTGTCTACAAGCTCAAGGTCTGGCGATTGCCGATGGCCGCACCGCAGGCGCGCGGCAAGGCGCTGATCAACATCCTGCCGCTTGAAAAGGACGAGCGGATCACGACAATCATGCCGTTGCCGGAGGAAGAGGAGAGCTGGGATCAGCTCGACGTCATGTTCGCGACGACACAGGGAACCGTGCGCCGCAACAAGCTTTCGGATTTCACGCAGGTCAATCGCAACGGCAAGATCGCGATGAAGCTGGAAGGCGACGACGGCATTGTCGGCGTGGAGACCTGTACCGAGGATGCAACTGTGCTGCTGACTTCGGCACTTGGCCAGTGCATACGCTTCCCCGTGGATGATGTGCGGGTGTTTGCCGGACGCAATTCGGTCGGGGTGCGCGGCATCAATCTTGGCGAAGGGGATACAGTCATTTCCATGACGATCCTCAATCCTTCACAGGCCGAGGCCTGGGAAAGGACTGCCTATCTGAAGCGGCGGCGCGTTGAGATTGCGGCAGAATCCGGTGAAGTGCCGGAGCCGGTCGAGGCCGAAGAAAGCGACGAGCAGATGGTGCTTGGCGAGGAACGCTACCAGGCGATGCGCGAAAGCGAGGAGTTCATCCTCACCATTTCGCAGAATGGCTATGGCAAGCGCTCTTCAAGCCACGAATACCGGGTGTCGGGCCGAGGCGGCAAGGGCATCACCGCGATGGTGGTGAACAAGCGCAATGGCGATCTCATTGCATCGTTCCCGGTCGCCGACAGCGATCAGATCATGCTTGTTTCTGATGGCGGGCAATTGATCCGCTGTCCGGTGAAGGACATTCGCATCGCCGGGCGTTCGACGCAGGGCGTGACCGTTTTCAACACAGCGGAAGATGAGCGCGTCGTTTCGGTCGAGCATATCAGCGAGGCGGATGAACCGGAGGAAGATGACGCTTTGCAGGCTGTCGACGGTGATGCGCCAGTTGAAGCAGTGGGCGAGCCGGATAGCGAATAGCCGCGCAGGCTCAAGCACGTTTCCAAAACGATGATTGCACCAGTCTGGCTGGCGCATTAGCCTTGCCGTTGTCGGCTGGCGTCCACCAAAAGGTAGGCGGGCCCTTTCCCTGAGGCGATCCATGACTTTCACCTTCATTCTTGCGGTTGCACTGGCGTCCTTTGTCATCGTCATTGTTCCAGGCCCCACAGTGACCGTCATCATTGCCAATTCGCTTCGCGATGGTGCCAGAGCTGGTCTGCTCAATGTGGCAGGCACGCAGTTTGGACTGGTGCTGATGCTTCTTGTCGTGGCGTTCGGGCTTGAGACGGTGGTTTCGCTGATGGCGCATGTATTCGACTGGCTGCGCCTGGCGGGTGCCGCGTATCTGATCTGGCTTGGCTACAAGCTTCTGACTTCGAATGGCGATCTTGGCGATGTCTCGAAGGTGAGAAAGCCGCGCGCGGGCTATTTCTGGCAAGGGTTCCTGGTGATCTGGTCCAACCCCAAGGCGCTGCTTTTCTTCGGGGCTTTCATCCCGCAATTCATTGACCCGCAGGGCAGCGCCTTCTGGCAGACAATGGTGCTGGGCGGCGTGTTCATGGTGGTCGGAGCCATTTTCGACAGTCTCTACGCGATTGTGGCCGGCAGAGCGGGGAGATTCCTGACCCAGACGCGCGTTCGGCTGGTCGAGCGTGTTTCGGGTCTCATCCTGATTGGAGGTGGGCTTTGGCTGGCGACATTGAGGCGGGCCTAGGCGCTCACGAGCCGACAATCGAGATCAGACCGGCGAGCCGTGAACGCATGGAAGACGTGGCTGCGATCTTCAGCGATTGCAGCTATGCGCGCAAATGCTGGTGTGCCTACTGGTACAAGCCGAACCGCGACTACAAGGCAGGCTGGGGAAATGCCAATCGCGCCGGGCTCGAGCAACTGGTGCAGGATGGTCTGGAGCCGGGGATCATCGCCTATGTGGATGGCGAAGCGGCGGCGTGGCTGTCGATCGCTCCGCGCAGGCAATTCGATCGGCTGAACCGGTCAAATTCGCTCGCACCGGTGGACGATGAACCCGTCTGGTCGATGAACTGCTTTGTTGTGAAAAAGGCGTACCGCAAGATGGGCATGATGCGCGCCCTTATCGCGGGTGGCATCGACTTTGCCAGGCAGAAGGGCGGCAAGGTGCTCGAGGCCTATCCGCTCGATGCGCAGCGCAAGGTTCTTGCGGATGAACTTTTCGTGGGAACCCTGGCAGCTTTTGCGGACATGGGTTTCGTTGAAGCAGCGCGACGATTGCCGACCAGACCCATCATGCGTCTGCGTCTGGATTAAAAAAATGGCGCGGATCATCTCCGCGCCAGTTTTTGAGACTGAAGGTCCTCAGGACAAGAGGTGGGCGAGTGGCGGCCGGGTTGGTTCAGGCCCGGGCGCCGTCAGTCTCAATTGCGAAATTCGGATTTCTCGGGGAAATGGCCATAACCGGCGCTTTTCAGCTGCCTGTAAAGTTCGGCCCTGTTTTCCACCGACTGCATGCGCAATGCAGCGATCATCATTGCGGTTGTCATGCACAAGGCGACAATCAGTATTGCCATGTTCTTCTCCCTGCTTCTTCCGCCATTGTCATGGCGAGTTGTTTATTCACCGTTCCCGGCATTGTTCGGATTTTACCGAACGCCCAAGTAATGGTGGCTGAACCCTATATTAATCCTGCATTCAGGTTTGGCTGTGCGGTTTTGCACAATGCGCGCGAAAGAACAGAAATGTGCGCTGTTTACCCCGCGTATTCCGCGACAGGCGGTCGCGGCGGGTCGGGAGTGGTTGATTTCACGGCATTCTCCTATATATTAGTGAAAGCTAAAATAAAGAGTCAAACCCTATACACTGGAGTTGAACATGTCCCTCGACCGCGCTGTCCTTGCCTTTGCCGGCATCATGATCTTCGTTTCCGTCGCCCTGACAGTCTGGGTATCGCCCCATTTCGTGTGGTTCACGCTGTTCATCGGCGCGAACATGCTGCAGTCGGCTTTCACCGGTTTTTGTCCAGCGGCCATGATCTTCCGCATGCTCGGCCTCAAGCCGGGTAACGCTTTTTGATACTGCGCCGTTACTGCATGGCTGCATGCATTCGGCTTTCGGTACTTGCAGGCTGCGTTTCGCCGTGACATGAGTGCGTCATGACGAAACGCATTGCCTACTATCCCGGTTCCTTCGACCCGATGACAAACGGGCATCTGGACATTTTGCGCCAGACGCTCGCGATTTGTGACGTGGTGGTTATCGGTATCGGGATTCACCCCGGCAAGGTGCCGCTGTTCTCGTTCGAGGAGCGTGCGGAGCTCATTGGGGAAGTGGCTGAAATTGCCGAAAAGGGTGCTGCCAGACGCATCCGGGTGGAGGCATTCGACGGACTGGTAGTCGATGCAGCCCGAAAGGCCGGTGCGGTGATGCTCGTGCGCGGCCTGCGCGATGGCACTGATCTCGATTACGAGATGCAGATGGCAGGCATGAACGGAACCATGGCTGGGGACATCAAGACCGTGTTTTTTCCGGCTTCGCCACCTGTTCGCGCCATTACCGCCACATTGGTGCGCCAGATCGCGAAGATGGGCGGCAATGTTGCGCCCTTCGTTCCCAAACCTGTTCTCAGGGCCTTGAAGAAAAAGCTCAGGACCTGAATCCAGAACAACCAACTCCGGAGAATTACATGAACCGTATTTCCACGCTCGTCTGCGCCCTTGTCCTTGCTGCCGGTATTGCAATGCCTGCTGGAGCGCAGGCCGGTGAAAACACCGTCTTCCTTGATACGAAGGATGGCCGCATCACCATCGAACTGCGTCCCGACCTCGCGCCAAAGCATGTGGCGCAGATCAAGGCGCTGGTGAAGAAGGGCTTTTATGACGGCATCGTGTTTCACCGCGTGATCGACGGCTTCATGGCGCAGACCGGTGATCCGACCGGCACCGGCATGGGCGGTTCGGACCTTGCAGACATAGCAGCCGAGTTCACGCCCGAACCGTTTGTGCGCGGCACACTCGGCATGGCGCGCTCGCAGAACCCCAACAGCGCCAACTCGCAGTTCTTCATCATGTTTGCCGAAGGTTCGTTCCTCAACGGCCAGTATACGGTCTTCGGCCAGGTGACTGAGGGCATGGATGTGGTCGACAAGATCAAGAAGGGTGACCGGGCGGCAAATGGCACGGTTGAAAACCCCGACAAGATCATCAAGATGGTAATGGAATCCGACGCCAACTGAGTTGGGTCAAGGCTGGAAAGGAAATATCGTGGCTGATTACAAGGATCCGGAAAACACGATCGTCATGGAGACGACCAAGGGCAAGGTGGTGATCGAGCTTCGCCCGGACCTGGCACCGGGCCATGTGGCCCGCATCAAGGAACTGGCGCGAGAAGGCTTTTATGACGGCATCGTGTTTCATCGCGTCATCGAAGGTTTCATGGCGCAGTGCGGCTGCCCGCATGGCATTGGCACCGGCGGATCGAGCAAGCCGAACCTGAAGGCGGAATTCAACGATGCGCCGCACAAGCGTGGAACCTGTTCCATGGCGCGGGCACAAAACCCGGATTCGGCCAACAGCCAGTTCTTCATCTGCTTTGACGATGCAAGTTTCCTGAACCGGCAATATACCGTCTGGGGGCAGGTGAGTGAAGGCATGGAAAACATCGACAAGATCAAGCGCGGCGAGCCGGTGCGCGATCCTGACTCGATCATTTCGATGCGGGTCGCGGCTGATCTGTAAGAACAACCATTTGCAAATCGGGGCGGTGCTTGCGCGCCGCCCTTTTTGCTGGCACTGGCTTGGCCATGCGCGTTGACGATTTCGATTTCGAACTGCCTGAAGAGCGGATAGCGCTGCGTCCGGCGCGGCCGCGCGATGCCGCGCGCCTGCTTGTCGTGCGCCCGGGGCAGGTGCCGCAGGATCACAAGGTTGGCGACCTGACGCAATTCCTCAAGCCCGGCGATGCGCTGGTCTTCAACGACACGAAAGTCATTCCCGCCCAACTGGAAGGTATTCGCCTGCGTGATGGTGTCAGCGCCGGAGTAGGGGTGACGCTGCACATGCGGCTCGATGGCTCGCGCTGGAAAGCATTTGCGCGCGGGGCCAAGAAGCTGCAATCGGGCGACCGTTTGCGCTTTGGACATACCAACACATCCTGCCTTGTTGGTGCACTGGATGCGAGCGTTGAAGCGAAAGGCGAGGCGGGTGAAGTGACAATCGCCTTTGATCTGTCCGGCCCTGCGCTTGACGAAGCGCTTCATTCGGTGGGCAAAGTGCCGTTGCCGCCCTATATCGCGCTCAAGCGTGGCGAGGATGACAGTGATCGCACCGATTACCAGACCGTCTATGCGCGCGAAGAAGGCGCGGTGGCCGCGCCCACGGCCGGGCTGCATTTCACACCGGGCCTGATGAAGCAGATCGACGAGATGGGCGTCTCGCGCCTTTTCGTGACACTGCATGTTGGGGCTGGAACCTTTCTGCCGGTAAAGGCTGAGGACACGGACGCGCATGTGATGCATGAGGAGCGCGGCACGGTTTCGGCAGCATGCGCACAAGCGCTCAACACGGTCAGGGAAAAGGGCGGAAGGATCATCGCAGTCGGCACGACGTCGCTGCGCCTTTTGGAGAGTGCTGCCAATGCGAGCGGGAAGATCGAGCCGTTTGACGGCGGCACTCAGATATTCATCACGCCAGGCTACCGGTTCAGGGCAGTCGACCTGCTGATGACGAATTTCCATCTGCCGCGCTCGACGCTGTTCATGCTGGTGTCGGCATTCAGCGGTCTGGAGACGATGCGCAAGGCCTATGACCATGCCATTGCCGGGGGATATCGTTTCTATTCCTACGGCGATGCGAGCCTGTTATACCCCGCGCCATGACGAACCCGGAATTCACCTTCTCGCTGCTGGCAACGGATGGGCTGGCCAGGCGTGGCGAAATTTCCATGCCGCGCGGCATCGTGCGCACGCCTGCCTTCATGCCTGTCGGCACTGCCGGCACGGTCAAGGCGATGTACATGGATCAGGTCAAGGCGCTTGGTGCGGACATCATCCTCGGCAACACCTATCACCTGATGTTGCGCCCGGGAGCGGAGCGCGTGGCGAAGCTTGGCGGATTGCATGCCTTTGGTGGTTGGCAAGGGCCGATCCTGACCGATTCCGGCGGGTTCCAGGTCATGTCGCTTGCTGCCCTTCGCAAACTGACCGAGGAAGGGGTTTCATTCAAATCCCACATTGATGGCGTGAAGCACATGCTGACGCCGGAGCGCTCGATCGAGATACAGGGACTGCTCGACAGCGATATCCAGATGCAACTGGACGAGTGCATTGCACTGCCTGCGGAGCGCAAGGAAATCGAGCGCGCGATGGAACTGTCTTTGCGCTGGGCGGAACGCTCGGCCACGGCATTCGGAAATCAGCCGGGCAAGGCCATGTTCGGCATTGTCCAGGGCGGTGACATCGAGGACCTGCGCATCCGCTCGGCCGAGACGCTGGCTGTGATGAACCTCAAGGGCTATTCGATTGGCGGCCTTGCGGTGGGTGAACCGCAGGCGGTGATGCTGCGAACGCTTGAATTCACCTGTCCGGCACTGCCGGCGGAAAAACCGCGCTACCTGATGGGCGTCGGCACGCCTGATGACATGCTGGAAAGCGTGGCGCGCGGAGTGGACATGTTCGACTGCGTGATGCCGACGCGCGCGGGACGGCATGGGCTCGCTTTCACGCGCCGGGGCAAGATCAATCTGAGAAATGCGCGCCATGCCGAAGATCATCGCCCGCTCGATGAAGAAAGCGACTGCCCGGCGAGCAGGGACTATTCGCGCGCCTATCTGCACCATCTCGTGCGCTGCAACGAGGCACTGGGGGGCATGTTGCTGACCTGGAACAATCTCCACTACTATCAGTCGCTGATGCAGGGCATGCGCTCGGCGATCGAAGTCGGACGGTTCGAGGATTTCCGTGCCGAAACCAGGGCGGCATGGCAGGCTGGCGATATCGCGCCACTATAGAAAAGGCCGGACCAAAGGCCCGGCGCTCCACTTCACAATGGTCTGGACAAATTACCGGATTACGGCTGCGCCGCCGGTGATTTCAACGGTTTCGGAACCGGAAAGCGTTTCGCGGTCGCCGTTTGGCAGCGTGATGAAGCAGCCGTTGCTGCAGGCATCGATGCTCTGGCCTGGTGCGATGCCAACTTCGCTCTGCTGACCGTTTTCGGTGATCTTGAGCGTATAGGACTGCTGGTCCTTGTTGACGATGGTCGCCGCACTCGCGCCAACAACAGACGCAGCGAAAGCAAGTGTTGCGATGATCATTTTCATGGTTCTAGCGGTGTCTCCACCGTCCCTGTTGCAGGGCGATGCTGCCCTTTATCGATGCCAACATAACATTTGTAACTGAATGTTTCCTGAATGGCACCCTGGAGCGCCATTCATGATGAATTTTCATTGGAGCGCCCGGTGAATGCCCTGGCCACCGCGTCGAGGTCCTTGATGTTGAGATGGACGTCTTGCTGCGGGAAGGGGATATCGATGCCGTGCTGCTCGAAGGTTTCGAAGATCGAGAGACGCAGGCGGGTTCCCACTACGGCGATATCCAGAACCTCGGCAATGTGTACCCTGAGCTCGAAATCCAGCGAGGAGGCACCAAATCCGAGGAAGACGCATTGCGGCGCCGGGTTTTTCAGAACGGATGGGTCGGCTGCACCAATTTCCAGCAACAGGTCGTAGACGGCACGCGGCTTTGAACCATAGGCGACGCCGACGGGGATATCGACACGGCCCAGATGGTTGCGGTGTGTCCAGTTGCCAACGGCGGAATTGATGAATTCGGAATTGGGAAGAATGACTGTCTGGCGCTGGAAGGTCTCTATTTCAGTGGCGCGGACACTGATCTTGCGCACGAAGCCGGCTGTCGTTCCAGCCACGACCCAGTCCCCGACCTTGAAGGGCCGTTCAACCAGCAGAATGAGGCCGGAGACGAAGTTGTTGACGATGTTCTGAAGACCAAAACCGATACCCAGGGACAGCGCACCTGCGATGATCGCCAGATTTGAAAGGTCAAACCCGGCAGCGGACAGGCCTATCAACCCGGCCAGTGCCACGCCAGCATAGCCGACCACGGTGCGGATCGAGTTTCGTACGCCAACATCGACGCGGCTTCTGGCCATGACGGAGCCATCGAGCCAGCGCTGGAAGCGGCGGGTCATGATGAAGCCGACAATGAAGACCGCGATGCCAAACAGGATGCCAAGCAACGAGATCGACATGGAGCCGATGCGGATATCGGTCAGGATCCTGTAGAGCCATGACGAGATGTCGACCCAGTTGAAACCCCATTGCAAGGCGATCAGCGGAATGCCGATCAGGGCGACCAGGCCATAAACGATGAAGGACAGGAGCAGGCCAAGCTGGTCGAGCGAGGTATCATTGAGCGTGAAGCGGTTCTTGAGCTGGTCGCCAAGCGCGGTGGTAGGCAGGCCGCCTTCACTGGCTAGAACCTGGCCGCTCTGCATGCCGATATACATGGTGGCGAGGATGGCCGAAGTTACGACAATCTGGGCAGCGGAGAAGCGCGCCAGCCCGATATAGCCGGTGACGGCTGCGAGAATGACGAACCCGGCAAGCAGGATGATGGGCACGCGGATCAAGGCTGGCCAGGGCAGGGAGCGTCCGCTGGCCGCGTCGCGGAAGGGCCGGACAATGGCAATCAGTATCAGCAGGAAGCTGACGACGAGTGATGAGATCATGCTTTTGGCGACTGTCAGCGACAGTGGCGAAGACAGGATTTCATTGAGGCTGCCGAGGAAGAAGTCGAGAATGTGAACAACAGCCATCGCGACGGTCAGGATCACCAGCGCGGTAGCCGCGCCATCGGTGACTGGAATGAGACGCCATTCGCGGTTGCGTGGAGAAAAAAGCGCATTGGCGAGGCGCTGGATGAAGAAGATTGCAATGGCGGAGATCAGGAAGGCTTCGACGATAGCCTGAGAGTCGCCGGCAAAGATGCTGTAGTAGCGGGCGAGTGCAATAACGACGCCCAGACTGGCAGCAAAACCGAGCGAGGGAATGACGGTTGACCAGAAGGCGAGGGACAGCCGACTGATATAGGACAAATTGCCATCGCCACCGGTGCGCGCGAAAGCTGGTGCAAAGAGCTTGCGGATGAGCACGAACACGGCAAGGCCGAGGATTGCCGACAGGCCACCTGCCAGAGCAAGCGACTGGAAGCGGAAATTGCGCATGAATTGCACACGCGAAACAACGGTGCGCCAGGCAATCGACAATTCGCTGCGAAACGCGCGCCAGGTCTCCGCGCCGAAAGCGCCCGCTGAATCGGTCTTTCGCAGCAGGGTCGTGGTGAACAGGTCGCGGCGGAAGGTGCCAATCGTGTCGATGGCAGTCGAGATGCGGATCGACAGCGATTCAGCATCTCCCAGCATGTTGTTGACGGTGAGCTTTTCAGCTGTGAGGCTGTTGCGCTCCTGCGTCACGATCTCGGGTTCGGCCGGTTCTCCGTCCTTGGGCGGAGTGCCCAGTTCCGCCATGCGCGAATTGATGGAATTGAGCTGCGGGCGGAAAGATACACCGAAATCGATCACGGATTTCGACAGGGCATCAAGGTCCTGACGCAGCTTCACAAGCCGCGTGTCATCCTGTGCATTTTCCGTAATCGAGGCTTCAATCGTGGCGAGTTTCTGTTTCAGGCCATCGAGTGTTGCGGCCTGATCCTGGGCCATGGCCGGGAGCGCCAGCAAGGCTGACAGCGCAATGACCAGTATGTACACGATAGGGCGCATGCAAATCCCGATGGGTGGCCCGCTGGTGCGGGACGATTCGATTTCACCCAATCAATACAGCCCCAATGCGGCAAACGCCATTACAACCACTGGCTGACCCCGAAGAGCAGGCCGAATTTCCAGCGTTCGGTGGTGGTTCAGGTGCTGGCGCCCTTGTAGGGGTTCATCTTCACGCCAGTGATCTTCCATGAGCCATCGTCCTGGCGTTTCAGCGTGTAGACCGCCTGCCACAATTTGCCGTCGCGGCCGGTGACGATGAGTTCCTGGTAGACTTCGCCATATAGGAATGTATTGCGGCCAAAGCTGTAGGATTCGGGATCATACAGTGCCTGGTATCCGCTCTTGACCATGGCGATGAAGCGTTCCGGTGTGGGGAAGATCGTCTTGATCGACGGCGCAGCAAAAGCGTAGGCACTGGCATCATCGCCAGAGCGAAACGCACCGATCTGGCTGTCGATCACGGATTGGGTTGCGTTGGTGTCGGCTGGTGAGACGGTTTCCTCCGCGCTTGCCGAAACGCTGAACATTGGCACGGCCAGCGGGGCTGCAGTCAGGCTCAGCATTGCCGCGAAGGCGGCGGCCATCAGTCTGGAAACAATCGGCCTGGAACTCTTCATTTCCGCTTCCTCCCTTTGATGCCCCTTGTTGCCTTACGGTTCAAACTGCCTTGCGGATCACTCGCCGCCAATCTCCTCACCGGACATGGACGCATATTCGGTCACTTTCTGGCGACATTCCTTGACCATGAAGTCGACAAAGACCCGCAATTTCGGATCCTGCAGCCGACGATGAGGATACATGCAGGCAAACCGCGCCACGGGTGGGGGATAATCTTCAAGCAGCGGCACCAGTGCGCCAGAGCGCAAATGTCTTTCGACCTCGAAGCGCGGCCTGTTGACAATGCCGTTTCCAGACATTGCCCAGGTCAGCAGGATATCGGCCTCGTCAGCGTCGAATGGGCCAGCGACATTGTACTTGCGCGCCTCGCCATTGACTTCAAGCGTCCAGAAATATTCCTGCGAGCCGGGAAAACGCAGGAGCAGGCAGGCGTGCTGGCGCGAAATCAGCTCATCCGGATTGGCCGGAACGCCGTGGCGCTGCAGGTAATCAGGCGAAGCGCACAGCACCCTTGGGCAATCGCAGATGTTGCGGATTTTCATGTCCGAATCCGGCAGGTCGCCAAGCACGAAGGCAACGTCAACGGCTTCATGGAAAAGATCGACCTTGCGGTCGGACAGGCGCAACCGGATAGCTATTTCCGGATAGAGCTCGTGGAAGCGGGGGACTAGGGGACCGATGATGCGCCTGCCGATGCCAAGGGGGGCCGTGACGGAGATTGTTCCCTTTGGCGTCTTGGTATGACCGACGACCACGGCTTCAGACTGTTCGACCGCGTCCAGTATCTTGATTGCCTGATCGTAGTAGAGCCGACCGATCTCGGTGGGCACCAGTTTGCGGGTCGTCCGGTTGAAAAGCCGCAGGCCCAGACGGCCTTCCAGTTCCTTGATACGGTTGCTGGCGACCGCAGGCGTCAGTCGCTGGTCACGACCAGCCGCTGTTATGGAGCCGAGTTCAACGGTGCGTACGAATACCCTGATACTGTCGAGATAGGGCATGGCTGGCGGTCACTTTCAAAAATTTATTGATAGTGAACCTCAATTTGCAAGATTTTTCAATTGATGTGATTCTGCCAGAGTCGCTTTGAGAGGCCGGGAGGACCAGATGTACGAATTTGCAATAGCCTGGGACTGGATTTCATTCGCCGTAAGGTGGCTGCATGTAATCACAGCGATCGCATGGATCGGATCGTCCTTCTACTTCATTGCGCTTGACCTGGGGCTGCGTCAACGTCCCGGCCTGCCCGAAGGGGCACATGGCGAAGAATGGCAAGTTCATGGCGGCGGCTTCTATCACATCCAGAAATATCTGGTCGCACCAGCGGAAATGCCGGAGCACCTGACCTGGTTCAAATGGGAAAGCTATGCGACCTGGCTTTCGGGTTTTGCCATGCTGGCAATCGTCTATTATGTCGGGGCTGACCTTTATCTTGTCGATCCCAATGTACTGGATGTCTCGCCGCTCACGGCAATCCTGATCTCGCTGGCCTCCATCGGTATTGGTTGGGTTTTCTATGATTTCCTGTGCAAGTCGCGCTTCGGCGAGGACAATACGCGGCTGATGATTTTCCTGTTCGTGATCCTGGTCGCAATGGCCTGGGGATATACCCAGGTTTTCACCGGCCGTGCAGCCTTCCTGCATCTGGGCGCGATCACGGCAACGATCATGTCCGCCAACGTGTTCCTGATCATCATCCCGAACCAGAAGATCGTGGTTGCCGACCTGATCGCAGGCCGCAAGCCCGACCCCAAATATGGCAAGATCGCCAAGCAGCGCTCGACCCACAACAATTACCTGACGCTGCCAGTGCTGTTCCTGATGCTGTCGAACCACTATCCGCTGGCCTTCGCGACGCAATATAACTGGGTGATCGCCTCGCTTGTCTTCCTGATGGGCGTGACCATCCGCCACTATTTCAACTCGCAACATGCGCGCACGGGCAATCCGACCTGGACCTGGCTCGTCACGGCACTGCTGTTTGTCATCATCATGTGGCTGTCCACGGTACCAAAGGTGCTGAGCGGCGAAGAGGATGCACGCGCCATGACGCCACACGAGCAGCGTTTTGCCAGTGCGGCGGGCTTCGAGGAAGTGCGCGACCTGGTGCAGGGGCGGTGTTCGATGTGCCATGCGAGCGAACCGGCCTGGGAAGGGATGATCGTGCCACCCAAGGGCGTTCGTTTCGAGACAGATGCGGAAATTGCCCAGCGCGCGCGCGAAATCTATCTGCATGCCGGGGCAAGCCATGCCATGCCGCCGCCAAACGCGGCGAGCTTCGGCGTCATGCTGGAACCAGAAGAGCGCCAGATGATCGTATCTTGGTACCGCGGCGCCGTGGGCGCGAACTAGACAAGCGGTAATTTTGCCAGGAACATAGCCACCCGGTATCCACCTGAACGGCTGCAAGGTCGAATCTGGATGCCATCAGACCGGGATTGTCCCCAAGCGAGTTGCTGATGCGTGAAAAACTGCTGCGTGGACGCGTGCTTTCCTTTGTGCGCGAACCGATGACACCCGACGACCTGTCAGCCTGCAACTGGCATGAGGATGGCGCCATTCTGCTTCTCGATGGCAAGATCATCGCCAGCGGCGATCATGGTTCGCTGAAAGCGGCAGCATCGCCTGAAGTTGAGGTGATCGATCACAGGCCGCACATACTGATGGCTGGCTTCATCGACACGCACCTGCACTTTCCCCAGGTCCAGGTGATCGCGTCATGGGGCGCGCAACTGCTGGACTGGCTGAACACCTACACTTTCCCCGCCGAGGCGAAGTTTGCCGATCCCGACCATTGCGATCGCATGGCGCAGGCGTTCCTCGACCTGCTGGCAAGCTATGGCACGACGACGCCAGTGGCCTATTGCTCGGTTCACCGCAGTTCTGCCGAAGCGCTGTTCGCCCATGCCGAAAAGCGTGACATGAGGATAGTCGCAGGCAAGGTGATGATGGATCGCAACGCGCCGCAAAGCGTGTGCGACACGCCCCAGTCTGGCTATGACGACAGCAAGGCGCTGATCGAGAAGTGGCATGGGCGAGGCAGGGCGCAATATGCGATCACGCCGCGCTTTGCCATCACATCGACACCAGAGCAACTTGATATGGCGGGTGCGCTGCTTCGCGAAAATCCCGATTGCTACATGCAGACGCATCTTTCGGAAAACCATGCGGAGATTGCCTTTACACGCGAACTTTATCCCGATGCGCCCGACTATCTGGGTGTTTACGAAAAATACGGGCTGCTTGGACCCAGAAGCCTGTTCGGCCATTGCATCCATCTGGAAGCAAGGGAACGCGCAGCGATGGCCGAGACGGGCTCTGTTGCGGTTTTCTGCCCCACCTCCAATCTGTTTCTGGGCAGCGGCCTCTATGACGAAGCAGGCCTGCGCCAGCAAGGCGTTCGCACAGCCATTGCCACGGACATTGGCGGCGGCACGAGCTACTCCATGCTGCGCACCCTGGACGAGGGGTACAAGGTCCTGCAGCTCAACAGCCAGCGGCTCAACCCGCTGAAAGCCTTCTACTGGGCGACGCTCGGCAATGCGAATGCGCTCAGCCTGGAAAGCCATATCGGAACACTAGATGCGGGAACGGATGCGGACATTGTCGTGCTCGACAGCCGGTCAAACGAGGCGATGGCGCTGCGCATGGAGACGGTCGAGACACTCAGCGAAGAACTTTTCGTGCTGCAGACGCTTGGCGATGACCGCAGCGTCGTCGAAACCTACGTGTCCGGCAATCCGGTCAAACGCAGACGCTGATATTCGCGCCAGTTCAAACCTCAACTGGAGGTGAGGTCGGGAAAGCGCACGATATTGTCCTTGTTGGACAGATCATCGGTTTTCAACAGGAATACCTGAACGGGTCGCCGTCTTCCCGGCACTATGCGGGTGCCTGCCGGTGTGAAGCCATCGGCATTGCCCGACAGGGTCACGACCGTTCCCGAAACGGCAATGGTGATTTCACCGCCTGGCTGTGACAGGTCACGGGCCAATTGCTCAAGGCGCTGGGTGACATTGACCGTATCGCCAACCATTGTGTAGTTGCGCCGGTGCTCGCCGCCAATATTGCCGACGACGACCTTGCCGGTGTGAAGGCCGATGCGGATGTTGATCGGAAGCCTGCCTTCTTCCACCCGCTTGCGGTTTTCCTGATCAAGACGCCGGGCGATCTCGCGTGCGGCGTGTAGCGCGTTGCCGACATGGTGCGCATCGTCGAGCGGTGCTCCCCAGAAAGCCATGACGCCGTCGCCCATGAACTTGTCGATCGTGCCGTGCGTCGATTCCACTGCCTCGCAGATGATGGCGAAGTGCCGGTTGAGCAATTCCGCCGTTTCGGTTGCGTTCATGTGTTCCGACAAGGTGGTGAAGCCGACAATGTCGGTGAACATGATCGTCACTTCGCGCTCGACCGGTTCGCCTGCGGTCGGACCATTCCTGACGAGACTGGCGACAAGTTCCCTCGGCACATAACGGCTGAATTCCAGCATGGCGGTGCGCAATTTGTTCAACGCATGTGACTGGTCGTCGATCTCGGCTATGCGGGAGCGGGGCAGGGGTTCGATTTCCTCAATGCGGAATCCGGTGAACTTGCCGGCGGTGTCGGCAATGCGGCTCATTGGGCGTGAAATGCGTTTGCCAAGCAGGATGGCAGCCCAGACGGCGGCAGTCAGCCCCGCCAACCCCGCGAGCATTGAAAGGAAGGCGCGGCGGATTTCCGCCCCCACATCGACCTTCGAGAAGTAGGCGCCCAGCTTGTAGGGTCGTGCGGAATAGCCCGGCAAATCCTTCATGATGAAGATGTGGCCCTTGCGGTAGGTGCCGCTTTCAAGAACCTTGATGCCCGGATTGGCGGAAACATCGAATTCGGTGGAAGGCGACGCGGCAGGCAATTCCTGCAGGACGGTGTCGGGGAACTTTTCTATCGCGATTGCGTCACCTATTGTGAAATCGGCGGGGCGCTTGGAATGGCCGATTACTTCGTTGTTTCCCGTCAGGACGAAGACAGTCGTGGTGCTGCCCTTTTCGAGTTCGCGCATCATGCGATTCATGACGGCCTGACCGATCAGGCCAACGACATGGCCGGTGACACGACCGTTGCCCTCGAGTGGCATAGACAGGTAGTGATAGCGCTCGCCTGCGATCTGCACCGGATTGCCCCAAAGGCCACCGGGCGAGATCGAGTCGCGCAGCGCGCGCAGTGCTTCTGCTGCCTTGGGGCTGGCGAGCGATGCGGGCGCCGGTACCACGCTCCCATCGCCCAGCCGGACATAGCCCGCGCCATTTCCACCTTCATCGAAAATCATGAGGGCTTCCATCACGGGCGCTGTGCGCAGCAGCGCAGGGATCAGCGCTTGCAGCGCGTCCAGGTCGGCAAGGCTGCCATCCTGGGGAAACTGGGTAGCAATGGCAGTGACTGCGCGCTCGGCCTGTTCGGTCTCGGCGCGAATTCTGCGTTCTAGCCCGTTGATGAATTCAGTCGTGCGTTCGGACAGCAGCGAATAGGTGTTGGCAAAATTGGCGGCAACGGAAATCGCCAGCACGGCGCCCACGGCTGCTGCCACCAGACTCCCGAAAGCCAGTGCGAGCAGCCATCGGAGGGAAATCCTGAAATACCGATTCATTCTGCCTGCTTCTTGTTCTTGCGGGAACCTCTGCTTCTCGTGGTGGCCTGTCGAGACCCCTTGATCAAATCGGAGGGCAGATCCTGTACATTCCTGATCGTGATATCGCGCTGCGAGAACGGAATTTCAATGCTGTTTTCCCTCAATGCATCCCAAAGCGCGATCAGAACCATGCCGCAAGCTTTGCAAGCAGTATTGGAAGTGCGCCGGTGTTGTCCGTTCCGATCATTTCACGTTCCAGTTGGGATCAGGCTGAATTGAGCGTTGGTCAAAGCGCGTGCGCGTCATCCGATGGGTAGCTGCACAGTCTTGCACGAACGGCCTTCCATTGTAAAAAATTTGTCCGTTTTCCCTTTGAAGGCTGGCCGAGCTTTGATATAGAGCGCGCAATTGTTGCCGCATCGCGCCACACGGTGTGTTGGCGGTTGCGACTGCGGGTATGGTGAAATTGGTAGACACGCCAGATTTAGGTTCTGGTGCCGCAAGGCGTGGGAGTTCAAGTCTCTCTACCCGCACCACTCCGCAAGATTTTCCAACCCTTCCGGGACCAGCGGTCATCACGCCTTGCGGCGGACTGCCAGGTTCGGGAGGCCAGCGATAGGTTAGGGTAATGCAGGTAGTTGAAACAGCCAATGAAGGCTTGAAGCGCGAACTGAAGATCACCGTTCCCAGGGCGGACATGACCGGTCGCCTCAACGAGCGTCTGGAACAGATCAAGGGACAGGTCCGCTTGAACGGTTTCCGCCAGGGCAAGGTTCCCGTGGGCCATCTTCGCAAGGTCTATGGTCGTCAGGCAATGGCCGAGATCGTCAATGATCTGATCAACAAGCAGACCGGGGAAATCCTCGTCAATCGCGGTGAGAAGGCTGCCCAGCAGCCGGAAGTCACCATGACCGAAGACGAGAAGGAAGCCGAAGCCATCCTCAAGGGTGACGCGGATTTCGAATTCTCGATCGCCTATGAAGTGCTTCCGGAAATCAAGACCCCGGATATCGAGTCGATTGCGATCGAGCGCCCTGTCGCCGATGTGAGCGACAAGGAAGTCGACGAGCGAGTCGAAGAGATTGCCGAGAGCGCCCGGTCCTACGAGGAAAAGAAGGGCAAGGCCGCCGACAAGGACCGCATCACGATGGACTATGTCGGCAAGATCGACGGCGAGCCATTTGAAGGTGGTGCCGATCAGGATGCGACGCTTGTTCTGGGTTCGGGTCGCTTCATTCCAGGCTTCGAGGACCAACTCGTTGGTGCCAAGGCAGGCGATGCGAAAACAGTGAAGGTGACGTTCCCGGCCGAATACCAGGCTGCGCACCTTGCAGGCAAGGAAGCCCAGTTCGACGTGACAGTGAAGAAGGTCGAGAAGCCCGGCAAACTGGAAATCAACGACGAACTGGCAAAGCAGCTGGGTCTGGAAAGCGCGGAAAAGCTTCGCGAGACCGTTCGCGGCCAGATCGAGAACCAGAATGGTCTGTTCACGCGCGCCCGCGTCAAGCGAATGGTGCTGGACAAGCTTGACGAAATGACCGCCATGGAACTTCCGCAGAAGATGGTGGCTCAGGAGTTCGACAATATCTGGGGCCAGGTCACCGGAGAACTGCAGCGTTCAGGCAAGAGCTTCGAGGACGAGGAAACCACCGAGGAAAAGGCGCGCGATGAGTATCAGAAACTCGCCGAGCGTCGCGTACGCCTCGGTCTCGTGCTTGCCCATATCGGTGAACAGGCTGAAGTGCAGGTGACCGAAGACGAATTGCAGCGCGCCGTTTATGACCAGGTGCGCCGCTATCCGGGCCAGGAACAGCAGGTGTTCGAATATTTCCGCCAGCATCCCGATGCGGTGGCGGGCCTTCGCGCTCCGATCTATGAAGACAAGGTTATCGACCACATCATGGCCAAGGCCAAGGTAACCGACAAGAAGGTAAGCCGTGAAGAACTCGTCAAGATGGATGACGAGGAATAGAGCCTGATCCAGCGATCAGGTTCGCAGGCAGAATCAGGAAACCCGGCCAAGTGATTGGCCGGGTTTCTTTTTTTGATTCACAATCTGTCTGACTTGTATTTGCGCCTGCTGCCAGCACGTGCCATGCCAGCGCCGGTTCCCGGTCAATTGCCGAGGCGACCTGCCGCATGTGCCAGCATCGTGTAGACCTTGCCAGTATCGGAAGTCAGGTAGGTCTGGGTCATGATGTTGTCGCGATCGTTGCGGGCGACGTCTTCGAGCAGCTTCTCGAAATCGGCGATGTAGCGATCAACCGCGGTACGGAAGTCCTTCTCGCGCGCATATTTGGTGCGGATCTCGTCGAAGGTCTTCTGTCCCTGCAGGGTGTAGAGACGGCGCGTGAAGACATTGCGCTCACCGCGCTGGTAGCGTTCCCACAGATCAACCGACGCTTCGTGGTCGATTGCGCGGGCTATGTCCATCGAGAGCGAATTGAGACTTTCAACGACGTGCAGGGGCGAGCGCGGATCGGTTGCGGTCTGCGTGCCCTTGGCACTCTGGGCGCTGGCGCGGTTGCCGGCAAAACCCGATACCTCGTCTTCATTCGAAGCGCGGCGCAACAGGTCGGAGACCCAGCCTGTTTTCTCGCCCGGCTGCTGATGCATGGACGTGCGCTGCGGGCGGCGTATTTCGGGTCCTGCCGCTACGGGTTCAGGTGAGCGCTGCGGCTGTGGCAGGCGCTGAGATGGCGAAGAGGGAGCCTTGGGCGCGTTGGCCGGCTGGCCGTAAGCAGGAGTAACCGGCGGGGCAGGTGGCTCAAGCTGTGCCGCTTCCGTCTGCGCCCGGCGTGATGAGCTGCGCGACGGCGGTGCCGTGTCGAGGGTCTTGCCCGAACGTGTGACGATGTCCGACAGTTCCTTGAGCGCGGTGATCTGATCGACCAGCGTGCGGCGCATGGTGTCGGCGCTCTGGCGAACTTCTTCCGGAAGTTCGAGGATGCCACGGCGCATCTGGGTGCGTGTCGTTTCCAGTTCGTCCTGGATTTCGCCGGTCGAGCGACGCAGTTCCTCGATGGTGCCATTGAGGCGCGAAAGCGTGTTCTGGAAGGCAGACGTGACTTCTTCGGAAAGCTGTGCACCGGCAGAAGTCGCACGTTCCGTCATGTCGGTCATGAGGCTGTTGAGCGCGGTGCTGAAGCCGTTCATCGACTGTTCGAGCGAACTGGTGCGCGCATTGAGATCAAGCGCAAGCCGCTCGATTGGCTCGCGACGTTCTTCGAGTGCCTCGGCCAGCATGACCTGGGCGCCGGTGACGCGCTCTGCCGCATCGCGCAGTTCCTTGCCCTGGTTCTCGAAGCGAACGGCGAGGGCGGAGACATTCTGCACGAGATATTCGGAATTCTCGCCGACGGCGGTTGCCGTGTGCTCGGCAATCTGGCGGGCGTTTTCGGTGTTGATGGCAGCCTTCTCCACCGCAGATGCAAGCACGGCAGCGCCATCGCTTATGTTGCGCTCCAGCGCACCGAGGCTCTGGCCTGCGCGCAGGATATTGTCGTCCAGCTCGCTGCTTGACGAAGTCAGGCGGGCGATGAGCGTGGAAAGTTCGGTGGAAACGTGCCCGCCAACGCTCTGGATCTGGTTGACCAGGTTTTCGGTCTGGTTCTTGAGCTGATCGACGAATGGCGATCCCTGATCCGTGATGATGCCCGAAATCTCGGCGACGCGTTCCTGCAGGGAATTGGAAAACTCGCGGGTCTTCTCTTCAAGCTTGCGCTGTGTGGCAACCAGTTCGGTGCCAAGCGAAGCGTTGATTTCACGCGCACGTTCGGTGAGCAGGTTCGACAGGGCTGTCGCCTTGGAATCGATCTGGTGACCGGTAAGCTGGATGTGCTCGCCAAGCTGGCGCACCATTTCCGCGCGTTTCGTGTCGAGGCCTTCGAGCAGGCGTTCCGATCCGGCATCGACATCGGCCAGGAACTCGTCGCGTCCGGTGCGGAAGGCAGCGAAGATGTTCTGGTTCTTTTCGTCAAAGGTCTGCGAGATATGTTCCGCCGCCAGGTCGATGACCTGAGAGAGACGGTCGGTGCGATGGTCGAAGTCGCCGAGGATCGCGCTGCCGCGATCATCAAGGCGCGATACCTGACCCGAAATCTTTTCAAGTCCGGCAACCAGGCTCTTGCCAAGTGCCACGGCGCTATTGTCGAGCGTTGCTGTCAGTGAAGCACCTGCTTCGATAATGGTATGGCCGATTACGGATGTACGCTTGTCGATATCGGACATGAGCGAATGGGACCGGTTGTCCATCTTGTCCAGTTCGGCGGCAAGAAGGCGATGTCCGTCCAGCATGGTCTGGCGAATGCCGGTGGCGTTCTCGTTCAGCAGATGGCCAATGCCTTCCTGCGCTTCGGAGAAGATCGAACCGAGTTTCTCGGCGCGCCTGTCGATTTCGGACACGAGACCGGTCGAGCGGTTGTCCATCTTGTCGAGTTCGCCAATTAGGCGGCTGTGGCCTTCCGATAGGCTGCGCTGGATGGCTGAAGTGCGTTCGTCGAGCATCTTCGTCATGGTCGTGCCGGCATCGCCTACCAGCGTGCCCATGCGTTCGGCGCGCTTGTCGATTTCGGCGACCAGGCCGGTCGAGCGATTGTCCATCTTGTCAAGTTCGGACGCGATGCGATGCTGGCCGGTTTCCAGATTGACGCGGATCGCGTCGGTGCGTGCATCAAGCATGGCGGCAAGTTTGCCGCCGGAATCGGAAACAACCTTTTCCATGCTGTCGGTACGGCGCTCGATTTCCGCGATGAGGCCGCTCGAACGGTCGTCGAAACGTCCCAGTTCGCCCATCAGCTTGCGGTGGCCATCATCGATGCCAGCGCTGATCGCAGCAACGCGCTCGTCAACGGCCGAGGTCAGGCTTTCCTGTGAACCTTCCAGCTGCAGCTTGGCTTCAAGCGTCTTGGACGCGATGCCTTCAAACGTGGCTTCGATAGTGTCGGTGATTTCCTGGCGTCCGCTGGTGAAGGCCTTGCCGATATCGATGGCGCGCTCACGCAGCGACTGGTCGAATTTCGCGGCATGCTGCAACAAAGCGCCTTCGACCTTCTCGGTCGTTTCACTCAGCATGCGGCTGCTGTCCATCAACTGCGTTGCCACATTGTCCATGTGCCCGGTGATGTTGGCACCAAAACCATCCAGCTTCTGATTGACCGCGTTGGTGAGCGTGTCGGCCTTTTCGAGCAGGATCTTGTCGATGTTCTGTGCCTGGATGCCGAGCGCGCGAACAAGGGTGGCGCCACGGTTGCCGAAATCGGCGCTGACCTTGGCGATCTGTTCGCCAACAAGGTTTTCAATCCGCCCGGCGGTATCATCAAGCGCAGTTTGCTGCTGGGTCAGGCGTTCGAAAGTGGAATGGATGCGGCCGTCAAGGGCGGTCCCGAATCCGGTGAGCCGCTCGTGGACACCCTGCTGGAACAGGTTCGAGCGTTCCGCCAGCACCCGGTCCAGTTCGTCCGTGCGCATGGTGATGAGTTCTGCGAGTTCCTCGCCGCTCATCGACAGCATCTGTTTCAGTCGTCCGATCACCCCTTCGAGGTTGCCGGTAACATTGCCGGCCTCATGGCCAAGCGATTCGACGATGCGCGAAGCGGAAAGCTGGACGGATTGTTCGATGCGGCTGGCAACCTGGTCGACTTCCTGGCCGATGCCTTCATGCGTACCGCTCAGCGCGTCTCGCAGCAGGTCAACGTGATTGAGGATTTCCTCGCGTTCCGCAGACAATTCGCGAACCAGGCCGCGAAGGCGCACTTCGGCGTCTGCATAGGAACGCTCAAGGCTGCCGACCTCGGACGAAACGAGCTGCTCCAGTTCTCCGGCACGCGCCAGCGCGCGCTCGACACCGTCACCAATAGAAGCGATTTCACGGCGAACCGCGCGGCCGATGATCGAAACCGACTCGCTCGCCGAATCCTCGGGCTGAAGCAGGCGTACCGCTGCTTCTGTCATGGTGCGGGCGGCCAGACGCATTTCCGCCGAGCGGCGCAGCGTGATCACGAGTACCCAGATCATGAAGAGCGGCAGGATTGCGAAGCCAGTGAACAGAGCCAGGGATGGCGAGGTGAACAGGTCAGTGAGCGAAGAGGGCGCTGCAATGCGTCCGCCTCTTGCTGCAACGACATAGGTGCCAGCGCAAACGCCGACCCAAACGAGGGACAGCAGCAAAGCATAAAGGTAAGCGCGCGACTTGCTGCGCTGCTGCAGGGAATAGACGAGTTCCGAAAGACCGCTGGTCTGGCTGTCATTGGCCGCAAGATATTCGCGCATCGGTTCGGCGGCGGCCGGTGCCTCGTGGTATTCCTGCTGATATTCCTGCTGGTAGTCCTGCTCATACTCCGGCGCATATTCCTGCGCGGGGAATGCATCATCGCTTTCGGCTGGCTGCTCGTAGGCGCCTGGTTCGTGCTGCCCGTCGAGCGAAACGGCGTGGCCCCTCAGATCGTTGGCAGCTTCGGATAGCTTGCGTTCCAGTTCGTCGAAGTCGGGATCGCCGGAAGACGCGGTTTTCTTGCCCTTGCTCGACGCAAGCGCTTCCTCGACCGCACGAAGGGCCGAATCGTCATCCTGTTTCTGGCTCTTCTTCTTGGGTTCAGACGCCATACCAGTATCCCCGTAACGCTAACGCAATCCTGTCTTTGGGGAACCCAACAACAGGGAAACATTCAGAAACCATTATTTTCAGGCGGAATCTTGAGTTCATGGTTTCCGGACTATGACATTTGTGCCTTTGCAAGCCCGCTGTCCATCCTTCTGTCCAACTGCAATTTCCACCCGAAGCCACATCCGGTCGAAATCTCCATCATGGCCGCGTACCGCTTGAAAAAGGCCGCCCGACATTCCGGGCTTTTTACCATAATCCACAAGCGTTCGCGGACATGCTTGCCGCAAGAGTACCGTAATGGCACAGTTGCTCAAGGCCGACAAGGAAAGCAGCCCGCGAAAGCAATAAAACTTAATAAATGGTTAACAGTATGAACATGGCGGCAATGTGCCGAAACGACCATGTTGGAAGTGTGGCCGAATCGGCAGGCAGGGATGATTTCGATGGATTCAACACACGCAATGGCGAGTGAAGACGAGAATACCGGAAATGTGGACAAAGGTGGCAAGCCCACGGCTGCCCAGTTGCGCTACCTGCGCCACGGGCTTGGACAGCCAGGTGGCAAACTGCCGTTGTTCGATGAGCATGGCCAGGAAATCGCGCAACGCACCATTCGAAGCTGCATCGAGAAGGGCTGGGCGGAACCGTGGTTCGACAACCGCTGAAACCGAACTGGCTCGTGTGCAAGCTCACAGACAGCGGGCGCGGCATGGCGGCAGACAAGCATTAGCCAGCCTGACCAAAGGGCGCGTTAACCAATTGTTGGCGCGCTGATGGCAAGCTTTTGGCAATTGGTCGCCGATTCGGGAGCTGTTCCATGCCGATGACTTTGAAGGCAGATATTGAAAAGACACTGCGTGATCGCGGAACCGCACCGGCGGTTGATCTGGTGCACCTGTCCAACCAGACAATGGGCGATCCGGAACTGGAAACGGAAGTATTGGGTGTCTTCCTTGCCCACAGCCGGATCTATGTCGAGACCTGGAAGGCTGCGCGCGAGCATGAAGGGCGCAAACGCGCTGCCCATGCGCTCAAGGGTGCGGCACGCGGCATCGGGGCCTGGTATCTTGCCGAACTGGCCGAAGAGGCTGAAGTGCCCGGTTATGGCGGCATCGAAGACCTCGACAAGGAAGTGGACCGTGTCAGCGCCTACATACTGTCATTGCGTCGCGATTGACGCGAAAAGGCGCAGACTCACGTTCTTTGCCAGCCAAATCACCAACAAAGCTTGACTTGAGGCCGCGCTCCGGTAAATCGGGCCGCTGATCCGTATTCACCCGCAATGTCTTCGGGGCAAATCCATGGCCAAGATCACCTACATCACGCATGATGGCGTTTCGCATGTCGTTGACGCGCCCAATGGCACGACTGTCATGGAAAATGCAGTGAAGAACTCCGTTCCGGGGATCGAGGCGGAATGTGGCGGGGCCTGCGCCTGTGCGACGTGCCATGTCTATGTTGATGAAGCCTGGGCCGAAAAGGTCGGTTCGCCCGATGCAATGGAAGAGGACATGCTGGATTTCGCCTGGGAGGCGAAACCGGTTTCGCGCCTGTCCTGCCAGATCAAGGTAAGCGATGCGCTGGACGGGCTGGTAGTCCATATTCCTGAAAAGCAGGCCTGATTTCCGAAGCCGACCATAATCGCCAGGCGCTGGCCAAGGCTATTCCACGGCTGCCTGAAGGGACGCGCCTTCCCTGGTTCGGTTTACCAGCGAATGTATCCGCAATTTCTCGTCTTCGTCGAATTGCAGCTGTTCACGCTGATGTTCGACCATGAGCTGTTTGAAATCGTTCATGGCGCTGGTGCGCATGCCGGCGCAATCGCTTTCGGGTGGCAGCGCCAGGACCCGCTCTTCAGCCAGTAGCGCGTAGCGGTCAGCTATCGAGACATGAACGGCCTCGTGCAGGCGAGCATATTCTTCCAGATTTGACCATGCATGGGACAGGCCCTGTCGCAGTTCGCTCGAACTTGCCAAGCGTGGCAGGGTTACATGGGCCTTGACCAGTACCGTCGCCTTTGTAACCCGGCACCCTTCAGGGTTCTGGGCAAAGCGGAAATCAGGCATCATGCGCACATTTGTTGCGGCCAAAGCGCGACCGGCACCTGCAACGGATGGCCCGTGCTGGGAAATCTGGTGATCGAGTTCCTCGAAACTGCGTCCGGAAATGCCGTAATAGCCGACGCTTAACTGGGTGCGCTCACCTGTCGGCGTGCAGGCGGCCAGCATCAGCAATCCAAGCCAGGCCAGATGGCGGCGTGGCGGGAAGAAGGCTTTTGTGCGGCTGGTGCGTTTGGCGTTACCCATCCCTACAGCAAGTGGATTCATTATGGCAAGGTTGCGGCACTGGCGCAGAAAAACGACGACGGCGCAATTCCGTTCGAACAGGCTGGCGCAAAGCGGCGTTGCACGGTAGGGCTTTGGCAAGGTCGTACCAATGACAGACGGCGAGGCAGCGCGTTAATCTTGACAGGCATTTACAACCCATTTGCAAAACAGGTCTGGGAACTGGCGCATGGCGTGACGGTGACGCTTGGGCCAGACGCGATCATCATGGGCATTCTCAACGTCACGCCGGACTCCTTTTCCGATGGCGGACAGTTCTTCTCACCGCAGGCCGCCATCGACCAGGCCCGACGCATGCGGGATGAGGGTGCGCAAATCATTGATATTGGTGGAGAATCGAGCCGTCCTGGCTTCGAGCCGGTGAGTGCTGCGGAGGAACAGGCGAGGGTCATGCCCGTTATTGATGCGTTGGTGCGCGAGGGTGGCTACATCTTGTCCATCGACAGTTGGCGCGCGGAAACGGCCAGGCGGGCAATCGAGGCTGGCGCGCATATCGTCAACGATGTCTGGGGCCTGCAGAAGGATGACGCGCTTGCGCCCTTCATTGCCAGGTCGCGATCAGGCTGCATTGTCATGCATACCGGGCGCGAAAGGCAGAAGGCGCGTGACATCATCGAGGATCAGCGCCAGTTCCTGAGCCGTTCGCTCGAAGTGGCGCACGAGGCCGGGGTGAGCAGGGAAGCCATGGTGCTTGATCCCGGATTCGGTTTCGCCAAGAATGGCGAGGAAGACACCGCCTTGCTGGCGCGTCTGGAAGAAGTGGTGGTGCTTGGCTATCCGATCATGACCGGGACCTCGCGCAAGCGGTTCATCGGCCAGATCACCGGCAGGGACGGCAATGCACGCGATGTTGGTACAGCAGCGACAAGTGTCGTCGCCCGTTTGAAAGGCAGCGCGCTGTTTCGGGTTCATGATGTGCAGGCAAACAAGGATGCGCTTGCCATCGCCGATGCGGTGCTCAAAGCCGGGGACATGAAATGACCAATTACACGATCGCACTGAAGAACTGCGCCTTTTTCGCCCGGCATGGCGTGTACAGCGAGGAGGAGACGCTTGGTCAGCGCTTCTTTGTCGATGCAGTGCTGGAGGTGAATGGCGCCGAGGCGCTGGTCGAGGATGATATCGAAGGCACCGTAGATTATGGCAAGGCGTTTCGGCTGATCGAGGAAATCATCCTGGGGCGGCGGCGATATCTGATCGAGGCGCTTGCGCTTGAAGTAGCGCAGGCGATCTGCACTAAATTTCCTACTGTGGCGCGCGCGCAGATCACGATCCGCAAGCCGAATGCACCGGTGCAAGGCGTGCTCGATCATGTGGAAGTCACCGTGACGCATCTTCGAGACCCGGGCTGATCGCGCAATGAGCGTCCACAAGGCGTGGCTGGGGCTTGGCGGCAATATCGGCGATGTGCGTTCATCCATGAACCTTGCGCTCGACCGGCTCGATGCGGTGGAAGGCATCCATATCCTTGCCGTGTCTGCGCTTTACGCAACGCCGCCCTGGGGTGTCGTTGACCAGCCTGACTTTCTCAACGCCTGCGTCACGCTCGAAACCACGCTCACTGCCCGCGAACTGCTGCATGAATGTCTTGAAGCTGAGCGTTCCCTCAAGCGCGAGCGCAAGGAGCGCTGGGGTCCTCGGACCATCGATATCGACATTCTTGCGATGGAAGGGGTTGAACTGCGCAGTGATGCCCTGACCCTGCCGCATCCGCGCATGCATGAGCGCGCCTTCGTGCTGATGCCACTGGCTGATATCGCTCCCGATCTCTTCATTTTCGGCAAGACAGTGGCGCATTGGCTTGAAGGGGCGGACAAACAGTCGATCACCCGTCTGGCAAGCGGTGAGGAATGGCGCGCTTCAAGACGGTGAGCGAAACGGAAAAGGCCCGGACTGTGCCGGGCCTTTGCTGGAATTCAGGAATGTGCCTACGATCAGTCGGTGACGGAACTGGTCACCATGCCATCGGTGGAAGCCGAGCGATCCAGCGTCATGCCGATAACGGGGATCAGGCGTTTGTCCACGCGTACCGATATGGTGATGTTCAGCTTGTCGTCGGAAGTGAGTCGCGTGACCATCACGCCGCGAAGATCCTTGCGCTTGATGTCGACCACAACCTTGGAGCCCAGAAAGCGCCCGCCAACGACGTCCATGCCTTCGCCTGCTTCACCGTCCAGGAACTGGCCGCTATAGCCATTGCCGCGGCGTTCGAAGCTTGCCTTCATAGGCTGGTTGAACACGCCAACCCGGCAATAGCCGTCAATGGACATGCCGGTGCGGGAATTTGGTGTTATGCCATTGAAATTGCAGGTGAACTTGGTTCCCTTGTATTTGCCGGCGACGATTTCGCCCGGACCGGTCCATTTGCCAGCGATGCTGCGATAGAACTGAACCTCTCCCGCTTGCGCGAGGTTGGCGGCAAATACGAAAGACAGAACTGCCGCAACCATAGACAGGAAGCGAACCGAAGAGGTGAAACGCATGACGGAAACCTTTGCTGACGCGTATTCGCAGTTTTGCTGAAAATGGTTAATCAATCATTCCTGCCGCAATAGCAAGTCACGATTCCTGTCGTGTTGTTTCCGGGTTGCTCAGGAGTCCTGCGGCGGGGGTGGGGATTTGTTTGATGCAGACCCCTGATTTCCGCTCAAACGCAGCAACTCGCCCACGAAATCGGAGATACCGGGGCGTTTGGCTACCCTGAACGGGAGTGGACGGCAAAGCTCCATCGCGGCGATCCCGATACGCGCTGTCAGCATGCCATTGACGACACCTTCGCCAAGGCGGGCAGAGAGCTTGGCGGCCAGGCCATGCCCGACCAGTTGCTGGATGAGACTGTCGCCAAGCGCAATCGCGCCGGTGGCGGCAAGGTGGGCGAGGACCGATCTTGTCAGGCGCATGAAGCCGATGGTGCCGGGCCGCCCGCCATACAGGGCCGACAAACGGCGGATAAGGCGGAGGTTTTCCATCAGCACGAAGGCAAGATCGACAATCGCGCGTGGGCTGACAGCGGTCACGACCGATACGCGCTTGGCTGATGACAGGATCATTGCCCTGGCTTCGGCATCGAGGGGTGACACGAGATCGCGCTCGGCCAGTTCGATAAGGTCGGAACCGTCGATTATCTCGCCCTTGTGCTGTGCGAGAAGATTGCGCCCGTGCGCGGTACGCGGGTTGGTTTCGTAAAGCGCGACCAGTTGCGAAATGGTTTTGCGTGCTTCAATCGGATCGTCCTGCTCCCATGCCTCGCTTGCCTTTTGCTGGAGGCGGTGAATGGTGCGAAGGCGGGCAATGCCGATGACTTCGCGCATGGCAATGGCGATAGCGGCCAGCGCGGCCAGGGCGGCGAGCACAGCTGCGGACCAGCCAAGCCATGTCGAGCGTTCGAACAGGTCACGCACGAGCTGGTCGACTGCCAGTCCGGCACCCAGCGAAACAAGACCGCCCAGTGCTGCCAGCAGCAGGGAACCCCAGCCAAAGCCGCGCGCTGTTTCGCGAACCGGCACGAGATCGCTGGTTTCACCAAGACGCTGGGCGGCATCGTCGGGAACGAGTTCAATTGCGACAGGCTTGATCTTGCGGGGCTTGCGGGCCTGCTCGCGCGGTGCCTGTGGCTTGCCGCGTTCGCTTTCAAGGCGAATGGCGCGGGGCCTGCGGGATGTTTCTTCGTCTCGCTCAGTCATCATTCATCTCACGCCAGTTTGTCGCCCAGCAGGAATTCAAGCGCCCGGTCAAGCCGGATATGCGGCATTGAAAGTTTCAGACCATCGCCCGTCACTTCCAGTTCCGGTGGGCGGAAACGGACAAATCGCAATTCCGGCAGGG
Source organism: Rhizobiaceae bacterium (assembly GCA_049289295.1). Taxonomy (GTDB): domain Bacteria; phylum Pseudomonadota; class Alphaproteobacteria; order Rhizobiales; family Rhizobiaceae; genus BOKV01. The sequence goes on from JBATLL010000057.1 coordinate 41,608, forward strand.
ATTTTCCGGTCCCCGGCCGCAACAAGGTCGTCGGGTTTTTTGGCAGGTCGCCGGGGAAGATGGCAGTTTCGGTTTCCCCGTCGAAGGTTTCCCCGTCGATTGTTTCGCCCGCCATTGGCGTTCCAACGATCACCGGCAGGCGCTCGCCATCCTGGCTGGCAAAGGCTTCCCTGGTTGAGCGAATGGCGGAAAGGGCCAGCACATCGGTATGGGCTCCGGCAAAGCGCGCGCGTTCGGACGCCTTTTGCACCATTGCAGCAAGAAGCGCTTCCAGCCTGTCGTGGTTTTCGTGGTGCAGGTGATCGGCCTTGGTTGCAGCAAACAGGACCCTGTCGATGCGCGGGCCGAACAGGTTGGAAAGGATGGAACCCTGGCCGGGACGGAAACAGGCCATGATGCCTGAAAGTGCCGTTTCGAGATCGGCAACCGCGTCGGGACCGGCATTGATGACGCTCAATACGTCCACCAGGACAATCTGGCGGTCGAGCCGCGCGAAATGTTCGCGGAAGAAGGGTTTGATGACGTGGCGCTTGTAGGCCTCGTAGCGGTCGCGCATCATCGCGGCGAGCGTTCCTTCGCCAATCTCGCCATCGGCTGGAATTGCCAGCGGCGCAAAGGTCAGGGCAGGTGAGCCTTCAAGATCGCCCGGCATCAGGAATCGACCGGGGGGAAGCGTGGACAGTGCGGTTTCATCTTCGCGGCAGGATCGAAGATAGGCGGTGAAGGCTGCAGCCAGGGCCTGCACCTGCATTTCGTCCGCCGGTCCTGAAGGGTTTGTCGCCCTTGTCAGTTTCAGCCAGTCCGCGCCCAGTTCGTTGCGCCGACCGCCGGATGCCAGGGACAGCGCTTCGCCTGCCCACTGGCCATAATCGCGAGCCAGCAGCGGCAGGTCGAGCAGCCATTCGCCGGGATAGTCGACAATATCGATGTTGAACCTGCCGGATCCGAAGGTGCGCTGCCAGGCACTGGCGGATTCATATTCGATGGTGATGCGCAGTTCGGAGATCGAGCGTGTCGATTGCGGCCATTCGCGCTGTTCGAGCAGGGTCCGTACATGCGGCTCATACTGGAAGCGCGGCATGTCGAAGGTGGGCTGGGGTGCCAGTGCCGCGGATTTGAGGCGGCCGGAACTGTAGGGCGTGAACAGCGGAAGGCGACCGCCATGCAGAAGATTGTGCACAAGCGCGGTTATGAAAACGGTCTTGCCGGAGCGTGCCAGACCAGTCACGCCGAGGCGAACGGATGGCGTCACCAGTTTGCCGGCGAGATCGGACAGATTGTCGAAAGCTATGAGGGCGTCATCGGCCAGCGTGGTGATTTTTGCCAATTTCGGTACGAATGCTCCCCAGGCGCGGCCAGTTTCGAATGTTCGCTTCCAATATGGGGGCAGAAAGCGGGAATCGCAAAGCCCGGCGTGTCAAAGATCGCGCGGTGCAATGAAGGCCCTGAGATAGCCCGATCCCGGCGCAATTTCGGACCAGTTCTCGATATCGAGATCAATGACGGCAAGCGCGCCTGTCGGATATTTCTGCGAGAAAGCTGACAGGGCTGCAGGATCGCCATGGTTGACCAGTTCGCCAGCGAGTCCCTCGCACATCGGATTGTGGCCGACGATCATGGCCGAACCCTTGTCACTGAGGCCGCGAAGGCAATCGAGATAGTCCGAAATCTCGCCCGCATACAGCGCATGCTCATAAACAACTGGCGGAACAGGATCGAAAGCGACGCGAACACCATCCCAGGTCATCTTGGTTCGCAGGGCGTCGGAACAGAAGACATGCTGGGGAACGAAACCGCGTTCCTTCATCATTGCGGCGATCTCGGGGAGGTCAGTGTGGCCACGGGAATTGAGCGTGCGGTCGAAATCCGTCTTTCCAGGTTCAGCCCAGGATGATTTGGCGTGCCGCAGCAGATAAAGAGTGACCATGTACGCTCCCCGATTCACGTCAAAGGGGTAATGAACCGGCGCGCCAAGGGCAAGAGCCCAAATCGCAAATCAGGCTGGACGCAATGCGCCAGGTGACGCGCCTTGACGCTTGCATGGAACGGGCTGCGTGCTTATGCACCGGGCATGTTAGCGGGCTATCAACGGGCGCGATTCATGATCAAGGGCAATTCCATGCACAGCCAGTCGGGCCACATTGACAGCCATTATTCTGCGACTGCTGCACACCTTCCAACATTCGGGCAACTGGCCAGTGCGAAAGGCACGCACGCGCAGGTCTGTATTATTGGCGGTGGACTGGCAGGGCTGACCGCAGCGCTGGAACTGGCGCGGGCTGGCCGCGATGTCATCCTGCTCGAGGGAAAACGCATGGGCTGGGCGGCTTCGGGCCGCAATGGCGGTTTTGTGTCCGGGGGATTTGCCGAGTCCATCCTGACGATCGAGAAGCGCCTGGGCCTGGACCATGCCCGCGAATTGTATCGGCTGAGCGTCGAAGGTGTCGGCCATATCCGCAATACGATCCGCGAGAACGCCCGTGAGGACATCATCGGCGGGCAGGGCTGGCTGAAAATGATTCGCCATGCGCGCGTTGCTGAACTGGAACAGCGTGCAGAGCGCATGGCACGTGATTATGGCGTTCAATACACGCTCCTGTCGCAGCGTGAACTGGAGCCATACGTCTCCTCGAACAGCTACCATGCAGGCCTGCTGGACATGGGCCCCTTTCACATACAGCCGCTCGACTATGCCGTGCTGCTGGCTGGTCAGGCGGCAGCGCATGGCGCAAGGCTGCACGAGAATTCCCGGGTCATCAGCATCGAAAGGCTCGATGGTGGCAACTGGGAAGTGAGGACCGGCAATGGTTCGGTGCGCTGTGAGCATGTGGTTGTCGCGACCAGCGCCTATGGCGGGCCGGTGCAGCGCATCAATCGCGCCATCCTGCCAGTTGCGACCTATGTCGTCACGGCCCGTTCGCAGAAGCTTGACGAAGCCATCCGTTTTTCCGGCTGTCTTGGCGATACGCGACGCGCTGGTGACTATTATCGGATTGTCGGCAAGGGCGATGAACGGCGACTGCTATGGGGCGGGCGGATCACGACGCGCACTTCGGTTCCTGCGCGCCTGGGCGAGGCACTGAAACGTGACATTCAAGGCGTCTATCCGCAGCTTGACGATCTGGTCATCGAACGCAAATGGGCCGGGCTGATGGGATATTGCGTGCACAAGATGCCGCTTATCGGCCAGATGATGCCCGGACTGTGGCCACTGACGGGTTTCGGCGGGCATGGCCTCAACACCACCGCAATGGGCGGATACCTGATCGCATCCGCGATTACGGGAGGCGATGACCGCTGGCGACTGTTCGAACCGTTCCGCGTTCAGTGGGGTGGCGGGCTTGCGGGAAGAGTGGCAACACAGCTTGAATATTGGCGATTGCAGATCGCCGATCGGTTCGAGGAAATGCGGGCCGGGAAATAAGCGATTGAAGGCAAATTGCTTTTGACGAGATTTTTGCGGCAATTGCCCGTTCATACACAGGCGCGTGATTGCTCGCATCTAATGTCTTGAGAACTTCACCATCGGGCGTTATAAGGCCCGCACTTCCAGGGGTATACGGAGTTAGCCATGTCATCGACAGTTGAAGCCGAGTACGTACCGAGCGAAGACGAGCCGTTCATGAACGAACGCCAGCGCGAATATTTCCGCCGCAAGCTGATTGCCTGGAAGAACGACATTCTCAAGGAATCGCGCGAGACGCTGGCCGGACTGCAGGATCAGACCGACAAGCTTCCTGACATGGCAGATCGCGCCTCATCTGAAACCGACCGTTCAATCGAACTGCGCGCACGTGATCGCCAGCGCAAGCTGATCGGCAAGATCGATTCGGCGCTGCGCAGGATCGAGGACGGTTCATACGGCTATTGCGAGGAAACCGGCGAACCGATCAGCCTGAAGCGGCTGGATGCGCGGCCGATTGCAACGCTTTCCATCGAGGCGCAGGAACGCCATGAACGCCGTGAGAAAGTCTATCGCGAGGAATAGGCATCCAGACAATCTGGCCAAGCCAGAATTGATACGACACAGGAAAAAGGCGCCCGAAGGCGCCTTTTCCATTTCATTGCCTGGTCCTGACCCTAACGGGCCGACCCCAGTTCACTGAGCAGGCGCTGCATCTCGTCTTCCATGGCGTCGTCGCCGGAGCCGTTGCCATTGGCCTTGTGAGCTGTCTGATCCAGTGACGGTGCTGCTGATTGCTGCGGTGCCATGGATATCGGTTCGCTGACCTGCGCTGTGATGTTGCCCAGTTCCTCTTCCAGCCCGAGTTCGAAATCCGGTTCTGGTTCTGGTGCTGGTTCGTCAATCCTTGCGCTGGCTGGCGAAACGGCCGGTTCTGCCTTGTGGGCAGACGCAGCTGCTGGTGCCAGCGAAGCAGCGGCAGTCGCAGCAGCGCTCGACGCGCTGGCGGTCTTTGTCTGCTGCCTGGATTCGCCGATGCGCTCAAGCAGCCTGCTTGCACCGTTTGTCTTTCTTTCCTCGCCATTGGCTTTCTTGTCCTCGAAGTGGACCTTTGCTTTCGCTTCGGCTCTTGGCGCGGGGTGGTGATGTTCGGAAACAGGTTCGCCGACATGGTGGCGCTCCTGTTCTGGTTCACGGTGTTCCGTGTGTGGTTGTGCTGCGGGAATTGGATGATGTGCACGCACGATATTCTGTTCGATGACAATGTCGCTTGGCCCGCCGATCATCACCAGATGCTCGATATTGTCGCGACGCACCAGCACCAGTCGCCGCTTGTCGTCAACGATAGCAGCATCTGTCACGGATAGTCTGGGTAGCCTGTTGCGGTTGCTGCGCAATGCAGAGCCCGCCGTCAATTTTCGCCAGACCCATACAAGCAGTACGAGCGCAATTGTCAGTCCCAACACGACTATGACAAGCGTAAGCGCCGTTCCGCCTTCGCCAAAACCTGACATCAGAGATTCCATGGTCAACTCCTCGCCCCGAGGCAGGCCGTCCGAACTTGCCGGATTGCGGCCATTTCCAAAAATCGGGATCCGTTTCGTGCCTTGGCACTATGCGAATCCACCATACAAAATTGCAAAGTCAGCTTAACGTCGTGTTAACCTGTTCACACGCCTGTGCAAAGTGCCCCATCAATGGGGCAATAGCGTGGTTGTGCCCAGTAGGGCCGTTCACCGGCATTATGCGTTGTTTTTCAACATGGATCGGGTCTGAGCCTGCAAAAACAGGATATCGGGGCTTTCACTGCAGGGCGGAATATGATTCAAGAATTGCCCGGCACTGATCGCATTTCCGGTGGGCGGGAATGATTCGCGAACGCTATCGGCGTTGGCCCAGAGGGCGGGTATGACGGAAAAGAACAGGACCGGGAAGGCAATCGAGCCGGTAATCAACCGTCCTGGCAAGCAGAACAATGTCGCGAGGCTTCTGGCGGTTGGCATCACGCTGGCGCTGATTGCCGTCGTTATCTACATCTGGGGCAAGGATCAGTTCGGCGAACCGGCGATCCTGTGGGTTCTGGGCGCTTTTGCGGGAATTGGCGTCTTCTTCCTCTTTTCACTGGTGCTCGGCTTCATTCAGCTTGGCGGGAATCGCGGGTCGGAGGATTTCGCGCGCATGCTTGTCGATGGCATGGACAGCGGCGTGCTGGTTACCGATACCGATGGGCGGATTGTCTACGCCAACCGCGCTTATGCCGACATGATCGGGGCGAAGGATGAATCGGGCGTTGTCGGCATCGAGGCGCTCTTCTCCCAGCGCATGGAAGCATCCGAGACCGTTTATCGCGTGGCGAATGCAGTGCGGGCTGGTAACGCCAGTTCGGAGGAATTTCGTGCCGCTCGCGGTCTGCGGGCTGACGATGATTCACCCAGGTGGTACCGGCTTCGAGCGCGCCCGATGCGCATCGACGGCCATGCCAAGCCCTTTTCCGTTTGGCAGGTCTCGGACGTTACGTCAGACCGTCGGCGGCAGGAAACCGCGTTTCTCGAACTGCAGAACGCAATCCACTATCTCGACCATGCGCCAGCGGGCTTCTTTTCCAGCGAGAATGACGGGTCGCTTGTCTATCTCAATGCGACACTCGCCGACTGGCTCGGCATAGACCTGGCGCGTTTCGAGCCGGGTGCACTCAATCTGTCTGACATCATTCTCGGCGATGGAATGGCAATGCTTCGCGCCGCACGGTCTGAAGGGCGCGACACGAAGACTGCCGTGATCGATCTCGACCTTGCCAAGAGTGACGGTACAAGCCTGCCTGTCCGCCTGTATCACCGCATGCCCGCGCTCAGCGACGGTGCGCCGGGTGCAACGCGCACGCTTGTCATCAACCGGATATCAGGCGAGGGCGGCGATGCGGCGCTGCGCGACGTAGAAGTACGCTTCACACGTTTCTTCAACAATACGCCATTCGCAGTTGCCTCGCTTGGCGAGGATGGGCGCTTCATCCGGCCCAATGCGCCTTTCCAGCGCATGTTTGCCAATCTGATCGAGAGCCGGCGCGGCATCTCCAACCTCAATTTCTCCGATATGGCGAGCGAACAGGAACGCCCTGCGCTTGAAGCTGCATGGAAGGCTGCGAGTGACGGCCAGGCGAACATCAAGCCGGTCGACATTACGATACCGGGCGAGAAGGGCCGGTTTGCGCGCTATTTCCTGTCGCCAGCGCGCATGAACGAAAATGCCCATGACGCAGAAGGTGGCGGCACTGACGACCAGGAAACCGTGATCCTGCATGTCATGGAAACAACCGAGCAGCGCGCGCTGGAAGAACAGTTCGCACAAGGCCAGAAAATGCAGGCAGTCGGCCAGCTTGCCGGTGGCGTTGCACATGACTTCAACAATGTGCTGACAGCGATCATCGGCTTTTCAGACCTCCTGCTTGCCAATCACAGGCCATCCGATCCGTCCTTCCAGGACATCATGAACATCAAGCAGAATGCGAACCGGGCTGCCAGTCTCGTGCGCCAGCTGCTCGCCTTCTCGCGTCGCCAGACGCTGAGGCCACAGGTCCTGCAAATGGGCGATGTCCTTTCTGACCTGCGCATGCTGCTTGACCGGCTGCTGGGTGAAAAAGTGTCGCTCAATGTCGTGCATGGGCGCGATGTATGGCCGATCAAGGCAGACGTGTCGCAGTTCGAGCAGGTGATCGTCAATCTTGCGGTCAATGCGCGTGATGCGATGCCGGAAGGTGGCGACCTCGTCATCCGGACATCAAATGTCGATGCCGAGCAGGCTGCCAGCTATGCCATCAAGGAAATGCCAGCCGCCGACTATGTCCTCATCGAGGTGCAGGACAATGGGACCGGGATGAGCGAAGAAGTGATGGAAAAGATATTCGAGCCGTTCTTTTCCACCAAGGAGGTCGGCAAGGGCACGGGCCTGGGCCTGTCCACCGTCTACGGCATCATCAAGCAGACCGGCGGCTTCATCTATGCCGACAGCCAAATCGGCAAGGGAACGACATTCAGGGTGTTCCTGCCACGCCATATCCTGACCGAAACGGATGAGCCGCTGGAAGCGGAGAACCTGACCACGCGACAAGCCAGGGGCGGCGATGACGAGGCAGGTGGTGAACCAAAGAAGAAAGAGCGCGCCCGCGACCTCACGGGTTCGGCTACCCTGCTTCTCGTGGAAGACGAGGATGCCGTGCGCGCCTTTGCTTCGCGCGCGCTCATTTCGCGTGGCTACGAGGTACATGAGGCGTCGAGCGGTGTGGAAGCGCTGGAAATCATGGAAGAGGTGGGCGACAGGATCGATGCGGTCGTATCGGATGTCGTCATGCCGGAAATGGATGGGCCGACGCTGTTCCGCGAATTGAAGAAGCGCTGGCCGACCATGCGCTTCATCTTCATGTCGGGATATGCCGAGGAAGCGTTTGCCAAGAACTTGCCTGACAATCAGGACCAGAAGTTCGGATTCCTGCCCAAGCCGTTCACGCTCAAGCAGCTTGCCACGGCTGTGAAGGAAATCCTCGAGGAATGAACTCAGACCCTTAGATATTATAGTTTTTTTTGCCCTCTCCTTGTTCGCCATGTCAGTTGAAGCTGTGGGCCAAGCGAGGGTTGCTCTGGTAATCGGGAATTCAGATTATCAGCACTTCACGGTTTTACCGAATCCGAAGAACGATGCTGAGGGAGTTGCATCAGTACTACGGAGCCTTGGTTTTGAAGTCGTTCTTGCAGAAAACTCGGATCTGCAGTCCTTTCATAACCACTTGAGAAAATTTGAATACCTTAGTTCGAATGCTGATGTATCCTTGCTTTTCTACGCTGGTCACGCGCTGCAGGTAAATGGTGAGAACTACCTGGTTCCCGTGGATGTCAAATTACAATCTGAAATTCAACTCAGGATCAACACAGTCAAGCTTCAGGATGTTTTGGAATCGATGAAAGATGCGCGCATCAATCTGATTTTCCTGGATGCGTGCCGAGACGACCCACTAGGCGGCTCCGTACCGGGGGCGGCACGAACACGATCAGGCTCACTCTCCCGAGGCCTCGCTGTTTTCAAGACCCAGAGTGAAGGAAGTTTCATTGCCTTTGCGACCGAACCAGGAAATGTCGCCCTGGACGGAGAAGGTCGCCACAGCCCCTTTTCAGCGGCGCTGATACGCAATCTCGATACTCCAGGGCAGACGATCAATGAATTGATGCAAGTAGTTACAAAGGAGGTGCGCCGTGTGACCTCCAACCAACAAACGCCTTGGAGCCATACATCTTTGACGGATCAATTCTGGTTCAATGATAAGAGCAATTCGAATGATTTGTCGTCGGGTCTGGAACAGCCCAGGGTCGATTCTGGGCAGGGTGCGGCGACCAATCCACAAAACTTGGAATTGGGAGACTGGATGGCGGCATTGCGTGAGAACACAATCGATGGATACGAACGATTTGTCATTTTGCAGCCAGGTAGTCGTTACAAGGAAGAGGCTATCGAAAGGGCAGTCAAGCTGAGGAAGGAGGCCCAGCAAAGGCATCTGGCCGCCGAACCGGTACCTGAGTGGTGGTTGGCCGAGTATGAGAGTGTGGACTTTTTCGGTGGGGACCTTGGTCCGGCAATACCGACGGGTAGCTTTCGACAATGTGCCCAGATTTGCGCGGATAATCTGCAATGCAATTTCTTTACCTACTCCGAGAACCGGTGCTTCCTGAAAGAGGACTTCGATTTCGTTGCGTTGAGCCGGAGGTCGTCGGCGGGGTTTTTCTTTCGCGATGTTGAAGACCGTGGCGCACCAGCTCGCAAACCGGTATTTGATCGTCCATGGAAATGGACTGAAAATCTGGGCATTGACACGTCAATCATAAGAACAACTACCCGTGACATCGCCTCCTGTGTAAAATGGTGCGAAGACCATTCTATATGCAATTTTGTGACCTATCGCTCCAAGGGAACGAGCAATTGCAGGGCAGGCACCAGCATCCTGGCTTCCTTGCGCAAGGTTGTTGGAGAGCGGGGCTCCCATTCTTTTGAGCCAATTGAAATGGAAGTCGAACCGTCAAGAATTACAAAAATGGGTTTAGACAGGCCTTTCATCGCTTCGCGGTAGCCGAACTGAAGCCATGTTTAGATAACTGTTAACCATGGTGCTTTTACCATCCTTTGAAAGGATGGATAGCGCATGGTGTACAGAGCAGTTTCTTTAGTTTGTGCGATAATGTTTTCTTGGCAGGCCAAGGCGACGCCCTTGGCCAATGATGCACATGCAAGTGCAGTATTCACTCTTTCGGAACACACGGAAAGCGGAGAATCGAGAAACTTGTATGGAAGCATTTGGCACGTGCGCCCGGGTGAAAAACTTCCTCCTCGTGATAAAAGGCTGATTGTTCCAGAGCTGTGATGGTTGTTTTGGTAACTGCTTCAATCCCCGGCCTGCCAGGGTGAGGCTTGCCATCCACTGCGCTTGGGCCTACCTGTTCTCCATGATGAAATTCATTGCGAGTCTTGCTGATGGCTGATTGGGGCCGCGATTCATCGCGTGTTTCCGCGCCCGCGGGCTCCCGGTCGCCCGCGGCAGTCATTCTTGTGGCGCTGGTCATTTTGCTGGCTGGCGGCTTTTTTGCCTGGCGCTACTCGACAGGCGCGCTCACCGGCAATGGCGAAATTGCAGTGCTGCAACAGCGCATTGGCGAACTGGAGACGCAGCTTGCTGCTGCCCGCCAGGAGGCAGGTTCCAGCAACCAGAACGCATCGGCCAATGTGGAGGTGCTCGAACGTGCCGTGCTTGAGCGTGACGAGCGCATCGAGCTGCTGCGAAATCAGCTTGAGGAAGCGGGCAAGGTGGACGTCACCACGCTGGAGCGTGAGCTGGCTTCGCGAGACAAGGCGCTGACAGATGCGGACGAACGTTTCCGCTCCATGCAGGGCAGGCTGCAGATCGCCGAGGAACTGACCTCCACGCTGCAATCCGAACTCGATGCCCTGAAAAAGTCCAATGCAGCCGATCTGCAGCGCGCGGTCAGTGAACGCGACAGGCTGCTTGAAGACATGAATGGCGAGATCGAACGCCTTTCCGCCGCCGAGCGTGAACTGCGCTCGCTCAAGGCATCGATTGCATCGAAGGACAATTCAGGCAGCGAAGCCGCCACTGCGCGCCTCGCAGAACTTGAAACAGGCCTGGAGGCAGCTCGCGCCGAGATTGCCCGGCGCGACAGGCAGATCAGCGACATGGAAGCCGCGGCCGCCAGTCTGGCCAGCCGGATGGAAAGTGAAGTGGGTGCTGCGCAGAAGGAGGCAGATTCCCTTCGCGAACAGATCGCAGCGCTTGAGGCGCAGGCAAGGGAAAGTGCTGCCGCCAGGGATGATGGTGCCACGGCCAGCAAGACACAGTCGTCAGCAGGAGGGCAGGGCAAGCCGCGCGATCCGCTAAGGGTGGCAAGCGCCATTACCAATGCCAAGGGCCTGTCCGGGCTGACAAACGCCCAGCGCGATCAGATCGCCACGGGCCTCATATTGGGTGAATGCGTATCGTCCGTCCTCTCTCAGGTGTTCGGCAGGGCACCTGCCGTGGCCGTGCGAGACCTCATCCTGTCCCTGGAATCAGATTGTTGAAGGAGGGTGCCATGCGCATGAAACTATTGGCCGCGATAGGCATGTTGATGGTGCTGGGCTCCGCGCCGCTCGCCGGTGCTGCCGAATTCGAGAAGAACATCATGACCGGTGGACCGAAAGGGACCTACATCCAGATTGGCCGTGACATGGCCAGGATAGGCAGCGCCTGCGGACAGACGCTCAATGTGCTCGAAAGCGCTGGCAGCCTCGAAAACTTCATTGGCGTTCGCAATCGCAAGAACACCCAATTCGGCATCGTCCAGTCCGATGTCCTTGAGTATCTCAAGACATATGAAGCCAATGACGCGGAAATCCAGAAGGCGGTGCAGGGCGTGCGCATCATGTTCCCGCTCTACAATGAGGAAATCCATCTGCTGGCCCGCAAGGATATCGCCTCCATCAGGGATCTTGAGGGAAAGAAGATCGGTGTCGGCGTCCAGGACAGCGGCACATTCCTGACAGCCTCGCTGGTGCTCGACATTACCCGCGTCAAGGCCGACAGGCAGAAGGAAGCAACGGGCGATTCGCTCAATCGCCTGCTGGCAGGCGAGATTGACGCGCTATTCTATGTCGCTGGCTATCCCACGGCGCTCTTTGCCGATGAGCGTATTGATGCGGCTCGCTTCCACCTGCTGCCGCTTGACGAAGCGGCGCTGAAGGCTACCTATGTGCCCGCCACCATTCCTGGCTCCACCTATCCGTTCCAGAGTGAGCCGGTCAGCGTCGTTGCCGTCAAGGCAGTGCTGATGACCTACGACTATGATCTGAAGCGCAACGCCTATCATCGCGAAAGCTGCAAGGCGGTCTCGGATTTCTCGAGCATGATTCTCACCAATCTCGAGAATCTCAAGAGCGAGGGGCACCCGAAATGGAAAGCGGTTGACCTGACCGACCTTCCACCCGGCTGGCAGGTCGGCGTCTGTGTCAAGGCAGGCATGGCGCTCGACTACAAGGTGGACTGCGCTTCGGCGCCCGCACCGGAGATCAAATCGGGCGATGATGAATATCTGAACCTGCTCAAGCAGCGGCTGAACACGAAGCAGTAGCTTTGGTTTCCCGAAAAATTTCCTTGCATATTTTTCTGAAAATGAAAAAAGTCAGGGAAATTTCATTTTGATCTTCGCGGAGCGCGAAGGCGGGAGCTGTTGGTGGAAAACCAGTCCGTGACAATGGACGAGGACGAGGGTGACGGCGCTGTCCTGGGTGCTGGCGCCGACATTCGTGCCCTGCGCAAGAGCCGTTCCATGAGCCTGTCCACACTGGCTGGCGAGATTGGGCGCTCGATTGGCTGGCTTTCCCAGGTCGAGCGTGGCCAGACAGAACCGTCGATCACTGACCTGCGCGCCATAGCCAAACTCTTCGCCATTCCCCTGTCGCTGTTTTTCCGCAATGAAGCAGCCCCCGGCAACGAGCGTGGGCGCATCGTCAGGAAGGCGCAGCGCGTGACGCTCGGCTCGAACGAGGATGGCCTGCGCGAGGAACTCCTTTCCCCTGATCTCAGCGGCGATTTCGAGATGATCCGTTCGGTCTTCCTGCCGGGCTACGAGCGCAATGAATGGTCGCAGCGCGCCGCGCAGGATGCCGGATATCTCGTCAGTGGTACGCTTGATCTGTGGATCGGCGATCATCACTACCGCCTGGAAGCTGGCGACAGTTTCCAGTTTCAGAACCAGCCCTACCGGTGGCGGAATTCCGGCACTGAACCTGCAGTGGTTATCTGGGTGATTTCACCGCCGGTATATTGAAATGAATGGAGCGAGGAACGATGGCTGAATTTCCTTCAACGGCACGTGTCGTCATCATCGGCGGCGGCGCGGTTGGCGTCTCTGCACTTTATCACCTGGCAAAGGCCGGATGGACGGACTGTGTCCTGCTGGAGAAAAACGAACTGACCGCTGGTTCGACCTGGCATGCGGCAGGAAACGTGCCGACCTTCTCGACCTCCTGGTCCATCATGAACATGCAGCGCTATTCGACCGAACTCTATTCGGGGCTGGGCGCGGAAGTCGACTATCCGATGAATTACCACGTCACCGGTTCGGTCCGCCTTGCCCATTCCAGGGAGCGCATGCAGGAATTCGAGCGCGCCAGGGGCATGGGCAGATACCAGGGCATGAACCTGGAAGTGCTTGGTGTTGACGAAATCCGCTCCAGATATCCGTTCCTTGAAACCCATGATCTCAAGGGCGCGCTGTATGATCCTGCCGATGGCGATATTGATCCTGCGCAGTTGACCCAGGCGCTGGCAAAGGGCGCGCGCGACATGGGGGCAACGATCATGCGTTTCACGCCCGCCACCGGCATTGACCGGGAGAATGGCGAGTGGATCATCCACACCGAAAAAGGCTCGATCCGCGCTGAATATGTGATCAACGCGGCCGGTTACTACGCCCAGAAGGTTGGTGAATGGTTCAAGCCATTTGGCGGTCGCACCGTGCCGATGATGGTCATGAGCCACCAGTACATTCTTTTCGAGGAAATCCCTGAGCTCAAGGCCTGGACCGATGAAGTCGGCCACAAGCTCCCGCTGCTGCGCGATGTCGATTCTTCCTACTACCTGCGCCAGGAAAAGAACGGCATGAATCTCGGCCCCTATGAGCGCAATTGCCGCGCGCACTGGGCGACCTCCGATGATCCGATGCCCGAAGACTTCTCCTTCCAGCTCTATCCCGACGATCTTGATCGCCTGGAATGGTATCTCAACGATGCGGTCGAGCGCGTGCCGCTGCTGGGTACCACGGGCCTGAGCAAGATCATCAATGGTCCCATTCCCTATTGCCCGGACGGCAATCCGCTCATCGGCCCGATGCCCGGTGTGCCGAATGCCTTCGAGGCCTGTGTCTTCACGTTCGGCATCGCCCAGGCTGGTGGCGCTGGCAAGGTTCTGGCCGAATGGGTAACGCAGGGCACGACCGAGTGGGACATGTGGTCGTGCGATCCGCGCCGCTTCACCGCCTTTGCCGATCATGACTATTGCGTGGCCAAGGGCATGGAAGTCTATGGCCACGAATATGCGATGCATTTTCCGCGCCACGCATGGCCAGCCGGTCGCGACCGCAAGCTTTCACCGATCCATGACCGCCTCAAGGCGCTCGGTGCCCAGTTCGGCGCCTTCAATGGATGGGAACGTGCGAACTGGTTCGCCAGTCCAGGCGATGACACGTCACACGAAGCAACCCAGACCTGGAACAGGGAAGGCCCCTGGTTCCCGCGCATCCGCGAGGAATGCCTTGCCGTTCGCGATGCCGCGGGAATTCTCGACCTGCCCGGATTTTCGCGCTACCGCGTCGAAGGCGAGGGCGCGCGCGAATGGCTGCTGTCGCTGGTTACCGGCAACATTCCCAAGCCTGGCCGCATCGGCCTTGCATACTTTGCCGACAAGGGTGGACGCATTGTCACCGAAATGTCCGTGATGGCGATAAAGGAAGACTTCTTCTTCCTGATCACCGCCGGTATCGCACAATTGCACGATCTGGAATGGCTCCGCAGGCATCTGCCTGCTGGCTCGAAGATCGACATCCGCGATGTCACCGAGGAGTTCAGCTGCCAGATTCTCAGCGGTCCCAGTTCCCGTGCCATCCTGTCCGAAGTCAGCGATGGCGACTTGACGCTGCCCTGGCTGACACATCAGACTGCCAAGATTGCTGGGCGCTATTGCCAGCTGGTTCGCGTCTCCTTCGCGGGCGAACTTGGCTGGGAAATCCATACAAAGACCGAGGACACGCCCGCCATCTTCGATGCGGTGTGGGAAGCTGGCAGCAGGCACGGGCTCAAGCCATTCGGCATGTTTGCGCTCGATTCACTGCGCCTCGAAAAGAGTTACCGCACCTGGAAGGGTGATCTCTCCACCGATTACACGATCCTGCAGGGCGGGCTGGAGCGCTTCGTGAACTTCTCCAAGCCTGACTTCATGGGCAAGGCAGCGATCCTTGCCGAAAAGCAGGTCGGTGTGAAGAAGCAGTTCGTCACGCTGCTTGTCGATGCGCGCGAATGTGATGCGCCATACATGTCGACCCTGTGGCATGACAGCAAGGTGGTCGGCGAAACGACTTCCGGCGGCTGGGGGCACCGGGTAGGCAAGTCTATTGCCCTTGGCATGCTGCGTTCCGACCTGGTGCAGCCTGGAACGCGGGTCGAAGTGGAAATCTATGGCGAACGTTTCCCTGCAATCGTGCAGGAAGGTGCCGTATGGGATCCAGCCAATGAAAGATTGAGGGCCTGATGCCAGCCATCTCCAAACGGGTTTCGGGAATTCTCGGCAACGATCCCAGCGGCTGGGAAGTGCATTTCTCGGCCAAGGCGCGCCAGGATGCCGGAGAAGACATTCTCATGCTCTCCATCGGCGATCATGATGTGCCGACGCCGGAGCAATCCGTCGAGGCCTGCGTTGATGCGCTGCGCGCCGGTCATCACCATTATACCGACCTGCAGGGCATTGCCGAACTGCGCAGGGCGATGGCCGCCATCACCGAACAGTCCTCAGGCGTTCCCACTGGCGCGGATGAAGTGATCGTGGCCCCGGGCGGGCAGGGTGCCCTGTTCCTGGCTGTGCATGCAGCCTTGGACCCAGGGGATCACACCATTGTCGTTGGCCCCTATTACGCCACCTATCCAGGCACATTCCGTGCCGCCTGCGCCGATTTTTCCGTGGTCGAAGCAAGGGCCGAAGATGATTTCCAGCCGCGCCGTGCGGAACTGGAAAAGGCACTCAACAGCCGCACCAGGGCGATCCTGATCAATTCGCCCAACAATCCGACCGGCGCGGTCTATACAAGGCAGACGCTGGAAGCGATCTCGGCATTCTGCCGTGACCATGATTTGTGGCTGATTTCGGATGAGGTCTACTGGACCCATCCCGGCGAAAGCGGCGCGCATCTGTCTCCTGCCTCCCTGCCGGGCATGGCGGAGCGGACGCTGATCGTGAATTCGGTTTCCAAGAGCCACGGCATGACGGGCTGGCGTGTTGGCTGGTTGCGCGCACCGCGCGAACTCATTGCGAACCTCATCAATCTCAATCTGGTTCTGACCTATGGCCTGGGTGATTTCGTCAGCCGCGCCGTGACCAGGGCTTTGGAGAATGGCTGGGGCGTCCAGGACTACACAAAGCGCTATGCCGAGCGCCGCGTTGCCCTTGTGCGCGAATTTGCCGGGATGAACGGGGCCACGGTACGTGGCTCGTCCGGCGGCATGTATGTGATGCTGGATGTCCGCGGTGTTGCCGACAGCGGCGAGGAATTCGCCTGGGCACTGCTTGACGCCGAAAGGATTGCCGTCACGCCCGGCGAAGCCTTTGGCAAGGCCGCCGCGGGACATGTGCGAATTTCCCTTTGCCAGACAGAATCCGTGCTCAGGGAGGCCGCGCGTCGCATTCGCGCCTTCATCCAGCAACGGCATGAAAACAGACATCTTTTGTCCGCAGGAGCCGGATCATGACAGACGCACAGGTAGCAGACAGCAACCGTTCACGGCGCACCGGAGGCCGCGCAGGCCGCCTCGCGGTTCGCTCAGCCCCACTGGCTGACAATATCCAGCCCGTCAAACCCGGCATGCGCGGCGGGCATTACAAGCCGCTCAGCGAGGCCAGTGTGATCCGCATCCACGAGGCTGCCCTCGAAGCGCTCGAAGTGATCGGTCTTGCCGATGCGCCAGAATCGGGCGTCGAGATCCTGCTGGGCGCAGGCGCTGTGCAGGGCGATGATGGGCGTATCCGCTTTCCCCGTGCCCTGGTCGAGGACATGCTTGCAAAGGCGGCACGCGGCCTGACGCTGCACGGGCGCGATCCGAAGTTCGATCTGCTGCTGGAAGGAACCCGCGTTCACTACGGAACGGCCGGAGCAGCAGTTCATGTCGTTGATGTGGAACGCAACGAATATCGCGAATCCAAGGTCAAGGACGTCTACGACGCCGCGCGCCTTGTCCAGTCACTGGACAATGTCCACTTCTTCCAGCGCCCGATGGTCTGTCGCGACATCGTCGACAATTACGAGATGGACATCAACACGCTCTATGCCTGCATTGCCGGGACAAAAAAGCATGTCGGCACGTCGATTTTCGATCCCGACTATGTCGATGGCTGCATTGAAGTGCTGCACATGGTGGCAGGTGGCGAAGCGAAATGGCGTGAGCGCCCGTTTGTCTCCAACTCCAACTGTTTTGTCGTCCCGCCGATGAAGTTTGCGCAGGAAAGCTGCAAGGTGATGGAAAAGCTGGTGCGCGCCGGCATGCCCATTCTGCTCCTTTCTGCCGGCCAGGCGGGTGCCACTGCACCCGCTCCCATTGCCACGGCAATCGTCCAGGCCGTGGCCGAGTGCCTTGCCGGCCTGGTCTACGTCAATGCGATCCAGCCCGGCGCACCCGCGATTTTCGGCACATGGCCCTTCGTTTCCGACCTGCGGTCGGGCGCCATGTCCGGTGGTTCGGGTGAACAGGCGCTGCTCTCGTCGGGCTGCGCGCAGATGCACCAGTTCTATGGCTTGCCGGGCGGTGCGGCCGGCGGCATTGCCGATGCCAAGATGCCCGACATGCAGGCTGGCTGGGAACAGATGTGTTCCAACGTCATGACGGGCCTTGCAGGGCTGAACATGGTCTATGAAGCGGTCGGCATGCATGCCTCGCTGCTTGGCTTCAGCCTGGAATCGCTGGTACTCGGCGACGACATGCTGGGTCAGGCGATCCGCTGCGTGCGCGGTATCGACGTCACCGAGGATTTCGTCTCCATCGAGACGATGAAGCAGGTCTGCATGGGCGGTCCCGGACATTATCTCGGGCACACGCAGACGCTGTCGATCATGCAGAGCGAGTATGTCTATCCGAAGGTCGCTGATCGCCTCTCACCAAAAGAATGGGCGGAAGTCGGCAAGCCGGAACTGATCGCTCAGGCCATCAAGCGCAAGAACGAAATCCTCGCCGCAAACGGTTTGCAGATCGACCCAACCATCGATGCCCAGGTGAGGGAAAAATTCAACATCCACTTCAAGGGATGAACCGAAGGGCTACAGCCGGTTGCGCAGCATCAGCGACTGGCTGACCCGCCCGATCTTCTTTTCTTCGCGCGCGAAGGTGAAGAGGCCCGATAGCGTGACAATCGCCAGCCCGGCGAAGGCAATCGCGTCGGGTATCTCGGAGAAGATGAACCAGCCGAACACAACTGCCCAGATGATCTGGCTATACTGGATCGGGGCAATGCGGTTCGCCGCCACGTGCTTTACAGCCACTGACAGGGAGAGATGGCCCAGTCCGGTGCAGAAGCCCGAAGTCATCAGCATGAGAAAAAGCGACGTATCGGGCCACTGGAATCCGCGTATCATCAGGATACCGTTGAGGACAAGCGAATAGGGAACGACAATTGCCGCCAGCGTCGTGCGCCGCTCCGTTCCAGACAGGGTGCGCAGCAGAATGATTGTCAGCGCTGCGAAGAAGGCGACAGCAATGCCAGCCAGGTGGGCCGGTGTGACTTCCCTGAACCCTGGGCGCACGACGAAAAGCACGCCAACGAAACCGACTGCCACCGCGCTCCAGCGCATCCAGCCAACTCGTTCGCCCAGCACCAGGACCGACAGAAGCGTGACGAAGAACGGCACCAGGAATATGAGTGCATAGGCTTCCGCCATCGGCAGGTGCGTAAAGGCATAGATCGACGCCATGGCGCCCAATACGCCGGAAATGCCGCGCAGGTGCACGATGTAGGGCCGGTGCATGGTTGCCACATCGCGCCAGGTCTCGTTGCGCGGCTTCGACAGGATGATCGGCACAAGCGAAAACAACGTGACGAAGAAGGCGATTTCAAAAACGGTCGCACCGCCACCGGCAAGTTTGATCATCGCATCGCTGAGCGAAAAGCTCAGATAGGCGCCAAAGGCGATCAGGATACCATTCAGCATTGTCGGTTTTCCGGAATTGCCGCAGGACGGCGCTCGGTTGTCCATCCTGATGCCAGCTCGAACGTCCACTGGCGACCCTGTTGGCTCTATACGCTTGATAGCGAATGGCAAGCAGATTCGGCAAGGCTTCTGGCTAACCCGGCAAGCTCAGGTCAACCTCGGTGGAATCGTTTTCGGGAAGCAGGTTCTCGACATTGGGGATCTGCGCGCTGCGGACCTCGAAATTCTCGGTCTGAGCTTCGGGCACGCTGTCGCGCCTGCCAAGCCTGACGATAACGAATGCAGCGAAAACAAGCGCCAGCCCGGCAATGATGTACATGAAGGCAGATGGCCCAAGAGTAGGGGTGAGAGCCGTAACCACGCCAGGCACCACGAATGCGGCAGCGGACCAGGCCACCAGCATGGTACTGGCCAGCGGCACATAATCCTCAGGCCTGGCGCGGTCGTTGGCATGGGCGTTCGAAATCGAATAGACCGACTCCGTTGCACCCGACCAGATCGCGAAGATCAGGGCCGCGACAAGGATGTTGGCAAACGTCACCTGCGCTGCCGCCAGCGCCATCGCCGCGATGATGACGCAGGCACCAATCAGGACAAGGCGCCGGTCAATGCGGTCTGAAAGCGCGCCTAGCGGCACCTGCACGCCGAGCATCCCCAGTTGCATCAGGAACAGCAGCAACGACACATCGCCTTGCGAAAGGCCTTTCTGGGCGGCGTAGATCGGTGTGAACCCCTGAACAAGCATCGACAGGCCACCTGATGCCATGATGCCGACAAGGCCAACGGGTGAGGTTCGCCATGTCCGCACAAGCGCAATCGTCACGCCCTGCGGCGGTGGGGGTGTCGCCAGCCTGGTCAGGGCAATGGGCAGGATACCAATACAGGCAAACATGATTGTCGCCAGTGGCGCAATGTTGCCCGCTGCGGGCAACTGCCCGAAAATGAATGCGCCAGTGCCCAGACCCAGCACATAGCCGAGATAAAACACGGACATGGCCCGGCCACGCCACGAATTGTCACTCGAATGGTTGAGCCAGCTTTGCGTGATGATGAAATTGCCATTCATGGCAATTCCGTAAAGGAACCGCGAGGCGAGCCAGGCCCAGGGAATGGTGCCGAGCGCCACGATGGCCGCTGACAGGATGATGATGGCCGAGAAGGCTGTGAACATGCGCGCATGTCCGACCCGCGCGATGAGTGGACCGGCAATCAGGCAGCCGATCACGCCGCCGCCCGCAATCAGCGTCACCGCAGAACCGGCGACCCACATCGGTTCGCCTGCCTGCGACAGGGCGAACGGTACATAGGCAAACATGATGCCATTGCCGAGCGCCATCAGCGTCATCGATGCAATGATGGATGCGATTGAAAGGAAGTTCGGTGCCGTTTGTTGCCGCATCATTCACCGCGAGGAAAACGCTTGCTGGATTCAAGCGTGTCGAGGTTCATGTGATTGCGCATGTAGCGCTCCGACGCCTTTTGCAGGGGCTGGAAATCCCACGGGTAATAGGCACCGTTGCGCAGTGCCTCATAAACCACCCATCGCCGCGCCTGGCTGGCGCGCACTTCACTGTCATAGGCGGCCATGTCCCACCGCGCGCGAACCTGTTCCATGAAACGCGCGACTGTCTCGCTATGGGCAGCTTCTGCAGCCAGATTGCGCAATTCATGCGGATCGGCTTCAAGGTCGAACAGTTGCGGCGGGTCGAGTTCGCAATGGTTGAACTTGAAACGACCCTCGCGAAGGCTCACCAGCGGCGCATGGGAAGCTTCCGCTGCATATTCGATCATCACCGGCGCGCCCCGAGCACCACCCGTTGCAACAGTGCGCAGGCTGCGCCCGTCGGTCCATGGAGCGATCTCGCTCATGTCGATGCCGGCAAGGTCACACAGGGTCGGCAGGATATCGACATTCGAGACCGGCTCGCCTGTCATGCGCTGGGCGATGCCCGGCGCGCTGATCATCAGCGGCACGCGCGATGATCCCTCGTAGAAGCACATCTTGAACCACAGGCCGCGTTCGCCCAGCATGTCGCCATGATCCGAACAGAACAGCACGATTGTATTGTCCGCCTGCCGCGTTGATTCCAGCGCTTCCAGAATTTCGCCGATCTTGTCATCGAGATAGGAGATGTTTGCGAAATAGGCGCGCCGCGAGCGCCGGATATCTTCATCGGTAATCGTGTAGTTGAGCCAGTCATTTGCCTTGAAGATGCGCTGCGAATGGGCGTCCTGCTCATCCATTGCCATGGCTGGAACATTGGGAAGCAGATGGTCGCAATCGCTGTAGATTTCCCAGTATTTCTTGCGCGCCACATACGGATCGTGCGGATGTGTGAAGGAGGCGGTCAGGCACCAGGGCCGTTCATCGTTGCCCCTTGCCAGATCGTAAATCTTGGCCGTCGCGTTGAAGGCAACCTCGTCGTCATATTCCAGCTGGTTCGTGATTTCGGCCACGCCAGCGCCGGTCACCGAACCCATATTGTGATACCACCATTCGATGCGCTCGCCCGGCTTGCGATAGTCAGGTGTCCAGCCGAAATCGGCCGGATAGATATCGGTGGTCAGCCGCTCCTCGAACCCGTGCATCTGGTCGGGTCCGACAAAATGCATCTTGCCTGAGAGACAGGTGTAATAACCGGCGCGCCGCAGGTGATGGGCGTATGTGGGAATGTCAGACGCAAATTCGGCTGCATTGTCGTACACCCGCGTCCGGCGAGGCATCTGCCCGGACATGAAGGATGCGCGCGCAGGCGCACATAGCGGGCTTGAAGTGTAGCAATTGGCAAAGCGCACGGACCGCGCTGCCAGCCGCTTCAGGTTCGGCGCATGAAGCCACGGCGCAGGTCCATCGGGAAACAGCGTGCCATTCAGCTGGTCGACCATGATGATGAGAATATTCGGTTTGCCCGTCATTGGTCGCGATCTCCTGTCCGTGAAAATCACATATCAGCAAATCGGCCCGCTGGCATTGCGAATTTCGGCATTTGAACCCTGTTAGTGCCTTTCGCCGCCTGCTGTAAATGGCGCGATTGTCCGGACCGCCCAATTCGCCTGCTGGGGCCGATCCTGCCTGTTCAGACATTGATGAAATTGCACTGGCGACGCACACACCACTTGACTGCAAACGACAAAGGGGTTCGCATGAAGGCCCCGCTTCAGGAAGACAGCCATGCCCGATTATGATACCCTGCTAGACGATGAAATGAAGGCGTTCGTGGAGCGCACCAACAGCTTCTATCCGCCCGAAACGGCAACCTTCACCATCGATCAGCAGCGCAGCATCTACGACCGAATGTGCCGTGAATTTCACACGGGCTACCCGGCCGGCATTCTTGTGCGCGACGAGAGCATTCCTGCGCCTCATCCCGTTCCCGTCCGCATCTATGACCGCGTCGGCATGACCAGTCCCGCAGCCACGGTGGTCTATTTCCACGGCGGCGGATTTGTCGTCGGCGGCCTGGAAAGCCATGATGATGTATGTGCCGAAATATGCGCCAGCACCGGATACCGCGTTGTATCCGTCGACTACAGGCTCTCTCCGGAAAACGAACATCCCGCCGCCTTTGATGATGCCATGGCGGCCTTTCAGTGGGTAGCGGGCGGGTTTTCCGGCCCGATCATCCTGTCGGGAGACAGCGCGGGCGGCAATCTCGCCGCAGCAATCTCGCATGCCACGCGCCATCAGGAACGCAAACCGGCGGGCCAGGTGCTGATCTATCCCGGACTGGGTGGCGACAGGTCCACGGGTTCCTATCGCGATCATGCCAATGCTCCCATGCTCACGGCTGCCGACATCGACTTTTATGCGGGCATTCGTACAGGCGGGGTGGAAAAGCTTGGCGACCCGACCCAGGCACCATTGCAGGACACGGATTTTTCGGGTTTGCCGCCAACACTGGCCTTTCCTGCCGAATGCGACCCGTTGCACGATGATTGCCCGAACTACTGCGCGGCGATCATGGCAGCTGGCGGGAAGGCCCTGAGCGTCACGCAGAAAGGTTGGCTGCATGGCGGCCTTCGCGCCCGCCATACTGCTTCTGTTGGTACATCGGCTTTCAGCCAGATTTGCATGGCGATTGCCGCGCTGGGGCAGGGCAGGTGGCCCGGCTGACGCGGCGTCCAGGCGTCACTTCAGAAACGACTGTGCCTTCATGCTGCCGGGTGCCTTGATGCCCAGGCGCTTCAGCACGGTTGGTGCAATCTGCAACTGGTCAATGACAGTCTCGGAAGCAGGGCCCCTGGCCTTGCCGAAATAATAAAGCGCCGTCTCCTGTTGCAGGTCCTGATGCCCGCCATGTGTTCCCCGGTCGGTCTGGCCATGGTCAGCGGTAACGATCACCTCATAGCCCATTTCCAGCCATTTCGGCAGGAATGCCGCCAGCATTGTATCCATGTGCAGGCAGGCATTGTCCATTTGCAGGCAATCATGGCCGAAGCGATGCCCCATGGAATCGAGCGTGCATGTGTGCAGGATGCCATAGTCGATCGAATGACGCACGCACAGCATGGTCAGCGTCGCGAACAGATCGGCATCGCATGGTGTCATCTGGTTGTCCCGACCATAACCGGTCATGGTGTGGAAACGGCCATGATGGATAGGGCCCTTTTCCTCGTCATATTCGATATCCCGCACGAAATCGAAGGGATAGCGATTGAAGAATTCCGACCAGTAGGAATGGGCCACTGCACCGCTCTTGCCGCCCGCGGCGGCAACTTGCGAAAAAATGTCGGGTTGGTTGATACGGCTGCGGATTTCGTTGCCCAGTACGCCATGGACTTGTGGCGGCGTGCCGGTATGGATCGAGGCATAACAGGGACCCGAAATGGACGGCACCACCGATCGGTGTTTCCACACCCTTGCCTGACCATTGAGAACCCAGCCTTCGAGGTTACCGAAATAGGTACGGAAATTGCGCCAGGGAACGCCATCGAGGATGATCAGCAGAAGTTTGGAATCAAGTGCCATGATAGCCTTTCCTAGACATGATCGCGTTCGATTGTATCGTTGAATTCGCGCTCGAAGAGCAGTTCCTCGCCCTCATGCACGCTCAGCCTGGCTGAAATGACGAAATGCGTCTTCGTTGCATGCATGTGACTGACGCTGACCATTCTAACCTGCCAGTCATCGCGCCCCATGGCTTTCGTCCATTCAATGTCCGCGCGCGCCGAAAGGGGATCGTCCGCCCGGATGCCCCAGCGTTCAATCGAGCGCGATTCCTGCCACAGGCCATGGTCCAGATCCTCGGTAATGCCGAAATCATTGTCGACCGTGATGACCGTCTCGCCAGTGGCCATGTCCTTTTCCAGAATGCGTTTGCTGACCGCCTCGCGGTTCATGCGGATGTTCCACGGTTTCGCGCCTTCCGCTTCCTCGAACTGCCATTCGTCTCCCGCAGCATGCCTGCGCACCGGAATGTCGATCATGCCCGATTGCAGGACAACGGCTGAGGGTTCGCAGGCAGGCCAGATGAAGGGCCAGTAATTCGTCGAAATCGCCAGCCGCAGCGTATGACCGGCAGGTAGCCGGTAGGCGATCTGGTCGAGATTGAATGCAATCCTCACGGGTTTGCCCGGCACGAGCTTCTGCGGATTCTCATGCGAGGCATGATGGGTGAGGTTGAAGACCCCCATGGTGATCAGCGCCGAACTGCCGTCGGGTGCCACATCGCAAAGTCTTGCTGCCAGTTGCCCGGTTTGCGTGCGTGGCACGACGGTGAGGTTCACGCGGGGCGCGCCGACAATGTCGCGATCGCCGTCAACCGCGCCAAGATCGAAGCAGGCCGACTTTGCATCGTCCTCGCGCTGCTCGCCCGGTAACTCCGCGCCAAACACGAAAGGAAAATACTCGCCTGTTGCCAGCCCGCAATCGGCGGGTGACTGCACGAGAACATCACAGGCGGCCGGGCCCGTTTCCAGCTGGTCGCGGCCAAGGTGCAATTGCCAGTTGGCAATCACGGGCGAGGGCCATTGCGTTTCGGCAATCCAGCGCCCGGGCCTTTCATCATGCCACATCGCGGGTTTCACGCTGTCCATGAGCCAAAGGCGCATGGCCGGGTCATTCTCGACACCGGTATCGATATCCTTCAGCCAGCGATCCCACCAGCGCTTTGCTTCCTGCAGGAATCCGATGGCTGGTCTGGGGCCTGCATAGT
Organism: Rhizobiaceae bacterium; assembly: GCA_049289295.1. GTDB lineage: Bacteria > Pseudomonadota > Alphaproteobacteria > Rhizobiales > Rhizobiaceae > BOKV01. The sequence continues at coordinate 66,657 of JBATLL010000057.1, forward strand.
GCGGATACTTGTGTATCCACGGACCGACAATGCCCTTTACCGGTGCGCCGATGTTGGAGACGAGATGCGAAATCGTGTTGCGATAACCGTCATGCCAGCCGCCGATTGACAGGACTGCTGCCTCGATTGCCCCGTAATCCTCGCAGACCGAGCCATGTTTCCAGTAGGCGTCGCGCCGCTGGTGAAGCAGCCAGGTGGAAAGCAGGTAGGGCTGGCGCTCCAGCCGTTCGAGCCACATTTCGCGCCAGCGCTCGCCAACCACGGCGGGATCGGGCGGCCGGGAGGAATAGGCCATCATGTTGGAAGCCCAGCCGAAATTCTCCGTAAGCTGGCAGCCGCCCTTGGTGTGGATATCGTCTGCGTAACGGTCGACCGTCGAGCACAGCGATATCACGGCTTTCAGCGATGGCGGACGCAGGGCGGCCGTCTGCAGGCAGTTGAAGCCACCCCAGGAAATGCCCATCATGCCAGCCTGGCCCGTGGACCAGGGTTGCGCTGCTGCCCAGGCTAGCACATCCACTGCATCCTGCAGTTCCTGCGGCGTGTATTCATCTTCCATATAACCGTCACTGTCGCCAGAGCCGCGCATGTCGGTGCGGATGCAGGCATAGCCATGCCCGGCAAACCAGGGATGGGTGTAGCAGTCACGCTGGGTCGTGCCGTCGCGCTTGCGGTAGGGCAGGTGTTCGAGAATGACGGGAACCGGGTTTTCGATGGCATCTTCGGGCAGCCAGATACGGGCCGAGAGACGCACGCCGTCCGGCATGACGATCCCCACATCTTCAAGCATGCGCACCTTGCGCGGAAACTCGGTTACCGTGCGCATGCGCTATTTTCCCTTCCACACCGGATCGCGTTTCTCGGCAAAGGCCCTGAAGCCTTCGAGATTGTCTTCCGATCCGTACAGCGTGTCCACTGTCTTGAGCTGGCGTCTGGTGATGCGGTTCATCATGTCCTGGAATTTCGTGTCCTCGGCTTCACGCACGATCTCCTTGATCGAGGCAAACACCAGCGGCGGACCCGATGCCAGCATTTTCGCCATCTCCCAGGCCCTGTCCATCAGTTGGTCGGCCTTGTGGATGTGATTGACGAAGCCCCAGCGATGCGCTTCCTCCGCATCAAGCCAGCGCCCCGTGAACAGCATTTCCATCGCCACATGATAGGGGATGCGCTTGGGCAGCTTGATCGAGGCTGCATCTGCCACCGTGCCTGAGCGGATTTCCGGCAGGGCAAATGTAGCGTGTTCCGCCGCCAGGATGATGTCGCACGAAAGCGCGATCTCAAGCCCGCCGCCACAGCAGATGCCATTGACGGCACAGATCACCGGCTTGTTGAGATGCGGCAGTTCCTGCAGGCCGCCAAACCCGCCAACGCCGTAATCGCCATCGACTGCATCGCCATCTGCGGCTGCCTTCAGGTCCCAGCCGGGGCAGAAGAATTTCTCGCCGCTCGAAGTCAGTATCGCCACCCGCAGATCGGGATCATCGCGGAAGTCACGGAAGACCTCGCCCATTATCCGGCTGGTCTTCAGGTCCACCGCATTGGCTTTTGGCCTGTCCAGCGTCACTTCCAGCACGCCGTCGACTTTGCGGGTTCTGATCGGGTTTGTCATGCTTCCTCCTTCACACGGTTCTTCGCACAAGCGCGTCCACCGCGACGGTGCGCTCGGGCGTGACAATCAACGGATTGACGTCCAGTTCAACCAGCCTGTCGGCATTGCCATGCACATAGGCGCAGATGGCCTCGATGGCATCCAGCAGTTTTTCGACATTGGCAGCGGGTTTGCCCCTGAAGCCTTCCAGCAGCCGACCGGCTTTCAGCGAGAAAAGCGCGCCCTCGATTTCGGTGCGGGTCGCTGGCAGCAGCAGGCTGGCAGTGTCGGCCAGCAGTTCGGTCTGAACCCCGCCGGAGCCGACCGTGAGAAGAAAGAGCCCGGTCGCATCGCGCGTGACGCCGGCCAGTATCTCGGCAACCCCACCGGTTGCCATTTCCTCGCAGAGAAAGCCGCTGGCAACATGTTTCATCGCGTCTGCTGCACTCAGGACCGCATTCCGGTCGCCCAGGCCAAGGGCCACAGCACCTGCTTCGCTCTTGTGCGCCACTCCCAGACCCTTGAGAACAACAGGGTAGGCAAGGTCGGTGGACGCGCTGGCGATGTCCGGCGCATTGTCGGCGGAAACCGAGCGCGGCAGCGCCAGTCCATACTGGGCAAGTTCTGTCTTGGATTGTGCTTCGCTCAGGGTCAGCACTTCGCCCCTTGTGGCCTCGCCAAGCAGCACGAGGCGCTCCGGTGATGCCGGGTGCGTGCCCGCAGCAATCGCTGCATCAATGGCTTCAAGGCCTTCCTCCATGCCGTGCAGGGGTACAATACCTGCCTCCAAAAACCTTTGGCATACGTCTTCCGGCAGGTTCTCCGGCAACGATGTCAGCACACTGACACGCGCTCCCGTTTGTGCCCGCGCGCCGATGATCGCATCGACCGCGCACTGGTAACCGGCCGTGTCGCAGCGATCCGTGCGTGGCAGGTCGAGAACGAAGATGGCGAGATCGAAGTTGTCCCGCATGACTTCGGCAAAGACGCGCGTCATGCGCTGCGTGTCGCCCCAGATGAAAGTATGATAGTCGAGCGGGTTGGCGACGGTGACAATCGGGCCCAGTTCGTCCTTGAGCGCCTTGTACTGTTGTGGCGAGAAATCGCGCCAGTCGAGCCTGCTGCCCTCCGCAAGATCAGCCATGAGGCTTGCTTCACCGCCCGAGCAGGAAACCGAACACACATTGGCGCCGGGCAGGGGACCGAACATGTGCATCAGTTTCAGCGTTTCGAGGAACACTGCGATCGAACGCACTTCGACAAAACCGAGCCGGGAAATCAGAGCACTTGAAGCCGCGGAATTGCCTGCCAGCGAAGCCGTATGCGTCATGGTTGCGGCCTGCGCCTTTTGCGACCGGCCGATCTTCAGCGCCACGACGGGCTTGCCGGCAGCGCGTGCCTTGGCAGCAAAGGCCTCCAGCGCACGAATATCGCCAAACCCTTCGAGATAAAGGCCGATTGCGGTGACACGTTCATCATCCAGCAGGGATGATGCGATTTCCGCAACACCTGTCTGCGCCTGATTGCCCGCTGCCACGACATAGGCAATCGGCAGCGCACGCGCCTGCATCGTCATGTTGATTGCGATGTTGGACGACTGCGCAATGATAGCCACGCCGCTTGAAACCGGCAGGCTTCCATGCTGGTCCGGCCACAGCGTCACCATGTCGAGATAGTTGAGAAACCCGTAGCAGTTGGGTCCAAGGATCGGCATGTCGCCTGCCGCTTCGACCAGCTTGAGCTGCAGGTCACCGCCGCCGGTTCCCTCCGCCTCGCTTTCCAGAAAACCCGACGCAAAGCAGGTTGCGCCGCCAGCACCCATCGCGCTCAGGCGCTCAACGACCTCCACGGAGGCCTCGCGATTGACGCCAATGAAGCTGGCATCCGGTGCATCGGGCAGGTCGTCGATGGAAGCCAGGCACGGAATGCCCAGAATGTCGGCGCGCTTCGGATTGACCGGCCAGATATCGCCGGCAAAGCCCGACTTTTTCAATTGCGCAATCACATTAACTGCCCAGCCGCCGCCAAACAGCGCGATGGATTTCGGTCTGAAAAGACGCGACAGATCATGCTTCATTTCAGTGCCCCGATTTCCCCAGCCTGCTGTTGACGGGCGGCCGCGCCCTTTGGCGTGACCTGGTAGATGCCGCGTTCAACGCGCTCGAACCAGCCATAATGATCATCGGCCATGATGGTGCGCGCGCGTTTGACACCCGTTGCATCGCTGACCTGCGCAGCCTTGCAGGGGCCGTTTTCATGCAGGAAATCAAGGCATCGCAGCGCGTCCTGGCGATAGGCGGTGACAATCGACGTGCGGTTGGTGCCGCCGAGATTGGGATCGCCCACGCGCTTGTGAAATTCTCCCAGAAGCCGGTGCGTGCGCGGCTTCGACTTGCGCGGCTGGTAGGGCCCTGGGTCGAGATGAACCTGTGCCTTGCCATCGCGCACGGTGATCGCCCCGATACCGAGCAAGCGGCACAGCGTCAGGTTCCGGCGAAATGCCTTCCAGCCTGCGCGTCCGTTCCATTCCGGCACGGCGACATAGACCGTGTCGCTGATCTTCCTGCGCTCGATTGCCTGGTGAACAAGCCCGAGCGTGAAACCGGTCTTGAGTTCCACGATCAGTGGCGGCTCATCGCCGCGCACGGCGGCAATGTCGGCTGATCCGATTTCACCCTTGACCGTGTAGCCCTGGCTTTCGAGCATTTCCTTGACCGGAAGATAGAGATCGGATTCGCGCAAGCCTTCGCCTCACGCCCCATGGGGTCGAAGCATGGCCCGCGAAATGATGTGGCGCTGGATTTCGGAAGTTCCTTCCCAGATGCGCTCGATGCGTGCGTCGCGCCAGATGCGTTCGAGCGGCAGTTCATCCATCACGCCCATGCCGCCATGGATCTGGATTGCTTCATCGGCAACAAAAGCAAGCATTTCCGTCGCCTTGAGCTTTGCCATCGCCATGTCGGCGTCGGTGCACGAGCCCTGATCGAATTTCCAGCCTGCTTCCATGATCATCAGTTCGGATGCCTTCAACTCCATGGCCATGTCGGCCAGCTTGAATGACACGCCCTGGAACTTGCCGATCTTCTGGCCGAACTGCTCACGCTGCGCGGCATATTCCGTGGCATGACCCAGCGCCCGTTCCGCCCGGCCCAGGCATGTCGCGCCCACCTGCAGCCGCGTTGCACCAAGCCAGGTATTGGCGACCTCGAAACCCTTGTGCACTTCGCCCAGCACGTTCTCGGCGGGAATTCGGCAATTGTCGAACTCGAGGATCGAATTGGTGTAGCCGCGATGCGAGACATTGCGATAGCCATCGCGCACGGCGAACCCCGGCGTGCCCTTGTCAACGAAGAAGGCGGTGATGAGCGCCCGCTTGCCACGGCCGGAAGAGCTGGAACTTTCATCCTCTCCCGACTTCATGAACACGATGGAGAAGTCGGCAATGTCGGCATGCGAGATGAAATGCTTGGTGCCATTGAGCACCCAGTCGGACCCGTCCTGCCTGGCGGTCGCCTTCATGCCGCGCAGGTCGGAACCAGCACCCGGTTCCGTCATGGCCAGGCAATCCCATTTCTCACCCTTCACGCAGGGCGCGAGATATTTCTCCCGCTGCTCGGCCGTGCCAGCGCAAAGAATGTTGGATGGCCGTGCCACGCAGGTCCAGTGCAGTGCATAATTGGCCTTGCCCAGTTCCTTCTCGTAAAGAAGCCAGGTAGGGGTATCGAGACCCGCCCCGCCGAATTCCTCGGGAATGTTGGCTGCGTAAAGCCCGGCTTCAATTGCCTTTGCCTGGATTTCGCGGATCAGTTCCATGCGCAGATGGCCGCTGCGCTCCACCTCCATCTCGTGGGGATAAAGCTCGTTCTCGACAAATGCGCGCGTCGTCTCGACGATCATCTGCTGTTCTTCGCTCAGGGCAAAATGCATGTTTTCAAACCTTCGGATCGGGGTTTTCTGTGTGACCGTCCACAGCCATGATCTGGCCTGAAACAAGTCTGGCTGCATCAGAGGCAAGGAAGAACGCCATGTTCGCAATGTCCTGTGCGCTCACGAACGAGCGCATCGAGACACCCGCTTCATAGGCTTCGCGGACCCTTGCAGGTGTCGTGCCCTTGGCCTTTGCCTCACGTTCGATGACTGCATCGATGCGCGGACCCTCCACGCATCCCGGTGCAATCGCATTGACGCGCACGCCATGCGGCCCCAGTTCCATTGCCAGCGTCTTCATCAGGCCGATCATGGCCCATTTCGCCGCGGCATAGGGTGAGCGATAGGGAAAGCCGTTTACCCCGGCCATCGACGAAGTCACGAGGATGACGCCGGATCGCCTTGCCTTCATCATGGGCGCTGCATGCTTGGCCGCCAGAAAGGCGCCCTCCAGATTGACGGCAATGCAGCGTCTGAAGTCTTCAAGTTCGACATCTTCGACCAGTGCCGTTGGCCCTGCTATGCCTGCATTGGCGCACACGACATCAATGGTGCCCCATTCATCAGAGATGCGTGCAAAGACTTCAGCCATATGTGCTGGATCGCTGGCATCACCGGCAATCGTCATCCAGTTCGCCGGACAACCTGCCAGCGCGGCAGCGTCCATGTCGGTAACGCACACGCTGTCACCGGCATTGGCGAAAGTAGCGGCAATCGTGTGCCCGATGCCCGATCCTCCACCGGTAACAAGAACATGACGCGCCATGATCAGCTGACCCTCCCGCGCAGCCAACCTGTTTGCCAGGCTGGCGGCAGACATTGTTTCACGCCCGCATGCTTTCAGGCTTTGGCAGTTTGCCCTGCGCTTCTCCCAGCGCATTGACCTTCGCCAGCACATCGCCGGTCGGATCGCAGGATTTACGGGTTTCGAGCGACACATGAACCAGCAACTGATCGCAGGTTGCCGCGATCGTGTCGTCCGCGCTGCGCAGCATCTCGTGATACATGCGCAGCTTCTTGCCCTTCGCCTCCAACACCTGCGTTCGCACCCAGATCGCTTCGCCGGGATGAACCTCGTTGAGGTAGGAAACGTGATTGTAGATGGTGAAATAGGAGTGGCCTGCCTTGATATAGTCGGGGTCCGCGCCAACCATCTCCATCACGTGATCGCCCGCATGCGAGAAGGCCTGCATGTAGCGGCTCTCATTCATGTGGCCGTTATAGTCGGTCCAGTCGATTGGAATGACCCTTTCCAGGGTCTTGAGCGGCTTTGTGATGTCGCCCGGCAGTGCCGCGCGCATGCGCATGTCATGCTCGGCAATTACCTGACCCGCACCCCAGTTGCGCGCCTTGAGCGCGCGCATCATGGAAACGAGATTGTCGTCGCGGATACGCTCCAGTTCACGGATCGAATGATGCCCCGATTGCGCGTCCGACTGCCCTGCCACCAGGTCAACCAGTTCATCATTGAATTCCGGCACGTCCATCAGCTTGGTCCATGGCCAAGTCAGGCACGGCCCGAACTGCGCAAGGAAGTGGCGCATGCCTGCTTCGCCACCGGCAATGCGATAGGTCTCGAACAGGCCCATCTGCGCCCAGCGCAGGCCGAAGCCGAAACGGATCGCATCGTCGATTTCCTCGGTCGTCGCGATCCCGTCCTTGACCAGCCACAACGCCTCGCGCCACACGGCTTCCAGGAACCGGTCGGCAATGTGCGCGTCGATCTCCTTGCGCACGATCAGCGGTTTCATGCCCATCTCGACCAGCACGGCCTTGGCGCGCGCCGTCGTGCCTGCATTGCCGACAAGTTCGATCACCGGCAGGAGATAGACAGGGTTGAAGGGGTGCGCGACGAAGATCTGCTCAGGCCGCATCGCACCCTGCTGCAGTTCCGACGGCTTGAAGCCGGAAGTCGACGAGCCGATCAGCGCATCCTTGCGGCAATGTTTCTGGATTTCGACAAACACCTTGTGCTTGATTTCGAGCCGCTCGGGCACGCTCTCCTGGATCCAGTCGGCATCCTTCACCGCTTCGGCGATTGACCCGGCGAAGCTTAGCTTGCCTTCCTTCGGCACCGAGAAGTCGAGCAGCGCGGGCAGCGAGCGTCGCGCATTGCCAAGCACTTCGTTGATCTTGCGCTCCGCTTCCGGATCCGGATCGCTGATGACCACATCCCAGCCGTTGATCAGAAACCGTGCGGCCCAGCCGCCACCGATCACACCACCGCCAATGATTGCTGCTGTTTTCATGCTTTTGGAGCCCGTTTGGTCAGGTTCAGTTTCTTGCGCACTTCATCGGGTCCGATCACCCGAGCGCCCATGTTCTCGATGATTGTGACCGCACGTTCGACCAGCTGCGCATTTGTCGCCAGCACACCCTTGTCGAGCCAGAGATTGTCTTCAAGCCCGACGCGCACGTTACCGCCTGCAACAACTGCGGCCGCGACATAGGCCATCTGGTTGCGGCCGAGCGCGAAGGCCGACCAGTTCCAGTCGGCAGGCACGTTGTTGACCATCGCCATGAAGGTGTTGAGATCGTCCGGCGCACCCCATGGAACGCCCATGCACAGCTGCACCAGCGCGTCAGGCTTGAGAACGCCTTCCTTCACCAGTTCCTTTGCAAACCACAGATGGCCTGTGTCGAACGCCTCGATTTCCGGCTTCACGCCCAGCTGTGTTATCATCCCGCCCATGGCGCGCAGCATGCCCGGCGTGTTGGTCATGACATAGTCGGCTTCGGCAAAATTCATCGTGCCGCAGTCAAGAGTGCAGATTTCGGGAAGGCATTCATAGACATGTTTCATGCGCTCGGAGGCGCCAGCCATGTCCGTGCCCTTTTCCTTCAGCGGCAGCGGTTTTTCGGTCGGGCCGAACACCATGTCACCACCCATGCCAGCCGTCAGGTTCAGCACCACATCGACATTGGCCTCGCGAATGCGTTCCGTCACTTCCCTGTAGAGATGCACATCGCGCCGCGGCGCACCGGTTTCTGGGTCGCGCACATGGCAATGCACGATCGCTGCACCTGCCTTTGCCGCGTCAATGGCCGAGTTGGCGATCTGCTCAGGCGAGCGCGGCACATGTGGCGACCGATCCTGCGTGCCGCCGGAGCCGGTCACGGCGCAGGTTATGAAAACTTCTCGATTCATGGATAGGGGCATTGGACATCCTCCCGGCTGGGCAAATTCGCTTCGCACATGACGTGAAGGCGATCATGACCGATTGGCGGAAACATGTTTGACATTTTGCGCGGAAAAATTGATTGATTGCGCGATGAAGCCTGACAACCAGATCACCCCGGCCATATCGCTCACCATTCTCGTGCTGCCCGATTCTTCAATGCTGTCGCTGGCCGCCACCATTGATCCGCTGCGCGCCTGCAACCGTGTCTCGCGCCAGCAACTGGTGGGTTGGCGCATCGTCACGCTCGACGGACGGCCGGTCACCACCACCAGTGGGCTCGACATTACGCCGCACGGCGCACTTGCGCCTGATCTTCATGGCGACGTGCTGGTCATCGTTGCGGGCTTCAGGCAGGCAACGCATGCGGGTAATCGCGAAATCGCCATGCTGAAAAAGCTTTCCCGGCGCTTCCGGCAGGTTGCGGGCATCGAGGCGGGTAGCTGGATCCTGGCGCGCATGGGCTTGCTGGAGGGCAGGGCAGCGACAACCCACTGGGAGGATTTCGAGGATTTTGCCCAGGCCTGGCCGGAAACCGAACTGAAGGCGCAGCGCTATGTCATTGACGGCAATGTCATGACCGCTGGCGGCGCATCGCCAGCGCTCGACCTGATGCTGCATCTGATCCGTTCGCATTTCGGCCATCGCATCGCGCTGGAGGTGGCCAGCGTCTTCATCTACGACGAAGCCCATGCCGCAAGCGATGTGCAGCCGGCGGTTTCGCTGGGCCGTATTGCTTCCGTCGAACCGAGGGTAGGCGAGGCGATCCGCATCATGGAGCGGGCCATAGAGCGTCCTCTATCAACAGCAGTCATTGCACGGCGAACCGGCGTATCGCCGAGGACACTCGAAACCCTCTTCACCCGCACGATTGGCGAAAGCCCTGCAGCTTATTTCACCAAGCTGCGCCTGCAGACCGCGCGCCGTCTCGTCGTTGACACCAATTTGCCGCTGCACGAAATCGCCATCCGCACCGGCTTTTCGTCCCTGTCTGCCTTTTCGCGCGCATTTCGCAAGCATGCCGGTGCCTCCGGACTGGAAGTGCGCAAGCAGGCGAGGGGTAGCTGAGACCTCGCCTCAATTGCGCCTCTTGCAAATCCATTGGACTGCGAACATCATCACGGCTCGTGGCAGGAGATCATCATGAGCGTTACCAGCATTGCATCGCACACCGACAGGCGCGAAAACCTGTCCCATTATCAGGAACGGGTCGAACTTGCGGCGTCGTTTCGCTGGACCGCGCGTCTCGGCCTGCACGAGCAGGTCGCCAACCATTTCTCGCTGTCGGTCAACGAAGACGGCACGCAGTTCCTGATGAACCCCAACCAGGTTCATTTCTCCCTGATAAAGGCCAGCGAACTGCTGCTGCTCGACGCCAACGACCCATCAACGATGGAGCGCCCCGGCGCACCGGACCCCACCGCATGGGGTCTGCATGGAGCAATCCACCGCAATATCCCGCATGCGCGCTGCGCCATGCATGTCCATTCGATCTATGCGACGATCCTGGCGACACTCGAGGACCCGGAGCTTCCGCCTATCGACCAGAACACCGCCGCCTTCTTCAACCGCATCGCCTATGATCTGGACTATGGCGGCATGGCCTTTGGCGAAGAAGCCGAACGCGCCTGCAGCACGCTGAACGACCCGGCCAGGAAGGTTCTGGTGATGGGCAATCACGGCGTCATGGTGGTGGGCGATTCCGTCGCCGACACCTTTAACCGGCTCTATTATTTCGAGCGCTCGGCCGAGACCTACATCAAGGCGCTCTGGACGCAGAGGAAGCTGCGCCGTCTCTCGGACGCGGTCGCAGAAAAGACCGCGCGCGAATGGGAAAACTATGTTGGCGCGGAACGCAAATTCATGGACGCGATCCTGCAATTGCTGGATCGAGACGCAGAGGACTTCCGGGACTAGACGCCGCGCGAATATCAAGCGTCAGGGAAACAGCGCCTGCCTTGTCATTTCCAGGTGCAGCGGCTCGCCGTCCCACGGATGGGCATCGCAAACCGCTTCGTCCAGTTCCACGCCCAGGCCCGGCTCGGTTGACGGAATGACCCTGCCGTCCTGCCACTGTATCTTCTTCTTCAGCAGCTTTTCGTGGAAGCCATCCCAGGTCTTGATCGATTCAAGCACAAGGAAATTGGGTAGCGTGGTCGCCAGTTGCACATTGGCGGCACCGACAATCGGCCCGCAATAACAGTGCGGCGCCACAAGGATGTGATAGGCCTCGGCCATCGCCGCGATCTTCTTCGTCTCGAGAATGCCGCCTGAGCGTCCCAGGTCCGGCTGGATGATTCCCGCAGCCCGGTTCTCGATGATGCGCGCAAACTCATACTTGGTCGTGAGCCGTTCGCCGGTTGCGATCGGTATCGAGGTCGCCCGCGCGACCTGCGCCATCACTTCCGGCATGTCCGGTGGTACCGGCTCCTCGAACCACAGCGGATCAAAAGGCTCGATCGCCTTTGCCATGCGGATGGCACCTGCCGCCGTGAACTGGCCGTGCGTGCCGAACAGGATGTCCGCCCGCGTGCCCACGGCCTCGCGCACGCGCTTGCACATTGCCGCTGAAAGTTCGATGTCGACAAGCCGTGGCTGGTGCCCGCTATAGATGGTGTAGGGACCGGCCGGATCGAACTTGATGGCATTGAAACCCTGCTCGACCGCTACCAGCGCCGCTTCTGCCGCCATGTCCGGATCGTTGTAGACATTCTTGCCTTCGCCCATGTCGCTTGGATAGACCGAGCCGCTGCTTGGATAGAGATAGGTGTAGGAGCGCAGGGCTTCGTGCACTTGTCCGCCCAACAGCTTGTAGACCGGCTTTCCCGCTTCCTTGCCGATGATGTCCCAGCAGGCCATTTCCAGCGCGGAATAGCATCCCATCATCGAAACATCCGGGCGCTGTGTGAAGCCAGATGAATAGCACAGCCTGAAAAAGGTCTCGATATCGTGCGGGTCGCGGCCCACCAGATAACGTGCCGCTGCATCCTCGATCATCTTCGCCGTCACATGCGGATCGAAGGTTGCATTATAGGCTTCGCCATAGCCGACAACGCCATTGTTCGTGGTCAGCTTGACGAATATGAAATAGCGTCCGCCGGTCTGGGGTGGCGGATTGCCGACGACCCATGTCTTGACATCCGTAATCCTCATTGATTGTCCTCCAGGATCAATTGCGCGGCCTTCCAGCCGGTGGCGATGGAGATCGAATTCGTGTTTCCCGTTATGATGTCGGGGAAGATCGAGGCATCGGCGATGCGCAAGCCCTCCACACCATGCACCTTGAGCCGTGGATCGACGACGCTTTCCTTCCCATCAGGCCCCATCCGGCAGGTTCCGCAAGGATGATAGACCGTGCCGGAGCGTTTGCGGAAGTCGGCGGTCAGATCCTCATCGGAATGGATCGAAGGACCAGGCAGCAGCTCTTCTTCGATGATGGCTTTCATCGCGGGCTGGTTGGCGATCTTGCGCACGAACTTCACCGCTGCAAGCATCTCCGCGACATCGCGCGGATGGCTGTAGGCATTGGCGGTGATTTTCGGCTTGGCGAACGGATCGGATGACACGGCTTCAATGCTGCCGCGCGACAATGTCCGGCAGTTGGAAAGGCCGATGGCAAATCCGGGCCACGGATCAGGCGTCAGCAGCGGCCGCTCGCCCGGCTTTGGAATGACCGTCGAAAGCGCCTGGAAATAAAGCTGCATGTTCACATTGTCGAGTGAAGGGTCGGTGCGGAAGAAGCCGCCACCCTGGTTCAGCGAAATCGACAGCGGCCCGTCGCGGAACATCAGGTAGCGCATGCCCGCAAACATCTTGCCCCACCATGGGCGCAACTGCTGGTTCAGGGTCGGCTGTCTCGATTTGAAGATATAGTTCAGCCCCTGATGGTCGGCGAGGTTTGCCCCCACCTGCCGGTTGGCGACAAGCGGTTCGACGCCGATCCGCTTCAGGAGACCCTCTTCGCCTATGCCCGAAAGCTGCATGAGTTGGGGCGAATTGATCGAACCGGCACAAATGATGACTTCGCGGTTGGCCTTGAGCGGAAATCGCTGGCCGTGTCGGTGATATTCGACGCCAACAGCGCGCTTGCCCTCGAACAGGATGCGGGTTGCCATCGCATTGGTAATGACACGCAGGTTCTGTCGCTTCATTGCCGGACGCAGGAAGGCGCGGGCTGCCGAAACCCGCCTGCCGCCTTGCGTGGTCAACTGGTAGAGGCCGACGCCTTCCTGCTGCTTGCCGTTGAAGTCTTGATTCAATGGCAGGCCCGCCTCCTGACCGGCCTTGAGGAAATTTCGCGTAAGCGGATGAATTTGCCTGTCGATGCGCGAGATATGGACCGGGCCACCGGCCCCGCGCAGTTCATCACCGCCGCCTTCATTGTCTTCAAGCGAGCGGAAAACCTCTTTCATGTCATCCCAGCCCCAGCCGGGATTGCCTGCCGCCTTCCAGTCTTCATAGTCCTGTGGCGCGCCCCTGATCCAGACCATTGCATTGATCGAGGACGATCCGCCCAGCACCTTGCCGCGCGGCCAGAAATCACGATTTCCCGCCAGACCAGGATCAGGTTCCGTTTCGTACATCCAGTTCACCGCCGGATCGAAGAAGGTCTTTCCGTATCCAAGCGGCATGTGCACAAAGAATCGCATGTCACTGCCGCCAGCCTCCAGGAGCGTGACGGTATGCTTGCCATTGGCAGTAAGACGTTCTGCGAGCGCGCTGCCTGCAGAGCCGCTGCCTACGATGATGAAATCAGAAAATGCCACTGGGAACCTGCTGCGATTGTGCCTTGGTGCCGTACATCATGCCCGGCGCGCAGGCTAACTGGTGGAAATGCAATATGATAAGCGGATTTACGGCGCAACATTTTCGGTGAACGCCAAGCTTCGTCATTGCTGGACTGCCCCGCTTTGATCCAAATTATGTTGCATGCTTTCCACACACACGCCAATGCGCAGGCGCCGGAGCCGCAATGACCCCCTATTTCATTTGAAATCAGGCAGTCTTGCAGGTAAGGGAAGTGCATCCAGGAGGCCAAGATGCGAAATCACTCTCCAACCCGTTTTGCGGGGCTGATGCTTGCCAGCTTCACCGTCCTGGCGACACCTGTCATTGCCGGTATCGACCTGGCACAGGCCCAGACGGTCGCCAAGACCCTTGATCGCTCCAAGCCGATGAACCTGTTCGAAGCGATTTTCCCCAAGCTGCATCAGCAACGCCTGGAAAAGGAGGGATTGAGCCCGCTTGGCACGAGCGAACCGGTCGAAATCCAGAAAGTCTCCGCTCCCAAATACTATACCTATCGCCCCGCTGCCCTGGTGAAGGTCGATCTGTCGCGGGTTGTGCCAGCGACGGTGCCAAGCGTCGAACCGGCCGCTATCACGATCCAGGCACCAGCGACAGGCGAGGCCGGGACAACTGTGTCACCTGATGCATCTCCATCCGCGCTGCCTGCGCCAGATCCGGCGGCAGAGGCCTGGAGCGCTGTTGGCGCTGAACTCGATCAGATCACGGTCATGGCCGAGCCCGACATTGCCAAGGCGGTCACCGAATTTTATGCCAACCGGCCCCAGTTGCTGTGGACCACAGCCGACGGCCAGCCCAATGCCTGGGCCCGATCGGTCCTTCCCGTGCTTGGCGATGCTGCAAGGGTAGGACTTGATCCGCAGGAATACCGAGTCGAACTGCCGGTTGCCGATCCGCAGCGCCCGCTCAACGACGCTGCCCGCTTCGAGATCGAAATGACTGCCCGCGTCGTGCGCTATGCGATGGACGCGATGGGCGGGCGCATCAACCCGAACAAGCTCAGCGGCTATCATGATTTCCCCGAGAACCGCACCAATGCCACCAAGGTACTCGAAAGACTGATTGCAGGTCGACTGCCGGCACCGACACTTGCCGGTTTCAATCCGCCCAGCAAGGAGTTCAAGGCGCTGGTCGATGAACTCCAGGCGCTGGAGAAGGCTGCCGACGAAGCGATCGATATTCCTGCCGACACACTGGTGAAGCCGGGCGAGAAGCACGAGCAGGTCGCAAACATCGTCATGGCGATCAGCCGCAAGGTCTCCCAGGAACTGAAGACCGCGCACGCGAATGTTCTTGATCGTCCCGCTGGCTCCGAGCCGCTCGATACCTTCACGCCCGAGGTGGTGGACCTGGTTAAGGCTTTCCAGAAGGAAGCAGGCCTGACGCCCGATGGCGTGGTTGGCCGTAACACCATTTCACGCCTTGTGGGCGTCAGCGTCGAAAGCCGCAGGGAAATGGTCCGCCTCGCCATGGAAAGGTTGCGCTGGCATCCAGCCGAACTTGGCCAGCGCCGCGTCTTCGTCAATCAGCCTGCTTTCACCGCCACTTATTTCAATGGCGGCAAGCCGCAATTGGCGAGGCGTGCCGTTGTCGGGACGAAAGCCAATCAGACGAGCTTCTTCTACGACACCATCGAGACGGTCGAATACAATCCCTATTGGGGGGTGCCGCGCTCCATCCTGGTCAATGAATTCCTGCCAAAGCTCCGGGCCAATCCGGCCTATCTCGATGAGCGCGGCTACGAAGTCACCGACTCGAAGGGCAAGCGGGTTGCCTCATCTGCCATCGACTGGAACCAGGTCGGTTCCAATCCGGCCTTTGACGTGCGCCAGTCGCCCGGTGAAGCAAACGCGCTCGGGGAACTCAAGATCTTGTTCCCCAACAAGCATGCCATCTACATGCACGACACACCGGCGCGCAATCTGTTCTCCCGCGACAGCCGCGCCTATAGTCATGGCTGTATTCGCCTGCACAAGCCGCGCGAAATGGCGGCAGCCGTACTTGGCAAGGATGTCGGCTATATCGGCACGAGACTGGGTCAGGGTCACGGATCGGATGAAGTGGGTGGCAGGATTCCCGTCTATGTCGCCTATTTCACGGCATGGCCGGATGCTGACGGCAAGGTCGAGTATTTCGCCGATGTCTATGGGCGTGACGAGGCGCTCGCAAAGGCGATTTCGGCAACACGCGTGGTGCGCGTTCCAACCAGCTGATCCTTCGGGCATCTCTGCCTCAAAATAGGGTGGCGCCTGTTGCGGCGAACGTTACGCCATGCGCCTGCGGCAAGCGGGCGCAGGCGGCGATTGCCCAGAAACCGACACATTGACGCCTCAATTTTTCAACGTTTCTTTAACATGTAAGAAACCATACTCGCTGCCATTTCCGGGATGGAAGAGCAATTGCTGCTTCCGCGTTTGGTTCTTCCGGATATCAGTCAGCGCAACGAAGCGGCAGGGCCGCTTTCCAACCGCTGGCACTAGGAGGGTAATGTGTATCGAGTAGCTCTCGCATGCGTGGCACCTGTTGCCGCGTTTCTTTCATCCTTGCTCATTCCGGCGCCTGCAATGGCCATCGAGGCCTACATCTTTCGCGGGGCAGGAGATTTTTCATTCATCGCCAAGCCATTGACCTTCTCGCAGGGCATGGACACGATCGGTGACAAGCTCAAGCAATCGGGCATCTATGCCGAGGTCTATCGGTGGGAAGCTGCCGAGTGGGCCTATCGTGACATCATGTCCCGCAAGCCCGACGCGGTCGCCCTGATGGGGCACTCCATGGGTGCGCTCACGGCAATCGCGATGGCCAACCGCCTGAAGGGCAGCGGTATCCGCGTCGCCTATATGGGCCTGATCGACATTCCCGGACCGGTCGGCGCCACGCCTTCCAATGTGGAAGTGGCGGAAAATTTCTACCACGCCTTTCCCGTCTATGGCCTTCTGCCGAAACCGGCGAGCCACAAGGGCATCGTCAAGAACGAGTATGTGTTCGGGCAGATCCATGTGACGATGGACAATTCCGTCCATATTCACGATTCGATGATCTCCGCGATCTGGCTCGCTGACAGCGAAACCAGGCGGGCGAACCTGCAGGCATTCACTGCCGAGCCGACACCTGCATCGCTGTCCAGTGTGGAGAAGGTGATTGCGCGGCCCGAGGAGATCGCTGCCGTCAGCACCAATGAAGCGCAACTGACCAAAGCGGGCAAACTGCCGCCAATCCAGTAGGCTTGTCACCGCATTGCAGGCAGTTCCGCTGTAAGGAATACCAGGCCGGGGCGCAGGACGCTCCGGCCTTTTTCTTTCCCGCAACGTGGTACAGGATCGCCTGACTTTGATTCAGATCATGGATTGTTTTCGTCTTTTTGCCATCCTGCCAGATGGAGGAATGTCAACGGGAGGGAATCATGAACACACCTGACAAGCCGCAAGCTGCGGCCAATCCTGCGAATGACCGGGCAAAGCCGGTCGTCAACCGGATTTCGATTTCAGATGTTACAGACGCGCTGCGCAATGGCGTCAGCGATTTTTTCAGGGCGCCATTGCTGGGCCTGTTTTTTGGCGGCTTTTTCGCCCTTGGCGGTCTCGCCATTCTCTACATTCTCAGGGAATTGCACCAGCCCTGGCTCATCTTGCCGATTGCCATCGGTTTTCCGCTTGTCGGGCCTTTCGTGGCCGTAGGCACTTATGAAACCAGCCGCCGGTTGGCTGCTGGCGAGAAAAGGGACTGGGGTGCCATTCTCGGCGTCGTGTTCCGCCAGCGCGAACGCGAACTCGCCTGGATGGCCTTTGTCGTTCTGTTCGTTTTCTGGGTCTGGCTTTACCAGATACGGCTTTTGACCGCGCTTTTCCTCGGCTTCAAGTCGATGTCCTCGATCGATGCCTTCATCTCCGTCGTTCTGTCGACGAGTTCCGGCATCAATTACCTCATCATCGGAACGATCATCGGAGCAATTCTCGCCATCATCCTGTTCGCCACCACGGTCGTATCGATCCCGCTTTTGATGGAGCGCGAGCTTGATTTCGTCACCGCCATCATCACCAGCGTCCGGTCGGTCATGGAAAACCCGGTAGCGATGCTGTTCTTCGGTTTCTGCGTCTCGGTATTGGCCATGGCCGCGATGATCCCGGCGTTCCTCGGGCTGTTCATTGTTTTTCCAATTCTGGGGCATGCGACCTGGCATCTGTACAAGCGGGTGATCAGCTGACAGCAAAGCCCAACTACGCGGGGACAAAACCGTAGCGAGACTTACCATTCCTCCTGCAATCGCTTATTCTTTTGGCGATTCGATGCGGCACGAAGGGGTTACCCCTTCACAAGGAGGCGGACATGGGGGAAGCGGCGGTCAAGGAGCCGAGCATGGAGGACATTTTGGCCTCCATTCGCAAGATCGTTACCGAGGGCGATGAAGAGGCTGCAACTTCTGCACCCGCGCGCGCTGCTCCTGCACGACCTGCACCGGCACCCCAGCAGGCCAGACCTGTCGAAGCCTCGAGACCCGTTGCGCCTGCGCCGCATGCGTCGCCAGCCCGTGCAGCCCCTGCCACTCCTGTTGCCCCGCGGACCGGGGACACACTCGCTGGCCTGGCAAGGCAGGTTACCGGAAGCGGGCCTGTTCAGGCAAACAGGCCTGTAAGCAGCTCCGCTGCCTCCAGCGCACTCAACCAGTACGCGGCGGAGAAGCTGGCGGCACGCTCGCCCACGGCCAATGCCAGACCAACCCTTGCTGATCTTGCCCGCAATGTTCGCGCATCGATGCCAACCGCCGCGACGCCGCCCGCATCAGTGGCGGCAACGGCACCGGCCGGTGAGCAGGCCACTTCGCAACCAGTCCCGCAACCAGCACCGCAACCAGCACCGGCGCCGCAGGCAGAAAAAACCGCTCCTTCTGCACCAAGGGAAAATCCGGCAACGCCGAAACTTTCGGATTTCGCCGCGCGCATGGCACCGTCGGCTCCCGCTCCCTCGCCACAACAGGCAAAGCCTGCGCAAAGTCAGGCACCAGCCGCAAGCCAGGCGCCAGCTACCGCTCAGGCACCAGCCTCTGACCAGGCAAATGCCCAGGAAAAGCAGAAGCAGGTTCAGGCCCAGCAATCATCTGGACCAGCCACGCCGTCGCAGCAGGCTACGGCTGCCAAGCCGCAAAAGGTGGCTCAACCGACCGGTGAAGCGGCAAGTGAAGCGGAAATGGCCGAGTTTCGTGGAGCCATGATCGCACCGGCTGTGGAACAGGCGGTCGGCCAGTCGCTTGACCGGCTGCGCAAGAGCGTCAGGGACAACACTGCCGCCCACGCGGAAGCCGTGTTGCGCCCCATGCTCAAGGAATGGCTCGACAACAATCTTCCAGCACTGGTCGAACGGCTGGTCCGCAAGGAAATCGAGCGCATTGTCACCGAGACAGGCGAAGCCGACCAGGCCTGACACCTCGCCTGCTTCTGTCCCCGGCGAGCCGTCATCGGCAATCCAAAGTGGTTCAGCGTGACCTGATCATTGCGCCGCCTCGCGCGCCTGCATCGTGCTGCGCATATGCCCGATCCAGTTGCCGATGGTGCGCGTACGCTCCATTGCATCGCTGACTTCAACTGGCGGATTGTCAGGAAAATCGATCATCTCCCGCACAAGGCCCGGCATCACCACGCCGCTTTGCTTCGCGCGCTCATGATGTGCCTTGAAAACCGCAAGTTCGCATTCGGGATGGAACTGATAGCCCAAATAGTCAACGCCATTCGTCTGGTAGGCGAGGGCCTGCACTGGCGATACGTCACTTTCGGCAAGCAGCACCGCCCCCGCAGGCATTCGCGTGACATGATCGCGGTGCCATGTGGGGGAAGAAAACTGCTGCGCCATGCCCTCGAACAGCCGGTGTTTTCTGCCGGCATCCGTCAGGCGAATGCCGCGGGCCAGGCCGATCTCGCTGCCATTGGGATTGATTCCGGACATGCCACCCAGCAGGACCGAGACAGTCTGCATGCCCCAGCAGGATCCAAGCACCGGCTTCCCGCTCGCCAGCAACGGTTCGATATAGTCGAGATAGGGACGCGCTTCCGGCGCTTCCGCACCCCACGAAACAGCCGAACCCGTCAGCACGAATCCGTCATAGGCTGAAGGATCATCGCGGTCCTGATCGCGCGCCGCAGCATAAGGATATCCGACATCGATCTGCGCATCGCTGGCGTGCAGGCGCAGCGATTCGCCATAGGATTGCCAGGCCGATTTCATCTTGTGCAGTTCGTTTCGCGCCAGAATTTCTTCCGGATTTCCCTCTACGATCATCAAACGCATTCGGCACTCCCATGGTACGTGGCGCGACGTTAATATCTTTGCCATCTGCGGGCAAGCGACGCGGCCATCCGCTTCCTGTTGACTTGCAGGGTGCCATTCGCTTTACACGGTAGGATACGCCATGCCTTCACCGCACGGTCAGGAACCGGAAAATCATGCTCGAAAAGACTTATGACGCAGCGGCGATCGAGCCGCGGATAGCAGCCAGATGGGATGAGGCCGACGCATTTCGCGCCGGAGCAGGTGCTGAGCCGGGTGCGGACAGCTACTGCATTGTCATTCCGCCGCCCAACGTCACCGGTTCCCTGCACATGGGCCATGCGCTCAACAACACGCTGCAGGACATATTGTGCCGCTTCGAGCGCATGCGCGGCAAGGATGTGCTCTGGCAACCGGGCATGGACCACGCCGGCATCGCTACGCAGATGGTTGTCGAGCGCCAGCTGGCTGAGCGCCAGGAGCCGGGCCGCCGCGAGATGGGCCGTGACAAGTTCATCGAGCGTGTGTGGGAGTGGAAGGAAGAATCCGGCGGCACGATCTTCAACCAGTTGAAGCGCCTGGGCGCATCCTGCGACTGGTCGCGGGAACGCTTCACCATGGACGAGGGCCTGTCTGCCGCCGTTCTGGAGGTCTTTGTCAAACTGTATGGCGAGGGCCTGATCTATCGCGGCAAGCGCCTGGTCAACTGGGATCCGAAATTCGAAACTGCCATTTCCGATCTCGAAGTCGAGAATATCGAGGTCGACGGGCACATGTGGCATTTCCGGTATCCGCTGGCGGTCAATCCCGAGACCGGCGAGCGCGATACCTACGAATATGTCGAAAAGGATGCGGACGGAAACGTGACGCTGCGCGAAACCCGCGACTACATCTCCATCGCCACCACCAGGCCGGAGACCATGCTGGGCGACGGGGCGGTTGCGGTTCACCCCTCCGATGAGCGCTATGCGCCGATTGTCGGCAAATTGTGCGAAATCCCCGTCGGCCCGAAAGCGCATCGCCGCCTGATACCGATCATTACCGACGAGTATCCCGATCCGGATTTCGGTTCGGGTGCGGTGAAGATCACCGGAGCACACGATTTCAACGACTATGGCGTTGCCAGGCGCAATGCCATTCCCTGCTACCGGCTGATGGATATGAAGGCAGCCATGCGCGACGATGGCGAACCATATGCCCGTTGCGCCCAGATGGCTGCGGATATCGTGCGCTCCGGGGGTTTACCGGATGAAAACACCGTCGATGGAATAAACCTGGTTCCAGATGACCTTCGCGGGCTGGACCGGTTCGAGGCGCGCAAGCGTGTTGTCGCGCAGATCAACGCCGAAGGACTGGCAGTTACCGTGAAGGACGAGGAGGGCAATGACGCGCCCTTCGTCGAGAGCAGGAAGATCATGCAACCCTTCGGTGATCGCTCCCATGTGGTCATCGAACCCATGCTCACCGATCAGTGGTTTGCCGATGCCAGGACCCTGGCTGGACCAGCCATCGAAAGCGTGCGGTCAGGGCGCACCAGTTTCGTGCCGAAGTCCTGGGAAAATACCTACTTCAACTGGATGGAAAACATCGAACCATGGTGCATTTCCCGTCAGCTCTGGTGGGGCCATCAGATTCCAGCCTGGTACGGGCCGGACGGCACCATCTTCGTTGAAAAGACGGAAGAACAGGCCCTGGACGCGGCGATCCAGTATTATCTCGCCCATGAAGGGCCATGGAAGGCCTGGGTCGAGGACAAGCTGGAGAATTTCAAGCCGGGCGAAATCCTGACGCGTGACCCGGATGTTCTCGACACCTGGTTCTCTTCCGCACTGTGGCCCTTCTCGACGCTTGGCTGGCCGGAAAAGACCCCTGAGCTTTCGCGCTATTACCAGACCGATGTTCTGGTTACCGGTTTCGACATCATCTTCTTCTGGGTTGCCCGGATGATGATGATGGGCCTGCATTTCATGAAAGATGAAAACGGCGAGCCCGAAGAACCCTTCCACACCGTCTATGTTCATGCCCTTGTTCGCGACAAGAACGGGGCGAAGATGTCGAAGTCGAAGGGCAACGTCATCGATCCGCTCGAGCTTATCGACGAATATGGCGCTGATGCGCTGCGCTTCACGCTGGCCATCATGGCTGCGCAGGGCAGGGACGTGAAACTCGATCCCGCTCGCATTGCGGGCTATCGCAACTTCGCCACCAAACTGTGGAACGCAACGCGCTTCGGTGAATTGAATGGCGTGCGCCCGGTAGCCGGTTTCGATCCGGCAGACACGAGATTGACAATCAGCCGCTGGATATTGACCGAGCTTTCAGGTGTCACGGGCGAAATCTCCACCGCCCTCGAAAAATTCCGCTTCAACGATGCAGCTGCAAGCGCCTATCGCTTCGTCTGGAACACCTATTGCGACTGGTATGTCGAACTGCTCAAGCCTGTGTTTTCTGGCGACGATGAAGCGGCAAAGGCCGAATCGCAGGCCTGCGCGGCCTATGTCCTTGACGAGATCTGCAAGCTCCTGCACCCGTTCATGCCTTTCATCACCGAAGAACTGTGGCAGCATACGGCGGGCGACGGTGTAGCGCGCGACAGGCTGCTTTGCCACACGCAATGGCCGGTCGCCGATATTGTCGATAATGCGGCGGCAGAAGAAATCAACTGGCTCATCAATCTGGTCAGCGAAATCCGCTCCGTTCGTGCCGAAATGAACGTCAAGCCGGGCGATCAGCTGCCGCTGGTCGTGATCGAGGCGAACGAGACTACGCGTCATCGCCTTGCACTGCACGCACCGGCAATCCAGCGTCTTGCCCGCATTGACCGGGTGGAAATGGCTGCCAGCGCGCCCAAGGCATCTGCCCAGTTCGTCATCGGCGAGGCCACGGCATGCCTGCCACTGGAAGGCGTGATCGACTTCGCGGCAGAAGGCGCGCGCCTGGCCAGGGAAGTGAAGCGGCTGGAAGGCGAGATCAAACGCCTGGAAGGCAAGCTGGGTAACGCCAGGTTCGTCGCCAATGCGCCCGATGACGTGGTGGAAACCGAGCGTGAAAAGCTCGCCGACTATCAGGCACAGCTCAGTCGCGTTGCCAGCGCGCTGAAACGCATTTCCTGATGCCTGACCACACCACAATGGCAGCGAGGCCCTGTGCCTTTTTGCCATTGTGCCGCGCTTGTTCCCGGTTGACGTTTATAGCCCTGATTTGCAATGCTTCCTGCAGTCCAGGGGCAGGGCTATAGTGAGGCACAGATTGCACATCATAATGATGCAATCGAGCGGGCAGGGGACAGTTACCATGGACAGTTTCAAAAGCAGATCGTCAGCGCTCGCAGCAAGTGTTGCTGCCTGCCTTGCGGCGGGTGCAACGTCGGCAGTTGCAGGCGGTTATGATACGGGCGAACGGGACTGGGATTTCCTCTTCCAGAATGAGCCGGTCGCCGCCGAAGCCTCGGTGCGCTATATCCATCCCGACCGGAAACTGTCGAACATCACAGGCGTTTTCGGTCCCAGCGTCGATGTGAGCGAAGCCTCGCCATTCTCGATTTATCGCGCCAGTGCGGCGATGAAACTTTCAGACAATGCGCGTTGCCTTGCCAGCTATCGCGAGCCATGGGCAGGCCATGCCATCTACGGCAGGAACTGGACCTATGCCAGTTCCGCGACCGAGCAGCATTTTTCCTCCACCGACCTTGGCGTGACCTGCGCCGTGTCGATGCCGCTTGAGAAAGGCCAGATAAGCCTTCTGGGTGGTTGGTCCTGGCAGGAAGTGAGTTATGAACTGGACCAGTTCTTTGCCGTGGGGCCGGGCTTGCTGGCAACCACGCGGGTCAAGGATTCTGCAAATGCCTGGCGTCTGGGTGTCGCCTATGAAATCCAGGAATATGCCTTGCGGGCAAGCCTGATCTGGAACTCGCCGGTCGACTACGAGATGAGCGGAACAGTCAACAATCCCGCCGCGGTTTTCAACGGCCCCGTCGCCGGTTCACTGACAATGCCGCAGTCTGTCGAGGCAAAGTTCCAGTCTGGCATCGCGCCAGGCTGGCTTGCCTTCGGATCGGTCAAATGGACGGACTGGAGCGTCACCGACAACATGCCGCTGTGCTCGACCGCGCTGCCGATCGCATGCACCATACCTGTCGCGGTCAGCGGCCTCACCCTGCTATTCAAGGATAGCTGGACATTGACCGCGGGCGCAGCACACCAGTTCAACGAGAGTTTCTCGCTGGCCGGCAGCATCACATGGGATCAGGGTGCAACACAGGGCTTCACATCCCAGACCGACACCTGGGTCGCCGGGCTGACAGCGGTCCTCACACCTTCAAGAGGCTTCGAGTTCAAGCTCGGCGGTACCGCAGGCATCATGACCGGCGGTTCCGCTTCAACGCTTGTGCTGCCCGGTGGCATACCCAATCCGGTCGGATACACCGCGACCTTCGGCGATGATTTCGTCTACTCGCTGAACGCCTCCGCGACCCTGCGGTTCTGACCCCTAGTTCTCGCCGTTGGCAGATGCCTTGCGCTGCTCTGGATGGAGGGACTTGCCGAGAATATGGTCGTCCGTGCCGATGACGTGGCTTGCACTGCTGACGATGAGCGGATCGGGCGCATGCGCCACTTTCGCATCGCGGCCCGGATAGGGCAGGTTTTCCAGGAAATGCAGCATGCAGTTCAGTCTGGCGCGCTTCTTGTCGTCCGACTTGACAACCGTCCATGGCGCGTCTGCCGTGTCGGTGTAGAAGAACATTGCTTCCTTGGCCTCGGTATAGTCGTCCCACTTGTCGAGTGATGCCTTGTCGATCGGTGACAGTTTCCACTGCTTCAGTGGGTCGTTCTCCCGCGCCTTGAACCGGCGGCGTTGCTCATCACGCGTGACCGAGAACCAGTATTTGAAGAGCCTGATTCCCGAGCGCGTGAACATGCGCTCCAGTTCCGGCGTCTCGCGCATGAATTCCAGATATTCGTTCGGATTGCAGAAACCCATGACCCGTTCCACCCCGGCGCGATTGTACCAGGAGCGGTCGAACATCACGATTTCACCGGCTGACGGCAGATGCTCGATGTAGCGCTGGAAATACCATTGGGATTTTTCCCGGTCCGTCGGCTTTGCGAGCGCGACTACCCTGGCCGTGCGTGGATTGAGATGCTCCATGTACCGCTTGATCGTTCCGCCCTTGCCAGCCGCATCGCGGCCCTCGAAAAGGATCACGATTCGCTGGCCGGTTTCCTCGACCCAGCGCTGCGCCTTCAGCAGTTCGACCTGCAGGTTCGCCTTCGACTGCTCATAGGTTGGGCGGCGCATCCTGTTCTTGTAGGGATAGACCGACTGCTCGAAAGCGGATTCGCTTCGCAGGGGTGCAGAACCGGCGTTCGAGGCAATCGATTGGGCGATTGCCGAGCGCGTGTCGTCACACGCTTCCGCTTTCACTTCCGCAGGCACGGCAGGCGGGCCTTTCACGGCGACATTGTTCTTGACAGATTTCGGGTCTGATTTTGCAGACATGAGCGCACTCCCATTTGGATATTGTCACCCGTGGAGTTTGCATCCTGCGCGCTTGCGATTCATTGATTTCAATCAAGACGCCAAAGTGCCCGCATTATCTGCGCCGCGTTCAAAGGCGTGTCAGCGAAAGCACCCAGCCGGTGAGACCGATCCCTGGTAAGTGTTCGCCTTTCTCCGCCTCGACGAGCGAAAGGCGTCCGTCCTTTTCCAGTGCCACGATTTTCGATATCAGGCTGCCTTCCTCATAGAAATGATCGTTGAGGCCGATGATGATCGGTGCCCCTGGCTGCGATACGCGCATGAATTCCTCGAGCGCGTCCGCCTGCACATGGCCGAACGAGAATACGCCGACAGCAGCAATGCCGCCATATTCGCCATCGGGGGCATCAAGCGGCGGCCGGTTGAGATCGGCAGTAAAGAGTTTCGTATAGGCACCCGTTGCGAACGCCTTTTCCAGCATCCCCGTCGACAGGTCGCAACCATCAACATGGCTGAACCCTGCATCGGCCAGCGCAACACCTGAAAGCCCGGTCCCGCAACCAACGTCCAGGACCCGCGCGCCCGTATCCTTGAGCATGCGCGACAGCGCTTCCGCGCAGCGTCTGGGCTGCTGGTAGTTGTTTTCCGCCAGTTCCTCGTCATAGACCTCCGACCACTGGTCGTAATAGTCGCGCACCTCGCCGGTCGTCCTGTTTGCATAGGCATTGCCGAGGAACCGCTTTTTACCGCCGTCACCGCTCATCCAACCCGCCTCCTTGCTGGACATATGTTCCATCATATCGTGGCAGTTTTGCAACAGCGCTGTAAAGACTGATTGGCTATAAGCAGCCTTGCGGTCAGCTTTGGCGGATTGCCCAGTTTCGGCCATAAACGGGGAAAAGGTGGTCCCGTCCGGAAACAATGGGCATTTGCGAGCCTTGGCCGCCAGGAAATTTTCTCCGTTTCGTGTCTTCGCACGGCGGGATAACAGAAAAGAAACCGGCAGCTGCGCAAATCCTGTCCCTGGGCGGGGCCTGATGCAGGCATTGCCGCCAAGGGTGCAATCAATATCCGGAAGGGGATGGCATGGACGCGAAGGTCAAAGGGCAAATAGACAAGTCGAAGCTGCCGAGCAGGCATACGACGGTGGGGCCGGCAAAGGCACCGCACCGTTCCTATCTCTATGCCATGGGCCTGTCAGCCGACGAGATTGCCCAGCCGCTGGTTGGCGTCGCTTCCTGTTGGAACGAAGCTGCCCCTTGCAACATCTCCCTCATGCGCCAGGCACAGGTGGTCAAGAAGGGTGTCGCGGCTGCCCATGGCACGCCGCGCGAATTCTGCACGATCACGGTGACCGATGGCATCGCCATGGGCCACCAGGGCATGAAGTCCTCGCTGGTATCGCGTGAAGTCATCGCCGACTCGGTCGAACTGACGATGCGCGGACATTGCTATGACGCGCTGGTTGGCCTTGCGGGCTGCGACAAGTCACTGCCCGGCATGATGATGGCCATGGTGCGCCTCAACGTGCCATCCGTCTTCATCTATGGCGGTTCGATCCTTCCCGGCAACTTCAAGGGTCGCCAGATCACTGTGCAGGATGTGTTCGAAGCCGTTGGCCAGCATTCGGTTGGCGCGATGTCGGACGATGACCTTGAACTGATCGAGCAGGTAGCCTGCCCATCGGCTGGATCCTGCGGCGCGCAGTTCACCGCCAACACCATGGCAACTGTCGCCGAGGCAATTGGTCTGGCGCTGCCCTATAGCTGTGGCGCACCCGCGCCTTATGAAATCCGCGACCGGTTCTGCTTTGCTTCGGGCGAAAAGGTGATGGAACTGATCGCCAGCAACATCCGCCCGCGCGATATCGTGACGCGCAAGGCACTGGAAAACGCAGCCGCCGTCGTTGCTGCTTCAGGTGGCTCGACCAATGCCGCGTTGCACCTGCCGGCCATCGCGCATGAATGCGGCATCAAGTTCGACCTGTTCGACGTTGCAAAGATTTTCAGGAAGACACCTTACATCGCCGATCTCAAGCCGGGCGGCAAATATGTCGCCAAGGACATGTTCGAAGCAGGCGGCATTCCATTGCTGATGAAGACGCTTTTCGAGCACGGCTATCTGCATGGCGATTGCATGACGGTGACTGGCCGCACTTTGGCCGAAAACATGTCCCATATAAAATGGAACGACATGCAGGACGTTGTCTATCCGGCGAACAAGCCGATCACCAGGACAGGCGGCGTCGTGGGTCTCAAGGGAAATATCGCCAGCGAAGGCGCGATCGTGAAGGTCGCAGGAATGTCCAATCTGAAGTTCTCCGGCCCGGCACGCTGCTTTGATTCCGAAGAAGAGTGCTTCGCCGCGGTGACGAAGAAGAAATACAAGGAAGGCGAAGTGCTCGTCATCCGCTACGAAGGCCCCAAGGGCGGCCCGGGCATGCGTGAAATGCTTGCCACGACCGCAGCCCTTTATGGCCAGGGAATGGGCGACAAGGTCGCACTGATCACGGACGGCCGCTTCTCCGGTGCTACCCGTGGTTTCTGCATCGGCCATGTTGGACCGGAAGCAGCCGTTGGCGGCCCGATCGGCCTGCTCAAGGACGGCGACGTCATCGAGATCGATGCGGTCAAGGGGACACTCAACGTGCAGCTCTCCGACAAGGAACTGGCCGCACGTGCGAAGAAATGGAAACCGCGCAGCACGGATTACCAGTCCGGTGCGCTTTGGAAATATGCCCAGACAGTGGGAACCGCGCGCGACGGCGCGGTCACGCATCCGGGCGGAGCGAAAGAAACACACTGCTATGCGGATATCTGATCGGTTGGCAGCCGCGATGATTGGGGTGATGCTGGTGGCACTTGTGCCGGCCACCCCTGCTGTCGCCTTCGATCCTGCCAAGATTTTCGAGAAGGAAAAGCCGGGATCGGGTGCGATCTTCCGGTTCTTCTTCTCTGCCCGCAAGAAGGGCCAGGATCAGGAAGCTGTCGGCGCGCTGAAATATGCAGCCGATAAGGGTGACCATGCCGCACAGTGGAAGCTCGGCCGCATGTATCAGACCGGCGACGGCGTGCAGATCAATCATGGCGAGGCCTTCGCCATCTATCGCGGTATTGTCGACGATTATGCAAATGCGCAGCCGGGTTCGGCAGACTGGCAGTTCACAGCCAACGCCATGGTTCTGCTGGGCGACTATTATCTGAATGGCGTTCCTGAATCAGGTATCGCCAGGAATGTCGGCGAAGCGCGCATCATGTTCACGACCGCCGCGACCTATTTCTCCCACCCTGAGGCCCAGTACAAGCTTGCGCGCATGTATCTGGAAGGCGAAAACCCGCAAGGTGACGTGATTCAGGCAGCCCGCATGCTGAAGTCCGCAGCGGCAAATGGCCATGTGGGCGCCGAAGCGCTGCTCGGCCAGCTGCTGTTCGATGGTCGTTTCCTGCGTCGCGATCCCGTGCGCGGCCTCTACATGATGCTCAACGCCCAGCGCCGTGCGGCTGGAAATGACGCTTCATGGATCACGTCGATGCAGGAAGAGGCGTTTGCCCTGGCAAGCGAAGATGAGCGGCGCGCCGCCATCGCCATGACCCAAATGCAGCAATAACCGCTTCAGGTTTTCCTGGAAGACTGTCAGCTGACGCGCTGCCCGTCTGCATCGATGAGCAGTGCGCCATCCTCCTTGTACAGCGGGCCAGGCGGCAGCCGGTCGAGCAGGTCGAGCACCGTTTCGCTCGGACGGCACAGTTTCACGCCTCTGGCGCTGCACACGATAGGCCTGTTGACCAGGACCGGATGTTCGAGCATCGCTTCCAGCAACTGGGCATCGCCGACTTTGGGATCAAGCAGGCCAAGTGCTTCGGCAGGCGACTTCGTCGTTCTCAACGCTCCGCGCGGTGTGAGTCCGGCGGCGGCGAACAGGCCCAGCAGTTGCGGGCGTGTCCATCCTTCCTTCATATAGTCGATGATGACTGGCTCATGGCCAGCGGCACGGATGATCGCCAGAACATTGCGCGACGTGCCGCACTCTTCATTGTGGTGAATGACAATCGCCATGCTCGGTCCCTTGGCTCCGTCCCGCAACTATCATCGCATAACTGGCAGGCGGCAACGCCGTACACGGGCTGATAATGCATGACGTCCGGATGATCAGCCAGCAGGAAACAATGCCAGCAGGTGAAATGCAGGATCGCGCGGTGTGAGAGCGGAAACGGGGCAGGGCTGGTTCAGGAACGTCCAGCTCGTATTGTTGAGTACACGCTCACAGCGGGCCAGCATCATGCCCTTTGCCGTCTTGATGCAGGCCGTCTGTCCCTCGACCGTGTCACCGCCTGTGTGGCGGCAGGTGCAATCCCCGTTGGGACCGGCAAGCGCGCCAACCGGTGCTATCGAGATTGCTAATACGGCGAATGCCGTTTTGAGCGGCAGATTCAACATGAGTCCATGAAACGCCCGTTTTTACCGTCTGTCAAATCCTGCGCCTGCCCGTGACGCACCAGGGGAGGTTGCCGCTCAGGCCGCAAGATCGATCCAGATTGGCACATGGTCTGACGGCTTTTCCCAGCCGCGGGTGAAACTGTCGATTTCGCACCCCTTGAGCAGATCCGCCGCTTCAGGCGATAGCAGCAGGTGATCGATGCGGATGCCATTGTTCTTCTGCCATGCGCCCGCCTGATAGTCCCAGAACGTATAGGCGTCGGAAGCGTCGCTGACCGAGCGCAGCGATTCGGTCAGGCCGAGATTGAGCAACCGGCGAAACGCCGTCCGGCTTTCCGGCCTGAACAACGCATCACCCTCCCACGCAGCGGGATCATGGCAGTCTTCCGGCTGCGGAATGACATTATAGTCGCCTGCCAGCACGAAAGCTTCTTCAAGTGCCAGATGCGCGCGCGCCCAGGTTTCCAGTCGTTCCATCCAGGCAAGCTTGTATGCGAACTTTTCCGTCTCGACCGGGTTGCCATTGGGAAGGTAGAGCGAAACCACCCGCAGCGCCCGTCCGGGAAGCGAGAACACGCCTTCGATGAAACGGGCCTGTTCATCGCCCGGATCGCCCGGCAGGCCGCGATTGATTTCGTCAAATGGCAATCGCGAAAGGATCGCCACGCCGTTGAAACTCTTCTGCCCGTGCGTCTCGATATTGTATCCCAGCGATTCGATCTCCATGCGCGGAAATCCCTCATCCACGCTCTTGATCTCCTGCAGGCAGGCAATGTCTGGCCGCGCCTGTTCCAGCCAACTCAGCAGCGTGTCAAACCGTGCCTTGATTCCATTGATGTTCCAGCTGGCTATTTTCATCCTGCTCACAGGTCACTTTCTAAAAAAAATAGATAGTCATTCAAGGCAATTGTAGCAATTGTGCCACATTAGCCGAAAGTAGGGATTCGGTTGATCTATCATGGAGGGGATTTCCAATGTCTTCAACTCACCCAGTGGACGAGGTGCTTCCCGCACCAAAAATGTTCACGCTAGGCCTGCAGCACGTCCTTGTGATGTATGCTGGCGCAATTGCAGTACCACTCATCATCGGTCGCGTGCTCAAGCTTGAGCCCGAGCAGGTCGCATTCCTGATCTCGGCCGATCTTTTCGTCTGCGGCATCGTCTCGATCCTGCAGTCTCTCGGCGCCACACAGTGGTTTGGCATCAAGCTGCCGGTCATGATGGGCGTGACCTTTGCTTCGGTCGGCCCGATGGTGTCCATCGCGCTTGCCAATCCGGGGGTGGACGGTGCCCGCATGATCTTCGGGGCCATCATTGGTGCCGGTATCATCGGTATCCTGATCGCTCCGCTGGTCAGCCGGATGCTCCGGTTCTTCCCGCCGGTCGTGACGGGAACGATCATCCTGGTCATTGGCGTTACGCTCATGCGTATAGGCATCAACTGGATCTTCGGACTGCCGCTCGGCCCAACAGCTCCCAAGCTCGTCAATCCTGAACATGCCGAATGGCTCAAGACGGTGACGGAAATGGCAGGCGCAAATGGTGCGGTTGTTCCAGAACAGCCACGGGGCCTTGGCCTTGCGGCAACGATGAACAATGCGAAGTATGCACCGGTCTCCAACATCCTTCTGTCACTGGCGGTTCTTGCCATGGTGCTTGGGGTGGCCCGGTTCGCCAAGGGCTTCATCTCCAATATCGCGGTTCTGATCGGTATCGTGGCCGGTGGCCTCATTGCTGCTGCCATGGGCATGATGAACTTCGAAAAGGTCGCCAGTGCGGGCTGGTTCGCGCCGATCTTGCCATTCAACTTCGGAACGCCGATCTTTGATCCGATCCTGATCGTGACCATGACGCTCGTCATGATCGTTGTCATGATTGAATCAACCGGCATGTTCCTGGCGCTTGGCGACATGACAGGCAGGAAAGTGACACAGCCGATGCTGTCAGCAGGCCTTCGCATGGATGGCCTCGGAACGCTCATCGGCGGTATCTTCAACACCTTCCCCTATACCAGCTTCTCGCAGAACGTGGGTCTGGTCGGCGTGACCGGCATCAAGAGCCGTTTCGTCTGTGTGGCAGGTGGTGTGATCCTGATCGCGCTGGGTCTCATCCCCAAGATGGGTGCCCTGGTTGAAGCACTTCCGACAGTCGTCCTGGGCGGCGCGGGTCTTGTCATGTTCGGCATGGTTGCCGCAACCGGCATCCGCATCCTGTCGGGCGTCGATTTCAAGACCAACCGCAACAATCTCTTCGTTGTCGCGGTAGCGCTTGGCTTCGGCATGATCCCGCTGGTCGCACCGGACTTCAAGATGTGGTTGCCCCATGCAATCCACCCGCTGATCGACTCCGGCATCCTGCTGGCCTCGATTGCCGCCGTGGTACTGAACGTCCTGTTCAATGGTGCAAGCGGCGACGCGGAAGGTGCTCGCGAAGCAGCGATGGCCGCAGAGGCCTGATCAAAGGAAGATCACTACACAGCATTGAAAGAAGGCCCGGAGCGATCCGGGCCTTTTTTTCCTGCTCAGACCGAGAAGCTGGTTCCGCAGCCGCAACTGGCGACCGCA
Organism: Rhizobiaceae bacterium; assembly: GCA_049289295.1. GTDB lineage: Bacteria > Pseudomonadota > Alphaproteobacteria > Rhizobiales > Rhizobiaceae > BOKV01. Next base: position 98,897 of record JBATLL010000057.1, read on the forward strand.
TTGGGATTGCGTATCTGGAAGGACTGTCCCATCAGGTCATCGACGAAATCGACTTCCGATCCGCCCATGTACAGGATCGACATGGAATCGATCAGCACCTTTGCGCCAAAGCGCTCGATGGCGATGTCATCATTCGTGCCATCTTCGCCAACCAGATCATACTTGTAGGAAAAGCCGGAGCAACCGCCGCCTTCGACCGAAATTCGCAGCGCCTTCTTGTCCGGTTCGCCACTCAGGATCTTTGCTATCCTGCGCATGGCGGCATCGGTTACACTGATCTGCGGGGCCTTGGCCTGAACATTCATGGGGAAATCTCCGATAGTCCATGAATCTAGGGCTGTTCGCACCATTCTTCAATATGCAAGCTGTCCTGGGATGCGCCATCGTCGCTCCATGATGGCCTTGTCGGCGAGTACAGGGACGCAGATGCGGGATTTCGAGAACATTTCCCACGGCAGGGACTGGCTGGCGCCCTATGCCTGCGTGGGGCGACTGTCGCGCGGCAGGCTGTTTGCAGAGGGCATCAGTCCCACCCGCACGCCGTTTCAGCGTGACCGCGATCGCATCATCCACTCGACAGCCTTCAGGCGGCTCAAGCACAAGACCCAGGTCTTCGTCTATCATGAGGGTGATCACTACCGCACACGCCTTACCCATTCGATCGAGGTCGCCCAGATCGCGCGTTCCCTTGCGCGCGCCCTGCGCGTTGACGAGGACCTGGCGGAGGCGCTGGCACTTTGCCATGATTTTGGCCACACGCCGTTCGGACACACCGGTGAAGACGCACTTGATGAACTGATGAAGCCCTGGGGCGGGTTCGATCACAATGCCCAGTCGCTGCGCATCGTCACCAAGCTTGAGCGCCGATATGCGGAGTTCGATGGGCTGAACCTGTCCTGGGAAACGCTCGAAGGGCTGGTCAAGCACAATGGTCCGCTGACAGATGTGGAAGGCGAGGGCCTTTCCGGTCCGGTGCCCGAACCCATCCTCGAGTTCAACGCGCTCTATGATCTCGAACTGTCGCGTCACGCGAGCCTTGAAGCCCAATGCGCGGCCATCGCCGATGACATTGCCTATAATGCACATGACCTCGACGACGGCCTGCGCGCTGGCCTGTTCCAGCTGGACGATCTGGGCAGCCTGCCGCTGGTGGGCGAAATCCTCGCCGGTGTGCGCGAACTTTACCCCACACTGGACTCCAGCCGCACGACCCATGAAGTCGTGCGCCGCCAGATCACCTCGATGGTGGAAGACGTCATCAGCGAAACGCAGCGCCGCCTGGATCGTTTCCAGCCGGAATCCGTGCGCGACATACACGATGCCGGCACGACACTCGTCAGCTTTTCCGGGCGCATGGCCGAGGCGGAGAAGGCAATCAAGGCCTTTCTGTATACGCACATGTATCGCGCGCCAGGTGTCATGGTGGTCCGCGAAAACGCCAAGCGTATCGTCGCCGACCTGTTTGGTGCCTATTTCTCTGGCGAAGCGCAGATGCCGAACGAGTGGGGCATCGACTGGAAAGCAACCGCGGGAAGGCTGGCAGAAGCAAAGCGCGCCCGTCTGGTTGCTGATTTCCTGGCCGGAATGACGGACCGATACGCGATAGCCGAACATGAACGATTGTTTGACGAGACACCGGACTTGCGGTAGGCGGGAACCCGATTCCGCACATCGGCGCAAAACAGGACGGCCAGTAGGCCACGATCAAGCATGAATATCTTTTCCCAGTTCGAAGACAGGATTAAAAATCTTGTTCAAACCCTTGATCTGAAAAATATTTCAGAGTTGGACGTGAGCAAGATCACCGTCGAGCCGCCCCGCGACCCATCGCACGGCGATCTTGCTACCAACGCGGCCATGGTGCTGTCGAAACAGGTGGGCATGAATCCGCGCGAACTGGCAACGCGCATTGCTGACGCGCTTTCGTCAGACGCAGACGTGACTGAAGCGCTTGTCGCTGGCCCGGGCTTCATCAACCTGCGGCTGGCCCATTCCTTCTGGCTAAGGCATTTGCACCTGATCCTGTCACAGGGCAGCGACTATGGTCGCGGCCTTGTCGGCAATGGCATGAAGGTCAATGTCGAATATGTTTCGGCCAATCCGACCGGCCCGATGCATGTCGGCCATTGCCGTGGCGCTGTAGTCGGCGATTCGCTTGCCAACCTGCTGGCCTTTGCCGGTTATGATGTGACGCGGGAATATGTCATCAACGATGCGGGTTCGCAGATCGACGTGCTCGCCAACTCAGTCTGGCTGCGCTATCGCGAGGCGCTGGGCGAGGCAATCGGCGAAATCCCGGCCGGGCTTTATCCCGGCGATTATCTCGTTCCAGTGGGGCAGGCCCTTGCCGCGAAATACGGCGAAACGCTCAACCAGATGGGCGAGGAGGAGCGGCTCGAAACGCTGCGGGTTGCCGCAGTCGATGCCATGATGGAACTCATCAAGCAGGACCTTGCGGCCCTCAATGTGTGCCATGACGTCTTCTTCTCCGAAAAGACGCTGCACATCAAGCACAACGGCGTTTCCGAGATCGACAGGATGCTGGAGGAGATGCGCAAGCGCGGCTTCGTCTATGATGGCCGCCTGCCACCGCCCAAGGGCGAATTGCCCGAGGACTGGGAAGACCGTGAACAGACGCTGTTCCGTTCGACCGAAGTGGGCGACGACATGGACCGGCCGCTCGTCAAGTCCGATGGCGCCTACACCTATTTCGCCGCTGACGTCGCCTATTTCCGCAACAAGTGGGACCGCGGCTTCAAGCGCCTTGTCTATGTGCTGGGCGCTGATCATGGCGGCTATGTGAAGCGCTTGCGGGCTGTCGCGCGGGCCATTGCCGGTGATGAAACCGTTCTCGACGTTCTGCTGTGCCAGCTGGTGAAGCTTTATCGCAATGGCGAGCCTGTGCGCATGTCCAAGCGGTCAGGCGATTTCGTCACGCTGCGCGATGTTGTGGATGAAGTGGGTACGGATGCCGTGCGCTTCATGATGCTGTACCGCAAGGCGGAAGCACCACTGGACTTCGACTTCGCCAAGGTTACCGAGCAGTCCCGCGACAATCCTGTCTTCTACGTCCAGTATGCCCATTCAAGGTGCCGCTCGGTCCTGCGCCAGGCCAGGGAAGATTTGCCAGGCCTTGACACCAGCGATGCGGCCTTGCTTGGCGCTGATCTCGGTCTGCTGGAAGATCAGGGTGAACTCGCTCTCGTTCGCAAGATGGCGGAGTTTCCGCGAATCGTCGAACAGGCTGCGCGTAGCGACGAGCCGCATCGTATGGCATTCTATCTTTACGATCTGGCATCCGAATTGCACAAGCATTGGTCCAGGGGGAAGGAGAACCCGGCCTTACGGTTTGTTAACCAAGAAAAGGCAAACCTGACTCTTGCAAGATTGGCGTTGTTGCGCGCCGTTTCTGGCATCATTGCTTGCGGACTGGCCATTGTTGGAGCGGCCGCGCCGGAAGAAATGCGCTAGAAAGTCAAATTCCTGACCGAATTTGCGCGCATTTGGCCTTCAGAAGCTCAGGATGTTTTGCCTGAGGGGCGCAGTAGAGTAGGACAGGTAGGTTGATATGACCGAACAAAACAGTCTGGCCCGCGGCTATTCCAGGCAGGAATTCGTGGACGATGATCCGCTGGCGGAACTGGCCCGAATCGTTTCCGGCCAATCGCCGAAGCCCGCCATGCGCGATCTTCGGCCCGCCAACGCACCGGCACACGCTTCGCAGCCTGCTTCCGATTTCGGCTTCACCCAGTTGCCCCAGCAGGGCGAGGCTGCCGATGATTATCCGCAGGACGAGTTTGACGCTGGCGAACTGGAAGCCGCGATTGATGGCGATCAGGTTCACGATACATCGCGCGGCACCTGGCAACCGACGCTGGTTGAAACCGGCGAATATGACGCCGGGGAGTATGATGACACGGGCGAGGATCCATTCGGCCTGCAGGCAAGCATCGATCAGCTGCGCCAGGGCGTGACCCCACCAGCCCAGACGCAATATGAAGATGCCTATTCACCGGCCGCGGACGCGGCAGGCTCGGATGGCGACTTCAATCTCGAATCCCAATTGATGCGCGAACTGGATGGCACGGCGGATGATGATGCCGGCATGTTCATGCAGCAGGGCACTGGCGCAAGCCACGCGCCGATGCAGACTGCACATGGCGAGCCCATCGAAGACGCGCTTGCCGAACTCGAAGCGCCGTCTCTGGCGGTGCATCCTGCAGGGCCTGCTTCTCTGGAAGACCAGCTGATGGCGGAGTTGGGTGGCGATGACGAGCAGCCGGTGCCAGCAGCACCCGTGGCCCGGTCGAGACCCGCACCCGCACTGCAGGCTGTTCAAGCTCAACCCCAGGCCCAGACAAGGGCTCCAGCCCCTTCACCCTTCGCGCCACGTTTCCAGCGTGCAACCCCGACCCTTGGCGCAAGCCCTGCACCAAAGGCGGCAGCGCGCGATGATTTCGGTTTCTCGCTCGAACCTGATGATTCCCCGAACTATGGCGAAAGCGATGACGCCATGGACAACGCGTTCAATCAGCAGGAGCAGGCAGGAGAGATCGAGAATTCCGAGATCGATTTCGAAAGCGTGTTTGCCGACGAACTTGCCGGTGCACAGATCGAGCCGGAAGTTCCGGCGCGCGCTGCCGCAGCAGCAGCGCCTGCGCGCAGGCAGCAGGCAGCCCCGGTTGCCCAGCATCCTGTCGAACCGGCAGCCTTCAATCTGGAAGACCAATTCGCAGCCGCCTTCGAAGACGAACTCGACCTGGACGCGCCAGAGTCCGAACCGCAGGTTCCAGCATGGAAACGCGCCACATCCGGTTTCCTTGGCCGTTCCCGCCAGAAGCGCAATCAGGCGCGCGAGGCGCGTTATGAGGACGATCCGCAGTTCGATGAACAGGCCTATGAGGGCGACGCCGACGATTATTACGATCCTTCGGCTGAAGATGATGCGCCCGCAGTAATCGCGGCACGCGGCAATCGCGGTGGTTTCCGCCTCGCTGCATTGGCTCTTGCCGGTGCGGTTGTCGCCGGTCTTGCCTTCGTCAGCTACGGCTATTTCCGGGATGCCGGCGTTGCTTCGACCGATCCCGTCGTCATCAAGGCCGATACCGACCCGGTGAAGGTCAAGCCGGAAAATCCCGGCGGTGCAGAAGTCGCCAACCAGGACAAGGCCGCCTATGAGCGGGTCTCAGGCAATTTCAACCAGGAAGCGACCCAGGAAAAGCTCGTCAGCGGCACCGAATCACCTGTCGACATTGCAGCCCTTCAGACGGCCACCGGCGCGGATGCCAAGGCGGAAGAACGTCTCACACCGCAAGCCGATGCCGAACCAGCCGCCGCCACTGGTGCTTTCGCCCCGCGCAAGGTCCGCACCATGACCGTGTTGCCGGATGGTACTGTTGTTGCACCGTCGGCTGAGCCTGCGGCAAGCGAGGGCACGCTTACTTCCGGCGCACAGGATGGCGCCGCGACCATTTCCATTGACGGCGCTCAATCAACCGGCGCAATTGCCGTTCCCGCACCGCGTCCGGCAGGCGAAAGCGAAGATGTGGCCGCGCTCGCCCCGGCATCGGGCGAGCCGATCACCATTCGTGAAGCCCCGGTTCCCCTGGAAACTGCTTCGAGCGCACCTGCTGCAAACAGCGAGGAAGCACCGCTGGCGATCACGCCGAAGGTGGATGAGCCCGTTGCTGCCCAGGCCGAAGTCCAGACCGCTTCTGTTCAGCGCAGCGAGTGGGCAGTGCAGATTTCTTCCCAGCGCACACCGGAAGACGCCCAGGCCTCTTTCCAGAACCTGAAGCGCAAGTTCCCCTCGATCCTTGAGGGTCACCAGGTCGCGATCCGTCGCGCAGACATCGAGAACAAGGGCACATTCTTCCAGGTGCGCATGCAGGCCGATTCCAAGGAAGAAGCCGTGCAGCTTTGCGAACGCCTGAAATCGGCAGGTGGTGCCTGCTTCGTCACCCGCTGAAGCAAACCGGTCGGTAGCCTGCATGCATTGCAGGCTGCGCCACGGCCATTGCATGTCGCAAATCCCATTTGTGTGGCAGCCGCCAATGCTGGTAGGAATCCGGCATGGGAATCAAGGCTTTCATAGCAGGCTGTTCGGCCACTGCACTGACTGACGAAGAGAAGGAATTCTTCAGGGCTGAAAACCCCTGGGGCTATATCCTGTTTGCGCGCAACATCGACAATCCCGATCAGGTGCGTGACCTTGTCGGGCAGATGCGCGAATGCGCCGGACGCGCTGACGCGCCTGTCCTGATCGACCAGGAAGGTGGCAGGGTGCAGCGCCTGCGCCCGCCGCACTGGCCTTCCTATCCCACGGGAAGAACGCTTGGAGACATCTATCGCAAGGATGCGGACAAGGGCCTGCGCGCAGCCTGGCTCCAGTCGCGCCTGATCGCGTTCGATCTCTCCGCGCTCGGCATCAATGTCGATTGCCTGCCGGTGCTCGACACGCCGGTTGAAGGAGCCCACGACGTCATTGGCGACCGTGCCTATTCCTTTCGTCCCTATGAAGTGGCCCAGATGGGTCGTGCCGCCTGCGACGGACTGTTTGCCGGTGGCGTGCTGCCGGTCATCAAGCATATTCCCGGTCATGGCCGGGCCTGCGCCGACAGCCATCTGGAATTGCCGATCGTGGATGAGCATCCTGCCATTCTCGGCTGCACCGATTTCTATCCTTTCATGCAGCTTGCGGACATGCCGCTCGCCATGACTGCACACGTCGTCTATTCGGGATTTGACGCACAGAACCCGGCAACATCCTCCCGTCGGCTTGTTGACGAGATCATTCGTGGCTGGCTTGGCTTCGAGGGCCTATTGATGAGCGACGATCTTTCGATGCAGGCGCTTTCTGGGGATTTCTCCTACAGAACCCAATCAGCCTTTGCAGCCGGATGCGATGTTGTGCTTCATTGCAACGGCAATATGGGCGAGATGCGGGAAATCGCGGCCAACACGCCGGAACTGGACGGAGAGGCGGCTCACCGGGCCTTTCTGGCGTTGGACAGGTTGGTATCCTGGCAGCGCGATGCTCAGGAAGATGAGGCGGCACTGCGTGATGAATTCGCGCAATTGCTGGCCTGGAACAGGGCCTGACATTTCGCTCCGCTTTTTTTTGGGAGTTACAGGGCTTGAGCAGCGATCAGCCGTCACCTGAAAGTGGCAGGAAAGCGAGTGCGCAGGTCGCACGGCGCGGGCGTTCGCTGTCGCCACAAAATGAACTTCCCTGGGAAAACGAGTCAGAGCGCACCAGCAGCGATCCCGAACTCAATGTGGATGTCGACGGCTTCGAAGGGCCGCTCGATCTGTTGCTGGAACTGGCCCGTCGCCAGAAGGTCGATCTGCATCGCATTTCGATCCTGGCCCTGGCCGAACAATATCTGGCATTCATCGAGGAAGTGCGCCGTCTGCGCATCGAGCTCGCAGCCGATTATCTGGTCATGGCGGCGTGGCTTGCCTATCTCAAGTCGCGCCTGCTTTTGCCGGAGACGGACAAATCGGGCGATGAACCCACTGGCGAGGAAATGGCTGCCATTCTGGCATTCAGGCTACAACGCCTGGAAGCCATGCGCGATGCCGGTTCAAGGCTGGTGAACCGCAACCGGCTCGGCCGCGACTTCTTTGCGCGGGGCCAGCCCGAGCAGGTCGTGACCGAGACGCGGACCGAATTTGTTGCCAGCATGTACGACCTGCTGACGGCCTATGCGGCCATGCGCCAGCGCCGTTCCGTTTCCCAGGTGACGATAGCACGCCGCCAGGTCTGGTCACTCCAGGACGCACGCGAAATCCTGACGCGCCTGGTGGGTGAGTTTAGTGACTGGACTCCGCTCGACAGTTTCCTTTTCAACTATTTTCCCGATCCCAAGATGCGCGTTACAGCCCTTGCATCGACCTTCGCCGCGAGCCTGGAAATGGTGCGCGAGGGCGCCCTTGCCATGCGTCAGGAAGCAGCTTATGCCCCGATTTACCTGAAATCGGGGACAAGGCAGCCCGTGCAGGGCGAAAACGGATGACACGAAACGCTTGGCACTGGAACGTTCGGATGGAATACAGCAGGTGAATGGCATGGCTGAAAAGAACAAGGCGATGATTTTGCCGTTTCCAGGCAGGGACGATAACGGCGCAGGTGGCGTTCAGTCCGAAGCGCACGAGCATCTGCGCATGATCGAGGCGATCCTGTTCGCCTCCGCCGATCCCGTTTCCGAGCGCCTCCTGGCCGAACGCCTGCCCGATGGCATCGACATTGCAGCGGTAATGTCCGATCTGCGCGAAGCCTATATGGGGCGTGGCGTGAACCTTGTGCGCGTGGGTGGAAACTGGGCCTTCCGCACGGCTGATGATCTGAGTTTCCTGTTGCAGAAGGAAGCCGTCGAGCCGCGCAAGCTTTCGCGCGCAGCCCTGGAAGTGCTGGCAACCATTGCCTATCACCAGCCGGTGACGCGGGCGGAAGTCGAGGAAATCCGCGGTGTGGCAACATCAAGGGGAACGCTGGACGTGCTGCTGGAAGCTGACTGGATCAGGATGCGCGGCAGGCGTCGCACACCCGGCAGACCGGTCACCTACGGAACGACGGACCAGTTTCTCGACCATTTCGACCTGGAAGATGTGCGGGATCTGCCCGGCATCGAGGAACTGCGCGGCGCAGGTCTCCTGCAGTCGCAATTGCCAGCCAATTTCCGCATGCCAACGCCGCCCGATGGCGATGAACTCGGCGAGGACGAGGATCCATTGACCCCGCAGGATCTGGAAGAACTTGGCCTGCTGACGCCCGGCGGTGGCGATCCCGATGAAAACGGGGACTGACAAGACGCGCCGGATTCTCTAAAGACGCGTCCATGGACACCAAACCGCCCCATGGTGAGAGAAGATTGAATCCCCGCTCAGCGGAGTGGGGACCGCGCAACACTGCCGGTGTCGCGATCGCTTCCAGCATGCAGTTCGATCGGGTCTCCCACGATTATGGCGGGCCGTCGGTCGTGCGCGATGTTTCCTTTGAAGTCGTACCGGGCGAAGTGCTTTGCCTGCTTGGACCCTCCGGTTCCGGCAAGTCCACCTTGCTGCGCATTGCTGCTGGTATCGACATGCCGGTTTCTGGCAATGTCTGGATCGACAGGCGCATGGTGGCGGGCGACGGCGTCCAGGTGCCGCCTGAAAAACGCGGCGTTGGCCTTGTCTTCCAGGACTATGCGCTGTTTCCCCATCTCACCATCCTGGACAATGTCCTGTTCGGCCTTGGCGGTGTGGAACGCACAATTGCGCGCGAACAGGCGCAGCACATGCTTGCCCGCGTCGGCATGGAATCCTACGCGAACATGTATCCCCACCAGCTGTCAGGCGGCGAGCAGCAGCGTGTGGCACTGGCACGCGCCCTTGCACCGCGCCCCGGCATCCTGCTGATGGATGAACCCTTTTCGGGTCTTGATGCGCGTTTGCGCGACAGTGTGCGGGAAGGGACGATCGGGTTGCTGCGCGATACGCGCTCTACCACCATCATTGTCACGCATGATCCCGAGGAAGCCCTGCGCGTGGCAGACCATATCGCCCTGATGCGCGAAGGCGTGCTGGTCCAGCATGGCACCGGATCGGATCTTTATGAAAGACCGGCCAGCCTGTTTGCCGCGCGTTTCTTCTCCGAACTGAATATCTTCAGATCGCGTGTTGTGAAGGGATTTGCGTCCACACCACTTGGCAAGGTCGAACAGCCGGCACTTGCCGAGGGAAGCCTGGTGTCAATCTGCATCCGGCTGCAGGATGTCCGGGTGGAAAAGGCGGGCAGGGGTGTAGAAGGCGTGTCCGGCAGGCTCTTGCGCCGCCGCTTCATCGGCATTGCGGAACTGGTGGAACTGCTCCTCGAAGGCCATGACGAACCAGTCAGGGCCCGCATCCGCTCAGGAACCCTTGCCTCTGATGCGGTGGAGGTAAAGATCCAGGTGGATGCAAAGGCCCTGATGGCTTTTCCTGGCGACTGATCCTTATTCGTAGAGATAGACGGTCAGGATCGAGTCCGCGATTGCCGAGAAGGCGTCATTCAGGCCGTTATTGGTCTCTGCATCGAAGTAGTAGACCGGCTTTGACGCACAGTTGCGCAGCAGCAGCTTGGTGTCATTGTTGACGTCCGTGCCGAAGGAAACCGTGTAGACGGTGATGTCCTCTGCCTTGGCATTGTTGCAGGCTTCGACCGTCCAGTCATCTGCCTGGTCCGTGTCTGAACCCGTGTGCAGCGGATCGCTTGGAACATTTGCCGAAACCGAGTTCACTCCATCGGTCATGACAACGAGGAACCGTTTGCCGCCCTGTGCTTCCCTTGCCGCGTCAGACTTTGCCTCCTTGTAGGGGGCCTGCGAGGAAAGGGTACGCGTTCCCCATGCAATGCCGGCTGGAATATAGGTGTTGCCGACAGGCGTCAGGGCATTTATGGCCTGCTTGAGCTTGTTCTTGCGGTCCGTGAGCGGCGTGATCTCGCTCGGGCAGGTCAACTGGTTTGGTCCCGGAACGCGCTGGTTGAAGCTCTTGTCCTGAAGGTTCAGCGGATAATTGCGCGAACCCACACAGCCATTCCAGTCGATATTGTAGGAGTAGGGCGGCTGGCAGACTTCGTACGGGTCGCCATACTGGTAATTCGAGCAGGTTTCACTGCTGGTCGAATAGGCTTCCTGCCAGTGTCCGGGTGTGCAGCTTGCAGGCGATACCATTACGCCGTCACTGTACTGGGCCGGAGAACAGCTTTCATCGACCCACTGCTTGGGATGGTTGGTGGTAGAAGTCGTGCAACCAGACTTGGAAATCAGGTCCCGCTGCATCGAACATTGTTCTGGAACGTTGACAACCTCATCCTGTGCGTCGAGCCATGACTGGCCCATGGAAGAACGCCCGACATTCACATATTGCGCGAACGGTACGATCGAAATCTTGATGTCCGAATTGTTGTTGGCGCTAAGCAGCGTGTCGACAAATTCCGTCGCAGCATTCTTCAACCCCTGAATCTTGCCGCCAGCACTCATCGAGAAGGTCGTATCGAGAACGAGAGAAACCTCAACCGGGAAATCGGGGACCTTGACGACCGACTTCACGCGGAAATCGAGGTTGGAAAATCCGAACAGCGGCAGCACGAAATTGTCTGACTCACCCTTGGCCACGACGATAATCGCATCGTCCTCGTTCTTGATCTCGACATCCTTGAACCGCGTGTCTGTCAGATCACGGATGGTCGATTCGAACATTTTCCTGCCCGCTACCTTCGCTTGCCCCCAGGGCTTCGTACGGAACTGGATGGCAGCCTCAAGGGCAGCAGCATCGGCAGCCTGCTGATAGGCGCTTTGTGAACGCGATACGCGCGAGTAGTCGACCGCGGCGCCGATCACGCCAAACATGGCGAAAGCACATATTGCAAATGTGATCGCGAAGTTGCCGGAATGATCGTCACTGAAATTGCGTACGGACTGCCGCAGGCGGTTGCGGATGTTCATGGAGTAGCTCCTCTGTTCACCGCACAACTTCCGTGAGAAACATCGAAAATATGTTAACGCCGCGGTCATTCAGCGCGCGTAAAGCACTGATGGTTAATGGTTAATTGCCGCGATCTCAGAGGCTGATCGGCTTTGCGGGCACAAGGGACGATGGAATTCGCTTGCGTTTGGCACGTTCGGATACCATTTCATGAATTAGAGGCCACCGCGCTTGCGGACTGATAGGCCTAGGCGCTAATGTGCGCGCGAAAACGCCGGCAGGTCCGGCTCCCGGTTCGCAGGAGTATGCAATGGGACAGATTGGTATTTGGCAGATCGTGATCGTCGCGGTCGTGGTTGTGCTGCTTTTTGGACGCGGAAAGATTTCCGATCTGATGGGTGACGTGGCCAAGGGCATCAATTCCTTCAAGAAGGGATTGAAGGAGGACGATACCCAGACCGCCAAGACAATCGACCAGAAGGCCAACGAAACCGTCTCCACGGCCAAGGACCAGTCCTCCACCAGCTGAGTAGCATGTGGAGATGGCTGAAAAGGCCATGCCTGGTCGTTGAGGGAGTGTTAGCGTGTTCGATGTCGGCTGGACCGAACTGGTAGTAATCGCCTGCGTGGCAGTTCTTGTGGTAGGTCCCAAGGACCTGCCCAGGATGTTGCGCGCGTTCGGCAAGACGATCGGCCAGGTCAAGCGCATGGCTGGCGATTTCCAGAAGCAGTTTGACGATGCACTGAAAGAAGCTGACCTTGATGAGGTCCGCAAGGTGGCAAGCAGCAAGACCTTTGCCCCGCTGGAAGACGCCAGAAAGTCGATGCAGGCCTTTCAGAAGGACGTGAACGATTCCGTCGCTGAACTGGAAAAAGAGCCGGCAGTTGAGTCCAAGGCCACCTCGAGCGACAATTCCATAAAGTCGGCCAGCGAAGCCGAACCATCCGCCGAATTGAGCAAGGCCGATGCAAAATCCGCGGAATCCAAGGCATGAGTCAGGAAGACATTGAATCCAGCAGTGCTCCGCTGATCGAGCACCTGATCGAACTGCGCCAGCGTCTTTTCCGCTCTGTCGTTGCAATCTTCGTACTGTTCATCATCTGCTACATCTATGCCAACCAGATATTCAATCTGCTGGTCGTTCCCTACGAGCGCGCGGCTGGCACCGACGCAAATCTGAAGCTGATTTTCACCGCGCCGCAGGAATTCTTCTTCGTTCAGGTCAAGATTGCCTTCTTCGGCGCGCTTTTCTTCGCTTTTCCGGTCCTCGCCACCCAGATATACAAGTTCGTGGCGCCTGGCCTTTACAAGAACGAGCGCAGCGCCTTCCTGCCATACCTGATCGCCACGCCAGTACTGTTCACGCTCGGCGCATGCCTGGTCTATTTCATGATCATGCCGCTCGCCATGGCGTTCTTCCTGTCAATGCAGCAGCAGGGCGACCAGGGAGCGATAATCGAATTGTTGCCGCGGGTGAGCGAATATCTCGGCCTGATCATGACGCTGATCTTCGCCTTCGGCATCATGTTCCAGCTTCCGGTGGTGATAACCCTTCTGGCCAAGGCAGGCCTTGTGACAACGGATTCGCTCAAGGCAAAACGCAAATATGCCGTCGTTCTCACCTTCATCGCGGCTGCAGTGCTGACACCTCCCGACCCGATCAGCCAGATCGGTCTTGCGGTTCCGACTTTGCTCCTCTACGAACTCTCCATCCTTTCTGCCCGACTCGTGGAGAAGAAGCGGCTTAAGCAGGAAGCCCAGCGGGATGCCGAGCAAAAAGACATTGTCGCATCCTGATCCTGGATCGCATAGACAGGTTCACCGCCATTCGGGGCAGGCATGTACGACATCAAGTGGATACGCGATAACGCAGACTATTTCGACGCCGGCTTGAAGAAGCGCGGCATTTCCCCCATGTCCGCCCAGCTGCTGGCGATCGACGACGAACGTCGCGCCCATGTGGCCAGGTTGCAGGATGCCCAGGCACGCCGCAATGCCGCTTCAAAGGAGATCGGCAAGGCAATGGCCGTGAAGGACGCCGATCTTGCAGAGCGTCTCAAGGCAGAAGTATCGCAGCTCAAGGATACCATTCAGGCAGGTGAGAAGACCGAGCGCGACCTTGTCGAGCAGCTGACACGGGCCCTTGAGGTCATTCCCAACATTCCGCTTGATGATGTTCCCGTCGGCTCCGACGAACATGGCAATGTGCTCTACCGCACCCATGGCGAAAAGCGGGAACTCGGTTTTGCGCCAAAGGAACATTACGAGCTGGGCGAGGCACTCGGACTGATGGATTTCGAGAATGCCGCCAAGCTTGCTGGCGCGCGTTTTACCGTGCTCAGAGGTCAGATTGCCCGTCTTGAGCGTGCGCTTGGCCAGTTCATGCTCGATCTGCACACGCAGGAACATGGCTATGGCGAGGTCAATCCTCCGATTCTTGTCAACGATGCGACCATGTACGGAACGGGCCAGTTGCCCAAGTTCGCCGAAGACCTGTTCAGGACCAGCGACGGGCGCTGGCTCATCCCGACTGCAGAAGTGCCTTTGACCAATCTGGTTGCCGGTGAAATCCTTCCCGATCACGCGCTGCCAATCCGCATGACGGCGCTCACCCCATGTTTCCGTTCCGAAGCGGGATCGGCTGGCAGGGATACGCGCGGCATGCTGCGCCAGCACCAGTTCTGGAAGGTCGAACTCGTTTCGATCACCGACAGGGATGAATCGCAGGCAGAACTTGAACGCATGCTGTCCTGCGCCGAAAAGGTTCTCCAGCTACTTGGCCTTCACTACCGGGTGATGACGCTTTGCTCCGGCGACATGGGCTTCGGCGCGCGCAAGACCTACGACATCGAGGTCTGGCTTCCCGGACAGAATGCCTATCGCGAAATTTCGTCCTGCTCGGTCTGTGGAGACTTCCAGGCGCGGCGCATGTCCGCGCGTTACCGTGATGGCGATGGCAAGACAATCCATCATTGCCACACGCTCAATGGCTCTGGCGTCGCGGTCGGACGCGCGCTGATTGCGGTGCTGGAGAATTACCAGAACGCCGACGGTTCGATTACCGTGCCTGCAGTACTTGCCCCCTACATGGGCGGCATGACGACAATCAGTGCGGCCGGCTGATGCGGATCCTACTCACCAACGATGACGGCATTCATGCGCCGGGTCTTGCTGCACTCGAGCGCATCGCGCGCCAGTTGAGCGATGATGTATGGATCGTGGCACCGGAGACGGACCAGAGCGGCCTGGCGCACTCCCTGACGCTCAACGAACCCTTGCGCCTGCGCAAGCTTGGCGACCGTCACTTTGCCCTCAAGGGCACGCCAACCGACTGCGTGATCATGGGCGTGCGCGAACTGATGGAATCCCCGCCCGATCTCGTCCTTTCAGGCGTCAATTCCGGCCAGAATGCGGGCGATGACGTGACCTATTCGGGCACGGTCGCGGGCGCGATGGAAGGGGCATTGCTTGGCATCCGCTCCATTGCCCTTTCCCAGGCCTACAACTGGCTCGAAGGCGGCAGGCAGGTTCCCTGGGAAACAGCAGAGGCCCACGCGCCGGAACTGATCGAAAAATTCATGTCGGTCGAATTCCGGCCAAAAACCTTCATCAATATCAATTTTCCCAATTGCAGGCCTGATGAGGTGAGAGGTGTCAGGATAACCGGGCAGGGCGCCTACACGCACGGTCTGTTCATGGAAAAACGTCATGATGGTCGGGGTCTGCCCTATTACTGGCTGCGATTTGGGCGCGAAGTGCCAGTGCAGCGCAGCGATTCCGATGTGTCTGCACTTGCCGAGAAACATATCTCGATCACGCCGTTGAAGCTTGATCTGACAGACGAGGAATTTCGTGGGGAACTGGCGGCTTTGTTCTGATCTGGCACTGGGCGCTGCGGCGTCTACAGGGGGCTTGTCGTGAAAGATCGCCGTGAGGCCGTGGCAGGCATGCTGTTGAGACTGCGCGCCATTGGCCTGCCGCACGCGCTCATGCAGGCATTTGAGGCAGTCCCGCGCCAGAACTTCGTTCCCGTCCTTCATCTCGATGAATCCTACGGTACCGGCCAACTGCCCATCGAGTGCGGCCAGACCATGACTTCACCGGACCAGATTGCGCGAACCTTGCGAGAACTGAAGGTTGAAAAGACCCACCGCGTGCTCGAAATCGGCACCGGTACGGGCTACCAGGCCGGTCTTCTGGGCCATCTTGCCGCAAAGGTGACAAGTCTGGAACGCTACCGCACGCTGGTGGACAAGGCCCAGCTTCGCCTCGCCACGATAGGCGCGGAGAATGTCACCATACAGCTTGAGGATGGCGAAAAGGGTCTTTCAGATCAGCTGTTTGACCGCATCATCGCCAATTGTGCCTATGGCGAACTGCCGCGTTTCTACATCGACCAGCTGACTGCAGGCGGGATCGTGATTGCGCCCGTCGGCGACATTCAGGGCCGCCAGATGATGACGCGCATGACCAAGATCGGCTCGCGCTTCGAGGTTGACGAGCTGTTTGCCGTCCGCATGCAGCCCTTCATTCGCGATGTTTCCAAGGCAATCTGACCTGCGAGCGCACTGGCGCAAACCACCCAAGCCCATATTTGTTCAATTATTTTTCCCCCGCTTAACCCCACGGTAACATTAACGGCTTCTAATGGGCCTGTAATTTCATGGAATGCGGGTAAGAGTTCATGCGTACCCAGTTGTTGAGAAACCGGATTCGGCTGACCGGACAGGTGGCCACTATAGCAATTCTCGCGGGCCTTGCCTCAGGTTGCAGTTCGGATTTCACGCGATTTGACAAAAGCCTTTATACGGCATCCACGTCTCCCGCCGCCTCTTCGGGCGTAGTGGAAGGCAATCCCTATCCAGGTGACGTTGACGGCACAACCACGGCATCTGTCGGTTCGCGCCTGAGCGGACCGGCGCCAGTGGACACTGTTTCCGCGCGCCCTGTCACTGCCGATCACGCAGGCTACCAGCCATACCAGCAGGCAGCTCCCGCAACGACATATGCCGCGCCGCGCCCGACCTCGCCTTATGTGGCTCCGCAGTCCGTGCAACGCGCCGATCTGCCAAAGCCGGCACTGGCACCATCCGTTCAGAAGACCGCAACCGTCTCCAGGCCGGTCGTGCAGAAGCCTGCAACGACGACAAGCGTGGCGCAGGCGCGTCCCTTGCTGGCCCCGCCAACGAGCAGTTCCGTTGACCGGATGACGACTTCCGCGGTGAATTCCGCACCTGGGCCGCAGGCGCAATCCACAACGACGCAGCACACAGACTCGCAGATTGCCTCGAACCTGCCCGATGCCACCAATCAGCGCGGCTGGACCAATGCTGGCGGCACTGCAGTGACCTTGCAGCCCGGTGAAACGCTCTACAATCTGTCAAAGCGTTACGGCGTACCGGTGTCAGCACTGATGAAGGCCAACGGCATCAGCGATGCAAACCAGATCCAGGCAGGCCAGCGGATTATCGTTCCGACCTATGTCTATGCCTCGAACGTTCCGGTTTCCGCGCCCGACAGCGACCCGAATACCCATGCCGCCCGCAGTTCGCGCGGCAACCTGTACGATCCATCAAGCGCGGTTCCACTGCCCGAGCAGCGGCCAATGACAGTCGCAGGCCTCCCTTCAGGGGGAACCACAGCCCAGAAGTCCGATCCACGCTATGTGCCGCAGCGCCGCGCCCAGCCGCCTGCTGCTGACCACAATGTGCCGGATTACTCGATCACGACCGGCTCCGTCAGGCAGGGCACTTCAAACTATGTGGTGGCAAGCGGTGACACGCTTTCGCGCATTGCCGCGCGCAATTCTGTGTCCGTCAACGATCTCATGCAGGCAAACGGCCTCACCAGTTCCAACATCAGGCTGGGCCAGAAACTCGTCATTCCGACAGCGGGAACTTCGCAGGTGGCAGCTGCAAACTCAGCCCCAAGCGGCGTTGACCCGATCGTCACCGGCTCGTCGAATGCAGGCGCAGCACAGCCAAAACCCTATACCAAGCCTTCGACAGATGCGTCCGTGAACGAACGCATCGCTTCGAACGATACAACAGCACCGGCAAGGACCGGAATCGACCAGTTCCGCTGGCCGGTGACTGGCCGGATCATTTCCAATTTCGGGGACAAGACCGCGCTTGGGCGTAATGATGGCATCGACATTTCCGTACCCGAAGGCACAGCCGTCAAGGCAGCGGAAAACGGTGTCGTGGTCTATGCCGGCAGCGAGCTGGAAGGCTTTGGCAACCTGGTTCTCATCCGCCACGATGGTGGTTGGGTTTCCGCCTATGCCCACAATCGCTCGATAGAGGTCAAGCGCGGGGCAGAAGTCCGGCGCGGCGAGATCATTGCCCGCTCGGGGCGTACCGGCAGCGCTGAAATGCCGAAACTTCACTTCGAACTGCGCAAGAGTTCAACACCGGTCGACCCGTTGAAACATCTCGACAAGTCCTGAGCGGCGTCACGCAAAACCAAAAGACGATGATACTCCAGTAACTGGCCCGCTTCGTGCGGGCCTTTTCTGTTGCGTCACCGAAATCGGGGATCAGAGCGTCTTGCCAAGCCGCCCGGCAAGGTCCTGGACATATTGCCAGGCAACACGGCCCGAACGGCTGCCGCGTGTCGTGGCCCATTCCAGCGCTTCAGCCCGCAGCGTCTCGCTGTCCACTTCAAGCTGGTAGTGCCCCGCATAGCCGCTGACCATGTCGAGATATTCATCCTGGCTGCATTTGTGGAAACCGAGCCACAGCCCGAACCTGTCGGACAGGGAGACCTTTTCCTCAACCGCTTCCGCCGGGTTGATGGCCGTCGAACGTTCATTCTCGATCATGTCGCGCGGCAGCAGGTGGCGGCGGTTCGAGGTTGCGTAGAAGATCACATTGTCCGGCCGTCCTTCGATGCCGCCGTCGAGTGCAGCCTTCAGCGATTTGTAGGATGTATCATCGGAATCGAACGACAGATCATCGCAAAACAGGATGTAGCGTTCGCCCCGCTCGCGCAGCAGGTTGAGCAGTTGGGGCAGGGAATCGATGTCTTCGCGATGAATCTCGATGAGAATGAGCGCAACGCCGGAGCTTTGGCGCACGGAGGCATGCACGGCTTTCACCAGCGATGACTTGCCCATGCCGCGCGCGCCCCACAGCAAAGCGTTGTTGGCCGCGACGCCATTGGCAAAACGCTGCGTATTTTCTTCCAGAATGTCGCGAACCCGGTCAATGCCCTTGAGAAGCGGCAGTTCCACCCGGTTGACCCGTTTCACCGGCTGCAGGTGGCCTGTATCCGCATGCCATACGAATGCGTCTGCCGCCTGAGGGTCGAAACCCGGTGGCGTGCCGGGAACAGCGCGCGAAATCAGATCAAGCAACCGGTCAAGCTTTTCAGCTATCGCGCCTAGTGCAACTTCACTCACCTTGAATTCCTGTCCTTCGAATTTGACCACTGGTGCGTTATCACGGACCGGCAATCGCGAAAAGGCGCTTGCGCGCATTGATTTTGACCAGCCGAGTACCATCTGATCATTTGCAATTGCCGGGTGGATGGCTATATTCCGCCCGCTTCGGCTTGGTGGCCGGAAGAGCGACCGGGCATTCAGCCCGCGACGGATTTGTTCCTTTCAGGAGAAGCAATAATGTTTGTTACACCGGCCTACGCACAGGCAGCAGCAGGCGGCAGCGGTGACATTCTGATGAGTGTCCTTCCTTTTGTCCTCATCTTTGTCATCATGTACTTTCTCATCATTCGCCCGCAGCGCACCCAGATGAAGCAGCGCGAAGCCATGCTCTCGGCCGTTCGCCGCAACGATACAATCGTTTCGGGTGGCGGCGTTGTCGGCAAGGTCACCAAGGTCATCGACGACAATGAGGTCGAAGTTGAAATCGCGCCCAACGTCAAGGTGCGCATGGTACGCTCGATGATCGCCGACGTCCGCGTAAAGGGCGAAGCAGCCAAATAGGCTGGCAAACACGGGACCAGCACGACCGCCGGTCCATCTGCCCGTCGCCTCGCAGTTAATGTCCCGGAAGGGTGCAAATGCTTTATTTCACGCGCTGGAAATCCGTTTCGATCCTCGCCATCATCCTTCTGGGCGTGCTTTACGCCGCCCCGAACCTGATGTCGCAGTCCATGCGGGACGCAATGCCGTCCTGGGCGCCGAACCAGGCCATGACACTCGGCCTCGACCTGCAGGGCGGCTCGCACCTGCTCATGCAGGTGGACCGCAAGGCCATGCAGTCGGACAAGCTCAACACGCTCGAGGACGATATCAGGCGCATCCTGCGTGAAGAGAAGATCGGTTATCGTTTCTCGCGAAACGGCGAGAACGGCATCAATGTTGCCTTGCGCAATGTCGAGGACCTGCCTGCGGCCAAGGAAAAACTGGCACCGCTGACGCGCCCGGTTACCGCAGGTCTGTTCGGTCAGGGTTCGGTCACCGAAGTGGAACTGAGCGAGCCCACAGAGGGTACGTTGCGTTACTCGCTGACCGAGCAGGGTATCGAGAACACGATGTCCCACGCCGTGACCCAGTCGATCGAGGTCATCAGCAAGCGCATCAACGAACTGGGCACCAGCGAACCGATCGTGCAGCGTCAGGGCAATGATCGGGTACTGGTCCAGTTTCCGGGCCTTGATGACCCGCAGCGCCTGAAGAACATCATTGGCCAGACCGCCAAGCTGACCTTCCATCTCGTTTCTTCGGAAATGTCGGCGCAGGACGCGCTTTCAGGCCGTCCTCCCGCAGGCACCCGTGTTCTTTATGAAGATGAAGATCCGCCAGTTCCCTACCTGATCGAAACGCGCGCCATGGTCGATGGCGAAAACCTCGTCGATGCCCAGCCAGGCTTCGATCAGCGCACCAACGAACCGATCGTCACCTTCCGCTTCGATACCAAGGGCGCAACACGCTTTTGCCAGGTATCCTCGGCCAATGTCGGACGTCCCTTCGCCATCGTTCTCGATGAGGGGATTATTTCTGCCCCGGTCATCCGCGACGCGATCTGTGGTGGCTCCGGACAGATTTCCGGTAATTTCTCTGTCGAAAGCGCCAATGATCTTGCAGTGCTGCTGCGTGCCGGTGCATTGCCTGCCAAGCTCGACTTCATCGAGGAGCGCACGGTTGGCGCTGGTCTTGGTGCCGATTCGATCGAGGCCGGCAAACTCGCATCCATCGTCGGTGCGCTTGCCGTTATCATATTCATGCTCATCACCTATGGATTCCTCGGTGTCATTGCCAACATCGCGCTGATCGCCAACGTTGCCCTGATCGTGGCTGCACTCTCGATCCTTGGCGCAACACTGACACTGCCGGGCATTGCGGGCATCGTGCTCACCATGGGCATGGCGGTCGACTCCAACGTTCTGATCTACGAGCGTATTCGCGAGGAGAGACGCAACGGGCGCAACCTGATCCAGTCGTTCGATGCCGGTTTCAAACAGGCGCTCGCCACCATCGTTGACGCCAACATCACGACGCTCATCGCTGCCGTGATCCTGTTCTATCTGGGATCGGGACCGGTTCGCGGTTTTGCCGTGACACTGGCCATCGGTGTCGTCACGACCGTCTTCACCGCCTACACCTTTACCCGGTTGCTGGTCGCGCTGTGGGTGCGCTATCGCAGGCCGACGAGCCTGCCGGCACGCCTGTTCGGCATCATCCCGGATGCAACGCAGATACGCTTCATGCGCAATCGCCGGTTTGCCTTCCCGCTCAGTGCCATCACCAGCCTTGCCTCGATTGTCCTGTTTTTCGCCGTCAGCCTGAACTTCGGCATCGACTTCAAGGGTGGAACGTTGATCGAAGTCCAGTCGAAAGCGGAAGTCGCCGACATTGGTGAAATCCGCTCGGTGCTGGGCGATCTCAATGTCGGTGAAGTGCAGGTGCAGGAATTCGGCAATCCGTCCGAAGCGCTCATTCGCATCGAAAGCCAGGGCATTGGCGACAGTGCGGAGCAGAGCGTCGAGGCCAAGGTGCGCTCGGCACTTGAAGAATCCTACGATTTCCGCCGCGTCGAAGTGGTCGGACCGACCGTGTCGGGCGAACTGGCCCAGGCTGGAACCATTGCCGTCATCGCATCGCTGCTGGCGATCATGATCTATATCTGGCTGCGCTTCGAATGGCAGTTCGCGCTTGGCGCGGCGATAGCCACCTTGCACGACGTCATTCTGACCATCGGCATGTTTGCGGTGCTTCGCCTCGACTTCTCGCTATCGTCCATCGCGGCGATCCTCACCATCGTCGGATATTCGCTCAACGATACGGTCGTCGTCTATGATCGTGTCCGCGAAAACCTGCGCAAATACAAGAAGATGTCGATCCCGCAACTGCTCGATCTGTCGATCAACCAGATGCTGTCACGCACGATCCTGACATCGGGAACAACACTCATCGCGCTCTTCGCGCTCTATTTCCTGGGCGGCGAAGTCCTCTCATCCTTCACCTTCGCGATGATCTTCGGCATTTTCGTGGGTACCTATTCCTCGATCTTCGTTGCCGCACCGGTGCTCATCCTGTTCAAGCTGCGGCCGGGACAGATTGGTGCGCCGGAATCGGCAGAAGAAAAGTTCGTGACCGACGCTGGTTCGAGCGCTGCGAAATAGAAGGTCCAAGGGGACAACCGCCATGGCGGACGAGAAGCTGCCACAAGGCGGCATGGAACTGCGACCGGCGCGATTTCCAGGACGCGCGCCGGTTGATGCCTACGGCAATGGCGGCTTCCGCTTTGCCGACATGAGCCACCAGGGTTCGATGCTTTTCCTGCCGAGCGGCATCTATGCCTGGGACATGCAATCGCCCTCCAGCTTCAGCCTCACCGCCTTTTCCCGCATACTGGAAGAAGCCGATGCCATCGAGGTGCTGTTGATCGGGACGGGTGCCGACCTGCTGCCGATTGCGCCTGACCTGCGCAGCGCCTTTCGTGAACATCGCATTTCCGCCGATTCAATGAGCACGGGTGCAGCCGTCCGTACCTTCAACGTTTTGCTTGCCGAGGGCAGGGCGGTGGCTGCCGCCCTGATCGCGGTGTGAGCACCAGTTCAGCCGATCATTGCCTGGCGCTGTTGCGCGAAGCCGATCCCGATCGCTACGTCAGCACACTTTACCTCCCACACGCAACGCGTGAAGCCGCCAGTGCGCTCTATGCCTTCGATGCTGAACACGCGCGAATTCCCTCGCTGGTGAAGGAGCCGGCAGCAGGTGAAATCCGGCTGCAATGGTGGCGAGAAGTGCTTGAAGGCAAACGCGAGAGCGGCGGTCATCCGGTAGCCGATCTTTTGCTGGATCACATTGGTCGCCATGCCTGGCCGTTGGCTGTCTTCGATGCGATGGCAAGCGCGCGGCTTGTCGCTCTCTACCATGACCCGATGCCCGATCGCGCATCATTCGAACCCTGGGCAGGCGAGAACACGGCCAGCCTGTTCACGCTGCTGGGCATGACTGCAGGGCAGGAGGCTTCCTCCCTGTGGGCAGACGCCTGTGGCCATGCGGGTGTTGCCTGCCGCATTGCCATTCAGTTGCAGTCACTGGCGAGAGACCGTGCAACAGGGCGCGTCTATGTACCAGGTGATATTCTTTCGCCACTTGGCTGCGACGCCAATCGCTTCCTCGCCACGGACACAGATGTCCGGCAGCTGGAAAACATCGTGGAGGCTTTCGCGCGCTGGGGCATCGACCATGCCAGGCTGGCCCGCAAGGCGGCACGGCAATTGCAGCCCTCCGCGCGCCTGATCCTTCTGCCCCTGATTCTGGCGGCTCACCGACTGGAACGTGCCGTGGCGCGCCCAAAACTGGTTCTCGACGGCGCGCCATTGCTGCATCCGCTCACCCGCCAGTGGCTGGCCTGGCGTGGCGCAATCGCTGCAAACGGTGGAAATGGACCATGGCTCGCCTGACGGCTCTTGCGATTCCTTTGACGTAAAGGTAAGAAAAGACATGCCATTGCAGGTTCTCATTCCCATGATTGTCGGTGGACTGGCCTTGTGCTGGCTGGCCATCCGCATGCTCGGCCTGTCGCACGAGGCGCGTCTTGCTTCGCCTTCCGATGCCGCCCGTCTGCTGCAGCAGGACTATCCCGACGCGCGGGTTGAGGAAATCATCCTTGCCACGGACGGCAAGGCTGCGGTCCTGCACCTCGAAGACGGTGCCAATGCGCTGGTTGAGGCGATGGGCGACCGCTATGTCACGCGCCTGTTCAACCGGCATGACATTGCCTCGGTGGAACGCAGTGGTGATGACAGGCTTGTCCTGCAACTCAGGGACTTCACCCTTCCCAGGGTCGAGATCGTCTGTCCCAGTACCAAGGCCGCGCTGAAAGCGGCTTCCTGGTTTGAAGGAGGGCTGAATGCCTGATTTTCCGCAAGTCACCCAGCTGGCAATTCCGTTTTTCATCGGCGCCATCCTGATCGAGATGCTGGCCGTGCGCTTTGGCTGGGGCAAGGGCGAGTTCGAGATGAAGGACACGTTCACGAGTCTGGCCATGGGAGTCGGCAACGTCGCCATGGGCATCGTTTTCGGCTTCATTTCCTATGGCGTTCTCATCTGGTTCTGGCAGTTCCGCCTGATCGACCTGGGATTCCATTGGTGGATTGGTCTTGCCGCCTTCATCCTCGATGACTTGCGCTACTACTGGTATCATCGTTTCGCGCACCGCATTCGCTGGTTCTGGGCGGAGCATGTGAACCACCACACGAGCCAGCACTACAATCTTTCCACGGCATTGCGCCAAAGCTGGACGGGCCATTTCACCGGCGCAGTATTGCTTTCGGTCCCGCTCGTCCTGCTCGGCGTCCATCCGGCCTACACGGCCTTCGTCTATGGCTTCAATCTCGTCTACCAGTTCTGGATCCATACGGAGGCTATCGACAAGATGCCGCGCTGGTTCGAAGCCGTCATGAACACGCCGAGCCATCATCGCGTCCACCACGCCACCAATGCGCGCTACCTGGATGCCAATTATGCCGGAACTCTGATCATCTGGGACAAGATGTTTGGAACATTCGTGCCGGAGACCGAGGACGAAAAGCCGCGCTATGGCATCGTGCGCAACATCGGCACATTCAATCCCTTCAAGGTCGCCTTTCACGAGTGGGTCGCGATGGCGAAGGACGCCGGCGCTCCTGGCCTGACCCTGTCCCAGCGCCTTGGCTATCTCGTCATGCCGCCGGGCTGGAGCCATGACGGCAGCCGCAAGGGCTCAGAACAGCTGAAGGCCGATTATGTTCGCAGAAATCCGGGTGCAGCAGGCAAGCCGGGTCTGCCCGGCATCGAGCAACTGGCCATCAGGGACGCGCTTCATCCCGGTGAATGAGCGCGCAGGATGCCCGGCCAGTCTCAGCTTGCCATGAGATCGGCAAACAGCGCTTCCTGTTTCGACATCTTGGCCTGGACGGCCTTCATCATGTCTTCAGGCCGCAGCATGCCGGCATTCCAGGTGGCAATCTGGTCCAGCGATTCGGTAACGGAATGATCGCGGGCATAGTCCACTGCCTTCTTGATGCCCGCAATCGCCAGGGGTGACTTGGCTGCAATCTGTGCGGCAAGTTCCAGAGCTGCCGCCAGGGTTGCTTCGCGCTCGCTGTGAACCGCATTGACGAAGCCCGCCTGCAAGGCTTCCCGGGCGCTGAAACGGCGTCCCGTATAGGCAAGTTCCTTGACCAGTCCAGGTGCCATCAGCTTGGGCAGGCGCTGCAGCGTGCCAACATCGGCCGCCATGCCGATATTGATCTCTTCTATCGAGAAGAACGCGTCTTCGCTTGCCAGGCGAATATCGCAAGCCGATGTCATGTCGACGCCCGCGCCCACGCATGCGCCATGAATGGCGGCAATGACGGGAAAGCGCGCCGCTTCAAGCGCATTGAAACTGTCCTGCAGTTTCAGGATCAGCGCACGCAGGGCATAGGCAGCACGCCCTGCCTCGTTGCGGCTGAGATTTGCGATGTCGTTGAAGCTGGAAAGGTCCATGCCACCGGTGAAGTGCTTGCCATTCCCGGAAATGACGAGCACCCGCACACTTGGGTCCGTTTCCACTTCGCGCACCAGACGTGGCAGGTCTGCCCAGAAATCCGGCGTCATGCCATTGGCCTTTTCCGGCCTGTTCATCGCGAGGTGAAAAATGGCGCCATCGCGCCTGCATTCGAAAAATGTGGATTCCAGTTTCATGAGACCGTTCATCTGCAGCGGTTGCGTTCACACTAATCTAGAGCAAGTTGCGACCGGGTTGAAACAGTTCTGTTCCAACCGTCCTCGATACCTGATCCGCCCCTTTGATCCAGCGCAATGCAGCGTTCGCAAGGTTGCGCCATGTTCCCGCCTGTCCCAAAGAGGTAAAGCACATGTATTCCAATATCATCATTCCAGTCGACCTTGGCCACAAGGAACGTCTGCCCGCCATGCTGAAGGCAGCAGAAGCCGTGGCAGAACCAGGTGCCAAGGCGATACTCGTCAACGTCGTCGATCCCGTTCCCGCCTATGTTGCCAGCCAGTTGCCCGGCAATGTCGAATCGGAACGAAAGACGACAGCCGAGGCCGCGCTCAAGGATATGGTCAAGGACGTGTCGATTGACCTGGAAACCGTTGCCATCAAGGGTCACCCAGCAGATGTCATTCTGCGCCTTGCCGAAGCGCGCAACAGCGACCTGATTGTCATCGCCTCGCACAAGCCGGGCCTGCAGGACTATCTGATCGGCTCGACAGCGGCTCGTGTAGTGCGCCACGCCAAGTGCTCGATACTCGTCATTCGCTGAAGCGTTATTCGGCCGCTTGACCCAAGGTCTGTTGCGCCAGCCAGGCGCTGCAGTCCGCCAGTGCCCGTGCGCTCATCGCGCGCTTCTTGGCAAGCGTCTTCTCCTTGCCCTTGAGGCGCTTGCCGTCCGGCCCGCGCTCGATCTCGATGGGCGGCATCAGGCCGAAATTGATATTCATCGGCTGGAAGGAGCGCCGCGAGCGCTCATTGCTCTCCCCATCCTCGTCATAGGAAACATGGCCCGTGGTGATGTGGTTGACCAGCGCCCCCATGGCTGTGGTGATGGGCGGAACAATCATGTCACGGCCAAGGATTTGCGAGGCGGCAAGCCGTCCCGCGACAAGCCCCATGGCTGCCGACTCGACATAGCCCTCACAGCCCGTGATCTGACCCGCAAAACGCACGCCCTTGCGCGAACGCATCTGCAGGGTCTCGTCAAGCAGTCGCGGTGAATTGAGATAGGTGTTGCGGTGCAGTCCGCCGAGCCGGGCGAATTCGGCATTTTCCAGACCCGGGATCATGCGGAAAATTGCCGCCTGCGCGCCATGCTTCAGCTTCGTCTGGAAACCTACCATATTGTAGAGCGTACCAAGGGCATTGTCCTGGCGCAGTTGCACGACCGCGTGTGGCTTGCGGTCTGGTTCATGCGCATTCGTGAGGCCCATCGGCTTCATCGGGCCATGGCGAAGGGTTTCGCGGCCCCGTTCCGCCATCACTTCGATGGGCAGGCAGCCGTCGAAATAAGGAACCTTCTCCCAATCCTTGAATTCCGCCTTGTCGCCTTCAAGCAGCGCATCGAGGAATGCTTCATAGCAATCCTTGTCCATCGGGCAGTTGATATAGTCCTTGCCCGTGCCGCCAATGCCGCCGCGCTGGCTGCCGGCCTTGTCGTAGCGGCTCTGGAACCATGCCTTGTCGAAGTCGATACTGTCGCGGTGAACGATTGGCGCAATCGCATCGAAGAATGACAGCGATTCCTCACCAGTCTCCCTGGCGATTGCCGCGGCCAGCGATGGCGCGGTCAACGGCCCCGTCGCGATGATTGTCTGCGCCCAGTTGGATGGCGGCAGTTCGGTGAGTTCCTCGCGCACGATTTCGACGAGCGGGTGGGCCTCCAGTGCCGCGGTGACCATATTGGAGAACCCGTCACGGTCGACGGCAAGCGCGCCTCCCGCTGGCACCTGATTGGCATCGCCCTTGGCCATGATCAACGATCCGGCAAGGCGCATCTCCGCATGAAGGACACCAACGGCATTTGTCTCGGCATCATCGGAGCGGAAGGAATTGGAGCAGACCAGTTCGGCAAGGGCGTTCGTCTTGTGGGCATCCGTGCCGCGAACGCCACGCATCTCGTGAAGAATGACCCGCACGCCCATGTTGGCTGCCTGCCATGCGGCTTCCGAACCGGCCAGCCCGCCACCGATTATATGAAGGATATTGCTCATGGCGCAGCCAATAGCCTTTCCAGGCGTTGCGGGCAATCGTTCACTGGCGTGCAGACAGCAAAACACCCGCTGCCTTGTGGGTCAGCGGGTGCTTTTGGGAGATCCGGTTTATGTGGGAGGGGAGGGAGACCGGACCTCGGTTTTCCCGCTGCCAGGGAGGAGGGAGAGGCCTGCGGGA
>JBATLL010000058.1:0-79334 GCA_049289295.1 Rhizobiaceae bacterium
AATCGGATCGTCCCGATGACCAATCATCTACTACAAGGTAGTAGGTTATGCAAGGTACCGTGCGCAAACAGGATACGTTTTTTGCAAGATACCTTGCAAAGCTCTGCGATCACTCGCGTTGGTGAGCGGGGTTCGGGTGAGGCAACCGGCGACCGCGCATGAAAAAAGGGCCGCGGTTGCCCGCGGCCCTCTCTTGCAGTGCTCCGGTAAACCGGAAGGTGTGGGCGGATCAGCGCTTCGAGAACTGGAAGCTCCGGCGCGCCTTGGCGCGGCCGTACTTCTTGCGCTCGACCACGCGGCTGTCGCGGGTCAGGAAGCCGCCCTTTTTCAGAACTGGGCGCAGGCCCGGTTCGTAGAAGGTCAGCGCCCGTGAAATGCCGTGGCGTACCGCGCCGGCCTGGCCGGAAAGGCCGCCGCCGGTTACGGTCGCGACAATGTCATACTGGCCATCGCGGTTTGCCGCGACGATTGGCTGCCTGAGCACCATCTGCAGGACCGGACGCGCGAAATAGGCCGCGAATTCCTTGTCATTGACGGTGATCTTGCCGGTGCCTGGCTTAACCCAGACGCGGGCGATGGCGTTCTTGCGCTTGCCGGTCGCATAGGCGCGGCCCTGGGCGTCGAGCTTCTGGACATGCACCGGTGCTTCATTGGCTTCCGGCTGCGTGGAAAGGGCTTCAAGCGATTCGAGACCTGACATGATTACGCGCTCCGCTTGTTCTTGGAGTTCATGGCTGCAACATCCAGCACTTCTGGCTGCTGCGCTTCGTGGGGATGCTCGGAACCGGCATAGACGCGCAGGTTCTTCAGCTGACGGCGGCCAAGCGGGCCTTCCGGGATCATGCGCTGCACGGCTTTCTGCACCACACGCTCGGGGAACTTGCCCTCGAGGATGGCGCGCGCTGTGCGCTCCTTGATGCCGCCGGCATAACCGGTGTGCCAGTAATAGACCTTGTCGGCATATTTCTTGCCGGTCAGGCGAACCTTGTCGGCATTGATGATGATGACATTGTCGCCATCATCGACATGGGGAGTGAATGTCGGCTTGTGCTTGCCGCGAAGGCGGTTGGCGACGATGGAGGCAAGGCGGCCGAGAACCACGTTCTCTGCATCAACCAGAACCCACTTCTTCACCACATCCGCAGGCTTCTGCGTGAAGGTTTTCATGTGCTCGTTCCCTGAAAGGACATTTCGTCTGACACTCAACAGGCAGCTTGCGCGCCACCCGCCAGATCTGGATCAGCATGGCTTTCCAGACCGTTGGCGCGGTGTATAGGGGAGGGTTCAACCGGCGTCAAGAGCAGTTTTTCGCGGGCGCCTCTAAAAGATGAACAAAAACAATGGTTTAAAAATACGGTAACAGAATACCACAAAATTCGGTGTCCCAAAGGAAAACCGGCGGCCTTTTGACCGCCGGTTCGTTCATGCATCGCTGCAGAAACTTACTTGAGGCTGCCGTAACATGCGCGCAGTGCTGCGCCGCATTCCTGGCCGTGCATCATGTTCATCTTCATCTTGTTCATGCCTTCGCTTGGCGTGGACGCCATGGTCATGTCCGAAGCTGAAACGCACTGTGCGTAGGATGAATTGCACGCAGCTGCGCCATCCATCATCATCTTCATGTCGCCTGCCTGGGCGAAACCGGCGGAACCGGCGGCGAGGAGGGCGGCTACGCCGAGACCCTTAACAAAATTCTTCATCTTCATTCTCCTGATGTATTAACGGGGGACCGCATTTCAACTCGGGGCAAGCCAACCGGTAAACCCGGCACGCTTCCAGCGGATCGTTGCGCACCTCGCAAAATATCGCAACGGTTTTATTGTCACAAGCGCCAACACGACGATTTCCGCGAAGAATTACGCCTTGACCTGGACAAAGGAGCCCGGTGCATCCTCGATCGGCTTGTGTTTCTTCGACCCCACCGTTCGGGCAGGCACGGTGGCCGGATCGTGCGAGCGGATCCAGCCGTCCCAGTGTGGCCACCAGGAGCCGGGATGTTCCTCGGCTTTTGCCAGCCAGTCCTCATAGGCTCCAACCGGCTTGCTGCCCGTCCAGTACTGGTACTTGTTGGAGGCGGGTGGGTTGACGACGCCTGCAATATGGCCGGAACCCGTCAGCACGAAGGTCACTTTGCCGCCGAAGAACTGCGAACCGAGATAGGCCGAGCGGGCGGGCGCAATATGGTCCTCGCGCGTTGCCAGGTTGTAGATCGGGATCGTCACGTCGGAAAGGTCGAGTTTCTCACCCGCAATCTCCATCGTGCCGCCCGACAGGCGGTTCTCCAGGTAGCAATTGCGCAGGTAGAAGGAGTGATTGGCCGCCGGCATGCGTGTGGAATCGGAATTCCAGTACAAAAGGTCGAAGGGCAGGGGGTCCTTGCCCCGCATGTAATTGTTGACGACATAGGGCCAGATCAGGTCACGCGAACGCAGCATGTTGAAGGCACCTGCCATTTTCGAGCCTTCCAGATAACCCTTTGTGGCCATCGACTGCTCGACGCGCGATATCTGTTCCTCGTCGACAAACACTTTCAGATCGCCCGCATGGGTGAAGTCCACCTGCGTCGTGAAGAAGGTCGCGGTCCTGATCCGGTCATCCTTCCACCGCGCCATCAGGGCAAGTGTCACGGCAAGCAGCGTACCACCGACGCAATAGCCGATGATGTTGACCTCGCGTTCGCCAGTCACTTCCTCGACGATGTCGATCGTGTTGATGATGCCTTCGCGCGCATAATGCTCGAAGCTCTTGCCAGCCTGGCGCTCATCCGGATTGACCCACGAGATCACGAAAACCGTATGGCCCTGGTCGACGCACCATTTGATGAAGCTCTTCTGCGCGTTGAGATCGAGAATGTAGAACTTGTTGATCCAGGGCGGCACGATGACCAGCGGACGCTTCAGCACTTCGCTGGTTGATGCTTCATACTGGATGACCTGGCACACCTCGTTCTGCGCGATCACCTTGCCCGGCGTATTGGCGACATCGATACCGAAGCGGAAGGCAGTATTGTCGGCCTGGCGCAATCTTAGTTCGCCGTCGCCCGAACGGATATCCTCCGCCAGCATCTTCATGCCGCGCACAAGGTTCTCGCCGCTGCTGCTCACCGTCTCGCGCAGCACCTCGGGATTGGTCATCGGGAAGTTGGTCGGCGACAGCGCATCGGTAAGCACCTTCGAATAGAAGGAGGCCTTCTGCTTCGTATGCTCGTCCAGCCCTTCTGTCTTCTCCACCAGATCGCCGACCCAGCCCGAAGTCAGCAGATAGGCCTGCTTGAGGAAATCGAAGAACGGGTTCTTTTCCCATTCGGGATCGGAAAAGCGGCGGTCGCCCTTTTCCGGGTTGATGGTGTTTTCGGGATGTTCACCCGCCATCTTGCGAATGGAACTGTTCCACAAATCCATGTAGCGCGAGAAAAGCTGCGTCTGCGCCTCCAGGGAGCGCTGCGGGTCTGCAAGCCAGTATTCAGATACCTTGCCAAGCGTCTTGGTGACATCGGCGATGCTGTCGACGACATCATCCTTCTTGCGGCCCTCTTCGCGCGGGCCGACCCATGCGGCTGCGGCGTGGCCTGCCTGTTCGATCATGCGCGCCATGTTGCGGGCGAAGGTCTCGGGATCCTTCATCAGATATTGCGCGAACTCCGAAGCGGGCTCCGCTCCCTTGTCCTTTTCGTCGCTTCCTGGCTTTTGCGGCATGCTTTCCTCCATTGAGCGAACACTACCGGAATTCAACCATATTCGCCATGTAGTAATTGGTTTCATTCGGGCGTTTTGCCTGCCGGATTCCGACTGCCACCCACAGGATAGTCATTGAACGTGATGTGTGACATGAAGGTGTCCGTGACCAGATCAAAGGCATGGAAATCAGGCGCAATGGCACCTGCAACACCCCCTGCGGACGCCACCGGGCGATCGTTTCGAAATTCGATGCGGGCTGGCGCGATTCTCATCGCTGCCGCACTCCTCGCCGGTTGCACGGGTTCGGGTGACGCCCTGCGCGGTGTTGGTGCGCGCCAGCAGGTCAAACAACCCGCCGACTCCCTGATCGCCACGCAAACCCTGCCACCACCGGTCAACCTGCCGTCCGAACTCGGGCGCACCTCCAAGATCGATCCCCAGGAAGGCCTGTCGCTCAACGTTGCGGGGGCAGCACCTTCACGCAATGTCGTCGATGCCCAAATTCCCGATCAGCCGCAAATGGGAGCCAGCCGGCAGGACGCCGTCGCCGATATCCGCACCAAGGCAAAGGCAACCGGCGATTCCCCGCCCAATGTCTTCGATGTCAAACGCCCTGCCGTACAGCAGCTCAGCCTGACAGAGCAGCAGCGCCTCAAGGCAGAACTTGAAGCCGCAGCGGCACAGAATTGCCACAACGATGCGGAAGAAGGGTGCAATCCGCAGGCGCAGTGAATTCCCACTTCCGGTCACGCGCGCTTTGCTTTATTGCGGTGCACAATTGATCGATGGGAGATCCGGCATGGATGAGTTTCACAAGATCAGGCGCCTTCCGCCCTATGTGTTCGAACAGGTCAACCGACTGAAGGCAAGCGCGCGGGCAGGCGGGGCTGACATCATCGATCTCGGCATGGGCAATCCCGATCTCCCAACACCTCAGGCCATCATCGACAAGATGACGGAAACTGCACAGGACCCAAGGGCGCATCGCTATTCTGCTTCCAAGGGCATTGCGGGCCTTCGCCGTGCCCAGGCGCAATATTATGCCCGCCGTTTCGGGGTGAAACTCAACCACGATACGCAGATCGTCGCGACACTTGGCTCGAAGGAAGGCTTCGCCAACATGGCGCAGGCCATCACCGCGCCTGGCGATGTCGTGCTGGTTCCAAACCCGACCTATCCTATCCATTCCTTCGGTTTCATCATGTCGGGCGCTGTGGTGCGCTCCATATCGGCTGATCCCGACGCGACTTTCTTTCGTGCGCTGGAACGCGCGGTCCGCCATTCGATACCCGCGCCAACCGCTCTCATCCTGAATTACCCGTCCAACCCGACCGCTCAGCTTGCCACCCTCGACTTCTACCGCGATGTCGTGGCCTTTGCCCGCAAGCACGACATGATTCTTCTCTCCGATCTCGCCTATGCCGAAATCTATTTCGATGGCGCGCCGCCGCCCTCGATCCTTCAGGTACCGGGCGCAATGGAAATTGCCGTCGAGTTCACTTCCATGTCCAAGACCTGGTCCATGCCGGGCTGGCGCATGGGCTTCGCCGTTGGCAACGAGCGTCTTGTCGGCGCGCTGACCCGCGTGAAGTCCTACCTCGATTATGGCGCATTCACCCCGATCCAGGTTGCTGCTGCCTTTGCCATCAACACGCAGGACCATGAGGTCGAGAAGGCGCGACAGATCTATCGCCAGCGCCGCGACGTGATGGTCGATACCTTCGCGCGTGCTGGCTGGGAGATACCCCCGCCACCGGCAACCATGTTCGCCTGGGCACCCATTCCCGAAAAGTTCCGTGAGCTGGGCTCGCTGGAATTTTCCAAACTTCTGGTCGAGAAGGCTTCCGTCGCCGTTTCGCCGGGCGTTGGTTTTGGTGAGTTTGGCGATACCCATGTCCGCCTGGCGCTCGTCGAGAACGAACACCGCATCCGCCAGGCCGCGCGCAACATCAAGAAATTCCTGTCGAGCGCTGACACGACGTTGCACAATGTCGTTTCGCTGGACGCCCATCGCCAGAATTGATGGCTGGTTTGCCGACCGGATCGCCAGGAAATGCGGCATCGATAAAATTCGCGCCAATCAGCATCTGGAAAATCAATGCTTGCCGACCAAGCAGGAAGTCCATTTCGATGAAAGGCGGCAATCAATGGCATTCACGACAAAGCACGCAGGGGCAGCAGCCCTTGCAGCATCACTTCTTTTCGCCCCGTCACTGGCCAGTGCCGATGTGGGGCCACAGGCACCCGCTCCCGATTTTGATCTGGACGGTGGACATCAGGCCGAAGGACCGGTTCCAGGCGTCGAACTGCCCTGGATTGGCACCGGCTCGGGCACGGTCGTTTCGGGCTACCGGCTGAACCAGCCCAGCTGAGGCAAGTCCACCAGCATCAGCCAACCCTGGCAAGTCCGGGGTTTTCTTTTTCGACAGGCGCACAGGGTCATGGACCTGTGCCGTTTTGCACAGGCGGATCGATTGCCGCGATGCATATAGACGTCATGGGGCTTTTTCAGGGGCAATGACCTGAAAGGCACTTGATATGACGACCAAAATGAAAACGACCGCGAAAGGCCTGATCGCCGCTTCGCTCATCCTCGCATCATCCATCGCGTTTGCAGCAAGCAACTCTCCGGGCGGCCGTGGCGGTCCCGGGCAAACCGGTGGCCATGAGTTCGAGGGCCCCGTCCCGGGTGTTACCACGCAGCGCGCGGTATTTCCCGACTCGACATTCCCGCGCTACTTCCGTGATCCGGTGAGCGAATTCGACTGTGACGAATTCCTTCGCCGCGCACACGGCCCGGCGACGTTCTACTGGAATGATCGTTACCGCGAATGCAGGTTGCGCGATCAGCGCTGACCCTGGTATCACCGTTGCAATCCGCGCCGGCCAGCCCGGCGCGGATGCATCTTTCATCGCCACTGTTGAATCCTGTCAAAAATCTCCGTATCACCCGCAAGTCATTCTGCCGGAACTCCCCCGGCCACAACATCATTCCGGAGAATTGCGATGTCTGAACCCTTGCGCATTGCCATAGCCGGGCTCGGCACTGTCGGCTCGTCTCTGGTTCGCGTGCTCAGGACCAAGCGGGACTTCCTTGCCAATCATTGCGGCAGGGCCATCGACATCGTCGCAGTCAGCGCACGCAGCCGCAACAGGGATCGCGGTTTCGATCTCGCCGGAATTGAATGGTTCGACGATCCGGTCCACATGGCCTCGATGCCTGGATGCGACGTGTTCGTTGAACTGATTGGCGGCGACGGCGGACCTGCGCTCGATGCCGTCAGGGCTGCGATTGCATCGGGCAAGCATGTGGTCACTGCCAACAAGGCACTGCTCGCCCGACACGGCACCGAACTGGCCCGCAAATCCGAAGACAAGGGCCTGATGCTGAATTTCGAAGCAGCGGTGGCCGGTGGCATCCCCATCATCAAGGCAATGCGCGAGACACTTACGGCCAACAGCATCACGCGGGTGTTCGGCATCCTGAACGGCACCTGCAACTACATGCTGACCCGCATGGAGCAGGAAGGCCTGGCCTATGCCGACTGCCTCGCCGATGCGCAGCGCCTGGGTTATGCCGAAGCGGATCCGACCTTTGACGTCGAAGGTTTTGACACGGCGCACAAGCTTGCCATCCTCACCAGCATCGCCTTCGGCACCAAAATCGCCGTCGATGACATCTACGTCGAAGGCATATCCAACATTTCACCCGCCGATATCCAGGCGGCAAGGGACCTTGGGTACCGCATAAAGCTGCTTGGCGTTGCGCAGAAGACCGACACCGGCATCGAACAGCGCGTCCATCCAACCATGGTTCCGCTCGATGCGCCGATCGCCCAGATCCACGGCGTTACCAATGCTGTCGCCATCGATGGCGACATTGTCGGCCAGCTTGTCCTGTCGGGCCCAGGTGCAGGTGGCGATGCCACCGCTTCAGCGGTTGCCGGTGATATTGCCGACATCGCCAAGTCCCGCCCGGGCCACCAGCATGCGCCGGCATTCGGCGTTCCCGCCCGCCTGCTCCAGCCCTACAAGCAGGCAAGGATGCGCGCCCATGAGGGCGGTTACTTCATCCGCCTGTCGGTAAACGACCGCGCCGGCGTGTTCGCTTCCATCGCAAGTCGCATGGCGAGCGAGGAAATTTCGCTTGAGTCGATTGTCCAGCATCGCTCGCGCTCGGCTGCATCGTCAGGTGCGGATGATGGATCGCAGACCGTCATTCTCGTGACCCACCGCACCACTGAATCAGCTGTTCGCAATGCGTTGAAGAAAATCGAGGCCGATGGCCATCTCGTGTCGCGGCCCCAGATGATTCGTATCGAGAAGTAGGAACTTCCACACCCTAAATCGATTTTGTTGTGTACGTGCCCCGGCCAACACGTTGCAATTCATGCCGTATTGGCTGATAGGCAGTGCATCAGCGGAGAGGAACCATGAACAAGACTTTCCAGGGCAGCGTCCTTGATCGCATCCTGACCATCGAATTGACCCGCGTGACGGAACGCGCCGCCGTGGCGGCAGCCAGGCTTCGCGGCCATGGCGACGAGAAGGCGGCCGACCAGGCAGCCGTCGATGCCATGCGCTCGGAACTGAACAATCTTCCGATAGACGGCCGCGTCGTGATTGGTGAAGGCGAGCGTGACGAAGCGCCAATGCTTTACATTGGCGAGGAAGTTGGAACCCGCAGCGGGCCGCAGGTCGACATTGCTCTCGATCCGCTCGAAGGCACGACCATCTGCGCCAAGAACCTGCCAAATTCACTGGCTGTCATTGCATTGGCCGAGCGCGGCAAGATGCTCTATGCGCCCGATGTCTACATGGAAAAGATCGCCATTGGCCCCGGCTTTCCGGAAGGAACGATCGATCTTGCTGCCCCTGCAGTCGAAAACCTCCAGCGCGTCGCCAAGGCGCGTGGCGTCAAGGTGTCGGACCTGACCGCCTGCATCATGGATCGTCCGCGCCATGCACGCCTCATCGAAGAGGTGCGCAACACTGGAGCAGCCATCCGCCTGATCGGGGACGGTGACGTTGCCGGTGTGATCCACACTACCGATCCACAGCAGACGGGCATCGACATCTACATTGGCATCGGTGGCGCGCCCGAGGGTGTGCTGGCAGCCGCGGCTCTGCGCTGCACTGGCGGCCAGATGCAGGGGCGCCTCATTCTCGACACGCCGGAAAAGATCGCCCGTGCCCGCAAGATGGGCATCGAGGATCCGAACCGTATCTACGACATGAGTGAAATGGCATCCGGGGATGTCCTGTTTGCTGCCACGGGCGTAACCGATGGCAACATGCTTTCCGGTGTGCGTTTCGCGCCAGATTCCATCACCACCCACACGGTTGTCATGCGCTCATCGTCCAAGACGATCCGTGAGATCAAGGCCGTGCACAAGGACATGTCCAAGTTCGGCTGACCCGCAATCCGGCAGCGTACCGGCGCAGGTGCCACGATCAGCGCCGTCTGTTTCGCTCGGGCGCAATGCGCGCTAACCTGTCGCGCGGAGGTGCAGGCGAACCATGAAGGACACTAGCAGGGACAAGCCGTTTCTGGGCGTTTCGTCATCCGTGAGCGGTCAGCGCTGGATGGAGCGTCTTGACGGTGTCGGGCGCAACACTGCTCTTGCGATTGCCCAGGCGAGCGGACTGCCTGACTTGGTGGCGCGCGTGCTTGCCGGGCGCGGTGTCAGTGCAGAAGATGCCGAACGCTTTCTCGACCCCACCATCCGCGATCTCATGCCCGACCCTTCGGTTCTCACCGGCATGGACAGCCTCGCCGAGCGCCTTGCAAGGGCAATCCGGGCAGGCGAACGCATCGCCATCTTCGGCGACTATGACGTTGATGGCGCCGCTTCCTCGGCACTGCTTGCCCGGTTCCTCGATTTCCACGGCACAGAGCATGAAATCTACATTCCGGATCGGATATTCGAAGGTTATGGCCCCAATCCGGAAGCGATCCGTGAACTGGCGGAGCGTGGCGCGCGGCTTCTGGTGACCGTCGATTGTGGCTCGACAAGTTTTGCAGCCCTTGCCCAGGCAAGCGAACTCGGTCTCGACACGCTGATCCTCGACCATCACCAGATGGATGAAACCGGACCGTCAGTGGTAGCCCTGGTAAACCCGAACCGGCAGGACGACCTTTCGGGACTTGGCCATCTCTGCGCTGCCGGCGTGGTGTTCATGGCGCTGGTTGCAACCACCCGCCAACTGCGCAATGCCGGCCACTACGAGAAAATCCCAGCCCCTGATCTGCTGGCATGGCTTGACCTTGTGGCGCTCGCCACAGTCTGTGACGTCGTACCGCTC
The DNA here is from genome assembly GCA_049289295.1 of Rhizobiaceae bacterium. GTDB lineage: Bacteria > Pseudomonadota > Alphaproteobacteria > Rhizobiales > Rhizobiaceae > BOKV01. The sequence continues at coordinate 9,984 of JBATLL010000058.1, forward strand.
AGGGGTCTGAACCGGGCCTTCGTCGTGCGCGGGCTGCTGGCCATGCATCGGCGTGCCAATCTGGGCCTTGCTGCTCTGAGCGATGGTGCCCGCCTCGATGGCCCGGCCAGGCCCTGGCATCTGGGTTTTGTGCTCGGTCCGCGCATCAATGCAGGTGGCAGGATCGGCGATGCGGCCCTTGGTGCCAGATTGCTCACAAGCAACGACCCGTCCCAGGCAGCCGAGATCGCAGCGACACTGGAGCGGCTCAATGCCGAACGCCAGGCTCAGGAAGCGCGGATGCTGGAGGAGGCGGTTGCCGAAGCCGAGGCTGAAATCGGTTCTGGAGATGGCCCGCCAGTGCTGCTGGTACACAATGCAGGCTGGCACCCTGGAATAGTCGGCCTGATCGCTTCGCGCCTCAAGGAGCGTTTCCGCAGGCCTGCCTTTGCCATTGCCTTTGACGGTATGGGAAGCGGGTCAGGGTCGGGCCGCTCCATCTCCGGCGTTGATATCGGCCTGGCGGTGCGCAAGGCGGTGACGCAAGGCATACTCATCAAGGGAGGTGGCCACACGATGGCTGCCGGCCTGACCGTCAAGCGCGAACGCCTGTCCGATCTGCGTGAGTTTCTCGAGACTGAACTGGCAGGATCGGTCAAGGAAGCATCGGACAACCATGTTCTGAAAATCGACGGCGCGCTTTCTGCGCGCAGCGTCACGGTTGAACTGCATGACATGCTTGAAAAGGCAGGCCCCTACGGGCAGGGCCATCCTTCACCGGTATTCGTGCTGCCATCCCATACACCATACCGCTCGCGCATAGTGGGGCGCGACCATGTTTCACTGACACTGAAGGCGGGCGACGGCGCTTCCATCCAGGCTATTGCCTTTCGTGCCGTCGATACACCACTGGGCGCATTGCTGCTGCGCCAGGGCGAACCGATTCATGTTGTCGGCACCATATCGGCTGACATGTGGCAGGGAACGCGGCGGGTTCAGTTCAGGATAATGGACGCGGCCAGACCACCTGCATTCGTCTAGGGTGGGAAGGCGTCAGGTCAGAAGCGTTGCGGCAGGTCTTGTGGGGGGGGAAGGCAGGACCTGCCGCTGAAACCCTAACGGCTTCACGCTCCTTGACGGCATCACTATCCCAAATACCAATTACCAAATTGTTTCGATTTTTGTATTCAATGCAAACCTTGGCATTTTTCTCGCCTTGGCCGGTGGGAAATTCCTGAAGCCCCGTATAAGCTTGGCGGTGAGTGTGGGCCGAGCGGGATGGTGATGGACGACAATTCGCACGAACAGTTGCGGGCAGTAAGCCTGTTTGCTGGCCTTTCGTCGGGCGAACTCAAGGCCATAGGCGAGCGCTGCAATTGGCGTGATTTCAAAAAGGGCGCGGAAATCCTCGATCAGAGCGAGACTTCCACAGACGTCTTTTTCCTGCTGAGCGGCAAGGTCGCCGCGAAAAGCTACAGTGTCTCGGGCCGGGAAGTCACCTATTCCGAAATGGGTGCATCGAGCATGTTCGGGGAGTTTTCCGCCATTGACGGACAACCCCGTTCAGCGATGATCGAAGCGCTGGAAGAAACGCGGGTCGCCATCATGAGCGCTGGCATTTTCCGCGAAGTGATTGCGCAGCACCCATCGGTGGCGCTCAACCTGGCCAACCATCTGGTGGCAAAGATTCGCACCCTGACCACGCGGGTGTTCGAATTTTCCACGCTCACTGTCCGCTACCGCCTTTGCCTCGAACTGATCAGGCTGGCTGAGGCCGCGGGCCATCGTGACGCGCGCTGGGTCATTTCGCCTGCACCAACGCACTATCATCTGGCGACCTTGCTCAGCACCCATCGCGAGGCAGTAAGCAAGGAAATGTCGCACCTTTCCTCACTCGGAATACTGAAGGCTCGCCGAAAGGAAATCGAGATTCTCGAAATGGAGCGACTGCGCACCATGGTGACGCTGGAATCGCCATAGCTGGCCCATCAATTCCAGATGATCACGCCCGACTGTGGGAAAGCCCACATATGTCGTGCGGCTTGGTCCGCAGAAATAGTCCTGCACTGTTTCGGAATGTTCGATGGACCCTTGGCAAACCCTTGTTGAGCTGGCTCGCCCCTCCGGCGGACATTTTGTCCGCGCCAGCCGCGCGAGCAGGCGTCTACGCTTCATCCTCGAATTGCCCGACGCGGCCAGTGCTCCGGAGATGCAGGAACGCCTGGAAGGGTTACTCGGCTCCGCCGTGTCGCGGTTGAAGCCGCTTTTCCCGCGCGAAACGGGCGTGCTGGCGCGCTACTTCCTGCTGGCGCTGCCCGCCAGCGACGACAGTGTCGAACCCGCTGTCCTGCATGATTGCGCCCGCGCGCTTGGAGAGCGTCTCGACCTGCTGGCCTGTGAACCTGAAATCGCAGGCGAGGTTGTTGCGCCGCAATTGCGCCAAGGGCGAGAGATTGAAATCCGCTCTGCCTGGTGCCTTTCGCACGAAGACCAGCCAGCAAATTTCAACTGGGCGCTCAAGAACACCAAAATCATCGAGGCATGGTCGCTCGTGCCGGGCAAGGGTGCAGGCGTCCTTGTCGCCCAGCCAGACACGGGAATTGCAAGCCATCCGGTGTTGAACGGTGCCAGCCTGCGCCTGGATCTTGCAACCGACATCCTTGATCACGATGCCGATCCGAGCGATCCGCTCGATCCGAAAACGGCCAATCCCGGACATGGCACGGGTACTGCATCGGTTGTCATAGCCCGAAAAGGAAAGGCAATGTGGGGTGCGTCTCCGGGTGCCAGCCTTGTTCCTGTGCGATGTATCAGGGACGTGAAGGTCTTCAATCCCACGCCCATTGCCCAGGCAGTGCAGCATGCCCGCAACGCAGGCTGCCATATTGTCACGATGAGCCTGGGTGGGTTTACATCCTCCGCCCTTCGGCGCTCCACGCGGGCAGCGGTGGACGCCAACATGATCGTGCTCGCGGCGGCTGGAAACTGCATTGGCAGCGTTGTCTACCCGGCTCGACACCGCCATGTCATCGCCGTTGCGGGAACGAATGAGGACGACCGGCCCTGGAAAGGAACCTGCCGGGGCCACTCGGTAGATGTTTCCGCGCCTGCGGAGTTCGTGTGGCGTGCCGGTTTCGATTTCGGCACTGGCGGTGGAGCAAGGACGGAACCGGGCCAGGGGACCTCGTTTGCCGTGGCGCTGGTTGCAGGGGCAGCAGCCCTGTGGCTGGCCCATCATGGGCGCGACCGTCTTGTTGCGGAAGCCGTGCGCCGGGGCATTCGCCTGCAGCAGCTTTTTCTGGCCGCCGTACGCCGCACCGCGCGCGTTCCGGCGGGATGGGACAGCACAGCCCTTGGGGCGGGTATCCTCAATGCCGAAGCGCTTGTTGCTCTTGCACCAGCGAACATTCCCGACATCGAACCGATTGCCGCCAGTGATCGCGCGACGATGGAGGAACTGGCACGACTGGTTACCGAGGTAACCGGGGTTGAAGCCGGTCCCTATACGCCGGACTGGCTGCCATTCGAAAGCGAGATCGCAAACATGGCCCTATCGGTTTCAATGTTGCGCGCTGGCCAGGCGAACGGTGAAAGGATGGATCAGCCAATGGCAGGTGCCAGCCGTGGATCGCAAGGCCTGCGCCGCGCCGTTGCCGCGAAGCACGACAAGGCGCTTGAACATTTGCTCGAAATGGCCAGGGAATTGCCCGGATAGCGACAGCTAGAGTGTCAGGGCAGGTTGCATGGGAACCGGGGGCGGTTGAAATGAGGCTGGGAAGCAATGACGCAGAGAATGAACTGGGCACGGTCCCGCGCAACGGGGCGGGTGTCGGAAATCGCGGTCATGTCGCCAATTCGCCAGGGGCGCGTGCCGGGCGAACGCAGGACTTATGAAGAAAGGCTGCGAAGCGTCATCGAGGTCGTGCAGAACCTCGTGGACAACGGCATGCCGCACGAACTGCTTCGCCTGCCAACCATTCATTTCGGGCGTCTGATCGTCATCCGCCCCGAGCACTATCTGACAAATTCCACTGTGGATGGCGTCGCCTATCAGGCAGGCAGCGAGCAGGAAGGCTTCAGCGTTCCAGCGCCGATCGCTGCCTATCTTCGCGCGCCGTCTGGGCCAGGCGTTCCACCAGCGCCGGGGCCAGAAAACGGACCCCAGTTCAGGTCGTTCCTGCTTACGCTTGTCGCTTTCGACGGCGACTTCAAGGCCTACTTCCGTGATGTTGCCGAATATCTCGGTTACCAGTTCGACCGGGTGTTCGAGAATTGCGAGGATTATCCCGGCACGAAGGAGTTCGAGAAATTCTGGCTGTGGGTGCGCCGCTACCAGCTTCCAGCCGATCTGTTCGTCTCTGCCTATCCGGATTTGAGCGTTGTCGAGATCAAGCGCCTTCAACTGTTCAAGCAGCGCTTTGACGAATTTGTCACCACGGTTCGAACACCGACCGGCGAGCGCAAAGGCTCGATGGATGAATTGTTCGACGCCTTCCTTCGCGAGAACCAGCAGATCGCAACCGACTTTCCCGCTCCAGGCGGCATTTTCACCGGCAATCAGGCAAACAAAGGGGAGGGCGAAAGATGAATGCGAATCCTCAACATCCGCAATCGGACGCAAACCAGCCCGATCCAGCCGATATTCAGGCCAACATCATTCGCGGCTCGAGGCATGTCGATGGCTCGACCCGGAATTGGGGCCTCTATGTCTTTTTCCGCATCCTCTCGCGCCGCGATATCGCTGCAGCAAGGCGTTTCCTGCTGGGTGAGGACGCCCTGGCGCAAGATGAGACGGACACGCTTGCCGCGCTCCAGAACCAGTCGGAACCTTCTGCGGAATTTCTCGCATGGCTGAAGCTTGTGACGACAGGTGAGGGCAGTCTTCTCGATGCGCTGGCCAGTTTCTACGGCACGTCCGGGAAGGGGGAGAAGATTGACCTGGGCGCGCTGCTCCAGATGGCCAAGGCCATGCGTGGACGCGATATTGACGCCCTGCTTCAGCAATTGGGCGAATCGCATGCAAGCGCGGATGTCATGTCTGCCTTGCTCGCACGTGTGCGATCGATCCTTGGCAGGGTGGCAAAGGATGCGCGCCTGCGTGCCGTCGTGGAAAGCCTGCTCAATCTCACCGCCTTTGGCAGCGATGCCACAAGCGCGGGCAAATATGTGCTTTCCAAGGGCCTGCTGCCGCTGGTTGCCTATGAAATCCTGCGCCAGGCCCGCAGTCGATCGGTCAGGAGTGAGCGCCAGGCGCATGATGAGCGCATTGCGGATACCGGGAATGCCTACGATACGGTGCCGGTCAATTTCGCGTTCAACCAGCCGGGTCTCGAAGCCCTGCGTCTCGACCCAGAAACGCTGCGCTCTTTCCCCGATGCTTTCCGCGACGGAATGGCAGCGCGTGCCGAACACCTTGGCGACACCGGCGGGTCGGCCCCGCAGAACTGGGACGGCAGGCTTGGACTTCGCAGCATCCACGGCTATTTCACCGGCGGCTTTCTGGCCGGAAGTGCAGACGATCCCGTCGACGAGGCGGTCTGGAAAGCGCTGCGTGCCAATGTGAGGGAGTTCAACGATGGTTCCAATGCGCGTGCCAACGCCATGCGCACCCTGCTCAAGGCGCTTTTCCTGCCGTTGGGGATGGAAATCGAGCATATCGAACTGGGCCAGGACCCCTACCGGGTCGCTGATGGCAAGGCCAGCCCGATCATGCCGAGGGTCGAGCATTTCGGCTTTCGCGATGGCCTGAGCCAGCCTTTCCTGGATTTGAAGCTGGGTGCACCGCCACCAGGAGGCGGCAGGCCGGGCGGCGCGGGCGTCTGGTCGCCTGTCGCGCCGGGGGAAATCCTGCTTGGTCATCCCGATGAGGACGGCAAGACACACCTCCAGCCTGCCAACGCTTCCCTGCGAGACAATGGAACATTCATTGTCTTCCGCAAGCTTCAGCAGAATGTCGCAGCGCTGCAATCCTTCCTGCGCAAGGAAAGGGGAGACGACGTCCTTGCCCGTGAGAAACTGGCTGCGCGCATGATGGGGCGATGGAAGAACGGCACATCGCTGGTTCGCTATCCCGACTATCCGGGAAAGCTCGGAGCGGATGGCGAGCGCAGGATCAACGATTTCCTTTATGCGGCAGAAGATCCCGGGGGCCTCAAATGTCCGCTGGGTTCGCATGCCCGCCGCTCCAATCCGCGCGACTCGGGCGGGCGTGACGAAGTGCGCCGTCACCGGTTACTGCGCCGTTCAATTGCCTATGGCGGCTCGCTCATCGAGGATGAACACGAGGATGACGGTGAGCCAAGAGGCATCCTGTTCATTGCCCTTTGCTCTCGCATCGATGTCCAGTTCGAGGTCGTGCAGGCTGAATGGATAAACGGTGGCGAATTCCTCGGCCAGGCGGGTCTGGCGCGCTGCCCGATCACAGGCAACAATGGCGGCTCGGTGCAGGATTCATTTCTCGAACCAGGTGCAATAGCACCGGTCGTGCGCTTGCCTGCCTTCGTTGAAACGCGTGGGGGAGATTACTTCTTCGCGCCGAGCCTTTCAGCGCTGACCGGCATTGCGACAGGCCAGAAATTCCCCTTGGATCAGGGCGCGGCCAGGCCCATATCGGATGGCTTTGTCCTGGGTGATGTTGCCACCGACGCCCTTTTCGATCCAGGCAGGATTCGCGGCTATGTCGGCGAGATCGTTTCGGGAAAAGCGCGCACCATCCGCATGAAACTGCCGCCAATGGGCAGGCAGCCTGATGGCTATCGCGGCATTGAAAGCCCGGTTGCTGGCACCGACATGGTGTTTGCCGGGCGCCATGGCGATGTCGTGCGCATCCTCTCTCAGATGGATGGCGAGGGAGATGCGCGCCACCTAGCCTTTTCCATCCGCCACTATCAGGACTCCGGCAAGCGGCTGCTGCGCGGCCATAACATGCTGATCGGCACGGAACCTAACTCGGATACGCAGAAAAGACGCCAGCGATTGCAGCAACTGCTGCGCAAGGGCTGGGAAATGCTGGGGACCCGCGAAGCAGTCGAGGCGCGGGTCGATGCAGTCGCCACCGAAGCGCTCGACATCGCCATGCGGCGCATCTTACAGGCCAATTCGGTTGACCTTGTCAGGGAGTTCGCCACGCAAGCGACCTACCGCGTTGTCAGCGAGGTGCTCGGCACGCCCGGTCCGGACTGGCTCACCGAACTCGCTGTAGCGCTTCCCTTTGCCCGCCAGCATGCAACACAGGTCTATCCCGACTGGCTCGCAGCCTGCAGGCGATCCATGCCGCCAAATCCGGGTCTGGTGACGATGCAGGTCTGGTCCGTCCTGTCGCTTGCCGATGTGTTTGGAAACGTCGTATCGAGGATGGACCTGGCGGCGCTTGCTGCCCAGGCAGGCTCGGAATTTGTCACCCATATCAGCCAGTTGCTCGCGCAGGCGGCCATGACGCCGCGCACCAGCGTCAACAATCTGCTGGAAGCCTTCGTCGCCATCGCCCCGCAGTTCATCGCGACACAGCAGGATCCGGACTATGGGCTGGATGCCTATCGTTCCGATGTCACCGTCCTGTTGCTCGAACTGATCGCCTCGGCCATGGCCGCCGTTCCCGGCACTTTCGGAAATGTGTGCGAAACGGTGCTCGATGCCGGGCTGGACCTCAATGCCCTGTTCAGACTGGCGGGAGGCAATCCGGTTGCGCCCGGCGGTGGATATTCGCTGGCCAGCAGGGTCATCTACGAGGCCGAGCGACTGAAGCCGAACTTCGCCATCCTGATGCGTCATTGCGTGGCAGACGCCATGATCGGCGATGAACAGCTGAAAAAGGGCGACTGGATAGCCTCGCTCATTCCTGCGGCAAATCTTGACCCGCGGGTCTTCGACCAGCCCTGGATTTTCTCGCTCCATCCCTTCCAGAAAGGGCCGGCAAGACGGCAGGAGGACTATCTCCTGTTCGGCTCCGTTGCCAGCGGTCGCCATTGCTGGGGACGCGATGCAATGGCACTGCGAATCCTCGAACGCTGCCTGCTCGCAACCAGCCGGTTGCGCGGGCTTCGCCGTTTTGCCGGAAAGGCTGGCGAACCAGCCGAACTTGTGCGCTCGACGGTTGGGCTGCGCGCCAGGTTCTCGTCGGTGGACCTGCAGCTGAAAATCTAGGGGCAGCGCTGCAGGCGGAAGAAATTCCGCCTGCAAATCAGCCATATACCAACCTTTGTGCGCCTGTCATGTTGCCGGGTGTTTCCCTTGCTGTATGGTGCCGGGTAACTGGTGGGACATGGACAGGCAGAAGATCACTCAGGAACGGTGTCTGGTTACGATACTGGCCGTGGACACGGTCAATTCCACGCGCCTGATCGAAGGACTCGATCCTGATGACGCAGAAGAGCTGATCGACACGATCCTTTCTCATGTACGCAGTTGCATCGAAAATGCCGGCGGTATTCTCGCCAATTTCGCCGGGGATGGCGGTATAGCGGTTTTCGGCTGGCCGGTTGCCTCGGAAGATCATGCTGAGCGGGCCTGCATTGCTGCGTGGAACATCCAGAATCCGGCAAGGGGATCGCAATTGCTGGATGACGCGCATCATGAGGCGGTGCGTTTTCGCGTCGGCATCCATTCGGGCCTGGTCGGGTTCAGGAACCTGAGCTTCCAGACCGGCTCGATGCTGGACCTTGTCGGTGGCAACGCGCACCTGGCCGCGCAGGTCGAAAAGCAGGCCAGGCCGGGCGAAATCCTGCTCAGTAGCGCAACCGCACAGCTGTTTCGCCGTCCCGTCGAAATGGAAGCGCTGCCCCCGGCGGATGGTGTCGTCAACCGGCTCGAATTGCAAAGGCTGCTGGCCCAGCCGCTTTTGGCAGGAAATGGCGGGTTGCGTGATTTCGCTTCCCCGATGGTTGGCAGGACAAGGGAACTGGCTGCACTTTCCAGGCTGTTGGGCGCTCGTGAGGCCAGCGGCAAGGTCGCCGGCATCATCGGTGAACCCGGCATTGGCAAGAGCCGGCTGGTGAGCGAATTCGTCAGTCGCATCGCCGCGCGAGCCAATCCCTGGGCCAGTCATGTCCATACTGCTGACCCGCAGCGAGCATCCACTGCCTTTCATGCCGTGCGGGGCCTGCTTCTCTCTTTGCTTGGCCTTGATGCTTCCGCACGCAATGGCGAAGCCGTGTTTGCGCTCGCTGTGCATGGCGTGCCTGTTGCCAGCCAGGAGTTGGCGCTTTCGATCCTGTCCTTGCCTGGCCATGTCGAAATTCCACGCGCAGGCGGGCAAAGCCTTTCCAGCCTGTTCAAGCCCTGTGCCGAACTTCTTGTGGGTCTCGCGCCGCAAAGATGCGCGCTGATCGTCGAGGACATTCATCATGTGGATCAGGAAAGTCTGAAGAGCCTGGCTGCGCTTGTGTCGGCAATGGATGGCAAGCAATTGCTTCTGGTGGTTACGGGTCGTCCGGAAGCCGCGCAGGAAGCAATGACGCTGACGCACTCGGTGATTTCGCTGGAAGGCCTGCCTGGCAAGGCCATGCGCGATCTCGTCCAGGCGAGCGGGCCGGGCAGGGAATTGCCCCGGGCGGCAATCGAACAGGTGCTGGTCAGGGCCGATGGCAATCCCTTCGTGCTAGAACAACTCGTCGCCTCGATCGGCAGGAATGGCAGCGATCCGCTCAACACCATTCCCCAGTCGGTCGAGTCACTGATCCATGCCAGGTTGAACCAGCTCTCACCGCTGGCCAAGAAATGCGCCCAGACGCTCTCGGTTCTGGGAACGGATGCGGAATTGCCACTCCTGCAACGCACGACCGATATCGGTTCCGCCGATCTCGTCAAGGCGCTTTCCGAACTCGCAAGTCATGCCTTCATCAATTCAGCCGCTTCAAGGTCGATCCGCTTCCGGCACGCCATTCTTGCCGAAGCCTGCGCGGAAACGGTTCACAAGAAGCAGCGCATGGCGATCCATGCTGGCGCGGTCGGTGTGATCAGCGATCTTTATCCCGACCTGACCTTGCAGCATGAACGCCTGGCGCACCATTGTGCAGCCGCAGGCAATCCAGGCCAGGCGGTGGAGCACCTGTGGCGTGCGGCGCTAGGCGCCCAGCGCAAGGGCGCCCATTGGTCGCTCCTGTCGATTTTCGAACGTGCCATGCGCCTGCTGGAGCATGATCTGCCCACGGCCAATGAACGCCATTCCGACTTTGTTGCCCTTGCATTCGCGTCACTGGTCCAGATAGGCGAATTCGCCCGCATGCGCCAGTATCTGCCGCGTGCGCTGGAGATCGCCAGGAAATCCGGCGACCGGAAAAAACTGTGCGCGCTCAATGCCAACATGGCCATGAACGCCTGGTTCGAAGGCCGTTACGATGAGGGCTTGCCGCAGGCCCGCAAGGCCTATGCGATGGCGCAGCAGCTTGATTCCATCTCGCTACAGTTCGCTTCAGGCCAGATGCTGGCCAATCTCCTGCACGGGCGCGGTGATCTTGGCGAAGCAATCGCGATACAGCGCGAACTGTGCTCCATGCTTTCTGGCCCGCTGGAAACCGCGCGGCTGGGAGCTGCCGGTATTCCTTGCGCCATCGCGCACGGTTTTCTGAGCTGGTTTCTCGTAGATGACGGCAAGTATGATGACGGCCTCGTGCATGCCATGCGCTCTCTCGACATCGCCAACACAACACGCGATCCCTATTCACAGGTCCTTGCCCGCAATGCGCTGGGGCGCAATCTCATCGTCATGGATCGCAATGGCGAAGCAGCGGAAATGTTGCAAGGGGCAGTCGACATCACGCGCGCAAACGGCTTCGACGCGCCCAAGCCGCACCTGGCAGGTCTGATGGGGACTGCAACGGCGCGTATCGGGGAGGCCCACCGCGCCTTGCCCCTGATCGAGGATTGCTTCGAGTCCGGCCTCCACCTTCGCACAGGCAGGCTGGAAATGAGCATTCTGATGATGGGATATGCCGAAGCGCTGGCAGCATCAGGCAAGCTCGAACAGGCAATGCCTGCCGTCGATCAGGCCTATGAGATCGCCGCGACAATCGGCAATCCGGGACTGATGATCCAGGCCCTGGAATTGCGCGCTGCACTTCGGCGCATGGTCGACAGGCATAGTCCACTGATCGACATGGATCTGGCCGAAAGCGATGCGCTGAGCGCCAGGCATGGCTATGTCGCCAAGCGCCTTTGAGGCTGCAAACGAGCTGCAGCAACTGCCGAACAAGTCTGAATGGATGGAAAGGTGGTACGCCCTACGGGACTCGAACCCGTGTTACCGCCGTGAAAGGGCGGTGTCCTGGACCGCTAGACGAAGGGCGCACACTGAGAAGCGACTCGCTTCAGGTGCTGACCGGTACATGCCCGGCCCGCGGTTGGGGGCCTTATAGAGGCGAAGCCATTGCGCTTCAACCGTAAAATCGCGCAACGAGCCAACTTTTTGAATTAGGTTGCGAAAACGGATCAGGCCCGCTTTTTCTTGTTGCGTCGGCACGGGTGATGCCAGTCGCGCACACTGCCGGTGTCGATGTGAACAGAGTCGGTCCGGCAGTAGGTGCCAACGCCGCCCCGGTTGGGAATGGTGCGCAGATACTTGGCCAGATCCCACTTGGAAATGCCTGGAATCTGAATGTCAGCGGCCCTGCACTGGACATGAAGCGACTTGCGCGCGCCACCCGCCCGACGGTTTTCGCCGGTGCTGCGATAGCCCGAGGTCACGATTGGCTTGCGCCCGTAATTGCGCTCGATCTGATTGAGCAGCGAGATCAGTTCTGGCTTGAAACAGGCAACTTCGACCTTTTCGGTCTGGGTGATGATCCCAAGCGGTGAAAGGCGTCCAAGCGAACCGGCGGAAGCCAGTTCCAGCGGCTCGCCTTCCCCTTCCTGGTCCTCGGAGGATTCCAGTTCGAAAATCTTCGACGTGTCGCCAACCCCGGGGAGCGAAGCACCGGAACTCTCATTCGTTGGCTTGAGCGCTACCTGTTCATTCGTGGCAGCCGACATGATGGGTGTGAGCGAAGCGACCCGCGTCGGCTCAGCCACCTTCTTTGTCTGGCGCGCGAACAGGAGTTCGAACAGCGACTTTGGCTTGGCTGGTTCGGCTGGTTGTGCCTGGACAGGCTGCATCGCAACACTGGCAGGCTGGGCTGCCGGGTCAGTACCGGCCACTTCGGCAGTTGCCGGAACCGGCTCGCCGGAAGCAATCATGGGTGTGGAGCTGTCGGCAGCAGGCGCGGTCTCGGCACTGAATGCCATGGCCGTGCCCTCGTTGAGCAACGGATTGTCCGCGCCATTGCGCGGTGCTGGTACGGGGATGACACTGGCGATCGCAACTTCGCTTGCCGCGAGATCGCTCTCACCAGCTACATCGCCAACTGCGGGGCTGGACAGGTCATTTGCCAGCATTTGCGAGGCGCTGGCGGAGGTTTCGACGCCAGCAACGTCAAGGGCCACCGGCTGGTAGTTTTCCTGCGTGCTGACAAGATTTGACGAGGTAGCTGAAATGCAGCCGCCTAGCGGCAATGTCACAAGACCGACGATGAGGGCCACAGTAGTTGATCGCATCGAGACGCGAAGCGGGCCTGTGAAGCGCGTGACCAGGGCCCGACCCGCCATGTTCCCGGCGGCACGCCAAGGCGCATTCGGCTTCTCGCCGGCCATGTTCTGCCCCGGAATCAAACTGTCGAACCTCGCCTGTCTTTTCTTGAAGGCCTGCCGGATTGGCATGGCCCCTGAGCCCTTGTGCTGGGCTTTTGCCCATTGTTCTTGATGGCGCGTGCGGGAAAATCGTCACTTCCCGCCAGGCCACATACCGTGTTTAGCGGCGACGGGATGAGGCTGCAACCCTCGAGTTGGCCAGCGCGTCGCGCATCGGTTCGCTTGGTAAAGTGGCTAAGGCGCGAATGGGGCGAAAAGGTGACTCTTCCCTACCATACCCCGGTATTGGGCATGGACGACCAGGGTTCCATCGCGGGTAGCGGATTGCCCTTCTGCAGCAGCTCGATGGAGATGTTGTCAGGCGAACGCACGAAAGCCATGTTGCCGTCGCGTGGCGGGCGATTGATCACCACACCCATGTCCTGAAGGCGCTGGCAGGTTTCATAAATATTGTCGACGGCAAAAGCCAGATGTCCGAAGTTTCGCCCGCCATCATACACTTGCGGATCCCAGTTGTATGTCAGCTCCAGGCACGGCGAAAGTTCGGTCGAGGAACGATCACCTTGCGCTGTTCCAAGGTCATCTTTTCCCGCCAGAAAGATCAGCGTGAATCGGCCCGCTTCGCTTTCATAGCGACGCACTTCCTTCATGCCGAGCTTGTTGCAGTAAAAATCGAGCGATTGCTCGATATCGGTGATCCTGACCATGGTGTGAAGATATTTCATGGGTGCTCCAGCTCAAGTCGATGATTTTCCAGTTGAATATGGACGAAGGCGAGGTGGATTCAAATCCCCTGCAGTGCACAATCGAACTGTTCTTTTCAGTTGCAGGCCAACTAGGCGGGGAAGCGCGTGAAAAAAAGGCCCGCGCCTCTTGCAGCGAACCTGTTAACCAATGCTATGATTTCCGCAGAATCAGTAGAAGCGCGTTTTTTGCGGCACAACGAGGGCTCGGCAAGATGGGGGCCAGAAATACAGCGGGGGATCAGCCCGGCGCAGGCAAGGAATTACGGAAAGGCGATGGCGAGCTGTCAGCCGACGTGATTGTTGTTGCTGGTGCCATCAAGTGGTTCGATGTCTCCAAAGGGTTCGGTTTTGTCGTTCCCGACGAGGATCTCCCGGACGTACTCGTTCATGTGACCTGCCTTCGCAAGGATGGATTTGGCACTGCGCTGGAAGGCGCGCGCGTGGTTTGCGAAGCCGTTTGGCGCGATCGCGGCCTGCAGGCGCTGCGCATCCTGTCCATGGACGATTCAACCGCAGTCCAGCCTGCCCAGAACCGCCCCGCGCGCACCCATTCCGAGGTTCAGCCTGAAAGCGATCTGGAACGGGTCCCGGTGAAATGGTTCAACCGCACCAAGGGCTACGGCTTTGTCGTCAAGGACGACAAGGACATTTTCGTGCACATGGAAACACTGCGCCGGTTCGGCCTTACCGAATTGCGTCCTGGCCAATATGTTCTCGTGCGCTTCGGCAATGGCCCAAAAGGCCTCATGGCCGCCGAAATCTACCCCGACAATGTCAAGGACAGGAAATTTCCTCACTGAGGAAAGGACTGGCGGTCCTGTTTCATGCTGGCCGCGGATTCAACATGCTTGTGCATGAGGCACGGCTGACGGGAAGTTCCATGCTGAAGTCCCACACCATCATGCGGTTCGCACTGGCAGCCTTCATGCTTGCCGGATCATGCGCAGGCACTGTGACGGTTCACGCGCAGCAGGCCCAGTCCGGTCAGACGCAGAAGCTGGAAGTGGAGAAACTGGCCATTGTTACCGGTCAGGGCCGATTCGAATTTGACGCCGAAATCGCCGACGAGCCGCGCGAACACGCCACCGGCCTGATGTTTCGCGAAAAAATGGCACCAAATGCGGGCATGCTGTTCGATTTCGGTGCAGTGCGTTCCGTTACCATGTGGATGCGCAACACGCCGCTGCCGCTCGACATGGTTTTCATCAGGCCAGACGGAACTGTCGCAGGCATTTCTGAAAGAACGACGCCCTTTTCCATAGATATCATCGAGTCGCCAGAGCCGGTATCCCATGTTCTGGAACTCAATGCCGGTATAGCACGCATGATCGGCCTCAAGGTTGGCGACCAGGTCGAGCACAGATCGCTCACAAAAGACCAATAATTCAATTCACATGAAATTTGCGCGCTTCTGCCGCTTGCATGGCGCGGCGGCATTGTGTAGGGCTTTTCCCGCTTTCACGGAGCGTAGCGCAGTCTGGTAGCGCATCTGGTTTGGGACCAGAGGGTCGCAGGTTCGAATCCTGCCGCTCCGACCAAGCTTTCCGATTGCCCTGACGCAGACGGAAACAGGTAGCGTTGAGCGCAGGGGAAGAGCATGAGCGCACGCATTTTCTGCCCGGCCAAGACGGCCATGCAATCCGGCAAGGCGAAATCGCAAGGCTTCATCCTCGAGTTCGAACAGGCCAGGCCACAGCGCGTCGAGCCACTGATGGGTTACACCTCCAGCGCCGACACCATGCAGCAGGTCCGCCTCAGGTTCGATACGGTTGAAGCCGCAGTCGCCTATTGCGAGCGCAACGGCATTGCCTATTCGGTCCAGAAGCCGCACGAAGCACGCCGCCGCCGCGCGGCCTATTCGGACAATTTCGCCTTTTCCAGAAGCCAGCCCTGGACGCATTGATCCACCGTTACCTGCACAGTCGGGCATGTCCTGGCACGATCAGGCATCGCAGGTATTTTTTCGCAAACCAATCTGGTCTAGAAACACTCCAATTCGACTCCGTAGCTCAGCTGGATAGAGCATCCGCCTTCTAAGCGGACGGTCGCAGGTTCGAATCCTGCCGGGGTCGCCATTTTCCTGCCCGGCACACCCGCTTCGCCCCATCCGATTATCAACAGCTTTCGCCGCAATTCTTCCTGTAAGCGCGCTTCGTTTGCCACATAATGGATTGGCACGGGCGGGAACGCACGCCGCTGCCATGCATTTGGAGGATTTCGAGTTGGAAACGCATTCAGCGAATTCGGGGGAAGACCGCCAGCCAGCAACAGGCCAGGAATCCGCCAGGCATGGCAGACGCGGCGGCGGGCGCGCTGGCAACATGCGGGGTCGTGGTCCAGCCATTCATCAGTTGCCATGGGAAGTGCCGTTCAACTCGGACAAGCCGACGGAACCGCTGCCGCCGGAAGGCGTCGAGGCTATCCACGACACCGCCATGCGTATTCTCGAGGAAGTTGGCATCGAATTCCTCAACCTCGAGGCAGTGGAGATCTTCCGCCGCGAGGGCTGCATCATCGAGAGGGAGTCGGAAAACGGCGCGCTCGTGCGCATGGGCCGCGATTTCGTGATGGAAAAGGTTCGCCTCGCGCCGCCCTCCTTCACGCTGACTCCCCGCAATGTGGAGCGCAAGCTCACGATCGGCGACGGCCATATCGTGTTTGGCAACGTTTCCTCACCGCCCAACTGCTCCGATCTTGATCGTGGACGCAGGATGGGTGATCGCGAAAGCTATCGCGATTTCATCAAGTTGACCCAGTATTTCAACTGCATGCATTTTTGCGGCGGCTATCCGGTCGAGCCGATGGATATCCACCCGTCGGTGCGCCATCTTGACTGTCTCTATGACAAGCTCGTGCTCACCGACAAGGTCGTTCACGCCTATTCGCTCGGCACCGAGCGCGTCGAGGACGTGATGGAAATGGTCCGCATCGCAGGTGGGCTCACCCACGACGAGTTCGATGCCACGCCGCGCATGTACACCAACATCAATTCCACTTCACCGCTCAAGCATGACTGGCCGATGATCGACGGCATGATGCGCCTTGCTCGCCGTGGCCAGCCCACCATCGTCACGCCGTTCACGCTGGCAGGTGCCATGTCGCCAATCACGCTTGCAGGAACCGTGGCCCAGTCCGTTGCCGAAACCCTGTGCGCCATTGCCCTGATCCAGACGATCAATCCCGGCTGCCCCTGCGCCATGGGCACTTTCTCGTCGAATGTCGACATGAAGACCGGCGCCCCGGCCTTCGGTACACCGGACTATATGCGCACCACCCAGATGACTGGCCAGATGGCTCGATACTATGGCCTGCCGCTGCGCTCGTCCAACACCTGTGTCTCCAACGCACCGGACAATCAGTCTACCTGGGAAAGCTCGCATTCGCTGTTCGCCGCGATCACGTCGGGCACCAACATGGTCTATCACGCAGCCGGCTGGCTGGAAGGCGGACTGTGCGCTTCCTACGAGAAGTTCATCATGGACTGCGAGCAATTGCAGCAGCTGATCGCCTACATGAAACCGGTCAAATGGGACCAGAACGAACTCGCTTTCGATGCGATTCGCGAGGTCGGGCAGGGCGGTCACTTCTTCGGAATCCAGCATACGCAGGACCGCTACGAGACGGCATTCTACAGTCCCTTCCTTTCGGACTGGTCCAATTTCGAAAACTGGCGTGATCGTGGGTCGGTTCAGACCGTCGAAAGGGCCAGCAAATTGTGGAAAACAATCCTGGCGGAGTTCGAGCCGCCAGCCCTTGACCCCGCAATCCGCGAGGAACTGGAAGCCTTTGTCGCCCGCCGCAAGGAAGAAGGCGGCGCCCCGACAGACTTTTGATTTCGGTCATTTATCAAGACTATTCAACCCCATAGCGGAACCGTCTGCTGTGGATTTTAACCGCTGGCCAATGGAAACGCGTTTGAGAACTTGACGCGGGATGAATAATCCTTTGTGATTAGGTGATATGCGGACGGGTGGGAGGAACCCGGTTCCTGGCACCACCCACTGTTCCCGGGAGGACAGTGGGACTGTACGCATATGCAGAGTTAAACCGGGGCGTTGGTTATGTTCCGGGCCACAACAACCAACCAGGGAAAAAGGTGTTGTTTATGAAAAAAGTGATCATGTCCGCCGCATTGGGTCTCGCCGCCGCAGGTATTGCTGCATCGGCGTCCGCTGCCACGCTTGACGATGTCAAGGCAAAGGGCTTCGTACAGTGCGGTGTGAGCCAGGGCCTGCCGGGCTTCTCAAATCCGGATGCCCAGGGTAACTGGACCGGTCTCGATGTTGATCTGTGCCACGCAATTGCAGCGGCAGTCTTTGGCGATGCAACCAAAGTCAAGTTCACCCCACTGTCGGCCAAGGAGCGTTTCACTGCCCTTCAGTCAGGTGAAGTCGATGTGCTTTCGCGCAACACGACCTGGACCATGAGCCGTGACACGACGCTCGGCCTGAACTTTGCCGGCGTCAACTACTATGACGGCCAGGGCTTCATGGTTCGCTCGTCGCTCGGTGTGAAGTCAGCGCTTGAACTTTCCGGCGCCTCCATTTGCACCAACACCGGCACCACGACCGAACTGAACGTCGCTGACTACTTCCGCGCCAACAAGATGGAATACGAAATCGTCGCCTTCGAAAAGGCCGACGAAGTTGTTGCCGCCTATGATGCGGGACGTTGCGACGTCTACACGACCGACCAGTCCGGGCTGTATGCACAGCGCCTGAAGCTCACCAACCCCGGCGAGCATGTGGTTCTTCCGGAAATCATTTCCAAGGAACCACTTGGACCAGTCGTTCGTCAGGGTGACGACCAGTGGTTCAACATCGTGAAGTGGACACACTATGCGATGATCAACGCCGAAGAACTGGGTGTGACCAAGGCCAATGCCGCAGACATGAAGACCTCCGACAATCCGGAAGTGAAGCGTCTGCTGGGTACCGAAGGTGAATTCGGAACCGCACTGGGCATCGGCAACGACTGGGCGTTCAACATCGTCAGCCAGGTCGGCAACTACAGCGAAATCTTCGAAGCCAACGTTGGCCCGAACACGGATCTCGCGATCGCACGCGGCACCAATGCCCTGTGGTCAAAGGGTGGCCTGCAGTACGCACCGCCAATCCGCTAAGGACAAACCGGGCCGGCCCTCATGGGTCGGCCCGATTTCTTGTCGGGGTTGAGGGACCCCGAGTGCTTTTCCCGGACTGGTCATCGGTCCGTCAACAGTGAAACCTGACAGGGGCAACAGTCGGTCTGACCGGCTGATAACCGCCCGCAGGTGAGGGGAACATGGCTGAGCAACATATCTCGGGCGGTGCGGACATTTCCGGCACCACTGATCCGCGACGCATTCTCGTGATCGGCTTCGCCGTCATCTGCGTCCTTGCCTTCTATCTTTCCGCTTCTGCTTATTATTTCAGCGGCGACCTGAAAGGGCCTTTCACGGCCATATCCAGTATCTTTGCGGGCCTGGTTACGGGACGGTGGGGCATGGCCCTCAATTTCATCTCCTGGTCCATGCTGCTTTTCCCCCTCGGCATAGCCTTGCGAACCCTTTCCTGGTTCGGCTTCGAGGGAAAGCAGGCCTATGCGGGCAACGTCTTCAACGATAGCGGCCTGAGGAACTTCTTCTTCGAGATGCTGCTTCTGGCAGTGCTCGGCTGGCTGTTCTGGTTCATCGTCGGCAACGCGGTCAACAACCTGGCTGCCGCCGGAATTGCCTCCGGTTTCGATTTCCTCCGCCGGCCTGCGGGCTTCGGTATCAATTTCTCGCCCTTTATCGACTACAAGGAAACATCGTCCTACGGCACGGTCTATTTCGTGGGCCTGTGGAACACACTGCTGGTCGCCGTCATTGGCATCATCCTGGCCACCTTGATCGGCTTCGTTATCGGCATCGCCCGGCTTTCGCACAACTGGGTGATCTCGCGCCTTGCCTACGTTTACGTCGAGGTGATGCGCAACATTCCGTTGCTGCTGTGGATCTTCATCTGGTACTTCTCCGTGCTGCGCCTGCTGCCAGACAAGGCCACGCCGCTTGATTTCGGGCCGCTCGGCCTGCTCAACATTGCAGGCTATTACGCACCGCGTCCGATCTGGGGCGAGGGCGCGATCTGGATCGTGATAGCGGCAATTGCAGGCATCGTGGGCACTTTCCTGATGGCGCGCTGGGCACGCATCCGCCAGATGGCAACCGGACAGCAGTTCCCTGTCTTCTGGACCGCTGTGGGCCTCATCGTGGGTCTGCCTCTGCTGGCCTATCTTTCCACCGGAATGCCATTGACCTTCGAAATGCCGGCACCGTCGCGCTTCGGCCCCAAGGGTGGTGCCAGGATTCCACCGGAATTCCTCGGACTGCTCGTTGCACTGGTCTCCTACACGGCTTCCTACATCGCCGAAATCGTGCGCGCGGGCATCCTCGCGGTCAACAAGGGGCAGACGGAAGCATCCTATGCATTGGGCTTGCGCCCTGGCCAGGCCTTGCGTCTTGTCGTCGTTCCCCAGGCCATGCGGGTCATCATCCCGCCCATGACCAACCAGTATCTGAACCTGACGAAGAATTCTTCGCTTGCTGTTGCCATTGCCTATCCCGAGCTCGTCTCGGTCTTTGCGGGCACCGTTCTCAACCAGACCGGACAGGCTGTTGAAATTCTTCTCATGACCATGCTCACCTATCTCACATTGTCCATTCTGACATCGCTGTTCATGAACTGGTTCAATGCCAAGATGGCCCTGGTCGAGCGGTAGGAGACACGCCAATGAACACTTCTTCCGCCCAGGAAAACATCGCCTTCGTTCGCACCGAAATGGTGGGATCGAAAGCTGCACCCTTGAGCGAGGTTGGAATTTTCGGCTGGATGAAGAAGAACCTCTTCTCGTCCATCCCCAACACCATGCTGACCCTGTTCGCGATCTATCTGTTGTGGATACTGGTCCCGCCATTGCTGAATTTCAGCCTGTTCAACGCGGTGTGGAGCGGCGATACGCGCGCTGCCTGCACAAATGCGGAGCAGGGGGGGCTTCAGGCCGAAGGCTGGTTCGGTGCATGCTGGCCCTATGTGGGTGCCTACCTGAAACAGTTCATTTATGGACGCTATCCGATTGACCAGTACTGGCGTGTCAACATCGTCTACGCGATGTTTGCCATCGGCCTCGTTCCGTTGCTGATCCCCACTCTGCCGTTCAAGCGCGAAAACGCACTCTTCATGTTTGCGATTTTCCCGATTGCCTCCTTCATCCTGCTGACGGGCGGCAACATGCATCTGGAAGGCTTCCTCCTGCCCGAAGCAATCATGGCGCCTGGGCTGGCAAAGTTCATCGTCGACTTCATCGTGCTCACGGCAATCATCGCGGCAATCGGCTACGGGATCGCCAAGGGGTCTGAATCCAACGCCAATACGATGGTTCGCAACATTCTCATCGGCATGGGCATCCTGTTCCTGGTGCTGTTGATCTGCGCCGTCGATTTCGGCCTGTCGCATGTCGAAACCGAAGTCTGGGGCGGCCTGCTGGTCACGCTGGTGATTGCCATCACCGGCATTGTCGCATCCCTGCCGCTGGGCATTCTTCTGGCGCTCGGCCGTCGTTCCAAGATGCCGGTCGTCAAGCTCTTCTCGGTCATCTTCATCGAGTTCTGGCGCGGCATTCCGCTGATCACCGTGCTGTTCATGTCATCGGTGATGCTGCCGCTCTTCCTGCCCGAAGGCGTGACTTTCGACAAACTGCTGCGCGCCCTCATTGGTGTCGCACTCTTTTCCGCAGCCTACATGGCGGAAGTCGTGCGTGGCGGCATCCAGGCCTTGCCCAAAGGGCAGTATGAAGGGGCCATGGCACTTGGCCTTTCCTACTGGCAGATGATGCGCATGATCATCCTGCCGCAGGCGCTCAAGCTGGTCATTCCCGGCATCGTCAATTCGTTCATCGCCCTGTTCAAGGATACGACCCTTGTGCTGATCATCGGCCTGTTCGATTTCCTTGGCCAGATCCAGTCGAGCTATGCGGACTCGACCTGGGCCAGCCCGGTTCAGTCCCTGACCGGCTACTTTTTCGCAGCACTCGTCTACTGGTTCTTCTGTTTCTCGATGAGCCGTTACTCGATCTTCATGGAGCGCAGGCTCGATACCGGCCACCGGTAAGCGCAGCCTCGCAGTCCAACGAACAGTTTCGAAAGTGGAGAATATGGTAAAAGCAGCAAAAACCACCGCCAAGGCACCTGCAAAACGCACTGCCGCGAAAGCCGCGCCGAAAAAGGCCGCACCCAAGAAGGTTGCCGCTGCCCCGAAGAAGGCAGCGCAGGCCGCCAAGTCGCTTCATATCTCGACAACCGACGTGGCGGTCGAGATCACCGACATGCACAAGTGGTACGGTGATTTCCACGTGCTGCGCGACATCAACCTCAAGGTCATGCGCGGCGAACGCATCGTCATCGCCGGTCCCTCGGGCTCCGGCAAGTCGACCATGATCCGCTGCATCAACCGTCTTGAAGAGCATCAGCAGGGCCGGATCGTTGTCGATGGCATCGAACTCAACAACGATCTCAAGCGCATCGATGAAGTGCGCCGTGAAGTTGGCATGGTGTTCCAGCACTTCAACCTCTTCCCGCACCTTACCATCATGGAAAACTGCACTCTCGCCCCGATCTGGGTTCGCAAGATGCCCAAGAAGGAAGCCGAGGAAGTTGCAATGCACTACCTCACCAAGGTCAAGATTCCAGAGCAGGCCCACAAATATCCCGGTCAGCTTTCCGGTGGTCAGCAGCAGCGCGTGGCGATTGCGCGTTCTTTGTGCATGAATCCGCGCATCATGCTTTTCGATGAGCCGACTTCAGCGCTTGATCCCGAAATGATCAAGGAAGTTCTCGAAACCATGGTGCAACTGGCCGAAGACGGAATGACCATGCTGTGCGTCACCCACGAAATGGGCTTTGCACGACAGGTCGCCAACCGGGTCATCTTCATGGACCAGGGCCAGATCGTCGAACAGAACGAGCCGGGCGAGTTCTTCGACAATCCGCAGCACGAGCGCACCAAGCTCTTCCTCAGCCAGATCCTGCACTGACGGCAGGCGAAAAATGGCCAGATTCGCTGGGGCGGCAATGCGATCGCTGCTCCAGTCATTTGCCGTTGTCGCAATAGCCATACTGCTTTACCTGGCCGCCGCTGTGGCTGGAGCGCTGGTTCCCGCACGCCCCGCATCTGGTCTGGCGCAACAGCCGGCGGGTAATGACAGGATCATCCTGGTCAACAGCCTGCTGCATGCCGACATCGCGGTTCCCGTCACACCAGCCCTTCTTGCCCGCTTTGCCTATCTGGCAGAAGGTGGCTTGCCGCTTGCCCACCCCGGACTGCGATATCTCGTGTTCGGCTGGGGCTCGCGGGACTTCTACACCAGCACGGCGCATCTATCCGACATTGGCCTTGCCACCACTTTTCGCGCCGTCACTGGTGACAGTTCCGTCATGCATGTCTACCCGTCTGCAGACCTGCACAAGCTCGAAAACATTCTCGAACTGGCCCTGCCGGACGGCGGTCTGGAACAGCTGCTTGGCTTTCTCGAGAAAGGCTTTGAAAATCACTCTGGTGAGCGACGACTGATTGCCGGGGTCAATTATGGCATGGGGGACGCCTTTTACGAATCCGCGCGTCCATTCGACATCATGCGCCCATGCAACAATTGGGTAGCGGAAGGATTGCGCCAGGCGGGCGTGCCAACCGGTATCTGGACACCGGTAACCGGTGCGCTCAAGTGGAGCCTCAGGTTCCACGCTGGTGATCGCATCATTGGCGAATGAGCGGCAGCGAATCCGGGCGCCATTGATAGATCCAGTCCTGCCGTGCGAGCAGACGCCTGCCACCGGCAGCTTTCATGAACAGGTCACGGAACATCGCAAGCGGTTCTGGCAGGTGATAGATCAGCCCGTTGACGTGCGAGATATTGGCAACCCGGCGCACGCGCGCCCGTCTCTTGCTCTCATAGGCGACGAGCGCACTGCTGACGGAATCCTGATCCTCGCTTGCAGCCGCAAGACAGCCAGCAAGCGTAGCGGCATCCTCGATCCCCATCGCTGCACCTTGCGCAGCAAAGGGAAACATTGCATGGGCTGCATCACCGATAAGCGCCACCCGTCCCTGTGCCCATGGACCGCCCGAGGGAGCGCGCAACAGGGGCCAGACCGTCCAGCGCGCCTTGTGGCGCAACAGGTCGAGAAAGCTCTCGTGCCACCCTTCAAAGGAAGCAGCCATTTCCGCTGAACTGCGCTCGGTCGCGGCAAGCCCGTTCCCGCTGTCCCGTTCGCCCTCGCGATTTCGGATGAAGGCAACAAGATTGAGATAGCGACCATTGCGCACCGGATAGGCAACGGCATGGGCTCTGGGGTGAAGCCACAGGCGCGTGTTTTCCCGATCCTCGCTACCACCCAGCACATCGGAAGGGATCAGCGCGCGCCAGGCATTGAACCCTGTGTCGACCGCAGCAGATCCCCCCATTGCAAGCTGGCGCACCTGCGAGTGCACGCCGTCCGCACCGATCATCGCCATGCCATGCATTTCCACGTTGGTCTCGCGATGGCCAACGAGCGCGGTGACGCCATTGGCATGCGCCGCCACGTCATGAAAGGTGCAGTCGAGATGCAGCGAGATGTCGGGGTCGTCCTTGCAGGCACTGGCCAGAATCTGCTGCAGGTCAGCGCGATGAACGACCAGATAGGGCATTGAGAAACGCTCGATAGCCGATGCGCCGAGCGGAATGGCAGTGATCTGCCCGCCGGTTCGCCCGGACAGGACACGAATGGCGGAAGGGGCGACCGCCAGGTTCTTGATAGCCCGGTCAAGGCCAAGCATGGCCAGCACGGACAGTGCATTGGGTGAGATCTGCAGGCCCGCGCCAATCGTCTCGAAGCCTTCGGCGCGCTCCATGACATCAACACGAAAACCGGACCGTGACAGGCACAGGGCTGCGGTCAGTCCGGCTATGCCGCCACCGGCAATCAGAATGGTGCGGCTTCTTGTGTTCATGGAATTCGGCGCCGGGTCAGGCGGCCGGGCGCCAGGCGCATCCCGCTGGACGGGTCTCGCTGCCGCTCAGGTCACTGGAATGGCGATACAGTGTCGAGCAATAGGGGCACACGATTTCCGTGTCATCGCCCATGTCCAGGAAGACGTGCGGATGATCGAACGGCTCGCTAGCTCCGCAGCACATGAATTCTTTCGCACCGGTTTCGATTGCCCGGGCGCCCTTGTCGTTCTGGAAGTACGGAACTGCGTGGCCGACCATGTCCTGTCCCTGTGTTTGTCCATGTTTTCGCTTGGCGCTTTCGATGCGCCTCTTTTAGAAGAAAGGCTGGAACGTGCAAAGGGTTTTGTTGATCAGGAAGTCGCACTTTCCGCCAAGTGTGAAAGGAAATGGCATGCCGGTTGCAGACATCCGCACGCACGACCAGGCGCTCCAGCTCGACTATGTCGATGAGGGAACAGGCGATCCGGTCCTGCTTATCCACGGATTTGCCTCGAACAAGGAAGTGAACTGGCTCAACACGGGCTGGTTCCGCGAATTGAACCATGCCGGCTTTCGCGCCATCGCCTTCGACAATCGCGGCCACGGCCGCAGCACCCGGTTTCACGAACCCACCGACTACAGCCTCGAATGGATGGCGCAGGATGCCATCGGCATGCTGGATCACCTGGGCATCAAAAAGGCGCATCTGATCGGCTACTCGATGGGCGCACGCATCTCAACGACGCTTGCCATGCATCACGGCGAGCGGTTTGGACGCATCGCACTGTCAGGCAATGGCTGGGGCATGGTCGATGGGTCGGGCGACTGGACGCCGGTTCGCGATGCATTGCTGGCACCGTCCCTGGACGATGTGAGCGACCCGCGCGGGCGCGCCTTCCGCATCTTTGCCGACCAGACCGGATCCGACAGGCTCGCGCTCGCTGCCTGCGTCACCGGGGTGAGGGAACGCATACCCGAGGCATGGCTTTCCTACATCCAGAACGAGATTCTGGTTTCCATCGGCACCCAGGACGATGTCGCTGGTTCAGGCGAGCGTCTGGCACAGGCGCTGCCGCATGCCCGTTTCCTGCCCATTCCCGACAAGGACCACATGCGGGCTGTCGGCGACCGGGTGCACAAGAAGGGCGTGGTCGAATTTCTGCTTGACGGATAGCCCTGCCTGGATGGACCTGTCTGGACCGGGTTGTTCACTTTTCGGGAGGATTGTTCACCGCTTGCTTACTTGTACGCAGGGAATGAATGCCTATTATTTAAAGACATTGTGGAATGGGAGTGCGTGATGAGCCCGGAATTCAATATCTCGAAGAAGGCCCGCAAAGGTCCGGTGGAAATCGATCCCGTCTGGCGCGCGGTGCAGGAAGAGGCTGACGCAATCATCGCCGGCAATCCCGAGCTCGCCACTTTCATCTTCTCTACGATCCTCAACCATGAGCGGCTGGAAGACGCGGTCTTTGCGCGAATCGCCGACCGCCTGCACAGCCGCGAAGTGCCTGGTGACATCGTGCGCCAGAGTTTCGAACATATGCTGGAGGACGATCCGAGCTGGGCTGAATATCTGCGCAGCGATATCGCAGCCGTTTACGACCGCGATCCGGCCTGTGACCGGTTCATTGAACCCATTCTCTATTTCAAGGGCTTTCATGCCATCCAGACCCATCGCCTGGCGCATTGGAACTGGAACAATGGCAAGAAGGATTTTGCCCTCTACCTGCAAAGCCGTTCAAGCCAGGTGTTCCAGACTGATATCAATCCGCAGGCTCGCCTGGGCCGGGGCATCTTCATGGACCATGCCACTGGCGTCGTGATTGGTGCGACCGCCGTGGTGGGCGACAATGTATCCATCCTGCATGGCGTGACGCTGGGCGGCACCGGCAAGGAAGGCGGAGACCGCCATCCCAAGATCGGCAACGGCGTGCTGCTGGGTGCAGGTGCAACCGTGCTCGGCAATATCGAGGTCGGCCATTGCTCGCGAATCGCGGCAGGCTCGCTTGTTCTCAAGCCAATTCCGGCCAACGTGACCGTGGCTGGTGTGCCTGGGAAAGTAGTCGGTCTGGCAGGATGTTCGGAACCTGCGCGCACCATGGACCAGATCCTCGCGGAAGAACGCAACTAGGTCCGCCTGGTTCGCGCAATGTCATGGCAAGGGTGTCGATCGGGTTCGCGAAACCCGCGCCCAGCCTTTACATCCTGCTTGCCCCTGTGCCAAAAGCGGCCCAGATGAAGCCAACTAGCAACCTGCCGCACGGCAGGCAGGATGGAGGTCCTTGTGAAGCCAGAGGAACTGAAAAAACTGGATGCCTATTTCAGAAAGGTGTTCATGACACCGGGTATCCAGGTCAAGGCCAGGCCGAAGAAGGACGATTCCGCCGAAGTTTATCGCGACGACGAATTTCTCGGAGTCATCTATCGGGACGAGGAAGACGGGGAACTTTCCTACAATTTCTCGATGGCTATTCTGGATATCGATCTCGAAGGCTGAGTTCGATCAGTCCACGATCATCCATTTTGCCAGACTGCGAACCGCAGCGTCGAAGCGCATCCAGTCCTTGAGCAGGCTGGCGTGGAACCTGTAGGTCAGCGTCAGGTCACGCCCCACATGAATGTCACGAATGCAGTAGGGGGATGCCGATTTTGCGCTTTCCCTGATGCAGCGCGCGGCGAATGGATAGGGGTTGCCTGATTCATAGACGAGTTCCTCGTCCAGGAATCCTCCTTCTGCTGCCAGTTCCCTGCGTTTCAGGCCATGGCCTGCATCCTGCTCCAGTCCCCTGTAGAACTTCGAATAGATCGGCTCGATGCGCCCGCTCATGTCGCGGCTCATCGTGCGCGGTTCCAGCGACAGGAACAGGATCGACGGATTGATCCGCTCCTCGTTGAAAATGTCCTGCAGTTTTTCCGAATAGCCCGACAGCGACGGCCAGTGGATATAGAGATCGAGCCGGGCCGAGCTGGATGAGCGGCGCTGTGATCCGAATCGGATCATGTTGGCGGGCACGCGCACCACATCATTGCCAATGACGATTTCGCGCAGGCTCGTGTCGACGGAATGACCGCCGCGCGACAGTTCGCCGCCAATCAAAAAGGCAAGACCGGCAAACAGCGCCGTAAGTGCGCTCAGGATCAGCGTGAATTTCAGGATGAAACTTGCAGCTGAACCTGGAATTGTCGGCTGACGCACAGGCGCGGGCGCATGGGGCTGGGCGGCGGGGATGCGGCGCTGAAAATGCTGCGCGGGATCGCGCCCGAGCCTGTTGGCGGTTTCCCGGGCGATATCATTTGCAGTTGCCGCAACCATCAGGGGATCTTTCCAGCTTGTGTGCCGCATCGGGACGCAAATCAGCGGCACGCTTCTTGCTGTGACATTCGAAAATCACGGTAAAGGAAGGGTTAAGCTCATGCCTGTCTGGATGTTTGTTTCATTCGTGGTCGCAAGTGGGCTCACCGCTGCAGGCATTCTGGCAGAGGTCCACCGTCTGCTTTCGAACGAATCGCCGACTTTCCGGCTGGCGCAGGGCTCGCCCGTCTCAATCCTGTGCTCCGTGCTCCTGTGCATGTTTGCCGGTCCATGGCTCACTTTGAACCTGGCCTGGGTGCACGGCTGGAAGGGCGATGCGCCGCTGCCGCTGCTCGCCGTGGCTGGTCTCGTGTCGCTGGTATGGAGCTTCTGTTCGGGCGCGTTCGTGATCCAGCTCGCAGCCCTTGTCGGGCTGTTGCAGGTCTGAACACCGTTGGAACAGGAAATTACCACCCTCTCCATGTAAGGAGTGGGGCCGGTTCAGGGGACATTGAACCGGCCCCCAGACCCGGTCTTTGGGACGGGGAGGGTGGGGACTGACCGGGCCATTTCTTTCGCCAAATGGCGAATGCTAGTTCACGCTACCGACATATTTGGTTCGACTGTCGTCGATAGCTTCCCAACGTCCCGAATTGGCCGCAGCCTGGCGCTTCAGGAACTGGTAACGGGTTTCGTTCCAGGCCAGTACGCGGTCATTCAGATTGTCGAGTATGAAGTCCGAGGCGTCGGTACGCACCGTGAGCACCGCATGTCCGTCGCCATTTGGCTGGCGTACCACGGTGATCAGCAGACTTGACGGTGGCCAGCCCTTCTCCAAGAGCAGTTTGCGCTTGAGAAGGACATAGTCCTCGCAGTCGCCATAGCTCTGCGGATAGGTCCACAGTTCCTCGACCTGGTACAGTTCCTGGTCCGTCACCGGTATGATGAGGTTGTTTACCTGCGAGTTGATGGAAACGACTTCGTTCCACCGGGCGCGGGAAAGCTTCACCGGAGCGGTATTCGAACTGCGGATCGAGCAGTCACGCACGTACTTCTTGCAATATTCATAGTGACCGATTGGCTGCGTCGTGCGGCCGGTCACCGTCATGATGGCTTGCGAATCCTGTCCTGCCAGCGAGGTTCCTGTCCACAGAACCCCGTATGCGACAGTGACCGCAAGTATAGCCTTGCTTGTTCTGGTCATCTGTATCTCCCCGATAACCAGGAGAAGATGACACAAACAATTTTAGTTTCTGAGAATTGATATAGTAGTAATCGATGAAACTATTATGGAAACTGTCTTCAAATAAGAATAAAATTTATCTCAAACAGTAATTGCATTTTATTTTAATTGCCGGAAAATTTTCATAAAATTTGAGCGAGTGGCATCCTGCCTTTGATCGGGAAAATGCCCGATAAATCTGCTCATGGAAATACCCGTCGGATATGGGCACAAAGAAAATGGCCGCTCGCGCGGCCTGATTTACTTTCTCCGGAACGCTGGCGCTATTGCGGCATGCCGATCAGGAAGCGTTCCAGCGAATCGCGGCTTTGAACGATTGCGAATTCGACGGCAACCCCATCCTCGAAGTGACGAACCACGCGTCCGCGCATGTTGCCCACCCACAGCACCGTGCCGATGGCCGGCTTGACGGTCAGCTCGATGGCGGCACCAGACAGTGAAAGGTCGATGATCTTGGCCTGGTAGGCCCTGCCGTCTTCCAGCTTGATCTGGGCATCGCGCTGGCGCGGCGTGATACGTTCGTGGCGGCGATCTTCAGGCAGATTGAGTTCGTGCCGGTTGGCGAGCCAGGTCAGCTTCGCGGCCAGCTTGTCACGTTTTCGTTCCGTCGCGTTGACGCTCATGGCGAAACCGCCATTGAATACGCGAAGGATCACACCTTCCAGCCGACCAAGATGGTCGACATAGGCAATGACCCGTTCACCCATTTCCCCGCGATGCGGAGCGATGAGCGCAGCGCTTCCCGGAGACATGTTTATGATCTGGCAGGGAAATTCCTGCCGGTTCGACAACATGTATCGACCGAAAAGCGTGATATCCACGCGCTGGAACTGGCGTTCCTGGTTTGTGATGTCTTCGGAATCAGCGGTGCTGGCTAAAGCGGCCATGACTTACCTGGCATGAGATACGACGAGTTGGCTGTCAGTATTGGATCATAAGGTTAATGATAGGTAAGCATCCGTACAATGATCAGCTCTTCCCGCCAGTAAGAACGGTCAGATGCCCAACTTTGCGGCTCATCTGCTCGCCTGTCGCTGCATTTTCGCTGAATTCGGGCACCAGCGGTGGCGCTTCTCCGGGAACGGTGAGGCTCCGCAATCCCTTGCACTGATTGGCCGTGAGCGCTTCCGCACCCAGCCAGTAGGGGACCTTCTTTGGTGTCGATACGCCCAGGACCCGAGCGCTGCCTTCGGCAATTGGCATCAGCGGCAGGAGCAACGTCTCGAATTCCACGAACTTGCCGCTATCGGTGCGTGCGGTGTGGGAGATGAGAACCGGCGTATAGTCATTATAGACACGGGAAATGGCGCGGGCGATTTCGAAATTGTCGTCTTCGTCCCAAAGGCCAAGATAACCGTAGCTCTTCAGTTCCTTGCCGAAGGCCGCGCACAGGCGGGTTCCAGCCAGTCTGAAGGAAATCGTGCGCAATTGCGGCGAGATATCGAGGATGAAGGTATCGCCCAGGATCTCGCGAATATCACTCGGCTCGATTTCGCCACGCTCAGGCGCTGCCCGCGAACCGCGAAGCCTGTTCCAGTAAGCAAGGAGTATTTTTGTCTGCGCGTGTCTCATCGCCTTCACCTTTCCAACCACTTGCCCGCTGGTTGGCCGGGACAGAACTGCATCAGTTTGGGAATGGATTTCCCCCGCAGTCCCGTTTCCGGACAAATGTGCCAGCATGGCAGGTTCCTGCCTGGTGAAATGCAGGACTCGTGCCAGAAGCAGGGCGGAAAGGAACAGGGAAATTGGCAGGATGCGAGGCGAGAATGAGAACTGCCCACAGGCTCCCGCTGTTAAGGTTAACAATTGGTTTCGGTTGTAATTACGTTTGTTGTATGTGAGCTTGATCGGGCTCCACGAAACGTGAGCGCCGGTTATACGAGTACCTGGCCGTTCCGTTTTGAACTGAAGGTTTCTGCTGCTTCCGGAATTGTCTTGTGGGACGGGGCTGCAGGGGACTGACCAGCCGCCTGGCTGCCTAGTGCAGTCAGGCGGTTTTTTCTTTTTTGTGGCATGCACCGCCCCTTCTTGTCATACCTTGGCCTTGTGCCTTGTGAATGATGCATCCCGCCGGGGCTGGAGGATTGTCCGTGAACGCTGATGGCGAAATCACCAGAGCGCCGGGAAACAATCCCGAAACGCCCCAAGGAACTCCGCGAGGAATCGACCATGGGCCGGTTTTCAACTTGCCCATGTTCATCAAGATTCTCGTTGGGCTGCTCATCCTGATCCATCTTGCTCGCCAGTTCGTGGCTGGCACTGATGTGGCAAACTGGCTGATCCTGAGCTTCGCCTTCATTCCCGCTCGCTATTCGGACCTTTCAGCCCTGTTGCCCGTGCCGCTCGCCGCCATCTGGTCGCCGCTGACCTATTCACTGCTGCATGCGGACTGGACCCACCTCCTGTTGAACATCCTGTGGCTGGTCGCATTCGGTAGTCCGGTTGCCCAGCGCCTTGGCTGGAAGCGCGTCCTGATCCTGGCCTGTCTGACTTCGATGGGCGGCGCGGTGGTTCACTATCTTTCCTATCCCGGCGAAATGGTGCCCATGATCGGAGCATCTGCCATCGACTCCGGTTACATGGGTGCGGCCGCGCGGTTTGCGTTCAATCGCACATCGCCCAATCGCCTCAATGTGCACGGCCCGGCGCTGTCCATTCAGGCAAGCTTTGCCAACCCGCAATTCCTTGCCTTTGTCCTGGTCTGGTTCGGGCTGAATTTCCTGTTTGGCAGCGGTCTTGTTCCGTTGGCGGGGGAAGATGTGAACATTGCCTGGCAAGCCCATGTTGGCGGCTTCCTCGTCGGCCTACTTGCCTTTTCATTCCTGGATACGAAGCGGACACGTTGAAACGGCCTTGCAATGTGCGCAATTAAGCGTCACCATTTCACCAGTAGCGCTCCGGCGCCGGGCTCCGGAATATTGCTGGCGCGCTGATCGAAACGCAATGTTATCGGGAGGCGCAAATGACCGTTGCATCCATTCTGGCATCCAAGGGCAGGGATGTCCTTACCGCTTCTCCTGACGATTCCATTTCCGACATCATCGACACTCTGGCCGAGAAGAAGATCGGTGCAATCGTCATTACCCAGAAAGACGGCGCTGTCTGTGGCATCGTCTCTGAACGCGATATCGTGAGGGTGATTTCCGGGCGCGGCGCAGGCGTGCTGGATCAGCCGGTATCCAGCTGCATGACCCGCAAGGTCCTGTCCTGCTCGGAATCAGATACCATCGACACGGTCATGGAAATCATGACGTCCAACAGCTTCAGGCATCTTCCGGTGACCACCAGCGGCAAGCTGGCTGGCATCATTTCCATCGGCGACGTGGTGAAGCGCAAGATCGAGCAGGCCGAGCGCGACGCAGAGGAGCTGCGCAACTACATCGCTACTGGCTGACGTCAGATCGCAGCGGCAAAAACATCCTGGCCGACCAGGTCTTTGAGGCGGTTCTTGCCCTCCTGGTAACCGATCCGGATCGACTCGTCCGCCTTGTGGAAATCGGCAAGCCCGATATCGTGCAGCTTCGGCCGGATCGTGTAGTCGGGCGGATCGCCGGCAAGGCGGGCGCGCGCGATGCGGTCCTGAATGATGTTGAACGCCTCCATCATCACACCGGACATGCCAAGTCGTGTCTGGGTCTGCTGCTTCTGGCGCTCGGCTGCATTGAGGGCTGGATTTTCACCGACATGATGATCATCGGAACGGATGAAGGCCGACAGCGAACTGCGCGCCGAACTGTGCACCATGCGGTCGAGGATCGTTTCCTGATGATCATAATGCGAGGACCGGATCACCGTGCCGCGTCCGAAGGTCTCGCTGTTTAAATCAACGGCAATGACCACATCTGGTTCATAGGCCCGGCAGGCCGAAACCGGCACCGGATTGACCAGCGCGCCGTCCACCAGCATGCGTCCATTGTGGCGAACGGGATTGAAGACACCCGGCAGCGCATAGGAAGCGCGGATGGCTTCGATCAGCGGCCCGTCATGCAACCAGATTTCATGGCCGGTTCGGATATCCGTGCAGATGCTGACAAAGGGCTTTACCATCTCCTCGATGGCGATTGTGCCCAGATGCTGTTCCATTTTCGAGGCCAGGCGCTGGCCTGAAATCAGGCCGGAACCGCGAATGGAGAAATCGAGATAGCGGATCAGGTTCGACCAGGTCAGAGAGCGGGCGAACTCTTCCAGTTCGTCCAGCCTGCCGGCGAGGTAGCAGCCGCCCACCAGCGCACCGATCGAGGTGCCTGCAATCATCGAGACCGGAACGCGGGCTTCATCAAAGGCGCGCAGCAGTCCGATATGGGCCCATCCCTTTGCCGCGCCACCACCCAGAGCCAGCGCAATGCCGCCATTCACCGTGCGGTGCAATTTGGTCTGTGCAATGGGCGGGGCGTCGTTTTCCCTGCGCAGAGGCACCTCGGATTGCGGTGCAATGGTAGCCGCACCGGAGGCCGTTGATGCTTCCGGTGTGTCGAGGACTTTCCTGTCGCTGCCGAACAGTTTCATGACACTTACCGTCCTGCCGACCCATGTCGGCAATTTCGTTCCATCGGCATGGCCATATCTGGCCTTGCCCCCATTATAGGGTCTCAATTCTATTCAAATTGTGAAAACCATGAGGCGAAACCGCACGCCCGCTCTATTTGCGGTAAACCTCTTGCGGATCAAAAAGGGCAGGGGCCGTGTCGCTCGCCAGCACCGATTTGCCGTCGACCGTGTCAATCCGGCGATAAAAACAGCTCTTTCGGCCAGTATGGCAAGCAGCGCCGCGTCCCTCGACTTCCACCTTCAGCCAGACAGCGTCCTGATCGCAATCGACCCTGATTTCATGGACTTTCTGCGTTTCGCCGGATGTCGCGCCCTTGTGCCACAATTCCTGGCGCGAGCGGCTCCAGAACCAGGCCTGCCTCGTCTCCAGCGTCATGGCCAGCGCCTCGGCATTCATGTGCGCCACCATCAGAAGCTCGCCGTCAGCAGCATCCGTGACAACCGCGGTAACCAGGCCGTCAGCGTCAAAGCGCGGCGTGAACGCGTCGCCGCTTTCAAGCGCTTCCTTGTCCTTGGCGGATGGGAACTGAGGGCTCATTGCAGATGGTTTCGCTTTTCAGTCGCGACGAAAACGCAACAGGGTCATGAAGTTGACCTGTTCGTTCGGGTCATTGCGGAACTCTCCGGTGAAACAGGTCGTCGTTGTCGTCGAACCCTGCTTGCGGATGCCGCGCATCGCCATGCACATGTGTTCGGCCTCGATCATCACGGCAACACCGCGCGGCTGCAGCACCTCGTCTATGGTGTGGGCAATTTGCGCTGTCATGTTCTCCTGCGTTTGCAGGCGCCGCGCAAAGATTTCCACTGTTCTCGCGATCTTCGACAGGCCCAGCACCTTGCCTTCCGGCAGATAGGCGACATGCGCCTTGCCGATGATCGGCACCATGTGATGTTCGCAATGGGAATGGAAGGAAATGTCCTTCACCAGGACCATGTCATCATAGCCGCCGACTTCCTCGAAGGTGCGGCCAAGCACTTCCTGGGGATCCTCGTCATAGCCTGAGAACATCTCGCCATAGGCTTTCGCCACCCTGGAAGGCGTATCCAGCAAACCTTCACGGTTCACATCCTCACCCATCCATTTCAGCAGCGTGCGCACAGCATCCTCAGCCTCGGCCTGGCTCGGGCGCTTGGCTTTTGGCAGGATCTTTCGCTGGCCTGCCTTTTCAAGGCTTTTCAGAATGGCGTCCATGTTTATCTCCCGCATGACATTTCCCGGTTCTACGTTTGGTTTCGCTTTTCGGACCAGTCGCAGCCAGGATAAATCGCGCCATTGCGGTGGCGGGAGTTCGGCTTTGGCCGGGTTCCGGGGCTTTCAAGGCCGTTCAAGACCTTTCCGGCACGGTGACCAGACACGGCTAATATAGTGCCTCGCGCGCCAATGGCAATTGCCGCCCAGCGACCCTGTGATTTCGCAAGCGCAACATCGCGTGAACAGCCCATTCAGGCGTGGTTCAGGATGAATGCGCGAGGGTGACTGCATGTTGACGGACAAATGGTCCGCCAATCTGGAAAGACAGGAGAAACGCAATGAACGCATCCACCTTCCGCAAGACCGCCATTGCCGCAATCGCAGCCCTTGCCCTTATCGGAGCCGGGTCCGTCGTTGCGCCCACCCAGGCACAAGCCGGCGACAAGCATGTAGCTGGCGCGCTCATTGGTGGATTGGTGCTTGGCGCCATCATCGGTTCGCACGCGCAACCTGGCTATGCCCAGCCCTATTATGGCCAACCACACTATGTTCAGCCATCCTATGGCGTGACCTACGGTCCGCGCTGCCACTGGCAGAAGCAGCGTGTATGGAACCCCTATTATGGCCATTACATTTGGCGCAAGGCGCGCGTCTGCTACTGATCCGGTGCCATTCAGCAATCAGCCAACGCCCTCGCATTCTCGCGGGGGCGTTGCCAAGAAGTGCGACAAAGTTGCCAGCCGCCCAAAATGCCGGTATCTTTCGGGCGGGGTTAACAGCGAAACGCTGACTTGCGGCGGCGGTTCCACGGGACTTGGGGAAGTTCCATGGCCACTCAAGCACGTAAACAAACACCCGTATCCAGATCCGCTTCACCAGGCGCTTCCCGGCAGACCAGGCCGGCGAAACCTGCACGGCGGCGCATTATCCTGTGCTCAGACGGCACCGGAAACAGCTCTTCCGCTCTGGCCAAGAGCAATGTCTGGCGCCTTTTCTCTGCTGTCGACACGTCCGAGGGAAAAGGGGAAATGCAGCAACTTGTCTTTTACGACAATGGTGTTGGCACTTCCGGATTCCGACCGATCAGATACCTGGCGCAAGCTTTCGGCTTCGGCCTTTTCCGCAATGTACGGACACTCTATCTCGCGCTCTGCCGCCACTATCGGCCGGGCGACGAGATCTGCCTTTTCGGGTTTTCCCGTGGCGCCTTCACCGTTCGGGTCCTTGCAGACCTCATTGCCCAATGCGGCATCCTCGACCGCTCATTGCCCGCGCCCAACGCAGGCGGCTTGTCCATGGCCAGCGAGGACGGACTGAAGAAGGGTGCGACGGAGGCCTACAAGGCTTACCGGCGTATCTACTGGGACAAGTCGAACGCGGCACAGCGCTTGATCAATGCATGTGCGCGCAACATCAGCAGATTGTGGCGCTCGGTCTACTCTGCCGACGAATTTGCGACGAAGTTCAGCCATCTCCGCCCGGCCGGGGGCATGATCGGCTTCATGGGTGTCTGGGACACGGTCGATGCCCATGGCCTTCCGGTCGAGGAAATGTCCTGGGCGCTTGATCAGCTTTTCTATCCCTACAGGCTGTACGATTACCGGCTTGGCCCACAGGTTGCCAGGGCCCGCCAGGCGCTTTCGATCGACGATAGCCGCCACACGTTCACACCGCTATTGTGGGACGAGCCGCCGGGCGAAAACCCGGACCGCATCCGCCAGGTCTGGTTTGCAGGCATGCATGCCGATGTTGGCGGCGGCTATCCCGAAGATCGCCTCGCTCATATTCCCCTTGTCTGGATGATGGAGGAAGCGCAAAAGGCTGGCGTGCGCTTTGATGAGGCCGCCTTCAATGCCTACCGCAGTACGGCACAGGCAACCGGCAAGATGCACGATTCAAGGCGTGGCGCAGCCGTCTATTACCGCTATCGCCCCCGCTCCATCAAAAGCCTTGTCGATACAACCCGCAAGAACGGCGAATCAAGCCGACTTGCCTCGCTCGTCAAACGGATGCGCGAATCGGGCAGCAAGATCCTGGCCTCGCGCAACATGAAGGGCCCACTCTCGACCAAGGACCTGTCGGTGGATGCCGGTATGCCGATCATTCATCACAGTGTTGTTGAACGCATTCGCGATGACGTCTCGGCCTATTCGCCGACTGCCATCGACTGCACGTTCCAGCAATGGGGCCGCAATGGCAAGCCTGGTCCGGGGATGGCGGCAAAAGCAGAGGAAAATCGCCTGGCGTTTCTCGATCGCTGCGCCTCGCACATCATCTGGCGGCGTGTCTGCTATTTCGGCATGCTGGCCTTTACCCTGTATCTGGCCGGTCTCGTTCTGTCGGCATGGCTTGACAAGGGGTATCAACTTTGCACCCCGTCACCTGACCTCAAACATCCACTCGCCAGTGTGCTCGGCTGGCTTTCCGGCTTTTTCTCCGGGTTTCCAATGGGAGTCGTCGCCTATGCTTTGAAGGCCTGGGCGAACGTGCCTGGCAAATTCGCGCTGGGCCTCGCGGGCATGGCCGTCTTCCATTTCTGGAGCGTCTGGTTCATCGAGCCACGGCTAAACAATCTGGCCGGTAACGCTTGGAAGGAACTCAAGAACTCGACGATCAGCCTGACCCGGCCGGAGCCTGGAATGTTCGAGCGGATCGCCAGATGGTATCGCTATTCCGGTTTCCGCAATTTTGTCCGCAATTGCTGGGAGTATCTGGTCTCCGGTCTGGTCTTCGTTGCAGGCGTAGTTCTGGTCCTGTGGGTCCTCGGCACGCTCATCCCGCCGCTCAAGTTGAAGGGGGTGTGGTATTTTCCGCTTTGGGAAGCCCTGTGCCTGTGGACCGGCCGGATTTGGGAATTCGTGAAGGCCTTGTTTGTTTGATACGCGGCGCGTGGGATAGCAAATCCGGTCGATTTTCTGATTGAGCAGGCCTATATTCCGCTCAAACAGGGAAACACTGCGATGCTTGACGACGTCTACAACGCCACCATTCTAGACTATGCGGGCAATATCCAGCGGCTGGGCCGTCTTGACGATCGCGACGCGACTGCCAAGGCGCACTCCAAGCTGTGCGGATCGACCGTGATCGTCGATCTGAAGATGGAAGACGGCAAGGTCACCGATTTCGCCCACGAGGTGAAGGCCTGCGCGCTCGGTCAGGCTTCCTCCTCGATCATGGCCCGCACGATCATCGGCGCCACCGGCGAGGAATTGAAGGAACTCAAGCGCACCATGTATGCCATGCTCAAGGAAGGCGGCCCCGCGCCAACCGGGCGTTTCGAGGAGTTCCGTTTCCTCGAACCGGTGAGGGAATACAAGGCACGCCACGCCTCCACCCTGCTGACCTTTGATGCAGTGGTCGATTGTGTCGAGGAAATCGAAGCGGCAGCCAGGACTGCCCGCAAGTCCAAGCAGGTGAAGGCCCGCGACGCTGCGGTTCATGCCCTCAACTCCGCGGGCATCCGCTTCAGGGTCCGATAGACCGGCATGGCCGGGCGCAACTATACCGGCCCCTGGCGCAGGACTCCGGGACGCTTGCTGGGCACTGGCCTGATACGGCTGTACCAATTGACGTTGTCCGGATTTGTCGGAAATGCCTGCCGCCACCAGCCGACCTGTTCGGAATATGGCTATGAGGCAATTGCCCGCCACGGCCTCCTGCCGGGTTCATGGCTGACCTTGTGGCGCGTGCTGCGTTGCAATCCATGGGGAACGTCAGGCCTCGACCCTGTTCCACCGACCATGCGCTGGTCGATTCCGGTTCGCTCCGCCTCGAAATGCGATCACGATCATCCGTCAGATTGAGACTTTCCTTTATTCCCGTCCCTGTTATCTTTTTTGCGATTTCTACGCCGGCTTGGCTCTGGCCAGGCAGCACAACCTGATTTGCCGAAAGGAAAGATTCAATGACGCCATTCAGGATTGGTTTTCGCATTGTTGCCTGCGCACTGCTTTTTGCAGCCTTCACACTGCCGGCATCTTCACCGACCATGGCCGGCCTGCCAAAGGGTGCACTCGGCGCGATAGCCGTTTCACCGGACGGCAAGACAGTTGCCGCTGCTGGTGACAACCGTGTGCTCTACCTGGTGGACGCCGCCACGCTTGAAGTGAAGGAGCGCATCTGGATTGGCTATTCGCCCATGTCGCTGTTCTGGACGAAGGACGGCAAGACACTGGTCATGCGTCATACCGATGATGTGCTGCTGCTGTTCGACACGGCAACCTGGAAGGTGCGTGGCGAAATCCCCGCTTTCCGGCAAATGTCCATGGCCGTCGCGAGCGAGAAGGTCGTTACCGCAACGCAGGGTGAATACAACACCGACCACTACAAGACCCTGATCGCCATTCATGACCTCAACACCGGCCAAAAGCTGAAGGAAACAGAACTCGACCGGGAGATTGTCAACATCGCCACGAATCCTGACGCCAGCCAGGTCGTGGTGATCATGCGCGAAGTGGACAATGAAAGCGAAGCAAAGGCGGAACCGGCCGAAGGCCTTGAAGGCATCGAAAAGGAAACCGCAATGAAAAAGGCCGATGGCAAGACCATGGACCTTATCTGGTTCGATGGTGAACTGAAGGAAACAGCTGCTGCGACCAGCTGGTACTCGACCTACTACACCGATGGGCTGCATCTGTGGGATGGCAAGACATTCGTTCTGGCCTACGGCACCAGTGCCGAGATGAGCATGGATGGAAATGCCGAACTGTTTTCTTCGGACGGCGTCAACACCAGCTATGGCTTCCTGTTCACACCCGATCACAGCCACATGTATTCGGGCGGCCTGGCTTCAGGTGCGGTTTTCGATATTGCTTCAAGGACGGGGATCAACTGGGAATCTGGTGAGCGCCTGCCAAGCTGGCCCGAATATTTCCAGGGCTTTGGCCTCGCGCCCGACGGCACGGTGTTCGGTGGCACTTCGGCCTACAGGCTGATGCGCATGACGCCCGATGGAAAGATGGAGCTGATCAAGCCGATCTATTGACAAGATCGCAGGTGAAAAGGTCTAAGGAGCCGCCGCTTCCCGGCATCGAGGTATCGCATGTCCAGTTCACCTGCAATCGTTGAAGTAACCCGTGGCGACGTGGTGGAGAGCAGGCACCTCGTCGACATTGTCATTGCAGATGCGTCGGGAAAGATTGTCTCCATCCGCGGAGACGCGGATCGCCCGGTCTTCCCCAGGTCCGCAATTAAGGCACTGCAGGCACTGGCCATGGTGGAATCCGGCGCGCCGGATCGTTTCGCGCTCGAGCCACGCCATATCGCGCTGGCCTGTGCTTCGCATTATGGCGAAGAGATGCATGTTCGCACCGCTGGCGAAATGCTTGCCGCATCCGGCCTCGATGAAACCTGCCTCGAATGCGGCGCGCAATTGCCCGAGCGGCTGGATGACCGCAACCGCCTGGCCCGCGAGGGTGAAGCTCCGCGCTCCATTCACAACAATTGCTCGGGCAAGCATTCCGCTTTCCTGTGCTATGCAGTCGAGGAAGGTTATGATCCGCGCGGCTATGTCCGCATTGGTCACAAGGTCCAGCAGGACATTGCCGCCATTCTCACCGAGGTGACGGGTGCGCGCCACGAGGAAGCAAATCACGGCATTGATGGCTGCTCGATCCCGACCTACGCCATTCCATTGCGCAACCTTGCCACTGCCTTTGCCCGCTTTGCTGCCAGCGAAGACAAGAGCCGCCAGCGCGCCAAAGCCATGACCCGCATCCGCGAAGCATGCCTTCAGCATCCTGAAATGGTCGGCGGAACCGGGGCATTCGATACGCGCATCATGGAGGCGCTGAAGGGCAGGGCGTTCACCAAGACGGGAGCCGAAGGGGTCTATGTCGCGGCCTTGCCGGAACTGGCAATGGGCGTTGCCCTCAAGGTTCACGACGGTGCGTCACGCGCTTCTGAAGTTGCCATTGCCGCCAGCATTGAATCTCTGCTTGAACTTGATGAAAACGAGGCCAACGCCTTGAAGGAATTGCGGCAACCACCGATCACGAACCGCCGCGATCTCACCGTTGGCATGATCAGGCCGCGCATCTGAGCGGTCAGTCGAACCGTCCCATCAGCCGGTCAATTGGCGCGAAATCATCCCGCAACACCAGCGTTCCGGTCTTGCGGACAAGCGCTTCAACGGCGCGCTGTGGAATGCGCCCGATCCGGTAATCCTCGGGAGGCGGGCCGTCGATGGTTTCGACCGGCGAAGGCTGCAATCCCGCCACAACCACGAACACTGTGCGCCCATCGCCATCCGGGCGCTTGCGTTCCGTCCAGACTTCCACTGATGGAAAGACATCCTGAAGTGTTCTGGTGATCGCACCAAGCGCTTTCAGCCGGTTATAATGGTCGATCACGTTCATCAGATAGACCCCGTCCGGCGTCAGCCTTTCACGCACCAGTTCGAAGAACTCTCGGGTGATCAGGTGCGCAGGAACCGCAATGTCGGTAAAGGCGTCTCCGATGATGACGTCATATCGGTTGCTCTCGCGTGCCAGCACCATGCGCGCATCCGAATGGACAATGCGCGTGGCGCGCGGATCGTACCAGAAATCGGACATCGCGACCTGCGTCACCTGCGGGTCGATTTCCGCGACGGTCATCAACACTTTCGCAGGGCCTGCCGTCCATGCCCTTGGCAGCGTGTAGGAACCGCCACCGATGAAGAAGGCGGAATGGTCAGCGCCCTCCATTCGTGCTTCCGCGATTTTCTTGAGCATGAAGGTATGCGGTGTCGCCATGCGTTGCGCATCATCCCGCACCGCAAGCCCATGCCCCAGATGATCCAGCACCATCAGTCGGGCAGGGGTGCCCGCATCCTGCGATACGTCGATGACACGAATGCAGAAATACTGGCTTTCATGATCGCACGGCTGTGGCAGCCGTGCAGCATAACCGGCTGTGAGAAATACGATCAGCCCGCCGACCAGTGCAGACACCGATGTCAATCTGCTGCTTCGACCTGCAAGCCAGAACAGCACGCCTGCCGCCCCGCCATAAGCGAAGGCCACCGCGGCAAGCGTGAGAACCGTTCCCAGATAGGCGATGAAGACGAAACCCGACAGCAAGGTGCCTGCAATCGCGCCAAACGCTCCTGCTGCAAACATTGCGCCAAGCGCTCGCCCCGAACGACCGGGGTTTGCCATCACGGCAACCTGCGACAGGACGGGCGCAGGAATTCCCGCAAAGAAGGAGGGCAGGAAAAAGACAGCACTCGACACAACTACGATTGCCGCCAGTGGATTGTCGAGCTTTTCGATGATGCCACCAGCGCTCATGCGCAGCAACGGCACGCAAAGCGCCGTGGACAGTGCAGCACCCGCCATCGACCATGCTGTCAGTCTCAGCGCGCCTGCTCTTTCGCGCTCCGCAATCAGCCCGCCTGCCCAGTGGCCTGCCGAAAAGCCGGCAAGAACGACGGCGATGATCGATGTCCACGTGTAGAGCGACATGCCGAGATAGGGCGCCAGAATGCGCCCGGCGACGATCTCGACGACAAGGCTGCAGGCGGACACGATCGCCTGCAATGC
Organism: Rhizobiaceae bacterium; assembly: GCA_049289295.1. Lineage (GTDB taxonomy): Bacteria > Pseudomonadota > Alphaproteobacteria > Rhizobiales > Rhizobiaceae > BOKV01. The sequence continues at coordinate 52,114 of JBATLL010000058.1, forward strand.
CACGAGCAGGAAAAGGGAAGGGGCGCTGGATCCAGCCTGGGGCATGTTTTGGTCTTTTCCTTCCGCTTGGGCTTCGACCCAACTATGGCGTGGTTTTGCGTGCGCGCAAGACCCGCAATCCGCGACAATCGGACTCCGCATTTCGCCAGACTTGAATCAGAATCTGAACTTTGGCCGCTTGCGCCAAGCGCTTGATGCGATTCACGCTTTTGCCGCTCAGATTCCCGCCCGGCCAAAGTCGATGATGAAGCTCTGTGCCGTTGCCGCCGCCCCGTCATCGGCGCAAAGCCACAGCACAATCTGGTTGTGCTCATCGGGGTAAAGCCTGCGCTTGATACATTGCAGTGCCATGGATGAAGCCTCGCCCTCGACAGTCCACCATTTCTCCAGTTGCCGATCCGTGAACACCCAGCCGGGCAGCACCGTGTTGACCCGGATATTCATCGGGCCAAGTGAACGCGCCATCGTCGTCGTCAGCCCCTGCACCGCGGATTTGGCCGTAGCATAGGCGGGGAACATGTCCTCTTTCAGCATCCAGCTTGCCGATCCGATATTGACGATCGCGCCCCCGCCATTTTGCGCGATGATGGGAGCGCCAGCCTGAATGGCGAAGAACTGATGGCGCAGATTGACCGCGAAACGGTCATCCCAATATTGCGCACTGACGGTGCGCCAATCGTGCCGGTCGTCATTGGCTGCATTGTTGACGAGCGCGTGGAGCCCGCCCAGTTCATCGGCACTGTCCGTGATTGCCTTTTGCAGCGCTTCGATATCGCGCAGGTCGCACTGGCGGAACCAGGGCGCAGGTCCCTCGCATTCATCGATGACGCGAAGGGCGGCGGCTTCATCAAGATCGACAAAGGCGACTTTTGCGCCCTGTCTGGAGAAGAGGCGGACCAGCGACGCACCGATGCCGGCTGCTCCTCCGGTAATGAAAATCACGCGATCCTTGAGCGAAGGGTAGGTGGCATAGGTCATGTGCGCTCCTTGCACTCGGCACTTACACGCTTCTATCCGCCATGGGCTTCCTCCCGCAAGGCACGAAGGCACATTGAGCGCGAACTGCTTTTGTGCCAGTTTCGCCACTTCGCAACGGAGCCTTTCATGCCTGTCATCAACTCGATTGCCGCCGACAAGGAACTCCTGACCGGCTGGCGCCGCCATCTGCACCAGAACCCCGAACTCGGTTTCGAATGCCATCAGACTTCAGATTTCGTCGCTGCCAGGCTGCAGGAGTTCGGTGTCGATGAAATCCATCGCGGCATTGCGAAAACCGGCATCGTGTCAATCATCCGGGGCAAGAGCGAGGGACGCGCCATCGGGTTGCGCGCCGACATGGACGCCCTGCCGATCCTTGAACAGACCGGGGTGCCCTATGCCTCAAGCGTACCGGGGCGCATGCATGCCTGCGGCCATGATGGCCATACCACCATGCTGCTCGGGGCAGCGAGATACCTTGCCCAGACCCGCAACTTTGCCGGAACCGCCGTGCTGATCTTCCAGCCAGCCGAAGAGGCGGGTGGTGGCGGCGGCGTGATGTGCGACGAAGGCATCATGGATCGCTTTGACATCAGCGAGGTCTACGCCCTTCACACCGCGCCTGGCGCTGCAACGGGCACTTTTCGCACCCGCAGCGGCCCGCTGATGGCGGCAGTCGATGATTTCTTCTTCACCGTGCGCGGGCTTGGTGGCCATGCTGCCCTGCCGCATCTCACGCGCGATCCGGTGCCCGCAGCCCTTGCGCTGGGCCAGGCCGTGCACACGCTTGTGTCGCGCAATACCGATCCGGTGGACAATCTCGTCGTCTCTCTCACAATGATCAGCGCCGGTACCGCCACCAACGTGATTCCCGAAACCGCGACGCTTGCGGGAACCGTGCGCAGTTTCAATCCGCAGACCCGTTTGATGGCGCGCGACCGTCTGCAGGAAATGGCAGATGGGATCGGTGCGGCCATGGGCGTCGAGATCACCCTTGAACTGGACATTTCCTATCCAGCCACGATCAATCCCGAAGCCGAGACCGGCTTTGCAGTTTCCGTTGCGCGCGAAATTGTCGGCGAGGGGGCTGTGGAAGCAGACTGCCCACCCGAAATGGGATCGGAGGATTTCGCCTACATGCTGGAACAGCGCCCCGGCTGCTATCTTTTCCTGGGGCAGGGCGATGGCCCGCAGGTCCACCATCCCGCATTCAACTTCAATGATGAAATCCTGCCGGTTGGTGCCAGCTTCTTTGCCCGCATCATGGAGCGTAGCCGCCCCGCGGTCTGAAATCCGGCTTTCATGCCTGAGCGCGAAGCAGGGAAAACAGTCGCCGCACTACCCGGAAGATGCCATTCAACATTCGGCTGTCATCCACACACGGAACACTTCTCGGCTTGCAAGGAAGGGCCGGGCAAAATCAGTCGCAATTCGGCATCGTTGACGGCGTATAGCATGTTCAGGGCTCCTTTGCGGAGTTGAATCACGTCGCAATGCACAAGTTCAATGGCTGCTTTGCCTCCTGAGATGGCGATGAAGCCCACAGGGTTCAGCCGACCACTTCGAGGCCAGTAGAGACAATTGATTTTCAGACTTGATTTGGAATCACGGCCCGGAGTTGCCGTTCGCTTGCGATAAGCTACTCTTCGATTAGGTCAACAAAACGGACTCGTGAAAAGTGTCAGATCGAGGGATATTTGAGTTCACAAAGCAAGGCGCAAAGCCGCAAAAATCATCAAATCCAAACCGTTGATGCCACTTAATCTGCTTGGCGCCATTGCGTCGGGTCGCAACCACATAGGAATACGATCTTTACACCATTTGCTTCCAAAAGAGCTCGATCATTGACCCAGTCGGAGTCTACGGCATTATGGACGCCAGAATTGGACTTCAGAGCGACGGCGACAAATTTTCTATCGCTGGGATCAAACCCCGCATCAATAATCGTTTGTGGCACATCTTCGTACTGACCATCGGCTTTTTTGGAGACATCAACTCTAATAATTTTTTGGGGGTGGCTGTTTATTACTTCACGATAAAATTGGTTGCCGACACCCGGCTGTCCGTTTGGGTTAAGGTAAGTTCGATACTCATTTTGGATTTCACCTGCCGCATCAAGGTAGATCACCCCGTTTCTTAAGGCTTTGAGTAGAAGTTCCACCGCTGCAATTCGACACTCTAGGCGAACGCTCTCGTCATTCCCGTTGGCAACAATCGGAACATTGGTGTCGATTACGTAGCGGGTCATTCAGGCTTATCGTTCTGCATTCTCTTAAGACGAGCCAACTCGGCCTGAGCAGTTTCTTCGAACGCATCCCCCATGAATTTGTCTGGCCAGTTCTGAATGTTTCCGAAGAGGTCCACTTCAAGCTTCGTGATCGTGCTCTCGCCTTTGGGTGCATCGCAAAAATAAAGTCGGACATCATTGCTGGATACTGACTCCTCCGCTATTCGCCTTTGCAATCGCAATAGCAGATGTTCGGAGTGGCTTTCCAAAATGACTTGAACTTTTCGATGGGTTGCAGCTTGTATAATCACATCTGCAAGTGCTGCTTGCGCGAGCGGGTGGAGGTGGATTTCTGGCTGCTCGAGTATGACCGTCGATCCCTCCGGCACATACTGCAAAAGTGTTACGACCGGTAGAACCTGTGAGATCCCAAAGCCAACGTCTGTTAGCAGTACTTGACTCGATTGCTTTCGCGTTCGAACCAGAGCTTGCCAACGATTTGAGTTATTCCCAATTTCCTCAACTTTGAATTCCTCTATTAGACCCATTTCTTTCAGCCAGTATGCGACCATTTCTTGAAAGCTCTTGCGCTTTCCCTTGTGTTTCAGATTTCTAGTCTCATCTGATTGGGTCGCAGCGAGTATTGCATCGATTGCCTTCTCGCCCTGCTGACCGACGTCTGTAGGTCTTGCGCGTGTCCAGAGGTAATCACGTTGTGGGTGCTGCCGCAGGGGGCCTAGATAATACACCCGATCTAACTGAGACTCATACGACGCTTCTAGGTCTGCGAGAAACGCCGCGTTCTGGAAATATGTCCGAGCTTGGTCTGGAAACGCATAGGATTTGATTGGCCCCGGCAAGCGCCACGCACGCCCTTGGGTTCGAACAAACTGAAAGTCGAAATTATCGCTGCTTTCTGTTTCGCACGTCAGGTCGAACTGCGAGGTTTGTTGAGCTTTCGGAACCAGTGCGAACTTCACCGGGCCCAGTTGATATGAAAGTCTGTTGGCTTTCGGGCCTCCATTCTGAACGACATTTGAAGCACTAATCCCCAAATACTTGCTCTTGGCAATCAAGGCTCCACTTTGCTTGCTTGCGTCCGATAGGGACAATTCATTATCCAGCTCGAATTTGATGCTCCACTCAAGTGGCAACTCCATGTCATGTTTGTGAAGAACATCGGTGATCGTTCCAAGTGAGACGAAATCGCCATTGAGATCTAGAGAAATGGCTCGGTCGGTCCCATCTTTGGTCTGCTTGAGCATCAACAAGAACTGGATAAGGCTCGTCTTTCCCGATGAATTCGTCCCGAAGAAGCCAGTTATAGGGGCGCATTCTACAGACGCTTCTCTCCAAGACTTGAAGTTCTCAAAATGTATCGACGTTAGCATCTATGCTTCCCAGTGATACTTCGATCCAGTTATCTGGCATCTTTGGTATTGTTATGCGGGCGGAGTGGTTCTGTAAACGCTTGCTGTCATGAAACTTTTGGTTTGTTCCGCGTTGCTCGCTTGTCAGAAGGCAGTTTTGTCAAATCAGTATGTTCCTATCAATCGTAGCAGAGGTCCGCTTCTCAAAACCATAGTTTATTGGTGTGCGCTGCAGCCAACTCCCGCTCTCCGCCCAATTGAGAAGTTGGCTGAAAATCGCGCCATGGTCGCTTTCGTCCGCATAGCGGGCTTCTGACGTCGATATATTTGTTTCAAAGGTTCTGCCGAAAGCGGTCTCCGTCTTTTGTTTATTTATGAGTGCACGCCCAAACAATATGCAGGTCACGACAATCTTATGGTTTTTGACAGTAATTTCAATTACCCCATGAATATTTGTCGTTTGAATTTGTAAGGCGGATCAGCATATCCCTCTTTGGCAACACCAGTTTCCTGGTCTTTCACCGCTACACTGCCAAGTTGACCCATAGGCCATCTGTGCCGGCTCCCGGTCTCCAAATCAACTGCCAGCCGGTACCTTGGTAACTTCATCACGGCTTACGCTGTATCGAAATTGCCAGGGTTTCAACCATAACGGGTGTACGTAATTGGTCAATGTTCCGGCTTTACCTCCTCGCCTCCATCGCCTATATGCGCAGCGTTCACATCGCGGCTCTGTCTGCCGCCATTCCGATCAACCACCCGCGCTCGTTGGCGGGACTGGATAGGAGACCTGCCATGGCGTCACAAGCCAGCACGATCAATCTCACTTTTCCCGATGGAAACTCCCGCGAATACCCGGCCGGCATAACCGGCGGCGAGGTAGCCGGTTCGATTGCCAAATCGCTCGAAAAGAAATCCGTTGCCTATGCGCTGGACGGTGAACTGCGCGACCTGTCCGAACCCATCGGCTCAGGCGGGCGAATTGAACTTGTCACGCGTGATGATCCGCGCGCGCTTGAACTCATCCGCCATGACTGCGCGCATGTTCTGGCCGAAGCCGTACAGGAGCTGTGGCCCGGAACCCAGGTTACCATTGGCCCGGTGATCGAGAACGGCTTCTATTACGACTTTGCCCGCAATGAGCCATTCACGCCCGAGGACCTGCCCGTCATCGAGAAGAAGATGCGCGAGGTGATCGCTCGCAACAAACCCTTCACCAAAGAAATCTGGTCGCGTGACGAAGCAAAGCGTTTCTTCCGCGAAAAGGGCGAGGCCTACAAGGTTGAACTCGTCGATGCCATTCCCGAGGACCAGACCATCCGCATCTATCGCCAGGGCGAATGGACCGATCTTTGCCGTGGCCCGCACATGCGCACCACTGGCGATATCGGAAACGCCTTCAAGCTGATGGCTGTGGCCGGAGCCTACTGGCGCGGCGATTCGAACAACGCAATGCTCACCCGCATCTATGGCACCGCCTGGAAAAGCCAGGAGGAGCTCGACGCCTATATCCACATGCGCGAGGAAGCCGAAAAGCGCGACCATCGCAAGCTTGGCCGTGAAATGGACCTCTTCCACTTCCAGGAAGAGGGGCCGGGCGTCGTTTTCTGGCATTCCAAGGGCTGGCGCATGTTCCAGTCGCTGGTTTCCTACATGCGTCGCCGCCTCGAAGGAACCTATGAGGAAGTCAACGCGCCGCAGATTCTAGACAAGAGCCTGTGGGAGACTTCCGGTCACTGGGGCTGGTATCAGGAAAACATGTTCGCGGTGAAATCGGCGCACGCCTTCACAAACCCCGATGACGAGGAGGCCGATCATCGCGTCTTCGCCATCAAGCCTATGAACTGCCCCGGTCATGTGCAGATTTTCAAGCATGGCCTGAAAAGCTATCGCGATCTGCCAGTGCGCCTGGCCGAGTTCGGCAATGTTCACCGCTATGAGCCGTCGGGAGCGCTGCATGGTCTGATGCGCGTGCGTGGCTTCACGCAGGATGACGCGCACGTCTTTTGTACCGAAGAGCAGATGGCTGCCGAATGCATGCGCATCAACGACCTCATTCTCTCGGTCTACCGGGACTTCGGCTTTGAGGAAATCACGGTTCTCCTGTCGACCAGGCCCGAGAAGCGTGTTGGCAATGATGCCAGCTGGGATCATGCCGAAGAAGTCATGATGAAGGTGCTCAAGCAGATCGAAGAACAGTCGGGCGGCAAGATCAGGACCGGCATCAATCCGGGCGAGGGCGCTTTCTACGGCCCGAAATTCGAATACACGCTGAAGGATGCCATCGGCCGCACCTGGCAATGCGGCACAACCCAGGTGGATTTCAACCTGCCGGAGCGTTTCGGTGCCTTCTACATCGACAGCAATTCCGAGAAGCGCCAGCCTGTGATGATCCACCGCGCGATCTGCGGTTCGATGGAGCGCTTCCTTGGCATCCTGATCGAGAACTATGCAGGCCATTTCCCGCTCTGGCTTGCACCGGTTCAGGTCGCCGTCGCCACCATCACTTCCGAAGCCGAGCCATATGCGGATTCAGTCGTGGAACGGCTGCGCAAGGCGGGCATTCAGGCGATCAGCGACAAGCGCAACGAGAAGATCAACTACAAGGTGCGCGAACATTCGCTCGCCAAGGTGCCGGTCATCCTCGTTGCCGGACATCGCGAGTCCGCCGAGGGCACGGTGTCGATGCGCAGGCTCGGTTCGCCGAACCAGACTTCGATGACCCTCGATGAGGCGGTGGAGATGTTGCGGGTGGAAGCCACGCCACCTGATGTGATGCGGGCCGGGTGAACTTCGGTTCGCCCGCTCCTGAGCGCCGATGAAACACTCCCATTGCGTTTCGCCCACAAACCGGGGCGAAACCGGCAGCGGATCGGTGCAACTGTCTTATGTTTGTCATACCAATCATCCACAGGATGGTAGGCACCCAGCAGATATGATTCCCACGTTTGAGGAATGGCAGAATGATTGCAATGCGCAGCACAAGGGTAGAGCGCTTCCCTGAATTGTCTTACGCCAATGCCGCCGATTCCCGGTTGAAGCAATGGCTCATACGCCGTGTGGAGCGCTATTCGGGCAGGGACCATTTTGCAGAGCTGTATGACACCTGGCGCAGCCGCGTCGTCGGCCATTCCGAACGCGTTATGGGCGACATGCTGGCGCTCATCAACATCGGCCTTTCCGTCCGCGCGCAGGCCTGGCCGCCGGAACAATTGCCCGATACGCCGCTGGTCATCATTGCCAACCATCCCTTCGGCATCGGCGATGGCATTGCGGTGCTCGCACTTGCCGAACAGATCGACAGGCCGTTCCGTGTCCTGATCAACAAGGAACTGCTCAAGGTTCCCGAAATCCGGCCCTATTCGCTGCCGATTGACTTCACCGAAACGCGCGAAGCCGTTGAAATGAATCTGCAAACCCGCAAGGAGGCCGTGCGCCTGCTGCGCGAGGGCGTGACGATTGTCGTCTTTCCGGCTGGTGGTGTGGCGACGGCACCCAAGGGTCTGGGCAAGGCGCAGGATCTTCCGTGGAAGGCCTTCCCGGCCCGCCTGATCCAGGCTGCCGGCGCATCGGTCATCCCGGTCTTCTTCGAAGGGCAGAACGGCACTCTGTTTCAGCTTGCAAGCAAGCTTTCCCTGACCATGCGCCTGTCATTGCTGATCCGCGAATTCCGCCGCCTGGCTGGCAAGACCATCACCGCCCATGTCGGGCCGCTGATACCTGCGTCTGACCTGGCCGACATGCGCGACAGGAAGGTCCTGACGGATTATCTCCATCAGGCGGTCTTCTCCATGCGTCCTGCGCGGCGCAGAAACGATGAACAGCGTGCTGATGCGCGACTGGCTGCCTGAACCGGAAGCCAGGTTGAAGAAGTCGTCGGCTATTCCGCCAGCACCTCGACATCGCGATTGGTACCGGACTGCACCTCGAAATCACGCGAATAGATCTTGTCGGCATTCTTGGCGATCGCGGTGTAGGAGCCTTCAGAAAGGACGAAGGCGGGGAACGCGCTCGAGCTTTCGGTAATGACATCGCCCGATTCGGTCAGCAGCGACCAGGCCGTGTCGGCAATCGCATCGCCACCCAGTGTCTTGACCAGTTTGAAGGTTATGCGCGCCGCACGATGCTGGATGGTTACCGCCGTCACCTTGCCTGGCTCCACGATGATGTCCGCGCGCACTTCGGCATTGAGGCGGCCATATTGCGAAACGACATGATAGGTGCCCGCATGCACCGGCACGATTTCCAGTGGCCGCACGTTGCGCGCGACAAGCTGGCGCTCACCTCTCTCATCGGCATCCTTTGAATAGACGTCGAACCGCAGCAATGTCGGCGGGATCCTGCCTTCATCGGACGTGACACCATTGAGCTGGAAGGCGCCCGCGTTCAGCGTGAAATTCTCGCGGTCGATCTCGCCGCTGACAACGATGCGTCGCACGGCACCTGAATAGCCATAGGCTGCGTGGACGAAATACTCACCGGGTGTGATGTCGAAGGCCTTGACGCCTCCGCTTGCCTGGGCAAGCAGGGGCAATTTGCCATCTTCGCCGATCTTGTGTCCGAAAATGCGCCATTCGACCCCGTCCGTCAGGGCTTCAGTCGTTTCCGTCATGCGCGCTTCGAAAACCACACGGGTTGTCTTGGTTGCACCACTGGTGTCGGATTGCTGGGCAAAGGCAGGCAGTGGGCCGCTTATCACGGCCATCAGAAACGCTGCGAAGAGCAGCATCATCTTGCAGGCAGTGCGGATGGAATCGCTGGGCAGCATCGAAGTTCCCGATTGTTCGCGCTGTTGAAGCCCGTCTTGGCGGCAAATTCAAGACCTTCCCGATTTTCACCGGCTACAGGATACGCTATTGCACATCTGTCCCCCGTTAAGGGGAAAAGGAGAAAGCATGTCCGGAACTCTCGACACAGCCCGCAACGACGCCGTCCTTGAATTCATGCGCAACCGTCGTTCGGTGCCTGCAAAGACCATGGCAGGTCCCGGGCCGGACGAGGCTGAACTGCGTGAGATGATTGCCATCGCCTCACGCGTGCCCGATCACGGAAAGATCTGCCCCTGGCGCTTCATCCGCTATTCGCCCGATGCCTGCGTGCGACTGGGCGCGGAATTCGAAAAGCGTGCGCTCGAACTTGATCCGGCAATGTCGCAGGAGATGCAGGCAATCGAACGCGCGCGGTTTACGCGGGTGCCGGTCGTCATCGGCGTTGCAAGTCGCACGGTGGATCATCCCAAGGTTCCGCAATGGGAGCAGCGCCTGTCGGCAGGTGCCGTCTGCATGAACCTGCTGATCGCCGCCAATGCCCATGGCTATGACGCGCAATGGCTTACCGAATGGGTGGCTTTCGACGAAAAGCTCCATGCGACACTGGGCTATGCCGCCGAAGAGAAAGTTGCCGGTTTCATCTATATCGGTACGCGGACCATGCCGAAAACGGAGCGTGATCGCCCGCAGATTGATAGTGTTCTCAGCGTCATGGAGGCCTGAGGCCAGGCTCCTTGCTGCGGATTCGCGTTCACCAGTGAAACGCGAATCTTAATTTTCATGGTGAACCAAGCGTTAATCCTTTGCCTGCATGATCTGCCTGTCAGTGCCGCCAGTGTGCCGGTGGCTTAGCAGAGTAGAGTGAATGATTATTGAGCGTTTCCTGACCTGGTTCGATACTGCACCCGATGAAGAAAAGGCCGCCGCAACGAGAGCACTCGCGCGCGCCTACCTTGTTTGTGACCTGTCGCAGGGCGATGCCGAAATGGCGGAAGCGGCAATGACGGTTGTGCTGGACGACCACGATCGCGAAGTGCGCATGGCGCTGGCAGATACACTGGGCGACAGTGAAAACGCACCGCGCCACGTCATCATGGCGCTGGCCATCGATACCGCCGAAATTTCCGCCATGATCCTGTCCCGCTCTCCCGTTCTGGTCGATGCGGAACTTGTTGATTTCGTGCGCACTGGCACCCCGCCCCAGCAGGCCGCGATTGCTTCTCGCTACATGCCGCCGATTTCCGTTTGCCGTGAAATCGCCGAATCCGGCGATTGCGCCGCCTGTGTGGAACTTCTGATGAACGAAACCGCAGGCGTTCCTGCTGACGCCATCCACAGGATCGCGGAACGTTTCGGTGATCAGCATGAGGCCAGATCATTGCTCGTGCGCCAGACAATGCTGCGACCCGCGACACGCATCCTGCTGCTCGAACACCTGGCGGAAGCCTATGCCGACGAGGCATGCAATGGCGCCGAGATGAGCCAGGCTCGCCGCGAAGCGCTTGTGCGCGACATGTGCGACAAGGCAACAATCACCTACGCCGCGCAGGCTGGCGAACTCGACATGGGCGAAATCGTCACCACCCTGATTGCGCGCCACAGACTGAACGCAGCCTTCCTCCTGCGGGCGATCTGCATGGGCAACATTGCGCTTTTCGCCCATTCGCTGGCGGTCCTGTCCGAAACGCCGGTTCGCCGCGTCGAGGCGATGCTGTCCGAACGCCGCACAAGCGCCTTTCGCGCCGCCTACAACAAGGCCGGCCTGCCGCAATCTGCCTGGAGTGTCTTTTCAAAGTCGGTGGACACATGGCGTGGCCTCCTGTCCAGCGACGGCGTTGCCGATATTTCCCGCCTGCCGTTCCTCGTCACGCGTGAGGTGCTGAGCGCCTATCACCCTGACAAGGATGCTCATTTTGATGCGTTGCTGGTTCTGCTGCGCAAGCTGGCGGCAGAAGCTGCCAGGGAAAATGCGCTCAACGAGGTGAGCCGCATCACGCGCGAACTTGAAGAACGCGAGCAGCTGATGCTGGAAGCGCCAGAAGAAATCTTCGAGGTTGATCCGCAGGTGCTGGCCGAATTTGCCATGCATTTCGCCGAGGAAATCGTGGACATGGAAGAAGACCTGGCCAGGGAAGAAATACCGTGGAGCGTCGATGAGGATGTCGCTGCAAGGATCGATGAAATCCTGCTTGACGAGGAAGCCTGGGCACGGGGCGAACTCGGCGAACCCGACACCGATGATTACGCGAACGATGACATGCCTATGGTCCAGCCAGCAGTTCATGGCGAAAGCCCGTCGATGGGGCTGCGCCCCGAAATGCCGGTGTCGCTGCTCGTTGACATCGCGCGTGCCCGTGCACGGCCGATCGAGATGGATCTCGAAGCGGCCTGATCCGCTCAGCCATGTCTGAAGCCGTGAACAGTCTTAATACTGGAACTGTTCGGCAAGGATGCGTTCGTCCCACGAATGATCCCGGTCGAACAGGATCACACCCTTGGATTTTCTGTCCATCTCCACTGTTACCTTGCTGACGGACTTTATCTCCGTATGGTCGGCAACCGCATTGACGGGACGCTTGGAAGTATCGTGACACTCGATCACGATCTTGCTCGTGTTTGGAATGAGAGCCCCGCGCCAGCGTCTCGGCCTGAACGGGCTGACAGGGGTGAGCGCCAGCAGCGGCGCTTCAAGCGGCAGTATCGGGCCATGCGCTGACAGATTGTAGGCGGTCGAACCGGCAGGCGTTGCCACCAGCACACCGTCGCAGATCAGCGGATCGAGCCGCACCTTGCCGTCGATGGCAATGCACAGGCTTGCTGCCTGGTAGGACTGGCGCAACAGCGAGACTTCGTTGATTGCCCTTGCATGATGCTCCTCGCCATTAACGTCCACAGCCACCATCTCCAGCGGACGGATATAGCTGCGGGTGGAATTTTCCAGCCGGTCCTGCAGGTCGTCCTCGGAATATTCGTTCATGAGAAACCCGACGGTGCCCTTGTTCATGCCGTAGACGGGAATTCCGGAATTCATGAAGGAATGCTGCGTGGCCAGCATGAAGCCATCGCCACCAAGCGCAACAATGTGGCTTGCCGAATCCGGGTCCACATTGCCATAGCGCTTTTCCAGACTGGCCATTGCGGCCTGGGCGTCCGGCGAGTTGCTGGCGACAAAGGCGATTTTCATGTGCGTGGCCAATCCCTGTTGCTGGGTCCGTTAACCGGTCCCCGCTGCACCGGGCAGCAGGGCAGGGCGTGGACGGTATGGTTCGCAAGATGTAAACCAATCCGTTTCTGGTAACAAATTGTTAAGCACGCAGGCGCACACTGGCTCCGTCTTGTTAAAGCCGGATGCGTATTTGTCCGTTCAGTTCAAAGCTTCCGGCAGGTGATCGAGTTACGAGTAGAGGTAAAGCAATGATCAGACCTGCTAGTGAAATCGAATATCCAGCCTCCGAAGCCCAACGCCACCGCGCCAGCATGCTTGCGCGCATGGAAGCGTTGAACATGGCGAATCACGCCCTGATGGCCGTCATTGCCGAGCGAATCGGCGCTGAAACCACCGAAGACGAACTGCGCGTTCATGAATTGACCGCCGAGCAGGATCGTCTGATCGAGAACATGCGCGAACTCGCGCGCATCTGATCGCATCAACAAGCTGTTTTAAGGCCGCCGTGGATTATCCGTCCGCGGTGGCTTTTCATTTGCCGATGGCAATGCCTTCGCGCCGCGGATCAGCCCCGCCTTCAAGATGATCGGCGTAGATCGCAATACCGTGCAGGCCTGAATTGAGTTCGCGTGCAACCACTTCATATCCAAGGGCTGCAAGGTCCGGCGCCAGCGACTCCGCACTTGTTCCCTCTTCCAGATCATAGCTGCCATAGCGGTTGACGAGATGGGGCAGTGAAATTGCTGTCTGAATGTCCATTTCCCAGTCGATGAAGGCGACAAGCGTCTTGGCCACGAAGCCGATGATCCGGCTGCCGCCAGGCGAGCCAATCGCCAGCTCCGGCTTGCCGTCGCGCAGCACGATGGTCGGCGCCATGGAAGAACGCGGGCGCTTTCCCGGTTCAACCCGGTTGGCAACCGCAACGCCGTCGCGTTCGGGCAGGAAGGAAAAGTCGGTCAGCTCATTGTTGAGCAGGAATCCTCGCACCATCAGCCGCGACCCGAAACCGTTCTCGATGGTTGTCGTCATCGACACGACATTGCCGTCGCTGTCCACGATGGAAAAGTGGCTGGTGGACGGAAACTCGATCGTGTCCCCAGGTGCAAGGTTCATGGCATGATCGCTGGGCGGTTCGCCCGCCTTCACGGCATCGGCAGGCAGCGCTTGCTTGCCATCCAGAAGCTTTGCGCGCTCCGCCAGATAGGCGGCATTGGTCAGCCCCTTCGGCATTTTCACGAAGTCGGCGTCGGCCATGTAGAGTTCACGATCGGCAAAGGCCAGTCGCGAGGCATCGCCAATGAGCCGCCAGCTTTGCGCACTGTCGGGGCCGAGGGACTTCAGGTCATACGGCTCGACCATCTTGAGTATCTGTCCAATGCTCAGGGCCCCGGAGGAGGGCGGTCCCATGCCGCAAACATCAAGCGCGCGATAGGTAACGCAGACGGGTTCGCGCTCGATGACCTTGTAGCTGGCAAGATCATCCGCCGACAGGACGCCGGGATTGCCTGTTGCGCCACGAACGGCAGCAACGATGTCGCCTGCAATCTCGCCCTTGTAGAAGGCATCCGCCCCGCCCACGGCAATGGCGCGCAGTGTCTGGGCGTAGGCTGGGTTTTTCAGCAGCGTTCCAACAAAGATCGGCACGCCTTCTTCAGACAGGAAATAGTCTCTGGTCGCTTCATGAACATAGAGTGTGTCGGCGGTATCGCTGATGAGCGCGTTGAGCCTCGGGGAAACCGTGAAGCCCTTGTCTGCAAGCGCAATCGCCGGTTCAAAAAGCTCGGCCCAGGGCAGGCGGCCATGGCGCGCATGCATGTCGGCCAACAGCCGCACCGTTCCCGGTGTGCCGACGGACCTTCCACCCACTACCGCATCGAAGAATTTGAGTGGCTTGCCTTCGCCATCGAGAAAGAGGGCGGGTGTAGCCTCCTTCGGCGCTGTCTCGCGCCCGTCAAAGCTGGTCAGTTTTCCCGATTTTCCGTCATAAAGGAGAGCGAATGCACCGCCGCCAAGACCGGAGGATTGCGGCTCAACCAACCCCAGTACCAGCTGGACAGCAACCATGGCATCGACGGCGTTGCCACCTTTTTCAAGCACATTCCGCCCGGCCTCTGCGGCAATCGGATTGGCAGCCGACACCATGTACTGCTTCGCCCTGACGACCTCGCGCTGGGTTCGTCCAGTGCCGTTTTCGGGCTGATACTGATCCGTCGCCTGCTGGGCTCGGGCAATTGGCGGAGCGAGCGTTGCTGCAAGAACCGCCAGAACCGCGCTTGCCTTCAGGCCGCGCATGATCATCAACACCGTGGTGGTTGGGCCACGGCTGCCTGTGCAAGAATCGTTCATGGCGAACCTTTCGCGAGACGGTCAGAACCGCAGGATTGGAAACCGGTCATCATTGATGCGGGTCCGGCAGATATAGCCGGCCAGGCAACGCGGATTGTCCTTGGCCGGCACGCGCTTGAGTTCCAGTTCCTCGTCGCCGCCGCATAGCCCTATGCCCGCGACGATGCGGTCATAAGTGTGCTGGCCTGTCGTCATGACAACGGCACCCCGGCTTGCCACCATGGTCCTGACCTGCGCGCAACTCATCACTCGCACATCGGGCCTTGCCGCATGCACGATGCTGCTGGTGGCCATCGCGAAGATCGAAGCCAGCATCATGGCTGGCGCAGGCCTGCCTCTCAACATGTCAACCGTCCTTGAAAACTTCCTTGCAGCGATAGCCGATCCGGCAACGTGGATTGTCATAGGTGGGTGCCGTCATCGGCGTTGGCTGTGCTGTCGGTCCGCAATAGCCGTGCCCGGCGACAATTCTCTCGTAAGTATGGGGACCAGTGGTCATGACGACCGACCTGTTCTGCTGGATGAAGCCGACGGCCTGATTGCAACTCATCGTCCTGGTGTCGGGGCGCGCATGGGCAGCCGTGGCAGCTGTGAAAACCGCCAGCGCGGCAATGGCGGTCACCCGAACGTCGATCGTCAAAGTTCTGTTTTGCATCTTAACTCCCGGAACGATTTCGGCCTGTTGGAAACGAGAATACGAAATCGTTCATTGTATCCGGTTTCATGCTGAGTCCGTTACTGTCCCACCACAAGGTGAAAAAGTCCGGTCAGGCCCCACCGGTTCGATTCTTGCACAGTAAGCAGGTGGAGTTCAACCTTGGTGCTGCCCACAAGTTTCCGATTTGGCTTGTGAATTTCGAAGTGGCAGTGTTAGCTTCAAGTCGGTCGGCGCGATCCTTTGCCGGTCTGAACAGGGGAGACAGGATTGTACGGTTCGGGTTCCGGAACGTTTTTCGATGAAATGTTTGCCGCGGACGGCTCGGTAAGGGAACCTTATCGCGGCATCGAGAAATGGCTGGAAAGTCAACCGCGTGGCGGCCTCAAGCAGAAAGCCCGTGACGCCGAAGCAATCTTTCGCCGCCTGGGCATTACATTCGCTGTTTATGGTTCGAACGAAGCGACCGAGCGGCTCATTCCCTTCGACATCATCCCGCGCATTATTTCCGCGGCCGAATGGCGCAAGCTGGAGCGCGGCATCGAGCAGCGGGTTCGCGCGCTCAATGCCTTCCTGCACGACATCTATCATCGCCAGGAAATCATCCGTGCCGGACGCGTGCCCGAATCGCTGATCCTGAAGAATTCCGCCTTTTGCCCTCAAATGATGGGCCACGACCCGGCACGCGGCGTCTATTCGCACATTATCGGCGTCGATCTTGTCCGTGTCAGCGAGGGCGAGTTCTATGTGCTGGAAGACAATCTGCGCACGCCTTCCGGCGTTTCCTACATGATCGAGGATCGTGAGGCGATGATGCGCCTTGTCCCCGAGCTTTTCGCCAATTACCGCGTCGCGCCGGTTGAGCACTATCCCGAGAACCTGCGACGCACCTTGCAGGCCGTGGCACCACCTGCCTGCAAGGGCGATCCGGTCATAGCAGTACTGACACCCGGCATCTACAATTCGGCCTTCTTCGAACACTCCTTCCTTGCCGATGAAATGGGCGTGGAACTGTGCCAGGGCACCGATCTGTTCGTTGATGACGGCTTCGTCTACATGCGCACGACGCAAAAGCCCAAGAAGGTCGACGTGATCTATCGTCGCGTCGATGACGATTTTCTCGATCCGCTCACCTTCCGCAAGGATTCGACCCTTGGCGTGCCGGGACTATTCTCCGCCTACCGGGCGGGAAACGTGACCATCGTCAACGCTCCGGGCACCGGTATTGCCGATGACAAGGCAGTCTACACCTATGTGCCGCAGATCATCGAATTCTACACCGGCGAAAAACCGATCCTTTCCAACGTGCCCACCTACAATTGTGCCATCGATGATGAACGCGCCTACGTGCTCGAACATCTGGAGGAACTGGTGGTCAAGGAAGTGCATGGATCCGGCGGATATGGAATGCTGGTAGGCCCGGCCTCCACCCGCAAGGAGCGCGCGGAATTCACCCGCCGCATCAAGGCGCGGCCGGACAATTACATCGTGCAACCCACGCTCGCCCTTTCCACCTGCCCGACCTACACCGAAGCGGGCATCGCACCGCGTCACGTCGACCTGCGCCCCTTTGTGCTGGTTAGTGACCAGGTGAGGATCACGCCGGGTGGCCTGACCCGTGTGGCGCTGAAGAAAGGGTCGCTTGTCGTCAATTCCTCACAGGGCGGCGGCACCAAGGACACCTGGATTCTGGAGGACTGATGCTCGGTCGCACCGCTTCAAGCCTGTACTGGATGTCGCGCTACATGGAGCGCGCGGAGAACATGGCGCGGCTGCTAGACGTCGGCTACCGCATGTCTCTCACTCCCGGACTCGACAAGGGGCACCGCGAGCAGTGGGAGTCGACACTTCGTGCTGGCGCCCTGCATGATTCCTTCTTCGAGCGCCACGAAACGGCATCGATCGCGCAAGTGCGCAATTTCATGCTTTTCGATGAGGAGAATTCCTCGTCGGTGCGCAATTGCCTGCTCGCCGCGCGTTCCAATGCCAGGGCGGTTCGCACCGCCATCACCACAGAAATGTGGGAGAGCATCAACGGCACATGGCTCGAGTTCTGCAAGGTCAAGCCATCGGCACTTGCTGCCGACGAACTGCCGCGCCTGCTGGACTGGATCAAGAAGAACACGGCCCAGTTTCGCGGTGCCGCGCTCAACACGATCCTGCGCGATGACGGCTATTCCTTCCTGCAACTCGGCGTGTTCAACGAGCGCGCCGACAATACCGCGCGCATCCTCGATGTGAAATATTACGTGCTGCTGCCGCGAAGCGATCTCGTCGGCTCGGACGTGGACATGCAGCAATGGATGATGATTTTGCGCGCCGCTTCCGCTCACCGCTCCTACCGGCACGTTTATCGTGACCGGTTCAAGGCCTGGAACATTGCCGACTTTCTGATCCTCCGCCATGAAATGCCCCGATCCCTGGCGCATTGCTACAAGTGGATCAACGCGACGATGAGTGACCTGGAAGCACGTTATGGCGAGCGCTATCCAAGTCACGAACAGGCCATTGCCATCTATGACCTGCTCAGGTCCGGCAACATGGACAGTGTCTTCCAGCAGGGCTTGCACGAGTTTCTGGGCTCGTTCATCCAGCAGAACAACCGGCTTGGCTCACAGATCGCCGAGGACTTCAACTTCTGACGGCGGGTGAACGGATGCGAATCAGGATCTCACATACAACGACCCATTCCTATGAGCAGCCGACACGCTACGGCATTCAGGAATTGCGTATTTCGCCAGCGCCAACCCGCTCCCAGAAGATCCTGGAATGGCATATCGAATGCCCCGGCATTGACGGGGCGGCGACCTACCATGACGGCTCCGGCAATCTCGTTCATTTGGTGAACCAGATTGGCGAGACGTCCGGCTTTGAGGTCCAGGTAACGGGCCTTGTCGAAACATCCAACGCCGACGGCATTATCGGCGTGTTGTCCCACGGGCCTGCACCAAGGCTCTTCGTACGCGAAACCGCACTGACAAAGCCCAATGCCGCCATCATCGACCTGGCAGAGCGCCATCGCGGCAGGCACCGCGACCAGATCGCGCTATATCATGCGCTGATGTCCGACATTCGCGCTGCCATGAAATTCGATACGCAGGCAACCCATGTCCACACAACTGCGGCCGAGGCCTACGGGCAGGGGCATGGCGTGTGCCAGGATTTTGCGCATGTCTTCATCACCGCATGCCGCCTTCTCGATCAGCCGGCGCGCTATGTGACGGGCTATCTCGTTCACGATGCGGAATCGGAAGCGCACCATGCCTGGGCAGAGGCAGAAGTGGCCGGTCTTGGCTGGGTTGCCTTCGACCCCGCCAACGGTCTGTGCCCCGATGAAAACTATGTCCGGCTTGCCTGCGGCTTTGATGCTGCCACCGCTGCGCCCATACGCGGCATAAGGCGAGGGCCGGGTGGAGAGGAAATGCAGGTCCGCGTCAGTGTACGCCAGCTTGACACGACCTGATTTGCTCCTCCCTTATGCATGACTTCCGCTTGAGCCCGTAACCGATTCCGAATATATCGCGCGCCATGACCTATTGTGTTGGCCTTCGCCTTGATCGCGGCATTATCTTCGCTTCCGACACCCGCACCAATGCGGGTTTCGACAACATCGCCTGTTTCCGCAAGATGCATGTGTGGGAACGCAAGGACGACCGCGTAATGGTGTTGCTGACAGCGGGAAATCTCGCGGTGACGCAATCCGTGATCAGTCAGCTCAAGGAAGCGATTGCCGCCGGCGATGAAGGTGACACGCTGATCAATGTGTCGACCATGTTCCAGGCCGCCAGGCTTGTAGGATCGGCCTTGCGGGAAGTGCATCGCGTTGACGGCGAGGCGCTCGGCGCCACGGCTGCCGCCTTTTCCGCCTCCTTCATTCTCGGTGGGCAGATCAAGGGCGAGCCGCCGCGCATGTTCCAGATCTACAATGAAGGCAATTTCATAGAAGCAACCAGTGATACGCCCTTCTTCCAGATCGGTGAGCACAAGTATGGCAAGCCGATCCTGGACCGCGTTGCCGTGCCGGAAATGCGTATGGGGGATGCAGCAAAGCTCCTTTTGATCTCTTTCGATTCGACGCTGCGCTCGAACCTGTCAGTGGGCATGCCGATCGACATGCTCATCTATCGCACGGACACGTTCTTCGTCGGCGAGGAGCGGCGCATCGACAAGGACGATCCCTATTTCCACGCTCTGTCCGAGGGCTGGTCGCGTGCATTGCGCGACGCATTCGCCAATATCGAGACCTACGCGAACGGCGATTGAGCCTGACGGCTTCAACGGTGGCCTGTCGTAAAAAACAAAACCCCGGCGCGATGGCCGGGGTCTTGTAGCCTGCATTGCGGACAGGGTCAGTTGCAGACCTGAACCTGAATCCGCTGGGCACCGTATGCGCCGTACTGGACGCGATACTCATAGTGGCAGCGCACGCCGTGATAGAAGGTGGCGTGCGAGTTTGGCGCAGCACCTGCCACGGCACGCGAGTGATAGGGCTGCGTGCCGTCATAGTGCAGACCCCAGCTGGAGTAGCCGCCTGCCTGCGCGGAAACGGATGCGCCCGCCAGAAGCAGCGCGGCAAGGCCAGTAGCTTTGAGCAGATTGGACATGGTCTTCTCCTTTCGTGACAGGAAAGCGAATGCATTTCCTGAACCTGATATGGGGACGATTTCCGCCGCATATGTGCATTCACGCACATGAAATGCACATAGCGGGAATGGAAAACCAGGTTCCTGGAACCGAATTCCGTCTTGTCAGTTTGATGAATTGCGGCTTCAGGCAAGAAAAAAACCCCGGGAGCATTGCCCCTGGGGTCTTGTTGCTTGTTCCAGGCCTGTTGGCTCAGCAGCCTGTCAGGATGCAGACCGTGCCGCCGATCACCGCACCGCCAAGGATGCGCTGGCCCAGTGAAGGCTGGGGTGCCGGCTGCGAGGGCTGCGAGAACACTGGCTGCTGCTGCTGGATGATGACCTGCTGCTGCGGCGGCTGTTCGATGAACACCTGCTGCTGCTGTGGCTGCTGCTGGCGCGGTGTGAAGCAGTTGCCCTTGCGCGACAGAAGCTGTCCTGGCGGGCAGGTCTTCGGCTCAGCACGCGCTTCCTGGCGTGGTGTATAGCAATTGCCCTTGCTTGAAAGCTTCTGGCCGGGCGGGCATGTCTTAGGCTGCGCCCTTACCGGACAGCCATTGCCATTGTAGCCTTTGAGCTGTTCCAGCAGATCCTGATCGGGATTGGCCGAAGCAAGCTGCAACTTCGCTGAGCGCGCAAACGTGTCGAGCGCCCCCTGGCTGCGTTTGCCCCACAGGCCGTCAGGCTTGCCCGGGTTGCAGTTCAGTCGAACCAGCTGTTCCTGGATGGACCGCTTCACTTCACGCTCATCGACCGTGGGTGCGAGATTGCGGGTCGACTCCTTGGCTTCAGGCTGTTCGAGACTTGCGACCTTGGTTTCTTCCTGGGAAGGCGTTCCCTCGGCTGGCTTTTCGGCCACTTCCGCAGGTTTCTCTTCCGGCTTTGCTGCCGTTTCCTGCGCTGCCTTGTCAGCCTTCAGGCGATCAAGACGAATGTTCGCCAGCTTGCCGTAGAAGGTGGAGCCATAGACGGACAGGAAGGCTTCCAGTTCGTCGATGGAGTTGCTGTCCTTTACGGTATCGAAGGCAAGAGCGGCAATGCGCGCATTGTCGACACCGGCTGCCGACGGGGAAGGGGTGCTGGCAGCAGTCGAGGAACTCTGTTCGCTCGACGTGCTCACGCTTGCGACCTGCTGGTTGCTGCTTTCACTGCTCGCTGCCGCGTCTGGATTGAAGTAGAAGCGGCCAAGCAGCGCGGAATTGATCCAGGGTGTCTGGGCGCCGTCCGTATCCTTCACGACCTGCACGCGCACATCGGTCATCAGCGTGGAGATTTCCACGCCGGGACGCTTGATATTGTCGAGCAGCGCCTTGGTGAACGGGCTGTTGCGGCCCTTGCCATCCAGCGCGACATTGTCGGGGTTGGTGGAAAAGGCGATGAGAATGCCGGAGGAAGAGAGCTTTTCCTCTGCCAGGCCATTGCCCGAACCCTGCGAGCGGGAGGCCACCTTGAAGCTGCGTGTCAGCGGATTGTCGCGGCACGCGTCAAGGAACAGCAGGATGGTCTTGGCTTCGCGTTCCATCTGATTCTGGATGAACTGCAGCGGGATTGTCTCGAAGTCGAGATCGCTTTCATATTCCAGGCGGGTATCGACCGGTGCCAGGTAGTTCTTGCCGTTCACCTGCATTGCATGGCCGGCATAGAAGAGCATCGCTGCTTCCGCACCGCGCAATTCGTTGGAAAACTCACGCACCTTGTCGCGCATGCCACGATTGTCGAGATCGGTTCCGGTGATCACCGTGAAGCCGAGATCGGTAAGTGTTGCGGCCATGTCTGATGCGTCATTGGCTGGATTGGTCAGCTGGCCCGCATTCTCATAGGCGCTGTTGCCTATCACGAGCGCCACGCGTTTTCCGGCAAGTGCTGCCGCAGGCGCGGCCATCAGCGCAACAAGTGCTATGAAGACGCTGGCAAGTGCGGACACAAGACTCATGCCCTTCTTCAGCGGGCGGATTCTGGTCAGATTGCTCATCGTTGTCATCCCTGTCTCGACGCCCCCGTCGTGCGTGCAGCCTATCAACTGGGGTCTTGGCATTCAAGTTTACCCCGGGCGATAGCAGGCTTTGTTGGGCTTTTTGTACGCAATTCAACAAATGTTGAACGATATCGGCCTGCTGCGACGCCTGATGGCTCACATGCCGTCATATGGCGTGTATTGTCCGAAATGTCTGTGCACAAATACACACTGGGCATTCAAACCGGAAGTGCGGTACCGCAAAATCAGTGTGACTGGCCGCATTTTTATAGCCTGTTACAGGTTTCAGGCACTAGGCTGGCCCTTGAACGCAGCGTTGGGAGTTACGCATGAAATCGCATGTTCGAGCCGTGGTCATAGGCGGTGGAGTAGTCGGCTGTTCAGTGCTTTATCATCTGGCACGCGCGGGCTGGAAGGATGTCATGCTCATCGAGCGCTCGGAGTTGACCTCCGGCTCGTCCTGGCATGCGGCTGGCGGGTTTCACACGCTGAACGGCGACCCGAACGTTGCGAAACTGCAGGCCTACACGGTCCAGCTCTACAAGGAACTGGAGGAAATCTCCGGCCAGTCGTGCGGTCTGCACCTGACCGGCGGCGTGATGATGGCCGATACACCTGAGCGCATGGACTTCCTGCGCCTTGCCCATGCCAAGGGGCGTTATCTCGGCATGGAGACCGAACTGATCACCCCGTCGGAAGCCAAGGCGATGTTCCCGCTGATGGACGAGACGAACTTTGTCGGCGCGATGTGGGATCCCGTGGAGGGCCACCTTGACCCATCCGGCACCACCCACGCCTATGCCAGGGCCGCGCGGATACTGGGCGCGGAAATCGAGTTGCGCAACCGCGTCACCGATCTGACCCAGGAGCCGGATGGCACCTGGAACGTTGTCACCGAAAAGGGAACCGTCAAGGCTGAACATGTTGTCAATGCAGGCGGCCTGTGGGCGCGTGAGGTCGGGCGCATGGTTGGCCTCGAACTGCCTGTCCTCGCCATGGAGCACATGTACCTGCTTACCGAGGACATGCCGGAAGTCATCGAATACAACCAGTCAACCGGTCGCGAACTGATCAGCGTCATGGACTTCAAGGGCGAAATCTACACGCGCCAGGAAAGAAACGGCATCCTGCTCGGCACGTATGAGAAGGCCTGCAAGCCATGGTCGCCGAAAGAGACGCCGTGGGATTTCGGCCATGAATTGCTGCAGCCCGACATCGAGCGCATCTCGCCCTCCCTTGAAATCGGCTTCAAGCACTATCCCGCTTTTGAAAGGGCCGGGATCAAGCAGATCATCAACGGGCCCTTCACCTTCGCGCCAGACGGCAATCCGCTCGTTGGCCCAGTGCAGGGATTGACCAATTTCTGGTGCGCCTGTGGCGTCATGGCCGGCTTCTCGCAGGGCGGCGGCGTCGGGCTGACATTGTCCAACTGGATGGTCAATGGCGATCCGGGCGGCGATGTGTGGGGCATGGATGTCACCCGCTTTGGCGAATGGGCGACACTGCGCTACACCAATGCCAAGGTCCGCGAGAACTATTCGCGCCGCTTCTCGATCCGCTTCCCCAACGAGGAACTGCCGGTCGCACGGCCGCACCAGACCACGCCACTCTACGATGTCATGGTTCGCGACAATCATGCCGTGATGGGTGACAGCTGGGGCGTCGAGACACCGCTCTGGTTCGCACCGTCGGCAGAAGAAGCCCATGACATATTGTCCTATCACCGTTCGAACGATTTCGCGCATATCGCCAGGGAAGTGAAGAAGACGCGCGAATCGGTAGGCGTCACGGAGATTTCCAACTTCGCCAAGTACGAGGTGACGGGGGAGGGTGCGGAGGCCTGGCTTTCACATCTCATGACCAACACCATGCCCAAGACCGGCCGCATCGTGCTGACACCGATGCTGAATGAAAATGGCAAGATCATCGGCGACTTCACCATAGCCAAGCTCGCCGACAACCGTTTCATGATCTGGGGTTCGATTGCCGCGCAGAAATACCACGTGCGCTGGTTCGAAAAGCACTTGCCCGGCGACGGCTCGATTACCATTCACCGGTTCGGCATGAACCTCGTGGGCCTTTCGGTCTGTGGGCCCAATGCGCGCCATGTGCTGGAAAAGCTCACAGACGATGATGTCTCCAACGCATCTTTCCGCTTCATGGATGTGCGCAGAATGGATGTGAATACGGCACCCTGCATCGTCAACCGCATCACCTATTCGGGTGATCTTGGGTATGAAATCTGGATGGAACCGGCCTATCAGCGCAAGGTCTATGAAGGCATCAAGTCTGCAGGTGCAGAATTTGGAATTGTCGATTTCGGCATGCGCGCGCTGCTGTCGATGCGGCTTGAAAAGAACTTCCCGACCTGGTTCCGCGAATTGCGCCCGATCTACGGCGTCTTCGAAGGCGGCATGGAACGCTTCATCAAGCTGTCGAAGAACGACTTCATCGGCCGCGAAGCTGCCGCGCGCGAAAATGCAGACGGCCCGAAGCTGCGCCGCGTGACGTTCTCTGTTGATGCGCTCGATGCGGATGTGATGGGCGACGAACCGATCTGGGCAAGGACCGACCTTGTTTCGGAATTTGTCGATGCGCCGCATGGCTATGGTGGCAAGCGCACGCTGCCCAATGGCAAGGAGGCCCCGCGCAACCCGGATACCGGCATTGAACGCGATGGCTGGCGGGTGATCGGCTGGATTACCTCCGGCGGTTACGGTCACCATGTCGAACTGTCGCTGGCGCAGGGCTATGTGCCTTCCGCCCTGGCGCAGGAAACCTCGAATGGCTTTTTCGAGATCGAGATCATGGGCAAACGCCGCCCTGCGCGGATATTGATCGACCCGCCGTTTGACCCTGCGGGCGATCGGATGCGGGCCTGATCGTCTCGCAATCCATTCGGCCCGAATAGGTGTAACCGTGTGATTTCCCGGCGAAAACTCACATTTTTCGCCGGGCTCTTTGCCGGATTAGCTACTTTTTCACAATCTGTGCGCATTGACACAGTAGGCAAAGTCGAATGGGGTTACATGTATGTGAAGCCTGCGGGAACCTTCAATTAAGGCGATTCCTGTGCTAGGCTTACTTCTGACCTCATGCAGGGGGGGGTAATGAAATGCAACTCACAGTACATGCGATTTTATTTCGATTGCTCGCATTTGTATTTGCGAGCTTGGCCGCCTTCGGCATTGCGTCAGCTGAAAAACGTGTCGCACTGGTCGTGGGAAACTCCCAGTACGAATTTGCCGCAGAGCTGAGAAATCCGGCAAATGACGCCAATTCGATGGCTGAAAGGCTGTCGAACCTGGGCTTCGAGGTCATCAAGGGTATCGACCTTGATGAACGCGCCATGCGCCAGTCGATCAATGATTTTGCCAAGGCTGTTACCGATTCGGATGTGGCGCTGCTGTTCTATGCCGGCCATGGCCTGCAGGTTGACGGTCAGAACTACATCCTGCCGATCAACGCTGAACTGAAGAACGAGATCGATCTCCAGTTCCAGGGGGTCAACCTGAACTTCCTCCTGCGCATCATGGAGAGCCCGCAGCGCACCAGCATCGTCCTTCTGGACGCCTGCCGCGATAATCCGCTTGCGGAACGCCTTGCACGTTCCATGGGCACGACCCGCTCCGCAGCAGTCAGCTCCGGCCTTGCCCGGGTTGAAAGCGGCGTTGGGACCTATATCGGCTTCTCCACCCAGCCAGGAAACGTTGCACTTGACGGTGATGGTGAGAATTCGCCCTTCGCAACTGCAATCCTGCGCCATATCGAGGAGCCCGGTGCCGATATCGAATCCATCATGCGCGTCGTGCGTGAAGATGTCATCGAGCAGACCAAGGGAACACAGGTTCCCTGGGGCAATTCCTCGCTGACCGGCACGGGTTTCGTCTTCAATCCAAAGGCCGAAGCCCAACCAGCAGCCGTTGCTGCGGCCGGCGAATCGTCTGCAGCCCAGAAGCAACTCGAACTGACCTACTGGAACTCGATCAAGGATCAGAACGATGCGCGCCTCTACCTTGCCTACCTGACCCGTTTCCCAAGTGGCGAATTCGCAGAACTGGCCCGGCTCAAGATCGACAGTTCCTTCTCTGCGCCGCGCACCGCACAGCCTTCGG
Source organism: Rhizobiaceae bacterium (assembly GCA_049289295.1). Lineage (GTDB taxonomy): Bacteria > Pseudomonadota > Alphaproteobacteria > Rhizobiales > Rhizobiaceae > BOKV01. The sequence goes on from JBATLL010000058.1 coordinate 78,337, forward strand.
CGGGTGAGTCGACCGCAGCTGATCGTTCGGCGCTTTCCACACTGGAAATGACTTACTGGAAGTCGATCGAGGATTCGGACGATCCCGCTTTCTTCGAAGCCTATCTGGCGCAGTTCCCCAATGGAGCGTTTGCGGGCCTCGCCCGTGTGAAGATGGCGCGTCTGGGCGGCAGCACAGTCAAGCCTCAGGAACCGGCAGCTTCAGTTTCGGTCGCCGAATCGGTGGAAGAAATCGAAGCCCGGATCAAGGCGAAGCTCGAAGCCGAGATTGCAGCCAGGATCGAAACCGAACGCAAGACCAGCCTGCAGGCGTCCAGCAAGGCAGCCAAGGCGCTCGAAGAAGCGCGCAAGCTTCAGGCGGAAGCCGAGGCCAAGGTTGCCTATCTGATGGCCTCCGACAAGGAACGCCCCGAAAATCAGCTGGAAAACCAGAACACTTCGGATCAGGAACGCGGCATCAAGGTTGCAGCCCTTGACCGCAGCGACTCTGCCGATGAACTGGCAAACAATGTTATCGACGACCGCGGCGCGATTGCCAGCATTCAGCGTGAACTGAACCGTCTTGGATGCGATGTCGGGTCGGCTGATGGTATCTGGGGCAACAAGAGTCGCGAAGCCCTGCAGTCCTTCGCAGATGAATCCCATCGCAAACTCGCTTCACTCGAGCCGACCCAGGCAGTCATTGACATGCTGAACGACGCTGATGGCCGGGTTTGTCCGCTGGTTTGCCGGTCCGGATTCGTGGAAAAGGACGGCCAGTGCGAGCGGGAAGTAGTGCGCCAGAAGCAGGAAGTCCAGAAAGCCGTGACGAAAAGCTCGCGCTCCAAGACTACGTCCAGCCGCGTTAAATCCAGCCGACCAGTGGTCGTGCTGCGTCCTTCAGCGCCGAAGCGGATCAGAGGTTCCGTTGCCCAGACCGCTCGTCCGTTCCAGGATATTGGCGCGCGCGATCCGTGATATTACGGCAACCTTGAAACAATTCCGGCCGCCCTCAACAGG
>JBATLL010000059.1:0-1721 GCA_049289295.1 Rhizobiaceae bacterium
CCCCTGCTGAGCGGGTGGTGAAGGACATACGGCGTGCGACGCGCCGGCACTTCTCCGCAGAGGACAAAATCAGGATCGTGCTGGAAGGCTTGCGCGGTGAGGACAGCATTGCCGAGCTGTGCCGCAAGGAAGGCATCGCCCAGAGCCTGTATTACACCTGGTCGAAGGAGTTCATGGAGGCCGGGAAGCGACGGCTTGCTGGCGACACAGCCCGCGCCGCAACCACCGGCGAGGTGCAGGACTTGCGCCGCGAAGCCCGTGCCCTGAAGGAATGTGTGGCCGACCTGACACTCGAAAACCGCCTGCTCAAAAAAAGCATGATTGCGGATGGGGGCGACGACGAATGAGGTATCCCGCATCCGAGAAGCTCGAGATCATCAGGATCGTCGAGCAGTCACATCTGCCGGCCAAGCGCACGCTGGACCAGCTCGGCATCGCTCGCCGGACCTTCTATCGGTGGTACGACCGCTACCTCGAAGGCGGGCCGGAGGCCCTGGAAGATCGGCCATCGGCGCCAAGCCGGGTGTGGAATCGCATCGGTGATGACATCCGGGACCAGATCGTCGAGATGGCGCTGGAGACGACCGAACTATCCCCTCGAGAACTGGCTGTGCGCTTCACCGACGAGAGGCGCTACTTCGTGTCGGAAGCCACGGTTTACCGGCTTCTCAAGGCCCATGACCTGATCACCAGTCCGGCCTATGTCGTGATCAAGGCCGCCGATGCGTTCCACACCAGGACCACCCGCCCGAACGAGATGTGGCAGACCGACTTCACCTACTTCAAGATCATCGGGTGGGGCTGGATGTATCTGTCGACCGTGCTCGACGACTTCTCGCGCTACATCATCGCCTGGAAGCTGTGCACCAACATGCGAGCCGAGGACGTCACCGACACGCTGGACCTCGCCCTGGCGGCTTCTGGTTGCGACAGCGCCACGGTGCTGCACAAACCCCGGCTACTCAGCGATAACGGCCCCAGCTACATCGCGGGTGAGCTGGCGGAATACATCGAGGCCCGGAAGATGAGCCATGTCCGCGGCGCCCCGTGTCATCCCCAAACCCAGGGCAAGATCGAGCGCTGGCACCAGACCCTGAAAAACCGCATCTTGCTGGAAAACTACTTCCTGCCCGGCGACCTCGAAGCCCACATCGAGGCCTTCGTCGAGCACTACAATCACCAGCGATACCACGAGAGCCTGGCCAACGTGACGCCTGCCGACGCCTACTTCGGCAGGGCTCCGGCAATCATCAAACTGCGCGAAAGGATCAAGCGACAGACCATCGAACATCGGCGCTTGCAGCACCGCAAGTTCGCCGCCTAACATCAACCCCCTGACGAGGTCCGCACTCCGCTAATCTACGCCGCGAGTTGTGCCGAATGTTCTGACGACGGACAGGTATCATTCCGGAAGGACTGCCGGCGGTGATCACCATCACGCTTGCCATCGGCGTACAAAGAATGAACGACCGAAATCGGCGATCGCGCGGGATCTGCCGATGACCGCCATCGTACCAAGATCGCGATAGCGAAACGGCACCGCCTTTTCGCGGCCCGCGATCCGGTCGGCAATCAGTCTTCCGACATATTTTCCCTGTTGCTTCGCCACGGGGGCCAGGCCGGGCAGCGGTTTGGCCGTGCCCGGATCGAAGCTGGCGACGTCGCCGATCGCGAAGATGTTGGCATGCCCGGGCACGGAGCAATTCTCCGTCACCTTGACG
>JBATLL010000060.1:0-2053 GCA_049289295.1 Rhizobiaceae bacterium
AGCCAACCTCCTGGTTGTTTTGGGATTCCCACATGCTTTCCCACTTAGATATGACTTGGGGACCTTAGCTGTAGGTTAGGGCTGTTTCCCTTTTGACGACGGACCTTAGCACCCGCCGTCTGTCTGCTGGACAAGACTCGATGGTATTCGGAGTTTGGTTAGGTTTGGTACCGCTCGCGCAGCCCTAGCCCATCCAGTGCTCTACCCCCATCGGCATACATCCAACGCTCTACCTCAATAGATTTCGCGGAGAACCAGCTATTTCCCGGCTTGATTGGCCTTTCACCCCTAAACACAACTCATCCGAGCATTTTTCAACATGCAACGGTTCGGTCCTCCAGTGCGTGTTACCGCACCTTCAACCTGGTCATGCCTAGATCGCCGGGTTTCGGGTCTAATCCAACATACTCAGTCGCCCTATTCAGACTCGCTTTCGCTACGCATACACCTAACGGCTTAAGCTTGCATGTTAGATTAAGTCACTGACCCATTATGCAAGAGGTACGCGGTCACCCCCCAAAGGGGCTCCCACTGCTTGTAAGCATTCGGTTTCAGGTACTATTTCACTCCCCTAATCGGGGTGCTTTTCACCTTTCCCTCACGGTACTTGTTCACTATCGGTCACATACGAGTATTTAGGCTTGGAGGGTGGTCCCCCCATGTTCAGACAGAATTTCACGTGTTCCGCCCTACTCGAATCCTTCTTAATCACTTTCGCATACGGGACTGTCACCCACTATGGTCTCACTTTCCAGAGAGTTTTGCTAATTTATAAGAAGGCATTGGCCTGGTCCGCGTTCGCTCGCCACTACTAACGGAATCTCGGTTGATGTCTTTTCCTCCAGGTACTGAGATGTTTCAGTTCCCCGGGTTCGCTTCACCAAGTCTATATATTCAACTCGGTAATACCTTATCCACCTCGTTCCGAGTGTCCGAAGACATTCGAAAAGAAATGGTGAAGGTGGGTTTCCCCATTCGGAAATCGCCGGATCAAAGTTTGCTCACAACTCCCCGACGCTTATCGCAGCGTGCCACGTCCTTCATCGCCTGTATGTGCCAAGGCATCCACCAAATGCTCTTACCTCACGTTTGAGAATCCACACCATCAACGACAAGCTTGCATAAAACTTGCACGTCTTAATGATAATGCGGAAGATATCTCAGCCAGATTTTTACATCTAATTTGTGATGCATATCGTGCAGACGTAAGAATATGCCAAAGCATACACCCACACCTGTAACGCTATGCGCCACGGCATCGATTAAAAACCCATTCACAATGTCAAAGATCGCGGTGCAAATCACCGCTAACCGAGCCCCAGTAAACCGGGGCTCCGGATATGTTTTCATTTCATCTCTGGAGAAATTCGTTTGCTTCAGCGTATTATCGCGAAACGCAAATCTGGTGGAGCCTATCGGGATCGAACCGATGACCCCCTGCTTGCAAAGCAGGTGCTCTCCCAGCTGAGCTAAGGCCCCTTAAGATTTGCGGCAAGACCTGCTGTAGTAATGGTGGGCCGAGGAGGATTCGAACCTCCGACCTCACCCTTATCAGGGGTGCGCTCTAACCAACTGAGCTACCGGCCCATCTACCACCTACTAGCCTGCCCAAATCTCGCGAAATGGGCATGCCGCAGGCGGCGTGAGCCAGCTCAGGCGTCACAACCAAAGGCAATAACCCTTGGTTGATCTCCAGTGATGAAAGGACATGAGGACGACGGCAATGTTCTTTGAAAGCTTACGAAGCACTTTCCGGGGCTGATCCAATTTCTTGGGCCCGAACGCTTTCGTAAAATTCCTTAGAAAGGAGGTGATCCAGCCGCAGGTTCCCCTACGGCTACCTTGTTACGACTTCACCCCAGTCGCTAAACCCACTGTGGTCGCCTGCCTCCGGTAAACCGGTTAGCTCAACGCCTTCGAGTGAATCCAACTCCCATGGTGTGACGGGCGGTGTGTACAAGGCCTGGGAACGTATTCACCGCGGCATGCTGATCCGCGATTACTAGCGATTCCGCCTTCATGCTCTCGAGTTGCAGAGAACAATCCGAACTGA
>JBATLL010000061.1:0-2940 GCA_049289295.1 Rhizobiaceae bacterium
GTATGGGATTACCGACTGCTCGGGTAGCCCCGCCTCTCACGCCTCCTGTCGACAGCGATGCCCTTAACTGATCCAGATCATAATCTGACGCGGAGGATGGCTTTATAGTCTGGCTACTGGGGTTCCCAGGGCAACACCCCAATGACTTGGACGATGCAGTATGCTGGTTCGAGGTGCGCGTCCTGAAGAAAGAGCCCCCTGCTCTCCTCCCCATCGAATAACAGAAAGGTAACTTCAATGATGTCATCAGAAACCAGGGGGCCTCTGAAAAGCCGGTTGTTTGGCTGGCTATTCTCCTCTCCCTTAAAGGCTCACGCGGAAACGGCCATGCAGCAGTCCGCGGACCAGCTTCACCAGACTTATGCTCAGATCGAACAGGGCCTTGAGGCCCTGGCCGCGCAACACTCACTCAGCGGTGAACCTGATTTCTTCGAACTGGTAAGTCTAGCAGAGGCAGACAAAACGCGGCGTTCTTTGCAAGTCCAGGAACAGGAATCGCAGGCGGCCATGAATCGGGACATCGAGGAGTTGCATCAGCGGTTTGGAACAGGCGTGTCCCCGCTGGATTGTAGCCAGTTGCAAAGGGCCCTCGACGTGCACTTTTTGGAAAACGACGACCGCAAGGGACTGGAGGATAAGATCGACAGGCTCGTCCTCCAGTGTATTTTCCATCAAATTAGTCTGGTATCAGTTCTCCGGACACCCAGAAGTCGGTTATTGGGTTCGACCCCGCCGACGCTCCACTTTACTTCGTTCCTAGAATTATTTACCTCCCAAACTGCAGCGCGTTCGTTCGCTTGAGACGCTCGATGTAGCTGCACGGCCAGTCTTCCGCCTGAGGTACGGCCTCAGGTGGCAATTTTGCAAGGCTCCCCGATTGGAAGGGGGAGATCGGGCACCGATTCCCAGAGGTCTGCTGGAGTGGTCTTCTGTTGCGCGCGGCGCCAATTATTCTCTCGATTTACCGGGGTTTCGTATGAAATGGACGAGTGGATCCGCTCCTGGTTGTAGTAGCCCTCGATGTAGAGGATAACCTCCCCTCGGATCTGTTCTCGTCCCAGCCCAACGAGGTCAACCATCAGTTCCTTCTCCAGTGTTGCGAAGAAGCTCTCGGCGACAGCATTATCCCAGCAGTTCCCGCGGCGACTCATAGATGACTGGATGCCGTGAGCGCGTAAGATTTTCCGGTAGTCTGCCGAGGTGTATTGAGATCCACGGTCAGAGTGGAAGAGGACTCCCGGGGCGCAACCACGTCTTCCAACTGCGGAGCTAAAGGCGTCAAGCACCAACTGCTTGGTCATGCGCTCGGAGAGCGACCACCCAATAACCTTCCGGCTATACAGGTCGATTATCGTGGCCAGGTAGAGCCACCCGTCGCGCGTCGGCAGATACGTGATGTCGCCGACCCAAGAATGATTGGGGCATGGGGGCTGAAACTCCCTGTTGAGGACGTTTGGCGCCACTGGGTCGTCGTGGTCCGACTTGGTGGTCACCACCAAACGCCGACGTTGCTTGGCGACCAAGTTAGAAACCTTCATGAGCCTGCGGATACGGTTGCGGCCGACTTTCTGAATCAAGGACTCCTTGTGTCGACGCGAACCGTAGCGCCGCTTATGCTTGGCGTGCTGGGCTTCAAGGGCCTTCCGTATCTGGAGGTCCTCTTCCGCCCGTTTAGAGAGTGGGCGGCCAACCCAATCATAGTAACCGCTGGCTGAAACGCCAAGCGCGTGGCACATCGTCAGGACTGGAAAATCGGCCTTCTCCGCAAGTATGAACCGGTAGGCCACTACAGGTTCTTCGCGAAGAAGACCGCGGCTTTTTTTATTATATCTCGCTCCATCTCGACGGCCTTTTTTTCTTTTTCGAGCTCCTGAATGCGGCACCTGAGCGATTCAAGTTCCTTGCGCAGGGAGTGGCCTACTCCGTTTCTGCTGGCGCTTACACCGGCCTTTTGGCGCCAGCCGACGAGAGTGCCAGCTGAAATTCCCAGTTCCGCTGCCACCTGGTCTATTGTCATTTCTGGCATCAGGCTCAACTTGATGGCCTGCTCCTTGAACTCCTGAGTGTATCTTGGACGTTTGGACACTGTTCGATCCTCCACTTGATGAGTCTATCTCAAGTGTCCGAAAAACCGATACCATTCCAAATCGGGCCGCTGGCCTGGGCCGAATACCTGGGCTTTCAAACCAAGGGCGAGGCCAGATTGCAGGCGCGCGCCTCGGTGCTGGAAAGTCGCGCTCTGCTCATGACTCCCTTCCAGACTCGTCACCTGATCAACGGAGTCGTGCGCGTTTGGAAACATGCCTATCCGGAAAGGGAATCGGATTTGTGGTTGGACACGGCTCTGTTGGGGGTCTACTCAGCCTTGCGGGTCCGTCTGCTGCTGCGAGCGGTAGAGATATGGTTCCAGCGCGATCCTGAGTTGGACCAACGGCTCCTAGCCACACTCCAGGTTCATCTAATGAAAGTCCGGTCGTTATCCACTCTTAACTCCGGACTTGAGGACATGGCCCAGCTGACGCTGGAACTCGACGAAGCCTGTAAGCAAGTGATCCCCGATCTGGTCTGGACGCACATCGCCCCCAAACTGACCGCCGAGAATGCGACCAACTCTGCCGGAACCGTGTTGGACCCGGTCTGTTGGATGAGGTTGCAGCCGGGGCAGGCCCTAGCCAGCGTTGAAATTTCTCATCAAACCTACTATTTCTGCCACGGCAGTTGCAAGGAGCGATTTTTGAAGGACGTGCAAAAATTCGTGTCAGCGACCCCTTAGAACGTGATGAAAGGATTGGCTATGTCACAACCTGCGCTCCAGGGCAGTAATGGTTTTGAGTTTGCTCTGTGGCTTTGGTTTTTTGTTACGGCCCTGTCCATTGCTTATGTAGCCTACGATCAACTTCATACCGGCCTGAGCGGGCAGACGCTCAGCCAAAAAATGAA
>JBATLL010000062.1:0-265159 GCA_049289295.1 Rhizobiaceae bacterium
TCCTTGTGATGCGCCCGCGCCGTGGTTGGGCAGGCGAAAATCCGTTTCACGCCAATCAGCGTGTGATGAAACAGATATAGGCCGATTTCATTCATTAGGAAGGGCTGATATTGCATGCCAGCAATGCACATTGTGCAATGCAGCATGGCCGAATTGGGGCAGGCATGAGCTCTTGCCCGAATCCCGCCCAATTGAATGGAATCAGGCGGCGGATTTTCATCGGCGATGCTGCTTGGAAAGGCTCTTGTTACTTTCTGCCGGAACCGGAGAATTGCTGCTCCCTGTGGCGAACAAGGGCGCTCAATGTCGTGTTGTACGGCGTTGCAATGCCATGCTGCCGTCCCAGTTCGGGAACGATCCCGTTGATTGCGTCAATTTCCGACGCCCTGCCGGCCATGTGGTCGAGCAGCATGGAGGGGCGGGCGCCAGGCATCGACGCGCCAAAGGCGGTTACATAGGCCTCCGCATCGGGGAAGCCGAATGCGATCTGCTGCCTGCACCCGATTGCATGGGCCTCGCGCATGGCACCAAGCCCGATTTCCCATTTCACCGGGTCGCCCATCAATTCTCCCACAGTGCACTCGAAAACGGCACATGCAGCCGAGAAGGTCACGTTGCAGATGAACTTTTCCCAGATGAGCTGGTTGATGTCCTCGAAAGCCTTGACGTTGAAACCGGCGTCTCGCCATACGGATTCGACCTGTGTGAGGCGTTGCGAGATCCCGCCCTGCATCTCTCCCAGCCGGATCAGTTTCATCGAATTGTGGTGGGCATGACCCGGGGCCTTCATCGAGGCGCCAAAACCATCAGCCACGCCCAGCAACACCATTTCGCCAGGCAGGTGGCCAGCAATTCGCTCGCCAGAGCCAAGCCCGTTCTGGATCGTGAGAACAAGTGAGTCAGGCCCGGCTGTCCGCGCGATGGATTGCGCAGCCACACCCACTGCAGACGCCTTCGTGGCGATAACATAGAGATCGCACTGGCCCGCATCGCCAAGGCTGGAAGTGGCGTTGATGCCCCTGATGACACGGTCCCCGCTCGGGCCCTCCAGCCGAAGGCCGTTTTTCGCGATGGCATCCAGATGCTCAGGCCAGGTATCAACTGCCCACACTTCATTACCGGCTTCAGCCAGCAGACCGGCATAGACCGAACCCATCGCGCCCACGCCAATGATTGCAATCCTCATGGGGTCCTCGCTTCATTTTCCGGCAGGCGGATATCGAACGCCGCACGGATGTCACGTTCCACCAACTTCGGCATGTGGTCAGGCTTGTGGCTGTCGATCATCTGCCTTGCCCTTGCTGCAGCGTTCTCGCGGATGTCGCGTGAACCGTCCGCCTCCCACTCGGCAAAGCTGCGCCGGTCTGCCAGCTGCGGATAGAGAAAGTCGCTCTTCATGCGCTTGTGCGTTTCGGGGTGGCCGAGAAAATGGCCTTCACCGCGCACCGTTTCCAGGATCATGCCGGTGTCGAGTGCAGCAGGATCAAGGTCCACTGGGCCAAGACTGCGCAGGATCGAACCCAGCATCTCATTGTCGATGATCATGGCGTCGTAGGCCAGCGCCATCAGTCCCGCCTGTACGCCGCAGGCCTGGGTGATCATGTTGGCTCCCGCCTGCGCTGCAAGCCCCACATTCAGCGCCTTCTCGTAGCCGGCTTGCGCATCGGCAAGTTTTGAATCGGTCGCGCCGGCAATTGTCGAGTTGGGAAGCGAGAAAGAGCGCGCCATCTGCACGCAGGCAGCCGTGAGCAGCGCCTGTTCGCCAGATCCCCCCGCCATTGCCCCGGTGCGCAGGTCCGTCACCATTGGCCTCGGGCCGAAGATTGCTGGCAGTTCAGGGTTGATGAGCCAGACATAGATCATGCCAGCCATGGTTTCTGCCAGTGTCTGGGCAACAGAACCGGCAATTGTCACCGGGCTGGATGCGCCGAGCTGGCCAAACGTGTTGAGGTGAACAGGAATGCCGAACCGTGCGGCTTCCCTCAGCACGCCGCAGGCATCGGTCGAAAAGCGCAAAGGCGGCACGGAATGATTGACGTTCAGCGAGAGGAACGGTCTTTCGCGAAACGCCGTCTCACCACCAGCGATCAGGTAACAGATCCGCGCCACCATCTGCACATGGTCGGGACTGGAAATGCTGGTGCTCACATGTTTCGCGGTGCCGGCAAGTGAGGCGAAGGCTGTATTGATGTCGAGCGCAAGATCATCGGGCATGTCACGCGCCACGACCGAGCGGCTGAAGAAATGAACATGCGCGAGCTGGTCTGCGAGCAGGGCGGCCGCATGCAGATCGCCTAGGCTGGATGGCCTGTATCTGCCGCTGGCGAGATCGATCACATTGGGCGATGCGCCACCGGTTCCCGTATGGACTCTCGCTCCCTCCAACCGCAGTTCCAGGCCAGGCTTCTGGCCATGCAGCACCAGTGATCTAGGCATTTCCTGCATCGCGCGCTGAACAAGGGCTGTCGAGTAGAGAAGCCGGCCATCATCGCTGACAGTGCCGCCAGCCGCAGTGATTGTTTCCACGACGTAGCGCGGTGCACCGGCCATGCCGACACGCGCGAGAATGTCTAGCATCGCCTGTTGAATGCGCCCGACGGCATCGGGTGTCAGCGGATTGTAGCTACCGCCTTCGGCAAGCAGGCGGGGCTGGGCTTCGCCGTCACCCTGGGCGCGGGAGCGACGCCCGCGACGCACGCTGCCTGGTGTTTCCGCTGTTTCACCCTGCTGGTCGGTTGGGGCCATGGCCTTCACTCGCTGACTGTTTCAGCGTTTCTGGCACCTTTCCCAATTTGCGACAAACAACTTGTCCTGCCCGAATGGGCAACGAAAACAGGTGCACGGCCCAGAACCGGCATTTTCCGTCATGTCGCTGTCGGCGCTGGTCCCTGCCACCGCAATCCTGCAAAGGCAGCCTTGCCGCGCCAATGCGTGCCATGCTTATGATTGGGGAGCCCTTGCATGCTGGAAGATATTGATGGCGTTCACCCTGAGGCAATTGCAGTATTTCGTCGCGGTATGCGAGGAGGGGACTGTCTCCAGGGCTGCGCACGCGCGTTCGATTTCGCAATCCGCAGTAACCGAAGCCATCAAGGAACTGGAAGGCGATCTCGGCGTCCTGCTGTTCGATCGCCACTCGCGCGGCCTCGACATCACTCACAAGGGTCATCAGTTCCTGCGCCATGCAAAGGCAATTCTGGCAGGTGTCCAGGACGCGAGGCACGCTTTCGAGCGCGCGGATGATGAAACTTCAGGGACGCTCAATCTCGGCGTCACCTCCCTTGTCGCGGGCTACGTCCTTTCCGATATCCTCGCGCGCTATCGTCGTGCAAATCCCGCCGTCGAGGTTTCGGCAATCGAGGATAGTGGCGAATATCTCGAACATCTGCTGATCGGGGGGGAGCTGGAAGTCGCAGTGATGGTGATCTCCAATCTGCGCGACCGCATGGCGCTCCAGTCCGAGATTCTCGAAGTGTCGCCCTACCGGCTCTGGCTGCCGCTCGGCCACAAACTGTCCAATCGGGACAGTTTGCAATTGTCGGACCTGGCCGGTGAACCGCTCATCATGCTGATGATGGACGAGATAGAGGAGGCGACCGACAAGCTATTGGGCGCTCTGGGTTCGCGGCCCAACGTTGCTTTTCGAACCCGCTCGGTCGAAGCGGTGCGCAGCCTTGTTGCCACCGGTTCGGGCATCGCCTTGTTGCCCGACCTGGTCTATCGGCCATGGTCGCTGGAAGGGGATCGCATTGTTTCGCGCGACATTTCCGGCTCGCTGCCCTTTGTACAGGTGGGAATTGTCTGGCGAAGGGGTTCCGGCTTGCCGCGTGCAGTGCAGGACTTCATCGCAATTGCACAGGCCGGCAGGGATGGGCGATGACAGGTTTGGCAGCTTACGCGCCGCACAGGATCAATTGGCGGATTTCCCGCAGCCCAATATCTCATATTCATCAGGCATTTAGCGAATTTACACGGCAATTTGCCAGCCATGCAGATTTCACATATCGGAAAAATCGATATCGCCGTTCTGATAAATGAATTTGCGAAACCGGCGAACCGGGCGGAAGCTCCGATCATTGGCCGGATCCCCTCCGGTCCCAATGCTGTGGAGGAACATCATGAAATCAGGATTGAAAGCGGGTACCGCGCTCGCACTTGCCTTGTCCTTGACAACGCAGGTCACGGCGGCAGAAATGCTCCAGTCTCTGGGCGCTGGCGAAGGACAGGTCAATATTGTTGCCTGGCCCGGCTACATCGAGCGCGGCGAGACGGACAAGGCCTTCGACTGGGTTACCAAGTTCGAGGAAAAGTCGGGCTGCAAGGTTCAGGTCAAGACTGCCAATACTTCCGATGAAATGGTCGCGCTCATGAACGAGGGCGGTTTCGACCTGGTCACGGCATCCGGTGACGCTTCGCTTCGCCTTATTGCCGGCAATCGGGTCCAGCCGGTCAATGTTGCGCTCGTTCCAAGCTGGAGCGCGGTGGATGATCGCCTGAAGGATGCGCCCTGGCACACCGTTGATGGCGTGCATTTCGGAGTTCCCTACATGTGGGGCCCAAACGTCCTGATGTACAACACGAACGTAATCAAGACACCGCCTACCAGCTGGAAGGTGGTGTTTGAGGAAATGACGCTCGACGACGGCAAGTCAAACAAGGGCAGGGTGCAGGCCTATGACGGACCGATCCATGTAGCCGACGCGGCCCTGTTCCTGATGCACCACAATCCTGACCTCGGCATCAAGAGCCCGTACGAGCTGAATGAAGACCAGTACAAGGCCGCCCTCGAACTGCTGCGCAAGCAGCGCACGCTTGTGGGCCGCTATTGGCACGATGCCTTCATCCAGATCGACGACTTCAAGAATGAAGGCGTGGTTGCATCGGGCTCCTGGCCATTCCAGGTCAATCTGCTCAAGGGTGAAAATCAGCCGGTGGCTTCCGTGATCCCCGAAGAAGGGGCAACGGGCTGGGCAGATACGACCATGATGCATGCCGACGCGGCCAACCCCAACTGCGCCTACATGTGGATGGAGCACACGCTTTCGTCGAACCTGCAATCCGACCTTTCGGTCTGGTTTGGTGCCAACCCGTCCGTTCCGGCGGCCTGCACTGACAAGAGCGGGATGCAGAACGCCGAAGGTTGCACGACCAACGGCATGGACGATTTCGCCAGGATCAGTTTCTGGACCACGCCGGTCTCGAAATGCGCCAGTCAGGGCGAGTGCGTACCCTATTACCGCTGGGTCTCGGACTATATCGGTGTAATCGGCGGACGCTGATTGCTTGGCATTCCAACATTAACCCGCCCGCTGCATGGCGGGCGGGAAATGGATTAGTCATGACGACTGCAGTTCTGTTTTCCGCCGTTTCGCGTCATTTCGGCCAGGTGAGGGCCGTTGACCAGGTTGACCTGGAGATTGGCGAGGGCGAGTTCTTCGCCATGCTCGGACCCTCGGGGTCGGGAAAGACCACCTGCCTTCGACTGATTGCTGGATTTGAACAGCCGACCGCCGGGCATATCGAAATTTTCGGTGAAACAGTGGAGGGCGTTCCCCCTTACAGGCGCAACGTCAACACGGTCTTTCAGGACTATGCGCTGTTTCCCCACCTCAACGTTCTCGACAATGTCGCCTATGGCCTGATGATCCGCAATGTTCCCCGCAACGAACGCCATCAGGCAGCGGCCGACGCATTGGCGATGGTCCAGTTGCCGGACTATGGTTCCAGGCGTCCCGCCCAGCTTTCCGGCGGCCAGCGCCAGCGCGTTGCCCTGGCAAGGGCCCTGGTCAACAAGCCGCGCGTCCTCCTGCTCGATGAACCGCTTGGCGCGCTTGACCTGAAGCTGCGCGAGCAGATGCAGGAGGAATTGAAAACCCTGCAACGCCAGTTGGGCATTACATTCGTTTTCGTCACCCATGACCAGGGAGAAGCCCTGTCGATGGCCGACCGCGTGGCTGTGTTCAACGAGGGCCGTATCATGCAGATCGGCACGCCGCGCGAGATTTACCGCCGACCTTCCACCCGTTTCGTGGCCGATTTCGTCGGTTCATCCAACCTGTTGCCGCCCGGATTCGTTTCCGCAGGCGCTCCATTGCGCAAATGGGCAAGCCTGCGCCCCGAAGACATTCGCATCAAGGCAAAAGGCGGGCACAGCGCCACTGTGAAATCTGTCAGCTACCTCGGCGGCGCAACGCGCCTGACGGTCGATCTCGACGGGCATGCCTTGCACGTCCTGGCCCCTTCACAGGATAAGACACCACAACCCGGTACCAGAATCAGCATTGACTGGGACCAGTCCGACCTTCACCTCATGGAGGACGGGCAATGACGTCGTCCACCGTTCAGCCCCATGCGATCCTGCCAGGACGTGGCGGCCTGTTCGGCGCGATATCGGACATGTTCTGGCGCAATCCCCGCATGCTATTGCTGCTGATGTTGCTGCCACCGGTCCTATGGCTCGGCATCATCTATATCGGATCGCTTCTGGCGCTTCTCATCCAGAGCTTCTTCTCGATTGATGAGTTTTCCGGGATGGTTCGCCACGAGTTCACGCTCAAGACCTATGGCGAGCTTCTGCATCCGGCAAACATGGACATCATCCTGCGCACCGTATCCATGGCCGCGCTTGTCACCATTGCCTCCGCGATCATTGCCTTCCCAATCGCCTATTATGCCGCCCGCTTTGCCCGTGGCCGCATGAAGGCGCTGTTTTATCTGGGGGTCATGCTGCCGCTATGGTCCAGCTACCTCGTCAAGATCTATGCCTGGAAACTCATTCTGGCGAAGGAAGGGATTCTCAACTGGCTTTTCGCGAAGTTTCATCTGACCTGGCTCCTTGAAGCCTATCTTTCCCTGCCGCTGGTGGGCGGCAACTCGCTTTCGATCAGCTACACCGGCACCTTCATCGTCTTTGTCTATGTCTGGCTGCCTTTCATGATCCTGCCGATGCAGGCAGCGCTCGAACGCGTTCCGCCCTCGATGCTGGAAGCCTCCTCCGATTTGGGAGCCTCGCCAGCCCAGACGCTTCGCAATGTTCTCCTGCCGCTCGCACTGCCGGGTGTGATTGCAGGCTCGATCTTCACCTTCTCGCTGACGCTTGGCGACTACATCATCCCGCAGATCATCGGCTCGTCACGTCTTTTCATCGGCCAGGCCGTCTACGCCCATCAGGGCACCGCAGGCAACATACCGCTTGCGGCAGCCTTCACCGTGGTGCCGATCATCATCATGGGTTTCTACCTGTGGGCGGCAAGACGAATGGGGGCCTTCGATGCGCTCTGACAAGTCGGGCAGGGCACCACTTGGTCTGGGTATTGCAGCTGCAATTGGTCTGCTGTTCCTGCACCTGCCAATTCTGCTGATTTTCATCTACGCCTTCACAACCGAGGAGAAGAGCTACCAGTGGCCACCGCCTGGCCTCACGCTCAAATGGCTTGCAACAACCTGGAGCAGGCCCGATGTCTGGGAAGCTCTGGCGCTGTCGGTTAAGGTTGCTTCCATTTCGACCGCCATCGCGATTGTTCTGGGCACCTTGTGCGCTGCGGCGGTTTCGCGGTCGCGCTTCTTCGGGCGCGAAACCATCTCGCTGCTGGTCATCCTTCCAATAGCCCTGCCGGGGATCATTACCGGCATTTCGCTGCGCTCCGCTTTCAATCTCGCCGAGATTCCATTTTCCTTCTGGACCATCGTCCTGGGGCACGCCACCTTTTGCGTGGTCGTCGTCTACAACAATGCAGTTGCCCGCTTTCGCCGCACATCCGGCTCACTGATCGAGGCATCAATGGATCTGGGCGCAGATGGTTTCCAGACCTTTCGCCATGTCATCCTTCCAAACCTTGGAACGGCTCTGCTGGCAGGCGGCATGCTCGCCTTCGCCCTGTCTTTCGACGAGGTGATTGTCACGACGTTCACTGCGGGACAGCAGGCGACACTGCCAATCTGGATGCTTGAAGAACTGGTACGACCCCGCCAGCGGCCAGTGACCAATGTGGTTGCCATGGTCGTGGTGCTGGTAACACTGCTGCCGATCCTGTTCGCCTATTACCTGACGCGCGATACCGACACGGTTGCCGGTCAGGGCAAGTAACATCAAACATGGAGGAGAAACGCCATGCAGACCCAAATGCTGATCGGCTCGAAATTCGAAAATGGCCAGGAGACGGAGGAAAACATCCTCAATCCCAAGACCGGTGAATCCATCCTGAAACTGCCTGAAGCCTCGCTCGCCCAGGTCGACAGGGCCGTCCTGGCCGCGCGGACAGCCTTTGCCTCATGGTCGCAAACCACACCCGCGCAGCGCTCGGGCTATCTCCTCAAGATTGCGGACCGCATAGAGGCCGAAGCCGACGAATTCGCCCGCCTTGAAGCCTTGAACTGCGGCAAGCCGGTCAATTCGGTGAAGAATGACGAAATTCCCGCCATCGTCGATTGCTATCGCTTCTTTGCGGGAGCCGTACGCTGCATGCCCGGCAATGTCGCCGGGGAATACATGGCAGGCCATACTTCAATGATCCGTCGCGACCCGATCGGGGTTGTCGCCTCGATCGCACCCTGGAACTATCCACTAATGATGATGGCGTGGAAACTTGCGCCCGCCATTGGCGGTGGCAACACGGTCGTGTTCAAGCCTTCCGAACAAACACCGCTGACCGCCCTGAAACTGGCGAAGATATTCGCCGAAGTCCTGCCGGAAGGCGTAGTCAATCTTGTGCTGGGACGTGGCGAAAGCGTTGGCAACGCTCTCATCAATCACCCCGGCGTGAACATGATCTCGATCACTGGTGACATCGCGACTGGCAAGAAAGTGCTGCAGGCCGCCGCAAAGTCGGTCAAGCGTACGCACCTGGAACTTGGCGGCAAGGCCCCGGTCATCGTGTTTGACGATGCCGATCTGCAGGCAGTGGTCAACGGGGTTCGCACCTTCGGTTATTACAATGCAGGTCAGGACTGCACGGCGGCCTGCCGTATCTATGCGGGCGCGAAAATCTATGACCGGCTTGTAGCCGAACTGACATCAGCGGTTTCCTCCATCCGTTTTGCCAATGCCGATGACACGGCAAACGAGATCGGGCCATTGATTTCCGCGCGCCAGCGCGACCGTGTTTCGAGCTTCGTTCAACGCGCCTCGGAGATGAAGCACATGGAGATTACAACTGGCGGCAAGGCACATGGCACCAACGGCTTCTTTTTCGAGCCGACCGTCATTGCCGGGGCGCTGCAGAGCGACGAGATCGTACGCCGCGAAGTTTTCGGGCCGGTTGTGTCTGTGACGCGGTTCAGCGACGCCGACGATGCGGTCAACTGGGCAAACGATTCCGACTATGGCCTGGCATCCTCGGTCTGGACACGCGATGTGGGCAAGGCAATGGCCTGCGCAGCGCGCCTCCAGTATGGCTGCACCTGGATCAACACGCATTTCATGCTGGTCAATGAAATGCCGCACGGGGGCCTGAAACAGTCGGGCTATGGCAAGGACATGTCGCTCTATGCGCTGGAGGACTATACCGCCGTGCGCCACGTCATGCTGGCGCATTGAGCAATGGCGCGACCGTGTGACGATCTCCCCGTCGCATGGTCGCGTACATCTTCGGCCTGATCGGCCTCAAGTCATTGAAAAATTTGGTGGGCGCAATAGGGATCGAACCTATGACCCGCTGATTAAGAGTCAGCTGCTCTACCAACTGAGCTATGCGCCCGCCGGGGCCAAGCCGCCCGCGTGGCGCCGCTTTAGCACAAATGCCGCTCATGTCAAAAGGTTGCGCGCAGGTTCGAACATTTTTTTGATGATACCGCCAAAAAAGCCTGCCGCTTCGGCGTTAAGGGCAGGGCGCGCCTTTTCCACCGCGCAGCGCGCTCGCGCCTTGCAGAACGCCGCGTTTGCCATATGATCCCACCTTTCTTGAGGCGGCGATTGCCAGGAGAGACTGAAAGGGAAACCCTTCGGCCTGTCTGGCTCGCTGCTGCCGCACCTGCATTGGAGTTCATGCGTTGACGCCAGACAAGCAAGCCGTTCTCGGACAGCTCAGGAAGGTCAAGGGTCCCGATCGCGAAGGAAACATCGTCGATCTCGGACTGGTTTCGGACGTGTTCATCGCCGACGGCAAGGTCTATTTTTCCGTGACCGTGCCTGCGGAGCGCGCGCAGGAGCTTGAACCCTTGCGCCAGGCCGCGGAAAAGGTCGTCACGGCCATGCAGGGCGTCGACAAGGCCGTGGTGGCGTTGACCGCATCCAAGAAGTCGGGCGGACCAGGCAATTCCGGGGGACAGGAGCAAAAGGCGCCAGCGCCGCAGGCGCGGGCAGCAGCACCTGCTGCCGGCCATGCCCATGCGCAGCAGGCACCAAAGGCGGATGTGCCCGGCATCAAGTCGATCATCGCCGTTGCATCCGGCAAGGGTGGTGTCGGCAAGTCAACGACTGCTGTCAACATTGCCCTGGCGCTGAAGGCGAACGGCCTGAAGGTGGGCGTGCTGGATGCCGACATTTACGGCCCGTCCATGCCGCGCCTGCTGGGTGTCAGCGGCCGTCCGCAAACGGTGTCCGGGCGCATTCTCCGTCCCATGGAGGGCCATGGCCTCAAGGTCATGTCGATGGGATTCCTGGTTGACGAGGAAACGCCGATGATCTGGCGTGGCCCGATGGTCATTTCCGCCCTGACACAGATGCTGCGCGAAGTGGCATGGGGCGAACTGGATGTGCTGGTCGTCGACATGCCGCCTGGAACAGGCGACGCGCAATTGACGATGGCGCAGCAGGTGCCGCTTGCAGGCGCAGTCATTGTTTCCACACCGCAGGATCTGGCGCTGATCGATGCCCGCAAGGGTCTCAACATGTTCCGCCGTGTCGACGTGCCGCTGCTGGGCATCGTGGAGAACATGAGCACCTTCATCTGCCCCCATTGCGGCGGCCAGTCGGACATTTTCGGCCATGGTGGCGCGCGTCACGAGGCAGAACGCATTGGTGTTCCATTCCTGGGTGAAGTGCCGCTGACCATGGACATTCGCCTGAAATCCGACGCAGGCACGCCAGTCGTGGTTTCCGATCCGGATGGAAAGCCGGCACAGATCTATCGCGATATCGCAGCAAGGGTCTGGCACAGGATCGGGCAGGAAAAGGCTGCTGGTGCCGCTCCCCAGATCGTATTCGAGTAGCGACAGATGAAGGGCCCTTCCAGCGCGCCTGAATTCCTCACCACCCAGGAAGTGGCGCAATTGCTGCGGGTGAAGGAACGCAAGGTCTATGATCTGGCGGGTGCACGTGAAATCCCGCATCGCCGCATCACCGGCAAGCTTCTCTTTCCCCGCACCGAGATCGAAGCGTGGATGCGCGGCGAAACGGTAAACGGTGCAATTCCGGTTTCAGTCGCCAGCGTTCTTCCGCCTGTAATTGCGGGAAGCCACGATCCACTTCTGGAATGGGCGATCCGCGAATCGGGTTCAGGTCTTGCAACGCTGTTCGATGGATCGCTGGACGGGTTGGAGAAACTCGTCAGCGGCAAGGCTATGGCGGCGGGCATGCATGTGCCGGGAACTGCCACCGATGAATGGAACAGTGAAGCCGCACAGGCTTCGCTTGCCGGCAAGCCCTATGTGCTGGTCGAATTCGCGCGGCGCAAGCAGGGTCTTATCCTGGCTCCATCATTGGCCGGGAAAATTGGCTCGATCGCAGATATTGCGCCCTGGCGCATCCTGCGCAGGCAGGACAATGCCGGTTCGCAGCTTGTCTTTCGCAAGCTCCTGCGTGAAGCGGAAATGGACGAATCCAGCCTTCATTTCTGTGATCAGGTTGCGCGCACCGAAACCGAGGCGGGAATGGCAATAGGAGCGGGCAGGGCAGACATCGCGCCGGGGCTTGAAAGCCTCGCCCATGAATTCAGGCTTGGTTTCCTGCCAACTGTGGTTGAACGGTTCGATCTGCTGGTTGAACGCCGCAGCTGGTTCGGCCAGCCATTCCAGACCCTGTGGCGCTTCGTCCAGTCGCGGAAATTCGCCGAGCATGCCGCTTCGATGCCAGGTCACGACTGCTCGAGCCTGGGCACAGTGCACTGGATCGGGTGAAGCGGTCTGAGTGCAGCCAGGTCACTCGGCATGGGCGTTGGGAAAGAACAGCTGCTCGCCATTGACCTTGAAGCCAGCAATAGCCGCCTGTCCTTCATCGGAAACAAGCCAGTCGATGAACGCCTGACCATCATCTTTCCTGACGCTCGGGCATTTCAGCGGATTGACAAGTGTGACGCCATACTGGTTGAAAAGTTCCCTGTCTCCTTCGACCGCGATCTGCAAGGCAGCCTTGTTCTGGAATGAGATCCAGCTCGCGCGGTCAGTGAGCGCATAAGCCTCCATGCCAGCGGCTATGTTCAGCGTTGCCCCCATGCCCGAACCGGATTCACGATACCACTCACCACTCGCCCCACTCGGGTCGACGCCAGCAGACTGCCAGAGCTTCAATTCGGCCTTGTGCGTGCCGGAATCATCGCCACGGGAAACGAAGGCAGACTTTGTCTCCGCGATTCTTGCCAACGCGCCTTCAACATCGCCGGAACCGCTGATGCCTGCGGGATCGGATTGCGGCCCGACCACGACGAAGTCATTGTACATGAGGTCATCACGCTTTGTGCCATAACCTTCAGCGACAAACTTCTCCTCCGCCGCCTTTGCATGCACGAGCAGCACGTCGCCGTCACAGTTCTGGGCATTCTTGATCGCTTGCCCGGTGCCGACTGCCACGACGCGGACGTCGATCCCCGCCTTGCGCTCGTAAATGGGCAGCAGATAGTCGTAAAGGCCCGAATTCTGTGTCGAAGTCGTCGATTGCACCGTCAGGAACCGCTCCTGGGCATTCGCGGGAACGAAAAGCGTGACGAAGGAAAGGGCAACTGTTCCGCTCAACAGACTGACCAGATGCAGGCAGGGGAACAGGGAAATGTATCTCACGTGTATTTCCTTTCGGCTGGCAGAATGACCTCGCCAGACAGATAGGCGCGGGCTTCCATTGTCTCGGGACGGGCGAAGAAGCGGGACGCGGCACCAGACTCGACCAGCCTTCCCGCATTGAGAAAGCACACTTCATCGGCCAGGCGCTTCGCCTGATCGCGGTCGTGTGTGACCAGAATGATCTTGATGCCGGCACGGCTGGCTTCGCCAATGATCTTCTCGACAAGCAACTGGTTGTGCGGATCAAGGCTCGCGGTGGGTTCGTCCAGCAGCAGAATGCGCGGATTGCCAGCAAGGCAGCGCGCGAGCGCCAGGCGTTGCTGTTCGCCACCCGATAGCGACCTGGCCGGGTTGCGCGCATGATGTTCAAGATTTGCCAGCTTGATCAGGCGGGCCGCCTCGCTGGCAATCTGCCCCCGCGCTACGCCTCTGATCCGCAAGGCGTGGGTGAGGTCGCCAATGGCAGTCCTGCGCAGCAATACCGGCCTTTGAAACAGGATTGCCAGCCCATGGGGAGGCGATGCCTGCAGTGGGTGGGAAACTGTGCCTTTCGCTGGTGACAACAGCCCGGCGGCAAGGTGTAGCATCAGCGTCTTGCCCGCGCCATTGGGACCCATGACAGCGGAAATGCCGTCAGGCGAAAAACAAAAGTCGAGCCCGTGAAGCAGCGTCCTGCTGCCTGCGCTGTAGCTGACGTTGGAAAAACGCAAGCCTGTTACCGGCTCAGGCACACCCATCTCAGGCATATTGCCGCCTTTCCGCCCGGTTGCGGATCACCAGGATTGCGCCATTGATTGCCAGCGAGATCGACACGAGCACGATACCAAGCGCCAGTGCCAGTTCGAGATTTCCCTTGGAGGTTTCGAGCGCGATTGCGGTGGTCATCATCCTGGTGACGTGGTCGATGTTTCCACCCACGATCATGATCGCGCCGACTTCTGCGGACGCCCTGCCAAAACCGGCGAGCAGCGCACTGACCAGTGAATAGCGGCCATCCCACAGGAGTGTTGCAATCCGCGCGCGCCTGCTGGCGCCCAGCGAACGCAGATAGGCATCATATTCCTTGTTGAGGTCGCGCAGCACCTGGTGAGAAATCGCCGCGATGATCGGCGTAACCAGGATAGCCTGCGCAATCACCATGGCGCTCGGCGTGTAGAGGAGACCGAGCGCTCCCAATGGGCCTGCGCGCGACAGAAGCATGTAGATCACAAGCCCCGCAACGACAGGGGGCAGTCCCATCAGCGCATTGATGAGCGCGACGATGATGCCGCTGCCGGGAAAACGCTGCACGGCAAGGAAAGCGCCAAGCGGCAGGCCAATCAGGGCGGCGATCAGCACCGCACCTGTCGACACGTTGAGCGAAAGCCACACGATCTCCAGCAAGGCTTGATCAAACCCTGCAAGCAGCCCGAAGGCAGCAGAAAAAGCGTCCGAGAAATCCTGCACCACATCGCCTGTTGGAATCATGCATTTCTATGTATTTTTATGCAGGAAATACCGAAGCTTCAATTGGCGGGCCACGAAGAAACCGTTCGCTTTTAAGACAGGATGTTTGGAGCCGGTCTGAATCGGGTTAGTCTTTGCTGGCTGAATCGGAGGAAAAACATGGCTGGGCCACTGGAAGGTTTGAAGGTCGTGGAAATGGCTGGGCTTGGACCATGCCCGCTTGCCGGACAATTGCTTGGCGACCTGGGAGCCGAAGTGACGGTAATCGTGCGCAAGCGCGCAAAGCCTGATCCGGCGGATGTCAACAACCGCTCGAAACGCTCCGTGGCTCTCGACCTGAAAAGCGATGCCGGGCGCGAGGCGGCAATGCGCCTGATCGAGCGCAGTGACATACTGATCGAGGGCTTCAGGCCGGGCGTGATGGAAAAGCTTGGTCTTGGCCCCGATGACTGCGCGGCGCGCAATGCCGGACTGATCTTTGGCCGCATGACAGGATGGGGACAGGAAGGCCCGCTGGCCCACACGGCCGGGCACGATCTCAACTATCTGTCTCTTTCAGGTGCCCTGCATGCCATGGGGCGTTCTGGCGAAGTGCCCACGCCACCCCTCAACTTGGTTGCCGACTATGGCGGGGGCACCATGTTCCTGCTGCTCGGCGTCCTGTCGGCCCTGTACGAGCGCCAGCGCTCCGGCAGGGGGCAGGTGATCGATGCGGCCATGGTGGACGGGGTTCCAGCCTTGATGGGGATATTCCATACCATGCTGGCGCGCGGACAGTGGAATGGCCGGGCACGTGAGGCAAACCTGCTTGATGGTGGCGCGCCCTTTTACCGCTGCTATGAAACGAGCGACGGCAAGTTCCTTTCCGTGGGGCCGCTTGAGCCGCAGTTCTTCGCGGAGCTGGTTGAAAAGGTGGGCCTGCCGGGCGATCTGTGCGCCTCGCAATACAACCTGTCTGAGTGGGCATCGCGTCGGGAAGCGTTTGTGGCACTGTTTGCCAGTCGAACCCGCGACGAATGGATGAAAATTTTTACCGGCACCGATGCCTGCGTTGCGCCGGTTCTTGCCTTTGACGAAGTGATGGCGCATCCCCACAATGCGGCGCGTTCAACCTTCATCAAGGTCGGCGGAGTGGTTCAGGCAGCACCTGCGCCGCGTTTTTCCAGAACACCGCCAGCAACGCCCGCTCCGCCTGTCCCGCCGGGCGCGGACACCGACCGCATATTGGCCGAGATCGGTATGGCACTGGAGGACTAGGGTCAGAGGGCTGTGGTCAGGAGGACTGGGCACTTGTGATATCGCCCCGCTTTTCCTAAGAACTTTCCGTGGATGGGCTGGCGCAAACAGGGGCGTTTCGCGATCTGCACACGAAACCTAGATTCGGGATTCCAGAGTTTGTTTCAAAAAAGGGTTCAACTGTTTTCCCAACTGGCCCGTCGCGAAATAGTCGGCCGGTATCGGGGGACTATCCTGGGCCTGTTCTGGTCACTCGTGACGCCCATGTTCATGCTCGCGATCTACACATTCGTATTCGCGGGCGTGCTGAAGGCTCGATGGATCCTGCCGAGCGGGGAAGAATCGGCCATCGGCTATTCGCTCGTCATTTTCTCGGGGCTGATCGTGTTTCAGCTCTTCGCCGAAGTGGTCCTGCGCGCGCCTGGCCTGATGGTGGCAAACCAGAACTTCGTGAAAAGGATCGTCTTCCCGCTCGACGTTCTGGTTCCCGTCTCGATTGGCGTGGCGGCATTCCAGGCTCTGATCAGTTTCGCCGTCCTGGCAGTGTTCCTCCTTGCCTATACCGGCAAAGTACCGATGACCTTCCTGCTGGTTCCCTTGATCTGCGTCCCGCTACTGATGATCCTGGCTGGAATTGGCTGGTTCCTTGCCTCGCTTGGAACCTATGTCCGGGATATCAGCCATGTGCTTGGCCCGCTGGTCACGGCCTGTCAGTTCATGTCGCCTATCTTCTACCCATCGTCCGTTCTGCCGCCCTGGGTTTCGAAGCTGATATTTCTCAATCCGATAACCGTGCCTGTCGAGCAGGTCAGGAAAGTCGCTGTCTATGGCGATTTGCCGGATATGGCCCAGCTTGGGGTCTACACGATTGTTGCGGTCCTCGTCATGGTATGCGGCCTCTACTGGTTCGAGCGAACCAGAAAGGGGTTCGCCGATGTCCTCTGATCATGCGATCGAAGTCCAGAATCTCGGAAAAACCTACAATATCTACGCCAGTCCGACAGATCGGCTGAAGCAGATGGTGGTTCCCAGGCTGCAGCGCTTTTTCGGGTCCCCATCCGAGTATTTCATCAAATATCGCGCCGTGCACGACGTGTCCTTCAGGATCGCAAGGGGCGAGACAGTCGGCATCATCGGGCGCAACGGTTCAGGAAAATCGACACTCCTGCAGATGATCTGTGGAACCCTCACGCCGAGTGTGGGAACGCTGAATGTCCATGGCCGCATCGCCGCACTGCTTGAACTGGGTGCCGGGTTCAATCCGGAATTCACCGGGCGCGAAAACCTGTACCTGAACGCATCGATCATGGGGGCTTCCGTGGCGGAAACGGAATCGCGATTTGATGACATTGCGCGGTTTTGCGACATCGGAATGTTCATGGATCAGCCCGTCAAGACCTATTCATCGGGCATGTATGTTCGCCTTGCCTTTGCAACTGCCATTCACACCGATCCCGACATCCTCATCGTCGACGAGGCGCTGGCGGTCGGCGACGAGGCATTCCAGCGGAAATGCTACGCCAGGATTTCCGATCTCAAGGATGATGGCACCACGATCCTGTTCGTGTCGCACAGCGCGGAGACAATCGTTCAGCTGTGCGACCGCGCAATACTGATGGATGGTGGTGAGGTACTTCTCGACGGCGCACCGCGCATGGTCGTTTCCAATTATCATCGCCTGACCAACATGACGCCGGACCAGGCCGCGATTGCACGCGAAAAGATCAGGCAACTGGGCAATCTTTCCCTTCAGCGCGACGCGCAACCCACCGAAAAGCTCGAATATGAAGAGCCGCACGAAGCGGCAAAGACCACGGTCAGAAGCTGGTTTGATGCTGCGCTCGTAACGGTCTCCAGGATCGATTATGAGCCGCGTGGAGCCCTGATAACGAACTGCCGGATTGTTGATGGTCAGGGCATGGCGGTAAATGTGGTACCGCCGGGACAGCAGCTCTTTTTCGAATACGAGGTCAGTTTTGACCGGGATGTCGAGAAGGTCGGGTTCGGCATGCTGCTGAAAGGTGTGAGCGGCGTTGCGCTGGGTGGAGCCACGACAAGTTTCACGCCGGAAATGCTGATTTCGGCCAAGGCCGGCGAAAAGCGCCAGATGAGATTCAGGTTTGATGCGGCACTGACACCGGGGACCTATTTTCTCAACGCTGGCGTGAGCGGCATGATCGACGGGGAATGGGGCTTCCTGCACCGCATTCTGGATGTCCTTGCGATCAGGATTGTTCCTGACGAACGACGAATTGCTACTGGAATGATCGATTTCAATGTTGTTCCCGAGTTAGTTGAAATCTAGTTTGGACAGAATGCCTGGTGCGGATTTTCCATCAATGAGCGCCAGGGTGGGGCAAGGGAATTTGATGAAGCGGAATTGGCATAAGTATGGATCAGCCATCTGAGCCTGGGCGCAAACGCCGCGTTCTGCTGGTCCTGGGCATGCATCGCTCAGGCACCAGTGCCTTGACCCGTGTGATCAATCTGATGGGCGCGGGCCTGCCGCGCGACATGATTGATGCAGGATTGGGCAATGAGGCGGGTCACTGGGAACCGCGCAAGATCGTCGCGTTCAACGACAGGCTTCTCGGTGAACTCAATTCAGCCTGGTTCGACTGGCGGCGAGCGGACCTGTCTGCGCTTGGTGCAAGTCGGTTGTCCGCGATCGATGCCGAACTGGCTGCAATCATCGGCGATCAGTATCGCGACCCCGTGATTGTCCTGAAAGACCCGCGAATTTGCAGAATTGCCGACCACTTTGTTCGGGCCCTGGAAAAGGGCATGGGCGAGGTTCGGCTGGTCCATGTTTTCAGGCACCCGGTCGATGTTGCGCAGTCGCTGAACGCCAGGAATGACCTGCCGGTCGCCTATGGCCTTCTGCTGTGGCTGCGCCATGTCATTGACGCCCAGCTTTGTGTGAACCGAAATGGTGGCGCTGCGGTCTCCTTCGAATCCCTGTTTTCAGACCGGCAGGAAACACTCGCCAGGCTTGGCGCATCACTGAAACTGGGAAGGACACAGCCAGCCGCAATTCGTGACCAGATCGACGCGTTTCTCGATCCGTCCCTGCGTCGCCAGACTGGCAATGACGCGCATCAGGGCGAACCGGCCTTCCTCGAAGGCTGGGTGGCCAGCGCTTATGGTTCACTGCTCGCGCTGGAGAAAAACGCCGGGGATCGCCAGGCCATACAGGTGCTGGAGCAGATTTCGCAGGAAATGGCGCGCAGCGAACCCTTGATGTACGAACTGTTCGAGGAAGAAAGAAAACGCACCGCTGCACGGTTTGGCGAGAGGGAGCAGTCTGCAAATCTTCTGGCTGAACAGCTGAAGGAAGCCCAGACACGGATAACGGGCGCATCGGCTGAAATGTCGAAAGCGCTCAGCCAGATAGAGAACCTGCAGTTGAAGCTCGATGACGCGCAGAAGGAACAGGCCCGCCTGACCCGGAAAAACAGCGCGCTTAACAAGCGTCTGAAAAATGCCACCACAAGGCTGGAGCGCCGGCAGGCAGAGCTGCTCGTACAAGTAAAGATCAGTGAGCGAGAAAGCGCTGAACTGTCCGCTTCCCGGCGCGAACTCCGCTCGCTCCATGAACGCCTCGAAATCCAGCGCCACAATTCATCTGGCCTGTTCTTCAGGGTTGCCGCATTTCTCCAGAACCTGAAAAGGCGCTTCATGGGCGTGCGGGTGGCAATTGTTCCGCGGGCTGGCGCGACCATTGCTGCCGGTGCGAACGGTTTCCTGGATATCACAACCGAAGGGCATGACCCCCAGTTGGCGCTGGCATACGGAACCAAGGCGCTGGCACCTGCATATTACAGGCTGAGTTGTCGCACCGATACGGCCTATCCCCTGACAGGGTTCCTCAAGATCTATCCGGACTATGGCCTTGGCGAACATGAAAATCTGGCGATCACCACGCCGGTCTTCAGGTCCGGGCGTGGCAAGTGCGTCAGCTTCTTCAGGCTGACGGGTGAGGCTGTATCGCTGCGGCTTGATCCGCCCGATCACCTGTCGCGGTTCAGGATCGCCAGGCCGACCATCAGGAAAACCGGCAGGGCATGGTACCTCGCCGAAAACTTGTACCAGATGATCGCGCGCAGGGTGCGCTCACCCGCCGACATTCCCCGCCTCGCCAATGCCGTGGTCGAACGACTTCGCGTTGGCGGCATTCGTAATCTTCTCGATGACACGAGAACCGCCTTCAGGATTGACAGCGATCCATCTCTCAATGGTGCCTACAATTACCAGCAGTGGATTGATGAATGTGAGGTTCCGCTGCGCGTGAAGCTGGTACATGCCTGGCGCAGGCGCTTGTCGGGGCACGGCAGTTCGCCCCGCATATCGATCATCATGCCGGTCTACAACCCGCCTTCGCGCATTCTGAAGGAAGCGATTGACAGCGTCCTGGCCCAGAACTGGGAGAACTGGGAACTTTGCATCGCCGATGACTGTTCCAGCGATCCAGCGATTGGGCAAATCCTCAGGCGTTATGCCTCGCAGGAATCGCGCATCAAGGTGATGTTCCGAACAGCCAACGGGCATATTTCAAAGGCATCCAACAGCGCGCTGGAACTTGTTACCGGTGAATGGGTGGCCCTGCTCGACCATGATGATTGCCTGGCGCCCGATGCACTTCTGGCCGTTGCCAGCGAAATCGCCATGCATCCGGATGCTGGCCTGATCTATTCTGATGAAGACAAGCTGTCGGAGGACGGTGAACGCGATTCTCCCTACTTTAAAAGCGACTGGAATCCGGACCTTTTCCTTTCGCACAACCTGATCACCCATCTGGGTGTCTATCGGACACAGACTGTCAGGGAACTCGGCGGTTTTCGGGTCGGTTACGAGGGCGCGCAGGATTATGATCTGGCGCTGCGCTATGTGGAAAAGATACCTGCGAGCGCCATCCGCCACATTCCGCATGTGCTTTACCATTGGCGTGTGATGAAGGGCAGCACCGCGCTTTCCGGCGACGAGAAACCCTATGCGATGCTTGCCGGTGAAAGGGCGCTTCAGGATTCACTTGATCGGCGCAAGATCAGGGCGAAGGCGAAACTGATCGGCATCGGCTATCACGTGATCTACCAACTGCCGAAAAAACTTCCCAAAGTGTCGATCATCATCCCGACGCGCAACGCGGCAGACCTGCTGCGCCAATGTGTCGACAGCATCACGGCGCTGACCACCTACGCGAATTACGAGATACTTGTCGTGGACAATGGCTCCGACGACAGGGGCGCACTTGAACAACTGACTGCCTGGGAGAAATCAGGCACTGCGCGCATCATTCGCGATGACCGTCCTTTCAACTTCTCCGCACTCAACAATCTCGCCGTCAGCCAGGCCAAAGGCGATTATGTCGTGTTGATGAACAATGACATATCGGTGATATCGCCCGACTGGCTTGAGGAAATGGTCGGCATTGCCCTTCAGCCGCAGGTGGGCGCGGTTGGCGCGAAACTCTATTATCCCGACGATACCATCCAGCATGCTGGTGTCATCATGGGGCTAGGCGGTCTTGCTGCACACGGCCATCTCGGATTTCCAAGGCAAAGCACGGGCTATTCGGGCAGGGCGGTCCTGCGCCAGACGCTGAGTGCTGTAACGGGTGCCTTGCTTCTCGTTTCGAAAGAAAATTACGAAAAGGTCGGCGGCTTGAACGAGGAGCACCTGAAGGTTGCCTACAATGATATCGATTTCTGCTTGAAGCTCACGGCCCTTGGGTTAAGGAACGTGTGGACGCCGCATGCAGAATTCTACCATCACGAGTCTGCGACCAGGGGGTACGACACGAGCCCGAAAAAGCGCAGGCGCCTGGAGCTGGAGAAGAAGTACATGCGCAGGCATTGGCAGGACATCATCGATTTAGATCCTGCCTATTCCCCCAATCTGACGCTCGACGCCGCAGATTTCGGCCTGGCGTTTCCACCGCGAATTGATGTTGTTTGATTCCACAATCCCGAAAAGAGAGCATTCATGGATATTCTCGACGAATATGTAAAAACCGCCCCAGGCAATCAGGCCGCACTGGACCTTTTCAAGGGTGAATGGTCATCGGCCATGCCAGCACATACGGGCCTGGTTCCGACCCCGGGCAGCGTTGGACTGTTCGAGGATGGCCGAATTGCCTGGGCGGAGCAGCAGGCCAGCTTTTTCGGCAAGAGCGTCCTGGAACTGGGTCCGCTTGAGGGTGGCCATTCCTACATGATCCAGAAATATGGCGCGCGCAGCATCAAGGCTGTCGAGTCGAACTCTCGCGCCTTTCTCAAATGCCTGATCGTGAAACAGATTTTCAATCTGGACCGGGTCGAGTTCGTTCTAGGTGACTTCAATCGCTATCTCGAAACCACAGACGAGAAATTCGATGTCTGCGTGGCAAGCGGAGTGCTCTATCACTGCACCGATCCCGTCCGAACACTTGCCGAAATCGCCAAGATTTCACGCAAACTGTTCCTTTGGACCCACTATTACGACCACGATATCATTAGCGCCTCGACCACCCTCGCTCCGTTCTTCGAACAACCGAAAACCGAGCAGATCAATGGCAGTCAGGTTGGAAGCTGCAGGAAGAACTACAACAACGCCCTCGAATGGCAGGGATTCTGCGGTGGCTCAGAACCCTATGCCATCTGGCTGGAGAGAAATTCGCTGATGGAAACCCTTCGGCAGAACGGTTTTGGAGATATCCGGATCAATTTTGACCAACCGGATCACCCCAACGGGCCAGCGCTGGCACTGTTCGCTCAACGGTGAAAACCGCTACACGTAAACATACGTGCCGTTATCCATGTAGTAGAAGGATTCAATCAGCGAGCCGCCGGAATCATAGGTGTTCTGGTAATATTGCCAGGCCTCTGTCCCGTAAGCGTCATAGCCCAGAATACGTTCGTTGCCATTGTCATCCCTGATCACCTGGTTCAGGAGATTGTACACGGCATCAAAGGTGTTCTGATAATACAAGTATGTCTCGGTGTCATACACATCATAGCCGAGCACTCTCTCATTGCCATTATCATCCTTGATGATCTGGTTCAGGAGTTGGTTAATGCTGTTGTAGGTGTTCTGATAATATTGGTAGGTTTCAGTGCCAGCTATATCGAAACCGAGGTTTCGGATGTTTCCATTGTCTTCGATGAATTGCTGCAGATACAGTTCCCAGTTGCTGGTATAGTGATTGGCATAGAAGTCGTATGTCTGGGTATTCGCCGTATCGTAGGTTGCTTCGTCGATGCTGCCATCAGTGTTGCGCACGATGGTGACGGTGTTGCCATTTTCGCTGCAGATCATTTGCTCGATCTCGGCGCCGAAGAGGTTGTAGCCACGGAAATCCGCGCTCGAATTGTAGAAAATATCGTAGTCGTCGCCACCGAAGACGATGTCTGAATTGTCGCCATAGATCGAGTCGTTGCCTGCGAAACCAA
The DNA here is from genome assembly GCA_049289295.1 of Rhizobiaceae bacterium. Taxonomy (GTDB): domain Bacteria; phylum Pseudomonadota; class Alphaproteobacteria; order Rhizobiales; family Rhizobiaceae; genus BOKV01. Next base: position 23,040 of record JBATLL010000062.1, read on the forward strand.
ACAACTGATCAATACCTGCTCCGCCATCCAGAACGTTGGCCAGATCGTTCCCGAAAATCAAATCAGCGCCCGAGCCACCGCTGGCATTTTCAATTTCGACGCCGTTGGCAATGGTAAATCCGCCATCGATGCCGTCCACATAGGAAACGAAGCCGCCGCCGCCCACTTCATTCAGCAATGTGGCTGCACGCAGGTCGATATAGGCATCAAGCGAGCCACTATAGGCGATCAGGTCAGTGCCACCGGTGTCCCAGATGCAGGAGAAGAAGGTGCCAGCTGCGTTTGTTCCAGGCAGCGTGTAGATATTGGCTCCATTGTTTGCAGTGGTGTTTGCACCATAATTTTCCTGAAGGACTGCGATATCCAGCGCCATCGGGGTCGCCTGCCAGCCATAGTTCAGCGAAGCCGACCCACCCATCGAATACCAGCCATCATTGTACGACATCGTCGTGTAGATGCCCTGGTTTAGCCCGTAGGTCCCGGTTGAGCCGAAAGCCCCGGTCACGCCGTCCATGACAACGGAATTGCCGCCAGTATCGTGCGGATGTGCCAGACCCAGGCCATGCCCGATTTCGTGCACAAGCGTGATGTAACCGTAGCCGCCCACCGCAAGCCCGGAGGAAGTCCAGCCGGTGCCGCCATCCTCGAACACGCCCCATCCATTCAGGGTGTAATTCACACTGTTGACCGTTACCGTCCCCCCGCCGACACCCCAGTAACCCAGCGCACCGGTACCCGTCGTGAGTACCATTGCAAAGTCTGCCTGCAAGGGGTCGCTCACATAGTGGAACTGGAGGTTGGCGACAGCCTCGTAGCTGTCGAACGCTGCAACGGCAGCATTGATTTCGTTCGTGCTCCAGGTGCTGGAAACATATGCATCACCATCGTTGAAGGAGATTCCGCCGGGCACGAAATAGACATAGATGTCAGTGGCAGTTGTTGATGCGTTGTGGTCAGGTACGCTGAATCCCCAGTCCAGCGAATTGAGCGGGGCAGCCAGGGGGGATGAGGTGCTCCCCAACGACATTTCGATACTGTAGGTGCCGCTTGCAGCATTGCTGTCAGCGCCTGCTGAAATGTAGTAGGTTCCGGACGTGGTCGGAGTGTACTCGACACTGGTCGTATTGGCGGTGATAAGGTTCCCGGTTGACCCATGCACCTCGACATAACCGTTCGTATTGCCATTACCGCTGTTTGCATAGCTGGTCGCCATCGTGAAAGTGTACGTGACGCCAGCGTCAAGCGCGACCTGGTACCAGTCGTCATCCCAATTTGAATCCATGTCTGTCTGGCCGGTAAGCACCGAATATGGATCCAGCGTTGCATCCGTCGATGTGTTTTCGGGAATATCGTCTTGCTGGACAGTCAGAAAATAGCCGCCTTGTTCGCCACTGAAAGAGTCAGCCACCATGTAATAGGTGCCGGTGGTTGAAGGAGTGAACAGGGCATAGGAATTGAAACCAGCTCCGCCATCATTGTTTTCCAGCACGCTGCCGCCAGTGCTGTCCAGAATATGGAGATAGGGATCGGAGAGTCCGGAGCCGAGATTGTCTGTTGCCAGATTGATGACGTAGGTGACGCCTGCGGTCAGATTGATTGAGTAGAAGTCCCAGTCAACACTGGAATCCAGTGTGCCATAAACCTCTTCACCGATGGAAATCGCCTGCGCGGTGCCTGTCGTGTTGCCGACATCGCCTGACTCAGTGAACTGGTTCGGCTGCTGGCGCACTTCAATGCAGGTGGGAGCATTGTCAATCTTCGAGCAGAACATGCACATATTGCTAATTCCTTGATCGTTCAAAACTGGTTTGTGCAGAACACCAACATTATCCATCGGATCAGCCAATATATCCGCCAGCTGATTGACGCGGAATAACGCCGAAACACTACTAAATGATTTGTTGGATGGTACAACCTCAAATATGCGTGTTGGTTTGCAGGCCGTTGCCAATCACGGCAGAATTTCCAGTGCGACGGCAACAATCTCCAGACTGGACCCGGTAGGGGAAAAATCGGTGGAAAAGGCAATTCTTGCAGCTTCGGATTTGGAGATATCCCCGCCGGATTCGATTTCCAGCGTGACGAGCGTCAATTCGGTTGCAGGTGAAAAGCGGCGCCAGCCGCTGCTTCCGCCGTCGAGATTGTAATAGCTGACATAGCCAGCCGGCGAACAGGCTGCATCAGGGCACCGCATCACTGCATGAATCCTGAAGGACTGCTTGCCGATGAAACGTCTGTAGACCGGATCAATATCCATGACAAAATGCGGTCGTCTGTCCGGAGCTTCCGCTGCCTCCAATGCCTTTGCGACAATCAACGGATAATCATTCGCCGCGATCACGGTGTGTAAATAGCCTGGCGTGTCGGCCATAGACGGTATCTGGTCCTTGCCAAGCACCCAGAACAGCTGGTTCTCGCCCGTTGACCCGGTAATCAGCCGCCGCGCATTTTGGGCCATTGCGTCGTTATCGGGTGCACCCTGCTGGAAGAGAAGCAGCACCCCAATGATGATTGCCAGGCCCACCGCAGCGATGATTGCCCACTTCCTGCCGGTTGGTGCGGGGGGAAGTGGAACGCTTCCCTGGCCCGATGCAGGGGCTGCAACAGGGCGAGGGGTCGGGGCAACCTCGTCGGTCATGCGTCCAGGGGTGCCGACTGGCAATTGCTGGTCGAGTTCGATGGACCCGATCACTGTTTCCAGCGCGTCGCGCAGTTCCAGTGCCTCGTCACGGTCGATGGCCTTCTTCGCACAATGGGCATCGAGCGCCTTGCGTGCGGCATTGTACACGGACTGGCGATAAGCGAACGTGCTCGCCTGCGGGTCGGCCAGCTTTTCCAGAATGTAATGTTCAAGGGTTGCGATCACCCGCGTCTCCGGAAACTACGGGCTTGCAATGGGCTCAGTGCCCCGAATTGATCATGTCGATTGCCATCTTGCCCATCATCGGAACGGCAGCGCCATAGGCGCGCGCCTTTTCAGGGTTCGAGGCATTGCCGTCGATGGACCGCTTGTAGACGCCCTGCAGTATGGCGGCGAGGCGGAAGAAGGAAAAGGCAAGATAAACCGACCAGTTGTCGATCGCGCCAATTCCCCTGCGCCGACAGTAGCTGGCAACATATTCCTCTTCGCTGGGCAGGCCGATAGCCTTGCGATCAATGCCTCCAAGCCCCCGGAATCCGCCCTGATGCGGTAGCCGCCATTGCATGCACTGGTAGGCAAGATCAGCCAAGGGATGCCCCAGCGTCGACAATTCCCAGTCGAGAAGGCCCAGAATGTCCGAACTGGATCGCGCAAACACCATATTGTCGATCCGGTAGTCGCCATGCACCAGCGATACATTGCCATCATCTGCCGGAATGCGCGACGACAACCAGTCCATCAGTCTGTGCAGGTCGTCGTTTCGCTCCACTTCGCTTGCTTCATACTGTTTCGACCAGCGCGTGAACTGGCGTTCGAAATAGTTTCCCGCAACACCGAAATCCTCTAGCCCGACCTTCGTGATATCGACACTGTGCAGGGCGGCGAGCGCGGCATTCATCGAATCGTAGATTTCGCCGCGATGGCGTTCTGCATCGGGACCCACCAACTCGTGCAATGCCGGATCCCAGAAGATGCGACCGTCCAGATATTCCATGACGAAGAACATCCGGTCTATCGGCGAATCCTCGTCACACAGTGCAAATACCCTTGGCACCGGAACGCCGCTGCCCTGCAAGGCCTTCATCACACGATACTCGCGGTCAATCTGGTGCGCGGACTTGAGCAATTCTCCGGGCGGTTTTGCCCGCAGGACATATTTCCCGCTTTCCGCCACCACCAGATAGGTCGGATTGGATTGGCCAGTGTCGAACTTGCGGATTTCATGCAGTTCCTCAAAGCCCGCCACATGGGCCTCGAGCCACGGCGTGAGCAGTTTGTCGTCGATAAGATTTGGGCTTTCAGTCATCATTCCATTCCCGGTTCAGCAATCCGGATTCGCGGTAGCGTGACCATGGCCGGGCCGCACGTCAAGCGGACATCACCAACTTCACCGCAATGCAGCGCTTACCGGGCGAAGCGTTCCAGCCTGTACTGTTTCGCCAGCGGCAGGATGTTACCATGCAGGACTTCGCTCGCCAGCGCCATTCCCGCGACCGGAGCAAGCGTCACACCGGAATGCGTCACGGCAACAAACAGGCCGTCAATCCCGCTTACAGCACCGAATACCGGAAAGCCGTCACGCGGCGTCGGGCGCGCGCCGATGCTCATGTCGCGCACCTCAAGCTGCTCGTCGATGGACAGCATTTCCTGCAGCGACGCAACCAGCCTGTCAGCGGTTTGCTGCGGATTGTCCATGTCATAGGTCCCAAGGAAATCCGAGCCGATCAGCAGGCTGCCATCGGCACGCTGGCGTGCATGCAGCTTTTCGGTGATCAGCAGGTGGTTGACGCTGTTCCTGATCGGCTGGGTCGAGACCAGCAGGCCCTTTGGATCGTCCAGCGGCAGGTCAACGCCCGCACTGGCGAGAATTGCCGGACTGGCCGTTCCTGCCGAAACGATGACGCATTCGGCCTCGATCAGCCCTGCGCTTGTTTGCAGGCCTTTCGCGCGCCCGCCATCAAGCGCAATTGCCTGAATGTCAGCCTTGATGATTGCCGCGCCACTGGCCTTGACGAACACCTGCGTCGCCTCGACCGGCTCGATCATGCCTTCATCGCGAACAAGGGCGGCAAGGGCAGGGGGATTGCGCAACAGTGGTTCGATTGCCCGGACCGCCGGCGCTTCGATCAGACGGATATCGTAACCCCATGAAGCATATTCCGACACATAGGATTCGAGTTCTGCGCCCTTCAACTCGTTGAAAAGTCCGCCGGACATGCGAACACCCAGTTCCGGCAGGCGTGCGCCAAGCTCACGCCAGGCACCGATTGACTGCATGCGCAGGTCGAAATAGTGGCGCGGATTGCCATGCGAGGCATTTATCCACGAGAAGGAGGCAGGCGTGGCCTTTCCGCCGCGTTGAGGATTGCTGTCGACGACAACGACCTCCGCGCCAGCTTCTCCCAAGTGATAGGCAAGCGATGCGCCGATGATTCCGCCGCCTGCGATCAGCACTTTCATGCAATTGAGCCCTTTCGTGGCAAGTGCGAGTCTGTGGTCCAGTTGGTGGCAATTCGCGGGCTGGCGTCAAGCACCATGCTTCGCAATGCCACATTCGCTCATCGCAAGTCGGGAAGGCGCAGAAAGCCTTGCTGCGATGCCGGTATTGTCACGGCGTCCTGCCATTGTTAGGTGTGCGCTGCAAACGAACGGAATATCCTCCCGGCATGACCAACAGAGTTCAAACAGTGTTTCGGCAGATGGGCGTCAAGCTTTTGCTGCGCGCAACCCTGCTGCTGGGCATTCTTGCTGCCGCGGGCCTCATCGCCAACCGCTACCGGTTCGAAGACCTTCTTGCCGCCCTGAACTTTTCCGCCGGCGACGAGGCTGGAATCCTGCATGGGCGCATCGCCTACCTGCTGCTGGCCGGACTGTTCACCGCAGCAGGTGGCCCAAGACAGGCGATCAGCTTTTTTGCTGCCTATTTCTTCGGACTGGCCGAGGGTTTTGCCATTGCGCTTGCCGGTAGCGCCCTCGGCCTGCTGGCCGGTTATGGCGCTGCCCGTCTTTTCCGGGATGCCGCGATACGCTTCATCAGGGGGCGGGTTGATGTCGCTGTCCAGATCTGGGCGCGCAATCCCTTCACCTTGAGCCTGATCCTGCGCCTGCTTCCGGTTGGTTCAAATTTCCTCGCCAACATGGCGGCAGGTGCAGCTGGTATCCCGCTTGTCGGTTTCTTTGCCGGGTCGGTTCTGGGGTACATCCCCCAGACTCTTGTCTTCGCGCTGATGGGTTCTGGCATCAATATTGGCAGCCGCGAACAGGTTGGGCTGTCAATAGCCCTGTTTGTCCTGTCAATCCTGCTTGGCCTGTGGGTCTATGCGCGATACCGCAAGAATCTCAGGAACGACGCGCAGTCATAGTTCCTCGGTGCCTGGTGCCTTCGTGCGCTTGCGCAGCCACGTCACACCGAACAGGTCGTAAAGCCCGATCAGCGCCCGGTTGAAATTGTTGTACTTCGACACACCCATCACCCGTGGCCGGTCATTCACCGGCACATAGGCCGTCTTGTAGCCATAGGTCTGAAAAAGCGCGGGCAGGTAGCGATGCACGCTGGTGAAGAAGGGCAGTTTCAGGAATGCTTCGCGCCAGTAAACCTTGATGCCGCAGCCCGTGTCGGGGCAATCATCCCTGAGGATCGTGTCGCGTATCCAGTTCGCGGCCTTGGAAGCCCAGCGCTTGGAACCTGTGTCGCGGCGTTTGGTGCGCACGCCACCCACAAGGGCAATGCCGTCCTGCGTGCCCGGTTCGGACAGTTTTCCAAGCAGCGCAGCGATATCACGCGGATCGTTCTGGCCGTCACCATCCATCTGCGCGATGACGGGAAAGCGGGCGCTCAGGATTCCCGACCGCAAGCTGGCGCTTTGCCCTGCATTGGTCAGGTGCCGCACGATGCGCAGCTTTGCAAACTTCTTCTTGAGCGCGGCAACCTCGCTTGCCGTGGCGTCCGTGGAACAGTCGTCCACGACAATCACTTCGCCAAGTGCGTTGGACGGCACATAGTCGAACGTTTCCGCAACGAGACGGCCAATATTGCCTTCCTCGTTGTAGGCGGGAATGACGACGGAGATTTTCATGTGCGAACTGTCCTGGTTCCGCAGCGCCTCCCCAACGCCGCCTTGACTTGCGGCGGCGTAAATCCCATACACGCGGCCAATTGGCAAGGGGCGGCCCATATCGCCTGCATTCGCATTGCGACGGAACATCGGAAGCCGGAACTTGATTTCCCCAGTTGAAGAACCATTGGCCGAGGAAGGCCGGGGCAATTCCGTGGAATGGAAACGCCTGCTGCTGATATCAATGACGGCGCTGCTGGCGCTGCGCATTGTCTCGCTCTGGTTCAACAATACCGAACTCTTTTTCGATGAGGCGCAGTACTGGGCCTGGGGCAAGGAACCGGCGTTCGGATATTTCTCCAAACCACCAATGCTTGCCTGGCTGATCGGCTCGATCACGGGGCTTCTTGGCGACAGTGAATTTGCCGTACGCCTGCTTTCGCCCTTGATGCATACCGCCACGGCATATCTCGTGTGGCGCATCGCGCGCACGCTGTTTGACCGGCGAACCGGTTTCTTTGCCGCGTTCACCTATCTGACACTTCCTGCCGTGACGCTCTCTTCCACGGTCGTGTCGACGGACGTGCCATTGCTTTTCTTCTGGTCGCTGGCGCTGTTTGCCTTCATCGGTTTCCGCAAGTCCGGTTCCTGGCGCGATGCGGCCCTTCTCGCGATGGCGCTTGGCCTTGGCCTTCTGTCCAAATATGCGATGATCTATTTCCTGCTTTGCATCGCCATATTCCTGATCTTCAGTCGTCAGGACAGAGGATTGCTGCGCCAGCCGCGTTTCTGGATGGCCATTCTGGGCGGACTTGCGCTGCTCACGCCCAATCTCATCTGGAACATGCAGAACGCCTTTGCCACCGTTGGCCACACCGGTGAGAATATCGGCTGGGATGGCCGTTTGCATTTTCTGCGTCTGGCGGAGTTCCTGGGTTCGCAGTTCGGCGTCATGGGGCCCGTGCTGTTCGGCATTTTCTTCATTGCCATCTTTAGGCTGATTGCCGAGGGCATGGACAGCAATCAGCGCCTGCTCCTGGCGTTTTCTGTGCCTGTCCTTGCCCTGATCTGCTTCCAGGCACTGATGAGCAAGGCATATGCCAACTGGGCCGCTGTTACCTATATTGCAGCGACAATCCTGGTTGCCGACCTGCTCGTCAATCGCATTCCCGACTGGTGGAACCGCCTGTCACTGGGCATTCACCTATGCGCCTTCGCCGTACTTTCGGTTGCGGTCGCTTTCAGCCTTCCAGGCCAGCTACCATTGCCTGACGAGGCAAACCCGTTCCGGCGCATGCAGGGCGCGCGTGAAATCGCTGCCAGGGTCGAGGAGCGGCTCAAGGAGAATTCCTATTCCGCGATTCTTACCGACAATCGCAAATTCTCCTCCCTGATGATCTATTACCTTCGCGATGCCGGGGTTCCGGTGAAGGCGTGGCTGGAAAGCGGCGCACCGTCGGATCATTTCCAGATGTCGCGGCCATTTCAGGAAGACCCTGCCGAGCCGGTGCTTTATGTGACCAATGCCAGCAATGCCGCGCCGGTGCTCGCTTCCTTTACCAATGCCGTGCAACTTGCGACCGAAGCCATCAGCGCCGGTGAAATACCACGGGTCTGGCTTTACGATTTGCGTGGCTACCAGCGGCAGGTCCAATGAGCACAACCCGGCCAATCAACGCGGAAGGGCAGGCCGATGCCCGTGAAATCCGCACAATCGCTCTCATTGCACTGATCGTTGCCGCCATTACCGGTGCGATCTTCACGCTGGCCCCGTCGCTGGACATAGCCGCTTCCGCGCTTTTCTATACCGAGACCGGCCGCTTCGCGCTTGCTGACTCGGAGTTCTGGCGCTTCATCCGCACGGTTTTCCTGCGCGGTTTCACCGTCTGGTACATCGTCATATCCGTTTGCCTCTTCATCTCGATCAAGGCTGGCACGCGCGTCCTGACCTTGAACTGGAAGGAATGGTGCTTTCAGGTTTTCTGCGCACTGGCCGGGCCGCTGTTGCTGACAAACATGGTACTGAAGGACCATTGGGGCCGTTGGCGTCCAAGGGAAATCCTTGAATTTGGCGGCGTGAACGGCTTTGCCCCACCACTCGACTGGGGCGGAACATGCCTCGACAATTGCTCCTTTGTCAGTGGCGAGGTTTCATCCACCGTAATGAGCTTCTTTGCCCTGGCGCTCGTGGCGACAGCATGGCGCAAGCGCCTCTATCTCATCACCGCGCTGCTGTGGGGCGTGTCCGCGCTGATCCGCGTAGGGCAGGGTGGCCATTTCCTGTCTGACGCAATCTATGCCGGCATCTTCATGGTGCTGGTTGCCTGCGCCATCTATGCGCTGATGTTCCTGCGCGCCGAAAGTGCAGCTGAGGACGAGCATCCACAGCAGGCGGTTTCACGCCTTTTCAACGCCCATGACAGGTTCTGGGAAACGGTCTGCAGCGCGGGCCTGGCACTGCTTGATCGCCTGGCGCCGCGCCGCTGAATTCTGGTTCCCGGCTCAGGCGATCTCGAACAGGCCCGCACCACCCATGCCACCACCGATGCACATCGTCACGACGACATATTTCGCGCCACGGCGCTTGCCTTCGATGAGCGCGTGACCGGTCATGCGCGCACCAGACATGCCATAAGGATGTCCGATCGAAATTGCCCCACCACTCACATTGTACTTTTCGGGATCGATGCCGAGGCGGTCACGGCAATAGAGCGCCTGGCAGGCAAAAGCCTCGTTGAGCTCCCAAAGGCCGATATCATCGACCTTGAGGCCGTTCGCCTTGAGCAGTTTCGGCACGGCAAATACCGGCCCGATGCCCATTTCATCCGGATCACAACCCGCAACGGCCATGCCGCGATAGATGCCAAGCGGCTGAAGGCCACGCCGTTCCGCCTCTTTCTCCTCCATCAGCACGCTTGCAGATGCGCCATCCGAAAGCTGCGAGGCATTGCCAGCCGTGATGAAGCGGCCTTCGCTGACTTTCTGCCCGCTTTTGAACACCGGCTGCAACTGCTGCAAGCCCTCAAGGGTCGTTGACGGCCTGTTGCCCTCGTCCTTTTCAAGCCGCACCGCCACGTCAGAAATTGCCTTGGTTTCGCGGTCCTGGACCTTCATGACCGCATCCATCGGCGCAATCTCGGCGTCAAGCCGCCCTGCAGCCTGTGCAGCGGCTGTACGCATCTGGCTCTGGTAGGAATATTCATCCTGCGCATCACGCGAAATGCCGTAACGCTCCGCCACGATTTCCGCTGTCTCCAGCATGCTCATGTACAGTGAGGGCAGGGTGCGTTGCAGTTCCGGATCGGCAGCGCGATAGAGGTTCATCTTCTCGTTCTGCGTGAGTGAAATCGATTCCAGTCCCCCGCCAACGGTGATTGTCATGCCGTCGGCGATGATCTGCTTGGCAGCGGTCGCGATACCCATCAGGCCTGAAGCGCACTGGCGGTCTATGCTCATGCCGGCAACGGAGGTCGGCAGCCCTGCGCGCATGGCACACTGGCGCGCCATGTTCATGTGGGTCGAGCCCTGCTGGATGGCAGCACCCATCACCACATCATCGACTTCTACGCCCTCGATGCCAGCGCGTTTGACTGCCTCGCCAATGGCGTGCCCGCCCAGCGCCTGCGCCTGCGTATCGTTGAAGGCGCCCCGATAGGCTTTCCCGATGGGTGTACGCGCTGTTGAGACAATGACTGCAGATCGCATGGTTCGGCTCCTTTGGTGGATAGGTTCAAACGGGGGAGTTGGCTCTTCAGCCGCTATTCTTCATTGCTGCGCCAAGGATCTTGGCAACATGCTCGCGACCTTCCATGAAGTGATCGGCCCTGTCCATCGCGCTGATGCGCCCGAACAGGCTTGCTACCGTGTCGGCATCGCGCTTGCCAGGTTCAAGCCACATGCCCTCGCTTTCGCGGATTTCCATGGTCGAATAATAGCCCGCGCCAGCAAACATCACCGTGCGATTGGGCGCGCCATCGCTGACGAGAAAGACTGCGGCGGGTGTCACGAATGCCGGGTCAAGTGCTACCAGCATCTGCGGTGTCAGGATATCTTCCGTCATGCGGGTTGCAGCTGTCGGCGAAATGCAGTTGATGCGGATGTTGTTCTTGGCGCCTTCAATGCACAGCGTGTTCATCAGGCCAACAAGCCCCATCTTCGCCGCGCCATAATTGGCCTGCCCGAAATTGCCATAGACACCGGAAGTGGATGTCGTCATCAGGATGCGGCCATGATTCTGTTCCTTCATCACCGGCCAAACCGCCAGCGAGCAGTTGGCCGAGCCGTTGAGGTGAACATCAATGACTGGACGCCATTCCTGCGGCGTCATCTTGGCGAAGCTCTTGTCGCGCAGAATGCCCGCATTGTTGATGAGAATATCGATCCGCCCCCATTTGGACATCACCGAATCCACCATTGCCTGGCATTGGTCGAAATCTGCAACATTGGCATCATTAGCCATTGCAGAACCGCCGCTTGCGGCAATTTCTTCAACCACAATCTGAGCAGGCGTGAGGGAACCGCCAGCGCCGTTGCGGCTCCCCCCGAAATCGTTGATCACGACCATGGCGCCGCGGCGCGCAAGTTCCAGCGCATGTGCTCTGCCCAGCCCGTTGCCTGCGCCGGTGACGATTGCCACCTTGTCATCGAAGCGGATCGTCATCCCGTCTATCTCCCGTCTTTTCCAACCATGATGAGGCTGATCCACTCGGCAACAAGCGCCGGCTTTTCCTCACCCTGAATTTCCACGCTCACTTCATGGCGCAACTGCAATTCGCCGGGCTTCTTCTCGTTGGTTTCAACCCGGTTGAAATGACCTCGAATTTCGGCACCGGCCCTGACCGGCACGAGGAAACGGATCTTGTCGAAACCGTAATTGATGCCCATCGTTGTTCCCGCAATCGACGGTATCGCGTCCATTGCCAGGGCCGACAGCATGGAAAGCGTGAGGAACCCGTGCGCGATCGTGCCGCCGAACGGCGTCTCGGCCTTTGCCCTTGCCGGGTCGACATGGATGAACTGGTGATCGAGCGTTGCGTCCGCAAACTGGTCGATCATCGGTTGGCTCAACGCATACCAGCGCGACTGCGACCTGGCAGGGACTTTTCCCGCAAGCAGATCCTCAAGTGTGACTGTGGCGCGTTCTGAACTCATTGCGCCTACTCGCCAAACAGATTGTGGCCGGTTTCCACGTGAATGCCACCATCGAGGGGCAGGATCGCGCCTGTGATATACGAGCCACCCTTGCCGCACAGGTAAAGCGTTGCCCCGGCGACATCGGATGGTGCGCCGATGCGCCCCAGTGGCACATCAGCGCCGACCTTGGCAGCCTTTTCATCCGTGCCAGTGGCAAATGCCGTCATCTTGGACTGGAAGGGACCTGGCGCAAACGCATTGAAGGTAATGCGCTTGTGCGCGAGTTCCTTGGCGAGGATTTTGGTCAGATGGTGCACCGCAGCCTTTGAAGCAGAATAGGAATAGGCTCCGTCGCCTAGCGGCAAAGTACCCATCACGGAACCCAGATTGACCACGCGCGCCGGGTCTTCATGACTGGCCGCAGCTTCCAACAAAGGCAGTAGATCGCGTGTCAGGCTGAACAGCCCCGTGACGTTGACGTCCAGGACCTTGGACCATGCGCCATAGGGGAAATCTTCTATCGTGGCACCCCAGGTAACCCCGGCATTGTTGAATAGCATATGCAGGCGGTCCGTGCGCGCCGTGACATCCGCCACGAGTGAGCGCACGCCATCTTCGCTCGACACATTGCCAGCAAAGCCTTCAGCACTGCCGCCCGTTCCTTGCGACATGGCGATGCCGTTGAGTTCGGCAGCCACTGCCGCGCAGTCCTCGCCCTTGCGTGAGGCGATCATCACGTGCGCACCGGCGCGGACCAGCGCAGTAGCGATCATCCTGCCGATGCCGGTGGCCCCGCCAGTGACAAGGGCAGTCTTCCCCTTCAACGAAAAAAGTTCCTCGAAAATGGACATGGTTCCTCCCGTTTGAAACACGAAACAAGGTCTCCAGCCGCCCCATCGGCGAAGCTTCCTGATTGACAACATACTCGGTAGTATGTTCCAGTTTCAATACAGCATCGCGTTAAAAATGCAGAACACTCACAAGCGGTGAATCCGGTGGGCATCCGGGATGCAAAATGGCCTCCGTCAGCGCATGGCAGGCGGACAAAGCGGACGGCGAAGGGATTTGTAGCGTGGCAATGGATATCCATATTCAGGAACGCCGCGCAGCGAAAGTTTCCGCGCAGGCGCCTCACGCTGAAGGAACGCCCAGTTCCGGATCAGGCCAGGAAGCGATACTGACCGCGGCGGCCGACTGTTTCATGGAAGCAGGTTATAACGCCACCAGCATTGACGATGTCGCGCACCGCCTGTCAGCCACCAAAGGCATGATCTATCACTATTACCGCTCGAAGGCCGATCTGTTCTTCGATGTGCACCGGCGCGGCATGCGGATAAATCTGGATGCAATCCAGCCCATGGCCCATTCTTCCCAGCCGCCGCTGCAGCGCTTTGAGGCAATGTGCAGGGCACACCTGCTGAACATGATGGAACATATCCGGTTCCAGCGGGTGGTGATGCAGGGGGTGGAAATGCACCTTGCTGGCGCCACCACGCCCGCTCAGCGCGAGCAGCTTGCCGTTCTCATGAGCGAACGCGAGCAGTATGAAAACCTGTTCCGCGCGGTGATGGTGGAGGGCAGGGATGCCGGCGTCCTCGCCTTTGACAATCCTTCCTTTGCCTCGAAGGCTGTTCTTGCCATTCTGAACACACCGGTCCTGTGGTACCGACGCAGGGAGGATGAATCGCTGCAGTCTCGCAACGCCATCATCGACCAGTTCACAAGGTTCGCTCTGGCCTGTGCGGGCGCGACCACCCATAATCCAACCCGATCCGAAAACACCATACGGAGCACATCGCTATGACCGCTGATCCCGCAATGTCACTCGGCATGACCGAGCGGCTGAAACCCATCCACGCCCAGGTAGCGCAGATGGTGCGCGACGAGATAACGCCGCTCGACGAGCCATTTCTGGCCGAGGTGGGACGTGAAAACCGCTGGGGCTACACCAGCCGCCAGACCGAAATCCTCGAAGGCCTGAAAAAGAAGGCCAAGGAACGCGGCCTGTGGAATTTCTGGCTCACCGATTCTGCCTCGGGTTACGGACTGACAACGGTTGAATATGCCTATCTTGCCGAGGAAATGGGCAAGTCGCACCTGGCTGCGGAAGTGTTCAACTGTTCCGCCCCCGATACCGGCAACATGGAAGTGCTCGAGCGCTACGGTTCGGCCGAACACAAGGAAAAATGGCTCAAGCCCCTGCTGGCGGGCGAAATCCGCTCCGCATTCCTCATGACGGAACCCGATGTTGCCTCGTCCGATGCCACCAACATCGCCATGCGCTGCGAGCGCGACGGCGACGATTTTGTCCTCAACGGTGAAAAATGGTGGTCATCAGGCGCGGGCGATCCGCGTTGCAAGATCTACATCGTCATGGTCGCTTCGCCCGATCCGGCCCGGCCAAAGCATCAGCAGCATTCGATGATCCTGGTTCCCGCAGGCACAAAGGGTGTAGAAGTACTGCGCGCCATGGAAGTCTATGGCATGGACGATGCACCGCATGGGCACATGCATCTGCGCTTCACCAATGTTCGGGTTCCAGCCTCCAGTCTGCTGGTGCGTGAAGGTGCCGGTTTCGAAATCTCGCAGGGTCGCCTTGGACCGGGCCGCATCCACCATTGCATGCGGGCAATCGGACAGGCCGAGCGTGCGCTTGAATCAATGTGCCAGCGCTCCTCGCGCCGCGAGGCCTTCGGCAAGCCGCTGGCGCAACTGGGAGCCAATTTCGATATCATCGCCAATTGCCGCATGGAAATCGAGATGGCGCGCCTGCTCTGCCTCAAGGCAGCATGGATGATGGATCAGGGAGACGCGCGTGCGGCCGCACCGTGGATTTCGCAGATCAAGGTGGTCGCGCCGCTGATGGCGCTGAAGGTCATCGACGAGGCAGTGCAGATGCATGGCGCCGCCGGTATCTCGCAGGATTTCCACCTTGCCACCGCCTGGAAACACGTCCGCACGCTAAGACTGGCAGACGGACCTGACGCGGTGCATCGCCGCCAGATCGCGCGCTGGGAACTGAAGAAACACACACAGGCAAAGATGTGACAATGAAAGCTGTTCAATGCAGGGAATATGGACCGATCGAGAATCTGCAGCTTGTCGATCTCGATAGTCCCACACCGGGCCCACGTGAAATCGTCGTGCGGGCAGAAGCCATTGGCGTCAACTATCCCGATGGCCTTCTGGTGCAGGGCCTCTATCAGGCAAAGCCTCCCGTGCCGTTCGTTCCCGGCATGGAAGTGGTCGGCAGGGTGATTGCCACTGGCGATGAAGTCCGCCGCTTCAAGGTCGGCGACAGGGTCGGATCCGTGTCCATGCTCGGTGCCTACGCGGAAGAGGTCGCGGTCAGCCAGAACACGGCCTTTGCGGTTCCTGACGGCGCGGACGCAGGCGAACTGACCGCGCTCATGTGCGGATATGGAACAGCGCATCACGCCTTGAAGCAGCGCGCTGCCCTCCAGCCAGGCGAGACGCTTGCCGTGACGGGCGCTGCAGGGCTTACCGGGCTTGCTGCGGTTCAGATCGGCAAGGCAATGGGAGCCCGTGTGATTGCCATTGCCTCATCGCGGGAAAAACGCGATCTGGCCCTGGCAAACGGTGCCGATGTAGCGCTTGGCTACGAAAACCTTAAGGAAACGCTGAAGGAAGCGACCGGTGGCAATGGTGCCGATGTCGTCTTCGACGTGGTGGGCGGCGATGTCTTTGATGCCTGCGCACGCGCCATGGCCTGGAAGGGCAGGCTGCTTGTCGTCGGCTTCGCTTCCGGCCGCATACCGGAATTCCCGGTCAACCTTTCGCTGGTCAAGGGATACTCGGTCGTGGGCGTGTTCTGGGGTTCGTTCACGGCGCGCGAGCCGCAGGCGAACATGGAAAACATGGCGGAGCTTGCAGGATGGTATGCAGCGGGCAAGGTCAAGCCGCATGTCGAAGCAGTCTATCCGCTGGCCAGGGCGCAGGATGCCCTCAACTTCATTCATCAACGCAAGGCAACCGGCAAGGTTGTCCTCAAACCCTGAGGTGAAAATGTCCGTACCGCAGAAAATGTTCGCACTGACCTTGAAGGACGGGGGCTATTCCGCCACCGCGGAAGGGCCAACCATCAAGACGCTGGAACCCTACCTGGCCGCAGGTGAAATCCCTGTGCCGACCCCGGGGCCGGGCCAGGCACTGATCAAGGTGATCCAGTCGTCGATCAACCCTTCCGATCTGCATTTCATCAAGGGCGAATATGGCCTGCCAAGGGTCAAGGGCGCACCGGCAGGCTTTGAAGGCTGCGGCACGGTGGTCGCTGCAGGTGACGGCGCGCAGGGACTGATCGGCAAGCGCGTGGGCTTTGTCGCCACAGCCTCCGGTGCCTGGGCCGAATATGCGCTGACAGACGCGACATCCTGTTTTCCCGTGATGGACGGCGTTGCCGACAAGGATGCGGCTGCCCTTTTCGTCAATCCCCTGACCGCGATCGCCATGTTCGGCGAGATGAAGGCGCTTGGCTCGAAATCCTTCATCATGTCGGCCGCCGCAAGCCAGCTCTGCAAACTCATCGCCGGGCTTGCCCTGGAAGAAGGTTATTCCGCCATTTCACTGGTGCGCCGCGATGATCAGATTTCTCATCTGAAGGAACTGGGCGCAACCCATGTCCTCAATGTCACCGACGCCGATTTCATGAAGACGCTGGGCGGAATCATGAAAGAGAAAAAGCCGCGCATGTTCCTTGATGCCGTCGCTGACCAGACTTCGTCCGACATCTTCTTTGCCATGCCTGCCAAGGCGGAATGGGTTATCTACGGAAAGCTCTCGCCGCAATTGCCAAGCCTGACCCAGACCGGGCAGTTCATTTTCATGGACAAGCATATTCGCGGTTTCTGGCTGACAAAATGGCTGCGCGAGCAGAAGCCAGATGTTGCCATGGCCGCCGCCGTCAAGGTGCAGCAGATGTTCGCCAGCGGAAAATGGTCGACGGACCTGCGCGCAACGGTTTCGTTGCGTGAGGCCCATGAGCGCTTGCCGGTCGAACTTGCCAGGGCCAATACAGGAAAGGTCATGCTGGTTCCCTGAGCCAGCGCGGCTGCGCTTCAGCCAGCCCGCACGAGGCGGATCGCCTGATCCTGCCCGAACAGGTAGAGCAGAATGCGCAGCGCCTCGCCGCGTTCACCCGACAGATCCGGGTTGGTGGCAATCACCAGCCTGGCCTCGTCGCGGGCGATCTCCAGAATGTCGCGATGCGCTTCCGCACTCGCAAGGCTGAATCCCGGCATGCCCGACTGGCGTGTGCCGAGCACTTCGCCTTCACCGCGCAATTTCAGGTCTTCCTCGGCAATGTGGAACCCGTCCTCGCTCTCGCGCATCACTTCCAGCCGCTTGCGGGCCACTTCGCCCAGCGGCGCCTTGTAGAGCAGGATGCAACTGGAAGGCCGGTCTCCGCGTCCCACCCGGCCGCGCAACTGGTGCATCTGTGCCAGGCCAAAGCGCTCAGCATGTTCAATCACCATGATGGTGGCGTCGGGCACGTCGACACCAACCTCGATCACGGTCGTGGCCACCAGCAACCTTGTCTCACCATCGCGGAAGGCCTGCATCGCGGCTTCCTTTTCCAATGGTGACATTCGCCCGTGAACCAGCCCAACAGCGTTGCCGAACCGCTCGCAAAGCATCTTGTAGCGTTCTTCGGCAGCCGTGATCGGCAGTTCCTCGTTTTCCTCCACCAGCGGGCATATCCAGTAGAGCTTCTGGCCTTCCTGCAAGGCCTTGCCAGTGCGTTCGATGAGGTCATCAAGCCTGTCGAGCGGCGTAGCCGTGGTTCGGATCGGCAGTCGGCCTGCCGGTTTTCCGGTCAGTTGCGAAACGTCCATGTCGCCGAAATAGGTCAGTACCAGCGTGCGCGGGATAGGCGTGGCGGTCATCACAAGCACATCCGTGTCCTCGCCCTTCTCACCGAGCGCAAGACGCTGATGGACGCCGAAGCGGTGCTGTTCATCTATGACGGCAAGGCCGAGGTCACGAAACGCAACCGGACCCTGGAAGAGGGCGTGCGTGCCTATCAGTATGTCGATTTCCCCGGCTGCAAGCCGATCCAGAATTGCCTGGCGCGAAGCGCCTTTCTCCCTGCCAGTCAGGATGGCCGCGCGCATGCCTGCCGCCTCGCAAAGCGGGGTAATGGTGGCAAGATGCTGGCGCGCAAGGATTTCCGTTGGCGCCATGATGGAGCACTGGCCGCCATCTTCCACGACCGCAGCCATGGCAAGCAAGGCCACGATTGTCTTGCCCGAACCGACATCGCCCTGGAGCAGGCGCAACATGCGCTCAGGTCGAGCAAGATCGCCCAGAATGTCCTCCACCGCCTGTTCCTGGGTCGCGGTCAGGGCGTGACGAAAGGCAGTGCGGATGCGGCTTGCCATGCGGCCATCGCCGTTGCGCGCCTTGCCTCTCGACCTGCGCATCCTTTCGCGAAGCAGCGCCAGCGCCAATTGTCCCGCCAGCAATTCATCATGCGCCAGCCTGCAGCGCGCAAGCGAGCGCGGATCAAGATCGAGCGCATCGCGCGGTGCGTGGACAGCACCCAGTGCCGACTTGAAATCAGGCCAGGCA
Organism: Rhizobiaceae bacterium; assembly: GCA_049289295.1. GTDB lineage: Bacteria > Pseudomonadota > Alphaproteobacteria > Rhizobiales > Rhizobiaceae > BOKV01. Next base: position 41,457 of record JBATLL010000062.1, read on the forward strand.
TGGCGGGCGACGAGCGCCGGATCGCTCCATTCCGGCAGATCCGGCAGGCGCGACAGTGCCGTGCGCACGGATTTGCCGATGATCTTCTGCGACAGGCCAGCGGTCAGCGGATAGACCGGTTCGACAAGCGGCAGATCGTGAAAGCCTTCCTCGGAGACGATATGATCCGGATGAACCATGGAAGGGCGTCCGTTGAACCACTCCACTCGACCGCTGACATACCGCGTTTCACCAACCGGCAAGGACTTTTCCAGCCAGTCCATGTGCTGGGAAAACCAGACCAGCGCCATTTCCCCCGTCTCGTCATGCACATGGACCCGGTAGGGAACCCGGCGATTGCCACGCGGCGGCGGCTGGTGTCTGTCTACCCAAACCTTGAGCGTCACGATTGCCCCTTCGGGCGACAGTGCGATGCCAGGCTGGTTGCGGCGGTCGATGATCTGGTGGGGCAGGTGAAACAGCAATTGGCCGATGCGCGCCGACACACCCTGTTCGTTGCCGCTCAGCAGGCGCGTGAGAACACGCTCGATCTTCGGGCCAACGCCCTCCAGCGATGACACGGGCGCAAAAAGCGGGTTGAGAATGTCCGGCCTCATGGGCTACTTCCTTGCAGGCTTTTGGCCTGCTGCCAAGGGAAAAGGGGGTGGCATCCCTTTTGCACTTTCCCCGTCACGACAGGCGCTTTATACAGCCGCCCTGACCCCTCGAAAGAGATTCTGGATGAGATGACACAAGGCAATAGCGCACTTGACGACCGTCGCAAGCAGATCCTGTATCGCTCCAACCATCGCGGCATTCGCGAAATGGACATCATCCTGGGTGGTTACGCAACGCGCAACATGGCCTCACTGAGCGAGGAAGATCTCGCGGCACTGGAATCGCTGATGGAGGAATCGGATCGCGACCTTCTCGTCTGGTTTACCGGCGAGCAGCCGGTGCCCGAAACTGTCGCCACGCCGCTGTTTGCGCGCATCCTTGAAGATTGCATCGCCCATGGTGCGCTACCGGTTTGATTGATGGCCCGCGACAAGATCCGATTTGACGACGCCCTTGATGGCGATCTGCCCGTCACCTTTGCAGGTGTGCCGGATGGCTATCGCCCGAGGATGCTGGCCGAACTTGCCGAGGCAGCAGCGCGCGCCGGGCGCAAGGGGCTCGTCCATATGGCCAGTGACGGCCAGCAGATCGCAGGCATTGAAAGTGCAATGGCATTCTTCTCGCCCGCGCTCGAAGTACTGGAACTTCCATCCTGGGACTGCCTGCCATATGACAGGGTATCGCCCAGCAACGAGATCATTGCGCGCCGCATATCCGCGCTGTCACGGCTCGCTTCTGCCGCAGCCACCCAATCCGCAAAGCCATTGCTGGTGTTGACCACCGCAAATGCCGTCGTCCAGCGCTACGTTCCGCGCATCGAAATGGCCCAGCACGGTTGGCATCTTGCGCCGGGAAACCGCGTTGTTCTCGACGACCTTGCGCGCTGGCTTGCCGGGAATGGCTTCGAGCGCACCTCCACTGTTCGCGAGGCCGGCGAATTTGCTGTGCGCGGCGGTATCGTCGATCTTCATGCACCCGGTGACAGCGAGCCTGTTCGTCTCGACTTCTTTGGCGACACGCTGGAATCGATCCGGACCTTCGACACTGCCAGCCAGCGCACGACCGGGCAAATGAAGGAACTCCAGCTTGTGCCGATGAGCGAGGTGTCGCTCGATCAGCAGGCAATCAGCCGGTTCCGTACGCGCTACATTGCGGAATTTGGCGCTGCCCAGCGCGATGATGCGCTTTACCTTGCGATTAGCGAAGGGCGCCGGTTTGCCGGTATGGAACATTGGCTGCCCTTCTTCCATGACCGGCTTGAAACCGCCTTCGACTATTTCACCGGGTTCCAGCTGTCGATGGACTGGCACACGCAGGAGGCGATTGGCGAGCGCCACAAGCAGATCACCGACTACTACGATGCGCGCCGCCACACGGTCGACAATGCGCTCGATCACGGCGCACCCTACAAGCCTGTCGAGCCCGGCAGCCTCTACCTGACGCCGGGCGAGGTCGAGAGCCATCTCAGCGCCGCCCACACCACCATCCTTTCTCCCTTCGTTCCCCCTGAAGGCGACAAGCGCCGCGTCATCGACATTGCCGGCAAGGCGGGCAGGGGGTTCGGTCCGGAGCGCACATCAGGCGCCAATGTCTTCGAGGCAGTGGTTGAGCATGCCGCGCGCCAGCGTGAAGCGGGAAACAAGGTGTTGATCGCAGCCTGGACAGCCGGTTCACGCGACCGGCTGAAACAGGTGCTTGCAGAACATGGCATGGATCGCATCGCGCTGATCGAACGCCATGACGCGCTGATCGCTGTCGAAAAGGGGCGCACGGCCCTTGCCGTCATGCCGATAGAGGAAGGCTTCGAGGTGCCAGGCCTCGCGGTCATCGCCGAACAGGATATTCTTGGTGATCGCCTGGTGCGCCGCTCCGCGCGAAAGCGAAAGGCGTCCGATTTCATCGCCGAGGCATCGGCGCTTTCGGAAGGCGACATCGTTGTCCATGCCCAGCACGGCATTGGACGGTTCACTGGATTGCGCACCATCGAGGCCATGGGTGCGCCGCATGATTGTCTCGAACTGCACTATGCAGGCGATTCCAAGCTCTACCTGCCAGTTGAAAACATCGAACTGCTTTCACGTTACGGTTCATCGGACACTGAAGTGGTGCTCGACAAGCTTGGCGGGGTCGCTTGGCAGGCCCGCAAGGCCAAGCTGAAGAAGCGGCTTCTGGAAATCGCCGGCCAGCTCATTCGCACTGCCGCCGAACGCACCTTGCGAAAGGCGGAACGGCTGTTGCCGCCGGAAGGCCTGTATGACGAGTTCGTCGCGCGCTTTCCCTATGATGAAACGGAAGATCAGCTTTCAGCCATTGAATCGGTAACGGACGATCTCGCGGCGGGAATGCCCATGGATCGCCTGATTTGCGGCGATGTCGGTTTCGGCAAGACGGAAGTTGCCCTGCGCGCGGCTTTCGTTGCCGCCATGAATGGCCGCCAGGTAGCGGTGGTCGTGCCGACAACGCTGTTGGCGCGCCAGCATTTCAAGACATTTTCCGAGCGTTTCCGCGGGCTGCCGCTCGATGTGCGCCACGCCTCTCGCCTCGTTCCGGCAAAGGATCTGGCTGAAACGCGCGCCGGCCTGGCCGACGGCACGGTCGATATTGTCATCGGCACGCATGCGCTGTTGGCAGACCAGATCCGCTTTGACAGGCTTGGCCTGCTGGTTATCGACGAGGAACAGCGGTTCGGCGTCAAGCACAAGGAGAAGCTCAAGGAACTCAAGGCCGACGTTCACGTGCTTACCTTGTCCGCGACCCCCATCCCGCGCACGCTGCAACTGGCGCTGACTGGTGTCCGTGAACTGTCGCTGATCGCGACGGCCCCCGTGGATCGCCTGGCTGTCCGGACCTTCATTTCGCCCTTCGATCCGCTCGTCGTGCGCGAAGCACTGCTGCGCGAACGCTATCGCGGCGGCCAGAGTTTCTATGTCTGCCCGCGCGTATCCGACCTTGCCGAGCAGAAGGAATTTCTCGACCAGCATGTGCCCGAACTGAAAGTTGCCATCGCCCATGGCCAGATGCCGCCGGGTGAACTGGATGACATCATGAACGCCTTCTACGAGGGCCAGTACGATGTCCTGCTTTCGACCACGATTGTCGAATCCGGGCTGGATATCCCCACGGCCAACACGCTCGTCGTCCACCGCGCCGACATGTTCGGCCTTGCCCAGCTCTACCAGTTGCGCGGCCGGGTAGGCCGTTCCAAGACGCGGGCCTATGCAATCCTGACCTTGCCGGTGCGCCGCACGCTGACGGCAAATGCCGAGCGCAGGCTCAAGGTGCTGCAATCGCTCGACACGATTGGCGCAGGCTTTGAACTGGCAAGCCATGATCTGGACATTCGCGGCGGCGGCAATCTTTTGGGCGAGGAACAGTCCGGCCATATTCGCGAGGTTGGCTTTGAACTCTATCAGCAGATGCTGGAAGAAGCTGTCGCCGAACTGAAGGATGGCGATTTGGTCACTTCAGGTCACTGGTCGCCACAGATATCGGTCGGCACGCCGGTTCTCATTCCCGAAAGCTATGTTTCCGATCTGCAATTGCGCATGGGGCTCTACAGGCGCCTGGCCGATCTGAAGGAACCCGGGGATATCGACGCCTTCGGAGCAGAACTCATCGACCGCTTCGGGCCGCTGCCCGACGAGGTCGACCACCTGCTCAAGATCGTGTTCGTCAAGGGACTTTGCCTCAAGGCCAATGTCGAGAAACTGGATGCCGGACCAAAGGGAGCTGTAATCCAGTTCCGCGAAAAGACTTTCGCCAATCCCGCTGCACTGATTGGCTGGATCGGCGAACAGGGCAGCCTTGCAAAGATAAGACCCGATCAGTCGATCGTGCTGCAACGCGACTGGGATACGCCGGACAAGCGCCTCAAGGGTGCCGCCGTCATCATGACAAAGCTGGCGCAGATGGTCTCCGCTTCAAGCTGAACAAGGCTGGCGGGCGTCGCTCAGCCCTGACCGGTTCCAAACTGTTCTTCTTCTGCCCGTTCGGCCTGTACCTGGCGTATCGCCTGGACAAGCGTGGAAGCGGGCTGCGCGCCCATCACCGCATATTTCTTGCCGACGATGAAGCACGGCACACCAGTTACGCCCATCTGCTGGGCAAGGCCGATTTCCGCGATGACGGCGTCCTTGTCCTGGTCGCTGGCAAGTAGATCGCGCACCAGTTGTTCATCCATGCCGCATTCACCTGCCGCGCTGACGAGAATTTCTGTGTCGCCGACATTGCCTCCCTGTTCGAAGTAAAGCGCAAACAGGCGGTTCACCAGCCTGTCCTGCACTTCATTCGAGACTCCGCCCGCCCAGCGAATGACCCGGTGCGCATCGAGCGTGTTGGGAGCAACCTTGATCGCATCGAAACGAAACCCGATCCCTGCCGCCGAACCTGCATCCTCGACCCGCTTGTAGATTTCGCGCGCCTTTTCCGGGCCGCCGAACTTGGCATCGAGATACTCCTTGCGGTCCTTCCCGCCTGGCGGAATGGTCGGATCAAGCTGATAGGGCCGCCAGCTCACATCAATGGCGATTTCACCAAGCTGGCTGGCGGCGGATTCGAGGTTCTTCTTGCCGATATAGCACCAGGGGCACATGACATCCGAAATCACGTCCACTTCGACAGTCGGGGCCTGTTTGCTCATGTTATTGCCTTCCACTTGGTTTCAGCGGGCACGTTCGTCCCACCAGCTTGACAATTCATACCCGTACAAGGGTGTCTTGTCAGGCCTGCCGACATGGTTCCAGCGGGCGACCCACTGTTCATTGAGATGATACAATGGAACGAGATAGTGTCCGGAAATGAGCACCCGGTCGAGCGCACGCACGGCGGCAACGAAGTCTTCCTGCGAATGCGCGTTCAGCATCGCATCGATCATTGCATCGATTGCCGGTTCCGCAGTTCCCGCATAGTTGAACGTGCCGGGATTGTCGCGCGAAGCCGATGACCAGCGCCCGAGCTGCTCGACACCAGGCGATAGCGACGAGCGGTAGAAACCAAGGATCATGTCATAATCGAAGCTTTGCAGGCGAAGCTGGTATTGCGAATCGTCCACCGTGCGCAGCGTGACACCAATGCCCAGCAGCTCCAGTGAACGCCTGTAGGCGATTGCGAGCTTCTCCTCGCCCTGATTGCGCGTCAGTATTTCGAATTCAAGCGGCTCGCCGTCCTTGTCGACGAGCTTGCCACCGTCCCGGCGATAGCCTTCGCGTGTGAGAATATCGAACGCTTCGCGCAGGATCTTGCGGTCCTTGCCGGAACCATCGCTCACCGCGGGCGTCCACGATCCATCCATGACGTCTGCCGACACCGTGTCGCCAAAGGGGGCCAGCAGCGCGCGTTCGCGCTCGTCTGCCGCAATACCCAGGGCTGAAAGCAGTGAACCCTGCCAGAAGCTGCCGGTGCGCTTGTAGATGCCGAAATAGAGGTTCTTGTTGACCCATTCGAAGTCGAACAGCATGGCAAGCGCGCGCCGTGTCTCGCGGTTCGAGAATACCGGCTTGCGCGTGTTGAAGACGAACCCCTGCATGGTCGCTGGAGCGCCCGAAAGGAAACTGTCCTTGACGATCTTGCCTTCGGTGACGGCGGGAAAATCGAAGGACCGTTCCCAGGCTGAGGGGTCGCTTTCGAAATAGACGTCGTAAAGCCCTTTCTTGAATGCCTCGAAGAGCGCCTGCTGCGTCTTGAAATATTCAACCGAAATGCGGTCCTGGTTGAGGATGCCGCGATTGACCGCAATATCCTTGCCCCAATAGTCGGCGCGCCGTTCATAGGTGATGTGCGCTCCCGGCTCGACAGTGACGACCCGGTAGGGTCCGCTGGCAACAGGTGGTTCGAGCGTGGAATCACCGAAAGTCTCCACATTGATCGAATGCTTCGGCAGCACCGGTGTCGAACCCGCTATGATCAGCGGAAACTCACGGTCCGAATCCTTGTTGAAGGTGAACTTGACCTTGCGATCGCCGGTCTTTTCGATGCTTTCGATACGCTTCATGCGCGAACTGAAGGGTGGACGGCCTTTTTTGGCCAGAAGCGAGTAGGTGAAGATCACGTCTTCAGGTGTGACCGGCATGCCGTCGGACCACCGCGCATTTTCATCAAGCGTGAATTCCATCCAGCTACGATCATCGGGCATGGCAACGCTCTTTGCCAGCAGGCCGTACAGGGTGAACGGCTCGTCCGCACTGCGCGTCATCAGCGATTCGTAGACAAGCTTGCCGAACTGCGGATCCCACATGCCGCGCGCCGTGTTGCGCATGCTCTTGAGAATGAACGGATTGAGCGAATCGAACGTGCCGACAACCGCATAGGCAATCGAACCGCCCTTCGGCGCATCGGGATTGGCATAGGGCAGGTGCGCGAAATCGGCGGGCAGGGCAGGTTCGCCGTGCATGGCAATGGCATGTGACTGCTCTTGCGCTGATACGCCCGACACCAACCCCGCCAGGCCACCAGTAGCCAGCAGGATGATGGCCAGGGCCGAGCCGACACAGGCCCGGCAGGCGGCTTGGAAGAGCGGTAGTTTCATTGGCATTGGGAAATTCCTGAACTGCGAATCCTGTCTGCAGGCCATTGTGCGCCAGTTTCCCATACCCGCAAAATCCCACAGCTGGAACCGCACTGTTAACGCCGATTGCCTAGCCCGGAGTAACCAGTGTGGCAAAAACCTGTGCCGTCGCACTGGAAATCACACGGCATCTGTGCAATTGGGAGGCCGCATTGATGGCTGGCCACTTTGCTGCCCAATTTGTGGTATCGAAGGGCCGGGCACAGGGCGGGTTGACAGTTGCGCCAGTGTTCGGCTTCCCGAACATGGATTGCGTTACTGGATTGAACGCTGCCTGTAACCAGATAGTTAGCGCAACGCGAAGGGCGTTTCATGAACATTTCCACCAAAATCACGGTCGCCACACTTGTAGCTGGCGCATTCTCCCTGACCGCAGGTGCGTTCTCGGGAGCACTTGCCCAGTCTGCACCGCCGGTCAATGGCTGGTACAAGGTGTGCTCCAAGCAGGAAGACAACGATATCTGCAACGTGCAGTTCCAGTCTGTCGCAAACAATGGCCAGGTCGTGACCGCAGTTTCGCTTGCCGAAATCAAGGGCAAGATCAACCGCAAGGTCTTCCAGATTACTGTCCCGTCGGGCCGCTTCATCCCCGCAGGGATCAAGGTTCGCGTCGACGACAAGAAGGAAGCCTCACTGCCATACGCCTACTGCTTCCCGCAGAGCTGCATGGCGGAAGTCCAGCTTGACGACAATCTGATCGCGCTGCTCAAGAGCGGCGGCGGCATGACGATCACCTCGTCAAACTTCCAGAACAAGGAAAACCCGGTCCAGGTTACGCTGGAAGGTTTCACTGCTGCCTATGATGGTCCGGCACTCAAGCAGGACGAACTGCAGGCAAAGCAGCGCGAACTCCAGGAAGAACTGCGCAAGAAGGCTGAAGAGCAGCGCAAGAAGCTTCAGGAAGAACAGGAAAAGGCGAAAGCCGGCGCAGCCAACTGATGCCAGCCAGACCTCGAAAAACAGACGCCCGCTGCAAAGCGGGCGTTTTTGTTTGTACGGGCAATGGTTCCAACCTCGTTCAGTGCGCCTGAATGGTCCGGTTCGAATAGGTGCCGTCGGCCCTGCGCACGAACACCTCGTCGATCTGCGGGTGACGCAGTGGCGCGGGGTTGGTGTCTTCGAGCAGGTTCTGTTCCGAGACGTATGCGATATACTCGCTCTCGTCATTTTCCGCGAACAGATGATAGAATGGCTGATCCTTGCGCGGCCGGATTTCCTCGGGAATTGATTCGTACCATTCCTCCGTGTTGCCAAATTCCGGGTCCACGTCGAAAATCACGCCACGGAACGGGAATACCCGGTGACGGACGACTTGCCCGATCCTGTATTTTGCCATTCTGATTGGCGTCTGGTTCATTGCTTCTGCCATCCTGCCGGTCTATCGCTTTGCTCATTCCTGACCGTCAAGGGTCTGTCTACAAAATAGTCACCGGTTTGAAATTCGCAATAGCCTCCAAATTGGTTTGATCGGGTTCGCATGCTGCAGGTAGTCACTCTCGTCGTCCCCCTGTTTGGTCTGGTACTGCTGGGCTACCTGTCGGGGAGGGTCGCAAGGATTCCCATCGAAGGCCTCGCCTGGCTGAATTTCTTCGTCGTCTATGTCGCGCTGCCAGCAATGTTCTTCCGGCTCCTGTCGCGCACGCCCTTGAACGAGTTCGCCAATATCGGTTTCATTGCGGCAACGACACTCGCCACGCTGCTCATCTTCTGCATCGGCTTCTTCCTCGCTGGCCTGCGCAATGGTGGCAATGTCGGGGAGGCAACGATCCAGGGCTTTGCCGCCGCTTACGGCAACATCGGTTACATGGGCCCGCCGCTGGCCCTGGCTGCCTTCGGCCCGGAAGCAGGCGTTCCGGTTGCACTGATTTTCTGCTTCGACAATTCGCTCCATTTCACGCTGGCGCCTTTGCTCATGGCGTTTCATTCCAATGAAAGGGTAGGGGCTGGAAAACTGGCCACTGACATTGCGAAGAAGATATTCACCCACCCCTTCATCCTTGCCACGATTGCCGGTGTTCTGGGCGCTGCCTTCCAGGTGCGTCCGCCACAGGCTCTCGATCGTCTGCTTGAAGTGCTGGCCGCAGGGGCCGCGCCCTGCGCCCTGTTTGCCATGGGCGTGACGGCTGCCCTTCGCCCGCTGAAACGCGTGCCGCTCGAACTGGCCTATCTGATCCCGCTCAAACTCATCGTTCATCCGCTGCTGCTGCTGGTGATCGTGAGCATGACGGTGCGAAACGTGAACCCGGTCTGGCTGGAAGCGGCGGTACTCCTCGCAGCGCTGCCTTCGGCGACAAATGTCTTCGTCATCGCCCAGCAATATGGCGTGTGGCAGGAGAGGGCATCGAGTGCCGTTGTCCTGTCGACCCTGTCGGCAGTCCTGACCGTGACCGGATATATCTATCTGGTGAAGGCGGGCTACCTGGCTGCCTTCATGGCGTCCTGAATGCGCTGGCGCGCCTTCTCCGGACTGAGCAGCGCCCGCAGGCCTTCGCCTGGCGTCACACCCTCGCGCATGACCATGCGGCGAAGCGGCGAAACACTGCCAAGCAGATAGAGCGCGAGGCTGCGCGCCACCTGGACGGGAAGGAAGCCTGACAGCAGAGACCGGTTCAGCACGTCAATGGAAGCCGCCCGCACAGCCACATCGCCGCTGCGCCGCACATGATAGCGCTCGCCGATACCGCTGAGCGACGCGCCGGGCGCGGCAAGACCATGCAGGAGTTCCACGTCGCGAATGCCCAGGTTGAACCCCTGTGCGCCGATGGGTGGCACGACATGCGCGGCTTCGCCAACAAGCACGATCGGCCCTGCGCCAAAACGCCTCGCGACCATGCCTGCGAGCGGCCAGGCCTGCAGTGGCGAAATTGTTTTTACCTTGCCGAGAATGGACTGCATTCGCTGTTCGATCTCGAGGTTGAGCTCATCTGCTTCCAGGCGCTTGATGCGTTCCGCCTCGCGTGGCGTGACGACCCACACGAGTCCGCTTCTGCCACTGCCATTCGGCACCACGGTAAACGGGCCGCTTGGGGTGTGAAATTCAGTGCTGGTGTCGCCATGCGGCAGTTCGTGCTCGAAATCCACGACGACCGCCGTCTGCGGATATTGCCAGGCTCGCTCGCCAAAACCGCTATCCTTGCGAACCTGCGACTGGCGGCCGTCTGCGCCGATTGCGAGGCAGGCTTCCACGCGGGTTTTATCGGATAAATCGATCAACGCCCTGTCGCCATCGCGCTTGCAGGCTTCAAGGCTGGCGTCGATGAAGCGAACTTTTCCCGTCGCTTCGCACGCCTTTGTCAGGCAGGCGGACAGGACGCTGTTGGAAATGTTGTAGCCGAAGGCTTCAAGCCCGATTTCACTGGATCGAAAATCGATCTGCGGCGCGCGAACCAGCCGACCCGTATCGTCTACGATCCGCATCACGCTAAGCGGAAAGGCGCAAGCGCGCGCCTCGTCCCAGGCGTCGAGCGTTTCCAGAAACCGGATCGAACCGTTGAGCAATGCCGTCGTACGCAAATCGGGACGGGTCTGGCGCGGCGCGGCAACAAGAACCTCATGGCCGTTCCTCGCCATTGCAAGGGCTGCGGTCAGTCCTGCAAGACCATTTCCAGCGACGAATACATCGCACCGGACAACTTCGTCGATCTTGCTTTTCATCACCTTCGCCGTCCTGTCTTTTCTCGCCTGGCTCAACGTTCAGGTTAGCGTATGGATTGTGATACGCAACGCCCGTGAATTGAATGGGCCGCTTCGCCGCACCTGTGTCAATTCAGGCAAAGGCAAGACTTCCTTTCCTGCCCGCAAGTGCCTGTACTGGCTTGTATTGGAAAGACACAAATGCAACAAGAAAACAGGGCATGAGCCAGGCTGGGTCATGTACTAGGGTCCCGACCCTGGGGCAACTGGGGATGATGCAGGTGTTTGGCATATCGCGAAATGCACTGTGGGCATTCGGTGTCCACATACTTACCGCTTCAGGTGCTTTTTTTGCATTCCTGTCGATCGTTGCGACGGCAGAGAAGAATTTTACCCATTCGTTCCTTTGGCTTGGTGTTGCCCTTGCTGTGGACGGCGTGGATGGTCCGCTTGCCAGAAAGCTCGAAGTCAAGAAGTGGTGGCCGTTCTGGTCCGGCGACATGCTCGATGCCGTGATCGATTATGTCACCTATGTCATGATCCCCGCCTTCATCCTTTACCAGAGCGGTCTCATGGGGAAGAACTTCTCTTTCCTCAGCGCCGCCGTGATCGTCATCACGAGCGCGATCTACTATGCCGACACGCGAATGAAGACCGAGGATTACGGGTTCAAGGGTTTCCCGGTGTGCTGGAACATGATCGTCTTCACCCTGTTCTGTGTTTCGCCGTCCGAACTCCTGTCGCTCGCCGTCGTCATGGTCACTGCCGTACTGACATTCGTTCCCGTCATTTTCGTTCACCCCGTGCGGGTCAAGATCCTGCGTGAGCTGACCCTTGGCGTTTTCGCTGTGTGGACTGCCGGCGGGCTGCTGGCACTTTACCACGACCTGCATGCGCCCCTTTGGGTCAATGCCGTGATTACCGCGAGCAGCGCTTACCTGTTCCTGATCGGCTTTGTCCTGCAGCTCATGGGCAAGCTGCGCTGATCGGGAATTCCCACAACAACTCCCAGGCTACCCCGGAGTAAGCCAGATGCTTGAACTGCTTCAGGACCCCAATGCATGGCTGGCGCTCGCCACGTTGTCAGCCATGGAAATCGTGCTGGGCATCGACAATATCGTCTTCATTTCCGTCATCGTCTCGCGCCTGCCGCCGGCCGAAGCGCGCAGGGCCCGCATGATCGGCCTGTCGCTGGCGCTCCTGTTCCGTATAGCGCTCCTGTTCGTCCTCACCTGGCTAATCGGCCTGACCGAACCGGTCCTGTCCTTCGGCGACTGGGGCATGTCGTGGCGTGATATCATTCTCTTTTCCGGCGGTCTGTTCCTTGTCTACAAGGCGACCAGCGAAATCCACGACGAGATCGAGGGCGAGAATGCGCAAGAGGAGGCAGGGCGCAAGCGCAGCGGCCGCTTCGCCTTCATCATCGGACAGATCATCATCATCGATATCGTCTTTTCGATAGACAGTATCGTGACCGCTATCGGCATGGCTGAACAGGTGGAAATCATGATCGCCGCCGTCATCATCGCGGTCCTGATCATGTTCGCCGCGTCGGGTTCGGTATCCGGGTTCATCTCGCGCCATCCCACTACCAAGATGCTGGCGCTTTCGTTTCTGATGCTGATTGGTGTTGCGCTGGTTGCCGACGGGATCGGCTTCCATATTCCGCGTGGCTACATCTACTTCGCAATGGCCTTCTCGGCCCTTGTCGAGGGGATCAATATCACCCGCAGCAGCCGCAAGCGCAGGGCAGGTTAGGCTCTTTTTATAGCAATACAGCTAGAGAGTTTCAATTTTCCGTTGATAATTAAGGTATGGCCTTTTCATTCGAAAACGGTTCAGATGAATAAGGGAAAAATGTGAGATCGGGAGAGGTAGCATGTCCCAATCTGGAGGGAAGGGTTCCGGGCGGATAACGCCGGAAAGCCCGATGCTGGAAGTTCGCAACATCGTCAAGACGTTCGGGACGATGCGCGCGAACGACGATGTCAGCCTTGTTGTGGGCGAGGGGGAAATCCATTCCCTGCTCGGTGAGAACGGCGCTGGCAAGTCGACACTCGTCAAGATGCTGTACGGATCCCTTCAGCCGGATTCAGGCCAGATCCTGTGGCGCGGCAAACCGGTTTCAATCACAAGTCCATCCGAAGCGCGGCGAACCGGCATCGGCATGGTGTTTCAGCATTTCTCGCTTTTCGACTCCCTTTCGGTTGCCGACAATATCCTCCTTTCGCTCGATCCGCAGTTTGCAAAGGGTGACATTGCCGAACGTGCGCGCCAGCTGTCGAACGACTATGGCCTGCCGCTCAATCCCCATTCCATGGTAGGCGATCTGTCCGTCGGTGAACGCCAGCGTGTGGAGATCGTGCGCTGCCTGTTGCAAAATCCCGACCTGATCATCCTTGATGAACCGACCTCGGTTCTGACACCGCAGGAAGCGGACAATCTCTTTGTGACGCTGGAGCGCCTGAAATCCGAAGGCACGTCCATCCTCTACATTTCCCACCGCCTCGATGAGGTGAAACGCCTGTGCGACCACGCCACCATCCTTCGCCACGGCAAGGTCGTGGGCGAATGTGACCCGCGCAAGGAAACGGCGGCCTCCCTCGCCAGTCTCATGGTCGGCGCGGACGTCTCAGGCATTACCCGCACATCCTCCAACACCGGCGGCGATACGCTCCTGGAAGTCGACAATGCCAGCATGGCTGCAGCGACACCGTTTGCCATTGCGCTGCGCAATGTCCGGCTGACGGTCAAGGCCGGAGAGATCGTGGGCATCGCAGGTGTCGCGGGCAACGGCCAGAGCGAATTCTTCCGCATGATTTCTGGTGAAGAAACGCTGGGCGATGCAAACAGCATCCGCATAAAGGGCCAGCCGGTTGCCAATATCGGCATCAACCAGCGCAGGCGCCTGGGGGCTTCCTTCGTGCCGGAGGAACGCCTGGGTCACGGTGCTGTTCCGCAAATGTCGCTCGCCGAGAACATGCTCCTTTCGCGCCACAGTTCAGACCGCGCGGCCTTCCTTGCCATGGGCGGGATCGGCCTGGTGCGGGAAAATGTGGCGCTTGATGCGACAAAACGGGTGAGCAAGGTCATGGACGTGCGCAAGAGTACGGACAATCCCGTTGCCGGTTCGCTGTCTGGTGGCAATCTGCAGAAATTCATCATGGGCCGTGAACTGGACCGCCAGCCTTCCGTCATCGTGGTGAACCAACCGACCTGGGGCGTCGATGCGGGCGCGGCGGCCCGCATTCGCCAGGCTCTGGTGGACCTCGCCAAGTCCGGTTCTGCCGTGCTTGTCATTTCGCAGGATCTCGATGAAATCTTCGAGATTTCCGACCGGATCGTTGTCATGCATGACGGCGAACTGTCCGATCCCGTTCCAATCGCGCAGGCAACGCACGAAAAGATCGGCCTGCTGATGGGCGGCGCCAATCCCGGCCACCATTCACCGCTGGTTGAGGAACATCCACACGGGGGGAACGCATGATGCGCCTGGAACTGATCAAACGCTCTCAGCCTTCGCGCCTGTTCATGCTCCTGTCACCCGTGATTGCGCTTGCGCTCACGGTCATCCTGGGTGCGGTCCTGTTTTCCGCGCTCGGCAAACCGCCGCTCCAGGCGCTGTACATCTACTTCATCGAGCCGCTGACCGAGACATGGTCCCTGCACGAACTGGCGATCAAGGCCGGGCCGCTGATCATGATCGCGGTTGGTCTTTCGGTCTGCTACCGCTCCAACAACTGGAACATCGGTGCGGAAGGCCAGTTCATTGCCGGTGGTATCCTGGGTTCGGCCATTCCGATCCTGATGCCGCAATTCCAGAATTTTGCCACTCTGCCGATAATGCTACTGATGGGCATGGTTGGCGGAGCGCTTTTTGGTGCCATTCCGGCCTTCCTCAAGGTGCGATTCAACGCCAATGAAATCCTGACCAGCCTGATGCTCGTCTATGTCGCGCAGCTTTTCCTCGACTGGCTGGTCCGTGGCGTGTGGCGCGACCCGCAGGGCTACGCGTTTCCCGGATCAATCCGGTTTCCGCCCGCCGCGACCCTGCCAGAAATCGCACCGGCGCAAGGGGGTGCACATTATGGCTTCGTGCTTGCCATCCTGGCCGCTGTCGCGGTCTGGTTCTTCCTGTCCCGCACGCTGAAGGGATTTGAGGTCCGTGTGCTTGGCATGAGCCCGAGAGCAGGCCGTTTCGCCGGCTTTTCGGAAGCGCGCATGGTCTATTTCTCCTTCATGCTGGCTGGCGCTCTCGCCGGTCTTGCCGGCATTGCCGAAGTATCGGGCGCCATTGGTCAGTTGCGCGAGGTAATCTCGCCCGGATATGGCTTCACCGCGATCATCGTCGCGTTCCTTGGCCGCCTCAACCCGATCGGCGCGGTTGTAGCCGGCCTGATCCTGGCGCTCACCTATCTCGGTGGTGAATCGGCACAGATGACCCTCGGCATTTCGGACAAGGTGGCTCGCGTCTTCCAGGGCATGCTGCTCTTCTTCGTTCTGGGCTGCGACACACTCATTCACTACAGGCTGCGGCTGGCCGCATCCAAAACCGCGAAACCCGTTGGAGGCCAGGCGTGATGCTGATCATAGAAAACGTCCTTCTGACAATTGCCACGGCGGCAACGCCGCTGCTGATTGCAGCCATCGGTGAACTGGTTGTGGAGCGCTCCGGCGTGCTGAACCTTGGTGTCGAGGGCATGATGGTCATGGGTGCGGTTTCCGGCTTTGCTGCCGCCATCCTGACCGGCAATCCATGGCTGGGTGTTCTGGTGGCAATCATCGTTGGTGCACTGTTCTCGCTGCTGTTCGGTTTCCTGGTACTCAATGTCGCCACGAACCAGGTTGCAACGGGCCTCTCTCTGACACTGCTGGGACTGGGCCTTTCCGGGATGGTTGGCGAAAGTTTCGTCGGCACACCCGGCATCAAGCTGCCCAGCCTCTATATTCCCGGTCTGTCCGACCTGCCGCTTGTCGGTCGGCTGCTGTTCGGCCAGGACCCGTTGTTCTACATATCGGTGGCACTCGTCATCGGCGTCATGTGGTTTCTGTTCAAGGCAAGGGCAGGCCTGACCCTGCGTTCCATCGGAGACAATCACGACTCCGCCCACGCGCTTGGCATCCCGGTTATCCGTTACCGCTACCTGGCAATCATGTTCGGGGGTGCGTGCGCGGGCCTTGCAGGGGCGCATCTGTCACTCGTCTACACGCCACAATGGATCGAGAACATGACCGCCGGGCGCGGCTGGATTGCGCTGGCCCTCGTCGTGTTCGCTTCCTGGCGCCCGTGGCGGGTGATGGCTGGAGCCTATCTGTTCGGTGCTGTCACCATCGGCCAGCTGCACGCCCAGGCGCTTGGCTTTGGTATACCATCACAACTGCTTTCATCGTTGCCCTATCTGGCCACGATCGTGGTTCTTGTACTAATCTCGTCCAACAGAAGGCTGACGATGATCAACACGCCAGCCTGTCTCGGCCGCTCATTCGTGCCCGATCGCTAGGTATGAGCAACGGGATTGCGAGAGACTTCAAGAAAGGGGATCCGGAATGGTCCGGACGACCAAAAATCAGACCCGGCCAACGGGTTGCTATCAAGGAGAGAAGGTGAAGAAATGAAGAAAATGATCATTGCAGGAATGGCAGCTGCTTTGGCCATGTCCGTGGCAAGTGCTGCGGTGGCGGCAGACAAGTACAAGGCGTGCTTCGTCTATGTCGGATCGAAGACCGATGGTGGCTGGACGCAGGCCCACGAAATTGGTCGTGAATTCGCTCAGAACGAACTTGGCGATGCGGTTGAAACCGTGTTCGTTGAAAATGTTCCCGAAGGCCCGGATGCTGAGCGCGCCATCGAACGCTTCGCGCGTTCAGGTTGCGGCATCATCTTCACGACCTCGTTCGGCTTCATGGATCCGACACTGGCGGTTGCCGCGAAGTTCCCGGATGTGAAGTTCGAACATGCAACCGGCTTCAAGACCGCGCCGAACCTCACCACCTACAATTCGCGCTTCTATGAAGGCCGCTACATCATCGGCCAGATCGCGGGCAAGATGTCAAAGTCCGGCGTTGCCGGTTACATCGCATCCTTCCCGATTCCTGAAGTCGTGATGGGCATCAATTCGTTCCTCAATGGCGCGCGTTCCATCAACCCCGACTTCAAGCTGAAGGTCGTGTGGGTCAACACCTGGTTCGACGCCGGCAAGGAAGCAGATGCTGCCAAGGCGCTGATCGACCAGGGCGTCGACATCCTCACGCAGCACACCGACTCCACTGGCCCGATGCAGGTTGCCGAAGAGCGCGGCATCAAGGCTTTCGGTCAGGCATTCGACCAGATCAAGGCTGGCCCGAACTCGCAGCTTTCCGCGATCGAGGACACCTGGGGCCCGTACTATGCCAAGCGTATCAAGATGGCGATGGACGGTTCCTGGAAGGGTGGCGAATCCTCATGGGACGGCCTCAAGGACGGCATCCTGTCCATGGCTGACTACACCAACATGCCAGACGACGTGAAGGCGATGGCGGAAGCAACGGAAGCCAAGATTGTTTCCGGCGAACTGCATCCGTTCACCGGCCCGATCAACAAGCAGGACGGTAGCGTCTGGTTGAAGGACGGCGAAGTCACCGACGATGGCACCATGCTCGGCATGAACTTCTACATCGAAGGCGTGGACGACAAGCTGCCACAATAATCGGTGGTCGATTGAAAAATGAAGAAGGGCGCCTCGTGCGCCCTTTTTTGTTGCCTTCATCGCCAGGCCGGCAGGCAGGAAGGCTCAAAGCGCGATTGCGCCTTTACCCCGCCACGCCTCTCAGATCATAGGCGTCCGAACCCTCGATCTTGACGGTGACAACATCGCCAACGCGCAATGGCCTGCGAGCGGTAACATGAACGACGCCGTCGATTTCCGGCGCATCATAGCGTGTGCGACCGGTAGCCGTGTTTCCTTCCGACTTGTCGATGATGACAGGCAGTCTCTTGCCCACGCGCTTCTTCAGCCTTGCAGCGGAAATCCTCTGCTGCTTTTCCATGAAACGCTTCCAGCGGACTTCCTTGATCTCATCGGGGATCATCTCAAGGCCCAGATCATTGGAGCGTGCACCCTTGACCGGCTCATACTTGAAGCAGCCCGCGCGGTCGATCTGTGCCGCGTCCAGCCATTCGAGCAACTGCTCGAAATCCTCGTTCGTTTCACCCGGAAAGCCGGTGATGAAAGTCGAGCGCAATGCCAGGTCCGGGCAGGATTCGCGCCATCTGGTGATCCGGTCGAGAACCTTCTCCTGGTTGGCGGGCCTGCGCATGTTCTTCAGCACTGACGGACTGGCATGCTGGAAGGGAATGTCGAGATAGGGCAGGATAACGCCTTCGGCCATCAGCTCGATGATTTCATCGACATGCGGGTAGGGGTAGACATAGTGCATCCGCACCCAGGCCCCCATGGCGCCAAGTTCGCGCGCAAGCTCGTAGAAGCGGGTGCGTACCGCGCGGTCCTGCCACATTTCCTCGCGATATTTCAGGTCCTGGCCATAGGCACTGGTGTCCTGAGAGATCACCAGCAGTTCCTTGACGCCGGCTGCCACCAGCTTTTCGGCCTCGCGCAGCACTTCGTTTATCGGGCGTGACACCAGATCGCCCCTGAGTGCTGGAATGATGCAGAAAGTGCAACGGTTCGAGCAGCCTTCGGAGATCTTGAGATAGGCGTAATGGCGCGGTGTCAGCTTCACGCCCTGCGGCGGCAGCAGGTCAGTCTTGGGATCATGGGCAGCCGGAACCGCCTCATGCACGGCACCCATCACGCTTTCATAGGCCTGCGGCCCGGTGATCGCCAGCACATTGGGATGCTTCTGGCGGATCACGTCCGGTTCCGCGCCAAGGCAGCCCGTCACGATGACCTTTCCGTTTTCCGCCATCGCGTCACCAATCGCCTTGAGCGATTCATCGCGCGCCGAATCCAGGAAGCCGCAAGTGTTGACGATGACCAGGTCGGCACCGTCATGCTTTCGGGCGATTTCATAGCCTTCTGCCCGAAGGCGGGTGATGATCCGCTCGGAATCAACCAGTGCCTTGGGGCATCCGAGACTGACAAAGCTGACACGGGGTGTGGACATGCGCGTTTCCGGGTTTGGGGGAGGCTGGTAAAGCCCGCGCCCAGATAGCGGATTTTCATGACATTTGCCAGTCACGCTATGCTGCAATGCAAAAACTTCCTTGACTTTTGCCTCCCGCTCACCTTTATGAGCATCACTAGCCGCTTCGGCTGCCGCGTGAGCAGCCTGTACGACTGGCCGGATGATTCCGGCCCCTGATTTGCAAGAAGCGCTCTTGTCCGGTTTCGTTTCAGAATATCCGGTTTTCCAAAAAAAGTTCCCAGATCACGCGGGGTCCTGACGGTTCTGCAGCCAAAGGAACAATTCCGTTTCCGGTTTTGCATTGCCGCAACCGCACCGACGGCCCGCTTTCGCGCGCCGTCCTGTCATCATGACGGCTTCACACGAGGCCGTCTCGAAAGGTATTGAATTGTCACAGTTTGAAGCCCTCGGGCTTGCAAGATCCATCCTGCGCAGCGTTGAAAAGCTCGGTTTTGACAAACCGACGCCAATCCAGGCGCAGGCCATTCCTCTCATTCTCCAGGGTCATGACATCATGGGCCTGGCCCAGACCGGAACCGGCAAGACTGCCGCCTTCGGCCTGCCATTGATCCATCATCTCATCGAGACCAACGAAAAGCCGGCCAACCGCCAGGTACGTTCGCTGATCCTTGCGCCTACACGTGAACTCGCGAACCAGATCGCTGCCAACATGCGCGAATATCTGCGCGGCACGCCACTGCGCATTGTCGTTGTTGTCGGTGGAGCATCGATCAACCTGCAGAACCGCAATCTAGCCAATGGTGCCGATATTCTCGTCGCCACGCCTGGTCGCCTGCTCGATCTCGTCGAACGCCGCGCGGTCTCGCTTTCCAGCGTCAAGTTCCTCGTGCTTGATGAAGCCGACCAGATGCTTGATCTGGGCTTCATTCACGCGCTGCGCACGATCTCCAAGATGGTCGGCCAGCCGCGCCAGACATTGCTGTTTTCGGCAACAATGCCCAAGCAGATCGCCGAACTCTCGCGCACCTACCAGAACGATCCTGTCCGCATCGAAGTCTCACCGCCGGGAAAAGCAGCCGACAAGGTGCGCCAGAGCGTCCATTTCGTTGCCCAGCGTGGCAAGGCCGATCTGCTGAAGCAGTGCCTGGCAGAACGCAAGGAAGACCTGTCTCTCGTCTTTGCCCGCACCAAGCACGGCGCGGAAAAGCTGATGAAGAGCCTCGTCGCGTCCGGCTATCCTGCCGCTTCCATCCACGGCAACAAGAGCCAGGGCCAGCGCGAGCGCGCGCTCGACTCCTTCCGCAGGGGTGAAGTCCGCGTCCTGGTTGCAACAGATGTTGCAGCGCGCGGTATCGACATTTCCGGCGTCAGCCACGTCTACAACTTCGACCTGCCGGAAGTTCCAGAAAATTACGTGCACCGCATTGGCCGTACGGCACGTGCAGGTGCTGCTGGCGAGGCCGTAGCCTTCTGCTCACCGGACGAAAACCGCATGCTGCGCGACATCGAGCGGCTCATGAAGGTCGAGATCATCGTTGCATCCGGCGAGCGCTCCTCAGCCAGGGCTTCATCGAAACAGGCTGACGTCGAACAGGGTGCAAATGGCGCATCGCGCAGGCCTGCTGGTCGCCCCAGCCGCAACAGCCGTCCCGATCATGCCGGTCGTGGCGAACGCAATGATCGTCCAGACCGCAATCGCCAGGCTGGCGAGAATGGCCGCATGCGCGAACGCAACCAGCTCACTGCGGCTCCCGCGGAAGCCGAGGCCCCGCACGCGCACAGCAGAACGGAAAACACCGGTCGCGGTCGCCCGCAGGGGCAACGTGCCCATGGCAAGCCCCAGCAGCCTGCAAGGGCACAGCAGCAGCCTGCAAGGGCACAGCAGCAGCCTGGCGCATCCCAGCCACGCAGGGAAGCGCGTCCAGGCGCGGATAACCGTACTGCTGGCAAGCCAGCGGGTGTGGCAAAGGGCAAGCCAAGAAAATGGCAGCGCCAGAAGCGCCGCAAGGCTTTTGCCTGAGCGACATGGCATGAATTGAATGCAGGAAAGGCCGGGTCAGTCCCGGCTTTTTCTTTGCCGGGCACCTCCATCACTGTTTTCCACTGTTGCCTGCGCATCGCTACTTGCAGGCCCGCGCTGCTGCTGCAAGGGTTCCTGCAGACTTTCCTGCACAACTTCACAGCGAAGAGGGTCACCATGAACGCGCTGCTTGTTCCAATGACCGCCGCCTTCCTCGGCGGCGTCGCCATCGCCGTTCAGGCCAGCGTCAATGGCGCGCTTGGCCGCGCGGCAGGTGACACACTGATCGCCACGCTCATCTCTTTCCTGGTCGGCAGCCTGTGCCTTTTGGTCTTTGTTGGCTTGCGCGGCCAGTTTCCAACGCGCACACTTCTGGGCACCGCGCCCTGGTGGGCCTGGATCGGCGGAGCTCTCGGCGCATTCTATGTATGGTCAGCGGCATGGACCGTGCCCCGGCTTGGCGTCCTGACACTGGCAGCAGCAGTCATTACCGGCCAGTTGCTGGCGTCCATGCTGATCGACACTTCAGGTGCTTTTGGCGTGCCGGTGCATGCTGTGAGCTGGCAACGAATCGTGGCCCTGTTGATGGTGTCGGGAGGCCTGGTTCTGTCGCGTTTCTAAGTTCTGCGGAAACGAAATCAGGCCTTTACGCCACTTAGCAAGCACAGTTGCCAGCAGCACAAAATTATTTTACCATATGGTAAAAATATAGAGGGTCGAGCGAGGGCTCGCATTAAAGGGAGAAATGAAATGACACGTAAACCGGATTTGCTGGGACGCCTTGAAATGTCCCGCAGGCGCCTGCTCGGCACTGCCGCTGCGTCAGGCGCAGTACTGGCCATGCCGGCCTTCATCGGCAAGGCATCGGCACAGGCCAAGCTCAAGGTTGCGGCCATCTATACCGTACCGGTCGAACAGCAGTGGGTAAGCCGCATTCACAAGGCTGCAAACGCTGCTGTCGAGCGCGGTGACATCGAATATGTCTTTTCCGAAAACACCTCGAACAATGACTATGAACGCGTCATGCGTGAATATTCCGAAGCTGGCCATGACCTCATCATCGGTGAAGTCTTTGCCGTGGAAGATGCCGCGCGCCAGGTTGCCCGCGACTATCCAAACAAGGCTTACCTGATGGGTTCGTCCTTCAAGCCGCAGGATGACACGCCAAACTTCGCAGTCTTCGACAACTACATTCAGGACGCTTCGTATCTGTCTGGAATCATTGCAGGTGCGATGACAAAGACAGGCAATATCGGCATGGTTGGTGGCTTCCCGATTCCGGAAGTGAACCGCCTGATGCATGCCTTCATGGCTGGCGCTCACGAAGTCAACAAGGACATCAAGTTCCAGGTTGCCTTCATCGGTTCCTGGTTCGATCCGCCAAAGGCCAAGGAAACCGCCTTTGCTCAGATCGACGCTGGCGCGGACCTGCTTTACGCCGAGCGTTTCGGCGTGTCGGATGCCGCCAAGGAACGTGGCGTTCTTTCGGTTGGCAACGTCATCGACACCCAGTCCGACTATCCGGAGACAGTTGTCGCTTCGGCACTGTGGCACTTCGAGCCGACGCTCGACAGGGCAATCGGGATGGTCAAGGCTGGTTCGTTCAAGGCCGAGGACTATGGTGCATACTCCTTCATGAAGGAAGGTGGCTGCTCGCTGGCACCGCTCGGCACGTTCGACGGCAAGGTGCCCGCAGAAGTGATGGCAATGGTCGCGGAGAAGGAAGCAGCCATCAAGGCCGGCAGCTTCTCGGTCGTGATCAACGACGAAGAGCCGAAATCCAACTGATGGAACCCGATCGGGTAGGGGAGGCGGAGGTTGTTCTCCGCCTCTCCGGCATCACGAAAAGATTTGGCCCGCTGATCGCCAACAATGCGATTTCGTTCGATTTGCATCGAGGCGAAGTCATCGCGCTTCTGGGCGAGAATGGCGCGGGCAAGACAACCCTGATGAACATCCTGTTTGGTCACTATGTGGCCGATGAGGGTGGCGTGGAAGCATTTGGCCAACGCCTTCCGGAAGGCGATCCGCGCGCCGCACTGGAAGCCGGTATCGGCATGGTGCACCAGCATTTCACACTGGCTGACCAGATGAGCGTTCTGGAAAACATTGCGCTTGGAACGCAAGGCATCTTCTCGCTGCGCTTCGACCGCGCACGGGCCTTGAACCGTATCCGCGAACTCTCCTCATCGTTTGGCCTCGAGGTCGATCCCGCAGCCACCGTGTCAAACCTGTCTGTCGGCGAACGTCAGCGTGTCGAGATCCTCAAGGCACTGTACCGTAACGCCCGCATCCTGATTCTGGACGAACCGACCGCTGTCCTCACGCCACTGGAAACCGACGCGCTCTTTGCAACGCTGAAGAAGCTCGTGGCCAATGGCTTGTCCGTCATTTTCATTTCCCACAAGCTCGGCGAGGTCATGGCGGTTTCCGACCGTGTGCTGGTTCTTCGTGGTGGCCGCCTGGCTGGCGAGAGAAAGACCAGTCAGACCAGTCGCAGTGAACTGGCCGAACTGATGGTGGGCGGCGAAGTGCGTATGCCAAAGGCATCGCAGGCAAAGCCGGGCGACATTGTTTTCGAACTGCGCAAGGTCTGCGCACAGGCTCGTTCCGGTGCGCGGCTGGCTGATATCGGCTTCAGACTGCACGCAGGCGAAATTTCCGGTCTGGCCGGTGTATCGGGCAACGGACAGGCGGCACTTTCGGCACTGCTGGAAGGAACGATCCGGCCGCAGAGCGGGGAGGTCATCGTCAAGGGTCGCGAGATCGTGCGCTGGAGCCCGCTCGAAGCGCTCGCTCATGGCATAGGGCGCATTCCCGAAGACAGGCACGCCACAGGCATGATCGGCGACATGTCCGTGACCGAAAATGTCATTTCGGAAGCCTATCGCTCGCGTCGCTTCAGCCGTCGCGGCATTCTCGACTGGAAAGCAGCGCGCGATTTCGCCAATGCGATCATCCGCGACTATGAAGTCAAATGTCCCGCACCCGAAGCACGGGTTCGCCTGCTTTCCGGCGGCAACATGCAGAAGCTCATCCTGGGCCGCGCGCTTGAAGGCAATCCTGATATCATCCTTGCCAACCAGCCCACGCGCGGCCTCGATGTTGGTGCCGTCGCCTATGTTCATTCCCGCCTGATCGAAGCGCGGGATCGCGGCGCCGCAGTGCTGCTCATATCCGAAGACCTGGACGAGGTGCTGGCGCTTTCCGACCGCATCAACGTGATTTCCAAGGGCAGGCTGAGCGCGCCGTTCGGCAAAGGCGAAAAGAGCGTGCGCGAGATAGGAGAACTCATGGCAGGGCACGGTTTCGCAGATGGGGAGGCGGCGGATGCGGCTTGAACCCAAGGCGGCGGCGGGGCTTGCCGCCTCGATCCTCTATCCCGTAGCCGCCATTCTGGCGACGCTGATCTTCGCGTCCATTCTCGTCCTGCTGGCTGGCGCGAACCCGTTCAATGTCTTTGCACTTGTCGTCAAGGGCGCGGCTGGCTCCCAGTTCGCGATCCTTGAAACACTGACGCGCGCCACGCCATTGATCTTCACCGGCCTTGCCGTTGCTGTCGCCTTTCGCGCCAAGCTGTGGAACATCGGTGCCGAAGCACAGCTTTACATTGGTGGTGTGGTCACCGTGGTACTCGCCACCGGCAACATACCCTTGCCAGCGCCACTGCTGATGCCGGTCATGATTGCCGTGGTGCTGCTCGCTGGCGCACTGGTTCTGCTGGGACCTGCCATCCTGAAAATACGCTTCGGCGTGGACGAGGTCGTGACGACCCTGCTCCTCAACTTCATCATGCTACTGTTCGTGTCCATGCTGCTGGAAGGACCGTTGAAGGACCCGATGGGCCTTGGCTGGCCACAGTCCAAGCGCATCATC
Organism: Rhizobiaceae bacterium; assembly: GCA_049289295.1. GTDB lineage: Bacteria > Pseudomonadota > Alphaproteobacteria > Rhizobiales > Rhizobiaceae > BOKV01. Next base: position 66,230 of record JBATLL010000062.1, read on the forward strand.
GCGGATCTGCAATTGCCACGCCTGATTGCGGGCAAGCGCCTCCATTTCGGCTTTGTCATTGCAATAATCTCATCTCTTGCCGTGTGGTTCATCATGAAGAAGACCACGCTCGGCTATGAGATGCGCGCTGTCGGCCACAATCCCGAAGCCGCGCGCTTTGCCGGAATCCCGGTCAATCAGGTACTTGTAAAGACAGCCCTTCTTTCCGGCGGGCTTGCCGCACTCGCAGGCTTTTCGGAAGTGGCTGGTCTGAAAGGCAACCTGACGCTCGATCTGTCACCCGGCTACGGCTATTCCGGTATTGTCGTCGCCATGCTGGCCATGCTCAATCCGCTCGGCGTCGTTGCTTCCGCCATCTTTGTCGCAGGCATCTTTGTCGGCGCGGATGCCATGAGCCGCTCGGCCGGTGTTCCCAGTTACATAGCCCAGGTGATGGTCGCCACTGCACTCCTGACCATGGTTACGGCAATCATGCTGTCGCGCTACCGGATAAGGTGGAAATAGAAGTGGAAGCATTTGAAATCCTCATCTCCGCCAGCTTCTGGGTCGCTGCAATCCGCATCGCATCCCCCTTGATATTCGCCACCATGGGCGAACTGATCTGTGAAAGAGCGGGCGTACTGAATCTCGGCATCGAGGGCATCATGACCGTGGGCGCCTTTTCGGGCTGGATCACCGTCTATGCAGGTGGCGATCTGTGGTTCGGCGTGCTCGTGGCTGCCCTGGCTGGTGCTGCATTCGGCATGCTGCATGGCTTTCTCACGGTTCCGCTGGGCCTTTCGCAACATGTCACGGGTATCGGCATTACCCTGCTTGCCACCAGCCTGACCTATTTCACCTATCGCATTGTGCTGCCGGAGGTGACGTCTCCGCCCAAGATCGAACCTTTCCAGCCCTGGCCCGTGCCGGGACTTTCCGAACTGCCGGTCATCGGCCAGGCGCTGTTCAACCAGACACCTCTCACCTATCTCGCCTTCATTTCGGTCGCTCTTGTTGCCTGGGTCCTTTACCGCACTCCCTTTGGCCTGGCGATCCGGGCAGTGGGTGAAAACCCTGCTGCAGTTGAAGCGCAGGGCATCAATGTCACGATCATCCGCATGGCTGCGGTCATGATAGGCTCCGCCTTCATGGCGGTAGGTGGCGCATTCCTGACCATGTCAGCCTTCAACTCCTTCTTCTTCGAAATGATCAACGGGCGCGGCTGGATCTGCATCGCACTGGTCGTATTCGGCTCGTGGCGTCCGGGCAAGGCACTGATCGGCGCGATCCTGTTTGCCGCCTTCGATGCCTATCAGGTCCGCCTGCAACAGGTGACCGGCGGCGTCGTGCCGTACCAGGTTTTCCTGATGCTGCCCTATGTCCTGTCGATCATTGCGCTGATCGCGGTGGCACGGCGCGCAACCTATCCAAAGGCGCTGATGATTCCCTACCAGAAAGGCGAAAGATGAGCTTCGATCTCCTGCTCAAGGGAGGGGTTCTTCCCGATGGCGCATCCGCAGATATCGCGATCACGGGCGACCGGATCGTCGCGGTCGAGCCTTCCATCGATGCATCCGCCAAAGAGGTCATCGATATCGCGGGTGATCTTGTGTCGCCGCCTTTTGTCGATCCGCATTTCCATATGGACGCTACGCTTTCCTATGGCCTGCCGCGCATCAACAAGTCCGGCACCTTGCTGGAAGGCATTGCATTGTGGGGCGAATTGAAGCCGCTGCTCACCCATGAAGCTGTTGTGAGCAGGGCATTGGATTATTGCGACTGGGCCGCGTCCATGGGACTGCTTTCCATTCGCAGCCATGTCGATGTCTGCGATGATCGCCTGCTTGCCGTGGATGCGCTGATCGAAGTGCGCGAAAAGGTTCGCGACTATATCGATCTGCAGCTTGTTGCCTTTCCACAGGACGGGCTCTATCGCTCACCAGCCGCGCGCCAGAACCTGCTGCGCGCACTGGACAAGGGCGTCGACATTGTTGGCGGCATCCCGCATTTCGAGCGCACCATGGCGGATGGCCGCGCATCCGTTACCGAACTTTGCGAGATCGCCGCAGAGCGCGGCCTGATGGTCGACATGCATTGCGACGAGACCGACGATCCGATGTCGCGCCATATCGAGCAACTGGCCTACGAAACCCAGCGCCTCGGTTTGCAGGGCAGGGTGGCCGGCTCGCATCTCACCTCAATGCACTCGATGGACAATTATTACGTCTCCAAACTCCTGCCGCTGATGGCAGAAACCCAGGTTGCGGCAATCCCCAATCCGCTCATCAACATCACGCTGCAGGGCCGTCACGACACCTATCCCAAGCGTCGGGGCATGACCCGGGTGCCCGAAATGCTGCAATATGGAATTACCGTGGGCTTCGGCCAGGATTGCGTGCTTGATCCCTGGTATTCGCTCGGCACTGCCGACATGCTCGACGTTGCCCTCATGGGGCTCCATGTTGCGCAGATGACCAGTCCCGACCAGATGCGGCGCTGCTTCGACATGGTGACAGTGGAAAGCGCGCGGATCATGGGTCTTGCCGACTATGGCATTGCCCGGGGCAAATCTGCCAATCTGGTGGTTCTGGATGCTGGCGACCGCATCGAGGCGATCCGGCTCCGCGCTTCGCGCCGACTGGTCATTGCCAGGGGCAAGATCATTGCGCGCGCGCAGGCGCGAACGAGCGAATTATCAATTCCCGCTCGCCCAAACCAAGTCACGCGCCGATTCCGTGTTCCAGGGCAACAGGCCTAATCTTCCGAGCGCCCTTCATTTTCCCGGTCGCCGCCATAGTGCTTCTTCACGGGGAATGGCGGCAACCAGGCCTCCCGCCTTACCGTCCACAATTCATAGCTTGGTTTGAACTGATCCGGCTTGTCGAGCGAACCGAGATTGACCTCGATTTCATCGCCACTGTGCCCGAACACGCTCGAACCGCAATCCGCACAGAAATGCCTTCCGCGATAGGAGCGTGTTTCGCCGGTGATCGTGACAGCCTTTTCGGGGAAGATGGCTGACGCGTGAAACAGCGCACCGTGATGTTTGCGGCAATCGAGACAGTGACAGATACCCACCCGGTAGGGCAGTCCAGCTGCAAAGAGGCGAACTTTTCCACACAGGCATCCGCCCGAGATCGTATCCATGGCGCTACTCCGTCATCCTGCCTGGCTGCAAGGGCAGCAATAACCCGATATTATGGTCTGCAATCGGGAGTGCGCAACTGGCGGATCATTCCGGCTGCAAGTACCGCAACCCTCACGCTTTGCCCGCGAGATGCGCCAGAACCGTTTGCGCGGTCACGGCAGAAACCCTGACATTGGATTCGACCGTCACGCCCGCAACATGTGGCGTGAGTATGAGGTTTGGCACATTGGCAAATTTCTGGCCTTCATCAGCGCTGAGCGGCTCATTCTCGAACACGTCCAGTGCCGCGCCGCCAAGGTGGCCCTCTTTCAGCGCATCGACAAGGGCAGCCTCGTCAACCACGCCGCCACGCGCTGCATTGATGAGAATTGCATCGCGTTTCATGCGCCTGAGTGCTTTGCCATCAATCAGGTGCCGCGTGCCTTCGCTCAGCGGCACATGCAAGCTCACAACATCACAGGTGGACAGCAGCGTCTCGAAACCAACGAGCGTCACCGTGCCAAGCGATGGATCGCCCGCTTTGACGAATGGATCATGGGCAACGATGGTCATGCCTAACCCGCTGGCGAGTTTTGCCATGTCGCGGGCAATCGCACCAAAGCCCACCAGTCCAAGTGTCTTGCCTGCAAGTTCGCGACCTGCACAGGCCTGTCGTGGCCACTGGCCTGCCAGCATGGCGGGATTTGCAAACCATGCCTGGCGCAACAGCACCATCGCCGCAGTTATCACATATTCGCCGACCGAAAGATTGTTGGCACCATTGGCCGGATAGACGGCGATATTGCGTTTCCTGCACGCTTCGACATCGATATTGTCGAGGCCAACACCAAGGCGGCCCACACATTCAAGATCGGGCGATACATCAAGAAGCGCGGTGTTCACCTGTGTGCGATTGCGAACCACCAGTGCGCGAACGCCCTTCATCATCCCGGCAATTTCCGGCTGCCGGTCAGCCAGGCCAGGATCATATCGCGTTTCGTGTTTTTCGCGCATTTGCGCCACGGCCGCTTCATCCATGAATTCCGTCACCAGGATCATGCCGGCAATTCCTTTGCAAAGACATATTGCGTGTGCTGGCGGTAGGTCTCGTTCGGCCTGAGCAATGGCTGGAACCAGTCGCCATGGTTGACTGCATCAGGCCAGACCTGCGGTTCCATCGCGATACCCGCATGTGCTTTCATCATGCGCCCGCCAATTCCGGGGACCGGCACGTCGAGCTGGGACCCGTCATAGACCTGCAAGCCGGGCTCACTCGTGCGCACCAGCATCGAGACGCCCGAGGCAGGTGCCCGCAATTCGCCGACCGCGCGAAGTGCGGTGCGCTCCCGCGAAATGCAGAAATTATGGTCAATCGGATGGTTGGCTGAAACATCCCCCAGGCGGCGCGCGGTTCGCAAGTCAAACGGCGTTCCTGCAACTGGACGCACCTCGCCGGTCGGGATCATCTCCGCGTCAACAGGCAGATAATGGTCGGCGGCAACGCGAAGCGTGTGATCCAGTATGTCCGGCGTTCTGCCAAGGTTGAAGTAGCTGTGGTGTGCCAGGTTGCACAAGGTTGGCGCATCGCATTGCGCTTCCATCACGATATCGAGGACGCCACTTTCAAGCAGCCCAATCGTCTGGCTGATTTCCAGCCTGCCGGGATAGCCCATTTCGCCATCTTCAACCCGGATGGATAGCGAAATCCGTTCAGCGTCCACCTTGCCCACTGTCCATAGCCGCTTGCCGATACTGGCCGAACCGCCATGCAGGTGATGCTTGCCAAGGAAATTGCGGTCCACCTGATGGGATTTGCCATCGATCTCGAAACGGCCATCGCGGATGCGGTTGGCACAGCGCCCTGCCGTTGCTCCGAAATAGCGCGAATGGGCTGGATAGGAATCGAAAGCCTCAAACCCGAGAACCAGCGATGGCCCATGCCCGCCAAGGCGCAAATCCTGGATCACCGCGCCCCAGTTCAGGATGTTTGCGGTCAGCCCACCGCCGGAAATGGTGTAACGATGCACCGCTTCGCCGCTTGGCGTGCGTCCGAAATCAGTTCCGATGCTCATTTCATCGCCTCCGCAAAACCCGAAAGGGGGATCGCCTGACCCGTGCGGGCCGATTCTTCAGCCGCAGCACCAATCGCCACGGACCACAACCCATCCATCGCGCTGACTTCCGGCTCGCCCTTTCCGGAGCGGACAAGGTCGAGAAAACGCTGATGCTGGTAGTAGGTTGAACCGTGATGATCACCAGCAGCTAGAATCGTATGATCGACCTCGATATCCCGCGCACGCTCTTCCTTCGCAGCCCTGTCAGCGATGACAAGGCGCGCATGGCGTTCCTTGCCGTCCCTGGAAAAACGCGAGGGACCCGGCACACAGGCATCAATGCGCGCCCTTGCACCCGTAACGGAAATGATTTCCTGCCAGTAGGACCCTTCCGCAAACATGCACAAATCGAGCATGCCGCGCGCACCGGACGCAAAGTCGATCGTCACAAGCGCATTGTCGATGATGTCCGGCGTCCTGCCGCCATAGCGCTCATCGCGATGGTTCACATTCATGGCACCCGAAGCATAGACCCGCACCGGATCACTGTTGAGCATGAGCCGCATCAGGTCCCAGAAATGACAGCATTTCTCAACCAGTGTGCCGCCTGTACGGCTTGAAAAACGGTTCCAGTCACCGACCTTGTGCAGGAATGGGAATCGATGCTCACGGATCGTCATCATTACCGGATCACCCGCTGTGCCAGCGCGAACTTCGCTCAGCAACGCCTGGACCGGCGGCATGTAGCGATACTCCATCGCGATCCACAGTGGCGCGGAACGGTTGCGCGACAGCCGCACGATATCAAGGCAGTGATCCACCGTCGTGCACATCGGCTTTTCGCAGATTACCGGCTTGTTGGATGGCAGCGCGTCGAGAAGAGCGCCATGATGGGCATCGTTTGGCGAACAGATCAGGTAGACATCGCACAGATCGGCCGAAAGCATGTCGCGATAATCGGCAAACATTCTTGCCGTTCCGCCCTGGAGAGCCAGCGCCTTGCTTCGCATGTCGTCGTCGGGATCGGCGATTGCTGCAATTGCAGCATCCTCGATCAGCGCCAGATTGCGAATGTGCTCCTGGCCCATCATGCCCGCGCCTATGAAACCGTAACGGATCATGTCAAAGCTCCAGCACTGGCAATTGCATCGAGGCTGCCAGACTGCGCAGCAGCGGGCGATGCTCGCCATAGGCCAGCGCCATATGGTGCTCGAGGCCCGACGCAATGATGTCGTCGAGCACTTCACCCGCCGGCCGGTCAAAGCGCAGGACGCCTGAAGTCCCCGTGAAAGCCATCTCCCGGTCCAGCATCTCGGCACCTGCAAGGATCATCTTCGGCTCGCCAAAGGCTTGCGAAATGCGCATGAGCGTGATGCGCCCCGCCTTCAGCGGGAATTGGTACAGGAGCGGCATCTTGCGATTGGTATGAATGGTCGCGGACGGCGCGGTCTCAGGTGCACACATGGAAAGCGGTGCCTGCCCGCAATGCCATACGACCGCGCTGTCATCCTGCCGATCCACATCGACCAGGTCGGTAAGGAAGACTGGAGCAGCGGCTGCTTCCTGGAGCAGCATCTGGGTAAAGGCCCCGTAGACATCCGCTTCGCAGGCGCATGGCACACGTGCTTCTCCCATCATCGCCACTGGCCCGCAGACTGCGCCGCCATACTCGGTGAAGGTCTCCGGCCAGCAACGAATGGCGAAGGCATCGTATTTGCCGCCCTTGCGCAACTGTTCGAGCGCCACCTTCAACCGCAGTGAGCGGTCAAGTTCATCCTGATTGACTTCGTCCAGATCGTGAAGCTGCGCCATGGCGCTCTTGCGCACCGCCGCGAGGCTATCATCATCGGCTCCGCGCGCAGTTTCAAACAACTCGCCGAGTTCCAGTTCATCGACGGTGACACCACCCAGCGCCAGCAGTTTCTGCTTCGAGTAGGCACAGGTGTGGAATCCGACCGGATGTTCGCCGATACGACCGATCTTGCGGCCGGAAACGGCATCGCGCAGCCGCGCACCCAATGCCGGGTCCGCGTCCGCAGGCGCGCCGTCAATGCGTCCCGAAAGGCGCCGACCGTCAAGCAGCATTGCGATGTCTTCATCTGCGACCGTTTCCGGATCACCGTAAAGCCAGGAAAACCGGCGATCATTGAGGCCAAGCGCATGGCTGGCCAGGTTCAGCCCGCAAAAGGAATTGAGGCGCAAACGACCGCCAATGCGCGGTTCGGGTATCGCCCAGATCGCCATGGGAAGGCCGAGCGCATCGGCTGCTTCCACGGTCATGGACGCATCCGTGAAAGTGACCTGCAGGACAAGCAGTTGTTCGATTGCCTGTTCGCGCAGTTCAGCCAGCGCCTTGCGTGTGGCGTCGGCATCGAAAAGCAGTTCGCGCGGGCCGGTGAATGGGCGACCCGTAGCATCAAGGCGCGCAAGCATCGCCGCCAGTTTCTCATTGGCGAACGGAACATCGAAGGTGGGCCGGCCAAGCGGCAGGATTGCGGTCGTCAAGTGGGTCAGCCTCCCATGGCCGGATAGGTATGGCGGAAACTGGCGTCTGGCGGATTGAAGCTTGCGCCATTGCCGCCATAGCATGAATGGTTGCGCCAGTCCTGAGCCGAAGCATCGGCAAGATCCGAAATTTCCTGCATGTAGTGTGTCGAATCCGATGCAAGATTTGTGGCAATCGCATCCCAGTCCGGATAGTGGCTGAATGCGTCCAGCCAGATCGCCCGACCCGCGAGAAATCCGGACGCGCCCGCGCGAAAGGCATGCGCCAGCACGTTGCGGAATTCTTCCTTGCCAGCACCTGCCGAAAGCATCACCCAAGGCCTGCCGGCTATGCGTCCCATTTCATCGAACAGCGCCTGCACGCCCGACGATCCGTCCGCTTCAGCGGCATTGACCGGGCTTTCAAGCTTGAACACGTCGACTCCGTAGCCGGGCTTGGCGAACTCAGCCACCGATTCAAGCACCTGGTCGGATTTCTTCGCCTTCATCTCGACATAACCCGTGGTGTGGTTGGCATCACCAGGCAATGGATAGACGAGCAGTTCAAACAGGAACGGAATATCATATTCCGCGCATTCATCGCCAATTCGCTTCACATAGTCCTGCTGCGCCAGGCGGATGTCGGGCGCGGCATCCGGTCGGTACCAGGCCAGGACCTTCACCGCATCCCCGCCCATGCGCTTGATCTTGGCGACAGACCAGTCGTCAATGTTTGAGGACAATCGCCCGCCTGGCGTCTCGCGGAAGACCGAATCCTCAAGCGTCACGATCAGCCCCTTTTCGGGCGACAGCTGGTCGACACCATGCGGAATGGCGTAGTGGGGATCGAGCAGCATCGCGGTGCTGTGACCCTGCAGCTTTTCAACCAGCAGACGCTTGAAACGCGCGACTTCCAGCCAGGGCGCTTCTGCGACGCCAAGCTTGCGGGCGATGGGATCCTTGATTGGCGGGCGCTGGTCGACGGCCACCATCTTGAAGACGCCGTTGGCACCAGCCATCCGCCGCATGCCCCACAATTTTCCAGGGCTCAGTTGCATCGTTCCGCCTCCTTGATGAATTGTTCGATTTCCCGTCTGGTCGGCGCTCCGTCAACGCCGCCCGTGCGGGTACATTTCAGCGCGCCTGCCGCATTGGCTTGGCGCACGGCATCGGCCTCGCTCGCCCCTTCCGCCAGGTACAGCGCAAGGGTCGCATGCCAGGTGTCTCCAGCCCCCAGCGTATCAACCACGTCCACTTTGAAGGCAGGCGTGTGCACCACCTCATCGCCATCGACATGCCATGTGCCATTGGCCCCGTCCGTGACGGCAACCCAGGTGCCGAGCTGGCGTGCAGCCGATGGAAGCAGGGGACTGATTTCACCTGGTCCGGCAAAATCGGCGAACCCTTGTGCGGAGAAGGCGACATGGGTGGCACCTTTCACCGACGCAGGATCAAATGGCGCTTCCGCATCGATGATGCTTGGCCGCGCTGCGCTTTGCGCCATGGCGATTGCCCGCAGGGTTATGGGCGGCCAGCGATTGTCGGCAAGTACCGCATCGAAATGCCCGTCAAATTCAAGCCAGGAAGCATCCTCGCCGAGGCCGCTGCCCCTGAAATTCATGATCTGCCGCTCGCCCTCGGCATCGATATAAATCGAGGAAAAGGATGAACGGCCCGCTGCAAACCGATGCACCAGCCGCGTGTCAACGCCATGTGCATTGAGCTTCGAAAGAATGATGTCGCCAACGGGATCATCGCCCAGACGTGCGGCAAGCAGCACTTCCGCCCCCATGCGCGCTCCTGCGACCGCGGAATTGGCGGCATTGCCCCCACTGGTGACGAACGCGTCTAGCGCCCTGTATTTCTCGGCTCTGTCCGGCATTTCTGCGACCTTGAAGATAAAATCGGCCACAGCCACGCCCGCCATGAGGATGCGTGTCATTTCCTCTAACCGCAAAGGTTCAATGTTCCGGCCGTCGAGACCGGCGTCGTTTCCTCCAGGCCGGTTGGCCTGGAGGAAAGAGCTGACTTCAGCCTACTGGTTGGCAGCGGCAAATTCGGCGTCGGTGGTGCCTTCGCACGACTTGACCGCAGCATCGAGCTTGTCGAGCCACTCGGCTCCGAACTTGTCCGAATACCATTTGCGCATGCCCGAAGACGCACTCTGGAACATCTTCTTCTCATCCGCAGTCGGCACATAGATTTCGCCGCCCTGTGCCTTGAAGGCTTCATACGCTTCGATCTGGCGACGCATCGGGAACATGCGGGTCGTCGTCTTGAGATGGTTCATGCCATCGAACACGATCCGCCGCAGGTCGTCTGGAAGGGTCTTCCAGGCAACGTCGGAATACCACCACAGGGCACCCATGTAGGCATGGCCATCAAGCGTGATGTACTTCAGCCCGGCTTCCGGGAACTTCATGTTCATGATGTCGGTGATGCCGTTCTTCGTGCCTTCGACAACGCCGGTTGCCAGTGACGTATAGACTTCAGGCCAAGCGACTGGGGTCGGGTTGCCACCAAGCTGGCGCACCAGTTCCTGCTGGATTTCCGCGGGGATGGTGCGGAACTTCTTGCCCTTGATGTCTTCGGGCGTCTTGATCGGGCCCTTGGTGTTGGCGAAATTGCGCCAGCCGCCCGTGTTCGAAATGACCATCAGGCGCATCGGAATGCCTGCGTCCAGAACACCCTTGCGAAGATCATTGGTGAACGTGCCGTCGAACACGCATTCGGCAATGCGGTCGGAAGCGAACATGTAGGGCAAATCGAGCACCTGGCCCGGTCCGAACACGTTACCGAAGCCGCCAATGGTCGTGATGTAGACTTCGAGCGTTCCTGCCTGCAGGTTCTCGAGGCATTCCTTCTCATTGCCGCAGAACTGGCCGGAAGGATAGACTTCGACGGCAGCCTTGCCGTTGGAACGGCTTTCCACATAGTCCTTGAAGACCATTGAGCCGTCATAGTCCTCGTCCTCCGGAGAGCCGAGAAAGGCGATCTTGATCGTGAAGTCGGCTGCATTGGCCGCCGCGACCGTCGTGATGGCCGCTGCTGCACCAATAGCGGTAGCTGCCAGCAGTTGCGTCAGTTTCTTGAGCATGGTGGATCCTCCTTTACTGCTCCTCAGTCTCCAGCGGCTCATCCGCCGCCCAATCCCGTTAGTGCCTCGCACAAGGAAGCGCCGTTCGGGCATTTCGCGAACCCCGCCAGGGCGGGGAGTGTCATGGTCAGGCTCGGGAAATAGGTGATCAGGAAGATCACCGCGAACTCGACCAGAAGGAATGGCCAGATTGCCTGCACGATCCGCTCGATCTTTTCATTGGCGACAGAGGAAGCGACAAACAGGACGAGGCCCATGGGTGGCGTGGCAAGGCCAACAGTCACGTTGACACACATCACGATGGCAAAATGCAGTGGATCAACACCGACCTGATACATGATAGGCCCCAGCACCGGCCCCAGGATCAGGATCGCCGGTCCCGCATCGAGGAACATGCCCACGATGAACAGCAGGATATTGACCAGCAGCAGCAGGATATAGGGATTGTCGGTCGTCGACTTGATCAGGCTCGCAGCCTCGCGGGCAAGACCCGATACGGTGACCATCCAGCCGAATGTGACGGCCGCGCCGACAAGCAGCAGGATGACGCCGGACTGGATTGCTGTCTGGCGAAACACTTCCGGCAACCTTCTTGCGGTCTCCGACACCGCTTCACCGACATCAGCCCGCATTTTCCTGGGTGCTGGACTTGCAAGTGGCGCAATGGCGGCGGGCAAGGGTAAGCGCACGCCAAACAGCCGCCAGGCAAGTTCGGCAATCACGATCCAGCCCACCGTCAGGCCCATGAAGAGATTGAAGCCGACATAGTCGGTGAAGCCCGCGAACAGGAACAGCGTGATCGGCGCAATGTGGAGGTAGGCGTGCATGGGATCGGCAATGAAGCGCGTCCACAGATCGAGACGGATCAGTGTCGAGGCAAAAAGCGCATAGACCGCTGCCACCGCCGCCGCTTCTGTTGGCGTGTAGATGCCCGACAGGATGCCGCCCAGCAGCAGGATAGGCGTCAAAAGCGCCGGGTAGGTCTCCAGGAACGCAACCGAACGTTCACCCCAGGTCGCCTTGCGGCTCGCCACGGGATAGTTGCGCACACGCGAAAAATAGGCGGTGAGTGCCATCAGGCCGACGCCGACCAGCAGACCTGGCACGAAACCGGCCAGGAATAGCCCCGCCACCGATACGTTCATCACGAAGGCATACAGAACCATGATACCCGACGGGGGGATGATCGGTCCGATGACCGAGGAAGCAGCAGTGATCGCGGCAGCGAAGCGCCTGGAATAGCCGTTCTGCTCCATCGCCGGGATCAGCATCTTGCCAAGTGCGGAAGTGTCGGCGACGGCAGAACCCGAAAGGCCGGCAAAGAGGATGGAGGACAGGATATTCACCTGCGCCAGCCCGCCACGGACATGGCCTATCATCGATTCGGAGAACTTCACGATCGAACGCGTGATGCCGCCAGAGTTCATCAATTCGCCGGCAAGGATGAAGAACGGCACCGCCATCAGGGGAAACGAGTAGATGCCGGTATAAACGGTGGTCAGCAGTTTCGAGAAGAACAGGCCATCCTTCCCGTCGATTACCAGCGAAAGACCGGGCGCGACCAGCAGCGCGAAGACGACAGGCATGCCGATTGCCATGAGCAGGAAGAAGAGCCAGAAATAGGCGAGACCCATCGTTCGACCTTTCCTATTCCGGTTCCACTGGTGCCATGTGCGGCAGGTCCGCGGTGTTGGAGCCAAACGCCAGCGCCCAGATGTCGCGCGCGATCAGTTCGATTGCCACGAGCGCCATGGAGGCAAAGGCGACTGGCACGATCAGGTAGGGGATCGCCCAGGGAATTGGCACCGTGTTGACGCGAATGCCCCAGCCGCGCTCCACGAGTTTCAGGCTTTCGAAAAAGTACCGGTAGATGACCCACAGCACCAGCAGGTTGATGATCAGTCGCAACAGGCGCACGGCAGCCTGGGGCAGGGCGGATATCACCATCTCGATGGCGACATTCGCTCCGTTTCGATAGGCAAAGGGCGCGATCAGGAACGCGGTCGTGACCATCATGATCAGCGCCACATCCTCGACCCAGGTCAGCGAATTGTTGAGCACATAGCGGAAGAACACACCGAGAATGACCAGCACCGTCATGATGACGATCAGGACGGACCCGGTAAACACGCCCGCCTTGCCGCTAGCCCGGTTCAGCGCACCCAGTGCCGATATCATCCGGAGCGTCGCTTCCATCAGGCCTGCCTCCTGCCATGGATTGCTGATCTAGCCATTGATGATCCCGCCATCCACATTGATGCACTGACCCGTGATGTAGGACGCACCCGGTCCCATCAGGAAGGCAATTACCTGGGCAACCTCTCCCGGCTCTCCCTGCCGTTTCAGCGGGATTTCCGAAACGACGCGATCAAGCCCCCTCTCGGCAACGAGCTTTGCCGGCATGGCAGTGTTGATCGAACCCGGCGAAATCGCATTCACCCGCCAGTTCGGGGCATGGCGGCGCGCCAGCGCTCTTGTCATGCCGACAAGGCCACCCTTTGCCACTGCATAAGGGACATGCTCCCACGATCCACGGCGAAAGGCGAGGGATGAGGTGAAGACCATCGCCCCCCTGATCTGCGGTGAAGCCGTTTCCATGATCGCGGCCGCCATCATGTAGCCATTGGTCAGATTGTTGGCGATGGCCCGCTCATAGACACCAAAGTCACCCAGCGGATCGGGATCGGGTTCGAAAATCCCGGCAAGGTGCACAAGGCCCGTGACGCGCGAACCAGCCAGCGCTACGAGTTTCCGGCACTCGTCTGGATTGGCAAGCATGCTTTCATGCAGCAGGATTTCGCTCTTCAGGCCAAGCGCCTTGACGCGATCGAGCGCGCTCGCCGAGACATCGGCGCAAACAAGGCAGGTGCCCGGACCATCAAGCGCCTTGAGCGTCTCGATGCCGATGCCACCCCCCGCACCCGTGACAATCGTGCAAGCGGCAGACAAGACTGCTACTCCTCCCCGAACACGCGTTTTCATACGCGAAATCTTCGTTATGGTTTCCTAAACGAAAGAACGAGTCAAGCGGTTCGACTGGTTTTTCCCTGCCTTATCGACCGGGTCTGGCCTCGACCAGTTCGACCTCATGGCGGGCGCACAATTCGCCGATGGCACCATTGGGACTGCGATCCGTGACGAGTGTGTGGATATCTGAAAGATGGCCGATGCAGATCGGTGCGGAGCGGGAGAATTTCGAACTGTCGACCGCCAGCACCACATGCTTGGCATGGTGCATCATCGCGCGCGTCACATGCACCTCGCTGATGTCGAAGTCGAGCAGCGCGCCATGTTCATCCACGGCAGCAGCACCGATGATGGCCATGTCAGCCCTGAACTGACTGATGAAATTGACCGTCTCCTCGCCCAGAATGGCACCATCCGAACGCCTTAACATGCCGCCTGGAACCAGTACTTCAATACCTGGAAGCAGGCGCAAGTCATTGGCAATGCCCACATTATCGGTAATCACGCGCAATCCGGCATGGTTCTTCAGCGCGCGGGCAACGGCTGCGGTCGTCGTGCCGGCATTGATCATCACGAAGGAGTTGTTTGGAATGCGTCCGGCAATGCAGCGCCCGATTGCATCCTTCTCCGCCACAGCAATGGCGCTGCGAATATCAAACCCGGTATATTCGATGCCCGCCGGCAGCGAAGCACCACCGTGAAAGCGCATCACCTCGCCGGTATCGGCCAGAGCCTGCAGATCGCGCCGGATGGTCTGCGGGGTTGTCGCGAATGTCTCCGCGAGATTGTCGACGAACACGCGTCCTGCTTGGCGAACCTGGCCCAGGATGGCGATCTGGCGGGCATTGAGTGGGGCCGACATGGGGTTATATGTCCGTGTTTGCTTTCCTTTCTTTCACTTTAGCGCGAAAAACGAAAACAATGAAGCCCCACCGAATCGCGGCAAGGGCAGATCTCCCGCCAGAAATGCCGCTGCTGGCCTCGCGGCCATTGCCAATGCGCTGACCGGTGCGGCAGAGGATCCGATAGCCACAAGGCTCTTGCATGAAAGACGCGCGGTGGCATAGTCACGATGTCGGCGATCTGTGTTGCAGGCGAACCCAAAATAACGGGTGAAACCTGGCGCGAATTTTCCTATGAATTGAACCTGCCAATCAAGGAATGCACGACATGACATCCCCGATCCTCGCCGAAATGGTTTTGCCCACCAAGGAACTGCGCAACGACATTCCATTCTATACCAAGACGCTTGGAATGCGTTTGGAGAACATCTTTCCCGCGGACAATCCGTCGGTTGCGAGCTTTTCGGGCCATGGCCTGCGCGTGCGTCTCCAGAAAGGCGCTGATGTGCCGCCGGGCAGAATCCGCATTCTTACCGATGATCCGGCGAGTTTCGCAGACGGCAAGTCGCCGCTCACCGCTCCCAATGGCACGATTGTGGAAGTCGTGCCGCTGACACCTTCCTACGTTCAGCCTGCGACAAAGCATGAATTTGTCGTGCGCCGGCTGAAGGACGAGGCCCCCTGGGTCATCGGGCGCGCCGGCATGCATTACCGCGACCTCATCGAATCCAGACTGGGCGGATCGATCATCGCCAGTCACATCCGCATTCCCGATGGCGGCCCGGTGCCGGACATGGTGCATTACCACACCGTCGGCTTCCAGCTCATCTTCTGCTACAAGGGTTGGGTCGATGTGTTCTACGAGGATCAGGGTGACGAACCGATGCGCCTTCACGCGGGCGATTGCGTCATCCAGCCACCAGGCATCCGCCACCGCGTCCACTATGCTTCACCGGACATTGAAGTCATCGAAATTGGCGTTCCGGCTGAACATATCACCACCATCGAACATGTGATGACGCTTCCCAACGGGCAGGGCGATCCGGCCCGCGAGTGGGACGGCCAGAAATTCGTCCACCATGTCAAGGACAAGGCCAGATGGGCGCCGTTCCGCATTCCAGGCTTCATCTCGCGTGACACCGGCATTGCCGAAGGCACCAGGGGCGTGGCCGGTATTCACGTTGCCTGCCATGATGGCGGCGAGACGCGCGCAACGAAACATGATGCCGACATACTCTTCACCTTCGTGATGACCGGTTCCATGACACTGAGCGCCGATGGCCAGGACGCGCGCAAGCTCGAAGCCGGGGACGCCTTTGTCATTCCGCCCGGCATGGTCACGCAGTATCTTGATTGCTCGAAAGATCTTGAGCTTCTCGAAGTTGCACTGCGCGGAGATTTCGCGACCGAAATCTGCTGAGGAAAAGCGCTGGCGCCACGCGCATCCAACCCGGTGAACGCCAATGCTGCCCTGATGGAAGCCGTTTGACTTTGTCGGGTTTTGACTTTCTATTTCCGTGTCTGGGCCAACAGCAGCGAAGCACGCGTGGCTTGGCTGCTCTGATCATGTCGCGCGGGCAGGGTTGAAAAGACAAAGAGATCGATGTCCAATTCCCAGCAAAAAACCAATCCGACTTCCGAAGACGTGGCACGGCTTGCCAACGTGTCACAGTCTGCTGTCAGCCGCACTTTCACACCGGGTGCCAGCGTGTCTGCCAAGACACGGGACAAGGTGATGAAGGCAGCAGAGGAACTGGGCTACCGGCCAAATGCGCTGGCGCGCGCCGTTATCTCTGGCAAGTCGCGCCTTATCGCACTTCTGGTCGCCTATCTCGACAACCAGTTTTATCCGATCGTCATCGAGAAGCTTTCGCGCGTCCTTCAGGACAATGGCTATCAGATGCTTCTCATGATGACTGAAACCGGCAATCAGGACCGGTTGGTGCAGCGCATTTTGCAATACCAGGTGGAAGGCATCGTCATGGCATCCGCAAGCCTGTCATCTGACCTGGCACGCGAATGCGCACAGACAGGAATACCGGTTGTCATGCTCAACCGCTATGTTGCCACTTCGCCAGCATCGAGCGTCACTTCCGACAATATCGAAGGCGGGCGCCTGATCGCCGATTTTCTCGTGCGCGGTGGTCATGGCCGTATAGCCTACATTGCAGGGGCCGAAGATGCCTCGACCAACAGGGACAGGGAAGCAGGCTTCTACAGGGGGCTGGCCGAACATGGACAGGCGGTGCACGATCGCGAGGTAGGCGGCTACACTTTCGAAGGTGCAGCCCAGGCAGCACGCATCCTGCTTTCAGCGCGCCAACGGCCCGATGCAATTTTTGTTGCCAACGACCACATGGCTTTTTCGGTGATGGATGTGGCCCGCCGGGAATTCGGTCTGTCCATACCGGGTGACATTTCGATTGCGGGATATGACGACGTCCCTGAGGCGGCATGGGGCGGATATGATCTGACCACCGTTTCACAATCGCCCGATGCAATGGTCGCGGCAACGGCAAAGATCCTGATGGAACAGATCGAGAAATCGGTCGTGAACAAGCGCGCTTCCGTCCTTCCTGCCAAGTTGATTGTCAGGGGGTCTGCGCGGCTACCTGCACGCTGATCCGCAGGGATGATCAACAGGGATGACCATCAAAGGCGATAGACACGTCGTGCGTTGCCGCTAAAAAACGCCTGCCGGGAACTTTCGTCCCAGAGTGCCGTCAATCTGACCATGTCGCGAAGCAGGTCGCCATAAGGGCGCATCAGCTTTTCTACCGGAAAGTTGCTGGCAAAAAGCATGCGCTCTCGCCCGAACAGCGCCTCAATTGTTTCGAATAGCGGGAGGATCGTCTCGGCGTTCCAGTGCTTGTCGAACATGCCAAACCCGCACAACTTGATCGACATCTGAGGCAGTGCAGCCAGTTCAGCCAGACCGGTGTGCCATCGCACCAGCCCATCGGCACTCTGGTCCCAGGGGCTGCCGGCATGGTCGATGATCACCGGTACGTCCTGATGGTTCGCAAGGAATTCCGCCGCAGCCGACATCTGTTCGGGATAGCATTGCAGGTCGAAACTGAGCCTGTGCCGTGAAAGCAGCCTGAATTGCTCACGCCATGTCGGGTCATCAAGATAATTGCGTGCAGCGAAACTGATCCGTGGCTGCCCTTCAATTCGGCTGAGAATTTGCCTGACCCCGACGAACCGACGCGAGGCAGCCAGGTGACGGGTTATCACATCATTGGCGTTGTCACTGGCAAGGTCTACAAATCCGACCATGGCCAGTTCATGTCCGCCAGCTTGCGCCAGCGCATCGACAAACCGGGTTTCTGCTACCGGGTCCGAAATGCCCCCGTCGGCCTGCAGGTGCACCGAAGCGGCAATTCGTGCAGGGGCGCATTCGCCGAGGAACTCTTCAAGCAGATAGTCGCGCTGAATGGCGGTGGGATCGCCAAAGGGCTTGGGTGCGCCGATATCCGTCAGCCAGACATAACCGACATCCGGTGCCCTGGTAACCGGATTCCACAAATGATGGTGAGCATCGACAATATCAAAGGGCAGGGGCATTCGGACCGACTTTCTTCATGCGTTCAAGAACGTCGAGACCCTGCTGTTTCCAGAAATGAAGGAGGTCAATGAAAATCCAGTTCTCTGTGAGTTTGTCGCCCGCACGGCGATACATGTCGATCACCCGCATGTCCCCGCTCTGTCCGGTTGCGGGCATGCCCATGAAGCCGCCGCGATGCGTCAGTGTAAGGTTCGGCCAACCAAAGAACCCGCCGAAACTTCCTTCCGCGATCCGGCACAAATGGCCGTTGGACTTTCGATCGACAAAGGCTTCACGAAACGGGCCGGAATGCTGCACCGCGTACCGCTCTATCGTGTAACTCGCTCCGATACCATGGGGACCCCACCAGACCATGTCCTCGTTCCACGAGCGGCGCAATTCATCAACCAGCGGCTCATCACGCCCACCTGACCAGTTCTTGATATCGTTGATCATCGCATTGATGGCGGCCAGTGTCCTTTTCCCTTCTGCAGGGTCCTGTGTTTCGAACATGACCCCGTCATGGGTCATTGGACCGGGTTGCACCAGAAACGCGCCGGTTTGCGGAGGGAAGGGGTTTTGTCCCGCCTGCATCATCAGGTGTGGAATGTCGAAAAACATCGCTTCTTCGGCAATTCGCCCATCCACTACCTTGTGAAAGGCTGCATAACGCAGCATGGCTATTCTGCCGGTAGGGCGTATGCCAAGCCAGGACGCGTCGAACAGACCCATCAGATGGCCCATGGATGCGACCCAGACCGACTGGAATCCGTCAATCTCGTTCCTGCCGGCCAGAAACAGGTCAAGGCGCCGCTGCATCGCGGTCAGGCTTGTCTTCAGCGGGGCCCAGAACTCTTCACCGACCCGTTTGGCGTCTTCAATCCTGTTGAATGGGTGATACCCGCTCCAGACAAGATTTTCATGGCAGCAATCGCCCATCACCGCTGCGCACTCCCCGGGCGCTGCGCTTTCCAGACGCGCATAATAATTGCGTACAACCGCCTTGGCTTCCTGAAATTCAGACATGCATGCCTCGCCTTTACCCACTGTATTCCATGGACATTTGCAGAAAAACAGTCCGCCGAACAGCGCTGAAAATTCTTGCTTCCACAACTATTGCATACGTATTCAATTTCTGCCAGTCTGTTGATAGCGGCTTCGCAAATCCGCTGCAGTTGCGCATCTGCGTGAAGCGTTCAAGCTCTGGGAGGAATCAATGCATCACTTCAAAAAGACAATTCTTGCAGGCGCGTTCCTGCTTGGCGGCGCGGTTTCCGCCTATGCCGGATGCGGCATCGAAAAGGGCCGTGTAAGCATCGTTGGCAACGAGTTTCCGGCAATCAAGACCGTTGCCAAGGGCGCGATGGATTGCGCTGGCGATGGCGTCGAGGTGAAGGCAAACCTCACCGCCGACCATCAGAAGATCAATCTGGCCGGCATGCAGGGCAACCCTGCCGAATACACTTCGGCCATCATTGCAAACTCCTCGATTGTCGCGCTCATGAACGAGGACGTGATCCGTCCGCTTGACGATCTGGTCGCAAAGCACGGGCAGGACATCCCCAAGAAGCAGCTCATCACAATCGATGGCAAGATCATGGCGGTAGCGTTCATGGCGAATGCCCAGCACCTGGTCTATCGCAAGGACGTGCTCGAAAAGATCGGCATGGCTCCTCCAAAGACCTATGAAGAGATGCTGGAAGCGGCAAAGAAGATCCGTGAAGCCGGAATCATGCAGAACCCTGTTGGCGGTGCCTATGCTGCAGGCTGGAACCTGGCCGAGGAATTCGTGAACATGTATCTGGGCCATGGCGGCGAGTTCTACAAGCCGGGCTCTGCGGAAGTGTCGGTCAACAATGACAAGGGTGTTGCGACCCTCAACATGTTGAAGTCGCTTACCGAATACATGAACCCGGACTTCCTGACGCATGACTCCAACGCCACTTCGGCGGAGTGGGAAGCAGGCAACGTGGCCCTCATGAACATGTGGGGTTCGCGCACAGGCGTACTGATGGACAAGGAAGGCGCTGCGCCCGAAGTCTACGAAAACACCGCAGTTGATGGTCCCATGATGGTTGGCGGCGGTGCCAATCCGGCAACCACGCTCTGGTGGGATGGCTGGACGGTCGCGAAGAATATTTCGGACGAGGATGCCGAAGCCACGTTCCTCGCCTTGAAGAACGGTATCAGCCCGTCCATCCTCAATGACGAAACAATGGGCCAGGCCGTGTGGATGATCGACGGCTACAAGCCCGCACCGGTCAATGAGGGCGTCTTCAAGACGATTGCATCGGGCGCAACTGCCTATCCGATGCTGCCTTACCAGGGCCTGTTGCATACCGCACTCGGCGACAACATTGCCGACTTCCTTCAGGGCAAGGAAAGCGCAGAGCAGGCACTTGCCGACGTGGAAGCGGCATACACTGCCGCAGCCAAGGAAAAAGGCTTCCTCAACTGATAGCGGATCGGCCCGGGATCTTGTGTCCCGGGCCTCAACCGTTGCCTTGACGGTTGCTTCGCCCGGCACACGCTTTCATTGTGTGCTGAGTGATACGCCCGTGGCGTCTTCGGGAGTGACGCAGGCATGAAGCACAGAACCTTCTTTCTTTTCATTCTGCCTTCGATGCTGGCAATGTTCCTCTTCATCGCCTTGCCGATCGTCTCTGTCATCGTCCAGTCGATGTATGCACCACACGAGCAGGTTATCAAGGAAGTGCAGAACTGCACCCTGTTCGGCTGCACGAAATCGACAACCGTTGACCACGAAGCGACCGCCGCGCTTCGAGAGCAAAGCCCGCTGGGACGCTTCGTTGGTGGCGACATCTACACAAATCGAGGCCACCTTGCGACCGGTGAAGTTTCCCGGATATGGCAGGAGGCAAGCAGCATCGGCGACTTCATGTCGAGGCTGCTCAACCTGCCGCTGTATGGCGCGCTGGCATTTACGCTCACCTACACCGCCATTGTCACGCCCGGAGCAATGATGCTGGGCTTCATCATAGCCGTTGCGGTCAACAGCCTTCCCAGGCTGATGCGCGGACCCATGATCTTTTTCTCGCTTCTGCCGATGATCGTTACACCACTGGTCGGCGCGTTGATCCTGTTCTGGATGATTGATGCGCGCGGCATATTGGGCAGTTTCATTCAGTATGTGGCCGGGGATCCGAACCTGTCGCTCAAGGCATCGACGCCGCTGACCTGGGTCATGCTGATGGTCTACGGTATCTGGAGTTCAGCACCATTTGCCTTCGTTGTCTATTACGCCGGACTTCAGACAGTTCCACAGGATACGCTGGAATCGGCAATGATCGATGGCGCAACGCGCTGGGAGCGTATTCGGTACGTCGTACTGCCGCATCTTCTGCCGCTGACGACGTTCATGGCGCTGATAAAGATCATGGACAATTTCCGGGTTTTCGAGCCGATCGTGTCCTTCAATGCCGCCGCCCATGCCCAGTCACTGTCCTATTTCATATTCCAGGACCTGGGTGGTGAAACGAGACTGCTTTCCTCGGCTGCAGCGACTTCGGTTCTGACAATCGTCGGGGTCATCATACTCCTGTCCCCGGTCCTCGTGCGGACCTGGCGCGACTTCAAGCGGAGT
Source organism: Rhizobiaceae bacterium (assembly GCA_049289295.1). Lineage (GTDB taxonomy): Bacteria > Pseudomonadota > Alphaproteobacteria > Rhizobiales > Rhizobiaceae > BOKV01. The sequence goes on from JBATLL010000062.1 coordinate 87,931, forward strand.
TAGAAGATGGCGAAGACCGCAGAAAGAAAATCGCCTGCGCTCAACATCCTGCTTTGGGCTTTCGTGCTTTCCTGGTTCGTCCTCGCAGCATTCCCGTTCCTGTGGACGCTCTGGGGTTCGTTCAAGGTCGAGGGCGACTTCTTTTCAAAGGCGGACTGGACCTGGGCAGTGTTTGGACATCTGACGCCGAACGAGACCGGATCGAGTTTCACGGGCCAGGGTTATGAAGGCGCATGGATACAGGAAGAATTCTGGAAAGCAGCCATCAACACGCTGATCGTTTGCGTGTTCGTTGTCACGATTTCGCTGACCTTCGGGACGTTGGGCGGATACGCGCTATCGCGATCGGGTGAGCATTATGCTTTCTGGCTGCTGATCATTGCCCTTGTATTCCGGGCGATGCCGCCGATTGCCCTCGTGTCGGGCTATCTGCTGCCCTTCTACCAGTGGAATCTATGGGGCCATCTGCCGACTGCCATCATCGTGCTTGTTGCAATCAATCAGCCGTTCACGCTGTGGATGCTGACAGCCTTCTTCCGCAACATTCCAAAGGACCTGGATGAAAGCGCGATGATGGACGGTTGTACCCGCTTCCAGGCATTCCGGCACGTCATCATACCGGTGATGTGGCCAGGCGTGATCACGACAGGGCTGTTTTCGCTGCTGCTTGCCTACAACGACTTTGCGGTTACCGCGATGCTGCTTTCCAAGGAAAACCAGACCATGATTCCAAAGATCGCGAGCTTTCTGGGCACGACCCAGACAAAGGGCAATGTCATGTTTGCGGTGGCCGCAGTTGTTTCGGTCACCGGGCCGCTTTTCGTGCTGGTCATGTTCTTCCAGCGCCAGATCGTCAGCGGACTGACCGCCGGCGCCGTGAAAGGATGATTTGATGGCGAGCATAACCCTCAAGGACATCACCAAGCGCTGGGGCAGTTTCATTGGCGTCGATGATTTCAGCATGGAGATTGCCGACAAGGAATTCATCGTGCTGCTTGGGCCGTCAGGCTGCGGCAAGACCACGACCATGCGCATGGTTGCTGGGTTGGAAGATCCCACCAGCGGCGAGATCATGGTCGATGGTCGGGTGGTCAATGATCTGGAGCCCAAGGACCGCGACATCGCCATGGTGTTCCAGTCCTACGGCCTCTATCCCAACCTGAGCGTTTGGGAAAACATCCGGTTTCCCCTGAAGATCCGCAAGGTCGATCCAGCCCATCATGCTGAGCGGGTTCAGCGCGCCGTCGACATGGTCGAATTGCAGGACTTCGTTCACCGCAGACCCGCGGAACTGTCCGGTGGCCAGCGTCAGCGCGTCGCACTTGCGCGCGCCATAGTGCGCAAGCCCAAGGTCTTCCTGATGGATGAGCCGCTTTCCAATCTGGACGCGAAGCTCAGGGTTTCGACCCGCGCGCAGATCAAGAACCTGCACCATGAACTGGGAGTTACGACGATCTATGTGACACACGACCAGATCGAGGCAATGACGCTTGCTGATAGGGTTGTGGTCATGAACAAGGGCGTTGTCCAGCAGGTCGGAAAGCCGCGAGACATTTATAACAAGCCGGCCAATGCATTCGTCGCTGGCTTCATGGGAACACCCGCCATGAACCTTGTCGAAGGCGATATCGCCAACGGCGTGTTCACCGCGCGCAATATCCGCGTTGAGGGATTGCAGAAAGTTCGTTCCGGGAAGGTGACACTGGGGTTTCGTGCCGAGGATGCAAACCTGGCTGCAGGCAACAGGAAGGCGGAGGTAACTGCGCCCGTCTATTCATTCGAATTGCTCGGTGAGGCCTCCATGGTGACGCTGCGGGTCGGGTCAAACTTCATCGCGGTAAAGGCAGACAAGGATTATCACGCGGAGATAGGTTCACAGGTCAAGGCGTCCGTGCCGCCTTCGATCTGTCACCTGTTCGACGCGACTACCGGGGCGCGAATGGAATGAAAGCGGAAGAACATGGACGGAAATCTGCCGAGAGCCTGGCCGTGATCAAGGCGATGGAGAAGGCGCTTGGCGAGAATGCCAACAATATGGGCGACTATTTCCACGATGATTTCCGCTGGATCGGCAATTACGGATCTGGAACCAAGAACGGACTGGCCGAGTTTCGACGCAATTGGCAACTCCCGCTGCGGGCGGCATTTACCGAACGTGTCTACAAGACGGACCGGTTCCTTGCCGATGGCGAATGGGTCTCGTGCTTCGGCCACATCGAAGCAACACATACCGGCCCCTTCATGGGGCATGCTGCCTCCGGCAAACGGGTGACGATCCATTACATGGATTTCTGGCATGTTCGCGATGGCCGGATCGCCGACAATTGGGTGTCGGTTGACCTGGCGAGCGTACTCAACCAATTGGGCGTTGATGTCTTTGGCGGTGAAGGCTGGGAAGCCTTTGACGAAGGCCGCAAGACGCCACCTAAACCGGAGTAGTTTCCAATGGCAATCAGGCATCTCAAGGCAGCCAAACCACAATCCGAACGCGCTGAAGACGACGCCAGGGTACGCGCTGTGGTCGAGGCGACCTTGAAGGACATTGAAGGCCGTGGTGATGCAGCCGTTCGCGACTTGTCGATGAAATTCGACAATTATTCGCCGCCGTCATTTCGGTTGGGCCAGTCGGAAATCGAAGCCGCCATGCAGAAGGTGAGCACGCGTGACATGGCCGATATCGATTTTGCCCAGACCCAGATCCGCAATTTCGCCAATGCACAAAGAGCATCGATGCGCGACATCGAGGTGGAAACCCTGCCTGGGGTCGTACTCGGTCACAAGAACATTCCGGTGCAGTCGGTTGGATGTTATGTGCCGGGCGGCAAGTTCCCAATGGTGGCATCCGCCCACATGTCCGTGCTGACAGCATCGGTTGCCGGAGTTCCGCGCATCATTGCATCTGCTCCGCCGCAAAATGGTGAGCCGCATCCAGCCATTGTTGCCGCAATGGCAAAAGGCGGAGCACACGAGATCTACTGCCTTGGCGGCATCCAGGCAGTTGGAGCAATGGCCATTGGAACCGGGACAATAGAGCCGGTTCACATGCTGGTGGGTCCCGGCAATGCATTTGTCGCGGAAGCCAAGCGCCAGCTCTACGGCAAGGTAGGGATTGATCTGTTCGCCGGACCAACCGAAACGATGCTCATCGTCGATGAAACGGTTGATGCAGAACTGTGCGCCACGGACCTCTTGGGTCAGGCTGAGCACGGCTACAACTCGCCGGCCTGCATGATCACGAATTCGCAGAAGCTGGCACAGGCGACACTGGCTGAAATCGACCGCCTGCTCACCATTCTACCCACCCGTGAAACCGCTTCGGCAAGCTGGCGCGACTATGGCGAGATGATCGTGTGTGACAGCCATGATGAAATGTTGCAGACGGCCAATGACATGGCCTACGAGCATGTTCAGATCATGACTGACCGCGACGACTGGTATCTGGAGAAGATGCATTCCTACGGCGCGCTTTTCCTGGGTGCGCGCACCAATGTCGCCAATGGCGACAAGGTCATCGGCACCAACCATACGCTGCCAACACGCAAGGCCGGGCGCTATACCGGCGGGTTATGGGTTGGCAAATTCCTCAAGACCCATTCCTACCAGCGGGTATTGACGGACGAGGCCGCCGCGATGATTGGTGAATATGGCTCGCGTCTGTGCATGCTCGAAGGGTTTGTCGGGCACGCGGAACAATGCAATGTGCGGGTTCGCCGACATGGCGGACGCAACGTGCCCTATGGCGAAGCTGCCTTGCCGAGAGAGGCTGCCGAATGACTCCTGGCGAGTTGAAGCAGGTATTGGCGCCGTTTTCAAAAGCCGCTTCAGGATGCTCGCCACAGGTTTTGCGGCAGGCGTTGGTAGAGGTCATGCACGAGGATGCACGGCTTCACCTCTGCCATCCGTTCTGCGACCTGACAGGTCCATTGGAGCTTTTTGAGACCGCATACGTGCCGCTATATGAAGCCATGCCCGATCTTGAGCGGCGCGACATGATCGTCATGGCCGGGACCACGCCCGAGGGCGAGCACTGGATCGGCTGCATGGGCAATTACATGGGCACGTTCACGAAGCCCTTCCTCGGCATTCCGCCTACCGGCCATCTTGCCCATATGCGCTATCACGAGTTCTTCCGTGTCGGCGACGGACGCATAACGCAGGTTCAGGCGATCTGGGACATACCTGAACTGATGATGCAGGCAGATGCCTGGCCGATGGCGCCGCAATTGGGCGCGTTCCTTTGCACGCCTGCCCCGCAAAGCGGCGACGGCCTCTCGGTTGAAGGCGACGGGCAAGCCGCCCTTGATCATGTGATCGCGATGCTTACGGACCTGTGCAAGCATCCCGCCGATCCGGACCCCGCGGTCATGAACCTTGAAAAGTACTGGCACCCCCGCTTCAACTGGTATGGCCCGGCAGGGATCGGCACCGGCCGCGGAATTTACGGCTTCAGAAACTGGCACCAGATTCCCTTCCTCGGTGCCATGCCCGACCGCAAGCTGGATGCAATGGGCGATCTGCTGTCGCACTGGGTCGCGCAAGGTGAATATGTGTGCGAGACGGGCTGGCCGAACATGCGCCTCACCCTGACCGGTGATGGCTGGATGGGCATCGCACCGGCAGGACGCGAGGTTCTCCTGAAGAGCCTCGATTTCTGGCGGCTCGAAGATGGGTTGATCCGTGAAAACTGGGTTCTGGTCGATCTTCTCGACCTCTATTCCCAGATCGGTGTCGATGTCCTGGCCCGGATGCGGGAATTCAACAAGGCCCGTTTTGCCATGCCGGAGTACCACGCATGACCCTGCCAAAAACCCCTTCCTTCCGGTTGGATGGACGCAAGGCACTGGTCGCCGGCGCATCTTCGGGTATCGGCCTTGGCTGTGCTGTAGCCCTGGCAGAGGCGGGCGCGCATGTTGTCATGGCCGCACGTGGTGAAGAGCGCTTGAATGAAACGGTCTCCTTGATGCGGGCTGCCGGCTACAGTGTTGAACCGCTTGTTTTCGATATCACCGATACCGGGGTAATGGCTGAAAAACTCAAGCCCCTTGGTGCACTTGATGTGCTGGTCAACTCGGCTGGTCTGGCTCGCCATGCTCCCGCCCTGAATACCAGACCTGAAGATTATGATGCGGTTATTGCGGCCAACATGAAGGGCGCGCACTTTCTTGCAGTCGAAGTTGCGCGCGCAATGATCGCAGCAGGCAAGAAGGGGTCGATCATCACAATATCGTCGCAGATGGGCCATGTCGGCGGGATCGACCGGACGGTCTATGCCGCCTCCAAACATGCCGTCGAGGGCATGACAAAGGCGATGGCGATCGAGTGGGCCCCCCACGGCATAAGGGTCAACACGGTTTGCCCAACCTTCATACGCACGCCGCTGACCGAACAAACCTTTGCTGATCCCGAGCGGGTTGAATGGATCAGGTCGAAAATCAAACTCGGCCGGATCGGCGAGGTCGAAGACATCATGGGAGCAGTGCTGTTTCTCGCCTCAGATGCCAGCGCGCTGGTTACAGGAACGCATATCATCGTCGATGGCGGCTGGACCGCCGGATAGGATACAATGATGGACAAAAGGGATTTTCACGGCAAATACGGTTTTTCGCAGAAGTGGCGAGACTTTCCCGATTACATCATCGGGATTACCAAGGAGATATGGGAAGATCGGGACACGCAAAGCCTCAACCGTTACTACAGCGATGACATTCCCGTGCGATCCCCGATGGGCATTCAGCGAGGAAACCAGGAAGTTATCGCGGCAACATTGGCGACTTGTCACGAGTTTCCCGATCGCCAGCTTTTCGGCGAGGATGTCATCTGGTCGCAACATGAAACCGGCTTGTTGTCCTCCCATCGGCTGATCACGACTGCGACCCACAGCCATGACGGTGTGTTTGGCAAGGCGAGCGGAAAGCGTTTCACGGTGCGGGTGATAGCCGATTGCGCGGCCAGGAACGATACGATCTTCGATGAATGGCTGGTACGCGACTATGGCGGAATAGTCCGCCAGCTCGGTTTGGCGCCACGCAAATTTGCAAGAAAGCTGATCCTGAGGGAAGGCGGGGCAGACAAATGCGCCAGGCCATACAATCCGAAGGCCGACATCGCCGGCGACTACAAGGGAGCCGGAAATTCAAACGTGTGGGGCGAACGCTATGCCGACACGTTGAAGCTCATCATGGACAAGGATTTCTCGGTCATTCCCCATCGCTATGACCGAGCCGTCTGCACCCAGTATGCGGGTGGTGTCGATGGAATCTCGTGGGATAGCGCCACCGGTTTCTGGCTCGCCCTGCGCAGCGCATTTCCGAACGCGCAATTCAGGATACATCACCAGATCGGCATGGACGCGGACATGCTGCCACCTCGCGCTGCAGTTCGCTGGTCGCTGGACGGCAAGCATGAGGGGGTAGGTGCCTTTGGTCGGCCAACCGGTGCGCATGTGCATGTGATGGGGATCAGCCATGCGGAATACGGCCCCTTCGTCGGCCCGGGACAGGATGGTTCCGCAACCATCCGCCGTGAGACTGCCCTTTATGATGAAATCGCGATCTGGAAACAGATACTCATGCAGACCGGAGAACCCGAATGACACCGCAAGATATGGAAAAACGGATTGTCCGATATGGCGACCTGCGACCATGTCGAACCGCCTTCATCGATGCGCATACACCCGGTTCAAACCAGAAGGAGAACTTCACCATCATCGGAGGTGGAGTGTCCGAAAGCGCCGACCAGCATGTGCACATCACCATTCCACACGGTTTCAACATTGGTGCCGCTGGCCAGCCACCCAAGTGTCGCAATTCGCTGCATGATCACCGCACGGCAGAAGCTTTCTTCGTGCTGTCGGGCCGCTGGCGCTTCTTCTGGGGCCGTTGGGGCAATGCGGGCGAGGTGGTTCTCGAGCAAGGCGATATCTTCAACATACCCACTGGGATCTTTCGTGGGTTCGAGAATATCGGCACCGACTACGGAATGATCATGGCCATTCTCGGTGGCGATGACGCAGGCGGCGGCGTGATGTGGGCACCACAAGTCATCGAAGATGCTGCTGAACATGGGCTGGTGCTGGCAGAAAACGGCAAGCTCTACGACACCAGGAAGCAGCAGCGCCTGCCAGAAGGTGTCAAGCCGATGCCGCTGATGTCAATGGAGGAACTGGCCAAACGTGCTGAACCAGCCACAGCAGATGTATTGCCCAACCACGTGGCACGCTACTGGGACATGGTAGCCTATGCGGACAGGAATCCCTGCAAGGTGATCGGCGAGAAGGGGCTCTTGCGCGACAGGCCTGGCTTCGAGGTCGACTTTGTTACAAGGGCGAGTGCCTCGGACCGCAGGCATCGCCACGACCGTCCTTCGGTGCTGATGCCGGTCAGGGGATATTGGCGAGTCGAGTGGAGTGATGGAAGCGCAGTGCTTGCACCTGGCGACACGATGAGCGTCCCGGAAAACCTTGAACACAGCGTGGTGCCATCGATGACGGGCGAAGCGGCCCTTTATCATGTCGTCGCGACAAATGATCCCGCGGGTAAGACCTGGACCGCCAACTGAGGAAGACAACGTGACTGCAATCTTGACAACCCATGTTGGCTCGCTGCCACGCACCCAGAAGGTGGTCGACTTCATCTTTGCACGGGAAAAGAAGAAACCCTTCGATCAGCATGAGTTTGATGCTGCAATGACCCAGGCGGTCGACGAGACCGTACGCAAGCAGAAGGAGGCTGGTGTTTCGATTGTTTCGGATGGCGAAACCTCGAAGATATCCTATGCCACCTATGTGAAGGACCGCTATACCGGTTTTTCAGGAGACAGTCCGCGCAACGCGCCAGCAGACCTGAAGAAGTTTCCGACCTTTCTCAAGCGCCTTGCCGATGATGGCGGAACACCCACCTATGCCCGCCCGATGTGCACAGGTGAGGTGAAATCCAGGGGGCAGGGTGAATTGCATAAGGACATCGCCAACCTGAAGACGGCCATGGCTCGCCACGGAGTTGAACGCGGCTTCATGAACGCTGCCTCGCCGGGCGTGATTTCACTCTTCCTGCAAAATGACCATTATCCCAGTCGCGATGCCTACCTGGCTGCTCTGGCCGATGCGATGCGCGATGAGTACCAGACCATCGTCGCCTCGGGTCTCGACCTGCAGCTCGACTGCCCGGATCTCGCCCTGTCGCGCCACATGCTGTTCAACGACCTGAGCGATGATGAATTCGTGAAAGTGGCAGAAAGCCATGTTGAGGCGCTCAACCACGCACTTGCTGGCGTGCCACAGGACAGGGTGCGCGTACACATCTGCTGGGGAAACTATGAAGGCCCTCATGTCTGCGACATTTCGATGGAAAAGGTCTTTCCGGTTCTGATGCGCACCAGGTCGCGTTACGTACTGTTCGAAACGTCTAATCCGCGTCACGCGCATGAATGGACTGTGTTCCGAGATCGCAAGCGTGAAATACCTGACGACAAGATTCTCGTGCCGGGTGTTGTCGATACCACCACGAACTTCGTCGAGCATCCCGAACTCGTTGCGCAGCGTATTGAACGTTTTGTCGACATTGTCGGAGCAGAACGCGTCATGGCAGGTTCCGATTGTGGCTTTGGCACCTTTGCGGGCTTTGGCGCGGTCGATCCTGAAATAGCCTATGCGAAACTTGCAACGTTGCGGGCAGGGGCCGATATCTCTAATGCCAGGAATTGAACAGGCGCGTGCGGGGGCAACGCGAAACACTGGTGTTGCTGCCTGGCATGCTGTGCGATGCACGCCTGTTTGGTCCGCAGATTGAAGCACTGTCGTCGATCTGTGATATCGTCGTTCCAGAACTCGTCCAGCCATCAATTGCAGAAATGGCTTCGCATGTCCTGAACCTGATACCGGACAGGCAGTTCAATCTTGCAGGCCTGTCCATGGGCGGCATTGTCGCGATGCAGATCGTGGCAGCAGCGCCTGAGCGCGTTGCCCGTCTGGCTCTTCTGGATACGAACCATCACGCTGACTTGCCACAAAAGCGACGCGTACGAGACCGACAGATCGCAGATGTGAGAAACGGCAGATTGCGCGATGTGGTCACCGACGAAATGAAGCCGAATTACCTTGCGAAAGGCAACAGTGGCAACAGGGCCTTGCTGGCTCTCCTGATCGAGATGGCGATGGATTGCGGCGAAGAGACGTTCATTGCCCAGTCACTGGCCCTGCGCGACCGTGGAGACATGTCAAACGCCATTTCAAGCTACAAGGGCACGAGCCTGGTGCTTTGCGGAGAAGAGGATCGCCTTTGCCCGCCAGTACTGCACCAAAGCATGAAGAAAATATTGGATCATGCTGAATTGATTCATGTTCACGGCGCTGGGCACATTTCCACGCTCGAAAATCCAGGCGCTGTCACTTCCGCTCTCGCAGCCTGGCTCCAGCGCCCGGTGCGATAGTTGAAAAGGCATCTGTCCTGCCGCCGGGAGCGCGAACATGAGCGCCCCTTCATTGCCCGGCACCAACCAGTTGCCGGTAGATGTAGGGCAGTGCGGTAATCAGCTTGTCCGGGTCTGAAACAACGGTGTATCCGCCTTCTCCGAATATTCGCAGGAACCATGACTTGGCGTTCCGGTCGACGGTTATACCATAGACAGCGTGACCCGCGCGATGCGCTTCACGCACTGCCATTCTGCTGTCTTCGATGCCGTGGCGGCCTTCATAATGGTCAAGATCATTGGGCTTGCCATCGGTGATGACCAGCAGCAGCCGACGGCGTTTGGCCTGCTTGCCGAGCCCGACGCTGACATGACGGATCGCAGCACCAAGACGCGTATAAAAACCTGGCCTGAGAGAAGCAATCCTCTCTTCAACCGTTGAAGTCATGGGTTCGCCAAAATCCTTTGCGGTCTGGACATAGACCCTGTTGCGCTTGAGCGAGGAAAACGCATGAATGGCAAATTCATCTCCACAGGCATCCAGCCCCCATGCGAAAGCGGCAAGCGCCTGGCGCTCGACATCGATGACCGTTCGTCCGTCATGGCCCGAACCGGGAATGGCCGATTCCGTCGAGCGCGACACATCGAGCAGGATGGATACCGAAAGGTCGCGCTGCTCGGCGCGGGTTAGCCGCCATATCCGCCCGTCCGCTTCGCCCGTCGCGGTAAAATCCGCGACCGAGCGCACAGCGCGTTCCATGTCGAGCGTGTCACCATCGAGGTGCCCGGGTGTGGAAATCCGGCCCGGACGCAGGGCCTCGAACTGCCGGCGAACCGCCCTGATGCGGGCCTGGCTGCGCAAATCGTTCTTTGGCGAGACATCGTGTGGAGCAATCTCGACCACTGACGAGAGCACGCGCGCATGCGCCGGCAGGTAGGCGCCTGTTCGCACGTCCCATTCAGGGTAGACATCGACACCGGAAATCGCTTCGCGATCCACATCCTCGGGCGCAAGATCGAGATGCAGCTTCAACCGGGTGGCGGGAGCCTTGGAAATCTGGCCAAGGCCAATCTCGTCCTGATCGTCCGCAGCCTTCCTGGCATCATCATTGTCGTCATCCTCGACCCTGCGATTGAGGTTGACGAATTCCGCCCAGCTCAAAATCGCTTCGAATTTGTGCAGGATGAAACTGTCATCGCGTTCGATCTGGTCGGACTTGCGCCTGCGCGCCTTTCGCGCTGGCCCGTCACCGCCTTCTTCCGACTTGCCGTCGGTCTCACGGTTCTCAACCGTGCCTGGTTCCGAACGGGCAGCAACCCGCAGTTCCGGCCACAAGGGAACGGGAAGGAATGGGCGGTATCCACGCGGAGCACGCATGGCGGAGACGTCAAGCGTTTCGATTGCCTGCACCATCTTGCCCGCAAGCGCACCCAACGGATCTTCGCAACCAAGGAGCTTGCATATTGCCGCTTCGACAGCAGCCTCTACAGACGGCAGCTTCGCAGTTGTGCGCACACTCAGCAGTGCCGAACACAGGTCCCGGTACAGGGGCCTGAAGCCGGGGGCTTGAAGAAGGGCTGCCTTGACCCTTGCAACGGCACTGGCCAGCGCCACCAGATCGCGCTGCAGGGGATCGCCCGGCACTGGTCTGATTTCAACTGGCACGGAGGCCATGGCAGCAAGCCAGACGTAAAGCGCTGCATTTGCTTGCCGCTCTGCTAAGACCGCAAGGCTTTGCGGCAATCGCAACGCCGCGCCATCAAAACTGGCCACGGGAACGGTTTCGGCCCAGGTGCCGAGGCGGCGGCGAAGGGAAAGGCGGTGATGGCTGTGTTCGTCGACGACAGGCTTGATTTCCACGGACGGATCACCGCCCAGGCCTCGGAAGAGAATGGCCAGCCGCCCATCGACCTCACCGAGGTCGACCCGGGCTCCATCGTGGACGATTGGTGCGTCCAGGCGGCTGGCATATTTGTGCCAGAGTTTCCCGACAGTTTCTTCGGGTTCCCATGGCTCAATATCGATCCCGGCCATTGCCTGCCTCACCCGAAAACGGCAGTGACCAGATCGAGGAGCCCGATTTTCACATCCCGGTCATCGCTCAGTGGCTCGATCATGGCGGCGAGAATGGCGCGTTCCAGTGGCATGCCCTTGTGGATCAGAGTCGCTGCATAGACGACAAGGCGGGTGGAAACTCCTTCCTCGAGATCCTGTCCCTTCATCGCGCGCAGCTTGTTCGCCAAGCGCACGAGTTGCTTCGTGCGCTCTTCATCGAGCCCGGACTCGCGCACGACCACCGGCACTTCAAGTTCGGGTACGGGGAAATCGAACTCGATGGAAACGAAACGCTGACGGGTCGAAGGCTTCAGTGTCTTGAGTATGTTCTGGTAACCGGGATTGTAGGACGCGACCAGCATGAAGCCTTCAGCAGCCTCGATCTCCTCGCCGGTACGGTCGATCGGCAGGATGCGGCGGTCGTCGGTAAGCGGGTGCAGGACGACAGTGACATCCTTGCGCGCTTCCACCACCTCGTCGAGATAGCAGATCGCGCCCTCACGCACTGCTCGTGTCAGCGGGCCATCGATCCACACAGTGTCTCCGCCCTTGAGCAGATAACGTCCGATCAGGTCAGCCGCGGTCAGATCGTCATGACAGGCAACCGTATAGAGCTTGCGGCCAAGACTTGCTGCCATGTGTGAAACGAAACGGGTCTTGCCGCAGCCGGTTGGCCCCTTCAGCAGAAGCGGCAGCGCGTTTGCATGGGCGAGCGCAAAGACTTCGCGTTCATCACCCTGTGGAAGGTAGAAGGGGGCATCGGCCCCCTCCCGTTTTTTCTGCACATTCACCTTTGTATGCGCGTTCATCATTGCTCTTTCCGCGACCGCTATTCAGCAGGTGCCTGACGAAGTGGGATATCCTTGGCCTTCTGCGCAGGCCCCGGTTCGACAACTTCACCGCGCGGCACGAGGACTGCATAGATGAAGAGAATGGCACCAAGAACGACGGCCGCACCGGCGCCGAAACGCATGACGTAGAAGACCCAGAGCTGGTCCTGCACATCCATGTAGGCTTCACCATTGACGCGCTGCAGATGCGTCTGGATGGTCCCCGCGAAGGTGAGGGTAAAGGTCATGAAAGTCATGCCGCCACTCATCAGCCAGAACGAAGCCATGTTGAGCACCTGGTTGTACGGGTCTCGCCCGCGCAGCACTGGCATCGCATAGGTGATGATCGCCAGGTTGAGCGAGACATAGGCACCATAGAAGGCCAGGTGACCGTGCGCAGCTGTGATCTGGGTGCCGTGCGAGTAGTAGTTGATCCCGTGCAGCGTATGCAGGAATCCCCACACGCCTGCGCCAAAGAAGGCCAGTGTTGCGCAGCCCAGCGCCCACAGGAGTGCTGCCTTGTTCGGATGATCCCTGCGGCCCTTCCACACCATCACGAAGGCGAAGGCCATCATGCCGAAGAAGGGAACAACCTCGAGCGCCGAGAAGATCGAACCGATCCACTGCCAGTAACCCGGTGTGCCGATCCAGTAATAGTGATGACCGGTTCCCAGGATGCCCGAGAACAGGGCTGTCGCCACGATGACATATAGCCACTTCTCGACGACTTCCCGGTCAACGCCTGTCAGCTTGAGCATGAGAAAGGCGAGGATCGATGCCATCACCAGTTCCCATGTTCCTTCGACCCACAGATGGACAACATACCACCAGTACATCTTGTCGAGGGACAGGTTCGACGGATTGTAGAAGGCAAACAGGAACAGGAGCGCCAGACCCCAAAGGCCCAGGAGCAGAATGTTGGTGATCGCCGTCTTCTTGCCCTTGAGCACCGTCATCGAGATGTTGAACAGGAAGATCAGCGCGGCAACGACAATGCCCGCCTTGACCCACTTGGGCTGTTCAAGAAACTCGCGCCCTTCCTTGCCCAGCAGGAAGTTTCCCTCGAACAGATTGAAGAAGTAGGTCACGACCACGCCAGCTGTGCCGAGAATGAAGATGGCAAGCTGGAGATAGGCCAGTTTCGGAGAGTGGATTTCACGTTCCGATTCTTCGGGAACCAGATAGTAGGCCGCACCAAAGAAGCCCAGCAACAGCCAGACTATGAGTGAGTTGGTGTGAAGCATGCGGCCGATGTTGAAAGGCAGGAACTCGCTCAGGAAGTTCCCGTCCACGTAGATCCAGCCCAGTAGAAGCCCCATCGAGACCTGCACGGCGAACAACACCATTGCGGTCAGGAAATATGCGTAGGCTATTTTCTGCGTTTGGTATTTCATCTCGTTTCTCCTCAGCCCGCATCATTTGGCGGCCAGCTCTGCGTGCGGATCGTGTTGGTCCACAGCAGAAAGTCGGCAAGCGCGCGATATTCTTCTTCGGTCAGGTCGAACTTGGGCATCTGGCGTCGGCCAGCGATGCCCGTTGGCATCGCCTGCATCCAGCCCTTGAGCTGTTCCATTGCCGCTTCAGGATCGTCCTGGACGCCCCACCGCTTCATCACATTGCCCAGCTCCGGTGCGAAATACGCGCCTTCGCCCAGTATCGTGTGGCAGTTGATGCAGGCGTGTTTTTCCCAGATATGCTTGCCAAGCGCGACGCTGTCGGTAAGCGCCGCCCTGTTCGTCGATGTCGTGACGATGTACCGGTGCGAATGGATCGTCAGACCCACGAACACGATTATGAAGAACAGGGACCCGCCATAGAAAATGTTGCGGGCCATGCTCTTGGTCATGATCTCGCGCATTGCGCAATCCTTCCCTAGACTGGTTCCGGTTCTGCGCAATTGTTCAGGGACAGCCCATGTCGTCCTTAACGAAAGTCAAGGCGAAGATCGGTGAACCGCTCAAATGCACAGCTCGATGCGGGCATCGGGATAATGCATGAGGGCCCGATCGATTTCCGCCCGACTCATCAGGCAGAAGGCAGTGGACAAACCGTCAGCAACAGCCGCACTGGCAGCCGACACGCTGATCGTGTCCCACAAGGGCTTACGCTCACCTGGATGAAGAATGTGGGACTGTTCGGGCTTGCCGACACGCTGAGCCTGTGGCGAGGAAGTGGCGAGCGCACGATCATGAAGGTCGAGTGTTCGCTGAACCTTTCCCGAAGCATCCGCAATGGCCACGGACCAAGGCTCGCCAGCACCAGCATCGCCCAGCGCTCGCATTTCGCCCATGTCCACCAGGATATTGCCATAGCCTTCATCTACGAGAATTGCCGCAACCAGATCGGCTGCAAATCCCTGCGCAATACCGTTGAAGGTGAGCTTCATGCCGCGCGGGAGAAGGATTGCCTCACTGGAGTAGCGAACCCTTCCCCAGCCAGTGCATGCAGCCGCAGCCACCGGATCAGCACCGCTCGCCAGCGCAAGCCAGATCGATTGTACGCTCGGGTCAAAAATCCCGCCAGTGGCAAGATTGACCTTTCCGGCCAGTGTGAACAGGGCAAGCATTTTCTGCTCGGGATGGCGCACGATCCCGGTCTCGTTGAGACGCACGAGTGTGGAGTCGGCATACAGAGAAAACATTGTCTCGACCTGGCGCAATTCCCGTTCGATCCGGCGCCACAATGCGTTCATTGAAGAACCATCCGCACCGCTGAGCAGCACCTGCACATCGCCGCCCAGCGCACGGCCACGCCATCGGCCAGGCGACGCGGGCAGGGGAGTTGACGCCGCTGCGCGAGGTAGCGAAGCGCATGCAAGCAAGGCAGCACTGATCGAAAGAAGGCGGCGTCTTCCCAACATCATGGCTGCACCTGCATGGTTCGGGTTGCGCGCCGCTTGAGCACCGTGCACTGGCTCGCATCGTTCATGATCACCTGGCATCGCAGGCAAAGAACGCATTCATTTGCATTGATGCGGCCGAGCGTGTCTATCGCGCCAACGGTGCATTTGGTTTCGCACAGTCTGCACTCGCGACCACATTGCGGCCTGCGATGCAACCAGTCGAATACTTTCAGCTTTGAAGGGATCGCCAGCCCCGCGCCCAGCGGGCACAGGTAGCGGCAGTAGAAGCGCTCGATGAACAGACCGGCAAACAGCAGCACACCAACAAACAGCAGGAACGGCCAGGCACGCATGAATCGCAGCGAAATCGCTGTCTTGAACGGTTCGATTTCCGCCATCACCAACGAGTCATGCATCGAATAGAAGGAAAGCGCCACGATGCCGACAAAGGCTGTGTATTTGAATATCCACAGACGCTCATGCAGCGCCTGGGGAACCTGAACCTGCCGCACGCCAAGCCTGACCGCGCTCAGATTGAGCAGTTCCTGCAGTGCACCAAACGGGCACAGCCAGCCGCAATAGACGCCGCGACCCCAGAAAAGCAGGCCGAGCGCGACAAAGCCCCAGAGCAAGAAGATGACGGGTTCGATGAGGAAGGTCTCCCAGCGAAAACCACCCAGCAGGGAATGCAGGAAGGCAATGACCTGGACTATGCTGAGCTGTCCGTTGAGGCCCCAGCCAAGCACGAACAGCGTGAAAAGGAGAAAGCCGGTCCGCAGAGAACGCCAAAGCCCAGGCCTGTGGGTGATCCATTCCTGCGCGAAGAAGACAAGCCCGAGAACAAGAAGCAGGGCGGCCACCACCGCTATTTTCAATTGCGATTGCGCCCACATTGCTTTCCACAAGGGTTCGTCTTCAGCCATGGCTGCTGTTCGAAACGCCTCCGGCAAACTGTATTGCGCATCGAGCACCAGCTTTATGGCCGTATCGCCTGACTTGCGTTCCGACACTATCTCGATGGTGAACGGCTTTAGAGGATCAAGACTGCCGGGCAATCTGAACAGGCTGATTTCCCGTACCTGCGGCGCACCTTCTATGCGCAGGCGCTTTACCATCTGGAACGCGCTTTCTGTCGGCACATGGCGAATGGAACCCTGTACGACCGCGACGCGCTCGAACACACCGCTTCGCCGCCAATCCGTGCCGCGATGCGAATAAAGTCCCGACGAGATGACGATCAGCGAGGTTTCATTCGGCCCGAGACTGCCGATGGCACGGGTGAATTCCTGCTGACCCAGCAGGTTTTGTCCGACAGTGGGCGGATCGACCAGTCCCGTCCATACATGGATGAAATCACCCGGGCCTTGCTCAACCGGAAGATCGGCCTTGGCAAATGCAAGTGCCGCTTCAATTATGGTGATCGATGCTTCGGTCAGCGCGCCGCTTGCCAGCAGGGCGCTCCAGTCCAGTGGCCGGTAACCCAGTCGGTCCAGACCTCCGCCGACATCGATCAGGTCCCGGCCGGCCGCAAGCGTGCGTGCAGTGCGCAGGATGCCATCACGGATGACCCCGGTCGAAACCGTTGCCCGGCTTATGATGGCTGGCAGATCGTCCTCACTCGCGCCAGCGGATCGGCGAAGGTCATGGCCGGCAAAGCCGCTGACATAGGTCTCGATATCCTTGTCGGAGATGCCAAGGGTGAGGACAGGCTCATTGTGATGCACGAGGATCGCGCCCGCGATTTTCGCCTGCATGTCGATGCCGACCAGCACTTCCAGCGGCCTGCCGGAATAGCCAACCGAGCGGGCTATTTCCCAGGTTGATCCGACATGGCCGATTGTCTCGCCGCCTGAAGAAATCGACCAGCCGGGAACGCCTGTTTCCTGTCGCGTGACTGTTACCGGCCCCGCAACTCCCATCAGCCTTGCCGCCATTGCCGCATCGGGTGCCGTTGCTGCCAGGGGTTCGCCAAAACCTGACGCGCTGTTTGCAGCGCTGGCAAATGCCAGCACGAACAGGACGATCAACGATAGGGACGAGACGAGCCGCATCCAGGTTTCCGCAGGATTTCAAGGTCGCTCGAAAATTCCCGAAGGGTGGCTGTCTCGCCTTAACGAAAGTCAAGGACTGCATCGTGCCGACGCGCTTAGCTTTGAGTCTGCCTCACCAGCGGAACGGAGATGAACCATGAAATCCCGACTCAAACTAGCCAGAATGTCCTTGCTCTCGGGCGCGGCGCTCGCACTGGCGTTGATTGCCCATCCAGCGATTGCGCAGGAAAAACCGAAGGAGCACGGGGACGGTCCCGCTGCCGCTTACGAACCTTCCATGACAACGCTTGGCGAACTCCATGTGGAAATACCTGGCCGCAAGGAAGGCGATCCAGTGATGACACAGGATGAGTTCCAGGTTGGAACCAAGATCTATTTCGAACGCTGCGCAGGTTGCCATGGCGTACTTCGCAAAGGCGCTACCGGCAAGCCGCTGACCACGGACATCACCCGTGCCAACGGTTATGACTATCTGCAGAGCTTCATCACCTACGGATCACCCGCAGGCATGCCCAACTGGGGCACGTCGGGTGAACTCACGGAAGCTGAAGTGGACCTGATGGCCCGCTACCTGCTGCTTGAACCACCAGCACCGCCTGAATTCGGCATGCCGGAAATGAAGGCGAGCTGGAAGGTCCTCGTGAAGCCGGAAGACCGGCCAACGAAAAAGATGAACGACATCGACATCGACAATCTGATGTCCGTGACACTGCGCGATGCAGGCGAAATCGCTCTGATCGATGGCAATACCTATGAGATCAGGGCTGTCCTGAAAACAGGTTACGCTGTTCACATCAGCCGCATTTCGGCCTCCGGTCGTTACCTGTTCGTCATTGGACGCGATGCGCTCGTCAACATGATCGATCTGTGGATGGAAACGCCAGCAACGGTCGCCCAGATCAAGGTCGGCTCCGAAGCCCGCTCGATCGAAACCTCGAAGTTCGAGGGCTGGGAAGACAAGCTTGCGGTCGCAGGTTCCTACTGGCCGCCGCAATATGTCATCATGGATGGCCAGACGCTCGAACCGCTCAAGGTCGTCTCGACCCGCGGCAATATTTATGACGAGCAGACCTACCATCCAGAGCCGCGCGTCGCATCCATCGTGGCCTCGCACTACAATCCGGAATTCATCATCAATGTGAAGGAAACCGGAAAGATCCTGCTGGTCGACTACACGGATCTGAAGAACCTGAAAACCGTCGAGATCGAAGCCGAACGCTTCCTCCACGATGGCGGGTTCGACAGCACCAAGCGGTATTTCCTCGTGGCAGCAAATGCTCGTGGCAAGGTCGCCGTTGTCGACACCAAGGAAGACAAGCTGACCGCGCTGATCGAAACCGGCGGAGCCACGCCGCATCCAGGCCGTGGTGCCAACTTCACCCATCCAGATCACGGCCCGGTCTGGGCGACATCGCATCTGGGTGACGAGACGGTGGCACTGATCGGAACCGATCCGGAAGGACATGCCGACAAGGCATGGAAACTGCTGGAAAGTTTCGAAGCATTGGGCGGCGGATCGCTGTTCATCAAGACCAATCCGGTATCGGATCATCTCTATGTTGATGCGCCGCTGAACCCGGATGCGGAAACTTCCGCTTCGGTCGCCGTGTTCACCATCAGTGAAATGAAGGCTGGCGAGGCACCGGAATACAAGGTGCTTCCGATTGGTGAATGGGCCGGCATTGCCGAAGGCCAGCCGCGAGTTGTCCAGCCCGAATTCAACAAGCAGGGAACGGAAGTCTGGTTCTCAGTCTGGAACGGCAAGGACAAGGAGTCGGCCATCGTCATCGTCGACGACAAGACACTTGAACTCAAGCAGGTGATCAAGGATCCCCGCCTGATCACGCCAACCGGCAAGTTCAACGTCTTCAATACCCGAAGCGACGTCTATTGACCTGCAGACCGGGAGGGGCTTCGGCCCCTCCCTCCCAACGCGAGGAGCCGGATCATGAAACATGTCAGCAAGGGCAAAGTCTTCCTCATCGGCGCTGGACCGGGCGACCCGGACCTCTTGACATGCAGGGCCGTCAAGAGGCTGGGCAGCGCCGATGTGGTAGTCTTTGATCGTCTGGTATCTCGCGAAATCCTTGCCCTGGCGCGCCAGGGTGCGCAGCTGATCGACGTGGGCAAGATGCCCCGCCATCACAAGGTTCCCCAGGAGGAAATCAACGCGCTGCTGATCTCCCTCGCCAGGCAGGGCCTGACCGTTGCACGTCTCAAGGGTGGCGATCCGCTGATTTTCGGCAGAGGCAGCGAGGAAGCCGCAGAACTGGCCGAAGCCGGTATCGAATATGAATTCGTGCCGGGAATAACCTCCGCCCAGGGCGCAGCCAGTTCCATCGGATTTCCACTTACCCATCGCGGTCTTGCCAGCAGCGTGCGCTATGTCACCGGGCACCTGGCAAAGGACGCACAACTCGATCTGGACTGGCAGGGGCTTGCGAATGAAGACACGACACTCGTTGTCTACATGGGGGCGATGCACATTGCGGAAATCGCATTCAATCTGATCCGCCATGGCATGCCAGCAGCGCTTCCAGTGATGGCTGTTTCGGCGGCAACGACAGCCCGGGAAAAGAAGATCATCTCCTCACTGGGGGCGATCGCAACCGAGCTTGCCATCAATTCCCTGGATGGCCCGGTCCTCTTCGTCGTAGGTCACGTCATTTCGCTTTGTCCCGGCCAGGCTGTGAAACCGGCAAGGCTTCGCAAGGTGGCGCGATATGCCTGAGTGGCTGCCCACACTGGTGACAGCAGTTTTCCTGCTCGCCTGGCCAGCAGTGACCGCCGCACAGGTGCATGCAAAACGCGCCAGCGAACTTGAGCACATGGTCATACAGGATTGCGGCTCGTGCCATGGGCTGACCATGAAGGGCGGTCTGGGAACGCCGCTGACGCCGGACCTGCTGCGCGGGAGCGAACCTGCCAGTCTGGCCGCGATCATTCTCGACGGCGTTCCGGGCACGGCGATGCCGCCCTGGCGACCACTTCTGTCAGAAGACGAAGCCTTGTGGATTGCCGACTATCTTTTGAGGACCAGGAAATGAAGCGTCTTCTGATTGCCTTGATGCTTGCAATCGCCCCTGCCCATGCTTCGGCCGGTTCCCCGGCCGAACCCTGTTGCGCCACGGGTGATCTGGGGTTGGTCGTGGAACGCGCAACCGGGTCTCTTCTTGTCGTTGATCGTTCCGAGCGCAGGGCAGTGGGCCGCATAGAAGGACTTGGCGATCTTTCCCACGCTTCCCTGACCTATAGTGCCGATGAACGCTATGCCTACGTCTTCGGGCGGGATGGCGGACTGAGCAAGGTCGACATGCTCAAGCGCATGGTGGTCGCACGCACCATCCAGGCCGGCAACTCGATTGGAGGCGCGATATCAGACGATGGCAAGCTCGTGGCGGTATCGAACTACACGCCAGGAGGAATAAAGGTCTTTGACGCCGATACGCTCGAACAGGTCGCCGATATCGCGACAGATGGGAAGGCGATAGGCCTTGCTGATCTGCCGGGACGACGCTTCATCTGGACCGTGTGGGATACGGGCGAGGCGCTGATTGGTGACTTCTCGAGTGAAAAGCCCATTGTCACCAACCTTGGCGTGGTGGGAAAAAATCCGTTCGACGCTGTCGTGACCGACGATGCGCACACCTATCTGATCGGCCTTTTCGGCGAAAAGGGCGTGAGCGCAATCGACCTGTGGCAGGAAAAGCCGGAACCGGTTCGTTTCCTGAAAGATTATGGCAAGATCTCCGAGGATCAACCTGTCTACAAGATGCCCCATCTTCAGGGATGGGCTTTCACCCAGGGTCAGTTTGTACTGCCAGCAGTAGGGCGCCATGAACTTCTCTGGGTCGACCGCAAGTCGCTCGATGAAGTCGCGCGCACGCCTGTTCACGGGCAGCCGGTTTTCATCATTGCCCAGCCCGCTTCTCCCTATGTCTGGGTGAATTTCGCCACCCCGCTCAATGACACTGTTCAGGTAGTCGATAGCCGCACCCATGCTGTCGTGGCTACCTTGCAGCCGGGCAAGGCCATCCTGCACATGGAGTTTGCCCCGCGCGGTGCGGAAGTCTGGATTTCATCGCGCGACGACAACAAGGTACTGATCTTCGACACGCGGACCCGCACAAGGATCGGTGAGTTCCACGCCCAGTCGCCCTCGGGAATATTCTTCACCGCTCGCGCTCACCAGCCGGGACTTTGACAATGTTCGCCGAACTTCCCGAAATCGACCGCCGACTGTTGAATGAGTTCCAGCGCGACCTGCCGCTTTGCGGGCAACCTTTTTTGGAAATTGGCGCAACGCTCGGCATTTCGGAAACCGAAACGCTCGACCGCCTTGCGGCACTATGGCAGGACGGCCTGATCAGCCGGGTAGGGGCAACAATCCGCCCCAACACGGCTGGTGCCTCCACACTTGCTGCCATGTCGGTACCACAGGAAGATATTGATACCGTAGCGGCGATTGTTGGCCGCGAGCCCGGTGTCAATCACTCGTACCTTCGGGAGCATCGCTGGAACCTGTGGTTTGTCGTCACTGCTCCCGACCGCGACGCACTCGACGCGTGCCTTTCGAGGATCAGGAAACAAGCCCGTCTGGAACTGCTCGACCTCAGGCTGGTGCGCGCCTTCAACATCGATCTCGGATTTTCCCTGACTGACGCGAAGCGCAAGACCGGCCCAGGGCAGGCGGTCAACCAGGCCGCGATTCTTGACAGTGACCGGCCCATTCTCGATGCGCTTTCAAGGGGCCTGCCGCTCGTCTCGCGACCGTTTGCAGAATTGGGAACCATGCTCGGGCGCAGCGAAGCCGATATCCTGCAACGCATATCCTCGCTTCTAGCAGCAGGCATTCTCACGCGCCTTGGCGTGATTGTGAAACACCGTAAAATCGGTTGGAACGCCAATGCAATGGTTGTTTGGCAGGTGCCTGAAGACGCTATTTCCGAAGCGGGTGCTGCTCTGGCGGCTCATCCGGGAATCACCCTGTGCTACCAGCGCAACACGGTTCCCGGACTTTGGCCATTCACGCTCTTTTCAATGATCCATGCGCGCTCACGCGGCGAGGCGCTCGGTGTGCTCGAAGGCGCCCGAAACCTCGGTCCGCTCAGATCAATTCCCCATGAGGTGCTGTTTTCCACCCGCTGCTTCAAGCAGACGGGAGCAATGATCAATGCAACCGGAGAAAGGCAGGTCAATCATGAGACGCACGCCGTTACCCGAGCACATGCTTGATGCCGTCGATCGTCGCATCATCAACCTCCTGCAGGAAGGATTTCCGCTGGCGAGCCATCCATTCGAACAGGTGGGCGAACAGATCGGCATAAGCGAAAGTGAAATCATTGATCGCATCACCCGCCTGCGCACACTGGGCGCGATCACCCGCTTTGGCCCGTTCCTGGATGCTGCAGCCATGGGTGGAGAGTTCTGTCTGTGCGCCATGGCGGTTCCTGCCGACAGATTTGAGGCGGTCATGACTTTGGTCAATGACCGTCCCGAGGTCGCCCATAATTATCAAAGGGATCATCGGCTCAACATGTGGTTCGTGCTTGCCTGTGATCGCAAGGAGGACATCGAGATGGTTGCCGCGAATATCGAGACGGAAACCGGCCTTGAGGTTCTCCTGTTTCCAAAGCTCAAGGAATTCTTCGTGGGGTTCAGGGTAGCGGCATGAAACTGGAACCAACAGATCGTCGAATCCTGTCAGCCACCCAGGGTGGCCTGCCATTGGTTCGCGAACCCTATGCGGAGATTGCAAGCTGGCTTGGACTGACTGAACGCGAAGTGATCGCGCGAATGGCCGCCATGCAGGAGACCGGCGTGATCCGCAGAATTGCAATTGCACCCAACCATTACGCGCTTGGCATGGTGGCAAACGGCATGAGCGTTTGGGACGTCATCGATGAAAAGGTGGATGAACTTGGCGCCAGGGTAGGGGCGCTCGAATTCGTTTCCCATTGCTATGTGCGCCCGCGCGCGCTTCCTGCCTGGCCCTACAACCTGTTCGCCATGATCCACGGTCCGGATCGCAACTCCGTGGAAGACCATCGCAAGCAGATCGCAACAGTCCTGGACGGGGCATGCCGCGCCAATGACATTCTCTATTCAACCCGCATCCTGAAGAAGACCGGAATGCGACTGAGCAAGGACGCCTGACATGTTCCGTCTAACCCAATACATGCGGGAAATCGATGCGCCAACGCCCGTTAGGCAGCGAAGGTCAGCGGGCGCAGTCAAGCCGGTCGTGATCTGGAATCTCACTCGCCGTTGCAATCTTCGCTGCCGCCATTGCTACACCGTCTCGGCAGATGTCGCATTCCCCGGCGAACTTGACCACGACCAGGCCATGGGTGTGCTGGCTGACCTGAAGGAATTCGGCATTCCAGCGCTCATTCTCTCGGGCGGCGAACCCCTATCCAGGTTCGATTTCCTGGAACTGGCGCAGGAAGCCCGTCGGCTTGATTTCCGGTACCTCGCGCTGTCATCAAACGGCACGAAACTGGTGGGCGACATGGCTAGCCGTGTGGCTGACCTGGGCTTCGACTATGTCGGCATTTCGCTCGATGGAATTGGCCAGATGAACGACTGGTTTCGTGGCGTCGACGGAGCCTTTGACGAGGCACTTCAAGGCGTGCGCGACTGCAAGGCACGAGGCGTCAGGGTCGGGCTGCGTTTCACAATAACCGACTCGAACGCGCATATGCTCAAGGACATGCTGGATCTTTGCGAAAGCGAGGGTGTCGACAAGTTCTACCTGTCGCACCTCGTCTATGCCGGACGCGGTGACAAGAACCGCAACGAGGATGCGGAACATGCACGCACTCGCCAGGCGATGGATTTTCTGATCGAGCGGGCATGGGAAGCGCTGCAGACCGGCAAGGAACTGGAAATCGTCACCGGCAACAATGATACGGACGCCGTTCATTTCCTGCGCTGGGTCGAAAGCAGGTTCGGTGCGCAAAAGGCGCAACATGTCAGAAGCCATCTGGAAGCCTGGGGTGGCAACTCCTCCGGGCTCGGCGTTGCCAACATTGATCCCACGGGCAAGGTCCATCCCGACACCTACTGGTCCGACTACACGATAGGCAATGTGAAGGAAGTGCCGTTTTCAAGGTTGTGGACCGGTGTTGATCCGATGCTTGCAACCTTGCGCCAGCGTCCACGTCCACTCAAGGGTCGTTGCGGCCAGTGCCAATACAAGACTGTTTGCGGCGGCAACACAAGAATTCGCGCGCTTCAGATTACCGGCGATCCATGGGCTGAAGATCCTGCCTGTTACCTGACCAATCAGGAACTCGGAATAGAGCAGGGCGATCGCCTGACCGTCACCCCGTTCAGAGGTAAGAGCCATGATCCCCAGCATCGCTTCGTCCAGGGCGTTTAGGCTCGCCTGTGGCGCACTTGTTGCCGTGCTTTTGTCCAGCCCGGCAATTGCGGGGCCGGACGGAGCGGCAATCTACCAGGACCAGTGCGCATCGTGCCATTCCCAGACGCGGTTGGGCGGTACCGGGCCAGCCCTGATCCCTGAAGCCCTGGCGCGCCTTCGCGACAAGAGCCTCGTCGCAGTCATCGCCAATGGTCGCGCGGCAACGCAGATGCCAGCCTTTCGTGACACGCTGAACGGTGACGAGATCGCAGCCGTGGCCGAATATGTATCCACACCGCTGGCCGAACTGCCGCAATGGACCGCTCAGGACATCGAGGCAACCAGGACCCTCAACACAGACTATCAACCCGCCGCCCATCCGGTCTTTGCTGGCGACCCCATGAACATCACACTCGTGGTGGAAACAGGGGATCACCATGTAAGCGTGCTCGATGGCGATACTTTCGAGGTGCTTGACCGTTTTCCAACGCCATTCGCCGTGCATGGAGGGCCGAAGTTTTCGCCAGACGGCCGCTTTGTCTTCATCATGTCCCGCGACGGTTGGGTGCAGAAATACGATATCTGGTCTCTGAAGGAAGCAGGCAGGGTGCGCGCAGGCATCAACAGCCGAAACATTGCCATGAGTGCGGACGGGAAGTGGCTGGCCGTTGCCAACTACCTGCCACACACGCTGACAATCCTTTCGACCTCGGATCTGTCGCTTGCACTGAGCCGCACAATCATCTCCGCCGACGGTGTCGAGAGCAGGGTGTCAGCCGTCTACCAGGCGCCCCAGCGCGAAAGTTTCATCCTCGCCCTCAAGGACGCACCGGAAATCTGGGAAATCGCCACGCATGCAAATGGCGGTCCGTTCCATGATGGCTTCGTCCACAGCTTTGAAAAGGGAATGGAAGAATCCCTGGGCTCCGAAAAGGGATTGTTTGCCCGACGGCGCATCAAGATAGCCGAACCGCTCGATGATTTCTTTTTCACACCAGATTACCGCAACCTGATCGGCACGAACCGCAATGGCGATACCGGCGTCGTGGTCAATCTCGACGTCGGCAGGGAGATCGCCGAGTTGCCGCTGCCGGGCATGCCGCATCTGGGTTCAGGCATCAGCTGGATGAGCAACGGCCGCCAGGTCATGGCAACACCGCATCTCAAGGAAGGCCGATTGAGCATCATCGACACAAGGAAATGGAAACTGGTCAAGACGATCGAGACCCTTGGACCGGGCTTCTTCCTGCGCAGTCATGAAAACACCCCCTATGTCTGGGCGGACGTCTTCTTCGGGCCGCACAAGGACAAGCTCCACATCATCGACAAGAACAGCCTCGAGATCGTCAAGACGCTTGATCCCGAACCAGGCAAGACAGTTGCCCATATCGAATTCACACGCGACGGAAAATACGCGCTTGTTTCCGTCTGGGAGGACGATGGCGCTGTCATTGTTTTCGACGCCGCCACCCTTGCCGAAGTCCGCCGCTTGAAAATGCGCAAACCATCAGGAAAGTACAATGTCTGGAACAAGATCACATTCTCGGACGGAACAAGTCACTGAACCTTCCCGCAAGGTGTTGCTCGTTGCCTTTGGCAGCCCAAGCGATCCCGATCCGCAGGAACAGGCAACCCGCCAGCTTGCCGATGCGGTTGCGCACCGCTTGCCAGGCTGGACAATAGGCAGCGCAACACTTGCCAAGCGCGGCAGCCTGCAGAGCGCCATTGCCGATCTCGGCGATCCCATCATCTATCCTTTCTTCATGGCGCAGGGCTTCATTCTGGAAAAGATGCTGATGCCCCGCGTGCGCAAGGCTGGCCTGACTGTTCTGCGCCCGTTCGGTGTTGAACCGGCACTTGTCGATCATGCCGCGATGGTGGTCGAAAGAACGTTGAAGCAAAACGGGATGAACGCATCCTCAGCAACCGTCATCGTCGCAGCGCATGGCAGCGCCATCTGTCAGCCTAGCCAGGATAGCGCGCAGGCCTTCGCCAGCGCCTTGCAGGAAAGGCTCGCTCTGAAAGCCTGCCGGTGCGGCTTTCTCGAACAGGAACCTTTCATCAGTGATGCAGTCGCGGGTGTTGAAAATGCCATCTGCCTGACATTCTTCAACCTCAAGGCCGGGCATGTCCTGAGCGACATTCCCAAAGCCCTGGATGCTGCAGGTTTTAATGGTCCCGTCATCGATGCTTTCGTGACATGGCCCGAGACAGCTGAATTGATCGCACACAGTCTCACCAGCCAGTCGCAGCATTTTGAAGCGGCAGCACTGGCGACCGCATGACCGCAGATGGGCAACCGGTTTCGCTTCGCAAGCTGCAACTGATCCTGTGGCCGTTCGTGACCGCAGCAGTGGCAATAAATCTGTTTTTGCTGTTCCTGCTTTTTGATTCCTTCGGCATGGAACCCTTGTCGCCGCTGGCATCGCTGGGCTGGGCTGGAATTCTCGGCTTCCCTGCGACCTGGGCAGCGGCTCGCTGGGTACGCCATCTCATCGACATTGCCGAAGGGCGAAAGAAGGGCTGAATAAAAGGTTTTGCGGGCAAGACATACGAAGTGTGCAACTACAGGATACGAAACACGTTGATGCAACCATGCATAGCATTCGTCTGCGGTTGTCGGCCCAACACCAATTCCCGCTTGAGCAAACAGGCGCGCAGTGGCAATCATTGACGCATGAGAGCAAATCTCAGCCCCGCTGATATCGAAGCGATCCGCAGTACGTCGATGTTCGGCGGTCTGCGCCAGGAATTGCTTGATCAACTCACCGCCGACGCATTCATCTCGGAATGCGATCGTGGTGAAATGCTGTTCCTGCAGGGGGAGCCCGCAGCCTATTTCTTCATAGTGCTTGAAGGCTGGATCAAGGTCTACCGGGCATCATCGGCAGGTGATGAGGCGATTGTCGGCATTTTCACGCGTGGCCGGACTTTTGCGGAAGCCGCGGCATTCACCAACGGCGTGTTTCCCGCCTCGGCAGAAGCCGTCACCGATGCCCGTATCCTGAGAATCCCGGCCAATCACCTGTTTGAAAAGATATCGCGGTCGCCGGAAATTGGGCTGGCAATGCTCGCATCGACTTCCATACACCTGCACCAGCTTGTCATGCAGATCGAACAGTTGAAGACACATACCGGCGCGCAGCGCGTGGCGGAATTCTTTGTGTCGATTGCTCCCTGCATCAAGGGCCCGTGCGTCGTCCAGCTTCCCTATGACAAGTCGCTTCTTGCCGGCAAACTGGGTTTGAAACCCGAAAGCCTTTCGCGTGCCTTCAACCGTCTCAAGGAATATGGCGTCGAGATTGACCGCAACAAGGCGATCATCAGTGATGTGCGGCGGCTTGAGAACCTTGTCGAGACCGAACGCGCGGAAGTGCTCAAGGCCAAGAGCAACTGAAACTGAAACAATAACGTTCCATTCTTCTTTGTGACCCCACAACGTCGCATCCAGTCAGACGGTTCCCGAACAAGACCGACCTTGTTTCAGTCGGTTGCTGGTGTCCTGGGTCTGGCGACAATCAGACCATCTTGCCAATGAGACGGCGCACAATGTCGAGCTGATGTTCGCGGAATGCTGCTTGGGTCCAGCCGCAGTCGGTAACCAGTCGGCGGAACATCACTGGATGAATCTGGGACCAGATCGCCTCTGCGATTCGGTTTGGTTCACCAGGAAGGGCTTGGCGCTTGTGAATTGCGTGCGCGAGGTTCCTCAGCCCTCCAAGCAAGGCACCGATCATGCGATCGTTCCATGCCGCCGCTGCTTCCGGATCATTCGTCGCCGCCGCATCAAGCAATATTCCGACGGGATAGATGATGGGGAGGTAGTCAAGCCAGGTTTCGACAAAGTGCAGCAGGGCGCTTGCATCAGGTTCGCGCGTCGCCGCGATGACCCTCAACCTTTCCACATGATCGGTGGTTGTATCCTTGTGGCGCACCATCGCAAGCAGCAGGCCGGGACGCCCACCGAACGCATAGAAGATGGTCTGGCGGCTGACTCTCGCCCGCGCCGCAACCTCATTCATCGAGACATCCGTGCGCCCTCGCTCCGAAATCAAGTCCCATGCAGCCTCAAGCACGGCGCCTTTGGTTTCATCCGAAATGGATTTAGGTTTACGCATGTTAACCTTCGTGTTAGTTTACATATGTTAACCTATCATCCCGGAGAATGAAATGACACCCGCCATCGCATTTTCACTGCATATTCTCATCGGCTCGGTTGCGCTGATCGGTTACTGGGCCGCATTCCTGTCACGAAAGGGCGCATCGGCTCACCGGCTGGCCGGCAAGATCTGCCTGGCGGCGCTCGTCCTTGTCGGGCTTTCAGTCGGGCCGATCCTGTTCCTGCGCCCCGGTCCCTTCGACCCGGGCTGGATCGTGCAGATGGTCTACCTGACGACCTGCCTCGTCACGGTTTCCATGATCGCCTTCACCGCCATACGGTTCAAATCGCAACCCAAGCGTTTCAGGGGCATGGCATTTCGAACCCTCGGTCCCGTCCTGCTGCTGCTGGGTCTTGTCGTCCTGTTTGCAGGTCTGGCGACTGCAGACCCGTTTGCAATCGTCCTGTCATGGGTTGGCCTGGCGTTCGGTCCGGCCATGATTGCCTTTTCCAGATACAGGGGAGAGCTTCATCCCAGGTGGTGGCTGGGTTGGCACCTCAACGCAGTAAGTGCGCTGTTCAATGCCGTGCACGGGACTTTCCTGTTCGTCGTTGCCCGTTCGCTCCATCTCGTTTCGCCAGGGGTCATGGCGCAGGTGGAATTCCAGATCCTGACAATCGCCATCGGCCTGGCGATGCGGCACTACTTTGGCACGCGGTACCATGCACCGTTCCGCTTTGGACCAGCAAAGGCGCATGGCACTTTAACCAGCAACGCGTAGCGATGCTGTTAACTTCCCTCACAGGACTTGATGATGTCGCCGCCATGTGTGGAGCGTAACTGGCGGCGGCAAGCGAACAGGCTTCGAGCTTTGTTCAACATGCGGCCAGCCAGAGCTTCGTCTCAGGGCTGGGCGTGCGTTTGCCATTTGGAAGGTCGAAACGAAGCAAGCCGGTCTTTCGGCTGGTCGCCGCAATTTTGTTGAGATGGGTGGTCCGGACCGGCACCTGCTCCATCACCTCGCTGGCGAGTGGCCCAAATGCTATCCCCGGTCTCTGCGACACCGTGTGCAGCAGGAGTTTGGTCGCCCAGCCTATGTGGGCAGAGCATCCGACTCCGTCGCGGTCGGTCTCGAACGCAATGATCTGGTCCTCGGGAAACAACTGGGATTGCCCGCTTTCCTCTGTCTTTATGGCGTGGCGCGTGCGGACGGCTTCCTTCTCCACTTTTTCTTGGACGGTCCGGAAGTCCTCGACCCCAAACCCGCTGTGGGTGCCAAGGATCAGCCGCATCTTAATCCGATCCTCGCGTGGCTTTCGGATCGCCATATCGGTCAGGTAGGTGGCGACCCGCGCCTCTTTCATCTTGGCCTTCAGTAGCTGCAGGATCTTGGCCTCGTTGGAGCCCTCCGGCATTGCCTCGAAGGTGTCCTTCCACGCAGGGTCGGCTAAGAAACGGCCAACAGATGCTGCAACGCCTTCCCAGCCAGCGTGCCGGTTCACCTCTTCGGCCATGAAGTTGAAGAGGAATTCGCCGTTCAGGCTCCGCAGGAAATCAAAAACCTTGGCGGATTCAACGTTCCAGCCGGTGGGGTCGATGAACGTAAAGGTGAAACCGTCGCGGCAGGCAGCGCGTATGCCATCGAGGTTGTTTTCGAACGGACCCGAGAACACCTGAATGTCGAACTTCGGCTTCGCGGCCGCGAATTCCCGTAACTTCGCGACAGAGGCAGGATTCCGTTCGCAAAACCGGAAACGGACCTTGAAACCGGGACGACCCATCTCGAGCAGCGATCGGCGCACCGTCTCCAGCGTATCGATGGCCTGTGAGAACGAGGCGTCAGAGTATCTGTTGGTGTCCGAGACGCGCCAGGGGCCCGCGAACGCGTCCACGAAGTTGAAGATCGGTGATCTGCCTTGGAACAGCTTGTAGGCCGCAGATTCCAGATACTTATTTAGAAACAGATGCTTGATGAAGGACTGCTCGCGCCCTTGGTAGTCTTCTATCTTTGGCGCCATCACGCATCCTCGGGCTGCAGGGCACGAAGGATCGGTTCGGGAACGATCTGCCAGGGAAACCCATTCCACTCTTCGCCGTCGAGAAGGCGGCCACCGGATTTCGGTCTTGCACCACCCCATTGCTTGAAAAAGAACGCTACGCCGTCACGGTCGCAAATGTCCCGGAGTTGACGGGCCCAGCCTTCCTCCATCGGTCGAGCGCGAGGCCCGCTCTCCCCTCCGACGATAGCCCATGCGACACCTTGAAGGTCCACGTCCCCGATTGGGCCGAGAAGCGGTTCGAACGAGATGAAGCGTGCGTCGGAATTGATCTGCTTCAAGTGGACGATCCTGCTGGTATGCGCGGCATCCTCAACCGAGACACCGAGCCAGATGTGGCGGGGAACCGGCCCGCCCTGATAGCGATTGCGGACATAGTTGCGCATGAGGGAGCTGCGCTTGGTCAGGACCTGGTAGACGTGCCAGTCAGCCTGCTCCATGGCATCGAACACCTTGTCGACGAAGGATCGGTCGATGTCCTTGTGGAACAGGTCGCTCATTGAGTTCACGAAGATCATCCGCGGCTTCTTCCAGAGCGCGGGCTGTTTCAGCCTCGTCGGCCAGAGCGTCAGGTCAAACCCTTTCTCATAGGGGTGGCCCGGAATACGCCGCCATCGCTCTGCAAAGCGCTCAGCATAGCAGTTGTCACATCCCGGACCGACCTTGGTGCAGCCGGTCACTGGGTTCCATGTCGCGTCCGTCCATTCGATCTCTGATTTCTGGGCCAACTGCTCGTCTCGCTTTTTGCTGGTGGTAGCACGCACTTTACTCGGCACAAAGCAGGAACGCGCGCCTGGTTTGGATCGCCAGTGGGATGCGGCGCGCTTGTGCGCCGGAACTGCTCCTGCCTTGGGGACTCGGCCGCTGCCTGCAGCCTGGTGTATGCTTCAGCCGACCGATCGTCCGTATATTCTGAGGCTGCAGATATCACTGCTTCCGCGTCAAGTTCGAAGTCTTGCGCCAGCATTGAAAAGAGCTCCCGCTTCTCATCTTCGCTGGATCTCGAATACTTTTCGAGGATTTGAGAGGCTGTCTTCAGCGCCGGACTATCACCCTGGTTACGAAGCAACAGGCCGAAGAGCGCTGCAAAGCTTTCCTCCTTGCCCGGTTTCAACGTCGCAGCTGTTCTCTTCACGAGTTGATCAACGAAGTCGCTGAGAAATCCGTCGCGCAAACTCTGTTTCCCGATTCAGATTGGGGGCAATAGGATCATGCCGGGTTGATTGGATCTATGGGGGTTGCCGGAAATCCAACCGCGGCCTCCACTGCGCTGGCCGTTGAGAGCAGTCTGGCTTCGCCTCTTGGTTGCCCAATCAGTTGTAATCCGACAGGCATCCCCGAATTGGTGAAGCCGACAGGAACCACAATGGCAGGCAAACCGGTGGTTGTCGAAAGGAACGAGAAACGCAACCAATCGACATAGTCTTGCACTGGCTCTCCATCCACGATCAACGGATATTCCTCCTCGACCAATCCAGGTTCGATTCCTGCAACTGGAATGGCCAACGCATCGTAATTTTTCAGAAACACCCTCATTGCCTGGTACAGTACCGTGCGCTGGCGGAGTGCATCAAATATCTGTCTGCTTGTCATGACGCTGCCGAAATCCGTGTTCTGCTTCAGCGTCTGCTTGAAATGGCTTTGAACTTCTTCTGGCAGGTATGCATTGACCGAACCGTAATGAATGCCTCTCAGCGTTACGTATGTGTCATACAGTCCGGGCAATTCAGGGCAATCATCCTCGACAACGCCGCCCGATCCCGCAACCTTCTCCATGGCGGAGCGCAGCACAGCGCGGATTTCCCTGTCGACAGGTGCAAACCCGCCCTGATCTTCCGAGAATGCAATGCGTACCTTGCCATCCGCTCTTTCGACAGCTTTCTGGAAGGGTGTCTGCGGTGCCTCCAGGGTAATCGGCATTTCGGGGATGAATCCAGCCATGTTGTCAAGGAAGAGCGCAATGTCACGCACATCACGCGCCATGGGCCCGGAGATTCCTTCGGTTGAAAAAGCGGTTGCGGCCGGTCCGCCTCCGCAGCGTCCAGGGGAGGGGCGCAACCCCACAATTCCGCAGTAGCCGGCAGGTGTTCTGGCCGAGCCTGCAAGATCCGAGCCCTGAGACAGCCAGACCTCCCCGGTTGCAAGCGATACGGCTGCGCCTCCCGATGAGCCGCCAGCATTCTTTCGAATGTCCCATGGATTCCTTGTGTATCCATAGACATCATTGAAAGTGTTCCCGCCCGCGCCGAATTCGGGGGTGTTGGTTTTGCCAACGACCACAGCGCCACGCCGTTCCATCATCTCGACCAGCGGATCGTTCACATCCGGAACGAAGTCCTTGAGCGCAACATTGCCGAATGTGGTTCGAACACCAGAAACCATGGTCAAGTCTTTGATTGCAATTGGGAGCCCTGCAAGCCAACCCGCCTCACCACCATTGACGCGCTCATCTTCAGCCAGGCGTTTGATTGCGTTGCGCGCACGATCTTCGCATGTCGCAACGACTGCGTTCACGGCAGGCTCGACTTGGGCAATCCTCTCAAATGCCGCATCAAGCATTTCTGCAGGACTGACTTCCTTTTTGCGAAGCAGTTCAACCGCATCGCGAGCGGGCAGGGAACAAAGTTCCGGACCAGTGAAAATGGGGTGCTTCATTGTTTGTCGTCCTTCTTGCGGTGTTTTGTGCCCATCATCAGACCTGGTGAACCAAACGGCCTTCAAACCAGGTTTCGAGTACCCTTGTCTTCGAAATCTGTTTGGCATCAGTTTCCAGAAGATTACGGTCGAGTAAGATCATGTCGGCTGATTTTCCAGGCTTGATACTGCCGGTTGTTTTTCCAAGACCCATAGCGATTGCCGGGTTGAGGGTATTGATCCGGATGACGGTTTCGATGTCCAGTTTCTGCTCGGGCCAGAGAGCGCCGGGAAACTTGCCCTTGGGGTCTTCCCTTGTAAGCATGCCTTCCATTGCAAACCACGGGTCTGGTTCGCCGATGACCGGCCAGTCCGAACCGCCCGCCATCAACACACCTGCTTCGTGAAAATCCTTCAGCGGCCAGTATTTTGCAGCCCGTTCCGAAGGCATTACAGCGAAGATGGCATTGATGATCGGGCCGGGAACCCAGATGGCCGGGCACAGGTCCGCCACAACGTCGAGGTCCCGCATCCTGGGAATGTCCGCCGGATCGATGTACCCTGGATGCGCGATGTGATGCAGTGGCCCGGAACCGTTCAGGTCACGTACGATTTCAATCGCATCGAGAACGATCTTGACCGCCGCGTCGCCAGTGCAATGGACCTTTATGCCCATCCCGAGGGCTTCCGCCTTGCGCAGCCAGCGTACCATTTCCGGCACCGGGATGAAGGGCGCGCACATCACCGGCTTGCCGTCTCCGGCGGGAAGATAGGGTTCGAGCATGGCCGCAGTGCGGGTAGTGGGAACACCGTCCATGAAGAACTTTACGAAGTCCGGCCGGACGTGAGCGGAGCGGTACTCCTCGCGCTTCGCAAGGAGATCATCACCCACCAGTTCGGCCCCGGTCAGGGTGGCGAAAGCCGGGAGCGTCGCAACAGCCCATGCGTTCAGATGTCCTGCATTGTCCAATGTGCGCAATGCTTCAAGTATCGGCAGGCTTGTCGTTGCATCTTGATAGGCAGTGACGCCATAGCCATTAAGGATTTCGACCGCCCGCTTCACTGACTGCCGGTTTCGCTCTGCAATGTCCGGCAGTGTCTGGCGGATGGCCTGTTCGGCAATGCCGCTTGCCAGTTCGACAAGAAGCCCGGTTGCCTTGCCGGTCGAGGGGTCGCGATGGATATGGCCGTCCCTGGGATCGGGGGTGCCGGGACCGATCCCGCATAGTTCGATAGCCCTGGAATTGATCCATCGATTGTGCAGGCTGTCATCCCTGAGCATGACCGGCCTTCCGAGACTGGCGGCGTCCAACGCCTCAAGGGAAGCGATGCTGCCGAGCCTTTCGAAAAGTTCGCTGCTCCACGCGCCACCGATGATCCATTCATCAGGACCGAGTGAGGCCGCCTTCTTCCGAACCATTGAAAGGATTTCGTCCAACCCGCAAGGCATCGGCAGGACGAGTTCGAACAGGTCGTTCGCGCCGCCAACCATGTGATGGTTGTGCACGTCACCGATGCCGGGCAGCATCATGCGCCCGCCGAGATTGATGCGTCTTGTAGTGGGGGAACCCAGCGCCAACATGTCGTTATCGCTGCCAACGGCAAGGATCTTGCCGTTTGCGACAGCCATTGCCGATGCAATCGGATTTCCGGTTTCGACAGTGTAGACAAGGCCGTTGTGGAAAATGATGTCTGCCTTGCTCATGAGCGATTCACACTTCAGTTTGCGATGATCGGTGGGGGCGAGTATCCGATGATTTCCCGCTCTACGGCCCTGGCGAAAGCGAGAGCGGTGCGGTCGCGGCCATGCCCGGCTATTGCCTGGTAGCCGACCGGTAACCCGTTGACGAAACCCGCCGGCCCGACCGCCGAGGGTAGTCCGACCACGCCCGAATACCCTGACCAGAAAAGCTGAAGCATCTCGATCTGCGGCTTGCCATTGACCGTGATCATGCGCTGATGACGCTTGCCTACCTGATCATGGGGAAATGCCGCGGAAGCGCAGACCGGCGCTATCAGGATGTCGAAATCCTGGAAGAATGAATCGAAGACCATGCGCGCCTTCCGCCTTGCATTATCCGTCATTTGCCAATCGCGGTGCGACATCAGCTTTCCTGTAACACGCGGGTTGAGAATGCGCGTGGCAACGGGATCATTCATGGCTTCAACGGAAGCCCGCTCGGCTTCCACGTCTGCGTCGGAGTAGGCAAAGGCCATCGCCGTACCGAGCATGGTGAGATAGAGGTCGAAATGGGCCTCGCTGTCGATCGCCGGAGCATGGCCGAGGGAAACCTGCGCGCCGGCTTTTTCCAGGCTGCGGGCAAATTCATGGAGCATGTCGAGATACCCGGCATCTACCGGGCTGGCGTCATCGCCCAGTTTGACCGCGACCCTGAAATCGCTGACACGCTGACGATTGTCATGTGGACAATCGACAGACCAGGCTGGGCGAGCGAAACGGTCGGCGCCAGCGAGAATCCCGAAGGAAAGGTCGAGGTCGACTGCATGCCTCGCCATGGGGCCGGTAACAGCGATATCGATGTCGCAATGCCAGCCTGGCGGCAAATGTCCCTGCATCGGCATGATTCCCCAGGTCGGCTTCAGCCCGAATACCCCGCAATAATGAGCCGGATTGCGGATGGACGACCCGATATCGCTGCCTGCCTCAAGTGCTGTCATGCCGGTTGCCAATGCTGCGGCTGACCCGCCTGAAGAGCCTCCCGGACCGCGCGTTAAATCCCAGGGATTGCTGGTCGTTCCATAGATTTCGTTGAAACTCTGCCATTCATACAGATTGAGCGGAACGTTGGTCTTGCCGAATACAATCGCCCCGGCATTACGATAACGCTCGACCACCTCCGAGTCCTGTCCGGGTAGATTTTCCTTCCACAACGGGTTGCCCCAGGTGCTCGGAGATCCAACAAGATCGAATGCCTCTTTCACGGTAATGGGAACGCCGTGCAGCGGCCCGCGAAAGCGCCCTTGTACTGCCTCTTCATCCAACTGGCGGGCGAGCTTTCCGGCTTCGTCCCGGTTCTGCCAGATGACTGCATTGATTTCCGGATTGACCCTGTCAATCTGGGCGAAATGCATCTCGAGCAATTCACTCGGCGAGATCCTCTTTTCGCGGACCATCGCGGCCATGTCTGTGGCGGATCCAAGGAGCACATCTTCACTCATGGCAATATCCTGCGCGCGGGACCTCAGTCCGCATCCTGACCTTTGACCGGAAGCGCCCGTTCCGCGAGCCGCTCCCAGAAGGCTATTCCCCAGGCGATCGCTTCATCGTCGAAATCATAAGCGGGATGATGCAGTTCGCGGGAGTTGCCGTTTCCAACGAACACATAGGCACCGGGAACCTGCTCCAGAATGAAGGCGAAGTCTTCCGAGCCGGTCATGGGCTCCATGTCGCGGACAACGCACTCTTCGCCCGCAACATCCACCATCGCCTGCAGGGCGATTTCAGTTTCGGCTTGCGTGTTGATGGTGGCGGGGTAGGGCGTTGCCCATGAGGGCCGTTCCGCGGTGATGGTGACGCCGTGCGCTGCACCGACACCTGCGCAGACCTTTCTGATTTCGCTCAGCAATTGTCCCGCTATGGCCGGCTTGAACGCACGGAAACTGCATTTCATGGATACGGTCTGGGGAATGACATTGTAGGCTTTGCCGCCATTGATCGCTGTTACAGAAATGACGGCCGGTTCCATGGGCGGAATGCGCCTTGAAACAATGGTCTGCAGACTGCCGATCAATTCGCCCGCTGCCACGATCGGATCCTTGCAGGCCGCAGGCTGCGCAGCATGGCCTCCCACCCCTTCGATCGTTATGTCCAGCCCGTCGGCGGAAGCCATGACGGGACCACTGCGGGCGGAGAACATGCCGACATCGAGGCTGGGCATGTTGTGAACGCCGAAGGCTGCCTTCACCGGCCAGCGCTCCAGCATCCCGTCATCGATCATTGCCTTGGCACCGGCGCCGCCCTCCTCGGCAGGCTGGAAGCAGAACACGAGCGTGCCCTCGAAATTCCTGCGTTCGGCGAGAATGCGCGCGCCGCCCATCAACATGGCGGTGTGGCCGTCATGACCACATGCATGCATCAGGCCACTGGCGGTCGAACTGTACGGGGCTCCGGTTTCTTCCTCTATGGGCAGGGCATCCATGTCAGCCCGCAACAGCACCCGCTGATCTTTCGCAAGCGCAGGACCGGACTGGCCATGAAGAATGCCCACAACACCGGTCTTGCCGATACCCTCATGGACCTCGTCGAAACCTATCTCGCGCAGTTGCGAGGCAACCAGTCCCGCCGTGCGCCTTTCCTCATACATCAATTCCGGATTTGCATGCAGGTCGCGCCGGAAAAGCGTCATGTCTGCCGCTACAGCCTGAATCGAGTTTGAAAACAGTCGGCTCTGCGGTGCGCCCATTGCATGTCCTCCCCTTGTCTGGCGAACAAATTATTGTATACTGTATACAGTGTAAAGGTGAGATGCTCCTCCGATGACACGGAATTCGGAGGCAGGAGGCCTGCGTCAGACCGGAAATCAGGCGGAGGATTTCCTGGAGGACTGCACTTGCGACTATGCACGGAAACAATCCGGCATTCTAAATACGGAGAGGAACGCCGGGGGGTTCCCGGTGAAACAGGGAGAGAGAGAATGGTCGAAGAGCTTGCAATAAATCGACGTACCCTGATCAAGGGTATCGCCGGCGTCACCGCTGCCGGCAGCGTCATGGGCCTGCGTTCCTTTGCGCTGGCGCAGAGTGGTGGCACCTTCACCTTTGGAAGGCCATGGGAAACATCACACCTTGATCCGCATTCCTCGCA
Organism: Rhizobiaceae bacterium; assembly: GCA_049289295.1. Lineage (GTDB taxonomy): Bacteria > Pseudomonadota > Alphaproteobacteria > Rhizobiales > Rhizobiaceae > BOKV01. Next base: position 126,097 of record JBATLL010000062.1, read on the forward strand.
GTTGTCTGCATCGTGGAATATCCAGCATCTGGCGTTCGATTCCCTCGTTACGCTCGATGAGGAATTCAACGTCGTTCCTTCGCTCGCGAGCGCGTTCGAATGGCAGGGCAACAATCTGGTCTTCACCCTTCGCGATGGCGTGAAATTCGCCAACGGCCGTGACATGACGAGCGATGACGTGCTCAAGAGCTTGGAACGCGCGCTCAAGGCGAAGGGCAATCCCTGGGGCCTGCTGTTGCGCAACAAGAAATCGATTACCGCAGATGGCAACAAGGTGACTTTCGAGTTTGATGGCCCGAACAACGTGGCACTTTACGCACTCGCCGCGACGCTCGTTTGCATCATGCCGATGAAGGAAATCGAGGATGGCTCATACGATCCGGCTGGCGACAAGTTCATGGGTACAGGCCCCTACATGGTCAGCGAACACATTGCCAACGACCGCTGGGTGCTGAAACGCAATCCGCACTATTGGGGTGGTCCCGCCAAAACCGAAACTGTTGTCGTGCGCACCATCCCGAGCACGCAAGGCCTTGTAGCCGCACTCAATGACGGCTCGATCGATGCTGCAATGTTTATCGGTGACCCCGATGCACCCGCGCTTCTCGCCGGTGCAGCCAACATCACGGTCGCCACGCAGCGCAGTACCGATTTCAACTATATCGGCATGAACTGCAATGCCGAGGATTCTCCCTTCCGGGATCTGCGGGTACGCCAGGCTGTTGCGCTGGTGATCGACCGCGACAAGATCATCAACTTTGCACTCGCAGGCAATGCCGAGAAGACCTATGGCTGGACCCAGTGGGGCTTCACGGACGACAGCAAGCTGATGTTCCGGGAGCCCGACGTCGAGAAGGCAAAGGCCCTGATGGCCGAGGCAAAGCCTGCCCGCACAACGGTGAAATACCTTGTACGCGCAGGCGGTGTCCACGAGGCCGTTGCCCAGGTCATGTCGCAGGCGCTGGCCGAGATCGGCATCACCTGCGAACTGGAGACAGTCGACGGTGGCGTTTGGGCGAAGCGCGTCTGGGCAACCAATCCCAGTGAAATGGACATCACCTCGAGCGCCTATTCGGGCTTCCCGCATCCGCTCATCACGGCGCATTGGTGGGCACCGGACCTGTCCGGCTTCACCAAGGGATATGTCCCGGTCAACGAGACCTATACTGCTGCATTGAACGAAGCAGTGACCAAGGCATCCGGCGATGGCGTGAATGTGGCGCTTCAGACGCTTTACGAAATGCTCAATGAGCAGTGCGTGAAGATTCCGATCAACGTCAATTCGGAGACCATCGCATGGCGCAGCGATCGCGTGAACATGACGCCTTCCGCGCGCCAGTCCCAGAACGACGTGCTTGCCGGGGTGGAAACCTGGGAAATGAAGGCCTGACGCCTGCGGCCGGATCTTCGAGGTGAAGCACCTTCTGGCATACCTGCTCTACATTGCGGCGAGGCTCGGCCTTGCCGCAATGACCGTCTTTGGAGTCGCGACACTCGTCTTCTTCGGAATGCGGCTGATACCCGGCACCTATGCTGACCTGTTCTTCCCCATGGCAACGGAAGCCGAACGCGCAGAGATAAATGCGCAATATGGTCTGGATGGATCCGCTTTCGAACAATATTTCAAATGGCTGCAGTCGATGGCCAGCGGTGACTTTGGCACCTCGATTGTGACCAGGGGACCAGTGATAGACGAGATCCTCTACCGCTTGCCACTTACGCTTGAACTGGGCCTGCTCGCCCTGTTGTTCATCGCCCTTGTCGGTTTTCCGCTCGGCATTCTTTCCGGCATGTTTCACGGTTCATGGACGTCCCAGATCGGTCGCCATGCGAGTACCTTCCTGATGTCGGTGCCGAATTTCGTACTCGGTTCGCTGCTCCTCTATGTCTTCTCCGTCAATGCGCTCGGGTTGAAGGCTGGTGGCTGGTCGCCGATCTCGGAAGGCCTCGCCAAGAACCTTCAATATGCAATCCTTCCCGCCTTTACCCTGTCGATCACGGGCCTGGGATTGGTTCTCGCAACCGCGCGTTCGAGCGTACTCGGAGTGATGGGACAGGATCACATCCTGGCAGCCGTTTCCCGCGGCCTGAAACCCCGCGACATTTTCAGCCGCCACATTTTCCGCAATGCTCTCATACCGGTTGTCACGATCTTCGCGATCATTGCCGGATATCTTCTGGGCGGAACGGTGCTGGTCGAAACGGTTTTCAGTCTCGACGGGGTGGGGCGGCTCCTGGTCAATTCCATCACCCGGCGCGATTATCCCGTCGTGCAGACCGGAGTCATTCTCACCGCGGCCGTGTTCGTACTCATGAATACCATCGCGGACATCCTCTATGGCCTCATCGACCCTCGCGTGGCGGAGAAGCGTGATGGCTGACGGTGTGGTCAGGAACGCAAACGCAGATAGTGCAGGGCGCACCGGAAGACTTCGCCGTGTCGTTGCGCGCCTGGGGCCGGGCATGACCATCGCCCTTGTCATCCTTGCGGCCATGATCCTGCTGGGTCTCGTCGAACCCTATCTGCCCACCGCGGAAGGCAAGGCCGTTGCATCGGGGCCGCGCCGCGCGCCGCCGAGCGCAGAGTTCATCTTCGGCACTGATAATCTGGGCCGGTCCGTGATGTCGCGCATCATGGAGGGAATCAGGCTGACCTTCCTGCTTTCCGCGGCCGCCGTGTTCCTCGCTGGCATAGTGGGTTCCTTCATCGGAATGCTGGCAGCCTGGTATCGTGGGTTCTTCGATCTTCTCATTGCCCGCCTGGCCGATGTGCTTTTTGCCTTTCCCTCAATGATTTTCGGACTGATCATTGCTGCAATTCTCGGGCCCGGAAGCCTGTCCGCGATCGTCGCCATCTTCCTGATCGTGCTGCCGACAATGATTCGCGTCGTTAGGAGCGCTGCCATGAGCGTCGTGAACCGCGACTTCGTGGTGGCAGCCCAGATATCGGGTGCCACCACCCTGCGTATCCTTTTCGTTCACATTCTGCCAAATGTGGCATCCGTCACGATCGTGCAGATGGCCTATCTCCTTTCCATCGGCATGATCATCGAAAGCGGATTGAGCTATCTTGGCCTCGGTGTTCAGGCGCCACACTCGTCGCTCGGTGTTTTGCTCCGGGAGAATAGTGCCTTCCTCAACATAGCGCCCTGGATGGTACTTGCGCCAGGAGCGGTGCTGACGCTCGCAATCTTCTGCGTCAACTATGTTGGTGACGCGGCACGTGCCATCATAGAACCGGCCACCCCGAGGCCATTGGAGTAGATGATGAGCGGCGCAGCGATTTCCATCCAGGATCTGGTCTTGGAATTCGGCTCGGGCCCTGGCGCCGTTCGGGCGTTGGACGGCGTGGATATCGAAGTCGCTCCCGGTACCATCCTGGGCATCGTAGGGGAGAGCGGATCGGGAAAGAGTACAGTCGGCTTTGCCTGCGGACGCCTGATGCCAGAGGGCGTCAGGCCGGGGCGGGGCCGCATCACAGTGCTCGGTGAGGAAGTGTGGGAGCTTGATATTGCGGCCATGCGCAGGATGCGCATCCGTGATCTGCGTTACATTTTCCAGGACCCGATAGCGACGCTTGATCCGACCAAGACAATCGGATGGCAATTGCGCAATTCCGTTGAAGGGGGACTTTCCGATGAAGAGATGATTTTGGCACTATCGGATGTCGGGCTTCCAGATCCCGGACGGGTCGCGCTGGCCTGGCCCCATGAATTGTCCGGTGGCATGGCGCAGAGGGTAGTGATTGCCATGGCACTCGCGGGAGATCCGAAAATCATCGTTGCTGACGAGGCCACGAGCGCTCTGGATGCTTCCGTGCGCACCCGGATACTGGAGTTGATGCGTGACCTGAGCCGCAAGCGCGGCATAACGCTGCTCGTTCTCAGTCACGACTTGTGGGCGGTTCGTATGTATTGCGACGAGATTGCGGTAATGTATGCAGGGCGAGTGGTTGAGCACGGCCCATCGCGCGAGGTGTTCGCTTCGCCCGGGCATCCCTACACGCAGGCATTGCTTGCCGCTACAGCCGGGCATGAGAAGCCTGGCGAAAAGCTCAATACCATTCCGGGTATTCCGCCATTGTTGCGTGGCGCGAGCATAGGCTGCGCTTTTGCCCCGCGATGCGGTTTTGCAAGGGATGACGTGGATGGAAAGTCATGCACAACGGACAGGCCGATACCCGATGAGAGGAAAAGGGGTTGGAACCTGCTTTGTCATCATTGGCGCGAACTCGGGATAGCCGCCGAAGGGGGGACTACTGATGGCTCTGCTTGAAGCGCGCGATCTCTCCATGACATTTCAGGTTGGTCCGCCCTGGGCGAGGCGTGACCTGCATGCGTTGCGTGAAATCAATCTGCGCGTTGAACCGGGCGAAATCATTGGCGTGGTCGGCGAGAGCGGCTCGGGCAAATCAACCCTCGGTAATCTGTTTATCGGGCGGATGCGAAATACCGGCGGCACCTTGCTCTATAGGGGCGCTTCGCTATCTGCATCCGGCAGGCGTGAGAGGGCAGGTAGGTTCGCTGCAGTCTTGCAACATCCAAAATGGTCGCTCAATCCAATGCTGACAGTTTCGGATTCAATTGCGGAACCCCTGAAGATTCTTGGTAAGTTGGGCGGAAAGCAGGACCAGAAAAGGCGTGTAGGAGACATACTGGAGCAGGTCGGACTGCCTGCAAACTATCAGGATCGGTTTCCTCATCAGCTGTCCGGTGGGCAAAGGCAGCGAGTGTCCATCGCTCGCGCCCTGATCACCAAGCCCGAGTTTGTCCTGTTCGACGAAGCGGTGAGTGCGCTCGATGTTTCAGTCCAGGCGCAGGTACTCAACATGATCAGGGAGTTGCAGAAAACAGCGCAATTCTCGGCAATCTTCATTTCCCACGATCTCGCTGCCACGCGTTACGTGGCATCAAGAATTGCCGTTCTCTATGCCGGGCGTCTGGTAGAAGATGCGCCGGCAGAGCATTTTTATCAGATTGCAACGCATCCCTATTCACAGGGGCTGCAATTTGCCTCCTCCCTGCTGGAAGACACTGCTGTCGAACTGAAGCTGGGCCAGGTCATCCTCGATGGAAGCGGTTGCCCGCTATACGAACGCTGTCCCAGGGCTTCCGGTGTCTGTGCAGAAAAGAATCCGGATATTGTTGAGCGCGACGGGATCAGATTTGCCTGCCACAATGTATGATCACGGAACCGGCCATCAGGCTTCGATCTCGATCAGGCGATAGCCGCAGTCAAGTTCACTCAACCCCGTCAATTCTTTATACCGCTCATGCCAGGCACCGCTCTTGATGTCGTCGGCAAGCCGGTGCAAGCCATCTGAGACATCGCCCAATGCGCGAAAGGGCGACATGGCAGCTCGAATGCTTTCTTCGAGATAGGCGTCGGGACGTTTCCAGTAAGCTGCGACAAATCCGTCGGTGCAGTCAAAGGGAACAGGAAGTGTTGAAACGCTCACTGGTCCAAGCCACGACTTGAGTTCTGCGATCGAAGGCATCTTTCCCTTGTCGGCTGCCTTGAGTTCCGGAAAATAATCGAGAAGCCAGAAGCCGGAAAAATCGGGATCGTAGGTCACGATCACCATCCGGTTCCTGGTGACGCGACGCATTTCCGCAAGGCCCTTTGCCTTGTCAGTCCAATGATGCACAGTAAGGACCGCCATTGACGCATCGAATGACCTGTCATCGAAAGGCAGGTCTTCGGCGCTACATTGAACCACAAGACAGTTTGATTGTGGGCGCTGACGGATCATGATTTCGGAGGGCTCGACAGCGGTAACCTGGCAGTCTGCCGGTTCATAAGAACCGGAACCTGCTCCGATATTGACCACTGATCTTGCATCACCGATGGCTTCACGAATGCGTTTTGCTATTCGTTCATCCGGACATCTGAGGCTGGAATAGCCGTGCCCAATTGTATCGTAGATCGTATTCATCTGTTCTCAAGGCCTAGCTTGCAGAAGCTAAAGTCCCTCGGGAAGACACCGTTTCCAAGGTTTTTCCCTGCAATGCTATTCCGTTCCAAACACTTCTTTGCCCACCGCCGTCAACTCATGTGGTTCTAGCGCGGCCATCGGGAAGTCCTTGCGGTTTTAGGTCACAATGATTGCAGCATTCGTCTTGATGCGCAAGCCAGAGCGTGTCGATCGTCCGGGTCGGACAGTTCCAAGGCATCAACCAGTCCGTTGTAGCCATCTCCCGATGCTTCCGGAACGCGGTTTCCAAGTTCTCTTGCTGATCTTCCCCCAATGAATTGGTCCATCCTGTAAGTTAGTATCTGGAGGACTTGGAATGGCTATTAAAAGTCACAAACCCGAAAAAGATCGACCGAATGCTGCGTCAAACCGATAGAACCTTGGAAAAGCAGCAGTTTATGCCAATATCTCAGGTCTCATGCTGGAGCGGACGGAGTGGACGGGAACAGCCTCCGATCTTCTGGGCGCCTTGGAGAAGCGGCTGGCGAACGCATCGCCAAGTCCAGGACCTGGCCGGACAATCCCCGCGCGCTTTCGGGACGGCTGCGGCGCGCCGCCACCTTCCTGCGCAAGATCGGCATCGAGGTGTCCTTCGAGCGCGAAGGCTGGGCGTGCACCCGTGTCATCCGCATCACTGCCGCTGGCGCTGATTTGGTGCCGGAACGCGGCGGGGTACAACCGTCCGCGCTAACCCTTTGAAATCCAATGGCCGGGACGATGCAGACGGTGCGGAAGCAAACCGCGCCGCTCACTCCGAGCTGGAAAAAAAGGCGGCCACCAGTTGGAGGGCACGGCTATGAGCGCCGCTAGCGCCTTGCAGGCCGCGCGCGATGCAGGAATCGGTCTGCATGTTGATGGCGTCTATCTGGTTCAGGAAGCATCGGCGCCGCCGCACGGCGTCGAGCCGACCGGACATGTCTGGCTGCATTCGCGCTGCTGGCCTTCATGGCATTCCATGCAATCCGACCCGCAAGAAGGCCATCCCTTATGACTTCGAAGCCTACAAAGTCCGAAACACCGTCGAATGCTGCTTCAACAAACTCAAGCACTTCAGGCGCATCGCAACCAGATTCGACAGGCAGCGACCCACTTCCTGAGTTTCCTGCAAATCGCCGCAGCATTGATTTGGATGGGGTGAATGTCGATTCAGCCTAGAGGAAGCATGCAACATAAAATGGGGATAAATGTGGGGAATCGCCCGGCATTTCTAATAAAAAGAAATTAGTATCAATAAGATAGGACTAAGTAATGGCGGAGGGGGTGGGATTCGAACCCACGGTACGCTTGCACGCACGCCGGTTTTCAAGACCGGTGCCTTAAACCGCTCGGCCACCCCTCCGCGAGGCACGTTTAAGCGAACTGGCTTGTCGCCAGTTGCCGAACATCGCAGCCCGATACCGGCATTCGCCCGATCATGCAAGTGCAATTGCACCGCGCCGCTGGCATTTGCCTTAAAGTTTCACTAACCCCTTTGATGCAAAGGTGGTAACTGCAGCAGGTGAGCTGCGGTCAGCCACAGTTTGATCGCAATCCAACCTATACTGCACCACATTGTACCGGGTAGAGTGGGCAGCATGAATCACGGCGTTCGAACCGTGCCGGAAACCAGTTCCGCAGAAAGCATCCAATGGGGGCTGAACCAGATCATGAACTTCAATCCTGCCAGGGGCGGGGTTGCGGCATGACTGGCCTTGCGTTTTCTCGTGGTGCAGGCGGACGGGCCGCAACAGGCGGTGATCGTTTTCATGCGCCGAAAATCCTGACAGCAATTCTAGCCGCCGGACTGCTTCTTTCGGGTTGCAACACGTCTGCGCGAAAGAGCGTTGTCATCGACCGGGCCGAAATCAACACCGAGACCAAATTCTCATCCGCCGAATATGGCGTTCAGGGCAGCCCCAGGGTCACCGTCTCCAAGACGGTGCCAAAAGGGGGAGGGCGCTACCAGGTTGGCAAGCCCTACAAGATCAAGGGCAAATGGTACAAGCCGGTCGAAGACCCAGGTTATCAGTCAACTGGCATGGCATCCTGGTATGGTCCGAATTTCCACGGGCGGCTTACCGCCAATGGTGAAATCTACGACCAGTACTCGCTTTCTGCCGCTCATCCGACAATGCCATTGCCAAGTTACGCCCGCGTCACAAATCTGGAAAATGGCGCATCAGTCATGGTTCGCGTCAATGATCGCGGGCCCTATGCGCACGGGCGACTGATCGACCTTTCCGCCAGGGCGGCCGAACTGCTGGATTACCAGAGAAAGGGCGTTGCCAAGGTCAAGGTCGAATATGTCGGCAAGGCCAGGCTCGATGGCAAGGACGACAAGTTCCTGCTTGCATCCTATCGTGCGCCGGGCATGCCGGCTTTCGAACCCGGCGCCACACAGCCCGGCACCATGATCGCCATGGCGCCCGAACAGTCCATTCCAGCTCCAGCCGAAGCCATCGGCACCAGCCTGGATGGAAGCTTTGCCCTTGCGCAGATACCAATTCCAGTTGAACGACCTTTGACGCAGGCCACCTATGAAGGCCTGCCGATGGAAATGGGCACGCCAATCCTCACCGCTTCGTTGCAGCCGCTGGGCTATCTGGCGACGAGCCCTTCCAGTCGCCTGCTTCAGGCATTTGCATCCGTTGACCAGTCCCAGGCAGCCCGCTTGTTCATGCCGGAAGTTGACCCGCAGGGTGATGCTTCCCTTGGCGTTACAATTCGGCTCGGACTGTTTGGATCAAGTGAGGCCGCACAGCTTGCCGCTGCTGCATTCCCCGATCTTGGCCTGATGTCGATTCACCAGGATGATTCCATGCCCGGCAAATGGGCAGCCGATCTTCTGGCCGCAGGTGACGTCGCTCAATCCCTGCTGGATATCCTGCATTCGCGCGGCATGCGCGATGCACACAAACTCTGAATCCCGCAATTCCTGGCACAATAGCCCTTCACCTGGTGAAGATGGCATCCCCAAACCTTGATCGGTTCGCCTTGCACTGTTTATAGTGTGGCAAGGGCGGGCTAATTGCAGATGCAGGTGGATACCATGAATTTTTCCGGCGTAGGGCTGGGTTTGCGCCCCATTGCCAGAACAATCCTACTGGCAAGCTTTGCTCTTTTCCATTTCGTCGCTTTTGCCGGTGCGCAGATTTATGCCACGCGCGCGCCGCATGCCCTGCTGATCGACGCAGACACGGGAACGGTCCTCTTTGCCAAGGAGGAAAATGCCCAGATACCGCCAGCATCCCTGGCAAAGCTCATGACCATGGAAGTCGTTTTCAACGCGCTCAAGAACGGGCAGTTGAACATGTCCGACACATTCTTGATCTCGGAAGATGCATGGCGGCGGGGCGGGGCAAATTCCGGCGGTTCAACCATGTTCGCCAAGCTGAAATCAGATGTTCCGCTTGAAGACCTGGTACGTGGCGTCATCATCCAGTCGGCAAATGATGCCTGCATTGCCATAGCCGAAGGCATGGCTGGCTCGGAAATCGCCTTTGCCGGCCTGATGAACCAGCGCGCCCGAGCCATCGGGTTGAGCGGTTCGCATTTCACCAATTCGACCGGCCTGCCGGATCCGCTGCAGCATGTCACGATCACAGACCTTGCAAAACTGGCCCGCCACATCATCCAGACCTATCCGCAATATTTCCGCTTCTATTCGGAAACGGAATTCACCTGGAACAACATCACCCAGCGCAACCGCAATCCGCTGCTGCGCATGGGCATAGGCGCTGATGGCATGAAGACCGGCTACACGGAAGAATCGGGCTATGCCATCGTCGGCACTGTGAAGCGCAATGACCAGCGCCTCATCGCCGTCATGAGCGGCATGGAATCAGACGGAGAACGCGCCGAAGAATCGCGCAAGCTGCTGGACTGGGGATCACGTGCCTTCGAAAAGCTGCGCCTGTTCGAGGATGGCGAGATCATCGGCGAGGCGAACGTCTATGGCGGTGAGAAGTCCGGCGTTGGCGTGGCTGGCAAGGGGCCGGTGGACATCTATCTGCCGATCGGATTTCGCGACAAGCTGAAGGCGCGCATTGCCTATACGGGGCCGCTGATGCCGCCCGTGGAGCAGGGCGCCCAGGTTGCCACGCTCAAGGTCTGGATTGGCGATACGCTGAGTCAGGAAACGCCGCTCTATGCCGCGGAGACCGTGGTTCGCGGTGGCTTGAAGCGCCGCGCCATCGATGCAATCAAGGAACTGTTGCTGGGGCGGATTCCGCTCTGACCCCAACCCCACCAGATGGAAATCGAACAGTGGCCGGAACCCGCAAGAAGAAGCCCGCGAAAAGAGGCCTGTTCATTACCTTCGAGGGCGGTGAGGGCGCTGGAAAATCGACACAGATAGGCCTGCTCGAAAAAGCCCTCTCGAAAAAGCGCATCAAGACACTTGTCACGCGCGAACCGGGTGGCTCGCAGGGAGCAGAAGCCGTGCGCCATGTGCTCCTGTCGGGAGCCGCAGAACCGCTAGGCGCGGATATGGAAGCTATCCTGTTTGCCGCAGCGCGCTCTGACCATGTGGAAACCGTCATCAAGCCTGCGCTGGCATCCGGCATCACTGTGCTTTGTGACCGGTTTTTTGATTCCACGCGGGTCTACCAGGGCGCAACCGGCAATGTCTCGCTGGAACTGCTTCATCGTCTGGAACGTGTGGCGTGCGAGGATTGCTGGCCGGACCTGACAATAATATTCGACATCGATCCACGCCTTGGCATGGAGCGAGCGGCATCGCGGCGTAGCAGCGGAGAATTGCCCGACCGTTTCGAGAAAGAGGAAATCGAACTCCAGGAAGTCAGGCGCAAGGCCTATCTCGACATTGCGCGTCGAGAGCCTGATCGCTGCAAGGTCGTCGATGCGAACGGGGATGTTGAAACCATCCACAGGGAAGTCCTGCGACTGGTCAATGCCTTGATCGAGCCGCAGGCCAGTTCCCCCGGCCGCAAGCGCAAGGCTAGCTAGATGGCCGACCTGCAGGAAATGGAAACCTGGGATCGTCTCGAGGGCTTGCCCGATCCCGCAGAAAACCGCGTGCTGATCGGCCATGACGGCATTCTCGATCAGCTGGCTGGTGCCCATGCCAGTGGACGGATGCACCATGCCTGGCTGATTACCGGTCCCGCAGGCATCGGCAAGGCAACACTTGCCTGCCGTTTTGCCGGCCACCTTTTCCGCAATCCGGACCCTGCATCTTCACCCAGGTCCTATGTCCAGCCACCAGCGGACGATCCGGTCGAAAGCCGTGTCGCGCGCGGCGGACATCCCAACCTGCTGCATCTGCGCCGCGGCATCCGCGATGATGGCAAGTTCAGAAGCCAGTTGACCATCGAGGAGGTGCGCAAGACGGTTTCCTTCTTCGGCACATCTGCCGGTGAGCGTGGTTACAGGGTTTGCATTGTCGACACGGCTGACGATCTCAATCGTGCCGCCGCCAATGCGCTGCTCAAGGTGCTGGAAGAGCCACCGCCAAGGACGATCTTCCTCGTCCTGGCGCATGCTTCCAGCGGCGTCCTGCCAACCATCCGCTCGCGTTGCGTGAAACTGACCATGCGGCCCCTGGGCCAGGAAGATATCCTTTCTGCCCTTGATCGTCTTGGCGTGTCGAAGGGATTGGCTCACGACGATCTCCACGAGATTGCCCGTTTGAGCAGCGGTTCGGTTCGGCGCGCCATCATCCTTGCCATGCAGAACGGTGCGGGCATGTATCGCAAGCTCGTCGAACTGGTTGCAAACCCGTCCTCGCCCGATTGGGGTGCCATTCACCTACTCGCTTCGGAACTGGCACCCGTCGCCCGGAACGACCGTTACCAGCTGTTCCTGCAACTGGTGCATGACTATGTCGGACGCCGGGTCAGGGCCGAACCGGAACCCGCTTCAGCCGGGCAGGGTGGTACATTGGAATCCGCCACAACATCCGAGCTTGCCCGCTGGGTCGAGGTATGGGAAAAGACCCGCCGGTCCGCCGAACTGGCCAACAGTTACAATCTCGACCGGAAGCAGGTGATCCTGAATTTCTTCGAGGCATTGCGTCAGGCGGCATGACAAAATCCATTAGCCCCGCGAAAGACGAGCCGCGCACATGAGCGACGCCCAGAAGTACTACATCACGACAGCCATTTCTTATCCGAATGGCGCGCCGCATATGGGCCATGCGTTCGAACTGATAGGCACCGATGCCATCGCCAGGTTCAAGAGGCTCGACGGCTTTGATGTGTTCTTCCTCACCGGCACGGATGAACACGGTCAGAAGATGCTGCAGACAGCCCGCAACGAAGGGCTCACGCCCGGCGAACTTGCGGATCGCAATTCTGCCCGCTTCCGCGAAATGGCCGCAGCGCTCGATGCGTCCAACGATGATTTCATTCGCACGACAGAAGCGCGTCATCACCACACAGTCCAGGAACTTTGGCGCCGCATGCAGGCAAACGGTGACATCTACAAGGGCGGCTACAGCGGCTGGTACTCCGTGCGCGATGAAGCCTATTACGATGAAGGCGAAACCGAACTTCGCGACGACGGCGTCCGTTACGGCCCTCAGGGCACGCCGGTCGAATGGGTTGAGGAGGAAAGCTATTTCTTCCGCCTGTCAGCCTATGAAAAGCCACTTCTCGAACTCTATGAGAAAAACCCCGAATTCATTGCGCCAGACACGCGACGCAACGAGGTTGTCAGCTTTGTAAAATCCGGTTTGCGGGACCTGTCTGTTTCGCGGACGACATTCGACTGGGGCATTCCGGTACCCGGCGATGAAAAGCATGTGATGTATGTGTGGGTCGACGCATTGACCAACTATGTGACGGCTACCGGTTGGCCGGACGAAAATCCGCGCAACCATTACTGGCCTGCTGACCTGCATGTCATCGGCAAGGACATCATCCGTTTTCACACCGTGTACTGGCCAGCTTTCCTGATGAGTGCGGGACTGCCACTGCCAAAACGCGTTTTCGGGCACGGTTTCGTCCTCAACAAGGGCGAGAAAATGTCGAAATCCGTCGGCAATGTTCTCGATCCCATCAACCTGGCCAATGCCTATGGTGTTGACCAGATGCGCTATTTCTTTCTGCGCGAAGTATCCTTCGGTTCCGACGGCAGCTATTCCCATGAGGCAATCGTCAACCGGATCAATGCGGACCTCGCGGACAACCTGGGAAACCTCGCACAGCGTTCGCTTTCGATGATCGCCAAGAATTGCGACGGTAAGGTCCCGACCAGAGGACAGCTTTCCGCAGAAGACGAAGCGATGCTCAACGCTGCATATGGCATCCTGGACGAGGCCAGGGGCTGGATGGAAACGCAGCAGATAAACCGGGCACTGGACGCGATCTGGGCAGTCATGAGTGAAGCCAATCGCTACTTCGCGGCGCAAGCACCATGGGCCCTGCGCAAGACCGACCTGCGGCGAATGGAAACGGTACTGTGGACCACGGTTGAATGCTTGCGCGTATTCGGTATCGTGATCCAGTTCGTGATGCCGACAAAAGGTGCAGCGTTGCTTGACCAACTGGCAATTCCAAAAGACCAGCGGCATTTCAGACAGTTAATCGGGGGGAATGCGATGCAATCGGGTGAGGCGCTACCGGCACCTCAGGGCATATTCCCGAAATGGGTTGAGCCTGCGGTTGCTGACAGTTCAACCGCTGGCTGATCAGGTGAATATGCACAAAGGCAAAACCGGTCCGCACGACTGCGGAAACCAGGTCCAAGACTTTGAATTGAAATATTCTTTCTGCACGCTTGTAAACGATACGGGTCAATACAAGGCGTTCGTCAGGGAGTTTCAGGAAGTCGGTTTCACGGATGACATTTGCGAATTTCTCTTTGTAGATAACAGCAAGGCCAACCAGTTCGATGCCTATACCGGTTTGAACCACATGATTGGCCTGGCCAGGGGCCAATACATCATCCTGTGCCACCAGGATCTGTTTGCCCTTGACGATGAAAGCCGTTTGTCAGGCCTGCTGGGGGAGTTGGAGCGCACGGACCCGAATTGGGCAGTAGCGAGCAATGTGGGATGCCGGGCGGACGGCGCTTTTTCTGGCGTGTTCAAGGACGCCATGAACCGCTTGCACCAGTTCAGCTCACAAGCAGAACCCGTCAATTCCGTCGACGAGCATTTCATCGTGCTCAAGGCGTCGGCGCAGATCGGTTTTTCGCGCGATCTCACCGGTTTTCACATGTATGGGACGGACATCGTTCTCCAGGCCCAACTGGCCGGAATGAGCGCCTATTCCATTCCCTTCGCTGTTTGGCATCTGGGAACAGGCAGGATGGGGACTGCCTTTGAAATCTGCAAGAAGCAGTTCGAAGCGAAATACGCCAGGACCTTCGTGCCAAGGAAGATCAGGACAACTGTCACGACAACAAGGGTCGGCAATGCGGTCCACGACAGTCAGCTCGCAATCCTTGGCTTGATGATCAATCGCTTCGCAAAGGGTTTCACCAAGCGAAGAAGGAAGATCAAGTACTTCATAAGGGACCTGCTCAAAGGTACTGCAAGCAAGGTTACCTATACCGTTGACGGTATCCAGTTCACCACGCCGCAAATCCTGCCGATCGGCGCTCGGGTCGCCCTTGAAAAAGGCTTTTACGAATTGCCAGAACGTGAACTGGCGAGAAAATGGGCACCGCACGGCGTACCGGTCCTTGAACTCGGCGGCGCCTATGGCATCGTCGGAAGGCTCGTGCGCGAGCATGTTGGTCTCGAAACGCCGTTCCATAGCGTTGAAGCCAATCCCGCGCTGGTACCCACACTGAGGCGAAACCTCCTTATCGACACTGACACCTCGAAACTGTCCGTAATCAATGCGGCCATAGCCTGCCATGGCGGCAAATCTGTCGAGTTCATGGTGACCAAAGGTGTGCTCGACAGTCATCTGGCAATGCAGGGAGAAACGGGAACGATAACTGCACCGGCATTCAACGTTTCCCAGATACTCCGCAAAATCGGCTACAAGGGTCGCTACACGCTGATCTGCGACATCGAGGGCATGGAGTTCGACATTCTGGAAGGCGACGGGGCGGCGCTGAAGAATTGCGAAATTGCCATCATCGAGGTTCATCCCCGCATGTTTTCGCAGGCTAGCCGTGGCTACCGGGAATTCGAACGGTTGATTGATGCGACAGGCATGAAAATCGTCGATTCAAGTGCAAACGTCCTCGTCCTCAAGAGATAGACATCTGATTCCGGTCAGAGGGACGGCCCAGCCATTCTGCCAGGCCTGTACAAGCAAAATTCGATATCAAGGGTCGATCCTCACAAATTGCTGTGCTAGAGAAAATAGTAAGCATTCGTGCAAGTAATTCATTTGGAGAAACAATGGATTCCCGCTGCAGGGCGAAGCTGGGCCGGGGCATGAATGGCGTTGTCTTTCTTTCCCGAAATATCTCCCATGCCCTCATCAAAACGCAAGGCGGGACGGCCGAGGCATTCTTGTTGCTTCCTGGTCTGTGCTTCCTCTATTTCATCGACTGTGAACGCGGAGATGCCTTCTTGGAAAGCAGCAGCCGGTTTTTCATGTTACCGCGCTTCCTTGCGCGCTTTTTGAACCGCCTGACAGTGACCATTCCCAGATTGCGTAGTTACAATTTCATCTCGGGAAAGGAGTTCACGGTCAGTGCTTTGCGCCGTCTGTTTCGCGATCGAGGACAGAGGCATATACATCGCCAACTCGGTGACATTGGTCTTCTTGGTTCCCGGATAATGCCCAGCGACCCGTTCAGTCTGTTCGATGACTGGGACAGATATCCGCTCCGCAATGCAATGGCACAGATCCCGGACAACGATCTCCAGGTACCCAGAATCTGTGTTGTCATTCACCTCTACTATACCGACCTGTGGCGAGATTTTGATCTTGCGTTGCAAAGCATGAAATGGCCCTTCGACCTGGTAATCACACTCAACCAGGAAGATGGCGATCTGTGTGCTTCGATTTCGAAATCCTATCCGGGCACCATATTTCATGTCCGACCCAATCTTGGACGCGACGTTGCGCCATTCCTGTGGCTGCTCGGGCAGGGTGCTTTTGATGGCTATGATCTTGTCTGCAAGATGCACGCCAAGAAATCCGCGAAACAGGGAGCAGAAACGCTCGTCGGCCGCTTGTGGCGGCGGCGCGCCATACTGGATCTGATCGGGTCCAGCGAACGCGTCGAAAAAATCATTGGCGCGTTTGAAGCGGATCCCTCTATTGGCATGGCAGGCAGCACTGCGCTGCATTTGCCCACACCAGCCAACCACGATCCATCGGGCATTCCGTCACTGAACAACCGCAAGCAGATCGCGAAGCAATGCGGTTTCGAGCGATGCAACAACCCTGCCCAATTCTATGCGGGGACCATGTTCTGGGTGAGACCACAGGTCCTCGAACCGGTCCGCCACCTTGGACTGGAGAAGTCGATGAGCCTCGGAACAGGTTCGGGCGACACCTCTGAAATGGAATATGCGATGGAACGCTTTTTCGGTGATCTCGTCACCGCGCAAGGGTATCAGTTTCTCGATGCCTGACCATTGTCCTGGGGTATTGCGCCTCTTTTGCTCATCTGTGGCGCAAAGGCCTTGCCTTTCTCTATCACGATCATCGAGTCATAGACGCAGATGCTGGTGATATCAGGCTTGCCGTTGCCCACTCCATGATAGGCGAAATGCATGTCATCAATCAGCTTTCTCACTTCGCCGATAAATGTTCCGCGGCCACGATAATTGCCTCCGAACGGTTCCCAGTAGGCGCAGTGCAGGTCCTCTACCACATAGATGCCGCCGTCCTTTAGCTTTGGAAAAAGGTGGCTGAAACTGGCGATGACATGGTGTGACTTGTGGCTGCCATCATCAAGAATGATGTCAATGCCGTCAGGGAATTCCTGAATACAGAGATCAAGGAATGCGGGATCGGCCTGGCTACCGATCCGCACCTGGCAGGGATTGTTGTCAAAGGCTGCGCAGTCCGGATTGATGTCGATGCCCATGATCATCGAATCCGGATGGAAATAGCTGTTCCACAGTTCGAGTGAACCGCCCTTGAAGACCCCGATCTCCAGCATGCCGACTGGTTTGTCCCGATAGGGCGCGAAGTGGCGATCATAGGCAGGAAGGTAATGATGCCATTTGTCTACGGTTTTACCCTCGTGCGAAAAGAAAGCCTGTTCGATCGGGCCGGCATTCGGCGACGCCTTGGCCTCGGGGTTGTGGAACTTGCTGAAATTGGGTACGGGCAGATAGCCTAGCTGTTTCCGGACAAACCTTTTGAGTTGTCTCCGCATTGTGTGAGCCGCCTGAATTCTGCGTTGTCTTGATCGCTTGCAACACTAATATCCGCAATCAAATGTGACCACCAAATGATCGTAGATTCACATTGTCATCTTGATTTTCCCGACTTCTCCGACGATCTTGATGCAATCATGGCGCGAGCTAGCGCTGCAGGCGTCTCCAAAATGGTAACAATCTGCACGCGTGTAAGAAAATTCCGGCAGATTCTTGATATTGCGGAGCGATTCGAAAACGTCTGGTGCTCGCTCGGTACCCATCCCCACAACGCCGCAGAAGAACTGGACGTCACTGTCGACCAGCTTGTTGAACTGGCGATGCACCCGAAGGTGGTGGCGATAGGGGAGGCAGGTCTTGACTATTTCTATGACAAATCGCCCCGGCCCGCCCAGGCCGAGAGCTTTCGCAATCACATCGCCGCATCCCGCCTGACCGGACTGCCCCTGGTCATTCATGCCCGCGATGCCGATGACGACATGATCGAAATCCTGCGCGAAGAAACGAAGCAGGGCGCATTCCCGTTCGTGCTGCATTGCTTCTCGTCTGGCGAAAAGCTGGCCCAGGCTGGTATCGAACTGGGAGGCTATGTTTCCTTCTCCGGCATACTGACATTCCGCAATAGCCAGGCGATCCGGGATATCGCCGCCGGTCTGCCGCATGACAGGCTTCTGGTCGAGACGGATGCACCCTATCTTGCTCCACCGCCGCACCGTGGCAAGCGCAACGAACCGTCCTACGTCGTGAACACTGCCAGTGTTCTGGCAGAGGTATGTGGACTGGACGAAAAGGAGATTGCCGGCCGCACCACGGCGAATTTCCATCGCCTCTTCACGAAAGTTCCTGGCGGAGTGGCAGCGTGACATTGCGCTTTACGATTCTGGGCTGCGGGTCCTCGCCAGGTGTTCCGCGCATCAATGGCGATTGGGGTGCCTGCGATCCCACCAACCCGAAAAACCGCAGACTGCGCTGTTCGATGCTTGTCGAGCGGATCGGTCCAGACGGTGTCACTTCCATCGTGATCGATACAAGCCCGGATTTTCGCGAACAGATGCTGGCCGCCAGGGTCAGCCACGTCGACGGTGTGCTCTACACCCATGCCCATGCCGACCATATTCATGGCATCGACGATCTGCGCGGCTTTGCGCTCGTGCAGCAGCAGCGCGTCGACACCTATGCAGATGCCACAACGCTGGAAAGATTGAAACACGGCTTTGGCTACTGTTACGAGACGCCCGAGGGCAGCATCTACCCGCCAATCCTCAACGCGCACGAAATCCGGGCCGGCAAGATCGTAACGATCGAAGGGAAGGGGGGGGCGATATCGGCGCTCCCGATCCTGCAGGTGCATGGACCGATCACGTCACTGGCGTTCCGTTTCGGCGAAGGGCTGGAATCCCTGTCCGGCGGATTGTGCTATTCGCCGGACGTATCCGATCTGCCGGCGCAGTCGCTCGACTATCTCGAAAATCTAGACGTGTGGATCGTTGACGCGCTGCAATACCGCTCGCACATCAGCCACTTCAACGTCACGCAATCCCTCGAATGGATTGCCCGCCTGAAGCCTTCAAGGGCAATCCTTACGCACATGCACACGCCACTGGACTACGGCGTTCTGAAGGCCGATCTGCCCACAGGTGTCGAACCGGCTTATGACGGCATGGTCATCACGATTGGGCGGGACTGATCTCGCTGTAGCTTTCCTCAGTGATCACCAGCGTTGAACCCTCGCCCAGATGCCGCGACAGCGTAGCGCGCAACGCATGCGGAATGACAAGAATATCGAAGGCACCGGCGGCCGATTGCGCGGCTGTCTGACCATCCAGGCGGAACAGGATCGATGCCGCTTCCTTGTGGCGTCCTGTCAGCGACACAAGTTGCCATCCGCCTGTTTCTCCCGTGTCGCGGTAGATCAGCACATTGATGCCGGTAAGTGGCCTGCCATTGCGCAGATCAATCCCTTCGTCCGCGATGATCTTGTCGCCTTTGGCCGCTACCAGCCTGGCAGCCTTCGGCTCTTGTTCGCCCGCAGCCCTGTAGATGGCGGTCGCAATGCCCGCATTGAGTTCGCCATTGTCCAGCAGGCCCTGGCTCTTCTGAAAACTGCGAATGCCTGCAGCGGTGGATTTTCCCATCCGTCCGTCAACCGGACCCGCACCATGGCCAAGCTGGTTCAGCAGGCGTTGAATATCGCTGACCATGTCCGCACGGCTGCGCGAGGCAATGAGAATTCTGAGCGGCCCTTCGGTGGGCGCTGGTTCATCGTTGGCGCTGAGCGAGCCGGTGACGATGGAATGACTTTCATTGCCCACCATTCCGCTTCTCTCAAACTGGCGACGCCACTGGTCGACCTGAGGATCACCTGCCTGTTCATCGCGCGCATTGGGGTCCGGCAAGGCTGGGTGTGAGAATGACGCAAGGCGCATGTCACGCGCGGCAATGGTGAAGTCTGCCGGCAGGGCTACCGTGATTTCCTCGACATAGGGATTGCCATAATGGCCATAGGACATTTCATAGCCGTAGGCCTGGCTGTAACCGTAGCCTTCGCAGTCATAACCACCGCCATAGCCATACTGATAGGCGGGGCTGTGATTGCGCACCACACGGCGCTTCGAATAGCCGAGGTCGGTGGCAGAGATGCGATTTTCCGAAACCAGTTCGCTGCCGGCATAAATGCGCAGCTTTTCCTTTCTGACGGAAACTTCGAGCTTCACCGGCATGGCTTCACCAGCCTGCGCCAGGCGCGGCAAGGCGACGGCTGCCCCGGTCAGGACCATTGGAACAATGGAAGTTACAGCCAGCAGGTGATGGAAAACGCGCATGGTGGATCCCTTCTCGAGAGAATCAGCCAAGCCCCTTGTAATCGCGTTTATACATCAACTTTGGCAAAGATGGGACCTTGCCCGCTTGATCTAGCGCGCCAGCCACAGACCGGGCAAGGGAGCGATCCTGCGCACACCAGGCAAGTTCCTGTCCTGCGCTGGCGGCTTGCGGTTTGAAACACGCACCACCGAGCGGTTGTTCGTTTGCCGATTGCTTCCGCCCTGAACCTTGGCAACGAGATTCGCTGAGCCGCTGCGCGTGATTTCCGGGCGGGTCGTGATGGCGAAATCCGTGTTCCAGCCAGTATACCGTTCGCTGCCACCATCCGAAATCGCTATAGAAGCACCGCTACGCACGATCCGCGAAAGAAAGGCTCGCAGGTCCTGCGAAATCTGCAACCGGTTCAGCGCCTGCCACACGCCGACATCGTCTGATGCATCCCTGCTGATGCCGTAAAGCGCGCGGGCATTGTCGCCAAGCCGATTTTCAAGCGTGAAGCTGTTCCACTGCAAACCTTCCCCGCTGTTGCCGGTCGCGATCAGCAGATGGGTTCCCAGCGGTATTTCCGGCTGCTCGATTGTGATGGGAGCTTCGAACACGGGCTGGAAATCCTGCCGCACCATGAGCTTGGCATTGGTTGGAATTTCCTCTCCAGCCATCTTGTGCAGCGCATCGATCACTTCCGGTGTCAGCCTGCCGTCGGGTACCATGTTGCTCGCTTCCTGGAACCTGCGAATGGCCGCCTGGCTGTCGGGCCCGATAGCGCCGTCAACAAGTCCCGCATCATAGCCCAGGCGATTGAGCAGCTGCTGGACCCTTGTTGTCACGTCCTGGCGCAACTGACGGGTTATGAGAATTCTTGGTGGCAGCTTGCCCTGTTCGGCACCGCGCATGTCAGCAGGCGCGCGCAGCGGTTCGAGCAATCGTGCAGTCGCAATGTCGAAGGCCGGATTGTCGACCATCACCGTGCCACGCTGCGCATGCCATTCATACAGATCGCGCCACTGGTCGTGATGCGGATCAAACTGCCTTTCCAGTTCCGGTTGCGGCAGGAAAACATGGTTAACGGGGGTAGGGGTCACGGGTTTGTTGGTGATCATGACATGACCGCCGACATTGGTAATCCCGTAAAGCTCCTGGGCAAAGGCAGCCGGTAGGCGCACGCAACCATGCGAAGCGGGATAGGATGGAACTGAATTCGATTCATGAAGCGCAATACCAGTCCATGTCAGGCGCTGCATGAACGGCATGGGTGCGCCGGAATAGATGTTGGAACGATGAAACTTCTTCTTGTGCAGAATTGAAAATATTCCGGTCGGTGTGGAATGTCCGGGCTTGCCGGATGACACGTTCGACTGGGCAACAATCATGTTGCCGCGAAAGACCTGAATCGACTGCTCATTCAGCGAGACGACGATCTGCAGCGGCTCGTCAACCGTTTCGGCCTTGGCAACCGAAACCGGTGAAAGCGCCGCAAGGAATGTCAGGATCGGTGCCGCCGATACAAGAACTGGGAATCGCATTGGTTTCCTTCCGCGAGCTTCAGTCTTGCCCCTTGATCTAATTATAGTGACACCAGTGCCGGATTCAACATGCGCGGGCAATACCGGATCACGCCAAAGTGTCCGTGACGAAGGCTGGAACGGCGTTTGGTCGTGTTTTTTTGCTGTTGCGGTTCATGAGCCACACAATTGGCAAGGCAAAGGATTCAATTTGATGTATCTTAGACTGGTCCGGGTACGTGGACGAATCGCAAGTCAAAACAGAATGTTGCAGGCCATGTTTCACAAGTCCACATAAGGCAAAAGTTCCATAATATATCTTATGCGACTGGCGCGTATGGTCTGTGATGCTGTGGAAATCCGCCACAATGCCTGCCATCACCAACCCTGTCCTGCTAAACCGGATCATGGCTCCAACGCGAAACGTCACCCCTTCCAGAAACATTTCCCGCCTGATCGAAATCATGGCGGCACTGCGAACGCCGCAAACAGGCTGCCCGTGGGATCTCGAACAGGACTTCACGACCATCGCGCCATACACGATCGAGGAAGCCTATGAGGTTGCCGATGCCATCGATCGAGGTGACATGGAGGAACTGAAACTGGAACTGGGCGATCTGCTGCTGCAGTCGGTCTATCACGCACGCATGGCCGAGGAAGCCGGCCACTTTGATTTTGGCGATATTGTCGAAGGCATTACCGCCAAGATGATCCGTCGCCATCCGCACGTATTCGGGGACGAAAAAGCCCGCAATGCCGGCATGGCCAAGGGCGCCTGGGAGCGCATCAAATCAGAAGAGAAAGCGGAATTGGCTGCAGCACGCAAGGCCCGCGGTTTTGTCGCCGATGAGGATGGCGACAGCCTCCTGAAGGATATACCAGCCACCCTTCCCGCCCTGATGGTCGCGGTCAAACTGCAGGCACGCGCTGGCAAGGTTGGCTTCGACTGGAACGATCCGCGCGCCGTGCTTGCGAAAATCCGCGAGGAACTGGACGAGGTTGAAGCGGAACTCGACACCGGTTCCCAGCAGCGCCAGGCGGAGGAAGTAGGAGACATCCTGTTTGCGGTCGCCAATCTGGCGCGCCATCTCAAGCTCGATCCCGAAGGCGCGGTGCGCACAGCGAATGCGAAATTCCGCAAACGCTTTCGCTATATCGAGCGGAACATCTCCCGGCTTGGAAAGACGATGGAAACCGCAACCCTCGACGAGATGGAAGCGCTCTGGCAGGAAGCCAAGGTCGACTGAGCGCCTATATCAGTCCTTCTCGCCGATCTCGGATCACTTTGCCCTGGCCATTGCAGACAGTTTGTTGCGCACGGTCTGCGATCCACGCAACTTCAGCGCAACGCTCCCATCCTTGCGGTTCTTGCGTTCGATGACTTGCGTGTTCTCATAAATCCAGGGCAGCCGGCCCAGATCGGTAACGCCCAGAACAAGGTTGAACTGGTCTTCGCCACTCGCCAGACCGGTTTCGATTGCAGCCAGCAGCCCATCCACCCCCTCGCCCGTCAAGGCGGAGACGAGGACTGGCGAACGCTGCGCCGTTTTCACCGCACGCATCGCGGCAAGCGATTCTGGTTCCAGCAGATCGGTCTTGTTCCACACTTCAATGACGCGATCATGCCCTTGCTGTTCGACACCCAGCTGCGAGAGGATCGTGTAGACATCCTGCGCCTGGGCCTGGCTATCGGGATCGGCTATATCGCGCACATGCAGGATGAGATCAGCTTCGAGAACCTCCTCGAGCGTCGCGCGAAATGCGGCGACAAGCATGGTTGGCAGGTTTGAAACAAAACCGACCGTGTCGGACAGGATGATCTGGCCGCCGCCAGGCAGGCGAAGCTTGCGCAGTGTCGGATCAAGCGTGGCAAACAGCTGATCCTTGGCCAGCACAGCGGCCCCCGTCAGCTTGTTGAACAGGGTCGACTTGCCGGCATTGGTGTAGCCGACCAATGCCACGACAGGCACCGGCGTCTTCTTGCGCTTTGCCCTGTGCAGGTCGCGCGTGCGGCGCACTTTTTCCAGGTCGCGTTCCAGCCTTATGATGCGGTCCTGAAGCAGCCGCCTGTCGGCCTCGATCTGTGTTTCACCGGGACCACCTGTCTTGCCGAGACCACCACGCTGGCGTTCCAGGTGCGTCCACTGACGCACGAGACGCCCCTTTTGATAGTTGAGATGCGCCAGTTCGACCTGTAGCCGCCCTTCCCGCGTTCGTGCCCTTGCTCCGAAAATCTCGAGGATCAGTCCGGTGCGGTCGAGCACCTTGCAGTTCCAGGCCTTTTCAAGATTGCGCTGCTGCACGGGAGTGAGCGGGTGATCGACTACAGCAAGACCGATTTCTTCTGCCTTGATGAGGCCCGTGATTTCGTCGACCTTGCCGGCACCAATCAGGGTTGCGGGCCGACGCTGGCGCACCGGCACGATGGCAGAACTGACGATTTCCAGATCGATTGCCCGCGCCAGCCCGACAGCCTCCTGCAGGCGCGCTTCCAGCGATCGTTCCTGAATTCTGTCCGGAGAAGTGCCGCCAGCACCGTCAGCGGTATGCGGCTGCTCGTTCGCACTGCGAATATCGGGAACAAGCACAAGCGCACGCTCAGGCCGGTTGTCTGATTCAAGCGACCACTGAAACCGGGAATCCTTGCCCCTGTCGGCTTCGCTCAATCGCCAGCCTCGCTGGCCCCCTCGCCGGCCCCGTCGCTATTGTCCCCGAAATTGACAGGCTGTGACGGCATGATTGTCGATATGGCGTGCTTGTAGACAAGCTGCGCCATCCCATCACGTTTCAGCAGGACGCAGAAATTGTCGAACCAGGAAACCACCCCGTTCAATTTGACGCCGTTGACCAGGAAAATGGTCAGGGGAATCTTCTGTTTGCGGACCTGATTGAGGAATGTGTCTTGCAGATTCTGCGATCGCTCGGACATTATTATTTTGTTCTCCGCATGTGCTGGTATCGCCCCGCCCGCCCCAGACGCATTGCTGGCGTCCGGACACGATCCGACCCATCAGGAATCGTAATCCTGATGATCACTCCATTTATAGTAGGCGGATTCACCGCATATCAAGGAAAAGTTTCCCCACGCTTCGCGCGGTCAGAAGAATTCGAGACTGACCCTGAACATCTGTTCGACCTGGCGAACCCGCTCATTGAGCGCAAGAATGACTACCCTGTCCTTGGGCTTGATGACGCTGTCGCCTGTTGGCTGAATGACCGTTTCACCGTGGTAGATCGCGCCAATTCTTACGCCATCGGGCAGATCGAGTTCCCGTAGCGGCTTGCCCACCAGTGGTGAAGTATCAAGCGCCTCGGCCTCGATAATTTCAGCCGCTCCGTTCTGCAGCGAATAGACGCCGCGAATCCTGCCGCGCCGCACATGCTGGAGAATGCGCGAAATCGTTACCCCGCGCGGGTTGATGTAATCGTCAATGCCAAGCGACTTCGTGAAGCCGTGATAGCCGGAATTGTTCAGAAGCGTCAGATTGGCCTTGCAGCCGAGCTTCTTTGCCAGAACCGCTGAAAGAATGTTCACCTGATCGTCATTGGTGATGGCAACCATCAGATCGGCTGTTGCTGCGCCCGCTTCTGCCAGCATCTGCTCATCAAGCGCGCTGCCATGCAGCACGACCGTGCGCTTGAGCTGGTCAGCCATGCGGATCGCCTTCTCGCGCGATGCCTCGATCACCTTCACACGGGCACCGGACATGCGCTCTTCAATACGCCGCGCCAGGTACGTGCCAATGTTTCCGCCTCCGGCGATCACGATCCGCGAGGCTTCCGGCTTTTCCTTGCCGAAGATGCCGAGTGTACGCCGTATCTGGTTGCGTGCCGCGATCACATAGGCAAGGTCGCCCTTGACGATATGGTCGGCACTGCGCGGCGTGAACATGCTGCCATTGCGCCAGATGCCGCAAACAGTTGCAGTCAGGTCCGGAAACAGTTCGCTCAACTGCGAGAGCGGCGTGTCGATAACCGGGCAGTCTTCATCGCAATCGATGGCCACCATCGCGATATTGTCCTGGCCGAACAGAACGACGTCGCGCGCGCCCGGCATCGCAACACGGCGAAGGATCACCTCCCCTACTTCCACTTCCGGTGAAATGATGACGTCAATCGGCAGGTTATCGCGGGAAAACAGGTTCTGCCAGTGTGGCTGGCGGTAGGACTGGGAACGTATGCGGGCAATCTTGGTTGGCACATTGAACAGTGAATGGGCAACCTGGCACGCCACCATGTTGACTTCATCATACAGCGTCACCGCAATGATCATGTCAGCCTGTTCAGCACCTGCCCTGGCCAGCACGTCGGGATGCGATCCGTGCCCGACATGTCCACGCACATCCAGCTTGTCCTGGATGTTCTGGACCAGTTGCGGCGAACTGTCGATGACGGAAACATCGTTGTTCTCTGCCGCCAGCCGTTCGGCGATGCCATAGCCAACCTGACCAGCACCGCATATTACAACTCGCATCGTGATCAGGCCCCGTTTGCGTCTTCCTTGCGCTTGCGGTCAAACAGACCCAGCATTTTCAGCTTTCGATGCAGCGCGGAGCGTTCCATACCAACGAATTCCGCCGTGCGCGAGATGTTTCCGCCAAATCGGCCGATCTGGGCAGCCAGATAGTCACGCTCGAACGCCTCCCGCGCATCCTTGAGCGGTAATGACATGATATGTTCGCCGCCCTCGCCGCCAGCTGTGGGCAGCATCTCGCCGATCTCCTGCGGCAGCATGTCGGCTGATATCACGGTGCCCGGTTCCGCACGCGACAGGATCATCAGCCGTTCGATATTGTTGCGCAACTGGCGGATGTTGCCCGGCCAGTCATGCGCCTGCAGCACCGCCATCGCATCCTCGCCAATGGTACAGCCCTTGATGCCGGTCTGGCGGCCAATATGCTCCATGAAGGCCTGCGCAAGCAGCGGCAAGTCTTCCCGCCGCTCCGAAAGCGGTGGAACCCGGATCGGAACGACCGCCAGGCGATGAAACAGGTCTTCGCGGAACTGGCCTTCCTTGATCAGCTCTTCAAGATTTCGCGCCGTGGAAGACAGGATGCGCACATCCACCTTTACCCGATTGGAACCGCCGACACGCTCGAACTGCTGGTCGACAAGCACGCGCAGGATACGGTTCTGCGTATCGCGCGGCATGTCCGCAACCTCGTCGATGTAAAGCGTGCCGCCATGTGCTTCCTCAAGCGCACCGACCCTGCCAGCAGATCCGTTGACTGCTTCGGTGCCGAAAAGTTCGACTTCCATCCTGTCCGGTGTGATCGCAGCAGCATTGAGAACGACAAACGGTCCCTCTGCCCTGCCCGACAGCTTGTGAATGGTGCGCGCCACCAGTTCCTTGCCCGAACCCGACGCACCGATGATCAGTGTGCGGCTGTTTGTGGGTGCGACCCGGTCTATGGTCTGGCGCAGCCCGTTCATCGCAGCCGACTTGCCAATCAGCTCGACCATGTCGGAACTCTTCTCGGTCAGCTCGCGAACCTGCTTGCGCAGATTGGATGCTTCGAGTGCACGCTCGGCAACCAGCAACAGCCGGTCGGACTTGAAGGGCTTTTCAATATAGTCATAGGCGCCGCTGCGGATGGCTGAAACGGCAGTTTCGATATTGCCGTGCCCCGAAATCATGACGACTGGCACCTCGGCATGGCGCGCCTTGATCTCGTTGAGAAGTTCGAGCCCGTCCAGCGCCGACCCCTGCAGCCAGATGTCGAGGAAAACGAGCGAGGGTCTTCGCGCGGCAATCGCTGCCAATGCGCTGTCGCTGTCTCCCGCCGTGCGGGTTCCATGGCCTTCATCGTCCAGAATACCCGCCACCAGTTCGCGGATGTCCTGTTCATCATCGACAATGAGAATGTCCGATGCCATCTAGCCGATACTCCCTTTTGTATCTGGTTCCACCTGGTCTATCCCTGCTGGCCCCTGGGATATCTCCGCCTCCACAGCCGGAAGCGTTATGCGTACCATTGCACCCGTTTCACCTTCGCCAAGATCGGGAGCATCAAGCAGTTCGATAGTCCCGCCATGGTCTTCGAGAATCTTGCGCACGATCGCGAGACCAAGGCCGGTGCCTTTCTCCCGCGTCGTCATGTACGGCTCCAGCAGCCGCTGGCGACCTTCCTTCGGCAAGCCCTTTCCATTGTCGATAATTTCAACAATGCTGGCATTGTCCCCGGAGGATGCACGCACAAGAATTCGACCTTTGAAATTCGTATTTATTCCCTTTGCTTCAATTGCTTCCGAAGCATTCTTGATTACATTTATGAAGACCTGCGACAAAAGCCTGGGATCGAATTTCCCGCGGATGCGCGACTTCGAAAAATCCGTGACAAACTCGATTTCGGGCAGCGCGACCTTCTGCAGGAACACAGCCTCATTGAGGGTCTCGATCAGGTTCCCCTTTGCCATTTGCGGCTTCGGCATGCGCGCGAAGGACGAGAATTCATCGACCATGCGACCTATATCGCCAACCTGGCGAATGATCGTATCCGTGCACTGGTCGAATATCTCACGGTCTTCCGTGATGTATTTTCCGTAGCGCCGCCGAATGCGTTCGGCTGAAAGCTGGATCGGTGTCAGCGGGTTCTTGATCTCATGCGCAATGCGACGCGCCACGTCCGACCAGGCAGTGTTGCGTTGCGCCGAAACGAGATCAGTAATGTCGTCGATGGTAATGACGAAGGAATGGTCGGATGCCGACTCGCTGCTTTCCTCGGTCACCTGCACATTCAGCGTGCGCTCCTGATTGTTGCGCCAGATCGTGATCTGCTCGCGGTAATCTTCCTTGCCATGTGCCATGGCATTGTCGAACACGGGCGCGAGCTCAGGCATCAGGTCGCCAATGCTGGCGCTGTGCAGCGTGCTGCCGGAAAACAGGGGCGCAGCCGCGCGGTTGGCGATTGTCACCTTGCCCTGGGCATCGACACCAATGACGGCCGCGCTGACGCCTGAAAGAACCGCCTCGGTAAACCGCGCCCTTTGGTCGATATCATCCTTTGCACTCAAGATTTCGTCGCGCTGGTTCTTCAGTTCAGACAGCATCACGTTGAACGTGTCCGACAGGTTCTTCAGGTCACCCTCGGTGTGAACCGTACTCACCCGCACGTCGAGATTGCCGGAACTGACTTCGTCGGCCGCCGTGATCAGGCGTCGAATGGGAGACACCAGCCGGTCCGCCACGCTGATCCCCATCCAGATCGCCGAAAGCAGCACGACGAGACAGACCCCGATATACAGAACGGCAAAAGCCAGTTGAACCGGCAGGCGATTAGCCTCAAGCCCCCCATATTCGCGGGTGTTTGCTTCCATCTGGCGTAGTGCTGCCGTCACTTCCGGGCGCAGCGACATGATCGTGTAGAGATAGGCGTTTGGAATTTCGCGCAATTTGAACATGGCACCGATGAAATTGGTGCTGCCGGGCGGAATTCCAACCGGATCGCCAGTGTCGGCTGCCACGAAATATTCGGGGATGGGATCGGGCAGCTTTTCCGAATTTTCGAGCTTGGCCCCGACAATCTTCGTGCCATCCTGACGCATCAGGTCGGCCCGCAGGAAACCCCTGCCCTTTGCGTGCAGGCTCATCAGGTTTTCAAAACCCGGCCGGTCGAGATTGTAGATCTGCCTTGCGCGGTCGAGGTCAGCTGCCATTGAGATCGTGTTGCCGGTCAGAACGCGGCGGCTTTCGTCCATATAGGCGCGCGCAACATTGACCGATGATGAGACGATCTGCTTGGTGCGCACCTCGAACCAGCGGTCAAGACCGAGATCGAGCGTCACACTGGCAACGATGGCAACCAGAATGGCCGGGATCGCGGCAACCAGCGCGAACAGGCCGACAATGCGAATGTGAAGGCGTGCAGCTGCCCTGCCCTTGCGCCTTGCCTGGAGAATGATCCAGACCTCGCGGCCAATCAGGAAGACAAGAATGAGGGCAAGGATCGAGTTGATTGCCAGGGCGGAGCTGACGACCTGGTTTGTCGGCGCAATCGGAGCCAGGCCAATCAGGATGAGAAAGGTGATCGTGCCGGTAACCATCAGCGCCAGCACGGCTGCAAATCCAAGCAGGCGCGAAACACCGTCGCGTTCGCCACGTTGGACGCTTGCAGGTGCTTCCGGCAGGATCACCATTGAATGATCATTGTCACCGAATGCTCCCGGCTGATCGCGGTAGGACACGATGTTCTGACCATCCATGGCTGCGGTTTTTGCCTTTTTTCGCACAAGCGAGTTTGGAACGATTTACTGCCGGACCCTTTTCAACCAATCGCCGGAAACGGAATCCGGGAATGAATCGAAGGGCCTTCCGTTGCAGCAATGCAACGCGAATGTGGCAAGAATGAAACACATGGTCAAGGGAACTCGCCTACCTGACGACCCGGCTTACCTTGATATCAAGTTCACGGATCTTCTTGCGCAGCGTGTTTCGATTGAGGCCAAGCAATTCCGCTGCCTTGAGCTGATTGCCCCGCGTTGCCGCCAGGGTAGCGGTTACCAGCGGACCTTCCAGCTGGCGCAGCACCTTTTGATATAGGCCCGGCGGCGGCAGATCCTCACCAAACTGGCCGAAATAATCGGCAAGCCAGCTTTCCGTGGCAGCTGAAATGTCGTTCGTCGCCAGCGCCGCTGTCGCAGCAGGCAGATTTTGCCCAGGACCGCTACCGCGCAACTCGGTCTCGATGATTTCCGCGCTAATCGTTTCCTGGGGATAGAGAGCGGCAAGGCGGCGAACCAGATTCTCCAGTTCACGCACGTTACCCGGCCAACCGTAGCGCTTGAGCAGATCATAGCCCTGCGCGTCGATTGTCTTGGAATCGAGACCGTCTTTGGCTGCCAGCGCCAGGAAATGCCGCGCAAGGTCCGCTACGTCTTCCGCCCTTTCACGAAGCGGCGGCAGGCGCAGCGGTACCACGTTCAGCCGATAGAACAGATCCTCGCGAAACAGGCCCTGATTGATCAGGGTATGCAGGTCCTTGTTGGTAGCAGCGACGATGCGCACATCCGTGCGGATGGGAACCCGCCCGCCAACAGTGGTATATTCGCCCTGCTGGAGAACCCGTAGAAGGCGCGTCTGCGCGTCCATCGGCATGTCGCCGATCTCGTCAAGAAACAGCGTGCCGCCTTCCGCCTGCTCGAACCGCCCCGAAGAACGGCTGAGCGCGCCAGTGAAGGCGCCCTTTTCATGACCAAACAGTTCCGATTCGATCAGGTCTCGGGGAATGGCAGCCATGTTGATCGCCACGAACGGACCGTTGCGCCGCTTACCATAATCGTGCAGCGCGCGCGCAACGAGTTCCTTGCCGGTGCCCGACTCGCCGGTAATCATCAGCGTCAGATCGGTCTGCATCAACCGCGCCAGGACCCGGTATATCTCCTGCATGGCCGGCGAACGGCCAACCAGCGGCATGCGCTCCTCATCAAGTGAACCGTCTCCCTTGGCGCGATTGCGGCGCGGCTCGGATATGGCGCGCCCGGCAATTGCCATCAGTTCCTGCAGGTCAAACGGCTTTGGCAGATATTCGTAGGCTCCGCGCTCCGAAGCCTTGATCGCGGTCATGAAAGTGTTTTGCGCACTCATGACAACAACCGGCAGGTCCGGGCGCATGCGCCGCATCTTTGGCAGAACCTCGAAGGCATCGCCGTCGGGCATCACAACATCTGAAATGACAAGATCCCCGTCACCTGAGGCTACCCAACGCCAAAGTGTTGCAATGTTGGAAGTAACGCGAACCTCGTAGCCGGCACGCGAAAATGCCTGGTTGAGCACCGTGCGGATGGCCGCATCATCGTCTGCCACGAGAACAAGGCCCTTGCTCATCCCTGATCATCCCAATTGCTGTCCACCCATTCGCTGTCTGCTTCGTCGAAAGCACCACGCCAGGCCGGCATCAGAACCCGCAAACGCGTGTTGCGCGGCTCCGACTCACATTCGATGACTCCGCCATGATCGCCAACGATCTTCGCCACCAGGGCCAGGCCCAGGCCTGAACCATTGGTCTTGGAAGTGACGAACGGATCGAAGATGTGGCTTCGGATGTCGTCGGGAACACCCGGGCCGTTGTCGCTGATGCAGAATTCCAGCGGCAGCGACACACGCTCGCTTGATCCGGCAACCGACAGGTGAATTCCGGGCCTGAACCCGGTCGAGAAGATGATTTCAGGGTCAGGCGTGCCGGCAAGTGCTTCGGCCGCATTCTTGGCGAGGTTGAGAAAGACCTGGATCAGCTGGTCGCGATTGCCGAACACTGGCGGCAGCGACGGGTCATATTCCTCGACGATTCGAATGTTACGGGCAAAGCCCGAGCGCGAAATCCGTTTCACATGTTCCAGCACGGAATGGATGTTGACGGCCTGGCGCTCTATCGGGCGCTCATCTGAAAACACCTCCATCCGGTCCACAAGGTGAACGATGCGATCCGTTTCGTCCATGATCAGCGTTGTCAGCGAGCGATCATCTTCGCTGGCCGACATTTCCAGCAACTGCGCCGCGCCGCGAATGCCTGAAAGCGGGTTCTTGATCTCATGTGCCAGCATCGCTGCCAGCCCGGTCACGGTGCGCGCCGCCCCGCGATGCGTCAGCTGGCGATCGATCTTGTCAGCCATCGTTCGCGCGAGGAACATCAAGGTCACGTGGCCAGCGCGTTCGGAAACCGGCGATGCATAAACATCGACCACCTTTTCCTTGCCCAGTCGCGGCGAGGAAATGTCCACCTTGTACTCATTGACCGGAGAGGCTTCGTGGCGAACCTGATCGACCAGCGCCAGAACCGGGCTCCCGAACGGAATGAAATGGGCAAGGGAATGGCGGGCCATGAAAGCTGCCGATGAGCGGAAGAAACCTTCCGCCGACACATTGGCATGGCAGATGCGGTTGTCAGCATCGATCATGATGACTGGATGTGGCAAGGCATCAAGCGCCAGAAGCGGCAGAAGCGACCGGTCTTCGCGTTCGCCTGCATTGGGTGCCATCCTGGCAACTTCGTTCATTGCAGTGCTCATGCCGCTTCGCTCGCCCTTCCCGGCTCCACTTCCAATGGCTTGCCACCATCGAAAATGCTCTTGATGCAACGCTGGATTTCCTGCGGACTTTCGCTGGTCATGAGCTGAATGCGGGTCCGCTCGTCCGCTTCATTTGCTATCGTGGTCAAATACCAGCCAAGATGCTTGCGCGCCTGGCGGATGCCCAGCTGCGCACCATAGTGGGAGAGCATCGCCTCATGATGTTCGCAGATCAGATCAACAGCGTTCATGAGTTGTGCACCGGCTTGCCCGGCAATCTCACCAGCAAGCCATGGCCTGCCGTAACTTGCCCGCCCGATCATCACTGCATCACCACCTGAAAGGCGCAGCGCTTGAACTGCACTGTCGTGACCGCAGATATCGCCGTTCACGACGAGGGGCAGTCGCGTCGCTTCACGCACCGGGCGTATCGCCCCCCAGTCCGCATTGCCCTTGTAGAACTGGCAGCGCGTGCGTCCATGCACCGTGATCATGCTGACACCGCAATTTTCGGCGCGTCTGGCAAGTTCTGGAGCATTGATTGTCTGCGCGTCCCAGCCAAGCCGCATTTTCAGTGTGACAGGAACATTGACTGCGCCAGTCACAGCCTCGATCAGGCTTGTGGCATGGTCGAGATCGCGCATCAGTGCTGAACCCGAATAGCCTGTCGTTACCCTTTTCGACGGACATCCCATGTTGATGTCGATGACATCGGCACCATTGGCCTCGGCCAGTTTGGCTGCAAGCGCCATCCACTTGGCTTCACGCCCGGCAAGCTGAACGATATGCATGGGCAGGCCCGCAGACTGGGCCTTGAGTTCCATTTCAAACAGCCCGCACACGAGCGCTTCGCTGGCAACCATTTCGCTGACGACAAGCCCGGCACCAAATCGCCAGGCCAGTCGCCTGAACGGAGCATCGCTCACGCCGGACATGGGAGCAAGAAAGCTGCGATTGCGCGCGTCGAATCCCCCGATGCGAAGCGGTTGCTCCAAAGGATTGGCTGATCGCAAACCTGACGTGCAGGATTTCCCGGAATTCTCGAATTGCATAATTCTTGGGCACATTTTCAGTTGCTGACAAAGTAACCACTTATGTTGCGACGCACAAGAGCACAATTGATTCACCTCCCCACCAGGCACCCTGACATTGCGCACCGGGGCCGGTGGCGATAACAAGCGCGTTGCGTCAATTGCTGGACGATGGATTTTGAAAACAGTCGCGATCATTGTTGCCGCCGGGCGTGGCGAGCGGTTTGGCCTTGAAAAGGGCCCCAAGCAGTATCGGTTGCTGCGCGGGACGAGCATCCTGCAGCGCTGCGTCAGCGCATTGCTGGATCATCCGGGCATTGATGCCGTGCGCGTCATCATTCACAGCGATGATCGTGAGATATATGACGCATCGGTTTCACCCCATCCGAAACTGCTCGAACCGGCTGTCGGTGGCGAGACGCGCCAGCAAAGCGTCAGGCTTGGGCTCGAGTCATTTTCTGGTCTCGCCCCATCAAATGTCCTTGTTCATGATGCCGCGCGCCCATTTGTCGATCAGCAGACAATCACCGATGTGCTGGCGGCCATAGCGCCCGGGCAAGGCGCTATTGCTGCGAGCCCGGTTGTCGACACACTCAAGCGAGCCGCACCGAACGGCACCATCGCGCAAACCATCGACCGCAGCGCACTTCATGCTGCCCAGACGCCACAGGCCTTTGTCTTTGGCGAGATACTGGCAGCGCATCGCCAGTTTGCCGATGCACCTGCCATGACCGACGACGCCTCGGTAGCGGAAGCATTTGGCATGACAGTGCGTCTGGTTCACGCCCCATCATCCAATTTCAAGATTACAACGGCACAAGACCTGGAAAGGGCCAATGCCATGTTGCCCACCCTGCCCGATATCCGCAGCGCTACCGGATATGACGTGCACCAGCTGGAACCTGGTGGCCCGATCTGGCTTTGCGGCGTTGCCATTGACCATGACCGAAAGCTGAAGGGGCATTCAGACGCCGATGTCGGCCTGCATGCGCTCACCGATGCCCTTCTGGGCACCATCGGTGCTGGCGACATTGGCAGTCACTTCCCGCCCTCTGACCCGCAATGGAAAGGCGCTTCCTCGGACCGCTTTCTCGCCCATGCCGTAAATCTCGTGCGCGAACAGGGCGGGACCATCACCAATCTCGATGTCACGCTGATTTGCGAAAGCCCCAGGATCGGGCCGCACAGGCAGGCAATGCGTGAACGGATTGCCGAAGTGGCAGGCGTCAAAGCTGCCCGCGTCTCGATCAAGGCTACCACCAATGAAGGCATCGGTTTCATCGGGCGTGGCGAGGGCATAGCTGCCATTGCTACCGCCACGGTGGGTTTTCTTCCCAGTACGGAGGAGTGACATGAAAATCGACCGAGACCTGTCCGAAATGGCAGCACTAACCCTTGAGCATTTCCGCGCTGCCGGGCTGAAGGTCGCGACGGCAGAATCATGCACAGGTGGCCTGATCAGCGCGCTGCTGACATCCCATGCGGGTTCGTCCGATGTGCTTGACCGGGGCTTTGTCACCTATTCCAACGCTGCCAAAAGCGAATTGGTCGGTGTGCCGCCAGAACTGATCGTGGCGCATGGGGCCGTCTCGGCAGCAGTCGCGGCAGCAATGGCCACGGGCGCCCTCGCCCGCTCTGCTGCCGATGCCGCCGTTGCCGTCACAGGGATTGCGGGACCAGGCGGGGGCAGCGAGCAAAAGCCGGTTGGGCTTGTCTACATCGCAGTTGCAACAAAAACGCCGGACGCTGGTAGCGACGCAGGCCCTGCAGGCGCCTATGTCGAGGAATTCACTTTCGAAGACAAGGGCCGCGATCACATACGCAACGAAACGGTAAGGAACGCCCTGGAAATGCTCATTGCATATGGCGCTGACACGCCCGGGTAACTCCCACGTGTGCACCAACATTTCGCTTCTGGAATCAGGAAAGCTGTGTTCTAATGTTCACAAGGGGTTCTACGAACTAGTGGCGATACCCTGTCAGGGTTGCCAGCATCTCAGGAGATACGGAAATGTCCAGACTGACAACCAAATTGGCCGTTGTTGCAACGGCAGGCGCCATTCTGGCAGCAGCAGCGATGCCTGCAGCGGCCGGCAACAATGCTGGCGCCGCTTTTCTCGGTGGCCTGATCGTCGGCGGCGTTCTGAGCGCCAACCAGCCTCCGATCTACGCTCCGGCACCTGTCTACCAGGTAGCGCCTCAGCCGGTTTACCAGCCACAGTGCTGGTACAAGAACCGTCAGGTGCAGGATCCTTATACCGGCCAGTGGGTCTGGCGTCAGGTTCAGGTCTGCCGTTGATTCGGTCGACTTGCTGCTGGATAGGCAGATTGCGGGCATGCCTGCACACCAACCGGTAGCTGAAATGAATTGCATTGCGATGAAGGCGGGCATTTTGCCCGCCTTTTTCGTTTGATTGCCTGCCAGTGTGGGAAAGTTCACAGTAGCGCTTGCCACAAGTTGAGATAGTCGCAATGGCGGGCCTGAGTGCTGCCGTGCTCCTGTCTGATCCTCCCAGGGTACCCGGCCTCACAAGGTCGGGTACTCTGATTCAGGCCTGGCGGATTAAATTGCCGTAATGTGACAAAATGCACTTCTATCTATCAATTTCTCACCTATATCTTGTTCATCGGGACATGAACCACCCCGATCCTCCTGAACCTCCCTCCAAGGAAAAACCCGGTCTTGCGACCGGGTTTTCTTTTTTCTGCGCCAGTCTGATCGCATGGATCAGGAATACGGAATTGCCGAACCTGCGTAGACGTGTTTTGCGCGTTCCTCGAAGGCGGTTGTGAACTTGCGAAAGGCAGTGTCGAACATCGCGCCCATCAGCATCCCCAGCATGCGGCTGGAAAACTCGTAGTCGATAGTGAAATGGATGGCGCATCCGCCTTTCGCGTCATCGACAAAACGCCATTCATTGTCGAGACGCCTGAAAGGGCCATCGAGATATTTGACATCGATCCGCAGGGCTTGCGGATCGAGGAGCACCTGGGACGTGAAGGTTTCGCGGATAGCCTTGTAACCCACACCCATGTCCGCAACCAGGATCGCCTTGCCATCCCGCTCGCGCCGGGTGCGCACATCCAGACTCTCGCATAGCGGCAGGAATTGCGGATAAGCCTCGACATCGGCAACCAAATCAAACATCTGCCGCGGTGTGTAAGGCACGGTATGGACCTTGTAGAAGCCCGGCAAGCTTGTCAGGCCCCGATGCCTGTTCCCGCGCCCATCCTCGCCATGCGTGCATCGCGCAATCGGGCAAAGTCCTCGCCGGCATGATGAGAAGAGCGGGTCAGCGGACTGGAGGATACGAGCAGGAAGCCCTTGGTATAGGCAACGGTTTCATAGGCCTTGAACTCATCAGGCGTTACGAAATCGCGCACGGGATGATGCTTCTTCGTTGGCTGCAGATATTGCCCGATGGTCAGGAAATCGACGTCAGCCGAACGCAGGTCATCCATGAGCTGCAGCACTTCGTTGCGCTCTTCTCCCAGTCCGACCATGATGCCGGACTTGGTGAACATGGAGGGGTCCAGTTCCTTCACGCGCTGTAACAGCCGGATCGAATGGAAATAGCGCGCGCCCGGGCGAACAGTCAGATAGTTCGAAGGCACGGTTTCCAGATTGTGGTTGAATACGTCCGGCCTTGCCGCGACGACTTTTTCAAGCGCGCCTTCCTTGCGCAGGAAGTCCGGAGTGAGTATCTCGATCGTCGTGCCGGGTGACCTTCTGCGAATGGCTTCGATCGTCTCGACGAAATGCTGCGCGCCGCCATCAGCCAGATCATCGCGATCGACTGACGTTATCACCACATGTTCAAGGCCGAGCTTCTCCACAGCAATAGCGACATTCTCCGGTTCTGCCGGATCGAGCGCTGCCGGCATGCCGGTGCGCACATTGCAGAAGGCACAGGCGCGCGTGCAGGTATCCCCCATGATCATCATGGTCGCATGCTTCTTGGACCAGCATTCACCGATATTCGGGCAGCCAGCTTCCTCGCAAACGGTAACGAGCGCGTTTTCCTTCACGATCCGGCGTGTCTCGTCATAGACCGGCGAACCGCCAGCCTTGACGCGAATCCAGGCCGGTTTCCTGGCAACTTCATTGTCCGGCCGGTGCGCCTTTTCAGGATGGCGCGCGCGCCCCTTGGTCGTGTCGAGGACAGTCACCATGGATTGAACTTACTCCGCGTCCTTGTTGGGATGATAGACGGTGCCCGTATTGGCCTGTGAAGTGGAGCCATTGTCACGTCCAGAAACCCGGTTGCCCGGTTCGGACCGGCCGAAGAACCACAGGATCAGCACTGCACCCGCCGTGGCGACGACGAGATTTCCGAGAAAACCATAGATTGCCATTCCCAGAAGGCCGGCAAGCGTTCCTCCGACAAACGAGCCGGCAATGCCCACCAGGATATTGGTCAGCAGACCATGATCGCGGTTCATCGCCCGCTCCGCCAGCCAGCCGGCAATTGCACCGATGATCAGCAAGCCAAAGAAACCGACGCCCGGCATTCCGAGCAATCCATATTGTCCGTGCATATCGAGCCCTCCTTGAGGGTCAGGCGATCAGACGCGCCAGCAGAACCACGACAATCGCACCGATAGCCGATGTGATGATCTGGTTGATGATCGGATTTCCGGTAGCGATCTTCAGGCCGATTGCGTTCAGCAGGAACCCACCGACAAATGCGCCAACCACACCGATCACGAGATAGTAGATCAGTCCGCCTCCGCCCACGACGATGCTGGCGATGAAACCTGCAACAAGACCGATGACGAGAAATACCGCGAGTGCTTTTGCATCCATTACCTGTCTCCTTGTTCCCTGTTGCGCCTGGTGACCATGTAGGCAGCGACCAGGCAGGACGGTATCGCGATGAAGAGATGCCTCACGAAACTGCCCCCCACAATATAGGGCATTATTGCCGCAACCGCGACGCCGAAAATGACCGCAAACACGATATGGCGAAGATGCATCAGCCGTTCCTCCCTAGGCGTTCAAAACCTTGCCATAGGCATCGAGCACGCTTTCCTTCATCATTTCGGAAAGGGTCGGATGCGGGAATATCGTGTGCATCAGTTCCTCTTCCGTGGTTTCCAGGTTCATGGCGACAACAAAACCCTGGATCAGCTCCGTCACTTCCGCGCCGACCATGTGCGCGCCAAGCAGCTGGCCACTCTTCTTGTCGAACACCGTCTTTATCATGCCCTGGTCTTCGCCAAGTGCAATTGCCTTGCCATTCGCGGCGAACGAAAAGCGGCCAACGCGAATGTCGTGCCCTGCTTCCTTTGCCTTCGCTTCGGTCAATCCGACGGACGCGACCTGCGGGTGGCAATAGGTGCAACCTGGAATCTTGCCCTTGTCCATCGGGTGAACATTGGCAAGGCCCGCAATCTTCTCCACGCAGACAACGCCTTCATGTTCGGCCTTGTGCGCCAGCATCGGCGGTCCGGCAACATCGCCAATGGCATAGATGCCTGCAACATTGGTCCGACCATAACCATCGATAACAATGCAGCCGCGGTCGGTCTTGATGCCGAGCGCTTCAAGGCCAAGCCCTTCGATATTGCCCACGACACCGACAGCCGAAATCATGCGATCAGCCTCGAATATCTCGCTCTTGCCGCCCTTCAGTTCGACAGTGGCCTTGAGCGAATTTGCCGCTTTCTCCACTCTCGTGACTTTCGCCTCGGTATGAATTTTCAGGCCGGACTTCTCGAGCTGCTTGCGCGCGATGGCCGAGATTTCCGCATCCTCGACCGGCATGATCGTCGGCATCACCTCAACCACCGTCACGTCACAACCCATCGCATTGTAGAAACTGGCAAACTCGATGCCGATAGCACCCGATCCCATCACCAGCAGTTTCCGCGGCAGTTCCTGTGGCACCATCGCCTCGAAATAGGTCCAGACAAGCTTTCCATCCGGCTCGATGCCGGGAAGCGCCCGTGGGCGCGCGCCGGTAGCAACAATGATGTGCTTGGCCTGATAGGTGCCCTCGCCCTTCGTGCCTTTTGGCGCGGGATGCTGGGGCTGCATGGGTGCCTTGGTCGACTTGCCCACCACGATTTCGCCCGGCTTGGTCAGCCTGGCTTCGCCCCAGATCACATCGACCTTGTTCTTCTTCATCAGGAAGCCAACACCGCCATTGAGACGGGCGGATACGCCGCGTGAACGTTCAACCACCGCCTTCACATCAGCGCTGACCTTACCTTCCAGTTTGAGGCCATAATTCTTGAGGTGATCGGCATAGTGCATGATTTCCGCGGAACGCAGCAGCGCCTTCGTCGGTATGCAGCCCCAGTTGAGGCAGATGCCGCCGAGATGCTCGCGTTCAACGATGGCCGTTTTCAGTCCCAGCTGTGCGGAACGGATCGCGGTCACATAACCGCCGGGTCCCGAGCCGATGATGATCACATCGTAAGTGTCAGCCATTGCGCTTTTCTCCGTCACATTTCTCCCGGAAATCGGGTATTAGCTACAAGCCGCCCGCTGCGGCAAAACAAGTTCAATTCAGAACATGAACCGGAACTTCTCCATGAACGAATCCGTGCAACTCATCCTGTCGCTGATCTCATTCCAGAAGATACTCCTGCTTCCCTGGTATATCGGGCTGCCCTCGCTTGCCCTGACTGCCCTGCTCCTGTGGTCCGGTATCTGGTCCCTGTTCACACTGCGTGTCATCAGGGCCTTCAGCCGCTTCATGATCGCTCTGGTCATTCTTGTCATTCTCAGCCAGGCCGGCGATGCCATCGTGGCCTTGCTGGGCGGACCACAGCCCGCCCAGGTTCAGCAATGATCCTTCCGCTCAGGCTTGCAGCATGGCGAAAATCTCGTCCTTGAGTTTCAGGCGCTGCTTGCGCATTTCCTCAAGATGGAAGTCGTCGGTTGGCTCCACATTCGTTTCGGCCCGGTGTACGGCCCGGTTGATCTCGTGATAGGCGCCGGCCAGCCGCTGGAAATGCGCGTCCGAAACCTTCAATTCGTGAATTCGCTCGTTGTACTCCGGGAATTCCTCGTGCAGTTCGTGTGGTACGTTCGACATGGATGCTCCTTTTCGCTAGATGTCATCCACAGCCTAGGCGCTCGGGCCCGCGTCTCCTTGATACGTATCAACACGCCGGTTCAAACCAGCATTCCCATCGGATTTTCGATATAGCGCTGGAAGGCACCGAGCAGTTGCGCACCAAGCGCGCCATCCACACAGCGATGGTCGGTTGAAAGCGTCACCGTCATCACCTGCGCAATGCCAAGGGCGCCATTGCGAACAACCGCGCGCTGCTCGCCTGCCCCGATTGCCAGGATGGTGGCATGCGGGGGATTTACGACGGCGGCGAAATTCTTCACGCCCATCATGCCCATGTTGGAAACGGCAGTTGTGCCGCCCTGATATTCTTCGGGCTTCAGCTTGCGTTCCCTGGCGCGCTTGCCCATGTCCTTCATCTCGTTGGAGATGGCAGACAGGGATTTCAGTTCTGCCTTGC
Source organism: Rhizobiaceae bacterium (assembly GCA_049289295.1). GTDB lineage: Bacteria > Pseudomonadota > Alphaproteobacteria > Rhizobiales > Rhizobiaceae > BOKV01. Next base: position 167,158 of record JBATLL010000062.1, read on the forward strand.
GCACGATCGGCGTTATCAGGCCACCTGGAATGGAAACGGCCACGCCAACATCGGAATGCTGGTGCTTGACCATCGCTTCATCCGTCCATGACACGTTTGCGTCGGGCACATCGCGCAGCGCAAGTGCCAGTGCCTTGATGATCATGTCATTGACCGAAATCTTGTAGGCTGGCTTATCGTCCTTGACGGGTGCTGCCTGGTTGAGCTGCTCGCGCAAGGCAAGAAGCGCATCCAGTTCGCAATCGAGCGAAACGTAGAAATGCGGAATTGTCTGCTTTGATTCCTGCAGACGGCGCGCAATTGTCTTGCGCATGTTGTCATGCTTGACCAGCTCGTACGAACCTTCTTCGAAAAGCTTCAGCACAGCTTCCGTCGAAGGACCGGTTGCCATTGCAGGTGCGCCCGATGATGGTGCAGCAGCGGCTGCAGGCGCGGACTTTGCCGAACCGCTGGAAATCGCCTGCTCGACATCGCGCTTGACGACACGACCATGCGGACCACTGCCCTGCACTCTGGCTATGTCGACCCCGGCATCCTTTGCGATTCGTCGCGCCAGAGGGGATGAAAAGCTGCGTTCACCCTTTGCGCCAGCTGGTGCTGTCGCCTGGGATGCTGGAGAAGCCTGACTGGCTGCAGGTGCGGTGGCCGCTGGCGCTGAAGCCGGAGCCGGTGATGGAGCCGGTGATGGAGCAGCAGCCGCCTTTGGTGCGGCACCCGCACTGGCTGCAGCACTCGCATCCTCGCCTTCACCGGCCAGAATTGCGATGACCGCATTGACCTTCACGGCCTCGGTTCCAGCTGGCACCAGTATTTTCGCCACGACCCCCTCATCGACAGCTTCGACTTCCATCGTCGCCTTGTCGGTCTCGATCTCGGCAATCACATCGCCCGGCTGAACCGTGTCGCCTTCCTTGACGAGCCACTTGGACAGATTGCCCTCCTCCATGGTGGGCGACAGGGCAGGCATGGTTATTTCAATGGGCATGGGGTCAACTCCCGGTTTCCGCACCGAACAGCCCGTCATTGAGCAGGATGTTCGTTGTGATGTGTATCTTGCCGTCATCCGCCGGTATCCGGCATGCCAGTTCCGTGAGGCGCCTTGCCTCCTTCACCGCATGGATGACTGCCTCCTCCGGCTTCAGTTTCCGCTGGTACAGCGCTTCGAGCGCCTCCCGGGAAACTTCCACCACGCAATTTCGCGCATCAATCATTACCGAGCCCGACAGGCGGTCGTATCGCACGGTCCTGAGGTCGAGGCGCTGGAGTGCCAAACGTCAGCTCCTGTAGGTAACGGCCTTCACGGCCTCCACGACCTCGCCGATATTCGGCAGGGCCAGTTTTTCAAGATTGGCGGCATAAGGCATCGGCACATCCTTGCCGCAAACCGTGACCACCGGCGCATCGAGATAGTCGAAGGCGCGTTGCATCACCTGGCTGGCAATGTGATCGCCGATAGAGGACTGCGGGAAGCCTTCCTCCACGGTGACGAGCCGCCCGGTCTTGCGGACCGATGTGATGATCGCGTCATAATCGATCGGGCGCACGGTGCGCAGATCAATGATTTCAGCCTCGACGCCCATTGCCGCCAGTTCATCTGCAGCCTTGATGCAATAGGTCATGCCTATGCCGAAGGAGACGAGCGTCACATCCGACCCGGCCCGGTGGAGCCGCGCCTTTCCGATGGGAAGCACGAAATCGTCAAACTGCGGCACGTCGAAGGACTGGCCGTAAAGGATCTCGTTTTCAAGGAAGATGACCGGGTTTGGATCGCGGATCGCCGCCTTGAGCAGGCCCTTCGCATCGGCTGCCGTGTAGGGCATAACAACCTTGAGACCGGGAACATGGCTGTACCAGGCCGCGTAACACTGCGAATGCTGGGCTGCGACACGCGCCGCGGCACCATTGGGTCCGCGAAACACGATTGGCGCGCCCATCTGGCCGCCGGACATGTAAAGCGTCTTGGCTGCGGAGTTGATGATCTGGTCAATTGCCTGCATGGCGAAGTTGAAGGTCATGAACTCGACGATTGGCTTGAGGCCAGACATCGCAGCGCCCACACCAATGCCGGCAAACCCGTGCTCCGTGATCGGCGTGTCAATCACACGGCGCGGACCGAATTCCTGCAGCAGGTTCTGCGTGATCTTGTAGGCACCCTGATACTCGGCGACTTCCTCACCCATGATGAAGACATCGTCATCACGGCGCATTTCTTCCGCCATGGCCGAGTTGAGCGCTTCGCGCACTGTCATCTTCGCCATTTCAGTACCCGCAGGAATGTCCGGATCGTTCGCCACCTGGCTTGCCGGAGCAGCTGGCACAGATGGTGCGCCAGCCACAGGTGCAGCAGCAGCGGGCGCAGGCGCTTCGGCAACGGGTGCCTTTGGTGCGGACGCGGACGCAGCGGCAACCGAGACATCCTCGCCTTCACCTGCAAGCACGGCAATCGGCGTGTTTACCTTCACACCTTCGCTACCGGCTGCGACCAGGATGCTGGCGATCACGCCTTCATCGACTGCTTCCACTTCCATCGTCGCCTTGTCGGTTTCGATTTCAGCGATCACATCGCCGGATTTGACCTTGTCGCCTTCCTTGACAAGCCATTTTGAAAGATTGCCTTCCTCCATGGTCGGGGAAAGTGCGGGCATGAGAATTTCTACTGGCATTATCCCGTTCTCCCCTCAAAGCAGAATGTCGGTATAGAGCTCGGATACATCCGGCTCCGGATCGTTCTGGGCAAAGTCGGCGGCCTTTCCGACGATATCGCGGATTTCCTTGTCGACCGCCTTCAGATCGTCTTCGCTCGCCATCTTCTCCTCGATGAGACGCTGCTTGACCTGCTCGATCGGGTCATGCTCTGCGCGCATCTTCTGCACTTCATCCTTGGAGCGATACTTGGCCGGATCCGACATGGAGTGGCCACGATAGCGGTAGGTCTGCATTTCGAGAATGATCGGACCATTGCCGCTACGGCACCAAGCAACGGCTTCATCGCCTGCTGCCTTGACCGCCCGCACGTCCATCCCGTCCACCTGCATGCCGGGAATGTTGAACGATGCGCCGCGCTGCGAGAAATCGGTCAGGGCCGACGCACGCGACACTGCCGTGCCCATGGCGTAGCGGTTGTTTTCAATGATGTAGATGACCGGCAGCTTCCACAGCTCGGCCATGTTGAAGCTTTCATAGACCTGGCCCTGGTTTGAAGCACCATCGCCAAAATAGGTCAGGCTCACCAGGTCATTGCCGCGATAGCGGTTGGCGAAGGCCAGACCAGTTCCCAGCGATACCTGTGCGCCGACAATGCCGTGACCGCCATAAAAATTCTTCTCTTTCGAGAACATGTGCATGGAACCGCCCTTCCCCTTGGAAAGGCCGCCCCTGCGACCGGTCAGTTCCGCCATGACGCCGCCGGGATCCATGCCCGCTGCCAGCATGTGACCATGGTCGCGATATCCGGTGATGAGCTGGTCACCATCCTTGATCGCCATCTGCATGCCGGTCACGACAGCTTCCTGGCCGATATAGAGGTGGCAGAAACCGCCGATGAAACCCATGCCGTAAAGCTGGCCGGCCTTTTCCTCGAAGCGCCGGATCAGGAGCATCATGCGATAGGCCTGTATTTCCTGCTCGCTCGTGAACCTGGCAGGCTTGGGCGCAGCGCGCCGGATCACATGACTTTGCTGGGCCTTGGCCGGCGCATTGTCACCGGTAGCGGCTTTCTTGCTGGCAGATGCAACGGATTTCTGTGGCTTGGCAGCCATCGGGCCTCTCCCCTGTTCCTCGACGCGTTGTTTCGCGTCCCACTAATGCCTGAGGGCCTCCGCATCGGGCTGGTCACCCGCGCTCTCCCTTTGGGTCGATACAATAAGGATGGCACCAACCATTACAATTGCAAAATATGCATGGCAGGCACACGGGAATTATCCGTAAAACGGTTAAATTTCTATAATTAACTGTATTTCAGTTAATCAGCGCAGAATGACGATCTCGTCAGGTCTGGCCAGATTAAGCGATTGCCGAGCCTGCTCGTCAAGCATGTCGCGTTCCAGCGTTCCATCACGCAGCAGACGAACACGCGATTCAAGCGCGACGCGCTGCTCCTTGAGCCGCACCAGCTCATATTCGAGCCTGATCTTGTCCTCCGCCATCGCCTTGGCCGCATCAATGCCATAACGGCCGGACCAGCTGTGAAACAGGAAATAGCTCAGAAAGATTGCACTGACCGCCATGATGCCCAGGCGGTGATAGCTTCGGTTCTTGGTCTGACGTGTAGACAATGGGGCTACCTGACTGATCCCGCCAAAGGCAGCGGATACGCACAACAGTTGAACGATACATCCCGTTACGACCGATCCCAGCCAGCGAACAATTGATGGCGACAAGGGCGCGGCGGACAGAATGCTCTGTAGCCAAGCATCCCCCAACAGGCTTAACACCCGGTTTATCAGCTTGATAAAATCGCAGATGCTTGCGCGTCTGACCCTAGGCGTTCCAGGAGACCCAACGCCCGTGGAAATCCATGCGTCCCACCACTGCATCATACCCTTCAGGCCAGAGGCGCAGGCGTATCGCCGCGCCCTGCAACCCATCGGCTTCAATGGCAAGCCAGGCAAGCGGTGCCTGCCTTGTGGCGCGCGCCGCAGCTTCGAAGATTGCCCGCGAGGCATTATCGGCGGAACCTTGCGAGAAGTACTGCCAGGCAATGGTGTGCCAGATGACCGTAAGGGCTGCGTGATCCGTCTCGGCCAGCCTGTCCGTCAACCAGTCACCTGCATCGGCACTCATCAGCATTCCGGGCTGCAGTACTTCCCCTGCAATTGCTATAGCTTGATCGAGACGTTCCAGGCGGTCGAACTGATCGGGCCAGGTATAGGCCTTCAAACGCATGACGGCTTCGCCATCATGAATGTCGAGTGGGTTCAGATCGCAGCCTGATCGCAAAATCACGTCGTAATTCGCTACTGGGGCCGTTGAGCCGGTCCAGTCTGGAGTCAGGCGCAGCGGTGAATCCACCTTGCCAAGGACCTCGTCTCCCATTTCGAGAGCGAACCAGTCGCAGCAAAGATTGAGGCCTGCACTCGCCCCCAGTTCCAGGAAACGCACTGAAGCCACGCCGCTCCGCTGAACCGCGAGCGCGATAGCAGGCAATATTCCTGCCGCGCGCCGCACCTCATTGGTTTGCGGTGCGCTTTTCATGAACTGCATCATGAAATCGGCATGGACTGCGAGCGCAGACCTGACCGAGCCCAACAATTCCTCGTCGCTGACCGAAACACCGGACGCCGGATAACAGCGAGAAAGCCCTTCATCCTGCTCGCCCAGAACCAGCGCATGCAGCGCCCCGGCAAGGCGAAGAGGTACGGAATCAGCCGAAACGGAAGGGTCTCCCGCCCAGTCGAGCACGTAGACACCAGTCTTCGTTGAACGATCCAGCTTTTCGCCAACAAGCCTCATCAAACGCGCCATGAAGGGCGATCCGAGGCTGGCGCAGGCTATTGCCTGTGTCTGGAATGCCGTCCTGATTATCCGTTCCCGCTCGCTGGCAGCCTGTTCAGGCAACGTCATGCACGAAGAATTCCCTCACCGGCATAATGTGCTACCGGTCCCAGTTCCTCTTCGATGCGGATGAGCTGATTGTATTTTGCCAACCGGTCGGAGCGCGCAAGCGACCCGGTCTTGATCTGTCCGCAGTTGAGCGCCACTGCCAGATCGGCAATCGTTGAATCTTCGGTTTCTCCCGAACGATGCGACATGACGGACGTGTAGGCTGCCCGGTGCGCGGTATCGACCGCGTCAATTGTTTCCGACAGCGTGCCGATCTGGTTGACCTTGACGAGGATCGAATTGGCAACCCCCATACGGATGCCATCGCGCAGGCGTGCCGAGTTGGTGACGAACAGATCATCGCCCACCAGTTGGCACTTGCCGCCAACTGCATCGGTCAGCATCTTCCAGCCATCCCAGTCATCCTCTCCCATGCCATCCTCGATGGAGATGATCGGATAATCGCCCACCAGGGAAGCAAGATATTTGGCCTGCGCCCTGGGATCGCGGGTCTTGCGTTCACCCTCATAGACATAGTTTCCATCCTTGTGGAATTCCGTCGCGGCACAATCCAGCGCGATGAACATGTCTTTGCCGGGTGTATAGCCAGCCTTCTCAATGGATTGCATGATGAAATCCAGCGCCGCCTTGGCGCTCTTCAGGTTGGGGGCAAAACCGCCCTCATCCCCAATACCCGTATTGTGCCCTGCATCTTTGAGGGCCTTCTTGAGCGTGTGGAAGGTCTCCGCACCCATGCGCACGGCTTCGCGCAGCGAGCTTGCTCCCACGGGCATGATCATGAATTCCTGGAAGTCGATTGGATTGTCCGCATGCGCGCCACCATTGATGATGTTCATCATCGGAACCGGCAGGACATGCGCTCCCGTGCCCCCGACATAGCGATAAAGCGGAAGTGCCGCAGCTTCAGCCGCAGCTTTTGCAACGGCAAGCGAAACACCCAGGATCGCATTGGCACCCAGGCGTGCCTTGTTGGGCGTGCCATCCATCTCGATCAGCAGGCGATCAATTACGAGCTGGTTTTCAGCTTCCATACCGCCCAGTGCTTCAAGGATTTCGCCGTTCACCGCGGCCACAGCCTTGGTGACACCCTTGCCCAGATAGCGAGCACCGCCATCGCGCAATTCCACCGCCTCATGGGCACCGGTGGAGGCTCCCGAAGGCACCGCAGCGCGTCCCATCGAGCCGTCCTCGAGGATCACATCGACCTCAACCGTGGGATTTCCGCGGGAATCGAGTATTTCACGCCCGGTAATGTCGATGATGGCGGTCATGGCGGCCCTCTTCAGTTCGCATTGAAAACGATGCGCTGCTTCTAACGCCCGCTTGGCGCATTGGCAATTTGATGCGCCGCAATATTTCCCGGAAATCACCTTTTTTCAGTCAAATCGGGCACCCAGTTGCGCGCTACGTCACCTTGCGATGAAAACGACAACAAGGTTGGAACCCGTCATGCTGCCTGGATACGCAGTTGAGCAGTTTCGCAGTGCAAGGCCCCGTTTCCCGATTCCGCTTGCCAGGCTGGTTCGCGCCGGCGTTCCTGCGGCAACTGCCATCACAATCGCCATGTTCATGACCGCCGGATTTGCCGACGCCGCTGGAATCGACTGCGCGCGGGCTGATCGAGCCGCGGAATTTGCTGTTTGCAGTTCAGAAAACCTGCAACTTGCGGAAGCCGAAACCGTGAAACTTCAGGCCGATCTCGAACGCAACGCCAGCAGCCTTGTCCAGCGCCAGAAATTCTCGCGGGCGCAACAGAAATGGTTTCGGGAGCGCGACACATGCGGTGCCAACCTGCCCTGCCTCGAACTCAAATATGCAGCACGGCTGGATGAAATGCGGACAGCTTCGAACGCCGGACAGCAGGTGCGCAGCAGCTTCGTGCGCTTCACTGGCCAGAAATGATCCTGGAACCGGGCCGCGAGCGCTCCTTTTCCCGGTCAGATCATCTTCAGCGCCTGTGCCTCGATGAGCGCGCTTGCATCCTCGAAACCAGCCTTGCGCGGATGCAGTTCATCATGCCAGCGCCCGTTCACGACGCCGCGCAGGTCGACATGGGCAACTTTGGAATATTTTGACGCAAGTCTGGACAGCCGTTCGTTCAAAAGATCGATGAGATGGCCCGCAATCTGTTTCTGCAGGTCGCGATCAACTATGCCCATATGCACCATGGGATTGCTCAACCATTCGCCATTGGCCCTTGGTTCCGGCCTGTCATAGCCGTGGCAGACAGTCGGCATGTTGGGAAAATGTTTGCGCACATCGTCAAAGATAACCTTGTAGGCATCCATCACCTTGTCGAGCAGCTGGTGAAAGGAAGCCTTCGGATAGTCCGCAATCGGGCGATCCTTGCGGTATAGCTTGATATGCCTGGCGAGTCTGCCGCGCTTGAGCAGGTCATTTCCCCCACCATCCACCAGGAACAGGTTTGCAGCAGGTGCCGTGAGCGCCAGCAGGTAATCCTTGCGATCGGCGATTTCCTGTATCGTGTCGCCCCAATAGGCTAGCGGATGAACGGAATGGCCCCGCGCCTTGAGGCCGCGTTCAATGTCAAAATCGCTTCCGCCAACGCCGACATACTTGAAGGGGAAATCGGGAAGACGATGCCAGGAATCCCCTTCACAAACGACCACGAGCTTCTTTGCCATGTGAATCTCCACATCAGTTGAGATGGGAGATAAGCACTGTGCGTGGCGTTCAGTCTGTGGCCTTCACCACCTTGTCGATGGCCATCAACTGTCGAAGCAGGCCTTCCATGTCGCTGAGCTTCATCATGTTGGGACCATCCGATGATCGCGTGTTCTCCGGATCGTCATGGGTCTCGATGAAGATGCCGGCAACACCGGTTGCGACCGCCGCCCGCGAAAGATAGGGCACCATTGTCCTGTCACCACCCGATGAACCGCCCTGCCCGCCCGGACTTTGAACCGAATGGGTAGCGTCAAAGATCACCGGCGCACCGGTTTCCCTCGCCATGATCGGCAGCGCCCGCATGTCAGAGACCAGCGTGTTGTAGCCAAAGCTCGCACCGCGCTCGGTGACAAGCACGTTCGGGTTGCCGCTCTCTGTGATCTTGCCCGCAACATTCTTCATGTCCCAGGGAGCAAGGAACTGCCCTTTCTTGACGTTGATCACCACACCCGTCCTGGCAGCGGCTACCAGCAAGTCTGTCTGACGGCACAGGAAAGCTGGAATCTGGAGCACGTCGACATGTGGCGCGACCAGCGCGCATTGTTCCTCATTGTGAACATCGGTGAGGATCGGCACGCCCAGTTCCCGGCGCAGATCGTCGAAAACCGGCATGGCGAACTCGATACCCGCTCCGCGCGTTGCACCCAGGCTCGTGCGGTTCGCCTTGTCGTAGCTTGTCTTGTAGACAAAGCCGATCCCGAGCTTCGCGGTCAGTTCCTTGAGCGCCCCTGCCATGTCGAAAGCATGCTGGCGGCTTTCAAGCTGGCACGGCCCGGCAATCAGCGAAAGCGGCAACCTGCTCGAAAAGGCAACATTGCCGACCATTACGGTTTCATTTGCCTTGGTCATTTTGCTGCCTCGAAAGCGATCATAGCACCTTGACCGGCATCGGGATCCACCACGATCCGATCCCCCGTCATCCTGAATGACACGCCATTCATTTCGAGGATCGACCGCGTCTTGCTTACATCACGCACACCAAGCACGATTGCCTTGGCCTGCAGCCCCCTGCCATGACCACAACCAGTGGAATTGCCAAACCAGGCTTTCATGCCCGCTGCCGTGTAAGCCGCGATGTTGGCATTTGCCGTGCGGATTTCCATGCCGAATGAATGCGCATTGACTTCCCGCTCGCCGGTAACCTCCTGCAAGAGATACTGGAAGTCGGTCGGGTTGACCTCGCTCAGCGCGATCTCCTTCATCGACACCGCGCCGTTGGCGTGCTTTTCCAGCGCACTGCGATCAACCGCAGGCACATTGAGCCGCTCGCAAGTGAAGAAGAAACAATCCGGCGCGCGCAGATCGCCGGCAAAAGCAAGCCGGAATTCGCCTCTGGCCTTGTTGCCCTTGCCGTCATCGAAGATACGGCCGAATTTCAGTATCTTGCCTGCCGACATGCCAAGTTTGACAAAATGCTTGTGATCCTTCGCTGCGTCTGCCGAGCGGAAGGAAATCGCTGAAAAGCCGTTTGCTCCTTTGCGGAAGCGATAGGCCTGGTCCCTTGCCACGAAGACATTGCCGCGCCGCGCCGCATCCTCGCACTTCCCGCGTTTCTCGATGGCCAGCGGTTCGAGATAGGTTCCGTCCTTGAAGAAGACGCAGGCATTCTCGGTTCCGAAGGGATGGATCGCGTCGCGCGCAACCGAAAAGCCCAGCTGCTCATAGCGCCTGCGCGAAGCGGCAAGACTCTCTACCGGCAACACCAGATGATCGACGGCTCTTGCCTTGTGCGGAGTGTTGCCTGCCATGGCGGATTGCCTTCCCCTGTTGTGGCACAGCGCAATGCGCTGCATTTTTCCCACGCGGTTTGCACCAACCCACTTGCCTTTGCAAGCCTGCCGATTGCGCCCGGCCAGCCTGTCAGTTCGTTGAAGGCCTTGGCAGCGGAAGCGGAACCTTTACCTTGGTTCCCTCGACGATCGGCCATGGCTGGTTGGACGCGTTTTCCGGCACGAGTGCGGTTGCCTGCGCTGTTGCAGGCGCAACCAGGCCAAAAGGATCAGGGCCAGACGCATTGCCAAGCACGATCGGCACTACCCTGGTGTTGCTGCCCTTGGGCTTGAGATACTTGGCCTCCAGATCGTCAAGCGTCGGCTGCTTCATGGCAAAAACCGATTCGCCTTCCTGACCCTCCTCATCGTCCTGCTTCGCATTCGATGCCTTCTTGCGCGAGCAGACGGTTTCGCGCATGTCCACCGGGAATCGGTTGACAGCTCCAGTCGGCTTCATCGTGTCGATCTTGTTGCGGATGAACAGGGCATTCATGCGAAACGCTTCCGTCAGCAGGCGCGCAGCGCGAACATTGCGTTCCTGCCCGGTCGGTCCACCCAGCACAACGGCAACCAGGCTCTTGCCGGAGCGTTTTGCACTGACGACAATGTTGAGGCCTGCCGCACAAACGAAGCCTGTCTTCATGCCGGTCGTGCCATTGAAGCGTTGCAGCAGCGGATTGTGGTTCTGCAGGACCCTGTTGCCGGAACGGATCGCAGGAATGGCGAAATAGCCCGCGCGCTGTGGAAATTCCTTCTGCAACGCAAGCGCCAGAACCGCAAGGTCACGCGCACTCGTATACTGCATAGGATCATGCAGCCCGTGGGCATTGACGAAATTCGTGTCGCGCATGCCAAGCGCGCGAGCATTGGCGTTCATGAGGGAAATGAACTTCGCCTCACTTCCCGCCGCAGATTCGGCAATCGCCGTGGCAATGTCATTGGCAGATTTCACCATCAATATCTTGATTGCCGTATCGAAATTGAGAACCGTACCTTCCGGATACCCCATCTTGCTGGGTGGTTCGGCAAGTGCATGCGCAGTGATCAGCACCGGAGAAAGCAGCGATATCCGCCCGGACTGGATTTCCTTGAACACGGTGTAGGTGGTCATCAGCTTCGTCAGCGAAGCGGGATACCAGCGGTCGAAAGCCTGTTCCTGCGACAGCACCTTGCCGGACCGGGCATCGACAACAATGTGCGGCGCGGCGACGGCCTGCACCGGTCCGATCAAAGCGAGAGTTGCGAGAAAGAGAAATGTTCTGAAAAGCATCGACATCGGGGCCTGACGATTCACTAGCTTGTTTACACCCCTTCTTCCTTGATGGCGCTTGGCGGCGTGAAAATCAAGGTTGGCAGTCATCTGGCAAGGCATGACGCGGCAATTCGGCAAATTTTTAGGCCGCCTGGTAAACCATCTTTAATACATATCAAACATATGTATTCATACAGGATCAGCGACCCGTCATCGCAGATCACCCCACAACTGCTGGACGGAAAAATGGATATTCGCAAACCGCGCTCCAGAGGCTCGGGCATCAACAGCATCCCGGTGCGCTTCTCCCTGGTCGCGACCATCTTTACAGCCTGCGCCTGCGCGGCCGTGCAGATCCTGCGCGGCTTCGAGATCGACATGTGGTTCTACGCCGCCAATTCGGCTGCAGCCGCAATCAGTGGAATCAGTTTCTTCCTCATGGGCAAGGAACTGATTCAGCCGATCCGCGAACTCGAACAGATCACTTCCGCCATCGCTGCTGGCGAGCTGCCACCCGATGCGTCCATCGATTGCGAATGTGATGTCGGACTGCTTGGCGACAGCGTCAAGACAATGATTGCCCGACTGGCTGACCGCGAGGCATCGCTGCGCAAGTCGCGCGAAGAGGCGCGCGTCCAGAGCAACCAGATGGTTGATGCGCTGAATGCGCTGAGCGACCAGTTCGCCCTGTTTGATCAGGCCGACAGGCTGCTGTTGGCAAACCAGGCTTTCGAACGCGCCATGGAGCGGTTGGGCGTATCAATCGCGCCCGGTGCGACCTTTGACGAAATGATCGAGTTTATCTCGCAGTCGCCGAAGATCGCGACCAACGAAAACGCGCGTTTGCGCTGGATCGAGCGCCAGAAGGACATTCGTGCCCGGGCTCGCCAGTCCACCACCCCGCTGCTGATTGAACGCAGCGACGGTGTCGCGACAAGGATCAGCGTCTACGATTCACCCAGCGGCAACACGGTCGATCTGCGTGTTGATGCAACCGAAGAGATGGCGCGCCAGCGCGCTCTTGAAAAAGCACTGCGCGAAGCCGAGGCTGGCGACCGCACCAAGGCGGAATTCCTCGCCAACATGAGTCATGAAATCCGCACACCCATGAACGGCGTCATTGGCATGGCGGAACTGCTGGCCATGACCGAACTCGACGACCGCCAGCGCATGTTCACTGACGTTATCGTGCGCTCGGGAACTGTCCTGATGAACGTCATCAACGATATACTGGACTATTCGAAACTCTCCGCCGGACAGGTCGTGCTGGACCTGCAGCCCTTCAAGATATCCGGCATTCTCGATGAGGCCGTGCAGCTGTTGGCTGCCCGCACCATCGAGAAGGATATCGAGATGATCGTGCGCATTGATCCGGCGATGCCCGAATGCCTGATCGGTGACAAGGGTCGCGTGCGCCAGATCCTGCTCAACATTGCCGGGAATGCCGTCAAGTTCACCGAATTCGGCCATGTTAGCATCGACATTTCTCCCGGAGCAGACGGAACTGGCTTGCGCTTGACCATCGAGGATACTGGCTGCGGCATTCCCGCAAACCGCCAGGAACATATTTTCGAGCATTTCTGCCAGGCTGATTCCACGTCAACCCGCAACCATGATGGCAACGGCCTTGGCCTGACCATTTCGCGCGCGCTGGCCCGCCTCATGGGCGGCGAGATCACGGTCGAAAGCGCGTTGGGTAGCGGATCGACATTCATCTTCGAAGCACCGCTTGTGCATGCGGGCGCAAGCCGGGTGAAAAGACTTCCCAAGACGTTTGTCGAGGGGCGCAAACCCCGCGCCCTCATCATCGATGACAATCCGGTCAATCGCGATCTTTATGTCGAGATGCTGTCTGTATGGGGATTTGACGTTGCCGCAGCAGATCGCGGTGCAACAGGCATTCAAATCCTTCTGAACGCCTGCGAACAGGCAATACCCGCCGATCTCATCATTCTGGACTTCGCCATGCCGGACATGAACGGTCTGGAAGTAGCGCAGAAGATCCGAGAAAATCCCGCGCTTGCGCGAATGCCGATCCTGTTGCTCACCTCAATGGATTTCGATCCCGGTTCGTCCTTCATCGAAGCGGGCTATATCGATGCCTGGCTGACAAAACCGGCCCGCGAGCAGGAACTTTTCGATTGCATTGGCGCGATGATCGCCACGCCAGGCAGTCTCCCTGAAGGCAGTGATGGCGCCAGGGGCGAAATACTCAAGATCAATTTCAATGGCATTGCAGGAAAGACAGAAATGAATGCAGGTAGTGCGATCGACGTGCTGGTCGCCGAGGATAATGGCGTCAACCAGATACTGATCACCCGGATACTGGAACAATCCGGCCTGAGCTATGAAGTCGTGTCCGACGGCGAAATGGCTGTGGAATTGTGCCGCACGCGCTCGCCACGGATCGTGCTGATGGACATTTCCATGCCGCGGCTCAATGGCATCGACGCCACCCGTCTGATCCGTGAACAGGAAAACGGTACAAGACGCGTTCCAATCATCGCGGTAACAGCGCACGCACTCGAAGAAGATATCGAACGCTGCATGGCCTGCGGTATGGATGATTTCATCGCAAAGCCGATTTCACCGCAAAAACTGCTGGCCCGCATCGGTGAATGGCTGGGAAGGGAAAGCGTCGCGAAACAGGCCTGAACGCGCCGTTTGACCGGATAAAGGGCAGCGCTGCGTTCAATCGATGCTCACGACCACATTGCTCAGCGTTTCGCCTGCTTCCACCGCCTGGTGCGCCTTTACGATGTCGGACAATGCATATGCCGGGGCGACGGGTATGGTCAATTTGCCCGCCGCAAGCATACGCCCAAGACCTTCGACCGCCTCTTCACGTTGTTCGCGCGTCAATTCATAGACCAGGAAGAACTGCAGGGAGATCGAGCGGAACAGCAGGTCGCGAAACGGCACCGCTATTTCACCCATGGCATTGGAACCATAGCAAACGTAAAGCCCGTGCGGGCGAAGCGCGGTGCTCGCCAGCAATTGCGTCCCGCTCGAGAAATCCATGTCGATGATGGCGTCAACACCCTTGCCACCGCTAAGATCTGCAATTCGCTCGACAATGTTTTCGCTGCGATAGTCGATGACCGCATTGCATCCTGCCGCAAGCGCATGGTCACGCCGGCGCGCCGATGCCGTGCCGATGACCTGCATGCCGGATTGCACTGCCATCTGGCTTGCCAGGAAACCCACTGACGAAGCCGCGCCGGTGACAAGCACGCTTCGCGCACCTGCTTCTTCCACCATGCGCCAGGCCCGGTAAGCGGTTAGTCCGGGAATGCCGAGACATGCCCCTGCTTCAAGGGAGACCGAGTCGGAAAGCCGAACTGCCTGCGCTGCGGGAAGACAGACCAGTTCCGCGCAGGTGCCGTTCTGGCGCTGCCAGGCACCGTTCCATGTCCACACACGCTCACCAATGCGCGCTGCAGGAATGCCCTCGCCCACAGCCTCGATGACGCCTGAGCCATCGGAATGCGGGATCTGATAATCGCCGTTGAGCGGCCTGCCCGCCCGTGACTTCACATCCGAGGGATTGACGCCGGAAAAGGCCACACGGACCAGAACTTCGCCCGGTCCCGCCTTTGGCGTTTCGACATCCCCGACCTGGAGAACTTCGCTTGCCGGTCCATTGTGGGTATAGAAGGCTGCGCGCATGCCTCAGACCAGACGGCTTTGATTGATGGCAGCCTTGATGAAGCTGGCGAACAGCGGATGCGGTTCGAACGGGCGCGATTTCAGTTCCGGATGGTACTGCACGCCGATGAACCAGGGATGATCCGGATACTCGACTGTTTCAGGCAGGAGGCCATCGGGTGACATGCCGGCAAACTCAAGGCCGGCTTTCTCCAGCCGCTCCATGTAGGTCGTGTTGACTTCGTAGCGATGGCGATGGCGCTCTGAAATATCCGTCGAGCCGTAAATCTCGGCAATGCGCGACCCTTCCTTGAGCGAATTGCGATAGGCTCCAAGGCGCATCGTGCCGCCAAGGTCTCCCTGGCTCTGACGCTTTTCAAGCTGGTTGCCCTTGAGCCACTCCGTCATCAGGCCGACAACCGGTTCGGACGTCTCGCCAAATTCCGTGGAAGAGGCCTTTTCGATGCCGCACAGGTTGCGCGCTGCCTCGATACAGGCCATCTGCATGCCGAAACAGATGCCAAAATAGGGTATCTTTTTTTCGCGGGCAAATTTCGCCGCCAGGATCTTGCCTTCCGAGCCACGCTCGCCAAAACCGCCAGGCACCAGGATACCATGCACCTTTTCGAGCCAGGGCGCCGGGTCTTCCTTCTCGAAAATTTCAGACTCGATCCATTCCAGGTTTACCTGAACCCGATTTGCCATGCCGCCATGGTAGAGCGCCTCGATCAGCGACTTGTAGGCATCCTTGAGGCCCGTATACTTGCCGACAATGGCAATGGTGACCTTGCCCTCGGGATTGTGCACCCGATTATGCACATCCTCCCAGCGCTCCATTTTCGGCAGCGGTGCAGGATCGATCCCGAATGCGGCCAGCACTTCCGCATCAAGCCCTTCTGCATGATAGGACAGCGGCACATCATAGATGTTCTTCACGTCCAGCGCCTGGATCACCGCCGACGGACGCACATTGCAGAACAGCGATAGCTTGCGCCGTTCCTCCTCCGGTATTTCGCGATCCGCCCGCACCAGAAGGATATCGGGCGCAATGCCGATGGAACGCAATTCCTTCACCGAATGCTGCGTTGGTTTGGTCTTGAGTTCGCCAGCAGCCGGAATGTAGGGCATCAGCGTCAGGTGGATATAGACCGCACTGCCCCGCGGAAGATCGTTGCCAAGCTGGCGGATCGCCTCGAGAAAAGGCATCGCCTCGATGTCGCCAACCGTGCCGCCGATCTCGCAAAGCACGAAATCGACCTTCTCGTTGCCATCGAGGACGAATTCCTTGATCTCGTTGGTCACATGCGGAATGACCTGGACGGTGGCGCCCAGATAATCGCCCCGTCGTTCCTTCTCGATGATGTTCTTGTAGATCCGCCCGGTGGTGATGTTGTCCTGCGCATTGGCGGACCGGCCCGTGAACCGCTCGTAATGACCAAGGTCAAGGTCCGTTTCCGCGCCATCATCAGTAACGAAAACCTCGCCATGCTGATAAGGCGACATCGTGCCTGGATCGACATTGAGATAGGGATCGAGCTTCCTCAGGCGAACGCGGTAACCACGCGCCTGAAGCAACGCACCAAGAGCTGCGGAGGCAATGCCTTTTCCGAGGGAGGAGACCACGCCGCCTGTGATGAAAACATATCGCGCCATGGGAATTGACCCCTATCTCCAAATTGCCGATTCGCAAAGCCCCTGGGCGGGACAGAATGCAATACACACAAAAAAGGCCCCGGTCCGACAGTCTTGGTCTGGAACCGGGGCCCTTGATTTCTGGCCATGTAGCCTACTGGCTGCTTGGAACCTGCGGCGTGGCGGGTTCATCCGCCTTTGGCTGGTCCTGGCCCGCTGGCGCGAGCTGATCGAAAATGCCCTTTCCGGTTCCCGTTTCGTCCTCTGTCTGGGTCTGGGCCGGGATACGGTCCAGCACGTCCGTCGGCTTGTCGTTCACCTTGGCAAGGACACTGAGAAGAATGGACGTCACGAAGAACGCCAGCGCCAGGATGGAAGTCGTGCGGGTCAGTGCGTTTGCCGCGCCGCGCGCCGACATGAAGCCGCCGCCGCCGCCAATGCCCAGGCCACCGCCCTCGGAGCGCTGCAACAGCACGACGCCAACCAGAGCCAAAACCACCATCAGGTGGATCACGATCAATACAGTTTGCATGGTTTTTCCGTTGTCGCTGCCCTGAATTCATGCACAGGGCCAGATTTGAACGGCCTTCTACACGAGCATGACTGCTAGATAAACCCCATCAGGCCCGCTTCAAGCGTCATTTTTGCTCTCACGCCACATTTCCGCATGGTCGAGACGGTAAATCGTGCCGTTGAAGCAGTGTCAGGCTGATGGACAGGCCGCGTGAATGGCAAGGAAATCGGCCGCTTTCAGGCTCGCGCCGCCTACCAGAGCGCCATTGACATTGTCCACGCTTAGCAGCGAAGCGGCGTTCGATGCCTTGACCGAACCGCCATAAAGAAGCCTGATCGCGTGTCCGGCATTGCCGAAACGCTCGACGATCTGCCCACGAATGAAGGCGTGAGCCGCTGCAACATCTTCAACGGTCGGCGTCAGGCCTGTTCCAATCGCCCAAACGGGTTCATAGGCAATCACCACCTGAGGATTGTCAGGCAGAGAGCCTGCAAGCTGGTCCCGCAGCACATCCAGCGTCCGGTTAGCTTCGCGTTCCGCTCCCGTTTCCCCGATGCAGATAACCGGAAGAAGGCCTGCATCAAGGGCGGCTTGCGCCTTGGCGCGGACCTGCGCGCTTGTTTCGCCATGATCCGTGCGCCGTTCCGAATGGCCAACGATAACTGCACCAGCACCGCAGTCGCGGATCATCGGTGCGGAAATGTCGCCCGTATGGGCTCCCGATTCCCTGGCATGGCAATCCTGCGCGCCAATCATGATCCGGCTGTCTTTCGCAAGCGCAGAAGCAGCGCCCAGCAGGGTGAAGGGAACGCAAACCAGCATGTCCGCACCGTCGCCGCCGACGCCGGAAATCATCGCCGATAGCTCTTCGAGCGAAGCTGATGTGCCGTTCATCTTCCAGTTCCCGGCCACAAGCGACTTCATTCCTGCTCCCATGTCTTCCTCCGATCGTCTTCCTGTTCGACGTTAGCGCCTAAGGCACTGCCTGCCTTGCGTCAAATGCGACAATGTCACAGGTTTGCTCTCAGGCCTTCAACCCGCGCAAAGCGAACCGCGCACCGGTTGTTTACGGCAATGGATCGGACTATACCGTGCTTTCCATTTGCCGGACTTTACCGGGTCAATTCGCACGAACAGGACAGTACATGCTTACCGCGCTTCGCAATTCAGCCAGCGGCATCGTCGCCAAGATTTTCCTCGGACTTCTGGTCATATCCTTCGCGGTCTGGGGCGTTTCGGGTGCTTTCATCGGCGGCGCTGGAAACTCGACCGTCGATTTCGGCAAGACCAGCGTATCGCTGGCCGATTACCGGCTTGCCTGGAATTCCCGCCTCAATGCCGTGCAGCAGCAGCTTGGCCAGCGCATCACGCGCGATCAGGCTCGTGCCTTCGGCCTTGAGCAATCAGTCAACGGCCAGATCGTTGCTGGCGCGGTGCTTGACGAGAATGCCCGGCTCATGGGCCTCGGCGTCACTGAAGATCGTCTTGCCCAGCTCATTGCCGACGATCCGGCATTCAAGGACCAGTCCGGCCGGTTTTCAAAGACAAGACTGACCTTTGCGCTGCGTGAAATCGGCATGCGCGAGGAGGATTATGTGCGCAATAGGCAGGCGGTTGCCGTGAGGCGCCAGTTCCTTGACGCCATCGGCGGTGGCCTTTCGTCAAGTCAGGCCTTCAGCGATCTCTACGCGACCTACCAGGCAGAGGAACGCGGCCTCGACTATGTTGAAATCACCGACAAGGCGCTTTCCGCCGTCCCCTCGCCCGGTGACGCCGACATCGAAAAGCATTTCGAGGAAAACAAGACGAGTTACATGGCTCCGGAATATCGCAAGCTCATTCTCGTGCGCCTTGCCGCTGAGGACATTTCAAAGCCCGATGCGATTCCTGCCGACGAGGTCGAGGCAGACTACGAGAAGAACAAGACCCGCTACACCACCGAAGAAGTGCGCGCTGTCCAGCAGATTGTGTTTCCCGACAAGGCAGCAGCCGATGCGGCCGCCGCTAAACTTGGCGAAGGCACGACATTCGAAGCCCTGCTGAGTGAACTTGGCCGCAAGCCCGAAGACGTGGACCTGGGCAAGGTCAATCGCAAGCAGATACCCGACAAGACGATTGCGGACGCGGCATTCGAACTTGCCCTGAATACGCCAAGCGGCGTTGTGGAAGGCATCTTTGGCCCAGTCATCCTGCGCGTGACCGAGATTGCTCCTGAAGCAGTCAAGCCACTCGGCGAAGTCGAACAGCAGATCCGCAGCGCCCTTGCACTGGAAAAGGCAGCCGAAGAGATATTCGACACCCATGACCGGCTCGAAGATGAACGCGCTTCCGGCGCGACCTTGAGCGAGGCGGCCCAGAAGATCGGCTTGACAGTGCGCACGCTTGACGCCGTCGACAAGAGCGGCAATGCACCGGACGGCACCGCCGTCGCCGACATTCCTGAACAGGCCAAACTTCTTTCCGAGGCATTCCAGACCGATGAAGGTGTCGAGGCGGACCCGGTTCAATTGGGCACGTCCGGCTTTGTCTGGTTCGAGGTTGCCGGGATCACGCCTGAACGGCAGAAGGAACTCAGTGAAGTTCGCGACGCCGTCTCTGCTTCCTGGGTCGAAGGAGAGATCGCGCGCCTTGTCGGTGAACTGGCCGAGAAAATCCGCGAACGCGTGGCCAAGGGCGAAACACTTGCCGCAGTCACCGCGGAACTGCTGCCTGCCAGCGAAGACGGCACGCCAGCTAGCGTGACTTCCGCGGCACCGATTGCGCGTACGGCAACGACCGGGTCCCTGACGCGCGATGCGGTTTCAGCCGCTTTCTCCGTGCCGCAAGGCTCGGTGCTGGTCGCCAATGTGCAAGCGCCGTCAAAGGCAGTCATTTCCGTTCGCGAAGTGAAAGCGGGCAACAAGCAGACAATCGCTCCTGAACTGGTCAAGCAGCTTGACGAAGCGCTGGGCGACGATCTTCTCAACGCGCTCGTGGCGGATTTCCAGTCGCGCGGCGAACTGCACATCAACCAGCGTGCGATCGAACAGGCGCTTGCGTTCTGAGGAAAGGCCACGATCAGGCGGGAGACCGGCATGGCGGACTTGAAGAAATATCTGGCGAAGGTGGCAGACGCAAATCCGCTGACGCGTGAGGAAACGGCGCAGGCCTTCGGCATCATCATGTCGGGCGAGGCAACGCCGTCCCAGATCGGCGGCCTGCTGATGGCGATGCGCGTTCGCGGCGAAGCAGAGCCGGAATTTGCTGGCGCCATCGACGCCATGCGCGCCAAGGTGCTGGCTGTCGATGCACCACCCGATGCAATCGATATCGTCGGCACAGGGGGTGACGCCAAAGGCTCGCTCAACGTCTCGACAGCTTCCGCCTTCGTTGCTGCAGGGTGCGGCGTCAAGGTTGCCAAGCATGGCAATCGCGCCCTTTCCTCCCGCTCAGGTGCAGCCGACACGCTCATGGCGCTTGGCGTCAACATCGAATTGTCACCCGACCAGATATCGGCCTGCATCGAGGATGCCGGTGTCGGCTTCATGTTCGCCCCGGCCCACCATTCCGCCATGCGCCATGTCGGTCCGACCCGCGTGGAACTGGGTACCCGCACGATTTTCAACCTGCTCGGACCCATGTGCAATCCCGCTGGCGTGAAACGCCAGTTGCTGGGTGTCTTCTCGCCGAAATGGCTGCTGACCTGCGCCAAGGTGCTGGCTGAACTCGGCTCGCAAACCGTCTGGGTCGTGCATGGAAGCGGCTATGATGAAATCACCGTGACGGGCGAAACCCATGTTGCGGCACTTGAAAATGGCAAGGTTACCACATTCGATGTCACGCCAGCCGATTTCGGCCTGTCGATAGCCGATGAAAGCGGGATCGCAGGCGGCGACGCGGAATTCAACGCCAGGTCCTTGCGCCAGCTTCTGGAAGGCCACAAATCTGCCTATCGTGACATGGTCATCATGAACACGGCTGCTGCACTCATCATTGCCGGTCTCACCGACTCGCGCATGGAAGCTGCAGCCATGGCCGCTGCTGCCATTGACAATGGTGCCGCCAATGCGGTTCTTGATCGCCTGATCGCCGTGTCGAACGAAGGCCGCGCCTGATGGCAGACATTCTGCGCAAGATCGAAGCCTACAAGCGCGAAGAGATCGCCGCTGCCAAGGCGCGCGTTTCAACCTCTGCCCTTGAGGAAGCAATTGCCAGCCAGCAGCCGACACGCTCATTTTCAGGCGCGCTGCGCGCAAGACACGACGAAGGCAATTATGCGTTGATCGCCGAGATAAAGAAGGCCAGTCCGTCAAAGGGCCTGATCCGCGCCGACTTCGATCCGCCAATGCATGCACGGGCCTATGAGGCTGGCGGCGCTGCCTGCCTTTCCGTCCTGACCGATGCTCCCTCTTTCCAAGGTGCGCCGGAATTCCTCACTGCCGCTCGGGCTGCTGTTTCCCTGCCGGCACTGCGCAAGGATTTCCTGTATGACACTTATCAGGTGCTCGAAGCGCGCGCCTGGGGTGCCGATTGCATATTGATCATCATGGCAGGCGTCGATGATGCGCTTGCGCGTGACCTTGAACAGAGCGCTTTTGCACTTGGCATGGATGTTCTTGTCGAAGTGCATGACGAAGCCGAACTGGAGCGCGCGCTCAAGCATTGCACTTCTCCGCTGATCGGCATCAACAACCGCAATCTCAAGACCTTCGAAACAAGCCTTGAAACAAGCGAGCGCCTGGCGCCGCATGTACCGGGCGATCGCCTGGTCATAGGTGAGAGCGGACTGTTCACGCCCGCCGATCTCGCCCGCATGTCCGATTGTGGCATCCGGACCTTCCTTATCGGTGAAAGCCTGATGCGCCAGGGCGACGTGACCAGGGCCACCCGCGATCTGCTGCGTGATCCCGTGCCTGCCAGGAGTGCGGCATGAGCGATCCCGCTTCCCGCCTGACTCATCTGAACAAGGCTGGTGAAGCCACCATGGTCGATGTCGGCGCGAAAGCCATCAGTGAGCGTACGGCCGTCGCCCGTGGCGAGGTTCGGATGAAAGCCGCTACCTTGCAGATGATCGTGGATGGAAACGCCAAGAAGGGTGACGTGCTGGGCGCCGCGCGCATCGCGGGCATCATGGCCGCAAAGAAGACCTCCGACCTGATCCCGCTTTGCCATCCGCTGGCCCTTGCCAGTGTGAAGATCGACATCGAGCCGGACGCCGATCTGCCGGGCCTGACCGTGACTGCAACTGCCAAAGTGAATGGCCAGACCGGCGTGGAGATGGAAGCGCTGACTGCCTGTTCGGTTGCCTGTCTGACCATCTACGACATGGCCAAGGCGGTCGATCGCGGCATGGAAATCCGCAGTGTTCGCCTGTTGGAAAAATCAGGCGGCAAGAGCGGTCACTGGCACAGCGAAGATTGAAGCCATGGCGACGCGTAGCGATCTGGTGCCCGCCGATCAGGCGCTTGAAATCATCCTTTCGGGAGCCTTCACCGCAGGCGAGGAAGACGTCCCGTTGAATCAGGCGGCAGGACGGGTGCTTGCCCGCGACCTTGCAGCCCTGCGCACCCAGCCACCCTTCGCTGCCTCGGCCATGGATGGCTATGCTGTGGTAGCAACCGATGTGGCAACCGTTCCCGCCACCCTGGCAATCATTGGCGAGGCCGCCGCAGGCCATCCCTTCCTGGGCACGCTTGCGCCCGGCCAGGCTGTTCGCATCTTCACGGGCGCACCCGTGCCGCATGGCGCGGATTCCATCGTCATTCAGGAAAACACGATGCGCGACGCGGGCAATGTGCGCGTACTCGTTCCCTCGCGTTCAAGCCAGTATGTTCGCCCGGCCGGCCTCGACTTCGCCACTGGCGATGTCTTGCTGCACAAGGGAGATGTGCTTGACCCGCAGCGCCTTTCACTTGCCGCCGCGATGGGTCATGCGAACCTGCCGGTTGCAAGACGGCCCCTTGTCGGCGTCATGGCGACGGGTGACGAACTCGTTAATCCAGGTGAACAGACCGATCCGGGCCAGATCATCGCGTCCAACACTTACGGCCTTGCTGCAATCGTCGAAAATGCCGGCGGCCTCGTGCACGATTGTGGGATCGTGGCTGACCGCAAGCGCGATCTTGTCAACGCGTTCGAGGAGGCAATATCGGCTGGATGCAGTCTGATCGTCACGACTGGCGGCGCTTCGGTCGGCGATCATGATCTGATCGTCCCTGTCGCACTGGAACTCGGCGCAACAATCCATTTCACCAGGATTGCAATGCGCCCCGGCAAGCCGCTGATCCATGCAACATTTCAGCGGCATGGCCAAGCGGTGCAGCTTCTCGGCCTAGCAGGCAATCCGGTTTCGAGCATCGTTGCCGCCTATCGTTTTGTTGCGCCATTGGTTGCCAGCATGGCTGCGCGCCCTGCTCCCGAAATGGCGCCCGTCAATGCCATCCTTGGCAAACCGTTGCCTGCCAATGACGAACGCGAGGAATACATGCGTGTCACGCTCGAGCATGGGCCACAGGGAACGCTTGTAGCCCATCCGTTCGAGCGCCAGGACAGTTCGATGCTCGCAAATCTCGCACGCGCTGATGCGCTGCTGATCCGGCCAGCCAATGCACCTGCTGCACTTCCCGGTGAAGCCTGCAAATTGCTGCTTTTGCGCCGCTGAACGCCCATGTTCACATTTGTTCTTGCAGAACATTGCGCGAACGTATAGGATGTTCGTGATTTGTACAGGAATGTACGGCTAGAACGGCCGTACCTTTGTACGCAACCCAGCCGGGAGAAAGTTCATGCTGACGCGCAAGCAACAGGAACTGCTGCTGTTCATCCATGAAAGATTGTCCGAAGATGGCGTGCCACCCTCATTCGACGAGATGAAGGATGCACTCGATCTCAAGTCGAAATCGGGAATTCACCGGCTGATCACGGCTCTGGAAGAGCGCGGTTTCATCCGCCGCCTGCCGAACCGTGCCCGCGCACTTGAAGTGATCAGGCTGCCAGACGCCCACGCACCGCGTGCTGTCGCAAGCAACCCGTCACCCATTGCAACACCCCACCGCCCAGCCGGTTTCACACCGAGTGTCATTGAAGGTGACCTGGCGCGCAGGGAGCAGAGCCAGCCCCGTTCGTCACGCCGTTCCGGCGGTTTCGACGAGGACGGGGAAATCTCGATTTCCATCCCGGTCATGGGTCGCATCGCGGCTGGTGTGCCGATTTCCGCCATCCAGGACCATTCGCGCAATGTTGCCGTACCGCCCGATCTGATCGGCATCGGCGCCCATTATGCGCTTGAGGTTCAGGGCGACTCGATGATTGAAGCCGGTATCTTCGATGGCGACACTGCAATCATTCGCCAGACCAACAGCGCCGACGCGGGCGACATAGTCGTTGCACTTGTCGATGAAGAGGAAGCGACGCTGAAGCGGTTGCGCCGCAAGGGCGCTTCGATTGCCCTTGAAGCAGCCAACCCGGCCTATGAAACCCGCATTTTCAGTCAGGATCGCGTGAAGATACAGGGACGCCTCGTCGGCCTGATCCGCCGCTACTGAACATGTCGAACGTCAACGTCGTTTTGGCGCTGGACCCCGACTTGCCGGGCGGTGCGGAAGATCGCGGACCGCTCTGTTGATCGGTCACCTGAGGCACCCTGTGCCATGGCCTGTTGCCGTTTGATCGCGCTGATACAACACGCAATGCATTTGCAGTAACCACGCTGGGTTGGCGCGCATTGACAGTCGCCGGGTCTGGCTTTCCCTTTGCATGCACTGCTGACTTCGTGACGGGCGGATCAGCCCCTGCCAGAAGATAGATCGCCTGACTCCCCCCGGTTTCGAAATCACCCCTTTTCAGGATGATGGAAGGCTTGCGGCCCCGGCAATTCACCCATTTCAGCCTTGGCGCGACAAGCAGGTCAGCTTTTTCGCACGCTTCATCAAGCAGGGCGGGTGCATAGACCAGATGCAGGCTTTCACCACTTGGCAGTTCGGCAATGCAGCGGTCCTTTCCGCATTCGCCAATCCCCGATCGATCCGTGTCGGCAACGCCGCCCGACCAGGCCCGCAGCCAGATATCGCTCACGAAGCGGTTGCGTCTGGGATAGAGCAGCACCAGCCGCCCTTCTCCTGTGCGATAGGCTGCTGCCCGCCCGTCTTCCGATACGAGAACATTCGGGATTGCCGGATTGCCAAGAGACAGGACGAAAAGGATGAGGGGAAGAACCGCGAAATAGCGCAATCGCGATCGCAACACTGACAGGGCAGTCAGCGAAACAGTGCCAGCAACAAGAAATTGCTGAGTTCGTGCCCCGGTAATCCCGTCCAGCGCAAACCCGTTGGTCCAGTCCGATACGCCGACAACCAGGCTCACCGAACTGCCAAGCGCCGGCAGTGTCAGCGTTTCGAGCCCATACGGCATGAGCAGCGATGAAATCAGTGCCAGTGGCATGACAAGGAATGACACAACCGGCATGGCCAGCAGGTTCGAAACCAGGCCAAGCGGCGCTATGCGGTGAAAGTGATAGGCAGCGAACAGCCCTGTCGCCAACCCGGCAACGAGGCTGGTGAACATCAGTGCTGCCAGGTGATTGCGCATGGAAAGGAGCAGGATCGCCACCGGCCAGCGCTCGCCGCGCCTGAACAGGATGTCGGGCTGGTGCTTGCGGCCCTGGCGATACGCGGTCCAGGATTCATAGGATGACACAAGTGCCGCAACCGCCGCGAACGACATCTGGAAACCCGGTTCAAGCAGCGATTCCGGCTCAAGCAGCAGAATGACGAGCGCCGCGGTCGCGACATTGCGCACTGTCATCGCTCTGCGATCTAGTATCGCCGCACCCAGCATGATGGCGATCATGATCCAGGCGCGCTCGGTTGCCACCGATGCCCCGGATATGGCCAGGTAGGATGTCGCCGCCAGCAGACCGGCGGACGCTGCCCATTTGCGCACAGGATGGCGCAGGGCAATCGATGGGAACAGCGACAGTAACCACCGCAGGCTCGCAGCCACCGTCAGGGTCACCAGCGCCATGTGAAGCCCGGAGATGGCCAGAATATGCGCCAGCCCTGATTGGCGCAGGCTCTCCTGCACCTTTGGCGCGATCAGGCTGCGGTCACCCGTCACGAGGGCTATGGCCAGTGCAGCTTCCTGCGCGGGCATGCCCGCAGCAATCCGTTCGGCAATTGCCACCCGAAGCCGGTTGACTGCCGTGACGAACCGGTCGCGCATACCTGTCACGCGCAGATCCTCGGCCCTTGCCGGCAGTTCGGTGAAATAGCCCACGCCCGCCAGCTGTTCGTACCAGGCGTGAAAGGAAAAATCATAGCCCCCCGGATAGGCCGGACCGGTCAGCGGCTGGATCACGGCCTTGCCGCTTATGCCATCCCCAGGCAACAGCACCGCGCTGCCGGAACGCGCCGACACGCGAATGAGCGGCGGCAGAGCTGCAGCCTCGTAGCCCTCGATTGCGGCTGGCCTGATGAGATAGCGCGGCTGCCCCCGCGAATTATGGCTGGTCTCGATCACTGTTCCGGAGATCACACCCTTGTGCCATGCAGTTACGGTACGGTGATCTGCCTGGATCGTGCGCATTTGCGCGGCGGCCATGCCTGCAAGAAACAGCAGAAGTAGAATTGCCAGGCTACGCAGGATGCCATGCACGGCGATTTGACCAACCAGCAGTGCCAGTACCGCACAGGTGACAATGACGACCCAAAGCAGCGGTTCTGCCGCAGCGTTGAAATAGGTGAGGATGCCAAGCGCCAGGCATGCAGGCGCCAGGTTGTAGGTGCCGCCCAGCGCCTGTTCCCGCTGCCATTCATGACCCAGCCATTCAGCGCTGAAACGCAGCCGCTCACCCAGGTCGTGCAGTACAAGGACCCTAAAGCCGGCGGGGCGGATCGTGACCGGCAGGCCATTTCCGGGCTCGGCAAGTCGAAACCCCGCAAAAGCGCTTTGCCCTTGCGGGAATTTCTCCCCCTTGTTGCCGAAATGATCGTCCAACCCGCCTGCCCCTACGCATACTGAGGGGCAAGACGGGCGAAACTCGCCTGCGGGTTCGCCTTGCCTCTGGTGGCAAACATGCTACACCACGCCAAACGCTCCGCATAGCCATTGATTGCATTTACGCGGAACACAACCTTTGCACGTCATTCCCGGAGCATCATGACCACTGAAAATTCCAGACCTGTCGTAACCCGTTTCGCACCCTCCCCGACCGGCTATCTCCACATTGGCGGCGCGCGCACTGCACTGTTCAACTGGCTTTTTTCCAAGCGCCATGGCGGCAAGATGCTTCTGCGCATCGAGGATACCGATCGCGAGCGCTCCACCCAGGCAGCGGTCGATGCCATTCTTGATGGCCTGTCCTGGATGGGGATCACTTGGGATGGCGATCCGATTTCACAGTTTTCGCGCGTTGCACGCCATCGCGAGATCGCCGAAGAACTGGTCCGCCGCAACGAGGCCTATTATTGCTATGCCACGCAGGCTGAACTGGAGGAAATGCGGGAAAAGGCGCGCGCCGAAGGCCGCCCTCCCCGTTATGACGGTCGCTGGCGCGACAGGGATCCGTCCGAAGCGCCGGAGGGAGCCAGGGGCGTTATCCGCATCAAGGCGCCGCGCGAGGGCGAGACCATTGTCGAGGACCAGGTGCAGGGAACGGTCCGCTTTCCCAACAAGGACCTGGACGATTTCATCCTCCTGCGCTCCGATGGAACGCCGACCTACATGCATGCCGTCGTCGTTGACGATCACGACATGGCGGTCACGCATATCATTCGCGGCGACGATCACCTCACCAATGCCGGTCGTCAGACCCTGATCTATCGGGCGATGGGATGGGAAGTGCCGGTCATGGCCCATATTCCGCTTATCCATGGTGCCGATGGTGCCAAACTTTCGAAACGCCACGGCGCACTGGGCGCGGAGGCCTACCGCGACATGGGCTACCTGCCGGAAGCCCTGCGCAACTACCTGGTCCGCCTCGGGTGGGCGCATGGCGACGACGAGATCATGTCGAGTGAAGAGATGATCGCCTGGTTCGGTTTCGATGGCATGAGCAAGGGGGCTGCGCGCTTCGACATTGCAAAGCTGCAAAGCCTCAATGGCCATTATATTCGCCACGCCGATGATGAATATCTTGTCAGCCGGATGCGCGATATCCTGGGCTCGATCGAAGGCGGCAAGGAAATCGAAGCAGCACTGACACCACAGCGCACCGTCCAGCTGATCCAGGCCATGCCAGGCCTGAAAGAACGGGCTAAGACACTCATCGAACTGATCGACGGCGCCCGCTTCCTGTTTGAATCGCGCCCGCTTGCCATGGATGAAAGGGCGCAGGCCACCTTGTCCAATGGTGGCCGAGAAGTGCTGAAGGCGCTCGTGCCAATCCTCTCCGCCCTGCCGCAATGGGATGCACAGACGACTGACGCAGCTGTTCGCCAGCATGCCGAAACGACAGGCCAGAAACTGGGTGCTCTCGCACAGCCGCTACGCGCAGCCCTGACCGGGCGACTGGTTTCCCCCCCGGTCTTTGACGTGCTTGCAGTGCTGGGACGCGAGGAATCGCTCGCCAGGCTTGGTGACCAGGCTGGCTGATTACGGCAGTTGACGGGGGCTGCCGATTTCAGGTTCGGAATGGACAAGCGCCGGGGTGACCTTTAACTTGGCTACCCAACCGGGCTGAAGCCGGGTCATGACCCTTGTCAACATGTCGGCCATGCAATGGTCAACCTGTGTGCCAGAACCATGGCCAAAACCTTGGTCTTACTTGTGCTTCTGCCGCAAATCGGCTAGCAATTTCGCACATGCAGCGAGATTGCTGCGCCGCAATATCCGGTCAGCTCCCATGGCCGGGAAACCTTGTATTATTACGAGTCCCTGGAGACGGGTCCGGTACTTCGACCGGGTCGGGGAAACGTATAGTGAAGAGAAGGGATGACGGACCATGACGGACAAGACTGCAAAACTCACTATCGGAGCCCAGAGCTGGGATTTCCCGGTACGCACAGGAACGCACGGTCCAGACGTGGTCGATATTTCCTCGCTCTACGGGCAGACAGACCATTTCACCTATGATCCGGGTTTCACATCCACCGCAGCCTGCGATTCAGACATCACCTTCATCGACGGCGACAAGGGCATCCTGCTGCATCGCGGTTATCCCATCGAGCAGCTTGCCGAGCATGGCGACTTTCTCGAAACCTGCTACCTGCTGCTCTACGGCGAATTGCCGAACAAGGCTGAAAGCGACGATTTCCATTTCCGCGTCAGCCGCCACACCATGGTGCATGAGCAGATGCAGTTTCTGTTCCGCGGTTTCCGACGTGACGCCCATCCGATGGCCGTCATGTGCGGTGTCGTTGGCGCGCTGTCTGCCTTCTATCACGACTCCACGGATATTTCCGATCCGCACCAGCGCATGGTGGCGAGCCTTCGCATGATCGCGAAGATGCCGACCATTGCCGCCATGGCCTACAAATATTCCATCGGCCAACCCTTCGTTTATCCGAAGAACGATCTCGACTATGCGTCAAACTTCCTGCGCATGTGCTTTGCGGTTCCCTGCGAGGACTACGAAGTGAACCCGGTTCTTGCGCGTGCCATGGATCGCATCTTCATCCTCCATGCCGATCACGAGCAGAACGCCTCGACATCGACCGTTCGCCTTGCCGGTTCTTCGGGTGCCAACCCGTTTGCCTGCATCGCTGCCGGTATTGCCTGCCTGTGGGGTCCGGCCCATGGCGGCGCGAACGAAGCTGCGCTCAACATGCTTGCCGAAATCGGTTCGGTTGACCGCATCCCCGAATACATCGCCCGCGCCAAGGACAAGAACGATCCGTTCCGCCTCATGGGCTTCGGCCACCGCGTCTACAAGAATTATGATCCACGCGCACGCATCATGCAGAAGACAACGCATGAAGTGCTCAACGCCCTGCAGATCAAGGATGATCCGTTGCTCGAAGTGGCGATGGAACTGGAAAAGATCGCCCTTTCGGACGAATACTTCGTCGAGAAGAAGCTCTATCCGAATATCGACTTCTATTCCGGCATCACGCTGAAGGCTCTCGGCTTCCCGACCACCATGTTCACCGTCCTCTTCGCGCTTGCGCGCACTGTCGGCTGGATTGCCCAGTGGAAGGAAATGATCGAGGATCCGAAGCAGCGCATTGGCCGTCCACGCCAGCTCTATACCGGCCCGGCACGCCGCGACTATGTCGAACTGGCCGACCGCGCCTGAAAACTGAGATGCTGAAAATCGAAACCGGTCATCTCACCCGAGATGGCCGGTTTTCATTTGCCGATCAGTTTGAGAACCGTGCGCGCCGCCACAAGGCTTGAAGGTTCATCCTGGTGCAGGCGTTGCCTGACCTTGGCAAAACCGTCGAGCTGCGCCTGGCGATGTGGCCCCGCGCGCATCAGCGCCTGTGCATGTCGGGCAAGCCAGTGTGGCCGCACCATTTCCTCGAAGCGCTCGGGAATGATGACATCATCGGCAATGAGATTAGGCAAGGCACCTGTCCAGCCAAAGATCAGGAACTTGAACAATCGCATGACGCGGTCGACTCGGTAGATCGAGATACAGGGAATCCCATATAGCGCCAGTTCCAGAAGGACAGTGCCCGACACGGCAATTGCTGCATCCGCTTCCATGAATGCAGCCTGTTTTGCTTCCTCGCCGGACACGATTTCCGGCTTCACGGACCAGTTTTCGATCTCCGCGCGGATCATCGGCTCCAGATGCGTAACCGCTGGAAGCACAGCCCGTACGCCTGGCTCGCGTGCTGCGAGGATTTCTAGCGTCCGCTTGAAGTCGGGTAACAGCAGTTTGGCTTCCGTGCTGCGCGAACCAGGCAGGATCAGCAGGGTCTTTCTGCCTGATGGGGTACTGCGGTCCGGTAGCCTGATTTTTTCCAGTTGAGCGGCAAGCGGGTGCCCGATATAGGTGCAGTCCGGTCCGTTCAACTCCTTCAGGACATCCGGTTCGAACGGCAGAATCGCCAGGATATGATCGATGTAGCGGCGCATCTTCGGCGCGCGACCCGGCCGCCATGCCCACACGCTGGGGCAGACATATTTCACGACCCGGATTTCGGGGTTGATCGCCCTAACCCGCCTTGCAACCCGCCCGCAGAATTCCGGACTGTCAATCAGCAGAAGCACGTCCGGCTTTCTGGCAATAGCATCGTCTGCCACTTCGCGCACGCGACGCAGTAGCGAAGGTAGCCGGCCAAGCACGGCCGATAGGCCCATTACCGAGATTTCAGAAATGTCGAACAGGCTCTCAAGGCCAAGTTCCCGCATGGCAGGGCCGCCAAGTCCGGCAAACCGCACAACGGGGGCAAGCGAGCGGAACGCCTGCATCAGATCAGCGCCAAGCGCATCGCCCGAGCGCTCGCCTGTCACGAAATAAACGAGCTTGCCGCCATCACCACTTGCCGGTTTCTCAGCCATTGCCTTCCAGCTCTTCGCCTCGCACGCCGTAGATATAAAGGCCTGCTTCCCGCGCCCTGGCAACTGTCTGCGCACGGCCGAGAATGATCGACTTGTCCGCCTCAAGCGCGATGCCCCGCAACCCGGCCCGCACAGCGAGATCAACCGTATCCGGCCCGATTGCAGGAAGGTCCGCCCGCACATCCTGTTCCGGCTTCATGGTCTTCACGATCACGCCATTCTTGCCTTCCCTTGGCATTCGGCCAATTTCGCGATTGCGCACGATGCGCAGCAGCATTTCGCTGGTTCCCTCCGCACCCTCTACCGCCACGACTCGCCCGCCTTCGGCAATTGCCGCCTGGCCAATGTCGAGATGTCCAAGCGCCTTGCAGGCGGCAAAGGCCTCGCGAATGTTGCGCATGTCTGCGCGCGCCGGTTTTCTGCCTGCAATGGCTCCGGCCCCGGCAAGAAGATGGGGAGCTACCTGATGCGCACCCAGAACATCGATCCCATGACCGGCGAACAGCTTGATCGTGCCGCTCAACACGGTGTTGTCACCACCAATCATGAAACCGAGAATTTTCGGCAATGCCCTGATCGTTCCCCAGTCGAGCTTCATCTTGAGGAAGTCCGGGCGCTTGCGAACCGCGCCGGCAAAGACGACTTCGCCGATCCCGCGTTCCTTCAGCATCAGGATAAGACGTCCGAATTGCCCCCAGGCAAGCATGTGGACGGGCATGGCGGCAATCGTTTCTTCCGCCTCGCCCTCGATGCCAACCAGGAACGGCCTGCGCCCTGCATCAAGTGCAGCCTGCGCAATCTCGTGCGGCATCAGCCCATGGGCACAGATGATCGCAAGGTCAGGCTTTGCCTCGCTGCTGCTCCGGCTGCTTTCCGGCGCAGCCATGCCTACCCCTCGCGCCGTGGCGTGCAGATCGAACGGTCGCCGCTTTCCTTCAGGAAAACGAGTATCTGGGACACCACCGGATCGTCGCCGAACTTTTCGCCAAGGGCAACGGCTGCCTCCTTGAGCGGAATGTCCGAGGAAAACAGTTCCTTGAACGCATGGCGCGCATTGTGAATGCTCTCACGCGAAACCCCTGCCCGCTTCATCCCGATCAGATTGAGACCGCCGAGATAAGCCCTGTTTCCAAGCGCCATGCCGAACGGAATGACATCGTTTTCCAGACCAGCCATACCGCCGACAAAGGCGTTCCTGCCTATCCGGCAGAACTGATGCACCCCGGCTCCGCCACCAATGATGACATTGTCATCGACCTTGCAATGACCTGCCACCATCACATTGTTGGAAAAGATGATGTTGTTGCCGAGAATGCAGTCATGCGCGACATGCGCACCGGCCAGAAACACGCAACGATTGCCAATTGCGGTACGGCTTGCATCGCCCTCGGTACCCGGATTCATTGTGACATGCTCGCGGATCAGGCAGTCGGTGCCGATCTCCAGCGAATTCGGCTCGCCATGATACTTCAGGTCCTGCGGCTCATGGCCGATGGATGCAAACGGGAATATCCGCGTGCGCGCGCCCACACTCGTATTGCCTGCCACCACGACATGCGATTTCAACTCGACATCATCGCCCAGCACCACATCCTTGCCGACATGACAGAACGGGCCGATCTTCACGCCTTCACCCAGGCGTGCGCCATCTTCGACAACTGCCGAAGAGTGAATATTGGAACTCATGCTTCCTCCGGATCCACCATCATGGCGCTTATCAGCGCTTCGGCGGCCTTGTGTTCTTCGACATAGGCATTGCAGGCAAAGCGGAAAATATTGCCGCGCTGTTTCAGTTTCTCGACCTTGAGATGCAGCACGTCACCGGGAATGACCGGCCGGCGGAACTTCGCATTGTCGATGGTCATGAAATAGACCAGCTTGCGCTTTCCCCCGGAATGCTTGCGCGCAACCATCGCGCCGCAGGTCTGCGCCATAGCCTCGATGATCAGCACGCCTGGCATGATCGGCTCGCCTGGAAAGTGACCGTTGAAATGCGGCTCGTTCATGGTGACATTCTTCACGCCCGTAGCGGAAATATCGTCGACAATGTCGATGATCTTGTCCACCAGCAGGAACGGGTAGCGATGCGGCAGAAGCCGGAACAGCTCCGTGATGCCCATTGAATCCAATTCTGCCTTGTCCGTCATTCTTGCTGTTTCCCCCCGGATTTCGAGTTCGCGACCATGTCCTTGAGTATCATGTTCATCTTGACCCAGTCGCGAATTGGCTGTGCCGGATATCCCATGACCTTGGAACCCGGATCGAGATCATAGGTCAGGCCTGAACCCCCGCCGATCTGGCACCCGTCGCCAACCTTGATATGTCCAACGATGCCGGTCTGGCCCGCCACCACGACATAGTCGCCAAGGGTGGCACTGCCCGCAACGCCAGCCAGGCCAACGATGACACAATGACGGCCTATCACCACGTTGTGGCCTATCTGGACCAGATTGTCGATCTTCGTGCCTTCGCCGATCACTGTGTCTCGGTTTGCCCCGCGATCCACCGTCGCATTGGCACCGATCTCCACCTTGTCCTGAATGATGACGCGTCCGACCTGCGGGATCTTTTCATGCCCGCCAGGCCCCATCGCGAAACCGAAACCGTCCTGCCCAACGCGAACACCAGGATGCAGGATAACATTGTCGCCGATGAAGGCATGCGTAACCGTGGTCCCGGCACCGATCGTCGTGTTGCGTCCAATCTGGACATTCTCACCGATCACGGCATTGGCGAGTACCCGGCTGCCCCTTCCGATCGCGGCACCGCGCCCGATGACGGCACCAGCTTCGATGATGACATTTTCTTCCAGTGTCACCCCATCGCTGATGTGAGCGCGCGCGGATATGCCCGTTTCGCCGGTAACCGGCTCAGGCCTGCCAGCTGTCGGATAAAGCATGCCGAGCGCCACCGCATAGGCCTTGTACGGCTGGTCATGCAGCAGCAGTTCGACATGCGCGCCGATCCTGTCGGCGAATTTCGGGCTGCAGAACAGCGCCACCGCATTGGTGGTTTCTGCATGCTGGAGATAGCGTGGATTGTCGATGAACGAAATGGCGCCATTCTGCGCAGCCTCGACAGGCCCGGCAGAGGTCACCAGCTTCGAACCGGCGGCAGGATTGCGAAGGGTGGCACCCGTCCGCACTGCAATTTCTGCCAGTGTCGCATGCCTGATCTGAAAAAAGCCTGGATGTGTCATGCCAGTCGTTTAATCCCGATGGAGACTTGCCGCAATCCGCAAATGCATCAGGGAGCCGTGGGGCTCCCTGCGCATCGGGTTTGTCTGCCTGTGAAAGGTGCGCGCACCTGAAATCAAACCAGTGATTCCGGCTCGATCAGAAATTGGTGCTGACACCGAAACTGAACTCGCGGGTGCGGTCCCAGCTGGCTTTTGCGAGCGGCACTGCATAGTCGAAGCGCAGCGGTCCGAAGGGCGAAGCCCAAAGGATGGATGCACCGACTGACGCGCGCAGCGTGTTATCGTCAACCGAGGAAAGCGAACCGGTAGAGGCCAGGATTGCTGCCCGGCTGGCATCGTCCACACCCCACAGCTGGCCAACGTCGGCGAACAGGCCGCCACGAATACCCATGGACTCGGGAATGTAGGGCAGTGGGAAATCGATTTCCGCCGTCGCGTTCCAGTAATACATGCCACCAAGAGCATCACGCGTAATTGGATCGCGCGGACCAAAACCGTAGCTTTCAAAGCCGCGAATGTCCTTGCTTCCCTGGTAGAAGTTGTCACGTGCGCGGTAATTGGTTGAATCACCGAATGCGATGTTGGCACCGGCGCGTGCACGCAACATGCCGACAAGGTCCATCTCTTCAGACAGTGTCGCATAGGCAATCGCCTTTGCTTCGGTCTTTACATACTGCGCATCGCCACCCGCGCCGTAGATATCCTGGCGCATGTTGAGATAGATGCCTTCGCGCGGATCACGGACATTGTCCAGATCGCTATAGGTCAAGGTGTACCCGAAACCGGAGCGCGTCCAGCTTGTCGGCGAGGCAAGTGCAGCCGAAAGTTCGCCCGCCACGTCACCCTGGATGCCGTTATCGTTGCCGCCGCCGCCATCGCCGCCTGGCGCGGCATCAAGCCGGGATGCAGCAATGGACGTGTCTTCGCTGCTATAGCTGTAGAACACCTGGCTGGTCAGCTTTTCGGTCAGCGGAATGCCGAAGCGAACGACGCCATTGATGCTGTCGACGCCATACTGGCGGTTGTCGTTCGATTCCGAGCTGGAGGACTGCAGGTCGAAACCTGCAGAAATGCGATAGCCGAGGAAATAGGGCTCGGTGAAGTTCAGCGAGTAGGTCGTGTCCTCGGTGCCGAAACCACCGGCAACCTTGATGTACTGGCCACGTCCAAGGAAGTTCTTTTCCGAGAAGGAGATTTCGCCGAGCGGACCAGATGCGGTCGAGTAGCCACCACCGATGGAGAATTCGCCCGTTGCCTTGTCT
The DNA here is from genome assembly GCA_049289295.1 of Rhizobiaceae bacterium. Taxonomy (GTDB): domain Bacteria; phylum Pseudomonadota; class Alphaproteobacteria; order Rhizobiales; family Rhizobiaceae; genus BOKV01. The sequence continues at coordinate 203,111 of JBATLL010000062.1, forward strand.
TCAACCCGCACCACGACAACGACCCGGTCCGGCGAGCCGCCCTGACGGGTCGAAATATCGACCTTCTCGAAGTAGCCGGTCGCTTCCAGACGACGCTTGGTCTTCTGGATCAGGACCTGATTGAGCGCGTCACCTTCGGAAATGTCGAACTCGCGGCGAATGACATGCTCGCGTGTACGGTCATTGCCGACAATGTTGATCTGCTGGATGTAGACACGTGGGCCTTCATCGATCTGGTAGGTCACGTCGATCGTGTTGGTATCGAAATTGCGGTTGCCGCGCGGTGTCACCTGAACGAAGGCAAATCCACGCTCGGCCACGGCTTCCGTGAGGGCGATGATCGTGTCCTCGACCTTCTGCGCGCTGTAGGGCTTGCCCTGCCTCGTATCGAGCACACCGTAAAGCGAGTCCGCGGAAATTTCAGAGATCGTGCTGTCGATCATCACACTGCCGAAATAGTAGCGTGGGCCTTCATCGACCGTGATCGTGATATTGTACAGGTTGCCCGCTTCGTCATAGCTGACGTCCGAAGACAGAACCTGGAAGTCGGCATAGCCGTTATTGTAGTAGAAGCGGCGCAGGCGCTCTTCGTCAGAACGCAGCTTGTCCGAATCGTAGATGTCATCGCTCTTCAGCCAGCTGAAGAAGTGCGTCGCCTTGGTTTCAAGCTCATTGCGCAGGCGCTGTGCGCCATAGGCCTGGTTGCCGACGAAATTGACGGTGCGAATCTTGGTCTTGTCGCCTTCATTGACCCGGAAGACGACGTTGACGCGCTTGTTGGCAAGCGGAACGATCTCGTAGCTGACAGAGGCATCGTTGCGCCCTACCCGTGAATAGGCTTCGCGAATGCGATCCACATCCGAGGCGACCTTGTCTTCCGAAAATGGCGAACTGGACGAGGTCTGCACGATCGACGCCAGTGCCTGATCCTTCAGGCGCTTGTTGCCTTCGAAGAACACCTGGTTGACGATGCCGCTTTCGTCCACTTCCACGACCAGCGCATTGCCGGACTGATAGATGGCAACATCGGTGAAGATGCCCGTGGCGAACAGCGCCTTGATCGAATCGTCGATATCGGAATTGTTGAACGATTCACCCGGCCGGATGGTCAGGTAGGAGGCAATCGTCTGGGCATCCATGCGCGAGTTGCCGCGCACATCGATCCGGCTCACGACGGCTGCTTCAGCCACTGACGTTGCAGCCATGTTCACTGCGACGGATCCAGCCACTGGGGCGAATGCCATCACCAGACCAACAATTGCAGACTTGAACAGTTTCGACACAGGAACCATTCCAGAACTCGCCATTTCATCCCGCCGTCTGACGGCTTTGCGGGCTTTGCCCGTCATTGTCATTTCCAGAACGAACTCGCCAGCCGTCCTGCATTCTTTTCGCAGAATTTCGAACCCCGACACTCCATGCATTGACGCAACACACAGTCATGGCAGAACCGGATTCACAGAATCCTGCTTCGTTAACAAACCTTTTACAGGCTTTTGAGGCCTGCGCAACCAGTGCTGAACAAAGAATTTTATCAATCCGTCAATGTGTTGCACAAAGGCAATCCGTTTCAAGCCGGATGGTTAACGCAATCTGTCAAATTGCCCCAAAACATGGCCATGGCGAGGCGAAACTGTGCCTTTTGCGCACTCAACTGCCGGAAAACAGCAACTGGGTCACATCGTTCCATGTGGCAAAGACCATCAGCATCATCACGATGGCAAGCCCGATGCGAAACCCGATCTCCTGGGCATTTTCGCTGAGCGGCCTGCCTCTGAGTGCCTCGATGGCGTAATAGACGAGATGGCCACCGTCCAGCAGGGGAATCGGGAACAGGTTGAGCAGGCCGATGCTGACGGAAAGAAGCGCCGCCAGGTTGATCAGCGCACCAACGCCGAGGGTCGCGACATCGCCTGACACCTTGGCGATTCGCAATGGCCCGCCAAGCTGGTCTGCGGACTGGTAGCCGGTGATTATGTCGCGCAGATAGCCGAAGGTGCGCGCAATTATGAACCAGGTTTCGCCAAACGCCTGGCCCACGGCCTCTATCGGTCCGGACTTGACGATGCGCGCGTTCGCCACCTTGCCGTCATTGTACATGCCGACCTGGCCGATCTCCTGCTTGTTGCCGAACCTGTCCTTCACTTCCTTGAGCGCCGGCGTGACGGGTATCGTGACAAGTTCTCCGTTTCGCTCGACCACGAACACCAGTTCCCTGCCCGGGTTGGGAGCGACAAGGCGGGGAATATCGGTAAAGGACTTGATTGGCAGTCCATCGATTTCGCGAACAATATCGCCGCTCTGGAAGCCTGCCTGTTCGGCAACGCTACCTTCCTGTACGCTGGTGATCAGCGGATCGGAAACCGCCCTGCCAAGCAGCATGAAACTAAGCGTGAAAATCACGATCGCCAGGATGAAATTCGCAATCGGGCCTGCCGCCACGATAGCCGCGCGCTGGCCAACGCGCTTGTGTGCGAATGAAACCGCTCTCTCCTCGGCATCCATCGCGTTGATGACATCCACATCAGGCGCGGAAGCTGCATTGGCATCACCATGGAACTTCACATAACCGCCCAGCGGGATCATCGACAGTTTCCAGCGGGTGCCCCTGGCATCATTGAATCCGAACAGTTCCCGTCCGAACCCTACCGAAAACGCATCGACCTTCACACCGTTCCAGCGCGCCACAAGGAAGTGCCCAAGCTCATGAAAGAACACGACAATCGTGAGAACGATCAGAAACGGGATCACATAGGAAAGAAGGCCGTAGCCCGGAATCTGAGAGAGGAATTCCATGAAATGTCACCTGAAATGGCTATTGGTCCCCTGATGCCAGTTTGGCAGGTTGGGAGCAAGGTTCAATCCGACTTTTATGCGCCATCATGGCATTACAAAGGCTGACAACAATCCTCTGGCTGATGCCCCCGGCTCGAACCAGCCGCCGACCGGCGATACGAGCGAGCCTACGACCCAGGCGAACACACCGCCGAAGATCAGGCCGTCGATCCGGTCGAGAACGCCGCCATGGCCCGGGATGAGATGGCTTGAATCCTTGACCTTGAATCGCCGCTTGATCCACGACTCCACCAGATCGCCGATCTGCGAGACAATGCTGATCATGATGGCAAGCACCACCGCACCAATACCGATCGGCAGGCTTGCAAGGGTCAGGACTGCCAGCATCAGCAGCACGGAGCCCATCAGGCCACCGAAAAATCCAGACCAGGTCTTGTTGGGAGAAATGGCAGGCGCAAGTTTCGGCCCGCCAAGCGCGCGCCCAGTGAAGTAGGCAAGCGTATCCGCTCCCCACACACAGCCATAGACCATGCACACGGCAATCAGACCGTTCAGGTCTTCACCGCGCAAAAGCGCCAGCGCGGCAAATGGCAGAAAGGCATATAGCAACCCGAACGCGCCCCAGATGCGCCGGGACGAGATCGCTTCAATCACCACGACTCCGACAATCACCGCGCCGACAAGGTCAAAGGCGCGTGCAGGTCCATGGGTGAACCAGATCACCAGGCCCGCTGCCAGGCCCAGGCCGCAAACGCCAAGCAGCGCCCGCTTGGCAAACAGACCTGTAATCGTCGCATATTCGTACAGGATCAGGGCAGCCGCAGCAGCCCAGAACAGCGAAAAGGCAACGCCACCCTTCCAGGTGACTGCCATCACCGCAATCAGAAGAACGATGGCCGAAAGGACCCTGAGAAGCAGTTCAGGCATTGGTTTTGCCGCTGGCTTGCTCAAGAACCGGTACCCCTTGTTCCAGGTCTGCTTTCCGTTCCACCGAAACGGCGCACCCGCAATGCATACTCGTCGATTGCCGCCTTCAATTCATTGGCACCGAAATCGGGCCACAGGCAATCGGTGAAGACAAACTCCGCATAGGCCGCCTGCCAGAGCAGGAAATTCGACAGCCTCTTCTCGCCGCTTGTGCGGATGATCAGGTCAGGATCGGGAATGCCATCTGTATCCAGCGAACCCGAAAAAAGCTCCTGGTCGATTTGCGAAGCCTGCAGCGAACCATCGGCCACCTTCTGCGCAAGCCGCCGTGCAGCCGACACGATCTCGGTCCGTGACCCGTAGTTGAAGGCTATCACCAGCGTCTGGCCGGTGTTTTCGCAGGTGAGTTTCTCTGCCTCGATCAGCAGCGGAAGAATGTCGGACGGCAAGCCATCGCGTTCACCAATGATGCGAACCCGGACATTGTCGCGATGCAATTCGGCGAGGTCGCGCCGTATGAACGCCTTGAGGAGCGAAAACAGTTCGCCAATCTCGGATTTCGGCCGCGACCAGTTCTCCGTCGAGAATGAATAGAGCGTCAGATATTCGATGCCAAGATCACGCGCTGCCCTGGCCACGCGGCGGACCGCCTCGACACCCTGGTGATGACCCTTGACCCGTGGCAAACCGCGCTGCACTGCCCAGCGTCCATTGCCATCCATGATGATGGCAACATGTCGCGGAACCCTGGCGCCTTCCTCGGTTTGCATCATGCCCCTTTCGGACATCGGACAGGACAGGCCCGCCACCTGCAGGTCAGACCTGCATGATTTCTGTTTCCTTATGCGTGACGATCGAATCGACGCTGGAAATATAATCGTCTGTCAGCTTCTGCACCTTGTCGGACTGCGCGCGCGCCTCGTCCTGGCCCAGATCGCCATCCTTCTCCGCCTTCTTCAGATGGTCCATGCCATCGCGGCGCACATGGCGAATGGCCACCTTTGCCGTTTCCGAATATTGATGGGCAACCTTTACTAGTTCCTTGCGGCGCTGCTCATTGAGTTCGGGAAGCGGAATGCGAAGCGTCGTGCCATCTGTAATCGGGTTCAGTCCGAGGCTCGATTCGCGGATGGCCTTTTCAACGGCTCCCACCATGCCCTTGTCCCACACCTGAACCGACACCATGCGCGGCTCCGGCACATTTACTGTCCCGACCTGGTTGATGGGCATCGACTGGCCATAGGCCTCGATCATGATCGCATCAAGAAGGTTGGCCGAGGCGCGGCCTGTACGAAGCCCGGAAAGGTCGTGCTTGAGCGCGTTCAACGCGCCCTCCATCCGCTTCTTCAGACCTTCGAAATCGTTCGCGTCTCCAGACATCACCCTACTCCTTGCCTTTTCATGGAATCAGTGAGGAGGCTCAACCGCTGACCGTAGTGCAGCGCCCCTCGCCTTTCAATATCTTCGCAAATTCGCCTTCTTCGTGGATCGAGAACACGACTACCGGTATACCGGCATCGCGCGCCAGGCTCACTGCGGCCGCATCCATCACCGCCAGTCCCTTTTCCAGGACGTCGGTGTGGGAAAGCCTTTCATAGCGCTTGGCAGTGGGGTCCTTGCGCGGATCGGCAGAATAGATGCCGTCGACCTGCGTCCCCTTGAAGAGCGCATCGCATCGCATTTCGCTGGCCCGCAGCGCTGCTGCCGTGTCGGTGGTGAAGAACGGATTGCCCGTGCCGCCTGCAAAGATGACCACCCGCCCCTCGGCAAGATGCTCCTCAAGCCGGCGCTGCGAGAAGGATTCGGCAATCTGCGGCATTGTCAGCGCGTTGAGCACGACGGATGGAACGCCGATCTCTTCCAGTGCCATGCGCATGGCAAGCGCGTTCATGACCGTTGCCAGCATGCCCATGTGATCGGCCTGCACGCGGTCCGCACCCTTGGCTGCCAGTGAAACGCCGCGGAAGATATTGCCGCCGCCGATCACCACACCCACGGTAACACCCATCTCGACCGCCCGCTTGATGTCGCGGGCAATGCGCGCAGTGACCACCGGATCAATGCCGAAACCAGCTTCCGCCACAAGCGCTTCGCCTGAGACCTTGAAGAGAACCCGCTTGTAGATGGGTTGTCCGGCCTTGTTGTTGTCGCGCGCATTCGTGTTCATGGGTGCTTTCCGGAGTTTCCTGACGTGACCTCTCGGGTCGCAGTTCGATACAACAAGGGCGCCTCGTTGTCACGAAGCGCCCTGCTATTTTCACGGATTTCACTGCACTGCCCGGGGGTTATCCCCCGGCAAGGCAATTCAACCTCACTTTTTGCTCATTGCCGCGACTTCTGCAGCAAAATCGCCAGTTTCCTTCTCGATGCCTTCGCCAAGCGCCATGCGAACAAAGCCCTTGAGCGCAATCGGTGCACCGACATCCTTTTCGGCATTCTTGAGCGCCTGCTCGACAGTGTTTTCGCCGTCGATGACGAAGACCTGCGAAATCAGCACGCTCTCCTCGTAGAACTTGCGCATGCGGCCCTCGACCATCTTCTCGATGATCGCTTCCGGCTTGCCGGATTCGCGCGCCTGCTCGGCAAAGATTGCCTTTTCGCGTGCAGCCACATCAGCTGGAACCTGATCACGCGTTGCGGCAAGCGGGTTCGTTGCCGCGACATGCATCGCGACCTGGCGGCCAATGGCGTTCAGCGCATCCGCGTTACCGGTCGATTCCAGCGCAACCAGCACACCGATCTTGCCAAGCCCATCACCAGCGGAGTTGTGAACGTAGGTCGAAACGACGCCAGAGCCTACAGACAGAACTGCGCTGCGGCGCAGGTTCATGTTTTCGCCAATGGTGGCAATGGCATCGGTCAGCGTGTCGACGACATTCTTCTCGCCACCTTCGATCTTCGCGCTGCCAAGAGCCTGCACGGAACCGTCGGTGCCAAGAGCGGTATTCGCAACACGGCGCACTATGTCCTGGAACTGATCGTTGCGCGCAACGAAGTCGGTTTCCGAATTGACTTCGACAACCGAGGCCTTCGTACCGGAAGATGCGATGCCGACCAGGCCTTCGGCTGCGACGCGGCCGGACTTCTTCTCGGCCTTGGCAATGCCCTTGGCGCGCAGCCAGTCGATGGCAGCTTCCATGTCGCCCTTGGTTTCGTTCAGCGCGTTCTTGCAGTCCATCATCCCTGCGCCGGTCTTGTCGCGCAGTTCTTTCACCATTCCTGCAGTGATTGTCATGTGTGCCTCTCGTCATCTGCCGGATCCTATCCGGCCTTCTGTAACCCGGTTCGAAGCCGAACGGGTTTTGCGGAAATGGCCAAACCGGCGGAAACCGCCGGTTCGACTCATGCTTTGATACTGCTATGTCCAGGCCTGAGCCCGGTCAGGCGGAAGATCAGGCCTTGCCAGCCAGTTCGCGCGACTGGGAAACCCAGTCTTCACGATCAATGCGGCCCTTGAAGTTGAGTACTTCATCAACCTTTGCAATGTCTTCTGCCGTAAAGTTCGCAATCTGATCGAACTTGGTAATGCCAAGGGCGTTGAGTTTGCCCTCCAGCACCGGGCCAACACCGGAAATCTTCTTCAGATCGTCCGCGTCGCCTTCCGGCGTTGCAAACAATGCCACGACTTCGCCCGAGGCGTCGCCTTCGTCGAGCGCTGGTTCCGCGATCACTTCCGCCGAAGCACCGACATCAACGCCACGAATGCCCTGCTGGCGCGCGATACCGTCAATGGCGGCCTTCGCGATCAGTTCGCAGTAAAGCGCAATGGCGCGCGACGCATCGTCATTGCCCGGGATCGGATGATCGATCATGTCCGGATCGCAATTGGTGTCGAGAATGGCGACGACCGGGATCTTGAGGCGGCGCGCCTCTGAAACCGCAATCGATTCCTTGTTGGTGTCGACAATGAACAGGAGGTCAGGCGTGCCGCCCATGTCCTTGATCCCGCCGAGCGCCCGCTCGAGCTTGTCGCGCTCGCGCGTCAGCATCAGGCGTTCCTTCTTGGTCAGGTGGCCGGAATCGGCGCTGCTGAGCAGTTCATCAACCTGGCGCAGGCGCTTGATCGAGTTGGAAATCGTGTTCCAGTTCGTCAGCATGCCGCCGAGCCAGCGGGAATTCACATAATACTGGGCCGAACGCTTCGCGGCATCGGCAATGATTTCCGAGGCCTGGCGCTTTGTGCCGACAAACAGCACGCGTCCGCCATTGGCGACCACGTCGGAAACGATCTTCAGCGCCTGGTGCAGCAGCGGCACGGTCTGGGCAAGATCGACAATGTGGATATTGTTGCGGGCACCGAAAATGTAACGTTCCATTTTCGGGTTCCAGCGGTGAGTCTGGTGACCAAAGTGACAGCCAGCTTCGAGCAGCTGGCGAAGCGTGAAATCAGGCAGCGCCATGTGTGGTATCCTTTACCGGTTGAACCTCCGCGGGCAATGAACGGCGCCTGGGGCGCGTCACCGGAGCGAAACCTGCAATGCCATGGCCTTTCGACCGTCAGGGGCTGAGGCAGGTTCGTATTCCCGCGTGTGGAATGGGCGGGTGCTTACAGGATTATGCTGCACTGCGCAAGGGGGGCTGGCCGCTCCCTGTCACCGGGCGGGCAGCGACCGGCGCCAACAGGCCTGCGTCATCAGGGACGATAAATCCGCCAGACCGGTCCGGGACCCAATGGCATGTCTTCCATCTTCCAGAAATGCATGCCCGACTTTTCCATTACCCGCTGTGACGCCAGGTTCGCGGCATCTGTGGCTGCCCACACATGGCCTACATCCTCCACGGCGAAAGCCAACTCCTGTCCGATCCGGGCCAGCGCAGTGGCAATACCGCGTCCCCACCAGTCCGGATGCACGATCCAGATGAGTTCGCGACCGCCATTATGTTCACCTTCCCGGATTTCCAGGTAAGTCATCACCCGACCATCTTCCTCGATGATCCAGCCACCGATTCCTGGCTGGGGCGGCCTTTGGGCAAGTGTGCCGACAAGCCAGGGAACATAGTCACCAGGCGGCGCGCCATCGAAAAGATAGCGATAGACCGGCTCCAGATTGAACAGATCGTTGATTGCCGCCTCGTGTCGCGCCTCGACAGCTACCAGCCTGTCGCGAATGGCCGTCATACAAGTTCCACGTCCACTACGCCCGGAATGCCCTTGATGGCTCGGGCAATCTGGGGCGAAACCTGAAACCGGTTGGAAAGCTCGATTTCAACTTCGCGCGCACCATTCTCGCGAATGAGGATGAAACTGACTTGTCCTTCGCCCGCGCTTCTCCCGACGGGCTGCAACAGCGGATGGAGTGTCGCCACCGGCTTTTCATCAGCCAGGAAAATGCGCAGATTGCGGGCTTCTCGCATCGCCTGCTCTTCGAGCGACTCGACCGACTGGATGCGAATGCTCACGCCCTCGGGGCGAAGATCGGCACCCGCCAGGATAATGACCGATTGCCCGATTTCCAGCTGGTCGCGGAAACGTGCCAGCCCCTCTTCGAACATGACCGCCTCATATTGCCCGGACGGATCGGACATCTGCACGATCGCCATGCGCTTGCCGGTACGCGTCTTGCGTTCCTGGCGCGATGTCACCGTGCCAGCCAGGCGACCGGCCGTTGCCCCCGCCCGCACGGAGCGTTCGAAATCGCCATAGAGCTGGACGCGCATCTTCTCCATCAGCGGCTTGTATTCCTCCAGCGGATGCGAGGACAGGTAGAAGCCGATGGCCTGGAATTCACGCTGCAGCTTCTCCGCAGGCATCCATGGCTTGGCGGCAGGCAGCAGGATCGCTTCCTGGCTCATGGCAGCGCCAGAAGCTGCGAACATGTCATTCTGGCCGCTATTGCGGTCCTGCGCGGTGCGGCTGGCATGCCCCATCAGCCGCTCGATACCAGCCATCAGCCGCTCGCGCGGCAAACCGAAACAGTCAAGCGCGCCAGCAGCAATCAGGCTTTCAAGCGTGCGGCGATTGACCAGCCTGATGTCCACGCGGGTGAAGAAGTCGGTCAGGTCGCGATAGGGTCCGTTCGCTTCGCGCTCGGCGACGATCTGGCTGACAGCCCCCTCGCCCACGCCCTTGATCGCGGCCAGAGCGTAATAGATGCGCCCATCCGCGACACTGAAACCGGCCTGCGCCTTTTGCACACATGGCGCAACGATTTCGATGCCCTGCTGGCGAGCTTCCTGATGAAACACCGAAAGCTTGTCGGTATTGTTGATGTCGAGCTGCATTGATGCTGCAAGGAACTCGACCGGATGCCAGGCCTTCAGCCATGCCGTCTGATAGGAAACGAGCGCATAGGCGGCCGCGTGGGACTTGTTGAAGCCATAATCGGCAAATTTCGCCAGCAGGTCAAAAATCTCGTTGGATTTTGGCCGCGACACGCCACGCTCGACTGCACCATCCACGAACCGCTCGCGCTGCTTGTCCATTTCGGCGCGGATCTTCTTGCCCATTGCCCGGCGCAGCAGGTCGGCTTCGCCAAGTGAATAGCCGGACAACAGCTGTGCGATCTGCATCACCTGTTCCTGGTAGATGATGACGCCATGCGTCTCCTTCAGGATCGGCTCGATCTTCTCGTGAATGTAGCTGGCCTTCTCCAGCCCGTTCTTGCGGTCATTGTAGACGGGAATATTGTCCATCGGGCCGGGGCGATACAGTGCCACAAGGGCGATTATATCCTCGAACCGGTCAGGCTTCATCCCGATGAGCGCCTTGCGCATGCCCATCGATTCCAGCTGGAACACGCCGACAGTCTCGCCGCGCGTCAGCATTTCGAAGGTGGACGTGTCATCGAGCGCAATGGTGGCGATGTCGACCACCGTTCCCTTCTGCGCAATGAACTCGATCGCCTTCTGGATCACCGTAAGCGTCTTCAGGCCGAGAAAGTCGAACTTCACCAGGCCGGCGGCTTCAGCCCATTTCATCGAATATTGCGTGACCGGCATGTCGGAACGCGGATCGCGATAGAGCGGCACCAGTTCTTCAAGCGGCCGGTCACCGATGACGATACCCGCGGCATGGGTCGAGGCATGCCGGTAAAGCCCCTCCAGTCGCGTTGAGATATCGAACAGCGTCTTGACGATTTCCTCTTCGCGCGCCGCTTCCTGCAACCGCGGTTCCCCGTCGATTGCCGCCTTGAGCGTTACCGGATTTGCCGGGTTTGATGGCACCAGCTTGCACAGCCTGTCGACCTGGCCATAGGGCATTTGCAGGACACGCCCGACATCGCGCAGCACCGCGCGCGCCTGCAGGGTTCCGAAGGTGATGATCTGCGCGACCTGCCCCCGGCCATACTTTTCCTGCACGTAGCGGATGACCTCTTCACGCCTTTCCTGGCAGAAGTCGATATCGAAATCCGGCATCGAGACGCGTTCGGGGTTGAGAAAGCGTTCGAACAGCAGCGAGAAGCGCATCGGGTCGATGTCGGTGATTGTCAGCGACCAGGCAACGAGCGAACCCGCACCCGATCCACGCCCCGGACCAACCGGGATGCCCTGGTGCTTGGCCCACTTGATGAAGTCGGCAACGATCAGGAAATAACCCGGGAAACCCATCTGCTCGATGACACCCAGTTCGAATTCGAGCCGTTCCTCATAATCCTTGCGGGTAAAGCCGGGAGCCGTTTCGGCATGCTCAAGCCGCTCGCTCAGCCCTTCGCGTGCGCTCTTCTTCAATTCTTCCGTTTCAGAGGCCCGTGCCGATTCCGGATCACTGCTTTCACCGGTGAAGCGCGGCAGGATCGGGTCATGCTTCTGGGCCCGGAATGCACATCGGCGCGCAATCTCGACGGTGTTTTCGAGTGCTTCGGGCAGGTCGGCGAAAAGCAGCGACATTTCCCCGCGTGACTTGAAGTAGTGTTCAGGGCTGAGCCGCCTGCGATCATCGGCGGCAACCACCGTCCCCTCGGCAATTGCCATCAGCGCGTCATGCGCCTCGAAATCATTGCGCGAGGCAAAGAAGGGTTCGTTGGTAGCCACCAGTGGCAGATCATGACGATAGGCAAGATCGATCAGCGCACCTTCAATGCGTCGCTCGCCAGCATTCTGGCGATGGCGTTGCAATTCGACATAGAGCCTGTTCGCGAAGGTGGCCTTGAGGCGCACAAGCCGCTCTTCGGCCTGGCTGCCATGCCCCTCCCCGACAAGCCCGTCCAGTGGCCCTTCCGGTCCACCTGTCAGCACGATCAGACCGCCATTGTAGCGCTCGATATCACTGATGCGTACATGCGGGCCATGCGGCAGGCCTGTATGGGCCTGTTCGTCCTGCGTTTCATCTTCGCGCCCACCGTCAAGATGTGCCATCGAAACGAGCCTGGTCAGATTGGCAAAACCGGTCTTGTCCATGGCCAGCAGAACGAGCGAACCGTGCCGGACCGTGCCGTGCCGTGCATGGCTCGTATCCACATCCCGGAAATCAACGGCAAGCACGGCGCCCATGATCGGCTGAATGCCCCTGGAGGCAGCTTTTTCCGAGAATTCCAGCGCGCCAAAAAGATTGTTGCGATCCGTTACCGCAAGCGCGGGCTGCCTGTCGTGGGCGGCAAGGTCGACAAGTTTGGCAAGTTGCAGCGCGCCTTCCAGCAGGCTGTAGGCAGAATGAACATGCAGATGGACAAAGCCCGGACCGCTCGCGCGGCCAGCCTTGTTCCTCTCGCCCCCACCGGGGCCACTGTTCACTTCAAAGCCTGCCGCTGCCACTGTTCAAACCGCTCGATGATTTCCGGCCAATTGAGATTCGCCGGAAATCATGCGGTACGCGGAAGAAACGGGCAACCGCAACGCGGTCGAAATCGCCGTGAAATGCCTGATGTCAACGCAATTCAGTCAGGTGCGTTCACCAGGGCCGGATGGTTCTGGCCTGCTGCCCCCGGGTCACGGTAAAAAACTGAACCCGCAATCCGAAGCACCAGGCCAGATTTGTGATTGAAAAAGTCAGGCAATGGCCTTCAGGATATCGGCCCAGGTGAACACTGCCGTGAGGAAAAGGCTGATCGTCGCAAGAGAAGCCACATCGCGCAGGGAAACATACATGGTCAGTCCTCCAACCGGGCAACAATGGCCCAAATCCTTGTATGTTCTTTTTATGTTCTCTCTTGTTCCCTATGTCAACAGGTTTTCTGGTTTTGTTCACACCTTGAATGGAGCAATTTTTCCGTGAACGAGCGTAACGCACCTGTCCATGCGCCTTGCCAGTTCATGATTATGGGTCGCAACAAGTGCAGCAACACCACTTGAGCGCACCAGATGCTCGAGCATGGAAAAGACATGGGCCGAAGTGTCCGGATCCAGATTTCCCGTCGGTTCGTCTGCAAGCAGCAGTTTTGGTCCATTGGCCACCGCGCGTGCTATGGCAACGCGCTGCTGCTCCCCACCCGACAATTGCGCCGGACGATGGCCCGCGCGCTCGTAAATCTTCATGGCCTGCAGAAGTTCCCCGGCACGCTGTCGTGCAAGTCCCTTGCTCACGCCCCTGATCAGTTGCGGAACCATCAGGTTTTCCTCCGCGGAGAACTCCGGCAGCAGGTGATGGAACTGGTAGACAAAGCCGATATCGTTGCGCCGCATGACAGTACGGTTGCGATCAGCCATGCCGCGCGTGGCAAGTCCATTGATATAGACCTCACCGCCATCGGGCCGCTCCAGCAGACCCGCCAGATGCAGCAGGGTCGATTTGCCGGTTCCCGACGGCGCGACAAGGGCAACCAACTCACCGCGCTGCATTTCCAGATTAGCGCCATCAAGCACGACAAGACTGCCAGCCGTTTCACGGTAGGCGCGGCGCACCTTTTCGACGCGGAGGACCGGATCACTCATATCGTAGCGCCTCCACCGGATCGAGCCGCGCGGCACGCCATGCCGGGAAGATCGTCGCCAGGAATGAAAGCGCAAGCGCCATGACGACAATCGATACCGTTTCGCCCGTATCCATGCGGGCGGGAATGTCGGACAGGAACCGCACGGTCGGATCCCACACATGCCCGCCGACGAGCCAGTCGACGAAATTCTGGATTGCCTTGATGTTGAGGCACACGAGCACCCCGAGCAATACCCCGACCACCGTGCCGGAAATGCCGATTGCAGAGCCAGTCATCATGAAGATGCGCATGATCGAAAAGCGCGTGGCCCCCATGGTCCGCAGGATGGCAATGTCCCTGCCCTTGTCCTTCACCAGCATGGTCAGGCCGGAAATGATGTTGAGGGCTGCAACCAGAATGATCAGTGTCAGGATCATGAACATCACGTTGCGCTCCACCTGAAGCGCGGTGAAGAAGCTCATGTTGCGTTGTCGCCAGTCTGTCAGGAAATGCGGGCGTGCAATCGCCGTGGCAATCGCATCGCGCATGCTGCCCACCGAGTCCGGCTCATCGACATAGACCTCGATGGCGGAAACCTTCGCTTCAGAATTGAAGTAGAGCTGGGCTTCACTGAGCGGCAGATAGGCAATCGAGGCATCATACTCGCTCATGCCGATCTCGAAGATCGCAACAACCGGATAGGCCTTCACGCGGGGCGTCGTGCCAAAGGGCGTCACATCCCCTTCAGGCGATATGATCGTCAGCAGATCACCGGCATGCAGCCCGAGATTCTGCGCAAGGCGAATGCCTATCGCGACCCCTTCATTCTCGTCAAAGCCAGCAAGCGTTCCCTCGCGCACATTGCCCGAAATTCCCTTGATCTGCTGAATATCCTTTTCGCGCACGCCGCGTATCAGCGCGCCGGTGCCTGCTGTTCCACGTTGGCCGGAGACGAGCGCCTGGCCCTCGACGAGTGGCACGGCAAGCCGCACGCCTTCAACACCCGACAGGCGGTCTGCAACCGCTGCATAATCCGTCAGGTCATAATCGATGGGCTGAACGATGACATGACCGTTCATGCCGAGGATGCGCGTGAGCAGTTCCGCGCGAAATCCGTTCATCACCGCCATGACGATGATCAGCGTCGCCACGCCCAGCATGATGCCGATGAAGGAAAAGCCAGCGATCACCGAAATGAAGGCTTCCTTGCGCCGTGCGCGCAGATAGCGCCCCGCCAGCAGCCACTCGAAGGCGCTGAAGGGCCCCGGCGCCTTCACCGGCACACCGGAATCCCCGTCAAACGCGCTTCGGCTCTCTGGCGGCAAGGCATTCATCGCTTCAGGCCTGCCTGCTGCTGGCAAGATGGTTCACCAGCGCCTCTGCCGTCAGCGTCATGCGCTCGCCATCCTTGCGCCGTTTCAGTTCGACCGTTCCCTCGCCCACACCGCGCGGGCCGACAATCACCTGCCATGGCAGGCCTATCAGGTCCATGCCCGCAAACTTTGCTCCGGCGCGATTGTCGGTATCGTCCAGAAGCACATCGAAACCGGCATTGGTGAGCTGGAGATAGAGATCATCGCAAACCTTGTCGACTGCACCATCACCGGACTTCATGTTCACGATCCCCACATCGAACGGCGCGACGGATTGCGGCCAGCAAATGCCATTCTCGTCATGGGAAGCTTCGATAATGGCTGCAACGAGGCGGGACGGACCAATGCCATATGAACCCATGGAGACAATGTGTTCCTTGCCATCCGGACCCATCACCTTCGCACCCATCGGTTCGGAATATTTGGTGCCGAAATGGAAGATATGTCCGACCTCGATACCGCGCGCGGAAAGGCGGTCGCCCTCGTCTATGGCGCTCCATGCAGCTTCGTCATGCATTTCATCCGTGGCGGCATAGGGCGTTGTCCAGCGCTCAACGATCTGGGCAATCTGCTGGTCATTGGAGAAATCGGTTCCCGAATCCGGCACCGCGAGACCGAGATAGTCCTTGTGGCAGAAAACCTGGCTCTCGCCGGTATCGGCCAGAATGATGAATTCGTGGCTCAGATCGCCACCAATGGGACCCGTATCGGCGCGCATCGGAATTGCCTTCATCCCCACCCGGTCGAAGGTACGCAGATAGGAAACGAACATGCGGTAATAGGCTGCCTTCGCGCCATCATAGTCGAGGTCAAACGAATAGGCGTCCTTCATCAGGAATTCGCGCGAGCGCATCACGCCGAAGCGCGGGCGCACCTCGTCCCGGAATTTCCACTGTATGTGATAGAGATTGAGCGGCAGGTCCTTGTAGGACTTCACATAGGCGCGGAAAATTTCCGTCACCATCTCCTCGTTGGTCGGGCCGAACAGCATGTCGCGTTCATGGCGATCCTGAATGCGCAGCATCTCCTTGCCATAGGCTTCATACCGTCCGCTTTCGCGCCAGAGGTCTGCCGACTGGATCACCGGCATCAGTATCTCATGTGCGCCAGCGCGGTTCTGTTCCTCGCGAACAATCGCGCAAACCTTGTCCAGCACCCGCTTGCCCAGCGGCAGCCATGAATAGATCCCCGCCGATTGCTGCCGGATCATGCCCGCGCGTAGCATCAGCCGATGCGACACGATTTCGGCTTCCTTTGGGTTTTCCTTGAGAAGGGGAATGAAGTAACGCGACAAACGCATGGTTTTTCCAGATTTGATCGAATGCCGACAAGGCAGGTTGAAGCAGTTTTCGACGGCCCTGAAACCCACGGGCCCTGACCGGTTCCCTCGGATTGATTCAACCCGATCGGATGCTGCTCTATAATGCGCCATGCCCTTGGGGCACAAGTGCGCGGGCAGAATTGGCTGGAATTCTCTTTTTTACCGCTATGTGTGCAATCGCACAGATTTCATCGCCCCACACGCCGATATTCCATCCAGTGTCGCCATCCTCCCAGGCTCTGCCCCCCAGTGGGTGACACCGTCAACGCCACTCAACGTCTCCAGGAGATGTCAAATGCTGAATGGAACCCGCACCCCGCTCATGGCATTCGCCCTTGTCGCCATGACCCTTCCCGCAACGGCTGTGATGGCCAAGAATTTCGCCGTCAATCCGACCAGCGAACTGGTGGCGACCAAGGCGCAACTCGCAATCAAGTCGCCCGCCTCGAACGCTTGCCCGGCCACAGCACAACTGGCCGGCTGGATTTTCACGAACAAGCCCGGAACCGTGCGTTATCTGATGGCGCGCAAGGGCGGCTCCGTCCAGGGCCCCTTCGAGATCGAGGCGGTTCCTTCGCAGAACGGCGCGATGGCGAGCTTCTCGCGCACCATCAATATCGTGACGGCCATCGACACCGAGTATCGACTTCTCGTGGCAGATGGCACGGGCAAGGTGCTGAGCAATTGGGCACCCCTGAAGGCCAATTGCAAATTCTGAACACGAACAGGCAGCGGGCAGCCCCCGCTGCCTTTTAAGCAGGCGAAATCCAATGAAAATTTCCCGAATCTGCTGAATTAATGTGACAAAGTCGGACCAGTGTGCATAATTGTCGGGCACAAGAAGAGCTGGTTGACCAGCCCTGATTTAGCGGTCTTAGTCTTGGGAGGATGTGGATTTCTGGCGCGGGAAACTGCAGCCGCAATGCTTACGCAAAGTAACGAAATCCGGGACACGCAAACTATGGCAGGGCGAAAGCCCTGCCTTTGTTTTTGGTGCAATGTCTGAAATCATTACCCTGCTGGATATCAGGCAGCTTGCCCACGCGTTGCCGCGCAATTTCAGGCAGCCGTGATCAGCCCGGAAAAAGGCTTGGAAACGGGTCGAAGCCGAATCCGGCCACGTGGGTCAGGTAATACCAGATCGCGAAAACCACTCCGGCCAGCAGCGTGTTGGCGACAAGCTTCATCCCGAACCGTGATTGCACAGGCGCGCCGGGATCGGTTCCCTGAAGGCGTTCGCCTTCCTCGGCCTGGCTCTTGACACCTACCGGCAGCACCATGAACAGCGTTACCCACCAGATGATGAAATAGACGGCAAAGCCGGTTAAGAACGACATGATTCAGACCTGCTCCAGTTCGACCAGCGTTCCGCAGAAATCCTTAGGGTGCAGAAACAGTACGGGCTTGTTGTGCGCACCGATCTTCGGACTTCCATCGCCCAGCACCCGCGCGCCTTGGCTGATCATGTGTTCGCGCGCCGCCACAATATCCTCGACCTCGTAGCACACATGATGAATGCCGCCCGATGGGTTCTTCGCGATGAACTGGGCGATGGGCGAGTTTTCGCCAAGCGCTTCCAGCAATTCGATCTTGGTGTTGGGCAATTCTACGAAAACGACGGTCACACCATGTTCCGGCAAGGCCTGCGGCGCACTCACCCGCGCACCAAGCACATTGGCATAGGTCGCAGTGGCAGCCCCGAGGTCAGGCACGGCAATCGCCACATGGTTCAGCCTTCCAATCATCCTACACCCTCGCAACGAAAACCGTGACCATTGGCTTCTTGCCCCAATGATCGCGCGCGGCTGCCCGCACTGCCTTTTCAATCGAATTCATGATCGTTTCGTCATCGCGCCGCCGTGCGACGGGAAGGGAATCGATTGCCTGAGATGCCACATCGAACAGGATGTCATCGAAGGCTTCACCTGTGGGCACACGTGCCGGAAGGCCATGCACGGAAAGATCCACATCGTCGGCCAGCCGACCTTTCTGGTCCAGCACGATCGACACGGCAACCAGTCCGGCGAAGGAAAGTCGACGCCGCTCGCGGACCCCGACATCCTCGTCATTGCCGATCACCGAGCCATCCTTGTAGATGCGCCCGTGCGGCACTTCACCGATGATTTCGGCTGGCCCCGGCGCAAGCCGAAGCATGTGGCCATTGCGTACCGGCGCCACCTGGGGAACGCCAAACCCGGCCGCCAGCGCGGCATGGGCACTCAGATGCGCTGCTTCGCCATGCACTGGCACCGAAATCTGCGGCCTGACCCAGCCATACATCTGCTCCAGTTCATCCTGCCGCGGATGGCCGGAAACATGGACCAGCGCATCATCATCCGTGATGATGTCGACACCCAGATCGATGAGCCTGTTCTTGGTTTCAAGAATGGCCTTCTCGTTGCCGGGTATGGTGCGCGAGGAATAGACGACCGTGTCGCCTGCCCCAAGATGCACCCGCGGATGCTCGTCGCGTGCAAGCTTGGCAAGAGCCGCCCTGTCCTCACCTTGGCTTCCGGTAAGGATGATCACGACCTTCTTGCGGTCGAGCGACTGGAATTCATCCTCGTCGATGAACTCGTCCAGGCCTTCGAGATAGCCGATTTCGTCAGCCACTTCCGACACGCGACGGATCGACCGGCCCATCAGCATGACCTTGCGACCTGCCTTCTGCGCAGCATGGGCAATGGAGCGAATACGCCCGACATTCGACGAGAAGGTAGTGATCGCGACGCGACCGGAAGCGTTGGTGATGATGTCTGCAAGACTGTCGGAGACAGCCTGTTCCGTCGGCGACTTGCCGGTACGCATGGCATTGGTTGAATCGCAGATGAGCGCCAGTACACCAGCGTCGCCCGCCCGGCGAAACGCCTTTTCATCCGTATCCGCCCCAAGCGAGGGCTCGGCGTCGATCTTCCAGTCGCCCGTATGGATCAGTTTGCCGAGCGGTGTGGAAATCAGAAGGGACACGGGTTCCGGGATGGAGTGGGTGACATGCAGCGCTTCAAGTTCGAACGGGCCGACATTGAACCGCTCCCCGGCCTTGAAGATGTTCACCGGAATTTTCGGTGCGTTTTGTTCCGAGGTCGCCTTGGATTCAAGCATGCCTGCCGTGAACGGTGTGCACCAGACCGGCTTGAGCAGCTTTGGCCACAGGGCGAGCAGCGCGCCGTAATGATCCTCGTGGGAATGGGTGATGACGATGCCCTTCAGGCTGTCGCCGAGGCTGACAGCAAACTGGATATCGGGAAGGACGAGGTCTACGCCCGGCAGGTCTGGCCCAGGGAATGTGACGCCGCAATCGACCATGATCCATTGCCGTTTCTTTGCCGGGCCATAACCGTACAGCGCAAGGTTCATGCCGATTTCGCCCACCCCGCCAAGCGGGACGAAAACCAGATCGCTATCAGACATCAGTCACTTTTCCTCGTTTTGGGCGGATTTGAAAAGAAAATGTCCGCCACAGAAAGTTTCACGATGCTTCCATCGTCCAGCTCGAGATCAAGCATCCCGTTCTCGTCAATCGTATCAAATGTGCCTGACAATTCCCGCCCTGCCATCTTCACATAGATGCGCTCTCCAACGCCAGTCGCTTTTTCCAGCCACTTTCGCCGTATCGGCTCGAAACCTTCGCCGCGCGCCCATTGCCCGACAAGCAGGTCAAGCTTTCCCGCCATCAGCTTGAGGAAGGCTTCAGGGCTGATGCTGAGGCCTTCACTGGCCAGGTCCGTTGCCTTGTGCAGAACCTCGTCGGGATGCGAGGCGCAATTGACGCCAACGCCCGCGATCAGCACGCCCTTTCCGGCGATGGCATGGCTTTCCAGCAATATGCCACTCACCTTGCGGCCCGATACGAGCACATCATTCGGCCATTTCAGTGAAACATCGCGCACGATGCCATGCTGGTGAAACAGATCGGCAAGTGTGTCGCGCACTGCCAGCGCAACAACGAAGGTAAGCGTACCCAGTTTCTGGCGCGGTGCCGGATCGATCAACAGAAGCGAAGCAAACAGATTGCCTTCCTGCGAAACCCAGTCCCGCCCCCTGCTGCCGCGGCCTGCCGTCTGACGACGGGCCATGATCCACAATCTGCCGGGATCCCCCTGTGTTGCCGCGTCCAGACAGGCCGTGTTGGTGGAGGTGGTTTCCTCCAGCACGCGAAGCCGGTAACCGGTTGGCAAGTTTCCTTTCACCTCAGAAGAAGGTCGCAGCGGCAGTGGAAGTCACCCCGAACACATATCCTGCAAAGAGATAGAAGAAGCTGACGAAGATGCTGCTGAACGCCAGCACGATCTTCAGTTCGTTTGCCATTGGAACGAACTCGTCACCAGCCTCATCGAACCACATCACCTTGATGATGCGAATATAGTAGAACGCGCCAACAACGCTCGCCAGCACACCGATGATGGCCAGCGCATAGAGCTTGGCCTCGATCGCTGCCACGAAGACGAAATATTTACCGAAGAAGCCCGCAAGCGGTGGAATGCCGGCAAGCGAGAACATCAGCGCGGTCAGGCAAAGCGCGATGACCGGGTTGCGGGCAGCAAGGCCGGAAAGATCGGAAATGTCTTCCACCATGCCTTCCTTGTTCCGCATGGCAAGAATGCAGGCGAAGGTGCCGAGCGTCATTACCATGTATATCAGCATGTACAGCACCACGCCATTGATGCCTGCCTGCGTACCGGCGGCAAGGCCCACCAGCGCATAACCCATATGTCCAATCGACGAATAGGCCATCAGCCGCTTGATGTTTGTCTGGCCAATGGCGGCAAAGGCACCCAGCACCATCGAGGCGATGGAGATGAAGGCGATGACCTGCTGCCAGTCGGTTGTTACCGGTTCGAACGCCTGCATGGTGACCCGTACCATCAGCGCCATGGCGGCAATCTTGGGTGCAGCGGCAAAGAACGCCGTTACGGGCGTTGGTGCACCCTCATAGACGTCCGGTGTCCACATGTGGAACGGCACGGCAGAAATCTTGAAGCAAAGCCCGGCAAGGATGAAGACGAGACCGAAGGTCAGCCCGACCGAACGGCCGGTCCCCGCAATTGCCTGGGCAACGGCGTCGAAATCCAGTTGCCCGGTAAAGCCATAGACGAGCGTGATGCCGTATAGCAGCATGCCCGACGAAAGCGCGCCAAGGACGAAATATTTGAGCCCGGCCTCCGTTGAACGCAGGGAATCGCGATTGATCGCCGCTGTCACGTAAAGCGCCAGCGACTGAAGCTCCAGGCCCATGTAGAGCGTCAGGAGATTGTTCGCCGAAATCATCAGCATCATGCCGACCGTGGCAAGCACGACAAGCACCGGATATTCGAAATGCTCGAACTGTTCCTTGCGCATGAACGAAACCGACATGGCAATGGCTGTACCAGAACCGATAAGCGCCAGCACCTTCATCAGCTTTGCGAACGGATCAATCACGAGCGCGCCTGAGAAGGCCTTCCCCTCACCCGTGAACCAGTGCAGCCAAAGGGCGGCAATGACGATCACGGCTATCGCCAGACCGGTGACTGCCGACGCGGCATTGCGACCGCGAAACACCCCAAGCATCAGCAGCACCATTGCGCCGACCGCAAGGATCAGTTCAGGTGCAGCCAGCATCAGATCGGGCTTGAGTGAGGAAAGTTCCATTGCCTGTTCCATGATCGATCCTCAGTGGCCGGCAGCAACGGTCACGTGACCTGCCGCTTCCAGCGCTGCATGATAATTGGCTATCAGCGCCTCGACAGATGCCGATGTGACGTTGAAGACCGGATTGGGGTATACCCCGAAGAAGATCACGAGTGCCACGAGCGGGAAGAGAATTTCGCGCTCGCGACGGCTCAGATCCATCATCGACTTGAGGCTTTCCTTCTCCAGCGCACCGAATATGACGCGCCGATAAAGCCACAAGGCATAGGCAGCCGACAGGATCACGCCAGTGGTTGCGAATGCAGCCACCCAGCTGTTGGCCTGGAAGGCGCCCAGCAGCGTCATGAATTCGCCGACGAAACCCGAAGTTCCGGGAAGCCCGACATTGGCCATGGTGAAGATCAGGAAGATCGTCGCATATTTGGGCATGCGGTTGACGAGCCCGCCATAGGCCGCGATCTCGCGCGTATGCATCCGGTCGTAGATCACACCAACGCACAGGAACAGTGCGCCCGACACGAGCCCGTGCGACAGCATCTGGTAGATCGCGCCCTGGATACCGTAGATATTGGCGGTGAAAATCCCCATCGTCACGTAACCCATATGCGCAACGGAGGAATAGGCGATCAGCTTCTTGATATCTTCCTGCATCAGCGCCACGAGCGAGGTGTAGATGATCGCCACGACTGAAAGCGTGTAGACCAGCGGCGCGAAATCCGCACTGGCGAGCGGGAACATTGGCAGCGAGAAGCGCAGGAAACCATAACCGCCCATCTTCAGCAGGACACCAGCCAGGATGACCGAACCCGCTGTTGGCGCTTCGACGTGGGCATCGGGAAGCCATGTATGCACAGGCCACATCGGCATCTTCACTGCAAACGAGGCGAAGAAGGCCAGCCATAGCCATGTCTGCATGGCGGCCGGGAATTCATGCGTCAGCAGTGTCGGAATATCGGTCGTGTCCGCCTGCCAGTACATCGCCATCATGGCCAGCAGCATCAGCACGGAACCGAGCAGCGTGTAGAGGAAGAACTTGAACGATGCATAGACGCGCCGCTTGCCGCCCCACACACCGATGATGATGAACATCGGAATGAGACCAGCTTCAAAGAAGATGTAGAACAGCATCAGGTCCAGCGCGCAGAAGACCCCGATCATGAAGGTTTCCAGCAGCAGGAACGCAATCATGTATTCCTTCACGCGGTGCTGCACCGAGGTCCAGCTTGCGCGGATGCAAAGCGGCATGAGGAACGTCGTCAGGATGATGAACAGCATCGAAATGCCGTCCACACCCATGTGGTAGCTCATGAAGCCATCGATCCAGGTGTATTTTTCCACCATCTGGAAGCCGGACACGGATGTGTCGAAACCACCCCAGATGAATAGCGACACGACGAAGGTCAGGATCGTTGTGAACAGTGCCACATTGCGGATGTTGCGCTGGGCGATCTCGCCCTCACCGCTGATCAGCAGGATGATCAGCGCGCCAAATGCAGGCAGGAATGTAACGACGGATAGGATCAGCCAGTCGCTCATCAGCGAATTCCTCCGAACATGGCCCATGTGATGAGCAGAGCGATGCCGATGAGCATGGCGAACGCGTAGTGATAGACATAGCCCGATTGCAGGCGGACGATCCTGTTGGTGATGTCCTGCACCCGTGCGGAAATGCCGTCAGGACCAAATCCGTCGATCAGCCAGCCATCCCCCTTCTTCCACAGGAAACGGCCAATCGCCTTGGCAGGCCGCACGAACAGGAAGTCGTAGATCTCGTCGAAATACCACTTGTTCAGGAGGAAGGCATACAGACCAGGCTGGGTCTGGGCGAAGGCTTTGGGCAGATCCGTGTTGCGGATGTAGAACAGCCAGGCAAGCACGAAACCCGAAACCATCATGATGAAGGGTGAGAGCTTCACCAGAAGCGGCACATGGTGGAAGTGTTCCAGTATCTCGTTGCCGGGTCCGGCAAGCAGCGCCTCGCGCCAGAACCCGTTGTACCAGGTTGCCTGGTGCATTTCCGGATCATGGCCGATGAAGCTGCCCGCAAAGACCACACCGGCCAGCAACGCGCCTGTCGCCAGGATATACAGCGGCACCAGCATCACCTTCGGCGATTCATGCACATGGTCCATGACCTCGTCCGAAGCGCGCGGCTTGCCGTGGAATGTCATGAAGATCAGGCGCCAGGAATAGAAGCTCGTGAAGAAGGCAGCGATCACCAGCAGCGTGAAGGCATAGCCCGCTGCCGGGCTGTGCGCGGCATAAACGCTTTCGATGATGGCATCCTTGGAGAAGAAACCGGCCGTGCCGATAACCGTACCTGGAATGCCAAGTCCTGTCAGCGCAACCGTGCCGATCACCATCATCCAGTAGGTCATGGGAATATGGCCCCGAAGACCGCCCATGCGCCGCATGTCCTGCTCATCGGAGACAGCGTGAATGACCGACCCTGCTCCAAGGAACAGCAGCGCCTTGAAGAAGGCGTGGGTGAAGAGATGGAAGATGCCAGCGCCATAAGCACCAACGCCAAGGGCGGCGAACATGTAGCCCAGCTGCGAACAGGTCGAATAGGCGATCACGCGCTTGATGTCGTTCTGGACAAGGCCAACCGTCGCGGCGAAGAACGCCGTTGTGGCTCCGATGACCGTCACGAATGCCAGCGCCGTGTGCGAATATTCGAACACCGGCGACATGCGCGCCACGAGGAACACGCCTGCCGTGACCATGGTCGCGGCATGGATCAGTGCTGAGACGGGCGTTGGACCTTCCATCGCGTCCGGCAGCCAGGTGTGCAGCAGGAACTGTGCCGACTTGCCCATCGCCCCCATGAACAGAAGCACGCAGACAACGGTCAGAGCTTCTGGCTTGCCCAGGTGATAGCCGAGAAATTCAAGCACCGGCTCGCCATGCTCGGCCCCTTCGACATGCGCAAATCCAGATGCGTTGGCAAAAATGGTCGAGAATTCGATTGAATTGAACAGGACGAAAAGCCCGAAAATGCCAAGCGCAAATCCGAAGTCGCCAACCCGGTTGACAATGAAGGCCTTCATCGCCGCGGCATTGGCGGAAGGTTTCTTGAACCAGAAGCCGATCAGGAGATAGGAGGCAAGGCCAACGCCCTCCCAGCCGAAGAACATCTGCAGCAGATTGTCGGACGTCACCAGCATCAGCATAGCGAAGGTGAACAGCGACAGATAGGCAAAGAAGCGCGGGCGGTGCGGATCGTGATGCATGTAGCCGATGGAGTAGATATGCACCAGGCTCGAAACCGTGTTCACGACCACCAGCATCACCACGGTCAGCGTGTCGATGCGGAACGCCCAGTTTACCGACAGCGAGCCGGTATTGACCCACTGCATCACCTGCACCGTGAACGGTTCGCTCTCGCTATAGGCAAAGCTGATGAAGGCAATCCAGCTCAGCACCGCGGAAATCACCAGGAACCCGGAAGTGATGTATTCGCACCCCTTCACGCCAAGCGACTTGGGGAACAGGCCCGCCAGCAGGAAGCCAAGCAGCGGAAGGAAAACGATGGCGTGGTACATGATCCTCAGATCCCCTTGCATGCGGGCGGGCAGCAGCGTGGGCGGCTCCCCAATGGTTCACGGGCTGCACTGCCTGCCCGCGCCCGGCAACCGGGTACGGGAAACAAGGCTGGGCACGTCCTTGCGGACTGGAAGTGAATAACAGCCGACACGGATCAACCCTTCATCATGTTGATGTCTTCAACCGCGATGGAACCCCGGTTGCGGAAGAAGACCACGAGGATTGCAAGTCCGATCGCCGCTTCTGCCGCAGCAACCGTCAGCACGAACAGCGCGAAGACCTGGCCCATCAAATCGCCCAGCACATGGCTGAAGGCCACGAAATTCAGGTTCACCGAAAGCAGGATCAACTCGATCGACATCAGGATGATGATGACGTTCTTCTTGTTGAGAAAGATTCCCAGCATGCCGATGCTGAAGAGCATCGCGCTGACTGCCAGATAGTGGGAAATTCCGATTTCCATTGACCCGCTCACTTGTCTGAACCCGCGACTTTCATCGCGTCAAATTCCCTTGCCGCTCTTCACCTTGACGATCTCGATCGCCGTTTCCGGTGACCGCGCGACCTGACGCGCCACATTCTGACGCCTCACATTCGGCTTGTGGCGAAGCGTCAGCACGATCGCACCGATCATCGCAACCAGCAGGACAAGGCCCGCGACCTGGAAGAAGAAGATGTATTTCGTATAGAGGATGTCACCGAGCGCACGAATGTTGTGCACCTTGACCATGTCCGGGATCGGCTGCACCGCATCGCTCGTCGCACCGGGCGCGAAAATCCAGCTGCCGAGCACCATCAGCAATTCTGCCAGGACGATAAACCCGACCAGTCCGCCAACCGGAAGATATTGCAGAAATCCTTCGCGCAACTCGGCGAAGTCGACATCGAGCATCATCACGACGAACAGGAACAGCACCGCGACCGCGCCGACATAGACGACGATCAGCAGCAGTGCCAGAAACTCCGCGCCCGCCAGCATGAACAGCCCCGCCGCATTGACGAAAGCCAGGATCAGGAACAGGACCGAGTGCACGGGATTGCGCGACGCAATCACCATGAAGGCCGAGGCAATCGTTACTGTGGCGAACAGATAGAAGAAGATCGCCGGTAATACCCCTGTCGAACCCATGTTCATTCCATCCTGTTATCTGCTGTCCTGATTGTCCTGCCGCTCAGCGCCAGGGCGAATCCTTGGCGATGTTGCGCGCGATCTCGCGCTCCCAGCGGTCGCCATTGGCCAGCAGTTTTTCCTTGTCGTAATACAGTTCCTCGCGCGTCTCCGTCGCGAATTCGAAATTCGGCCCCTCCACGATGGCATCGACCGGACAGGCTTCCTGGCAGAAGCCGCAATAGATGCACTTCACCATATCGATGTCGTAGCGGACTGTGCGCCGTGTCCCGTCATTGCGCCGTGGACCAGCTTCAATCGTGATCGCCTGTGCCGGACAGATCGCCTCGCACAATTTGCAGGCAATGCAGCGTTCCTCACCATTGGGATAGCGGCGCAACGCATGCTCGCCCCTGAAGCGCGGGCTGACCGGTCCCTTTTCGAACGGGTAGTTCACCGTGGCTTTCGGTTTGAAGAAATAGCGCATCGAAAGGACGAAGGCTGCCGCGAATTCCTTGAGAAGCAGCGACTTGGCTGCCTGTGTCAACGTGTTCATGCTGCCCACCCCGTGATCTGGAGAACTGTCGCAACGACGAAGACCATGAACAACGATATCGGCAGGAACACTTTCCAGCCCAGGCGCATGAGCTGATCATACCGGTAGCGTGGCACGAAGGCCTTGACCATCGAGAACATGAAGAACACCGCGCAGGTCTTCAGCACGAACCAGATCACGCCTGGAACGAGGGTGAACGGCGCGACAGCAAATGGCGGCAGCCATCCGCCGAGGAACAGGATCGTCGTCAGCGCGCACATCAGGCAGATGGCGGCATACTCACCGAGCATGAACATCATGTAAGGCGTCGAGCCATATTCGACCATGAAACCGGCAACGAGTTCGGATTCAGCCTCCGGCAGGTCGAAGGGCGGCCTGTTGGTTTCCGCCAGTGCGGAAATGAAGAAGATCACGAACATCGGGAACAGTGCGAGCCAGTGCCAGTCGAGGAACGAGGCGGGCAGACCCATCATGGTTCCCACACCGTCGCTTTGCGACATCACGATATCGCTCAGATTGAGCGATCCCACGCAAAGCAGCACCGTGATGATCACGAAGCCGATGGACACTTCATAGGAGACCATCTGCGCGGCAGAGCGCAACGCGCCAAGGAACGCGTATTTGGAGTTGGAAGCCCAGCCGCCCATGATGATGCCGTAGACTTCAAGCGACGAAATCGCGAAAATGTAGAGAATGCCAATATTGACGTCCGCCACCACCCAGTTCTCGTTGAACGGGATGACCGCCCAGGTTGCCAGCGCAAGAACCACCGATACCAGTGGCGCAAGCAGGAACACGGTCTTGGAGGCCGTGGCCGGAATGACCGGCTCCTTCAGCACGAACTTCAGCAGGTCGGCAAAGGACTGGAACAGGCCCCATGGGCCGACGACATTGGGACCGCGACGCAACTGCACCGCCGCCCAGATCTTGCGGTCGGCATAAAGAACATAGGCAATGAAGATCAGCAGCGCGACCAGCAGCAGCAGGCTCTGCGCCACCATGATTGCGCCCGGGATGACATAGCTGTCGATGAAACTTTCCATGATATCCCTATTCGGCTGCCTGCTTCATCGGGTTGGCGAACATTTGCGAGCATTCCGCCATGACCTTGGATGCCCTTGCAATCGGGTTGGTCAGGTAGAAATCCTTCACCGGAGAAATGAATGGCTGGCCCAGCAACCTGCCGGTCTTCTTGGCCAGAGCCTTTACATCAGCCGGATCACTGGACGCAACCTCATCCAGCCTCTGCAGATGCGGATAATCGCGGAAAAGCGCGCTGCGCAACTGCTGGAGATTGTCAAACGGCAGTGCCTGGCCAAGTTCGCCGGACAATGCCCGAAGCACGGCCCAGTCCTCGCGCGCTTCGCCGGGCGCAAAGGCTGCGCGATTGGCCATTTGTGGCCTGCCTTCGGTGTTCACATAGATGGCCGATTTTTCGGTATAGGCAGCACCTGGAAGAATCACATCGGCCCGGTGCGCCCCGGCATCGCCATGCGTACCGACATAGACCGTGAAGCCCTTCACGCCAGCCATGTCGATCTCATCGGCACCAAGCAGGAAAAGCACATCCATGCCGCTTGCCATGGCAGCCGTATCCTTGCCGCCCTTGCCCGGAACAAATCCGATATCCAGTCCGCCAACCCGTCCTGCGGCAGTGTGCAGGATGCTGAAGCCGTTCCAGCTGCCATCCACCGCCTTGATGTCGCTCGCCAGCTGCGCCGCAAGCCCCAGGATCGCAGCGCTGTCGGAGCGGTTGAGTGCGCCCTGCCCGATCACGATCAGCGGTTTTTTCGCCTTCTTCAATTTCGCCAGGAACTTGTTCTTGCCTGAAACGAGGTCCGCCAGTGCCTGCGCATCCCCGCCCAGATGTTCATGCGCGTAGCGCAGGTCCTGCGCTTCGCCGATCACGCCAACCGGATAGTCGGAAGCGCGCGAACGCTTGCGAATACGGGCATTGAGAACGCTTGCCTCGAAACGCGGATTGGAACCGATGATAACGAGCGCATCCGATTCCTCGATACCGTCTATCGTGGCATTGAACAGATAGCTCGCACGCCCCTTCGAGGGATCGAGAACCGAACCCGCCTCACGGCAATCCATGTTCGCTGAGCCAATCGCCTTCATCAGCGCTTTGGCCGCATAAAGGTCTTCGACAGCGCTGAGATCACCACCGATCACGCCAACCTTGTCCGGCGTCGTCGCCTTGATCGCCTTGGCTACCGCCGCGAATGCCTCGCTCCAGCTTGCAGGTTGCAGGCGCCCCCCCTTGCGGACATAGGGCCGATCCAGCCGCTGCGCGCCAAGGCCATCCCACACGAAACGGGTCTTGTCGGAAATCCACTCCTCATTCACCGCTTCATTGAGCCGCGGCATGATGCGCATGACCGCGGTTCCGCGCGTATCGACGCGAATGTTCGATCCAACCGCGTCCATGACATCGATGGATTCGGTCTTGCTCAACTCCCACGGCCGAGCCTTGTCCTGATAGGGGCGCGAGGTGAGCGCGCCGACCGGACACAGGTCGATGACATTGCCCTGGAGTTCGGACGTCAGCGCCTGTTCCAGATAGGTGGTGATCTCGGCATCCTCGCCACGCCCAATGAGGCCCAGTTCGGAAATGCCAGCAACTTCCGTGGTGAAGCGCACACAGCGCGTGCAATGGATGCAGCGCGTCATGCGCGTGCGCACCAGCGGTCCGATATACTTGTCTTCCACCGCTCGCTTGTTTTCATGATAGCGGTTCTTGTCGATCCCGTAGGCCATCGCCTGGTCCTGGAGATCACATTCCCCGCCCTGGTCGCAGATCGGGCAGTCGAGCGGGTGATTGATGAGCAGAAACTCCATCACCCCCTCGCGCGCCTTCTTGACCATCGGCGACTTCGTCAAAACGACAGGTGCCTCGCCATTGGGGCCGGGCCGCAGGTCGCGAACGCCCATCGCGCAGGAAGCCTGTGGCTTTGGTGGTCCGCCCTTCACTTCCACAAGGCACATGCGGCAATTGCCGGCGATCGACAGGCGCTCGTGATAGCAGAACCGCGGCACCTCCGCTCCCGCCTCCTCGCACGCCTGCAACAGCGTGTAGTGGTCCGGAACCTCGATCTCGTTGCCGTCTATGTTGATTTTGGCCATGTTAACTGGCTTTCCCGTTCAAGAATTCTACCGGCTTCGCGGCAACACCCACAATGCAAGCCTTCATCAATTTTCGCAGGCGCGCCATGGCGATGCCCGCCCAACCGTTTGCGACCTGACCGCCCGACCGCGCTGCCGAAGACAGCGCATACGCCCGAAGCTCGGTGTCGGCCAGCATTGCCCTGATCTCAAGCGGCGTTTCGCACATCATCCAGTTACACCGCCGCCATTCCGACAATTATGATCAGCGCAACTGTGGCCAGCGAACCCAGCACATGCACGATGGTGCGCAGGCTGCCCCCCTTGCCGAGTGGCCCGCCGCGCGCATAGACAAGGGCGTACAGCACCCGTATCGCAAGGAAAGCCCACACAAGCGCTGTCAACGTCGTCGGGCCGACCCCGACCAGCATCCCCAGAACTGCCGCAATGGCGAATGGCACAATGGATTCGACGCTGTTTTCATGCGCCCGGTCCAGCCGGAAGATCAGATTTTCGTCGCCAGCCCCGGCGACCGGCCCGCCGACCAACCCGGCTGCACCCTTCATCGGCCCGACAATATTCGCGAGCACAAGCGGGATCATGCAAATCAACAACAGGCCTGCAACTGCAATTCCATAGGCTTCCATGGCAAGATCCTCCATCCTCGGTTACGTTCAACCGTTATTCAGCCGCCTGCATTACCGGCGCAACTTCGTGGGCATTACGTGAGTAGGCTTCAATCCTCGCTTCGATCTCTGGGCGGAAATGGCGGATCAGGCCCTGCACCGGCCATGCCGCAGCATCGCCCAGAGCGCAGATCGTATGGCCTTCGACCTGTTTCGAGACTTCAAGCAGCAGGTCGATCTCGCGCTTCTGCGCACGGCCATCCGCCATTCGGTCAAGAACACGCCACATCCAGCCCGTGCCCTCTCGGCATGGCGTGCACTGGCCGCAACTTTCGTGGCGATAGAAATAGGAAATGCGCGCTATTGCGCGAATAATGTCGGTGGACTGGTCCATGACGATCACTGCTGCAGTACCAAGACCTGACTGCAGCGCCCGCAAGCCGTCAAAGTCCATCGGGCAATCCATGATCTGCTCTGCTGGAACAAGCGGAACAGACGAGCCGCCAGGAATGACCGCCTTGAGGTTCTTCCAGCCGCCACGAATACCGCCACAATGGCGATCGATCAGTTCCCTGAAAGGCACCGACATTGCTTCTTCGAACGTGCAGGGCTTGTTGACATGGCCCGACACGCAAAAAAGCTTGGTGCCCTTGTTGTTTTCCCTGCCGAACTGCGAAAACCAGGCCGCACCCCGGCGCAGGATGGTTGGCGCGACCGCAATCGACTCGACATTGTTGACTGTCGTCGGGCAGCCATAAAGTCCGACATTGGCGGGGAATGGCGGCTTGAGACGCGGCTGGCCCTTCTTGCCTTCCAGCGATTCCAGAAGTGCGGTTTCCTCACCGCAGATATAGGCGCCTGCACCATGATGCAGGTAGACGTCATAGTCCCAGCCATGCTTGTTGTTCTTGCCCAGAAGGCCCGCCGCATAGCATTCGTCTATGGCTGTCTGCAGCGCCTCGCGCTCACGGATATACTCACCGCGAATGTAGATGTAGCAAGCGTGCGCCCGCATCGCGAAACCGGCAATGAGGCAACCCTCGATCAGCGTATGCGGATCGTGGCGCATGATATCGCGGTCCTTGCAGGTGCCCGGCTCCGATTCATCGGCATTCACGACGAGATAATGCGGCCGTTCGCCCACTTCCTTCGGCATGAACGACCATTTCAGTCCGGTCGGAAAGCCTGCCCCGCCGCGCCCGCGCAGGCCCGACGCCTTCATCTCGCCGATGATCCAGTCAACGCCCTTTTCGAGGATGGCTTTCGTGCCATCCCAGTGTCCGCGTGCCATCGCACCCTTCAACGACTTGTCAAAGGTGCCGTAGATGTTGGTGAAGATGCGGTCCTTGTCCTGCAGAATCATGTCCCGTTACCTCACCTGGGTTCCTTGCCGAAAACACGCACATATTCATCACGCCCGCCCTTGGCGAGCGCCTTGGCCTGCTTGACCCAGTCGTCGCGCTCGATACGCCCTTTGAAGGAGAGTTCATCATCCACGATGGCGATGTCCTTCCTAGTCCATTTTGCAATCTGCGAAAAATGCCAGAAGCCGAGACTGTTCAGCTTCTTTTCCAGCTTCGGGCCGACACCGGAGATCATCTTGAGATCATCCGCCTTGCCTTCAGCCTTTTTCAGCCGAACCGGCCCGTCCGCCTTTGCAGGAGGCTTGGCTGGTGACTTGATCACGGCGCTTGCTGCCTTGGCAGCCGTCTTGGGCCGCGCTGCATTCGTCGGTGCCTGCGCCTTCTTCGGCGCTGCCTTCCCGGTCGCGGCCTTCGCACCCTTCACGATCATTTCGCTTTTCAGCGTGACACGACCACCTTCAGGTGCGGAATGGATGCGATCCACCTGCGGACCCGCGACAATCATGTCGCCCTTGCCAGCTTCGAACGCATCGATGATCTCGCCAAGGCGCGCGGGCGTCAGATCTTCGTAGGTGTCCTTGAAGATCATCACCATTGGCGCATTCACACAGGCACCCTGGCACTCGACCTCTTCCCACGACAGCGTCCCGGCCTCGTTTGTATGAAACGGTTCGGGATGGATGCGGTTCTTGCAGAGCTTGATGAGTTCGTCCGAGCCGCGCAGCATGCACGGCGTTGTGCCACAGACCTGGACATGTGCTTTCGTGCCCACCGGCTGCAACTGGAACTGTGTGTAGAAAGTTGCCACTTCCAGCACGCGAATCACCGGCATGGACAGCATCTGTGCCACATGCTCGATGGACGCCTTGGTGACCCAGCCATCCTGCTCCTGCGCCAGCATCAAGAGCGGGATGACAGCCGATTGCTCACGGCCCTTTGGATATTTGGCAATCCATTTCTTCACCTCGCCCTTCATCGCGCCCTTGAACGCGAAGCTGGCGGGTTGAACGGATGCTTCTGCCAGACGACGAACGGACATTAACGGTCCACCTCCCCGAACACGATATCGAGCGACCCTAGAACGGCCGACACGTCGGCAAGAAGGTGCCCCTTGCCCATGAAATCAAGCGCTGAAAGATGTGCAAAGCCCGGGGCCCGCAACTTGCAGCGATAAGGCTTGTTGCTGCCATCCGAGACGAGATAGACGCCAAACTCGCCCTTCGGTGCCTCGACTGCGCAATAGACCTCGCCAGCGGGAACCTTGAAACCTTCGGTGTAGAGTTTGAAATGATGGATCAGCGCTTCCATCGAGCGCTTCATTTCACCCCGCTTCGGCGGCACGACCTTGTTGTCGTCTGCCGAAACCGGCCCCTTGCCTTCCGGCTTGTTCAACTCGCTTATACACTGGCGCATGATGCGCACGGACTGGCGCATTTCTTCCATGCGGATCAGATAGCGGTCATAGCAATCGCCATTCTTGCCGATGGGAATGTCGAATTCCATCTCGTCATAGCATTCATAGGGCTGCGCCTTGCGCAGATCCCAGGCAGCACCCGAGCCGCGAACCATGACACCGGACATGCCCCAGGCCCAGGCGTCTTCGATGCTGATGACGCCGATATCGACATTGCGCTGCTTGAAGATGCGATTGGGTGTGAGCAGCGCATCCAGATCGGCGACCGTCTGCAGAAACGGCTCGCACCATGCCTCGATATCGTCGATCAGTTCCTGCGGCAGGTCCTGGTGAACACCGCCCGGGCGGAAGAAGGCTGCGTGCATGCGCGCACCGCAGGCGCGTTCATAAAACACCATCAGCCGTTCGCGCTCTTCAAAACCCCACAACGGTGGCGTCAGCGCGCCAACATCAAGCGCCTGCGTCGTGATGTTGAGCAGGTGCGAAAGGATGCGGCCGATCTCGCTGTAGAGCACGCGGATGAGCTGTCCGCGCCGCGGCACTTCGATGCCGGAAAGCTTCTCTATCGCGCGGCAAAAGGCATGTTCCTGGTTCATCGGCGCGACATAGTCGAGCCGGTCGAAATAGGGCACGGCCTGCAAATAGGTCTTGTATTCGATCAGCTTTTCAGTGCCGCGATGCAAAAGTCCGATATGCGGGTCGACGCGTTCGACCACCTCGCCATCGAGCTCGAGCACGAGGCGAAGGACACCGTGGGCAGCCGGATGCTGCGGGCCGAAGTTGATGTTGAAGTTTCGAACCGAATGCTCGTTCATCATTTCGACGCCTTTTCCGCACCGACATCTTCATTCGCCAGCACACGGTCCGGACCGGCCCATGGGCTCTCGAAATCGAAATTCCTGAATTCCTGTCGCAGTTCGACCGGCTCGTACACCACCCGCTTGGCTTCATCGTCGTAGCGCGCCTCGACATAGCCGGTGAGCGGGAAGTCGCGGCGCTGCGGGTGCCCCTCGAAACCGTAGTCGGTAAGGATGCGGCGCAGGTCGGGATGGCCGGTAAACAGGATGCCATACATGTCCCAGCATTCACGCTCGAACCAGTCAGCGCCGGGATAGATGGACGTGGCGCTGGCAATCGGTGTCATCTCGTCGGTCGAAACCTTGACGCGGATGCGCGAATTGAGCCGTGGCGAAAGCAGGTGATAGACAACCTCGAAACGGTCCGTGCGTTCGGGGTAATCGACCCCGCAAATATCGATGATGTTCCAGAAGGCCATCTTCGAATCATCGCGAAGGAAGCGCAGCGTCGAGATGAGGTCATCGCGCCCGACGATAATTGTCAGTTCCCGGTTCGCCATGGAATAGGAAAGAACCTTGTCGCCAAGCCGCCCTTCCAGGGTGGTTCTGATTTCGCCGAGCATGTCGAGCATTTCTGCAAAGTCGGTCATGTCTCTTTCCTCAGCGCTCGATCGTTCCGGTACGCCGGATCTTCTTCTGCAGCAGCATCACCCCATAAAGCAGCGCCTCTGCCGTGGGAGGACAGCCCGGCACATAGATGTCCACCGGCACGATCCGGTCGCAGCCGCGCACAACGGAATAGGAATAATGATAATAGCCGCCGCCATTGGCGCATGATCCCATCGAGATCACGTAACGCGGTTCAGGCATCTGGTCATAGACCTTGCGCAGTGCCGGCGCCATCTTGTTGGTCAGCGTTCCCGCCACGATCATCACGTCCGACTGGCGTGGTGAGGCGCGCGGCGCGAAGCCGAAGCGTTCCGCATCGTAGCGCGGCATCGACATCTGCATCATCTCGACCGCGCAGCAGGCGAGCCCGAATGTCATCCACATCAGCGAACCGGTGCGCGCCCAGTTGATGAGTTCATCCGTTGAGGTGACCAGGAAACCCTTGTCGGCCAGTTCATTGTTGATCTCGCCATAGAATGCATCGTCCGCGCCAATCGGCTTGCCGGTGGCAGGATCAATGATTCCCCTGGCAGCCGGTGCTATCAGCGTTGCAGAACCTTCACTCATGTCTTTCGCCTTCTGGCCGGATCAGGGGAAAAGCGCACCAGCGCCTAGTCCCACTCCAGCGCGCCCTTCTTCCATTCGTATATGAAACCGATTGTCAGCACGCCCAGGAACACCATCATGGAGACATAGCCGAACAGTCCGAGGCTGCCGAAACTGACAGCCCAGGGAAACAGGAAGGCCACTTCGAGATCGAAGATGATGAACAGGATAGCGACGAGATAGAAGCGCACGTCGAACTTCATGCGCGCATCGTCGAATGCATTGAAACCGCATTCATAGGCGGAGAGCTTTTCCGCGTCCGGCGCCTTGAAGGCCAGCAGGAACGGGGCAACCATCAATGCAAGGCCAATCACGACGCAGATGGCGATGAAGATGATGACCGGCAGATAAGAACCAAGAAGCGTGTCCATGACCTAGTATCCGTTTAGCCTGTCTGGCCTTGTTCCGCCGCATCGCGCCACAGGGGTTGTGCGCCGCACAGGCCAGGTTGCCTCATCGTATACGCCCGGACGTCATCCTATTGCAATGCAGCAAAAGGAAATACGCCGCAGGTGCAAGGGCCAACGCCCCGATTTTCCACAGCACGGGTTAGCCCACCGCGTGCGGCATGGCAAGTGGAGCCGCCGCACAAAATGGCACGAATGCGGCAGGCTGCCCCCTCGCCCGCACCACGTACCTCGCTGCTTCTCGCGCGCCACCGGCAAAGCCTTTGACAAAGGTCGCAATTTTTCCCGAACGGCGGCGCAAGTTGCTTGACTTCGAAATTCGAAGCACGTAATTCAACGCCACCTCGCCGCTGCCCCTGGGCACGCGGTGAAGACGCGGGTGTAGCTCAGTTGGTTAGAGTGCCGGCCTGTCACGCCGGAGGTCGCGGGTTCGAGCCCCGTCACTCGCGCCAGTTTCCATCTTCAGCAGGGAACTGGCGCTTCGGGGCAGGATGCCCTGCATGGCTTTACGCCTGTCTGCGTTGGGTGCTTAGCTCAGCTGGGAGAGCAACTCGTTTACACCGAGTAGGTCGGCGGTTCGATCCCGTCAGCACCCACCAACTTTTCCTTGAAATTCCTGATATCTTGAAAAAATCTGTGAACTGTTCTGCCTGATCTGGCTGAAGCCTTGCCGTTTCGCCTCGCCGTTCACCCATTCCGCAGTTTCAAATCGCCCACTCCAGGGCCCGGCACCCGCTCTGCCGATGCTGCAAGTGGCCTCGGGAGAGCCATTCTCGCTGGCTGGTGACAAGTCCGGCGGCGCCCAAGGGTCGCGCATTGTGTCTTCCCACGCCATCAGCCTTCTGATAGGCGCAGAAGATGAACAGTGTGACCACCACCATCCGGCACAACAGCCCTGTCGTCGGCATAGCCTTCATTCTGGCAGGTGTGGCGGCGATTTCCGTCAACGACGTGCTGATCAAGGCCCTGTCCGGCAATTACCCCCTGCATGAGCTGGTTTTCACCCGTTCGGCAATTGGCCTCCTCGTCTCGCTGGTGATTGTCCAGTTCGAAGGTGGCTTCAGGATATTGAAGGATGGCTGGTCCAGCCTGCATGTCGTGCGCGGCCTGATCATCGTGATTTCCAACATGGCCTTCTTCGCCGCGCTGGCTTCGCTGGAACTGGCCGAAACAACGGCGATCTTCTTTGTTGCCCCGCTGCTGATCACGCTGCTTTCGATTCCCATGCTCGGCGAACGCGTTGGCGTGGCGCGCATGTCCGCCGTTGCCGTTGGTTTTGTCGGGGTGCTGGTCATGTTGCGACCCTGGCCAGGCGGCGTTTCGGGTCCGGGCCTGTTCATCCTGTCGCTGCCGCTGGTCGCAGCCGCTCTTTACGCCCTCAACCAGGTCATGACGCGCATGCTGGGTACACGGACCAAGGCCTCGGCCATGTCGGCCTATGTGCAGGTGATTTTCATCTTCGTTTCGCTCGGCTTCTATGTGATCGCCGGCGACGGGCGGTTTGCCGAAGGATCGACCAGCCCGAGCATCATCTTCCTGTTGCGCGCCTGGATCATGCCCGAGGGCACCGATGTCTGGCTGTTCATCCTGCTTGGGATCAATTCGGCCGTGGTCGGCTACTGCCTCGCCCAGGCCTATCGCATGGCGGATGCCGCAACGGTCGCCCCGTTCGAATATGTCGGCCTGCCGCTTGCCGTTCTCTGGGGCTGGTTCCTGTGGAGCGAATGGCCGGACCTGCCAAGCTGGATCGGCATGACACTCATAGCGGGCAGCGGCCTGTTCATCTTCCTGCGTGAAAAGCAGCTGCGAAAGCGCCTCGCCTCGGCTCAGCCGTCGCGGCCCCGGTTCTAGGACAGCCGACAGCATTCAACTGATGACGCTGGGCGTATCCATGCCGGTATGGTCGCGAATGGCGGCAATCGTCTCGCCTGCCGCAATCAACCCGGCCAGCGCTTCCTGCGTGTCGAGCGCCAGCAGGTGCGGCTCGGTGCAACAGCGCTCCAGATAGACGCGCAGCGTCGCTCCCGATGTTCCCGTGCCCGACAGGCGGAACACGACGCGCGAACCATCCGTGAAGAAGACCCGCAGCCCCTGCTTCTCGCTGAGCGAACCATCGACCGGATCGACATAGGAGAACTCGTCTGCCGCACTCACGGTAAATTCGCCGTATGTCTTGCCGGGCAGATCCTGCAGCCGGTTGCGCAGGCGTTCGATCAGCCGGTTGGCACCCTGTGCACTGACTTCCTCATAATCGTGGCGCGAATAATAATTGCGCCCGAACCTCTCCCAATGCTCCGTCACGATCTGCGCAACGGACTGGCGACGCACAGCAAGGATGTTCAGCCAGGCGAGCACCGCCCACAATCCATCCTTTTCGCGGACATGATCAGAGCCCGTCCCTGCACTTTCCTCACCGCAAAATGTCGCAAGGCCCGCATCCAGCAGATTGCCAAAGAACTTCCAGCCCGTCGGCGTTTCGAACACGGCTATGCCGAGCTGTTGTGCAACCCGGTCCACCGCCGCACTTGTCGGCATCGAACGCGCCACGCCGCGCAAGCCCTGCGCATAGCCGGGTATCAGTGTCGCGTTCGCCGCCAGCACCGCGAGCGAATCGGAGGGTGCCACAGGCATTTTGCGTCCCAGCACAAGGTTGCGGTCACCATCACCATCGGAGGCGGCACCGAAATCAGGCCCATTGTCGCCCATCATCTGCGCCACCAGTTCATGCGCATGGACGGGATTTGGATCGGGATGCAGCCCGCCGAAATCGGGTAGCGGGATGGCATTGACCACCGTGCCTGCGCGCACGCCCAGCCTGCCCTCAAGGATATGGCGCGCATAAGGTCCCGTAATCGCATTCATCGCATCGAACCGCATGGTGAAACCGCTTTCGAAAAGCGCGCCGATCGCCTCGAAGTCGAACAGCCGTTCCATCAGTTCACAATAGTCCGCAACCGGATCAATGATGGCCAGTTCCATCTCGCCGACCCGGTGGACGCCGAGCCGCGAAAGGTCAGGACATGCCTCAGGGATGATCCTGTAGCCTTCAATTGCCATGGTGCGTTCGTGGATAGCGTCCGTTACCTTTTCAGGCGCAGGCCCGCCATTCGCCACATTGTACTTGATCCCGAAATCACCATCCGGCCCGCCGGGATTGTGGCTTGCCGAAAGGATGATGCCGCCAACAGCCTTGTACTTGCGGATCAGGTTGGAAGCCGCAGGCGTCGACAGCAGGCCTCCCTCGCCCACCAGCACCCTGCCAAATCCGTTTGCCGCCGCCATGCGGATTGCTGTCGAAATGACAACGTCATTGTGAAAGCGTCCATCCCCGCCGATTACCAGCGTGGCCCCCTGACGCTTTTCGATACAGTCGAAAATGGATTGCAGGAAATTCTCGCTGTAATGGAGTTGCTGGAAAACGCGCACCTTCTTGCGCAGGCCCGAAGTGCCCGGTTTCTGACCCTCGAAGGGACTGGTCGTGATCCAGTTTTCCATTGTCTGTGCCATCCTTCGACTGCCATGCCTTGCCGGCTCGAACGCTTCGGCGATGATAACCTGGCTGTTGACTTGATCCAATTCCATGCCACGCTGAACTGGCGCAGTCGCCATGCGTCACTCCAGGGCGGGTCGCATGCTGCGTTTACATGCCAGCAGACCGTTATCCAAGGGGAAAGCAAGCCGATGGCCACAGACAGTCCATATCGCCCGTTCACGCCACGTGCCGAACAGATGGCCCTCAAGCCGGAAATCTCCGGCAACGCGATCAACGGCCTTGGCGAAACGCAGGCCCGACCAGCCCGCATGGTCTACTGGGCGCCTGATCCCGACACCATCCCCCATGGCAGGATGCAGCGCTGGTTCTACCAGGCCGATCCGGACAATGAACATGTCAACGCTGCCCGCGCCTGGCGCGCAAAATTGCTGGAAGGCGATGTCCCGCAAAAACAGGGCGATCCGCTCGAGCGCACGCCCGGTGAATGGTTCGATGCACTCGACGCCTTCTGCCAGACATTACCTTGCGAAAAGTGCGGCGTAGCCCAGATGAACCCTGACTGGTGCTACGAAGATGCCACCACGCAGCGCAAGCGCATCATCGTGCTTGGTTTCCATCACGACTATGAGGAAATCCGCCATGCACCCGAAGGGCGCGCCGGCGCGGAAGTCATTCGCCAGTATGGCCGCGCTGCCTATAGCGCGAAACAGGTAGCAGGCTGGCTACGGCTGCAGGGCTGGGATGCCGAACCGCTGACGGGGCCCATGACCGGCCCGGTCCTGATGATACCGGCAGCAATTGCCGCCGGGTTTGGCGAACTTGGCAAGCACGGCTCGCTCATCAATCCGCAATTCGGCTCATCCTTCCGCCTCTCCGCCGTGCTGACAGACGCTCCCATCGAGACGACTCCGCAGCAGGATCATGGCATTGATGATTTCTGCAGCCATTGCAGGGTCTGCGAAAATGCCTGCCCTCCACATGCCATCTCACATGAAAAGCAGATGGTGCGCGGCGTCGAGCGCTGGTACGTCGATTTCGACAAGTGCCTGCCATTCTTCAACCAGACGAACGGCTGCGCGATATGCATTGCCATCTGCCCCTGGTCGCGCCCTGGCACCGGGCTGAACCTCGCGGAAAAACTCGAACGAAGACGCAACCGTCTCAACGACAGCTGACGCATCAGGTCAATCGCTGGTTCAGATCGCGCCTGGCTTTGGCCTTGGATAGACCGGCATAGCGCAGCTGTCGCGAGACGCGCACCGTGTGCAACTGAAAGCACCATCAAGCGAGGGAATGGTACGCTCATCGGGCAAGGTCAGTATCGCCGGATCGGTGAACGCCCAGTGGCCGCACTTGCGGCAATGCACGCTCATCTTGAGCCGTTTTGATTTCAGTTCACCCAATGTGACCGGTTCGGGCCGGTACGCATCGTCATTCTTGCCCTTCGGATCAGGTTCTTTGCGCATTCATGGCCCCTGCAAGGTGGCCGCATGTCCGCGCAAGGAATATTTTCCTTTTCCGGGAAAATCAATAAAAAACCTGCCACCCGTTCAGGATGGCAGGTCATTGGTCAGCAAGGTGCGCCCTGTCAGTTGACGGCGTCCTTGAGGGCCTTGCCCGGCTTGAACTTCGGAGCCTTGGAGGCTGGAACGTTCACGGTTGCGCCGGTTTGTGGGTTTCTTGCCGTGGTGGCCTTGCGTTGCGCTACAACGAAATTGCCAAAGCCCAGCAGCCGCACTTCATCGCCCGATTTGAGAGCGGAAGTGATGGCATCGAGCGCCGCGTCAACTGCGTCACCCGCCTGCGCTTTGGTAAGCCCAGCCTTGTCTGCGACCGCCGCAATAAGCTCGTTTTTATTCATCTTGGTTTCCTTCCATGATCAAGATTCGCGAATCCCGAACCTTGGGCCGCAATGGTCGGTGCAAGAACGCCTATTTTCAACCGAAATTCGCGCCTGCGCCGCCTTCAAAGCCATTTAGGCGCGATTTTTACATGGGCGGAGCAACCGATTGTGTCCAAACCGTTGAAAATCAGACGTTCCAGCCCATTCGCTAGCGCATTTTCGCCGTTCCGCGAATCACAAGCGTATTCTTGAAACCGTGCGCTCCAGATAAAAAAATCCCCGGCTTCAGGCCGGGGATTTCAGCAGTTCACGCGTCAGATCAATGAGCGGTGATGGCAGGATCGGAATCGCCCGCGCCAGCCGAAACAGCCCGGCGCGCCTTCTCCGCATCCTCTTCCGTCCACTCGATCGCAACCGGTTCGCGAACAAGCGCGTGCCTCAGCACCTCGTCCATGCGCGCCACGGGCACGATTTCCAGCCCGTTCTTCACATTGTCCGGGATTTCGGCCAGATCCTTGGCGTTTTCCTCTGGAATGAGGACCTTGGTCAGGCCGCCCCGCAGGGCTGCAAGCAGTTTCTCCTTCAGCCCGCCAATCGGCAGCACCCTGCCACGCAGCGTCACTTCGCCTGTCATGGCGATGTCACCGCGGACCGGAATGCCGGTCATGATGGACACGATTGCCGTTGCCATCGCGATACCAGCCGACGGGCCGTCCTTTGGCGTTGCCCCTTCGGGAACGTGGACGTGAATGTCGGTCCGGTCGAACCTTGGCGGCTCGATACCGAAATCGATGGCCCGGCTGCGCACATAGGAAGCTGCCGCCGAAATCGACTCCTTCATCACATCCTTCAGATTACCCGTCACGGTCATGCGACCCTTGCCGGGCATCGACACACCTTCGATCGTCAGCAGTTCACCGCCGACCTCCGTCCATGCAAGCCCGGTCACCACGCCGATCTGGTCTTCCAGGTCAGCCTGGCCGTGCCTGAACTTCGGCACGCCAAGATAGGCCTCGATGTTTGGCGCATCGATGGAGACGGACTTCTTCTTGCTCTTGAGAAGTTCCGTTACCGCCTTGCGCGCCAGCTTCGACATTTCACGTTCGAGATTACGCACGCCAGCCTCGCGCGTGTAGCGCCGAATGACCTGGCGTATCGCCTCCTCGCTGACCTTGAACTCCTTCTCGCGCAGCGCGTGATCACGGATCGCCTTCGGCAGCAGATGGCGCTTGGCGATCTCCACCTTTTCGTCTTCCGTGTACCCGGCAATGCGGATGATCTCCATGCGGTCCATGAGTGGCGGCGGAATGTTGAGCGTGTTCGCCGTCGTCACGAACATCACGCCCGACAGATCATAATCCACCTCGAGATAGTGATCGTTGAACGTGTGGTTCTGTTCCGGATCGAGCACTTCGAGCAGCGCCGATGAAGGATCACCACGGAAGTCCATGCCCATCTTGTCGATCTCGTCGAGCAGGAAGAGCGGATTGGTCTTCTTGGCCTTCTTCATCGACTGGATGACCTTGCCCGGCATCGAGCCGATATAGGTCCTGCGGTGGCCACGGATCTCGGCTTCGTCACGCACGCCTCCAAGTGCCATGCGCACGAATTCGCGACCCGTTGCCTTGGCGATCGACTTGCCAAGCGATGTCTTGCCGACGCCCGGAGGACCGACAAGGCACAGGATCGGCCCCTTGATCTTTTTCGAGCGCGTCTGCACCGCGAGATATTCGATGATGCGTTCCTTGACCTTTTCCAGGCCATAATGATCCGCGTCGAGAATTTCCTCGGCCAGCTGAATGTCCGTCTTGACCGCAGAACGCCTGCCCCAGGGAATGCCAAGCAGCCAGTCGAGATAGTTGCGAACAACCGTGGCCTCGGCTGACATCGGGCTCATCTGGCGAAGCTTCTTGACTTCCGCGAGTGCCTTTTCACGTGCTTCCTTGGAAAGCTTCACCTTGGCGATTCGCTCTTCCAGTTCGCCAACCTCGTCGCGGCCATCCTCGCCGTCGCCCAGTTCCTTCTGGATCGCCTTCATCTGCTCGTTGAGATAATATTCGCGCTGCGTCTTCTCCATCTGGCGCTTGACGCGGCTGCGGATGCGCTTTTCAACCTGAAGCACGGAGATTTCGCTCTCCATCAGGCCCAGCACATGCTCGAGGCGCTGCTTGACCGAGAACACGCCAAGAATTTCCTGCTTTTCGGGAATCTTGATCGCAAGATGCTGCGCAATCGTGTCGGCAAGCTTCGAATAGTCATCAATCTGCGTGACCGCACTGACCACTTCGGGCGACACTTTCTTGTTCAGCTTCACATAGCCTTCGAATTCGGACACGACCGAACGCGCCAGCGCTTCGATCTCGACTGGATCATCGTCGCTGTCGGCCACGATCTCGGCACGCGCTTCGACGAAATCCTGCCTGTCGGTGAATTCCGTAACCTTGGCGCGCTTGTTGCCTTCCACCAGCACCTTGACCGTTCCGTCCGGCAGCTTCAGCAGTTGCAGCACGGTCGCAATGGTGCCCACGGGGTAAAGCGTTGCGGGATCGGGATCATCATCGCTGGCATTCTTCTGCGTGAACAGCAGGATCTGCCGGTCGGCATTCATGACCTCTTCAAGCGCAGCAATGGACTTCTGGCGTCCCACGAAAAGGGGAACGATCATGTGGGGAAACACGACGATGTCACGCAGCGGCAAAAGCGGGAACACTTCGCCCTGGCCCATTTCGATGGAACTTTTCGTCTTTGTCATCTGTGGCACCTCAATCTGCCGGCACATGCCAGATGGCCCTGCACCGAATCCCTATTCTAACCCCTGCCCGCCCGTATCACACCAATAATGTGAGGAAGCGGCCATCTGTCTCGCTGCATGGTTTATGCCAGCGACCCGATGCCAATGGACGGAAAAGATGCCAGGGAGGAACAGCACCTTTTGGAGCACCATTCCTATCTGGTGCGGGTGCCAGTTCACTTCAAGATGCACTGCGGAA
The DNA here is from genome assembly GCA_049289295.1 of Rhizobiaceae bacterium. Lineage (GTDB taxonomy): Bacteria > Pseudomonadota > Alphaproteobacteria > Rhizobiales > Rhizobiaceae > BOKV01. The sequence goes on from JBATLL010000062.1 coordinate 247,474, forward strand.
GGAACGGCCCGGGGAGCTCAACCCCCCCGGGGTTTTCATCAGGTCCGCAGCACCCGGTAGATTGCCGGAATGACCAGCACCGTCAGCAGCGTCGAGGAGGCAAGACCGAACAGCAGCGAAATCGCCAGCCCCTGGAAGATCGGGTCCGTCAGGATCACCGCTGCACCGATCATCGCTGCAATGGCCGTCAGGAGGATCGGCTTGAAGCGGATCGCACCCGCCTCGATCAGGATGTCGGTGAGGCTTCGCCCCTCGCTTGAGGCATTGCGAATGAAGTCCACCAGAAGGATGGAATTGCGCACGATAATGCCCGCCAGCGCGATGAAACCGATCATCGAGGTTGCCGAAAACGGTGCGCCGAACAGCCAGTGCCCACCCAGAATGCCGATGAACGTCAGGGGAATGGGCGTCAGGATGACCAGCGGCAGCTTGAACGAGCCGAACTGGGCGACGACAAGGATATAGATGCCAAGCAGCGCCACCATGAACGCAGCCCCCATGTCGCGGAACGTGACCCAGGTCACTTCCCATTCACCGTCCCACAGCAAAGTGCTCACCGTCTCGTCCGTTGGCTGGCCATTGAGCGAGAATTCCGGCTTTTGCAGACCGGTCCAGTCCTGCGCATCGATTGCCTCATGCACAGCGAGCATGCCGTAGAGCGGCGCTTCGAAATCGCCTGCCAGTTCCGCCGTTACCATCTCCGCATAACGGCCATTGTGCCTGAAGATCGGGAAGGATGTTTCTTCCTGCGTCACCCGCACCACATCACCCAGTTCCACGACACCTCGGTCGCCCGGAAGGACATTGGCGGGAATTGGCGTCGTCAGGAAGTCGATGTCGAGCACCTTGTCCTGTTCTGGCCGCTCGATGCGGATCGGAATCGGGTTGCGCCCGCCACCACGGTGCGAATAACCAACCGTCATGCCGCCGGTGAGAACGCCGATGGTATCGAGAACATCGCCTTCCTGGACACGGAAGAACTCAAGATCGTCCGTGGAAACCGTCACGCGTCGCCGCGGCGCTGTCGCACCATATGAATTGTCGACATCTACGACGAAAGGCACCGAGCGGAACGCGGCTTCGACCTTTTCCGCCACCTTGCGGCGCGTTTCGGCGTCCGGCCCGTAGATTTCGGCCAGAAGCGTCGACATGACCGGGGGTCCTGGCGGCGGCTCGACAACCTTGAGACTGGTTCCGTCCGGCATTGCCAGTTTCAGCACCCTGTCACGAATGTCGAGCGCGATTTCATGGCTCGAACGCGATCGTTCGCCCTTTGCTGTCAGATTGATCGCGACATCGCCCATGTGTGGCTGGCTGCGCAGGTAGTAATGGCGCACCAGACCATTGAAGTTGAAGGGAGCAGCGGTGCCCGAATGAACCTGCACCGACTTCACTTCGTCAAGCGCAAGCACGGTGCGTGCAACGCGTTGACCAGCAGCCTCGGTCGCTTCCAGCGACGAGCCTTCCGGCAGGTCGATGACGACCGACAGTTCCGACTTGTTGTCAAACGGCAGCAGCTTGACCGTCACATGCTTCGTATAGAAAAGCGTCAGCGAACCCATCGTCAGCAGGCCTGTCGCCAGCAGGAATATCCAACTGGCCTTTTTTGACGCCAGCACGGGCCTTGCCGCGGCAGTGTAGAGACGCCCGAGCAGGCCGCCATTGGCGTGTGCCTCATGATCACCATGCGCTGGCGCGCGACCGGCAATCTTGAGCATCAGCCATGGCGTGACCATGACCGCCACGAAGAAGGAAAAGATCATCGCCGCAGACGCGTTGGCGGGAATGGGGCTCATATAGGGCCCCATCATGCCCGACACGAAAAGCATCGGCAAAAGGGCGGCGACGACCGTGAGTGTCGCCACGATTGTCGGGTTGCCGACTTCCGCGACTGCCTCGATGGCCGCCTGCTTGCGGCTTCGCCCATCCCCCATGCCCCAGTGTCGCGCGATATTCTCGATCACGACAATTGCATCATCGACAAGGATACCGATGGAAAAGATCAGGGCGAACAGCGAGACACGGTTGAGCGTGTAGCCCATCAGGCGCGAGGCAAACAGCGTCAGCAGGATCGTGACCGGGATCACGATGGCAACGACCGCCGCTTCGCGCCAGCCGATTGAAAACCAGACCAGGAGAATGATCGACACGGTGGCAAGGCCAAGATGGAAAAGAAGTTCGTTCGCCTTCTCATTGGCAGTTTCGCCATAGTCGCGCGTCACCTCGACGGAGACGGAATCGGGAATGACGCGTCCTTCAAGCGCGTGCACCTGATGCAGGATTTCTTCTGCAACCGTTACCGCATTCGAACCCGCCCGTTTTGCTATCGCCAGCGTGACCGACGGAACACGCACGACCTCGTCGCCTTCCACTCTGTTCACCGTGGAAACAAAGGGCGTTGAATTGGCGACGGAAAACTCCACATCCGCCACGTCCCTGACATAGACCGGACGCCCGTCACGCGATGTCAGCAGAAGATTGCCGATATCGCTTGGCGTGTGCAGCGTTTCCCCGGCAGACAATTCGATTGCAAGCCCGTCTTCCCTGATCCTTCCGGCTGGAAATGCACGGTTCGCCTGCTGGACCTTGCCAGCAAGCTGCTGCAGCGTCACCCCGTAAAGGGCAAGGCGCTTGGGGTCGGGTGCAACGCGGATGATCTCCTGGCTTTCCCCCACGATGAAGGTCAGGCCGACATTGTCGATCTTGGAGATTTCCGCACGGACCTCACGCACGATGCGGGTCAGGTCTGCGCTGCTGACCGTTGCTCCCTCGCCCGGCTTTGCCGAAAGCGTGAGCGCCACGATTGCCACATCGTCAATGCCCCTGCCCACGATCAGCGGTTCGGGAATGCCGACCGGGATGCGGTCGAGATTGGCGCGAACCTTGTCATGCACACGAAGGATCGCCGAGTCAGCTGGCGTACCGACGACAAAGCGCGCGGTGATCATCGAATAATTGTCGGCGGTCTGCGAATAGACATGCTCCACACCGTCAATGCCCTTGACGATGGTTTCCAGCGGTTCACCGACGAGTTTCACCGCATCTTCCGCGCGCAGGCCATCCGCCCGCACATGGATATCGACCATGGGTACCGAAATCTGCGGTTCTTCCTCGCGCGGCAGGGTGGAAAGCGCCACCAGGCCGAAAGCGAAGGCCGCAATCAGGAAGAGTGGCGTCAGGGGCGATACGATAAAGCCCTTGGTAAGCCAGCCAGCCAGGCCCAGTGGCTGGTCATCGGCGTCGTGCTTTTTCTGACTGCTCATTTCACCACAACCTCATCGCCTGCGCTCAGTCCGCTCAGAACCTCGACAAAGTCGCTGCCATCCCTGTTGATGATGCCGCCCGGCAGGACGAGACGCTCGACTTCCGCGCCGCCGTCCATGACGGTGACGAAATCAAGCCCTGCACGGTGGCTGAGCGCTTCGGCGGGCACGAGCAGCGCCTCGCGTTCGCCAACTGGCACCTCCACCAGCACGCGGGCATCGACATAACTTGTATCAAGCCCCGCGACATCGACGTCGGCAATAACGCGTCCGTTCTCGATCTGGGGATAGATCTTGGCGAGCGTGCCGCTGGTTTCCGCACCACCTGCCGTCAGGCGAATGGTGGAACCGGCCACCAGAGACGCCGAATGGCGCTCGGGAATGGCCAGCCGCAGATACAGGCCACCTCCGCCGATGGAAGCGACCGGCTCGCCACCCATGATGACTGCGCCGCGGGTAACCGGCACGCTCAGCACCCGCCCACCAACCGGCGCAAGCACATCGCCTTCCGCTTCCTGCTGCGTGATCACATCGCGCTGCGCCTCGGCTGCCGAAACCTGGTTGCGCACAACATCCACCTGGGTCTGCAACTGATCGATACGCTGTTTGGTTGCGACCCCCTTGGAAACAAGCGACTGGCCACGTTCCAGGTCGTTCTGGGCCGTATCGAGCTGTGAGGCCAGAGCGCGCAACTGCGCTTCGATTGCCGCAATCTGGAAGGCCAGCTTGTCGTCGCGAACCGTCGCGATCTTCTGGCCGGCACTGACCGTGTCGCCTTCCGAGACCAGCAGTTCCACAACAACACCACCAATGCGCGCGCGCGCTGGAACAGTGTCTTTCGCCTCCACGCGTCCATAGACCGCTTTCCATTCAGTGACGGCCGAAGGCGCCAGTGTAAGATTTTCCGCCTGAGCTTGAAGTGGCAATGCCAGTGCAATCGCCAGGAGTGCTGTTTTCTTCATGATCCCTGTCCCAAATGTACCGCGGCCCAATGCCGGATGCGCAGTGCATCCTACATATATAAGCTTTTCCTAATATACAAGGCCCGACCGGTCAATGCGCAAGCACAACAAAAAGGCCGCACTTCACAGTGCGGCCTGGTTGAATTGCATGCCTTGATCAGGATCAGGTGGGGATGGGCACCTAAATCAGGCGCGCGCTTCCTTTTCCGCCTTCTTGTCCGAATAGATGTAGAGCGGACGGGCATTGCCATCCACCACTTCCTCGGAAATCACCACTTCCTGCACGCCGTCCAGCGACGGCAGGTCGAACATGGTATCGAGCAGAATTGCCTCCATGATGGAGCGCAGGCCACGGGCACCGGTCTTGCGCTCGATGGCACGACGCGCAATCGCACGAAGCGCATCCTCGTGGAAGTTGAGCTCCACACTCTCCATCTCGAAGAGCCGCTGATACTGCTTGACCAGCGCATTCTTTGGCTCAGTCAGGATTTGCAGGAGCGCTTCCTCGTCGAGATCCTCAAGCGTTGCCAGCACGGGTACACGGCCGACAAATTCGGGAATGAGGCCGAACTTGAGAAGATCTTCCGGTTCAACCTTGCGGAACAGTTCACCCGTCTTGCGATCTTCAGGTGTCGCGACATGCGCACCGAAGCCGATCGAGGTCTTGCGGCCGCGATCCGAAATGATCCGGTCGAGCCCGGCAAAGGCACCACCGCAGATGAACAGGATGTTCGTTGTGTCAACCTGCAGGAATTCCTGCTGCGGATGCTTGCGCCCGCCCTGCGGCGGCACGGAAGCAACGGTTCCTTCCATGATCTTCAGCAAGGCCTGCTGCACACCTTCGCCCGAAACGTCGCGGGTGATCGATGGATTGTCGGACTTGCGGGTGATCTTGTCCACTTCGTCGATATAGACGATGCCGCGCTGCGCCCGCTCTACATTGTAGTCGGCTGCCTGCAGCAACTTCAGAATGATGTTCTCGACGTCCTCGCCGACATAGCCTGCTTCGGTAAGCGTCGTCGCATCAGCCATCGTGAACGGCACGTCGATGATGCGCGCAAGCGTCTGCGCAAGCAGGGTCTTGCCGCAACCGGTAGGCCCGATCAGCATGATGTTCGACTTGGCCAGTTCCACGTCATTGTGCTTGGAAGCATGCGCCAGGCGCTTGTAGTGATTATGAACCGCTACCGACAGCACGCGTTTGGCGTGCGGCTGGCCGATGACATAATCATCAAGCACCTTCAGGATTTCCTGCGGTGAGGGAACACCGTTGCCGGACTTCACCATCGAGGACTTGTTCTCCTCGCGGATGATATCCATGCACAGTTCCACGCATTCATCGCAGATGAAAACGGTCGGTCCGGCAATCAGCTTGCGCACTTCATGCTGGCTCTTTCCGCAGAAGGAGCAGTAAAGCGTGTTCTTCGAATCGCCGCCGCTGGAAATCTTGCTCATTATCCACCCTCGCCCGGATTGCCGGGTTCAGTCTCGAATAGGACGACGAAAATGCCGTCACCGGTTTCGGTTAGCGGTCCAATCCGCCGGAACTGGGGCAAGACGCTTGCCTGAAACAATTCAGTTCAGTGCCAGGGTACGCCGTGCCAGTCCCGTCAAATCAAGCACCGTGGTTTTACCTTCGCAAGGGCAATCCGCCCCATGCCGCAATTCTTGGCCGTCAAACGTCTAAATAAGCTTAACGGCAAAGCTGTTTTGTGTCTTGAAAGCCACAATGCGGCCCAGAAGGCCCGACAGCGCAGCATTTGCGCGCCCGGCCCTCGATTCGCATGATTGTGGCAACGCGCCGCGAATTATTGCGCCGCTTCCTCGCGCTGCTCGATGACCTTGTCGATAAGGCCCCAGCTTTGCGCTTCCTCTGCGGTCATGAAATGATCGCGGTCGAGGGTGTTTTCGACGGTCTCGTAGTTCTGGCCAGTATGCTTGACATAGACCTCGTTGAGCCTGCGCTTCATCTTGATGATGTCCTGCGCGTGGCGCTCGATGTCCGATGCCTGCCCCTGGAAACCACCTGATGGCTGGTGAACCATGATGCGCGCATTGGGAAGCGCAAAGCGCATGTCCTTTTCACCCGCGCAAAGCAGGAGTGACCCCATGGATGCCGCCTGCCCCAGGCAAAGCGTCGACACAGGCGGACGGATGAACTGCATCGTGTCGTAGATAGCCATGCCGGATGTGACCACACCGCCGGGTGAATTGATGTAGAGGTTGATTTCCTTTTTCGGGTTTTCAGCCTCGAGGAACAGCAGCTGCGCACACACCAGTGTCGCCATGCCATCCTCGATCGGACCGGTGATGAAGATCACCCGTTCCTTGAGAAGGCGCGAGAAGATGTCATAGGCGCGCTCGCCGCGGTTGGTCTGTTCGACCACCATGGGAACGAGGTTCATTGCTGTTACGATCGGATCTCTCATGAAGGGTTCCCTGTTCTAACGCTGACGCGGCAGACGGCCGTCACCACGGATGAAGCCGAATCCCCGGCCATCCTCCTAGATAGGCCATGGCATGCAAGGATTAAAGAGCGGGTTAATTGCGGCACACGATGCATGTATCGCGCGCAATGTTGACGTCAATCAAGGCATGAAAGTCTTTTTCATGCCAGCCATTGAGCGGGAATGCAGGCCCCGCAACGCAATGACAGTTCATGAAAGGAAATGCCATGAACAAGACACGCCTGGCCCTTCTCCTCTACATCATGGCCGCTCCAGTGATCGCGGGTTCCGCCGTCACCGCAGTGCTCACCATGCCCAATTCGACCACCATGATGCTGATCTGGGCGGCCCTCGCCGGCTTTGCCGTTGCTGTTCCCGTCGCGCTGCTGGTCGCAAATGCACTTTCAGGCACCAAGGGCGGCTGACACTCAGTTGCGGGCAGCGAGCATTCCTGCCAGTTCGCCAGCCTTGCTTGCGCCGATCTGGATCATGTTGTTTTCCAGATCGTCAATGAGGATTTTGGCAGTCACGTCGCCGCCCTGCTCGCCCAGGGCTGCGACCCCGAACATGAAGGCGCGCCCGCAAAGCACCATATCCGCACCAAGCGCCAGTGCCCGCATCACGTCCAGCCCGGTGCGGATGCCACTGTCGAAAATCACCGCAATACGACCGTCAACCGCCCGCGAAATCGACTGAAGCACGTCGATTGACGCTAGCGTGCCGTCACTTTGGCGGGCACCATGGTTCGACACGACAATCCCGTCTGCGCCTATCTCGATGGCTTTCTGCGCATCGTCGCCATGCATGAGGCCCTTGATCACGAGCTTGCCTTTCCAGCGCTCCCGCAAGACCTTGAGATGTTCGAAACTGATCTCGCCGAGATTTTGCCCGCCCAGGAACACCGACTGTGCCTGCAGGGATTTGCTGCCTGCATATTTTTCCAGTGTCCGGAAACCCGGCGCACCGTTTCGCGCCGCCGCCATCGCCCATTGCGGACGTTCAAGCACCTGCATGAGACGGCTGGCGCTTGAACCGGCGCTGCCGCGCATGCCCGCCTTGCGCTGGCGCTCCCGCGTGCTGTTTTCCGGGACATCCACTGTGACCATCAGCACCTTGAAACCGCTGTTCCAGGCCCGCTCGACAATGTCGAGTTCGATCTGCTTGTCTTTCAGCGTGTAAAGCTGGAACCAGCCATTGTCGCCTGCAACCGAACCGATTGCTTCTGGCGTATCGCAGGCCACTGTCGACAGGCAGTAGGGGATATCGAACCGCCTGGCGGTCGCGGCCAGGATACGCTCCGCCCCCGGCCACATCGCGCCGCCAAGGCCAATGGGCGCCATGCCGATGGGCGCTGCAAACCGCTTGCCGAGCACGGTGACCGCAAGATCAGGCCGTGCGCGGTCCTGCATGAGGCGGGGAATGAAACGTACCTGCTGAAGAGCCTGGCAATTGAGCGCCACACCCGTTTCCAGGCCAGTGCCGGAAGCCAGATACTCCCAGGCAAAGTGCGGAATGGAACGCGGCGCCTGCTCCTCAAGATAGGAGACCGAAGGAAAACGGTCGATGAGTTTGTCCAGATCCAATGCCCCCTCCACGCGATTGCCACAAGACTTTGGAAAGGCATTTTGTCTGCCGCCCCTGTTCAGTCAAGCGGCATTGCGATCCGTCGACCGGTAATGGCAGCTATTTGATCTTTTCGATATCAGCGGCCGGATTGGCAATCGTCTTGCCATCCAACTTGACCTTGCCCTTGCTGCCCGGCGTGACCAGTCCGGCCGAAATAACCAGCTTTGCCCCGTCCTCGACGCTCATCTCGAGAATCTGGATGTCATTGCGCGGCACGAACAGCAGGAAACCGGACGTCGGGTTGGGCGTGGTCGGCAGGAAGACACTCAGCGTGTCCACTCCGCCTTCATGCAGGCGCTTGGCCACCTCACCCTTGGTCTCCGTGGCGATGAAGACGATGGCCCACAGGCCGGGTCGCGGATACTCGATCAGGCCAACTTTCTGAAAGCTGGATGTCTGATCTGAAAGTACCGTCTCAAATATCTGCTTCAAGCCATTGTAAAGATTACGAACTAATGGCATCCGGCCAAGCATTCGCTCGCCAAAATGCACAATGGAGCGCCCAATGATGTTGGCAGTCAGGAACCCGATGGTCGTGATCAGGAAGATGGCGATGATCAGACCGACGCCCGGAATGTCCACCGGCAGGTAGGTTTCCGGATTATAGACATCGGGAATGTAGGGAATGATCCAGCTGTCGACCCACTGGACAAAGGTCCAGATAAGCCAAGCGGTTATGGCCAGCGGCGCGATGATCACGAAACCGGTCAGGAAATAGTTCCGCAATCGGGTGAAAGCACCCGGCCCGGTTGAAGGTTCGCTAGACATGATGCCCCGTCAATTCAACGTCGGGCACAATATAGGGCGTTGCGGGGTGCGCGCCAAGCACGCCAGTGAAGGAAGCTGAATTATTTCACCTATTCGACCGTCACCGACTTGGCGAGGTTGCGCGGCTGATCGACATCCGTTCCCATCAGCACCGCCGTATGGTAGGCCAGAAGCTGGATCGGCAGGGCATAGACGAGCGGTGTGAGGATTTCGGGCATGTCCGGCATCACCAGGACATGATCGCATTTCACGCTCGCTTCCTCCGCGCCGCGCTTGTCGGTGATGAGGATGATGCGCCCACCACGCGCTGCGACTTCCTGCATGTTCGAAACGGTCTTTTCGAAAATGCGGTCATGCGGCGCAATGACGACCACCGGCATGTTCTCGTCGATCAGCGCAATCGGTCCATGCTTGAGCTCGCCCGCGGCATAGCCTTCGGCATGGATATAGGAGATTTCCTTGAGCTTGAGCGCCCCTTCCATCGCCAGCGGATAGCTCGTGTCGCGCCCCAGATAAAGGACATCGCGCACCTTCGACAGGTCCATGGCGATCTTCTCGATCTGCGATTCCAGTTTCAGCGCCTGGTTGGCAAAGCGCGGCGCCTCGGCAAGGTCGCGCACCAGCCGCGCTTCCTGCTCATCGCTGAGCGTGCCCCGTGCCTTGCCGGCTGCTATCGCCAGCGATGCGAGTACCGACAGTTGGCAGGTGAAGGCCTTGGTCGAGGCAACACCGATTTCCGGTCCTGCCAGCGTCGGGAAAATGACGCCGCTTTCGCGCGCTATGGTCGATTCACGCACATTGACGATGGAACCGATATGCTGGCCCTGTGATTTGCAATAGCGCAGCGACGCAAGCGTGTCGGCCGTTTCACCCGACTGCGAGACGAACAGCGACAGCCCGTTGCGGGCCATCGGCATTTCGCGGTAGCGGAATTCGGATGCAATATCGATGTCGACCGGCAGACGCGCATAGCGTTCAAACCAGTATTTGCCCACCAGACCAGCGAGATAGGCCGTGCCACAGGCAGAAATCGCAACGCGATCAAGTTCGGCAAAGTTGAATGGCAGGTCGTCGCCAACCGTGGTGCGGTCGCGCGTGAAATCGACATAGCGCGAAAGCGTGTGCGAGATCACTTCCGGCTGCTCGTAAATTTCCTTCTGCATGAAATGGCGGTGATTGCCCTTGTCGACCATCAGGCTGGAGCCGATCGACTGCTGGCGCACGCGCTCGACCTTGTGGCCGTCCATGTCGAAGATCATCACGCCTTCGCGGCTCACCGTGCACCAGTCGCCGTCTTCGAGGTAGGTTATGGCATTGGTGAAGGGCGCAAGTGCAATGGCATCGGATCCGATGAACATTTCGCCATCGCCATGTCCCACGGCCAGCGGCGGTCCGTTGCGCGCGCCAACGAGCAGATTGTCATGATCCCTGAACAGCACGGCGAGAGCGAACGCGCCCTGCAGGCGGCGGATGGCGCTGTGCGCAGCCTCCACCGGTTTCATTCCAAGGGACAGATTATAGGCAACAAGATGGGCAATGACTTCCGTGTCGGTCTGTGAGGCGAAGGCATAGCCAGCCTTCTGCAGCTCTTCACGCAACTCGCGGAAATTCTCGATGATGCCGTTATGCACAACCGCGACATTGCCGGAGAAATGCGGATGCGCATTGGTCTCGTTGGGAACACCATGCGTGGCCCAGCGGGTATGGCCAATGCCGATGCGCCCGCTCAGCGGCTGGTCCTTCAGCCGGTTTTCCAGATTGACGAGCTTGCCTTCAGCGCGTCGGCGGTCGAGATGGTCGCCTTCGATCGTCGCAACCCCGGCTGAATCATAGCCGCGATATTCCAGGCGCTTGAGCGCATCCACAAGCAGCGGTGCCACGGGCTTGTTGCCGACAATTCCAACGATACCGCACATGTTGCATCCCCAAGGTGCCGCCGACACGACCGTCGGCCTGATTCTCTTTTTCCGATTGGAGCCTTGATAGTGCGTTCCCCGATGCCCGCAAACTCAAACTCTGTTTCAGATGGTTACGTTCACCCTTAGCGCCAAACGGTTACTTTCCACTTGTGGCACATGGTTAGGAATTGGCAAACGATTGCCCTCGACATTCACGTCACAAGTTCGCCAGGCCGATAAAACAGGTCAATGCCCTGACTTGCCAGCGGATTTCGCCGCTTCACCACGTTTGCGAATGGCTTTTGCATGGCCAGGCTTGTTGGTCTGGCGTCCCCTGCCGATGCCCATGGCATCATCTGGCACATTTTCCGTGATGACACTGCCTGACGCGACATAGGCGCCAATTCCGATGGAAACCGGAGCCACCAGCGAGGAATTGGAGCCGATGAAGGCGTTGGCGCCAATGTCGGTATGGTGCTTGGCGAACCCGTCATAATTGCAGGTGATGGTGCCCGCGCCGATATTGGCCTGCGCACCAACGCGCGCATCGCCGATATAGGTGAGGTGATTGACCTTCGCACCCGCCTCGATGACCGCGTTCTTGATTTCACAGAAATTGCCGACGCGTGCGCCTTCCGCCAGGTCCGCGCCGGGACGCAGCCGTGCGAACGGTCCAACCGTAACTCCACTGGCGACCCGACATCCTTCCAGATGCGAGAACGCCCGGATAATCGCACCTGGGCCAATATCCACACCCGGTCCGAAATAGATGTTCGGCTCAAGCTGGCTTTCCGCACCGATCCGCGTGTCATGGCTGAGGAAAACCGTATCGGGAGCCTGCATGGAAACCCCCTCGCCCATCAGTTCGGCGCGTCGCCTTGCCTGCCAGATCGATTCAGCGCGCGCCAGTTCGAGGCGATTGTTGACGCCGAGGATTTCTTCCTCCTCGGCCTCCATCGCCACGACTTTGAGCTTGCGTTCCCGCGCGACCTCCACGAGATCGGTCAGGTAATATTCGCCCTTTGAATTGGCATTGTTGATCGCCGACAGCATGGAAAGGGCGTCCTTGCCGCCAAATGCCATGATTCCGCCATTGCAGAAACGGATCTCCAGTTCCTGCGCGCTCGCCTCGCGATGTTCGCGGATGGCGACAAGTTCGCCGTCCTTCTCGATCAGCCTGCCATAGCCGGTCGGATCATCCGTGCGGAACCCCAATACAGCGACCTGCGCGCCGAGTTCGAGACTGCGCCGCATGCGTTTGAGCGTTTCGGGTCGTGTCAGCGGTGTGTCGCCGAACAGGACCAGCACATCGTCAAATCCCTTCGCAAGCGCCTCGCGCGCCGCCAGCACCGCATGCGCTGTGCCAAGGCGTTCGGACTGAACATGGAACGATACCTGGCTGGACTGCTTTCGCACCGCAGCCTCCACCGCACTCGCATTGTGCCCGGTAACAACAGCATAGGCATCAGCACCAGCAAGCGAGGCCGTGTGCATGACATGCGAAACCATCGGCAGGCCGGCAACAGGATGAAGCACTTTCGGCAGGGCCGAACGCATGCGCGTTCCCTCGCCGGCTGCCAGTATGATGATGAGACAGGTTCTTGCCATTTGTAACTTCCCGGTTTAACCGTCTGCCCGGCTGGGTAGCCGGTGCCGAGGCGCTGCGTGGTTCTGTCCGACCAAAAGCACATAACCATGGCGATCCGGTTAAATTGCGCGCAAGCGGACCGGAATTGCCAGACTGTCGATCTGACCGGGTCTCATTAGGATCAATGCCTGATTCGCCGCAAGACGGAAGAAGACGCCTCCAGCCGGACGCTCGCCCGGCGAGGCCGCGCGCGCCCGGATCATTGAACGCTCCATTCCAGGGTTCAGCAGCCGGATCCCAGCCCCGACCAGCACCCAGATCAAACCCGGGTTCGCAACCGTCGCGCAAACCCATGGCAAAGCCCCAGGGCCAGACCTTGCCGAGGGGACCACATCCGCTGCGCCCGCCACCCGAAAGGATGGCACGCCAGCGCAACCGTTCGCTCCTTTTCAGGGCATTCACCGTGCTGCTCGTCCTCGCGGTTGTTGCAGCGGCCTATCTTCTGTGGCCCTTCCCGGACACCGATGACGAACGCGCCGACCCGAACGCCCCGATCTCCATCCTGCCGCGCCAGCCCGATGGCATCACCATCGCGATCAAGCAGCCCGCGGCGGAAAACCTCACCGCACAGCTGATCGCACCCCCGGTCGCGGAAGGCCTCGATCAGGCGCGCGGCTATGCCGTTGACCTTGGTTCGGCCCTTTCATTTGCCGAACTCTCCACCAGGTTTGCCGAAATCGCTGCCAACAATGCCGAAGCAGGCCTCGACCAGCTGGAACCACGTGCCACGTTAAGCGATACCGTCAATGGGCTTGAAGCACGCCTGCTGGTTGGCCCCTTCGCCAGTGGAGAAGAGGCCCTTGAGGCATGCGCGCGCATCGCGTTGCCAGCCGGCATCGAATGCAAGGCCGTGGAGTTTCGCGGCGAACTGATTGCCAGGGAATGACACGCTGATGGCAGGCACCACCCGGACTGCGACCGCCTATGCGCTGCTTGCCGCTGCGCCCGTTTTCTTCTCGACCAATGTCGTGCTGGGCAAGGCGGCGCTGGAGATCGAACCCTTTACGCTTGCTGCCCTTCGCTGGTCGATCACAGCGGCAATACTGTGGCTTTTCTCCCGCCGCCACTGGCCTGCCATGATCGCCGTCATGCGCCAGTCGTGGAAACTGCTGGCGGTCTGCGGATTCCTCGGCATGTGGATTTGCGGCGCCCTTGTCTACCTCGCCCTCAAATACACTTCCGCCACCAACGGCACGTTGATCTATACCCTGCCCCCGGTCATCATTGTCCTCGTCGAACGGGTCTGGCGTGGTCGCGCACTCAAGGCGCGTGAACTTTCCGGCATCCTGCTGGCATTTCTCGGCGTCGTCGCCATTGTCCTGCGCGGTGACATTTCCGCGCTCGCCAACCTTCGTTTCAATCCCGGCGACCTGATATTTCTGCTCGCTGCCTTTGCCTGGGCCATCTACACGGTCCTGTTGAAGTCAAAGGCCTTCGCCGGTCTCCAGACCATTCCGTTGCTGGCAGTAGTCGCGGCCATGGGAGCCGCGCAACTCGTCCCCTTCGCGATTGCCGAAGTCGTCATAACGGGCAACTTCCCCGATACTTCGTACCAATGGGCCCTGGTCAGCGGCATCGTGCTGTTTGCCTCGATCATTTCCTTTTCCGCCTTCCAGTACGGCATTTCCGTATTGGGAGCATCGATCGCGGGCATATTCCTCTATCTCCTGCCGCCATGCGGCATCGCGCTTGCATGGCTCTTTCTGGGCGAACGCCTGGCCCCCTATCACCTTGCCGGCATGGCGCTGGTGCTGGGTGGCGTGATCCTGGCAACCTTTCCAGCCATGGCAAGGCGCGCCTGAAAATCAGCCAATCGTGCCGAGCGCGGGGAAGGTTTCCAGAAGCCAGAAGGCCATCTCTTGCATGCCGCCGGTCAGGAACAGCAGGCCGGTGAGCACCAGCAGCGCGCCCATCGCCTTTTCCACCAGACCCAGATGACGGCGGAACCGCGACAGGAAGGAGAGGAACGGCGCAACGAAAGCAGCAGCAAGAATGAAGGGAATGCCAAGCCCGGCCGAATAGGTTGCCAGCAGCAACGCGCCTTCGCTGGCCGTTTCCTGCGAACCCGCCACAGCCAGGATGGAACCCAGGATCGGGCCGATGCACGGCGTCCAGCCGAAGGCAAAGGCTAGGCCCATCGCATAAGCGCCCGCCAGGCCCGCGCCAGAAGCCTGGAAACGCGCCTCGCGGTAGAGGAACGGAATGCGCAGGATGCCAAGGAAATGCAGCCCCATGGCCATGATGGCGACCCCCGCGACCAGCGCCAGCGTATCCATGTGCTGGCGCAGCATGCCGCCGATGGAGGAGGCCCCCGCCCCCAGCAGGATGAAGACGGTGGAAAAACCGGCCACGAACAGGATCGATGGGAGAAGCGCGCGCCGCGCCATGCTCGGATCGCGTTCATCTCCTGAAAGCTGCTCAAGCGAGACCCCGGCCATGTAGCACAGATAGGGCGGGACCAGCGGCAGGACGCAGGGCGAAATGAACGACACGAAACCCGCGCCCAGTGCTGCCAGGTGATCGACGCCAGCCGTGACCATGTTTGCCTCCTGCAATGCGATTTTCTTGTTCAAGGGCACGAAACGGTCTACCCCATCACCGTTTCACGAAACAGTCACCTTTACGGGAATTGCGCAATGGGTCGCATCTGCGCAGCGGCGCAGTATGCCAGGGGCACAGTCACCGCCGTCGAGCCCCGTGACGCTTTTTTCCGGTCCGCACCAATTTCGGGTTGACCGGCAGGTAAGCCCCCCCTATTTTCCGCCGCGACTCTGGACCGCCCGGTCCGGAGGCAGTCTCGCATTGCCCTGTTGATCCAGGACATGATGCCGTGGCCGGAAGCATGAAACATCCGGCACAAGGCAAGCAGACTTTGGCGAAAACCGCCTTTGGGAGCGCTTAGCTCAGTTGGTAGAGCAACTGACTTTTAATCAGTAGGTCCAGGGTTCGAATCCCTGAGCGCTCACCATATTCTCCATTCATTTCAATAGATTACAGATTGAACCGATCATCAACCGTTTTGCTAGATTGCATATCGATAGCAAGTCGTAGGTAAAATTCGGTACACGCTGGGAAAATTGGCAAACGCCAATACCTAAATTTTAGCAGTAAGGTGGGGAACCATTGTAGAATGCCGTTGGGGCCTTTTTCGATCGCTGACAAGCAAAAGTATTTGAATATTCCAAAAAGCCAGCCCCTAAGCTTTATTCGAACGTCACGCTTATAATCGATTATAAGAATAATTTTAACTACTATTATTATTGAAGTCAGTAGTGCTGCGGGTTTTTGTCGGGCCGAGGATTTTGTCCGAATATTTTTTCTTTAGTTTGGCATTTGGTCGCTTAGCTTTGGTACCGTGCAAGCTAAAGACTTCCCCTGTAAGCTCCCTTAGTCTGAGCATATCCTGAGCATTGTTAAATCCGTAATTGTAATTTCCCCTAATTTGGTTTCCCAAAATAAATAGATAAAATGAATCCCGATCCAAGCTGGCGACATATTTTGATATAGCCATCTCCCAACCTTTTGGCTTTTTGTCGACAATTATAAGAGCTATTAATGCCCTCTCGAACGACACTTCTGCTTTATCCAAATACTCATAAAAAATAGGGGCCATCTTGTGCGAATAAATATCATCCAAGTACCGATAAGCCATATTTGAAGGTATTGCTGCCATAATTGCAATTGATAGGTCGTCGTTATCTTTGTACCTTTTGAATTCTTCGGCAAGTTTATATCCAATTCCTTCTATGCTCAAGTATTTCGTTCGAGCAAAGATTGGTGCTAAACACGCTATGACGTGCATTTCAGATCTAATTGCTGCCATGATTTCCTTGAATAGATTTTTTCTAATTTCCACATCCGCGTGATCACTATTTCTGAGCGCTCGCGCCGCAGCTTTCATCTTTTGCATGCACAGATATAGTGATGATTCAGTTACATAGCTTCTCACGTTCTGAATATATGGTAGTTGCCTATCAAAACGACTATCCGCAATGGCATCCTTAAGTTCAATCGGCAGCTTTGATTCTCTTACTTCACTACCTATTTGTTCAAGAGCGTAATCAATTTGCTCTTTAGAAGGCACCCATGAAAGTTTTTCAAGAGGGTCGAACTCTACATCGAGTTTAGTCCTCTTCTTGTACTCCCTGTTTTCAGAGCTAAGATCATACGCCAGCGTCTCGATCAAATTTGTAGCCCGACGATCAATTCCAGAATAATATTCAATTACTTCCGGATAACGGGCATAACTGGCAGTGGTCATAATTTCTTTGTAAAATTTTTCATCCTGATGCATGCGTTGCGCAATGAAAAAATACAACCAATATGAAAAATGAAAATAGTATTTCCCATTCCTAAATGAAAAAATATTTGTTTCTACCAAGCAGGCAAACAATACGTCTACCTCAATATCCAAATATTGTAATTCACAATATTTCACAGCACACTTTACGAAATACTCTTTAGTAAATTCGTAGCTGTCAATTTCTGATAATTGTTGAACAAAGTAACCTATAACATAAAGACTATCTTTCAAATCTGGCAACGTACTGTATCGCGGTACGGATTGAATTTTTGAGAAATTAATATGTAGCAATTTCTCGATCATCTCCGTTCGGTTAACTGGACTCGCATCAACTTGGCTCTCAATAATGGTCAACAAAGTTAGAGTGTTGTGAGGTGTTCGATGGATATTCAAATTCTCGAAATGAGCGACAAGAAACTCAACTGAATTGTCTTCATCCAATTCTGAGCCAGCATTAATAAACTGTCGAACGATGCTTCTAATTTGTGGACGCTTCAAAGACCACAAATATCGAACTTGTACGTCAAACTTCAGATTCTCAATTTTTGTGTTTTCCCCAAATGCGATTGGATTACAGCGCGATAACAAAACTATCACTGCATCCGGAAAACAGGCTGCAATTGAGTTCGCCTGTCTGATCATTGAGTGTCCGTTCCAAAAAGAGTTGGGTGATTTCAGCAGGTTGTGATTCCTTCGGATTGCTGAGATTCGATGGAGGCCACGATGCCCTGGACTGAAATCACCCGGCCGCACTATGAGCGGCGTTGCCCC
>JBATLL010000063.1:0-1592 GCA_049289295.1 Rhizobiaceae bacterium
GAATATCCCCGCCGCAACACAGCTGTTCACCCCGCACTGGATCGTCCGCTACCTGGTGGAAAACTCGCTGGGGCGGCTGTGGCTGCTGAACCGCCCGCAATCGAAGCTGGCGGCGAAGATGGATTATTACATCGCGCCGGAAGAGCCGGAGACGGATTTCCTGCGCATCACCCGGCCCGAGGATATCCGCATCTGCGATCCGGCCTGTGGCTCGGGCCATATGCTGACCTATGCCTTCGACCTGCTCTATGAAATCTATGCCGAGGAAGGCCATGACGCGGCCGAGATTCCCGGCCTGATCCTGAAGCATAACCTGACCGGAATCGAGATTGACGACCGCGCCGGCGCGCTGGCAGCCTTTGCCATGTCGATGAAGGCGGCGGCAAGGCTGGGGCGGCGGCGATTCCTGCGGATGGAGGAAAAGCCCGACATCGTCGTGTTGCAGGATGTGCGCTTCACGCCTGCCGAGATGCAAGACGTGGCCGCCGTGGTGGGCAAGGATCTGTTCACCGATGAATTGCGCGAGACGCTGGGGCAGTTCGAGCGGGCCAAGAACTTTGGCTCTCTGATCGTGCCTAAGCTGCGCGATCCGGCCGAGGCGCTGCGCGTGGTGGAGGCGCGTGATTTCGGGGCCGATTTGCTGCTGAAGGAGGTGCAGGAACGCGTTGTGGCCGTGCTGCGCATGGCCGAGGCGCTGGGGCCGAAGTATCACGTCGCCGTCGCCAACCCACCCTATATGGGCGGCAAAGGTATGAACGGAAAACTGGGCGATTTCGTCAAGGCCAGCTATCCAGAAAGCAAGTCCGATCTTTTCGCTGTGTTCATGGAGCGAGCGCTTGGGCTTTGCGCTAAGCGCGGCCTGATGGCGATGATAAACATGCAGTCTTGGATGTTCCTGTCGTCCTATGAAAAACTACGCGTGAAGTTGCTGTCGGATGCCATGATCTTGTCCATGGCACATTTGGGAGAGCGGGCTTTTGACAGCATCGGTGGAGCGGTGGTTTCCACCACTGCATTCGTGATCGAGAATGCTCATAGCTTGGATCACGAAGGCACATTCATCCGCCTTGTAGATGGAAGTTCCGAGGCTGAAAAAGAAGCGCAGCTTAAAGAAGCAATTCAAAATCCGAACTGCGGCTGGTTTCACCGCGCCTCGGCGGAAGATTTCGAGAAAATACCGGGTAGCCCAATCGCATATTGGCTAAGCGAAAGATATTTTAAGATCTTCGAAGAGGCGGAAACCCTTAAGGAGAGCGCTGAGGTCAAACACGGCCTGTCAACTGGAAAGAATGAAGAAGTTGTGCGTCTTTGGTCGGAAGTCAACGCTCAAGAATTTGGGTCGCGTCACCAGTCCAGAGACGCCGCACTTGCGAGCGGAGATAAATGGTTTCCGTATAACAAAGGTGGAGAATTTCGAAAGTGGTTCGGCAATTGTGAGTATGTCCTGAGATATGACGAATTCGGCAACAGTCTGATGGCCACTTTCTCGGGCCATCGCCATGACGGGAAAAGTCATTATTTTCTTGAAGGCGTTACTTGGACCTTCATTTCGAGTTCGAGCTTTGCAGCGCGTTACACGTATCCCGGATTTG
>JBATLL010000064.1:0-1809 GCA_049289295.1 Rhizobiaceae bacterium
CGCCTACTACGCGCCCGTCAACGAGGTTCAGTACCGCACCCGCGACTACTTTCCAACTGCCACCCATCCCAAGACCGGATTCGCACTCACGGGACCCTCTTCGCACTACCCCTTCTCTGTCAGCGCATGCAATTCAACGCCCGACTTGCACCTCCTCGACACCGGACAGTTCTTCGCACGGTGGCGGTACGAGAAGGTCGAGACCGAAGAAGGGATGCTCAGTCTCGACACGTCGTACGACGGTGACGCCGAGGTGATCGATGGCTACCGGCGGATCGACAACATCACCGACCACGCGCTCAAGACCTTCCGCGCGGCCTACGGAGCCCACATCACCAAGGACGACATCTACTTCTACGTCTACGGGCTGCTCCACTCCCCCGACTACCGCGAGACCTACGCCGCCGACCTCAAGAAGATGCTCCCGCGCATCCCCCTCGTCACCGACCCATGGCCCTACGTCGAGGCAGGGCGACGGCTCTCCGAGCTGCACCTGGGCTACGAGTCCATCACTCCTTATCCCCTTGCGGGATTGGACGATCCGGCCCCGACCGGCGACGCGGCATTCGACCACTTCCGGGTCGAGAAGATGGCCTTTGCCAAGGTCCGAGATACCGAGACGAAGCTCGTCGCCGACCGCTCGACGGTCGTCTACAACTCGAGGATCTCGCTCACGGGCATTCCGGAGGAGGCGTACCGCTACCAGCTGGGCAGCCGGTCGGCGATCGAGTGGATCATCGACCGCTACCAGGTCAAGGTCGACGGCGGACCCAAGGGCTCCGGAATCGTCAATGACCCCAACGACTGGTCCCGCGAAGTCGGCGACCCGCGCTACATCATCAACCTGCTCGCCCGCATCGTGACCGTCAGCCTCGAGACGATGACCATCGTCGACGCCCTCACCCCACTCGACATCCGATCGGAGACAACATGAGCGCCGCATGGGTCGTCCGGGCAGGCCGGTACGGAGAGCGCGACGACTGGGCCTGGGAGACCGGCCACTCGGGCGGCGGATGGATGGAAGTGCCCGACCTGTCGCCCTTCACCACGCGGGCAGAGATCGAAGAGGTCATCGCCGAGACCTTCGGCACTGACTCTGCCGGCAAGGTCTCCGGCTACACGGGCCAGATGTGGGCTCTCAGACACCGCATTCAGCCCGGAGACATCATGGTTCTCCCGATGAAGACAACCCGAGAGATCGCGCTGGGTCGCGTGACCGGTGGCTACCAGTACCTTGCGGATCAGGAGGACCCCAACTGTCGCCATGTCGTGAAGGTGGACTGGCAGAACCGTGTGCCCCGTGCGGTGGTCAAGCAGGACCTGCTCTACACGCTGGGGAGTGCTATCTCGATCTTCTCGCCGAGCCGGAACAACGCTGCCGCCCGCTTGGAGCACCTGCTGGCTCACAGCGAGGACCCGGGCGCCTTGGGTGCGGGGTCGACGCCTTCAACTCCCCGCCAGCAACTCGATGATGTCGTCGATGACCCGGAGTCGAAGCCGAACGTCGCCGAGGTGGCAGCAGACCAGATCACCACTCGGATCGGGGAGGAGTTCTCCGGTCATGGTTTCGCCCACTTGGTGGCCGAGTTGCTCCGGGCCGAGGGTTTCGAAGTGGATGAGGCTCCGCCTGGGGCTGACGGTGGAATCGACATCACCGCGGGTCGAGGGCTTCTCGGGCTTGAGTCTCCGAAGGTGATCGTGCAGGTCAAGACCGGGCAGATCGGCTCCGAGGTCGTTGCTCAGCTCAACGGCCTCGTCAGCACGCATGGAGCTGACTACGGCCTCTTGGCCACGTGGACAGGCCTGAGC
>JBATLL010000066.1:0-1885 GCA_049289295.1 Rhizobiaceae bacterium
GCACAGCCCTATTTGATGCCGCGCCAACCCAGCAGGCGCATCGCATTCGCCGTCACGAGCACGGTAGCCCCGGTATCGGCAAGGATCGCTGGCCAGAGTCCGGTGATGCCAACAACTGTGGTCACCAGGAAAACAGCCTTTAGACCAAGCGAGATGGTGATGTTCTGGAAGATGTTGCTCATTGTGGCCCGCGACAATACGACCATGTTGGCCACGTCCATTACCCGCCCGTGGAGAACGGCCGCGTCGGCAGTCTCGAGAGCAACGTCAGTGCCGCCCCCCATGGCGATGCCGACGTCTGCGGCTGCAAGGGCAGGCGCGTCGTTGATGCCATCACCGACTTTTGCGACGATCTCGCCAGACTTCTGCATCTCTCCGACGATCCGCTGCTTGTCCTGAGGCAACAACTCCGCGCGCGGCTCTATTCCGAGGGACGCCGCGATGGCCGCAGCTGTCCTTTTGTTGTCGCCAGTAAGCATGACAGCAGAAATGCCGAGTTCTTTGAGCGCTGCAATGCCCGCCGCGGCGTCGGCGCGGGGCTCGTCCCGCATGGCAAGCACGCCTGCAACCTCCTTGTCGACGAGGAGCACCGAAACGGTCTTTCCCTGATCGTTGAGGATGGTGATTCGTTCGCGCAGGTCCTGGGAGAGGGGAACCCGCCTCTCGGCGGACTGTGGCGAGCCTAGAAAGAGCGAAGCGCCGTTTACCGTGCCGACGACTCCTTCGCCGCCAATTGCCTTCGCGTCGCTCGCCGATATCGGCTCATATCCGTTTTCCCGCGCCTTCGCCAGGATGGCGACAGCTAGTGGGTGGCTGGAGCCGATTTCGAGATTGGCGGCCAATTCCAATGTTTCTTGTTCCGAACGGGACGCGCCAACCACGTCCGTGACCTTCGGTTTTCCCTCGGTGAGAGTACCTGTCTTGTCGAAAGCCACCTTCGTCACTTTTCTGAAGGATTCCAGAACCGCGCCGCCCTTCATGAGCAGGCCCCTACGCGCGCCTGCCGACAAACTGGCAGCGATCGCAGCGGGTGTGGAGATAACGAGTGCACATGGGCAGCCGATAAGCAGGACAGCCAAGCCCTTGTATATCCACTCCGACCAGTCACCGCCGAAGGCCAACGGCGGAACAACTGCGATAAGGGCGGCCACGACCATCACGCCAGGCGTGTAGTAAGTCGAGAACCGGTCTATGAAGCGCTCGGTCGGCGCCTTGGATTCCTGCGCCTGCTCCACCAGGTCAATAATTCGTGAGATCGTATTGTCAGCCGCTGCTGCCGTAACCTTGACGCGAATGGCGGCGTCTTGGTTGATGGTGCCCGCAAACACCTGATCCTCGGGGCCCTTCGTCTTGGGGACGGACTCGCCCGTTACCGGGGATTCATCTATGGACGTGTCCCCTGAGAGGATGATGCCATCCGCTGGTACGCGGTCGCCGGGCCGCACCAGAATCGTCGATCCAACGGCGAGGCTTTCGGCAGGTACCTCGGTCGTCTTGCCGCCGTTCTCGACTAGAGCTGTTTTCGGCACAAGTGTGGCCAGAGCCTTGATGCTAGCACGCGCGCGGCCTGCAGCGACCCCCTCCAGCAACTCGCCGACCAGGAACAGGAAAACAACGGCAGCCGCTTCCTCGCTGGCGTCGATGACGACAGCGCCAACCGCCGCGATTGTCATCACCGCTTCTATGGTGAAGGGGGATCCGTTGAGTGCGGCCATCACCGCGCGTCGCGCAATCGGTATGAGGCCGACAGCCATCGCCGCGATAAATGCCCATGTCTCGTAAGCCGGCAGAAGCTTGCCGACAATAAATGCTGCCACCAATGCAAGGCCGCAAACAATCGTTAGCTTTGCCTTTGTCGACTTCCACCACGGTCCTTCCTCATTGC
>JBATLL010000067.1:0-30283 GCA_049289295.1 Rhizobiaceae bacterium
GGCCCTCATTGCGCCTGGCGAAGCGGATGGCCGCGGCCATGAAGCGGGTGTCGATGTCCATGGCTGAGAATTAGCGGGAGATGGGAGTGATGGGAAGTGGGGGCACACACGTTTGAAGTGGGTGCCATATCGCCCGAATTTATCGCCAAATTTGAAGGCACGGTTTTACGACAGCCAAATGTATGGTTTCACTGGCATGTAGAGGGAGTCACAAAAGGGGTGGTTCTTGTGACTCTCAATGGTCTTGAATTCACTTCGGATAGGGGAGATGAGCTCGGTGAGTTTAGCATTTCATAGAAAGCCCAATGGCGGCAAAAAGATAAGTAACCGTCAAATCGACTTCGCTGGTTGGCTTTTGTTTGTTCTTTCGGCAAACGCTTTCATCATCGCGAGCGTGGGGAATTTCTGGGCAATGTGCGGGAGCATTTTTTTTCTGCTCGCCTGCATCGTTTTCATAATCCCCTTCTTTCGCAAAGAGTGAATGATTACCGTTACAAGGTGGATGGTTCTTGCGACTCTCAAGGGCAGCAACGCGGACAAAGCGACCAAGGCGGCCTCCGCTAAGTATCCGTTCTGCGACGCATCAGGCGTCGTCGCTTTGTGCCAATTTCCGACATCTGATTGCCACTCGCTAGATCAGGGTACGAGGACAGCTCTACCAGCATAGTAGCCGCAGCCGGTCCATGTCGGAAAACCTTCGAGATCAAGATGAAACTCCAGTACGCGATCTACCTGAAGCGAAAATCCATCTTGCTTACCGGCTTCGATTTCTTCGATGAGCTGTTCCAGCGCGCCGATTTCGGTATCCAAATCGCCTTCGGTCACTGCCAGGAAACTGTTTCGGTCAATAAGGGCCTTTTCCCCGAGTTTACCCAGGATTGATCCCGGCGCTGTCATCTGGTGCATAGCCAGGCAGTCACATGCGGTAATCGGTGCGATTTCATTCCAGTCGGGAAGGTTCTCGTTGAGCTGCTTTACACGGCAATAGTCAGCCTTCGACAGCACCGGGAATCCGTCAACGAACATGAACCTCGGCGGAAAGTATTCATGGCTATCTGACCGCACCAATTTGACAGACGGCAACAGGATCGCTCGCTGGTCATCGAGCTTCTTCAAACCAACCAAGGAGCCTCGCTCGCATCCTGGAATACCGCAGTGCTCGCAAATGATCAGCTGAAACCCGTCTTCATGATATTCGACGTTTTCCAACGCATTACAAACAATAATTCCGTTTGAAACAAAAGCAGTGACGGCAGGCGTTCCGAGTCCGACTTCGCTCAGATCCATGTTGCGTAGTTTTGTATGGAAGTCGGCGAGCGTCTTCACTAGTAGCCAGAATATTTTTTTGTTTTCAGTCTGAGTTCATATCTGTTCGCAAAGAACCTGCCGTTCCGTGCATTTAGCCACATCCTTGACCGTGATTGATCCCTATTGAATACTCAGGGGTGAAGTGACTGCTGGATTGGGAGGCAACCACCCATGACGTTAATTCGGCTGATTATTGCAACATCGCTCCTGTTGTTCGCATTGAGTGGTGCCCATGCCGCAAAGCGCGTGGCCCTTGTAATCGGCAATTCGGCCTACCAGCATATTGCGCATCTGAAAAATCCAAAAAGCGATGCGTCGGACATGGCCAAAGCTTTGCGGAAAGTCGGTTTTGAGGTTGTTCTCCGGCAAGATTTGAACAGGCGCGAGTTGATTAACGAGATCCGGGATTTCTCGCTGAAATCAAAAGCGGCAGAGATTGCATTAGTTTTCTATACGGGACACGGCATACCTCAGGGTGACCAGGATTTCGTAATACCAATTGATGCTGATCCGAAAAATGCTGTCGACATCCCAGATATATCAGTGGGCTTGCGTGAATTTGTCGAGGCGGCGTCGCAGGCAACACAGCGCGGAGCAGTTATTATAGACACTGTCCGGATAAATCCTTTCGGCGAACATGCGCGTCCAGTCACCAATTTCAAGGTTTGGCAGTCCAACAAAGGCGGTAGTCTTTTTGTTGCCTATTCTACAGAGATGGGAATGGTGGCCTTGGACGGCTACGGAAGAAACAGCCCGTACGTCGAGGCACTGTTAAAACAGTTTTCAGCTGGCGCCCCTTCGCTTGTTCGAATGCTGGAATTTGCCAGAAACTACGTTTCCGATCGCACCAACGGCGAACAAAATCCAATCTACTATAGAACAGACAAGGCTGATGACTTCCCCCTAAGTATGCCAGATGAAAAAACCGTACCATCGCCCAGGAATGAAAACCGAATTGCGCTCGTCATAGGAAACAACGATTATCAACAACCTTGGCCGGACCTCGATAATCCCGTGAATGATGCCAAGGCGATTGCAGTAAAACTGAGTGATTTGGGGTTCAAGGTTACGCGGGCGGTTGACGCGACGCGCTCTCAAATGGAAGGCGCAATACAGAAATTTGCACGGGCATCAAGCGATGCGGACACCGCTCTTGTTTTCTATGCCGGCCATGGCGTTCAACACAACGGAATAAACTATCTTGTGCCGGTCGATGGCAAGTTGGCCGACGAAACTGATCTCCGGCGTTACATTTTGGTAAGCGACATACTGGCCGATTTACAGAAAGCGAAGGGCGCGAAAATCCTTATTCTGGATGCCTGCCGAAACAGCGACACAGTGTTTGAATATCTTGAAAGCTTGCCGAAAACCCGGTCGCTACCCAAAAACCGCGGATTGGCAGAGGAGAAAGCCGAGGGAGTATTGATAGCGTTCGCGGCACAGCCAGATGCCGTTGCTGCTGATGCGCTGCCCGGTACACCCAACAGTCCCTTTACCACCGCTTTGCTTAACCACATCGCTACCCCCGGTGTCGAATTGAGAACGATGCTGACCCGCGTACGCGCGGAAGTTTACCGTTCGACGAAACAATCCCAATTGCCCGAAACCTCCGATAGCATGATCGGCGAATTTCGTTTTGCTCAGGAATGATCAAAGCTATTTCCGCAGCGATCGATAACCGAAAGAATGTCCGACTTGGGTCCAACTTGCGCATTCAGTTGAGCACGGATCATCGCATTTGCGACCTCGGTTGAAGCTCTCAAGAGGGCTCAAAGCTGCCATCCGCTCGAACGCGCCAAACCAGCCCCCTACTCCCCCATCTCGCGCAAGAAACCTTCAAAATCCTCGGCCTTCTGGAAATCCTGGTAGACCGAGGCGAAGCGGACATAGGCGACTTCGTCGATCTGCTTCAGCCCGTCCATGACGAGGCGGCCGATGTCTTCTGACGGAATGTCGCCCTCGCCCTGGCTTTCGAGCTGGCGGACAATGCCGTTGATCATCCGCTCGACGCGTTCGGGGTCGGCGTCGCGCTTGCGCAATGCGGTGTGGATGGAGCGTTCGAGCTTGGCCCGGTCAAACAGCACGCGCTTGCCGGATTTCTTCTGCACATAGAGTTCGCGCAGTTGCACCCGCTCGAAGGTGGTGAAGCGGCCGCCGCAATCATTGCAGACGCGGCGGCGGCGGATCGCGTTGCCGTCCTCGGTCGGGCGCGAATCCTTCACCTGGCTGTCGGCGGATGAGCAATAGGGGCAGCGCAAACCTTGTTCCTCCTACATGCCCTGATAGAGCGGAAAGCGATCTGTCAGCGCGATGATCCTGGCCTTGACCGATGCTTCCACGGCGGCGTTGCCCTCGTCGGAATTGGCTGCCTTGAGGCCATCGAGAACTTCCGCGATCAAGAGGCCGATCTCGCGGAACTCGGCCGTGCCGAAGCCGCGGGTCGTGCCGGCGGGCGAGCCGAGGCGCACACCAGAGGTGACGAACGGCTTTTCGGGATCGAACGGGATGCCGTTCTTGTTGCAGGTGATGTTGGCGCGGCCAAGGGCAGCTTCGGCGCGTTTGCCGGTGGCGTTCTTGGGCCGCAGGTCAACCAGCATGAGGTGGTTGTCGGTGCCGCCCGACACAATGTCGAGGCCGGTCGATTTCAGGCTCTCGGCCAGTGCGCGCGCATTGTCGACAACGTTCTTGGCATAAGTCTTGAATTCGGGGCGCAGCGCCTCGCCGAACGCGACTGCCTTGGCGGCGATGACATGCATCAGCGGGCCACCCTGCAGGCCGGGGAAGACGGCGGAATTGATGCGCTTGGCGATGTCCTCGTCGTTCATCAGGATCATGCCGCCGCGCGGGCCGCGCAGCGACTTGTGCGTGGTGGTGGTCACGACATGGGCGTGGGGAACGGGTGACGGATGCTGGCCACCGGCAACGAGCCCGGCAATGTGGGCCATGTCAACCATCAGGTAGGCGCCGATGGAATCGGCGATCTCGCGGAAACGCTTCCAGTCCCAGATGCGCGAATAGGCGGTGCCGCCAGCGATGATGAGCTTGGGCTTGTGCTCTTCGGCCTTGCGCGCGACATCGTCCATGTCAAGAAGGTGAGTTTCCTTCGACACGCCGTAGGAGACGACGTTGAACCATTTGCCGGACATGTTGACCGGCGAGCCATGCGTCAGGTGACCGCCCGAATTGAGGTCAAGGCCCATGAAGGTGTCGCCGGGCTGCAGCAGCGCCAGGAACACGGCCTGGTTCATCTGGCTGCCGGAATTCGGTTGGACGTTTGCGAAGTTGCAGCCGAACAGCTGCTTTGCCCGCTCGATCGCCAGGGTCTCTGCCACATCGACGAACTGGCAGCCGCCATAATAGCGCTTGCCGGGATAACCTTCGGCATATTTGTTGGTCATGATCGACCCCTGCGCTTCGAGGACCGCGCGCGAAACGATGTTCTCGGAGGCAATCAGCTCGATCTCATGGCGCTGGCGACCCAGTTCATCGCGAATGGAGTCGAAAATCTCCGGATCGGCTTCGGCAAGCGTGGCGGTGAAGAAATCGGCAAAGCCGTTGGCAGAATTGGCCATGATCAAATCCCGTGGTTCGATGCAGGTGGGGGCCGGATGCTGGTGCGCCGGCGTGAGGGCCATATGGCACCCGTCACGACGCCACACCCATTTCAGAAACGGCAGATATCACACGCTTTGCGAAACTGGAAACGGCGCATGTGCGGCGAATTGTTCAGGTTGCACGCTCAAGGTCCATGCCAGACAGTTTCTCGGCCAGGAAGTCGAACACGGTGCGCACGCGCGCACTGGAGCGGACTTCCGAATGCGTAACAAGCCACATCGGGAGCGACGGAATGGGGAAATGGTGCCCGAGTTCAACGAGGTCCGGTTCGCCCGACGCCAGATAGCGCGGCGCGAAGCCGATGCCGACACCCGACTTGAGCGCTTCATGGCAGGTTATCTGGTTGTCGCACCGATAGCGGAAAAAGTGGCGATCCACTTCCAGCCCGGCCTGGCGCAAACCGTCGATGATGAGGTCGGAACGGTCATAGCCAATCACCACATGCCCTGCCAGATCTTCCGGCACGTTGAGCGTGAGCGGATTGGCCTGCAGATATTTGCGATGGGCGTAGATGCCGATCTTCATGTCATTGACCTTGCGCGCGATTAGCTCGGGCTGTGTGGGTCGAACCATGCGGATGGCAATGTCGGCATCGCGGCGCAGGAGATTTTCCACGGTATTGGTCGGTACGATTTCCACTTCGAGGTCCGGGGTTTCGGCCAGCATCTGCGAAATGATCGGCGTGAGAAGGAACGCAGCAACCATCTCGCTGCCGGTGATGCGAATGGTGCCGGTGATTTCACGCGCGTCACCGGCCGCCGCGCGCGCCACCGTTTCGGCTGCATGGCGCGCGCTCTGCGCTCCAGCAGCAATCGCCGTTGCGGCATGGGTTGGAATGAGCCCTTCCCTGCCGCGCTCGAACAGCAACACGCCGAGCGATGATTCAAGTTCGGAAATATGGCGGCCAAGCGTAGGCTGGCTCACGCCCAGCTTGCGTGCGGCAGAAGTCAGCGAGCCATGTTCCATGACCGCGAGAAAGCACTTCAGCAGGTTCCAGTCATACTGATCGTGGCGCTGCAAGTCAGTGACTCCATCATTCAATTCTGTACCACATTACTATTTTTCTGTCGGTTTTCCATACCGAAGTGAACAGTTATCTCTGAAGGCACTGGAAACGGAGACCTTTGGACCATGACAAGCAACAGCAGGAACAAGACCATTGCAATTCTTGGAGCAGGCGGGCGTCTGGGCAGCGAGGCGGTCACCGCCTTTCATGCGGCGGGCTGGTCGGTGACGGCGATCACGCGGCACGGGAAGGGCAGATTTCCGCAGGGCGTGCGCCAGGTGGCCTGCGATGCGCTCGACCAGGCTTCTGTCATCCGGGCCTGTGCCGGCAACGCCCATATCTTCAATGGCCTCAACCCCATCTACACGCGCTGGCGCCGGCAATTGCCTGTCCTGACCGAAAATGTGCTGGCTGCGGCCAAGGCAGCGGGGGCGGTGCACCTGTTTCCTGGAAACGTGTACAATTTCGGCTCGCAGATCCCGCCCCACCCCACTGAAGACACGCCACAGGTGGGAGACCACGCCAAGGCGAGACTGAGGATCGAGGCCGAAGAACGCTTCCGCGAAGCAGCAAAAGGCCAGGCGATCCAGACACTCATCATCAGGGCAGGCGATTTTTACGGTGGCAAGGGCACCGGTTCCTGGTTCGACCTCGTGATTGCGGCGGGGATCGGCAAGGGCAAGTTCACCTATCCCGGCGCGATGGACATCGTCCACGCCTGGGCCTACCTGCCCGACCTTGCCCGCGCATTTGTTGCGCTGGCGGAGAATTCGCAAACCTGCGCGATGTTCGACCGGTTTCACTTCGAAGGCCACAGCGTTTCGGGAACGCAGATGAAGGAAGCGGCTGAAAGGGCTACAGGCGGGCATTTGAAAGCGGGCAGCCTGCCCTGGCCTGTCCTGCGAATTGGCGGGCTGTTCTGGCCAATGTGGCGGGAAACATGGGAAGTTTCCTATCTCTGGCGCAGGCCGCACCAGCTTTCAGATGAAAAACTGACGGCGGTTACCGGCAGATTGCCCAGCACGGCGTTTTCGCAGGCGATCAGACAGGCGTTATTTGATCTGGGCCATCTCGCGCAGGCCGAGCAGCAGGGCGTAGCGCCATCCGCGGCACGCGCAAGCGGCAACGGATAGCGCATTATGCGGGTGACCGTCCTACTGGTCGACCGTGATCCCTGCAATCACCTCGGAGATTACCGGGCGGATCGAATCGAACTGCGCTGCGCCCGAAAAGATCACGATCTGCAATGAACCCGTATCCTCGAAACTGGTGTAGTGGTTCGAGTAAGTGATATCGATACCATCGACGATCGTGTTGTAAACGATCCGGCCGAAGGGGTATCCGTCAACACTGGCCGAGTCGTCCTCGAGCACGTTGACCTTGTTGAGACCCGCAGCGCTTTGCGCATTGGTGATGGCGGCCTTCTTCAGTGATGGCCGCTCGATCACCGTCTTTTCGGTGATCATGAGAAGATAGAGGTCGTGTTCCTTGTGGCGAAACCCATGCTCTTCTGCACCATTGAGATTGGCCAGCGTCCAACTGTCGGGATCGAGGCAGACCGACACGGGCACCACCTTGGACGAAATCGAGGTACAGTTTGCCGGGCGCTCGGCCACGTCACCTGCATATTCCCAACTATTGTCGTCGTTCAGGATAATCGTGCGCCCGTCCAACTCGACCCTGCCGACTTCCGCCGAAAGAGCTGACAAAGGCAGCATGGCCGCCAAAGAAAGAGTTGCGGCAATCAAATAACGTCGCGGCATTCGCAAACCTCCGCCGTGTAACCAGCCCCTGAGGCAACTATGCGCCGGGTTTTCCGGGCTGGTCAAGGCTGCTCGGGTTCGACATCGCCAGTGCTGCGTTGACAAGCTGGCAGCATTCCGCACAATCGCCCACGCACCGCAGGGGGTGCAGGTAGACTGTCGGCTATCGACAGGGTTGTGAGCGGCGTTTCCTTGCAGGGGGACCGGCTCCGAGGGCGGAAACATGGCTCCCGCAGGGGACGAAGTAAGCATCACGCCGGTGGTTATGGCCGGCGGCAGGGGCGCGCGCCTTTGGCCCCTGTCGCGCCAGGACCATCCCAAACAATATCTGCGCCCGAATGACGGGCTCAGCCTGCTGGCGGCTACCTGGCAGAGGCTGAACGGCCTTGCCATGGATGGTGAGATCATCGTTGCGACCTCGCAGGGCGAGGAAAGCAAGGCACGGGCCGAACTGAACCCGCTGCCCGGTGTTCGCCTGCGCCTGTTCCTGGAACCTGAAGGCCGCAATACGGCGGCAACGATTGCAGCGATCACGCACCTCATCGCCAGCGAAGACGCAGGACGAATGCTGGCATTCCTGCCCTCTGACCATGATGTTTCAGACGCTGCCGCATTTCGCGCCTGTCTTTCAAAGGCGGCGAGATCAGTCGCCACGGGCGGCATTGCCCTGATCGGGGTCAAGCCGGATACAGTCCAGACGGGATATGGCCATGTGCTTACGGGCAAGCTGGAGGGGCTTTCGCACCCGGTGCTTTCCTTCGTCGAGAAACCGGACAGCACAACGGCGGCTGAACTTTCGAAAGATCACGGCCTGTTCTGGAATGCCGGGATTTTTGTCGGCAGGGCCGACAGTTTCCGCGATGCCCTTGCCCGGCATGCGCCGGTTATCATGGAACAGAGCGCGCGGGCAGTGGAAGCCAGCGCAAAGGGTAGCGACTGGGTCAGTGCTGACCGGGCGCTTTTTGCCGGCATACAAGCCCGGCCCTTCGACAAGGCGGTGATGGAACAATTCCAGGGCGCCAGGCTCGTTGCCGCAGATTTCGGATGGAATGACCTAGGGACATGGCGCAATTACGCCAGCGCGCGCGGTGGGGGCGCAAGCGGGGGCGGAGCCATCCTTGCCAATGGCGCGAGCAATATCACCCTCCATGCTGGCAGACGGCTTGTGGCAGTGAGCGGCGTTTCTGATCTGACCATCGTGGACACGCCTGACGCGCTGCTCATCACCAGCAGCGACGCCGCAGGTGTGCACGCAATCCACAAGCTTGTCGAGGAAACAAGCCCGCGCCATCTCCGCCAGCGCGACGATGCGGCTGGAACGCTGGCAATGGGCGAGGCCAACAGGCGTCGAGCCGCAGCCCTACTCGAGCAGATTGAGAAGCAGACCAGACTATCCACGGAAAACCTGTCTGAAACCGCTCAGGGAGGCTCCTTTGCCGAAACACTCGCCACCTTCACATTCGAGGCGGACGGCGAAGAAATGGCACTCGAAACCAAGTTCTTCGGCCCCGGCGCAACGAGGGAAGCGGATGAAGCAGGAGACCAGGGCGCATTGTGGGCCTATGCGGCGGCGGTTGTGTGGGCAAGGCCAGACGCCGCCCTGCGCCATTCGGTAGCGCTTCGGGTAATGGAAGCCGAGCTTGCACCAGACCCGCTTGAGCATGCGGACATTGCTACGCTGCGCAATCGCGCGATGGCACTGGCGGGGCTGGTGGCGGGTGGCTCAGACCGATTGCGCACGACAGCCGAACTTGCCGTTTCCAGATGGCTGGAAGCGCTGACGGGGGCAGTAGCGGCAGAGGTGATCGACAGTCTTGAGCGCAGGCATACGCTCGCAGCACTCAGGAACTATTTGTCCTTGTTGCCCGGCGGAACTGCCTGATTGGTCTTGTCCATGCGCTGGGCGGCGGTCTCGCGCACGGCATGGTCAAGTTCCGAGCTCTGGGCCATCAGGCGGCGGAAGTCGGGAGCGGCAAGAACCAGAATGTCGGTTGGTCTTGTGGCAACGACAGTTGCGGTTCGCCGTGCTTCGTGGCTGATCAGGGCGATTTCCCCGAAAAAGTCCCCTTCCCCGAGCCTCACCGGGTTTGAAGGGATTTCCACCTCCACTTCGCCATTGGCGATGAAATACATGCCATCGGCAGGATCCCCCTTCTGCACGATCACGGCGCCGCTGGAAAATTTCCGAGCATGCAGCATGCCTACCAGGCGGGCGATCAGCGGGGCTTCAAGCTTGTTGAACAGTGGCACGCGCGCCACCATTGCAAATGACACGACAAAATCGCGTCGCTTGATCTCCTCCTGGAAACCATTTGCGATGATGCCGACGGGCAGCGCGAAGAAGGCGATGCCGAGTACCATGACGATGCCCGCGATGATTCGGCCAATGGCGGTCGCGGGAATGACGTCGCCATAACCCACGGTCGACAGTGTTACTACCGCCCACCACATGGTCGAAGGCAGGTCGCCGAACTTGTCGGGCTGGATATGGCCTTCCGCAATGTACATGGCCACGGATGACAGGAGAAGCAGTCCCGCAAAGATGACGGCGCTGCCGAGCAGGGAGCGCCATTCCGACGCGAGCACCCTGCCGATGGTGAGGATCGCAGGCGCATAGCGCGCCAGCCGATAGAAGCGCACGATACGCAACACGCGGATTGCGGCAAGGTCGACGCCCAGGAACAGTTGCAGGAAGAAGGGCAGGATGGCGACCGCGTCCAGCAGCATGATCGGTGTCACTGCAGTCTTCAGCCTTGCCGCCACCGCGCTCTTGCCGCGCATGATCGGATGTTCAGGCGCAACCCAGATGCGCGCAGCATATTCGAGGCAGAAGATGATGACGCAGAACGTGTCGAACATACCGAGCATGGCGCCGTGCGAAGCCTGGATTTCCGGCACTGTCTCGATGACCGAGGCAAAGACATTCGCCACGATCAGGGTGATGATCATGAAGTCGAAGAACTGCGAAACCGGGCCCTTTCGCCCATGCTCCAGCATGTCGAAGGCGCGGGTGCGCAACGGTTGATCACTGGCTGTAGATGGTGCCATGCATCAGGCTCCGTGCGCCCACTCCCAGTAGAGTTCACGTGCCCGCGCGGCAACCGGACCAGCCCCCGGCTCATGCTTGTCGAATTTCACGATCGGCTGCACCTTGGAGTAGTTGCCGGTGGTGAACATTTCGTCCGATGAACGGAAATCGTCGAGCGTCAGCGTTGTTTCGTGCACATTCATGCCAGTTTCGCGAAGCAGCTTGATGATGCGCTGGCGGGTGATGCCGTTCAGGAAAGTGCCGTTCGGGATCGGGGTGAACACTTCGCCATTCTTCACCATGAAGATGTTGGAGGTCGCGGTTTCGGCGACATTGCCCAGTGCATCGCAGACTATCGCGTTCTGAAAGCCTTTTTCCTGGGCTTCCTTCAGCATGCGCGCATTGTTGGGGTACAGGCACGCTGCCTTGGCATTGGTGACTGCTGTCGCCAATGTCGGGCGGGTAAAACGGGTGGTGGTGACAGAAAAACCGGCGGTCGAGCCAAGCGCGGCCTCTTCGATGCAAAGCGCGAAGGCTGTCGAATTGGGATCGGCATCGACGGTCACCGAGCCGCCTTCGCGGGACCAGTACATCGGGCGGATATAGAGCTGGGCATTGGGAGGAAATCGCGAAATGCCCTCGCGCGCCATCTCCACCATCTGGCCTGTGGGAACGGTCGGGTTCATGCCCATGGCCAGGCAGGAATTGTTGGCACGCGCGCAGTGACGCTCAAGGTCCGGCGCCACGCCCTCGAACGCGCGCGCGCCATCGAAAACCATGGTCCCAAGCCATGTTCCATGATCGGCAGCGCCCATGATCATCACATTGCCTTCGTGCCAGGAACCTTCGAACAAGGTCCAGATCCTGCGGTTGGGAAGCATCGACATCAAATCACCTTTCGTCTTTTGGCGTGATAATAGGGTTTCGCGCGCAGAAGGAAAGCTGTTGGTGCGAGACTGCGATGAATTGCCAAAGGGCCTGAATTGTTGAAAAGTCCCCGCCAATTGCAATGCCAAGCGCGCGGGAGGGGCCATGGCGACCGTCAAACTGATCCGGGACGAAGAAGCCAGTGCAGAAGTCCTGGCCGTCTTTGATGACATCCGCGCCGTGCGCAAGACGAACTTCATCAACAATTTCTGGCGCGGGCTTGCCAATGATCCGCAGCAGCTCAAGGCGATCTGGGAAGAAATCAAGACGGTGATGGCGCCGGGCGCAATCGATCCGTTGACCAAGGAAATGATCTATATCGCGGTTTCGGTAGCCAATTCCTGCACCTATTGCACGCACAGCCACACTGCAGCAGCGCGCGCCAAGGGAATGAGCCAACAACAGCACAATGAACTGATGCGGGTCATCGCTCTGGCTGGAAAGACAAATCACGCGGTGAACGCAATGCAGTTGGACACGGATGACGACTTCAAGGCTGACAAATAGCACGATCAACGCCCAGACCGTGGGCAATTTGGGGAAGGCACCAGACATGGCGACGAAAAAGGCAGGCGCAAAAACAAAGGCAGCGGGCAAGAAGCAGGCAGCCAAAAAGACGGCGGCCATGAAACCTGCAGCGAGCAAGGCAGTTGCGGCCAAGGCGACTCAGGGCAAGGCAAGGACAGTCAGCGCGAAGGACAGCAAGCCAAAGCCATCGTCGGCGTATGCGATTGTTGCGCATGAGGCCGGTTCTGCCGCGGTGTTCAAGAAACAGGCAATCACGCTGGCCAAGCCCGGCAAGGGCGAGGTGCTGATCCGCCACGCGGCCATCGGCGTCAACTTCATCGACATCTACCAGCGCACCGGCCTCTATCCGGCACCTGGCGGTTATCCGGCGATCCTTGGCTCGGAAGGCAGCGGTGTGATTGAGGAACTGGGAAGTGGCACCAGCGGTCTCAAGGTCGGGGATCGGGTGGCATATACGTTGCCGGGCGGGGCCTATGCCACCCACCGCGTCATTGCGGCGGACCGGCTTGTCAAACTGCCAGCAGGCGTCAGCGATGCGGTTGCGGCTGCCGCGATGCTCAAAGGCCTGACGGCGCAATATCTCATCCATGACTGCTACAAGGCGAAGAAGGGCGACATGGTGCTGGTTCACGCGGCGGCTGGCGGTGTGGGCCTCATCCTAGGCCAATGGCTGAAGTCTATCGGCGTAACGGCAATCGGCACGGCTGGTGGTGCAGCAAAATGCAAGCTGGCCAAGGCGAATGGCTATGCCCATGTCATTGACTATCGCTCGCAGGATTTCGTGGCTGAGGTGAACAAGATCACCAAAGGCAAGGGGGTCGCGGCGGTTTACGACTCGGTTGGCAAGGACACTTATCCCGGTTCCCTGAAGGTGCTGCGCAAGTTCGGAACATTTGTCAGCTTCGGGCAGTCATCGGGACCCATCACCGATTTCAATCTGGCTGATCTTGCAGCGAATGGATCATTGTTCGCGACACGCCCCACGCTGTTTGCCTTCATTGCCGAACGAAGCGAACTGGAGAAGCGGGCTAAACAGTTGTTCTCGGTCATCGGGTCGGGCAAGGTGAAGATAGCTGTAAACCAGACTTTCCGGCTGACGGAAACCGCCAAGGCGCATCGTACCCTGGAAAGCCGCAAGACCACCGGGCAGACGGTGCTGATACCATAATCAGGACAGGAAATTGATTCATGGCCAAGAAAGTTGCCGACCATGCGGTTACCGCGATTGAACTGACCGGCGCTGCGAGCGATCCGACCTGGGCGGGTGTGCTGTCGTTCATGCGGCGCAAATATACCAAGGACGTCGATGATGCGGATGTCGTCGTGTGGGGCATTCCGCTCGACACGTCCGTGTCCAACCGCTCCGGCGCGCGTCATGGCCCGCAGGCGATACGTCGCGCATCGGCGATCATGGACAATGATCCGCAATATCCATTCGCGATGGATCTGTTCGAGCGCATGGCTGTTGCCGACTGGGGCGACTGCGCTTTCGACTATGGCCGCCTTTGGGAAGTTCCCGAAGTAATCGAGAAGCAGGCGCGCGAACTGCTCGAAACAGGCGCGTTCCTGCTGACGCTGGGTGGAGATCACTATATCACCTGGCCACTGCTCAAGACCCATGCCGAACTGCATGGACCGCTGGCGCTCGTTCAGTTTGATGCGCACCAGGATACCTGGGACGATGATGGCGAGCGGATCGACCATGGCAGCTTCGTGACGCGTGCTGTGCGCGAAGGCATCATCGATCCCGAACATTCGATCCAGATCGGTATCCGCACCGTGGCACCGGAAGATTACGGGATCGAGATTCTCTTCGGCGACGATGTGGAAGAGATGACAGCGCACCAGATTGCGGAGGCGATCCGCGAACGCGTGGGCAGCAGGCCTTGCTACCTCACCTTCGATATTGATTGCCTGGACCCGGCCTTTGCACCCGGCACAGGCACGCCAGTCGCGGGCGGCCCCTCGTCGGCAAAGATGCTCTCCGTGCTGCGTCGTCTGGGATTTCTCGATATTCGCGGGGCCGATGTCGTCGAGGTGGCGCCTGCTTACGACCATGCAGATGTGACGGCAATTGCGGGTGCTGCGGTTGCGATGTATATGCTCGGCCTGCGCGCAGAGAAGCTGGCAGAAAACGGCGTTTGAGCCAGTTCATGTTCTGATTCAGATTCAAGTGGCTCATGTCACGATTCAGATTCGGGTCTTGTCTGCAAGCGATTGATTTTCCTTGGAAACGGGAACATAGGCATGGCATCGAAGCCGAAGATATTCATTGATGGCGAGCATGGCACGACGGGTCTGCAGATCCGCCAGCGCCTTGCACAACGCGATGACATCGAGGTTCTTTCCATCCCCGAGGCGGAGCGGCGCAACGGGGAATTTCGCCATCGCCTGCTGAACGAATCCGACATTGCGATCCTGTGCCTGCCGGACGATGCAAGCCGCGAGGCTGTGGCGATGCTGGCGCAGGAAGGCAATGACACGACGCGTGTCATCGACACTTCAACCGCCCACCGCACAGCCGATGGCTGGGTGTTCGGATTTGCAGAACTGACCCGCGGCCAGCGCGAGGCGATTGCCAATTCATCGCGCGTGTCCAATCCGGGTTGCTATTCGACCGGGGCAATCGCGCTGCTGCGCCCGCTGATCGAGCGTGAAATCCTGCCGCCACAATATCCCGTCACCATCAACGCAGTGTCCGGCTACACGGGCGGTGGCAAGCAGCTGATCGCGCAGATGGAAGACGCTTCGCGCGAGGATCATATCGCGTCAGCAACCTATCTCTATGCGCTGTCGCTCTCGCACAAGCATGTGCCCGAGATCATGCTGCGCTCCGGCCTCAAGCGCAGGCCGGTCTTCACGCCCAATGTCGCGCGCTATGCGCAGGGGATGCTCGTCAACATTCCGATCCATCTCGACCTGCTGAACGGCGAGCCGCAGCTGGCTGACGTGCATGCCATGCTCAGCGAGCATTATGGCGGGCAGGATGCGGTGGAAGTGGCGGCACTCGACTACAGTGCTGCCCTTGCGCGGATTGACCCCGAAGAACTGCGCGGCACTGACCGCATGCGCCTCTACGTTCTGGGCACGCCCGGTGCGGGCCAGGTCAACCTCGTCGCGTCCCTCGACAATCTCGGCAAGGGGGCATCGGGAGCTGCGGTCCAGAACATGGAAATCATGCTGGGACGCTGACTTCCTTTCGCGGCGGAAATCGAGGCTGCTAGTTTCGCACCTCGATCGCAGTCACCGGTGCATAGGGTCCGGCGACGGCGCGCCAGTGTGCGACCGCGAAAGCGAGCAGGATGACGGCACCTGCCTGGTGTGACAGGGCAAGGTGCAGCGGTACCTGCATCATCAAGGTGGCAATTCCCAGTATCGCCTGCACGCTCGCCAGCAGAGCCAGAACCGCAGTCCTGCGCCTTTGCAGGCGCGGCGTGGATGAGCCGCGCGCCGTCAGCCATTGCAGGACAATGATTGCCCACAGGCCATAGGCGAACATGCGATGGATGAACTGGACCGTCTTCGGGTTTTCGAAGAAATTGCGCCAGATGGGTTCCAGCACGAGCATGCCCGAGGGCCACAGGGTGCCGTCCATTGTCGGCCAGTCGTTGAATGCCAGACCAGCGTCGAGGCCTGCAACCAGACCGCCAAGGAAAATCTGGCCCAGGATGAGCGCGACGATCAAAGGGGCAGCCATTGCGGCGCCACCCGATACGGGCTCGTCGGCATGTGGCGCCAACCCTCTGGCTATCCAGATTGCCCAGGCGAAAATCACGCAGGCAAGCGTCAGATGGATGGCAAGTCTGTACTGGCTGACGTCAACCCTGTCCACCAGGCCCGAACGCACCATCCACCAGCCGACAAAGCCCTGCAGACCGCCAAGCATCAGCAGGAAAATCAGACGCGGCTTCAGCCGGTCTTCCAGCCTGCCTGACCACCAGAAGAGCAGGAGTGGTATTGCGAAAACGAAGCCTATGATGCGGCCAAGAAAGCGATGACCCCACTCCCACCAGTAGATGAACTGGAATTCGAGCAGGCTCATTCCCTTGTTGATCTGCTGATATTCGGGAATCTGGCGATATTTCTCGAATTCCGAGAGCCAGGCATCGTGGCTCAGCGGCGGGACAATCCCCATCACGGGGTTCCATTCGGTGATGGAAAGGCCGGAATCGGTCAACCGGGTAGCCCCACCCACCATGACAATCAGGAATATCAGGAAACAGACGAGGTACAGCCACCAGCGCACCAGCATGCGATTGCGCTGTTCGCGCGCAACAAGCGCCTGAGTGTAAAGAAGGGAACTTGCCTCGGCCATGTTCGATCCTGTGTTGTCAGGCGATGAGATAGGCGCGCAAGGCCATGCGCGGCAAGTGGTATCGCGGCGACCAAGCGTCGCGTCCAGCGCCCAGGCGGGAGGTTGACTGGCGCGTTCAAAAGGGCTTTGTCGTCAGGAAATCCGGAGGAGCCATGCCACAGAAACTGCGCAAACTGATTGGAACCGTGCTGCTGCTGGCACTGGTGATCCTGTACGCGCTGGTCGCGACCGCAGTTGCAACAGCAAGGCTGGGAGAATCACCTGCCTGGGTGCATCTGGCCTATTTCTTCTTCACCGGAATTCTGTGGGTGGTTCCTGCCATGTGGATCGTCAGCTGGATGCTGAAACCGGACCGCAAGGCTTGAGAGCCATCAGCTAGGATATGTTGAGCCTGCGGCCACGATTTTGCAGGAGAGTGGGCAGGCCGGAAAGCAGCGTATCGACGTAGCGCTTCTTCTGGAACAGGCCGTTCAGCGATATGCGCGGCAGGGCGTGCAGATGATCGCCATGGGGCTGGTAAAGCACGCCGTGCCGGGTGGTGACTGCCGTCTCGAACCCTGCATCGCGCGTCATGGCGAATTCGCGAGGACCTGCCGCGGCCTTGTACCCATAGGGATAGGCGAAATGGCGCGGCGTGGCGCCTGTTTCCATGGCAATGATGCTGGCGCTTTGCTCGATCTCGTTGAGCGCGCGACCGTGTTCCAGCCGGGCAAGCGCATAATGCGCGACTGTATGTGCCCCGATCGTGCAAAGCGGATCACGCGCCAGTTCGCCGATCTCTCTCCAGTTCATGATCGAGGCAGCACGGTGCGCCTGGGGGTCCGTTGAGCATTGTGCGCAGAGTTCGCCAACGAGACGACGTTGCTCATCCTCGCTAACATCCGTTGTCAGCATGGTCAGCAATTCGCCAAAGACGCGGTTCTTGCGTTCCACATTGGATACGTCGAAATCGACATTGCCGTGCCGGGACCGCAGGACGAAATGATCGCGCGACGCAATCGCCATGGCCAGGTCTTCCCACCACAAAGAAGCCTTGCCGTCGACCAGTCCGGGCGCAACATAGATCGTGTACGGTACGCCATGGCGTCGGAACACGGGAACTGCGTTCTCCAGATTGTCACGATAGCCGTCATCGAGGGTGACGGAAACAAAGCGGTCATCATTGGGACCGGCGGGTGATTTGAGCCGCGCAGCGACCTCATCAAGCGAGACGAACTGATAACCGCGCTTCTTCATCTTGCCCAGCAGGCGGTCGAGAAATGGCGCGGACACGCGCAGGTGCGCATTGGGATCGAAGCCGGGTTGTTCGCTTCCATCCCCTACCCTGTGCAGCATCAGAATGGCTCCGCGCCCTCCCAGCCAGTAGCGCATGGTGGCCTGTGCGCCGGAAAAATAGAGCGCGTTGAGGATCATAGAGTAGGCAAATCTGCCAGCCATTTTTCGCTTTCACCTGTCTTTGCTTGTGCGCGGCGAGGTTACTCACGCTTTCTTTAGAATTCCTTGTTATGCGTGCCATTGGAGGTCACAATGCCCGCAATTGCACAAGAAGCAGCAGCGACCGCCACAGGGAAACTCGAATCTACAGGCAGGGTCTCATCGAATTGCTTTGTCGAGAAGATCGACATCGCCATTACGGACAAGCCCGAAGCCATTCAGGATCTGTGGCGAACAATCGAAGCCGAAGGCACAGCGTCTGTTTACCAGCGCTATGACTGGGTCGTGGAAAGTCTGGCAACGGTTGAACGCGAGGCAAACCGGACACCTTTCATTGTCACCGGCACGATTGATGGTCGCCCTGCCTTCATTCTCCCATTGTCCGTCAAGGGCAGAGCCATTCGCGAATTGACGTGGATCGGGGGAAGCCATGTGAATTTTTCCATGGGCATCTTTTCCAGTGAGTTCCTGGCAAACTGCAAGCCGGACGATTTCGTTGCGCTTATGCGCAGGGTGACCAATCTGGTTCCAGGTGTTGGCTACATGAAGCTGTGCTGCCAGCCGGAAGTCTGGAAAGGCGCACCCAATCCGATGTTGGCGCTGCCAAACCAGAAATCGATGAACGCGGCCTACATGATGTCGCTGGAAGGCGGCTTCAACGCCTTGCTTGAGCGCGGCAACGCGAAACGCAAGCGCAAGAAATTCAGGCAGCAGTGCCGCACGGCGGAAGAAGCAGGCGGCTATCGCCTTGTCGTTCCGCAGAACAAGCAGGAGGCTTCACGCCTTCTCGACACATTCATTGGCCAGAAATCGGAACGCCTGCAGGAAAAGGGGATTTCCGACATTTTCGGACGTCGCATGACCCAGCGCTTCCTGATGGCCCTGGCAATCCGTTCCTTCGACATGAAGGAACCGCTGCTCAAGCTTTACGGTCTCGAGATCGGTGGCCAGATACGCGCCGTCTTCGGCGGCGGCGTTCATGATCGCCACCTGTCGGGATATTTCAGCTCGATCTCGTCAGATGCGCTGAGCGCGATGAGTCCGGGCGAGATGCTGCTGTACATGGCGGCGGAACAGTGCTGCCAGGATGGATTGCTGTTCCTTGACCTGGGCGGCGGCGAAGAGCGTTACAAGAAATCCTGGTGCGACCGGGAAATCGGCATGTTCGACGTGGTGCTGCCGCTTTCCATTGTCGGCTACCCGTTCGCTCATGCCATGCGCTGGGCGTCGTGGATGAAATACACGATCCGCAACACGCCGTGGCTCTGGTCAATCGTCGGCTATCTGCGCCAGGTGCGCAAGGCCGTTCTGGGATCGGTGTCGGAAAGAGCCTGAACCTTCAGACTATTTGCAGCAGATCGCTGGAAAGTGAGTGGCGCGCCTTCAGGCCGCCACCCTGGCACCCTTGCCCGCAGGTTCCAGGCGAACCTTGATAGTGTCGCCATAACCAGCGTTGGAGAACCTGTCAGCCGAACCGGCTGCGTCTTCGCGCGATGCGCCTTCGCAACTCACCAGGATGATGGCGTCCTGACGGGCAACAACCGTGACGCCCTCAGGCCCTGCCAGCCCGCAATCGAACAGGACGAAATCATAGTTCGTGGCCATGGCATCGGAGATCGCCTCCAGCCTGGAAATGTCGAAGCCCGGTGTTTCCTGCACGCCTGACGGCACGATGTGAGCGCTCGAGTTGCGGTCGACATGGACGACATCCTTGAAAC
Organism: Rhizobiaceae bacterium; assembly: GCA_049289295.1. Lineage (GTDB taxonomy): Bacteria > Pseudomonadota > Alphaproteobacteria > Rhizobiales > Rhizobiaceae > BOKV01. The sequence goes on from JBATLL010000067.1 coordinate 19,643, forward strand.
GGGCTACGCCGCTCAGGAACTCCTTCACGCCGGCGAGCCTTGGGTTTCCGAGGAACTCATTGCCGGTGACGCCAGTACCTGTCAGGTCCATGACGGCAACCTGGTAACCACCATTGGCGAGATAGCGCGCAAGTTTCCAGCACAGTCTCGAACCAGCGTCTCCACCCGGTGAAACCAGCGCGACACGGGCAGAACCCAGATCGGCAATCGCAGCTGCGGCATCGGCGAATCCGAAAGTGTCGGGATCGTTTGCTGCACGCGCTGCCGGGGAAACCGGAACGCCCGATCCGACCATATCGCTGTCGTCGAACATTGCCGGTGCATGTGTGCGCGGCAGGTCATGCTGTTCACCGCGATTCTGTGCCGGTACAGCTGACACGGGCCGCTGAACCGGTTCGATATGGACTGGCTCAGGCATCATCTCGCCTATTGGTCCGGCAATCGGGCGGAACGCCTTTCCGGTCATCAGAGCCCAGGCAAGAATGCCAACGATTGTCAGCAGCATGGTAGCGAGCATGCCCGCGACCGTGAAGGGAATGACCTTCGGAAAATAGCTTTCCGACGGCTTGGTCGCGCGCGAAATGATGCGTGCGTCGATTGGCAGGTAGTCCCTTGTCTGGCGGCTGGCAGCTTCGCGGTAGCGCGTGAGATAGGTTTCGAGCAGTTCACGCTGCGCATTGGCTTCGCGTTCCAGCGCCCGCAAACCGACTTCAGCTTCGCCGACACGGGCAGCTTCCACCTTCAGGCGGTTGAGATCGCTGACAAGGGCGCCTTCCTGCTGGCGTGTGAGATCGACATTGGTCTCGAGGCTCTTGAGAATGTTGCGGGTCTCAAGCCTGATCTGGGCGTCGAAATCATTGACCTGCGACTGCAGGGCCTTGAGGCGCGGATGGTTCGGCAAAAGGGTCGTGGAAAGTTCTGAAATCTCCGCGCGCAGCTGTACCTGGCGCTCGCGCAGGCGCTGGATCAGCGGTGAGGCAATCACCTCTGGAATGACGTCAACAGATGCACCCTTTTCGAGAACCGCGCGAACCGTCGCGATCTTGGCCTCGGCAGCCGAGCGGTCAGCGCGCAGACGGGAGAGTTCGGAAGAGACTTCCGACAGTTGCTGGGTCGCCAGCAGCGCATTGTTGTTGCCGATCAGGATATCGGAGTTTGAACGGAAATCCGCAACCTTGCGTTCGGCTTCACGCACCTTGTTGCGCAATTCATCGATTTCGGGTCCAAGCCACTGGGTAGCTTCCTCATTGGACTCAAGCTTGTTCTGGCGGGCAAATTCCAGATATTCGTCCACGAGCGCGTTTGGCACGGTGTGCGACAGGTCCGGGTCCTTGGCCCAGAACTCCACAACGATGACGCGGGATTTCTCGACTGCATAAACGGTAAGGCGCTCGCGGAAGGTCTTCAGCAGCCGCTCGTCGGGTGTAAGATCAAGCGTTGGCGCGCGCATGCCCAGTGAACCAAGGATGGTAGCCGACAGGGATGGCTTGGCCTCTTCGTTGAACTCGCCGGCATCGGCCAGCTTGAGCTTTTCGATGACCTTGAGCGCGATGTCGTCTGAACTCAGTATCTGGACCTGGCTGCCGATTGCCTGTTCGTCGAACTGGCTGCCGGACAGGGTATAGTCGCCATCGCTGCGGCGGGTGAAGACCGATTCCCGCTTTTCGATGATGATCCTGGCGCTCGACTTGTAGCGCGGTGAAACCGTGGAAAGAGCGAACAGGATGGCAGCCCCTGCCCCCAGTGTCAGCAGCAGGACCAGCCACTTCTTTCGCCATACCTGGGACAACAAGCCGGCAATGTCGATATCAACATCTGCGGTCAGGGCTCGATTGCTGCTCATTACAAACTCCACACGCCAATCGGTTACGCTTTGTAACCAAAAACTAAATGCTTATGGTAACCAGCAAGTTAAGGCGTGAAAAATTTGTTGTTGATATTTATTAATACTACTTAACACGAATTAATTATCATTAACAATTCACTAATTATCAAATGTTGTTTTTTGGATACCAGTTTACTGCGGATTAACCATGTCCGGTAATAAATAGGCTGGAAGCGAAAGCACCGAGCGGGCCATGCGTGCCCTCCTGCGCCAAGCTGGCAAATGTCACCGTTTACTGCGTACTGCCGGGAATGAAATGTTGAGTATCAAAGCAGCCACCCTGAAGAAGACGGCGATTGCGGGACTTGCGGCAGTGATGCTGACGGCCTGCACGACATACCGGCCGGTTGATGAGTCATTTCATGAAGTTCTCACCCAGCCCTACACGCTCGATTCCGGGGACCGGATACGCGTAACCGTGTTCGGCCAGACTGATCTGACCAACACCTATGCGGTCGACAAGGGCGGTTATCTCGCCTTCCCGCTCGTTGGTTCGGTGCAGGCGCGCGGACAGACTGCCAAGCAGATCGAAGGCAGTATCGCGGCAAAACTGCGCAACGGCTATCTTCGCAATCCCGATGTTTCCGTCGAGATCGACCGCTACCGGCCCATCTTTGTGATGGGTGAAGTCGGCTCACCGGGGCAGTACAGCTATGTGCCTGGAATGACTGTGCAAAATGCAATTGCCCTGTCTGGCGGATTTACCGGTCGCGCACTCCAGGACAATGCCGACATTACCCGCCAGGTGAACGGACAGGTACTCAATGGCCGCGTCCCTCTGAGCGATCCAATCGTGCCGGGCGATACGGTCTATATCCGCGAGCGGCTTTTCTGACGCCATGGCCGAACCCCGCCCCTTGCGCATCGTTCACTGCTTTCGTTCGCCGGTAGGCGGCATTTTCAGGCATGTGCGCGATCTGGTGGAGGCACAAAGTGCAGCCGGTCATTCGGTGGGAATCCTGTGCGATTCGCTTACCGGCAGCGCCCATGAGGAAAGTCTGTTCGAAGCAATAAGGCCGAACCTTGCGCTTGGCCTGACGCGCATTCCCATGCGCCGGGCCATCACGCCGGGCGACATTGTCGCGCTCGTGCGCGCCTACAGGGAGATTTCGAGATTGAAACCGGATGTGCTGCATTCACACGGCGCCAAGGGCGGCGCTTATGCGCGCATCATCGGTTCACTGCTACGGGTATCAGGTACCAGCGTTGCCCGTCTCTATTGTCCGCATGGCGGCAGCATCCACTATGATGCAGCTTCGCTGAAGGGGAAGCTGTTCTTCTTCCTCGAGCGGTTTCTTGAACGCATGAGCGACAGGCTGATCTTTGTCAGCGGCTATGAACGCGATGGCTACAGCGCCAAGGTCGGCAAGCCGTCCTGCCCCGTGAGCCTCGTCTATAACGGATTGTCGCCAGCCGAATTCGTTGCGGTGGAGAACCAGGCCAGGGCCGCGGACTTTCTCTATATCGGCATGATGCGGGACCTGAAGGGCGCGGACCTGTTTCTTGAAGCAATCGCATTGTTGCGGGACCGGAATGGACGGACTGTTCGCGCCCATTTCGTCGGCGATGGACCAGACAAGCCACGCTACGAGAAGGATATTGCCCGACTGGGTCTCCAGAAACAGGTCACCGTCCATGACGCAATGCCTGCGCGCAGGGCCTTTGCCATGGCGCGAACCGTGGTTGTGCCGTCACGCGCGGAATCGATGCCCTATATCGTGCTTGAGGCCATCGCGGCGGGAAAACCGATCATCGCCACCAATGTCGGCGGAATCCCCGAGATTTTCGCCAAGGAATCCGGTCTTCTGGTCGAACCGGGCAGCGTGACGGCGCTGGGCGATGCGATGCTGGCCAGTCTTGACGATGGCGAAGCGCAAAAGAAGGCTGCGAGGCGTGCTGCGCAACTCGAGAAGCGGTTTTCGGTACGCAAGATGGCCGAAGACGTTGAAGCAGCCTACCGGGCATCGCTTTCTTAACGCTCCATTCATCCTGAATTGCTCGAAATTGCAGCGATCCCGCTTTGATACGCCGCAAGCGGCCCATCTCGAACATTTGTTAGCCATTTTGCCCTAGCGTCACCGGTGAGAACAATTCATCGGGACATGACCATGAGCGCGTTAAAAGCTGGATCGAGACAGGATCCGCGCGAAATCTTTTCAGCAAAGGCTGTTCGGGAAGTCAGTGACGAGCAGATAACGGAAAAGCGGGCGGTCGAACTCAACGAACTTGCAAAGCAGGTTGCCGAGCTGTTTTCCTCCGACGCGGTGTCGCCGCACCTGATCAGCGGCATGGTGCGCATCCTCGAATTCATCGGATTGCTGGGCATATCGCTGGCGGTATCGCTCTACTACATTCCCCGCGCGGAATGGACGCTCGGCACTTATGGCGGCGCGTCCATGCTGGGTGCAATCCTGACAATCTGTTTCGTGCAGGCAATTGACGGCTACCAGATCAATTCCCTGCGCCGCTATGCCAGCCAGACCTCCAAGGCGATCACCGGCTTTACGCTTTCGCTGATCATTCTCGTGATAATCGGCTTCTTCTCGAAGACCGGCATCGGATTTTCGCGAATCTGGTTTGCCACCTGGTTCGGTACGGGCGTTGTCTATCTCATGCTTTTCCGCGGACTGGTTTCCCATGTCGTGAAGGGTGCGATTGCCGATGGCCGCCTCGAGCGACGCGCCGTCATTGTCGGCGGGGGCGAACCGGCGGCAGAACTGATCCGTTCGCTGGAATCACAGTCCGAATCCGATATCCGCATCTGCGGCATCTTCGATGATCGCACCGATGACCGCTCGCCGGCAATCGTTGCCGGCTATCCCAAGCTTGGCACCGTGCCGGAACTGGTGGAATTCGGGCGCATGGCACGCATCGACATGCTGATCGTTTCCCTGCCGCTTGCAGCCGAAAAGCGCGTGCTGCAACTGCTCAAGCGCTTGTGGGTGCTGCCGGTCGATATCCGCCTTTCCGCGCATACGAACAAGCTGCGTTTCCGTCCGCGTTCCTACAGCTATGAAGGCTCGGTGCCATTCCTAGACGTTTTCGACAAGCCGATCGCTGACTGGGATTCTATCTCCAAGCGGGCGTTTGACGTCTTCTTCTCGGTACTGGCACTGATCGTGCTGAGCCCGATCATGATCGGCGCCGCCATTGCCATTCGCATGGAAAGCAAGGGCCCCGTGATCTTCCGGCAGAAACGCTACGGCTTCAACAATGAAGTCATTGAAGTGCTGAAGTTCCGCTCAATGTATCACGAAATGGCCGACCCGCTGGCCAAGACGGTCGTGACAAAGAACGATCCTCGCGTAACGCGCGTAGGACGGTTCATCCGCAAGACCTCCATTGATGAATTGCCGCAGCTTTTCAACGTGCTGCGTGGCGAGCTGTCACTGGTCGGACCACGTCCCCATGCCGTCAACGCCCATACCCAGAACAAGCTCTGGGACGAAGTCGTGGACGGTTACTTCGCGCGCCACAAGGTCAAGCCTGGTGTAACCGGCTGGGCCCAGATCAATGGCTGGCGTGGTGAGGTGGACAAGGAAGAGAAGATCCGCGAACGGGTGAATTGCGACCTCTACTATATCGAGAACTGGTCGCTGCTGCTTGATCTGCAGATCCTGTTCCTGACCCCATTCCGCCTGCTCAACACGGAAAACGCATATTGAGTGCAACGGCCACTATTGCGGCCGGCCAAACAAAGCCGGCTGGCGCGCAGTCGCGCCCGGTTCCTGCCAGCTGGTTTGCTGACGGTGCAATAGCCTTTGCCGTATTCCTTGGTGGCTTCGTCATTTTCGAACCAGCACCCTACGAACTGGTGCTCAGTGCATTGCTGGGCATGTGGGTTTTGCTCGGCATGCGCATCCCGCGCTCGGTCATGCCGCTGCTGGTCCTGCTGACGCTGTTCAATTTTGGCGGCATCATCTCGACTTTCCAGATTCCCGAATGGGACCGGGGCCTGATCTATGTCGCCGTGTCCTATTTCCTCGCGCTCAGTTCGGTGTTCTTCGCCATCGTCATTCTTGAAGAGCCAGGCCGATTGCGCCTGATTTTCCGCTCCTATGTGATCGCGGCGACGCTGACATCCATGCTCGGCATCATCGGCTATTTCGGTGCGATACCTGGCTTCGAGATTTTCACACGCTATTCCCGCGCAATGGGCGCCTTCCAGGACCCGAACGTGTTCGGACCCTTCCTCGTTCCACCGATCCTCTACCTGTTCTACGGCATTCTCAACCGTTCACCGTCGATGATGCCGGTGCGGGTCGGCTTCATGCTGGTGCTTATGCTGGCGCTGTTTCTCGCATTTTCCCGTGCCGCATGGGGTCTGTGCTTCGTTGCCGCCCTGCTCTTCTACCTGCTGCTGGTGATCAACGAACAGAAGGCGAAGGTCCGGCTGAAATACATCGTGCTCGGTGTTGCCGGTGTCATTACCCTCGTCCTGATGCTGGCTGTCGCGATTCAGTTCGAAGCGGTGCATGACATCCTCACCCAGCGCCTCAAGGTCGTGCAGGATTATGACGGTGGTCGTGAAGGTCGTTTCGCACGCCATTGGGCGGGCTACTATCTGGCGCTCGACAAGCCACTCGGCATCGGGCCGCTCGAATTCGGCTATATCTTCAAGGAAGACACGCACAACAACTTCGTCAAGGCGCTGATGGATTATGGCTGGCTTGGCTTCGTGTGCTGGGTGACGCTCAACATCTGGACGCTTGTCGCGGGCTTCAAGCTGCTGTTCCGCCAGCGCGACTGGACGCCCTATTTCCAGATCGCCTATGTCGTCTATCTGGGACATGTGCTGATCGGCAACGTCATCGATACCGATCACTGGCGGCATTTCTATCTGATGACCGGGATCGTGTGGGCAGGAATCGCGCTTGAATCGCGCATAACGCAGGAACGCTCCCGTGGTGTCCTGCGGCAAGCACCCGCGCAAGCAACTTCGGCAGTGCAAATCCCAGTGCCGGTGCCTGGCCTGCTTGCCCGGTTCGGTTCGCCGCCAGGAAATGCCTGAGTTGCTTCATCTGAATATCAATTCGGAATTATCGAGCCAGTTCACTCCTGCCTTCCTTGCCGACACCGGGAAAGATCAGTTCCTGGCAGGGTAGACGACAGGTGGGAGCGCGCGACAATGCGTGGCTGGCCACAGGCGCATCACCCAATCGGAGCTGACTGAGGTCCGACCGGGTGATGCGTTCTTGTCGATCGAACTGCGCGCAAGTCTGGCCAAGTTCAGATCAGGTGGTGCTTCAGCGAATTGTCAGTGTTCCGTGCATGCCGGCCTCGACATGGCCTTCGATTGCACAGGTCGACTCCAACAGGTCACCAGGCTGCAGCGGGACGAAATACCAGTCGACCTGCTGGTGGGGCCCGACCTCGATTTCTCTGATGTTGCCCTTGATTTCGGCAACCAGACCGTCGTCATTCTCAATTTCCACCTTCCGGGTGAATATCCGTTCGACCATAGAATGCGACTCAAACTCGTGCTTCTGGTCGTCGAGGTTCTTCAGGACCAACTTGTAAGCCTTGCCGGTCTCGAACTCGAGATGTTCCGGCTTGAAATACATGTGTTCGCCATCCTCGGTTGTGCCCATCTCGAGAACCACCTCGATAGGGTTGTTGCGTGTAAGGTCCCCTTCCGCAAATGCCGCGGTCGATACAAGAAGGCCAGCTAAGGGAGCCAATATCTTAAGCGATCTCATCTGTTTATCCTTTCCAAGACAAGCCCCCGATTGGAACAAATTTAATTAGATTGCATGATGTGGTTACTTGCATTGATGTCAGTCAACAGACAGCAAATTCAGTGACAATCGACGAATTTCGGTACAAATTCATAAAATATCTTAAAGCCACAACTTGATCAGGGATCGCCATTATTTTTGCCTCAGAGAAAATCATTGCACCATGCCCCAAAGATCACTCCCGACTGGATGCGTTTTGGCAGGCTGAATGACCCGGTTTTTGTGAGATTCTGAACGGACATGGTTCAATGACCGCCAACTTGACTGGCGGACCGGGAAGGCCATCTAAACAGGTAGTGTGATTTGAAGAGATTTGGTCGGAGCGAGAGGATTCGAACCTCCGACCCCCTGGACCCCATCCAGGTGCGCTACCAGACTGCGCTACGCTCCGGGCCGTTTTTGCCCTTATATTTCAAGGCTTTATAATTGCCCAGCGATGCCAGACGCGGCCTTTATAGCGCCCAATGGCGGGAAAATCCAGACCAAACAGGCGGCGGCGCACAAGTTGTTCGAACGCCATGGCTGGAGTGTGCCGGGCATATTGGCAGCGCCTGCAAGGCGTGCGATGCTCGCATTCGACAGACGCGGACATGATCCAGATGAGCCTGCACAAGCACCCGCAATCGCCACTTCTCGACCACTGCCCGCCCACGCTTCCCGCACAGGCCTATCTTGAGCGGGACTGGTATGAGGCGGAGCGGCGCACGATCTGGGCTGGCGGTTGGATTCACGTCGGCAGATCGTCGCGTTTCAAGCCAGGCACAATGCGCCGGATCGCATTTGCCGGTCACAATGTGATCGTGTGCAGGGATGGGCAAGGCGGGCTGAAGGCCTTTCACAATGTCTGTCGCCATCGCGGGGCGGAATTGTGCAGTGTGGATGAAAAACCGTTCGGCAAACTGATCGTCTGCCCCTATCACAATTGGAGCTATTCAGCGGACGGGAAGCTGGTCTCGGTTGCACATGCGACACCTGGAGATGATTTCAGCAAGGCTGACCTTGGCCTGCTCCGTGTCCACGCGATGGAATGGAACGGCTTTGTGTTTGTCTGCCTGGCGGAGAACCCTCCGCCCTTCGCTCCGGACACTGGTCTTGACGCGCTCGACAACTGGCCCATGACAAAGCTGGTTGCAGGCCATCGCAGCGAAAGTCGGCTGGCCTGCAACTGGAAGATCTTCTGGGAGAACTACAATGAATGCCTGCACTGTCCAGGTGTTCATCCCGAATTGTGCGATCGTGTACCGATCTATGGCCGTGGTATCATGTCAGCACCCGAGGCGCCTGGCTGGACACCGGAACAGCCAGCCGAGCAGGTCCTGAAGAGTGGCACCCGAAGCTGGACACCAGACGGGGGGGCATGCGGACCGGAGTTTGCCGGGCTTACTGCTGCACAGCGCGCTGCGGGGTTTCATTTCACCACCATCCTGCCCAGTCTCTACATCGTCGCGCATGTCGATCATGTCAGAGCAGTCACCCTCACACCCCTGGGGCCGGAGGAAATGCTGCTGACGGCTGAGTGGCTGTTTCCTGCCGAAACGCTGGCGCAACCGGGATTTGACGCGGCTGATGTCGCCTCCTTTGCTTCCCTGGTCATGCAACAGGATGCAGAAGTGTGCGAGATGAACCAGCGCGGGCTGAAATCAGGCGCGTACCAGTCGGGTACGCTGATGCCCCAGGAGTTCGACATCCATCACTTTCACAACTGGATCAGGGCAAGGATGGGTGCCTGACGCACCAGAGCGCCTTTGCATGAGGAAGAAGACAGCAACCGGCCCGCCCGGCGCTCAGTTTCCGCGTACCTGGTCGAGCAGGCGCTTGCATTCCAGCAATTCATAGAGGGTCGCCTGCAAGGCGCGCCGATCATCTGAATCCAGGCCTTCCACCGACTCGATTGGTGGAGGACCGCCTTCACGGGTCATGAGGCGACCAAAAATGCCCTTGGGCTTTTCCGCCTCCTTCATGATCTCGCTTACCGCGACCGCCTTCTTGCCGGGTGCCGCGGCCTGCGGCGCTTCGAACTCATCATCCTCATCAGGTTCCGGGGAATCGGTATTGCGCACGATGCCTATCGCCGTTGTCGGCGGCAATTGCTGATCCTCGGCCTGCGCCTCGATCTCGCCATTGCCGACAGCAATCACGAAGCGGTTGCCCTGCTCCTTGAGAATGCGCTGCAGACCGCGGATCGTATAGCCTTCGTCATACAGGAGTTGCTTGATGCCACGCAGGAGATCGACATCTTCAGGGCGGTAATAGCGTCGCCCGCCCCCGCGCTTCAGGGGCTTGATCTGGTTGAAACGGGTCTCCCAGAATCGCAGCACATGCTGGGGGAGTCCCAGATCGTCTGCCACCTCACTGATCGTGCGAAATGCATCGGGGCTTTTGTTCACACCCTACTCCCGGCTCCACCCAAACGGTCACAGCGTCTTCCCCCCTGCCGTGATAGTTGCAGGCTAGCATGATTCTCGAAAAGCCAGCAATTTCGCGCTACTTGCCGCTTTTCTTCTGATGTCCGGCGATGATTGCATCCTTCAGAACGTTGGATGGCTTGAATACCATTACACGTCTGGGCGAGATCGGAACTTCCTCACCAGTCTTCGGATTGCGGCCAATACGTTCATTCTTGCTGCGAACCACGAACGAACCGAAGGACGAGAGCTTTACCGTCTCCCCTTGCACGATGTGGTCGCATATCGTGTCGAGAACCATCTCGACCAGTTCGGCTGACTCCGTGCGCGACAGTCCTACCTTCTGGTAGACCGCTTCACTCAGATCAATCCTGGTTATCGTTTTTCCCCCCATGGCAGTTCCCTAGCTAGACCTGTCCGGGTAGTACCGGGTTTCAACTTTCCCGAACAAGCCGGGAGCCCAATTTCAAACAACCTGAGTCTGTTAGTGTCCGTTCCAAAAAGAGTTGGGTGATTTCAGCAGGTTGTGATTCCTTCGGATTGCTGAGATTCGATGGAGGCCACGATGCCCTGGACTGAAATCACCCGGCCGCACTATGAGCGGCGTTGCCCC
>JBATLL010000068.1:0-1689 GCA_049289295.1 Rhizobiaceae bacterium
GTCCCTGAACTGTCCGGTCGGTGTCTGCTGAACGAAAACCGGCCACGACTGTTTCATAAGACAATAAGTTTAAGTTCCACTTACAATGGCTGTGGGGGTGGCCATTGCCCTAAGGGTCGTCGCAACTGGCGTAAAGCGTCTTGGTTTCGGACGGGTCGGGGGTGAAGCCCATGAAGTCCTGAACTGGCGAAATGAGTTTCGCCTTGCCGTCCGGTCCGGAGCGGAACAGCCCATGGTGGGTCGCGATCAGGAGCTTTTCCGGATCCTGCCTGTCGACGGCCAGCCCGTGAATGTGTGTCTGCTCTTTCATCTGCGAAATGGAGAGCGCCTCGGCTCCTGCCGCCGAGCCTGCCGCGAAGGCTGCAATCGCAAGGCCTCCGAAAAGGCTTGTGGCGATCATTCCCATAAATGGTCTCATCTTGTGCACCGCGCGCGTGTGAGGTTGAAGTTCAGTTGCGGAGAAAGCGATATCCGAGCCACGCCGTCAGTATGATCGCCTCATCAGCAAGGCGGTCGGACGCCGCGGATTTTCGCGTCATCTTCCCGCCGACAAGGGCGGTCATCAGACCTCGATCTCAACCTCAGCGGCCGCAGGTACCTCCACCGGCGTAGCGATCGGAGTATAAAGATCCACATCTTCAGCGGTCCGCAGTGTCGCCACGAGGCTGTATCGGATTTCTGTGTCGGCGCGACCCTTGCCTGGGTTCTCTCGCCACCAGCCGCCCGTTGGAAACACGGCAATGGCGTTGCGCTGTGACAATTCCACAGCGGTCCCTTCCCACACGTCGGCATGGAGTGACCCTCGATTGCGCAGCACCGGACCAATGGCCCAGCCTGTCTCTGAAGCACGCTTCGGAGGCCTGGGACCTGCGTCGGCTGTGATGCGCCGAAGGAACACATCCACGCGCTCGTCGCCGGGCTTCAACGCAAACCTCAAGCCGTGGGACGCATAAGTATGCCGACGGGACTGCCCACGCTCGCCCGGATTGGGTTCGATGAAGTAACTCAATGTCACCCGAAGCTGCACACGTCGTTCGGCCAAGGCCTCTAGCTCGGCGACAGGCCAGCGGAACTCGTGCAGTACCATGTCCTTCGTTTCGACATCGCTGCCGACCTTTCGGAAAGGCTGCATGGTGCGCTCGACGACCATCGTGACATCGTTCTGGAGACTGCCAAGGGCTCGAACGAGCGAAGGCACCCCAACCCCGTAGCGTCGCAGAAGGGCTGTCTTGTTGATCGCGCCGAGATGACGGCGCATCGCCCCCGTCCATTCGGCCGAATGCACGACCAGCGCACGCACAGTCTCGGGCCACAGCGCCGGACGCTCGACGAGAATCTGGGCCCCCATGCGGGCCGCCAACGCAGTCGCCGCACTCGTTTCGCCGGCTGTCGTGAAGGCCCTGTCCTCCGGGACTCGGTACGTCGTAAGGAGCGCCAGATCGTCGACGTGGTCCCCCAGACCGGTTGCCGGATCTACGCCAAGATTTCCGCCCTCAAAAACGACGTCCGGCTTGAGCGGCCATTCGCGATTCCAGCTGACCGATGTCCGGCTGCGTGGCATGAGATCGCCGACGGAGGCCATCGCGGTCCAGCCACGATAGGCAGGATCGGCGATGGTGTCCTTTTCCGTGAAGGCCCCAACCGTTAGCGCATTCCATGCCTGAGCAGGGCTTTCGATCGGCGTGGTAT
>JBATLL010000069.1:0-1510 GCA_049289295.1 Rhizobiaceae bacterium
GCCCGCGCATGGTATGCGATCCACACCTATAGCGGTTACGAAGAAAAGGTTGCCGAAAGCATCCAGCAGCGCGTCGAATCTGTCGACATGGCTGACAAAATCTTCGGCGTACTCGTACCAAAAGAAAAACAAATCGAGATCAAAAACGGCAAGCGCAAGATCGTCGAAAAGAAAATCTTCCAGGGTTACGTGCTTGTTGAAATGAAAATGACTGAAGATGCTTGGTTTATCATCCGTAACACTCCTGGTGTCACCGGATTTGTCGGAACAGGCTCTGACCCAACACCTGTTAGTGAACCAGAAATCGCCAAGATCAAAAAACGCATGGGCGTTGCTGATCCGAAACATCAGATCAACTACCGTATTGGTGAAGTCGTTAACATCACCGATGGGCCATTTAAAGGCTTCGACGGTGCTATCAATGAAATTGACACTGCAAAAGGCAAGATCAAAGTTCTTGTCAGTATGTTTGGTCGTGAAACACCGGTCGAACTTGACGCACTACAGGTAAAAAAGGTATAATACACTACTGTTACGCACATAATTTACAAAGTTATGTATTCTGGTGAGGTTCGCTTCTACAATCAAGAATCCAGAATCTAAAATCGAATAAGGATATTTATGGCTAAAAAAGTAATCGGAAACTTAAAGTTCCGCGTCCCTGGTGGTCGTGCAACGGCAGGTCCTCCAGTTGGTTCTACATTAGGACAATGGGGCCTCAACATGATGGATTTTATCAATCCTTTTAACGATGCAACCAAAGAATACAACGGTAAAGACGTTATCGTACACCTAAAAGTATACGAAGACCGTACGTTTACATGGACATGTCTTGGTCGACCTGTTGATGACCTGATCTTGGAAAAGATTGGTGTTAAAAAGGGTTCAGGCAAGCCACACAGCGACAAAGTTGGTTCTATTACTCGTGCACAGCTCGAGGAAATTGCCAAAGAGAAAATGAACTTTCTCAACGCAAACGATGTTGATGGCGCTGTCAAAGTAATCGCTGGTACTGCTCGCAGTATGGGCGTCACAGTAGAGGGTTAGAAAATGCCAGAGCGAATCAATCCCGTAGGCTTTAAAGAATCTTTCATCGATCCTAATACGCTTGGCGTAAGTCCGTTGGCTGCTTTTGGAGGCACTGATTCTGAAGGTTTCACAGAGGTTGTGATAATGCAGCCACCAGTTGAGGCGCAAACCTCTAAGGAAAAGGTTCCACAATCAACACTTGATCAGTTATATTTGGTTAGAGATCAAGCGATTGACATGGGAGACGAGGATACCGCTCATGCAGCTCAGGATGAGTTAGATCGATTATACGTTCAAGTTTAATAATAATGTGGGAGGCTGAGATAAGCCGTTCGCACCACGAAGGAGATACAACTATGGCTAAGAAAGCTGAATTACTATAAAAAGCCAAAGAACTAAAACTAGAGGTTACTGAAAAAAACACCATCGCTGAGATCGAAAAAGCCATCGCCGATGCCGAGCACCACGAAGTCCGTGAAGC
>JBATLL010000070.1:0-188209 GCA_049289295.1 Rhizobiaceae bacterium
TCCCAGCGGGTCCATCTTGTAGCCGGTGACTTTCGTGGACATCGGCATGAAGACAACCGAGTGGGCGATCGTTGCCCATGGTGCTTCGCGCTTGAACACGACCTGCGCTTCTTCGTAGAGCTTGGTGCGTTCTGCCTGGTCCGAAACCTGCTTGGCCTTGTTGGTCAGGTCGTCGAATTCCTGGTTGCACCACTGCGCACGGTTGGAGCCGCCGACCGCCGAGCAGGACAGCAGTACTGCAAGGAAGTTGTCCGGATCGCCATTGTCGCCGGTCCAGCCCAGAAGGACAGCACCGTCACGCTTCACGTCCTTGGAAAGCTTGAGATACTCGCCCCACTCATAGGAAGTGATCTCCACTTCGACGCCTACCGCCGCGAAGTCCGCCTGGATCAGTTCAGCCATGCGGCGTGCATTCGGGTTGTAGGGACGAGCAACCGGCATGGCCCAGATTTTCATCTTGAGGCCGGACACGCCTGCATCTGCAAGCATCTTCTTGGCTGCTTCCGGATCGTAGGAATCGTCCTGGATCGCGTCGTTATAGGACCACATGGTTGGCGGGATCGGGTTCTTTGCCGCCTTGCCTGCGCCCTGGAACACAGCGTCGAGTATCGCCTGCTTGTTGATCGCCATGTTGAGCGCCTTGCGCACATTGACGTTGTCGAACGGCGCCTGCTGCGTGTTGTAGGCGAGGTAGCCGACATTGAGGCCTTCCTGTTCCAGTACCTGCAGGTTTGGATCGGCCTTCAGGCCATCCAGGTCTGCCGGATTCGGATAGGGTGCCACATGGCATTCGCCGGCCTTCAGCTTCTGCATGCGCACGGAGTTGTCGGTAGTGATGGCAAAGACGAGATCGTCGATTGGCTGCTTGCCATTCCAGTAGTCCGGATTTGCCTTGTAGCGAATGACTGCGTCCTTCTGGTAGGCAACGAACTGGAATGGTCCGGTACCCACTGGTGACTGGTTGAGGTCCGCCTGCTTGCCATCAGCAGCGAGCTTGTCGGCATATTCCTTTGAAACGATGGACGCAAAATCCATCGCAAGGTTCGCGATCATCGGAGATTCGGGCCGGTTCAGGACGAACTTGACCGTCATGTCGTCAACCTTGGCGATTTCCTTGATCAGGGCCGGCATGTCCATGCCGTTGAAATATTCCCATGCAGTGCCTTCGACATACTTGTTGAACGGGTTGTCTTCCTTGAGCTGGCGCTCGAAGGAGAAAACCACATCGTCTGCGTTGAAGTCGCGGCTTGGTGTGAATGTTTCGGTCGTGTGGAACTTCACGCCGGCGCGAAGCTTGAATGTGTATTCAAGTCCGTCTTCCGAAACAGACCAGCTCTCTGCAAGTCCCGGAATGATGGTCGTGGTGCCGCGGTCAAACTCGACCAGGCGGTTGTAGACTGGGCGCGAAGACGCGTTGAAAGTCGTTCCTGCGGTATAGAGCGCCGGGTCGAAACCTTCCGGCGAGCCTTCCGAGCAGTAAACGAGCGTCTTCGACTGGGCTGCCGTTGCCAGACCGCTAACAAGAATGGTCGTGGCAAGAAGCTTGGCCAACGTTTTCATGGATATCCTCCTTGGTTGTTACGGAGCCTGACCACTGGCAATGAAGCCGTTCCCTTTTCGGCCAGTCTCCTTGCCTCCAGACAAGTTCAAATGGATTGAAAAGGCAACAGGCATTTTTCGTTTATGCCGATTTCCCGGTCATCACCGGACAAATGGCATGGTCAGGAAGCAGTCCCGTTCAGCATGTCAAATGCAGCACAATCGGCACGGATTCGATCACAATCAGCGAATGGCAAAGGCGCGCAGATATTCATAGTCGTCTCGCACCGCGTCGGCGATTTCCGCCAGATGGCGCGGCAACTCCTCAGTTGTCTGGTCGGGCGGCGCAAATCCGGTGGATTTCCAGATCGCATCATACCAGTGCCGTCCCCATATACCGTCCTCGGGCGCCGGTCCAGGTTTCCAGGTCAGCATGGCAGGTGTGAAGCCGATACCGAGCGCCTCGCAAAGGCCGCGCAGGGTGGCGGCGGGGTTTTCGCGAATATCAGTTGAATCAACAACCGGAGGGGCATGGCCGAGCCGGTCAGCTTCGCGTTCGAAAAGCTGCCGCTGCATTCTCAGCCCGATATCTTCCGCGCCGACCTGCTCATGCTTGCGCACATAGCTGGCCAGCACACGCTCCGGCGACCTGATCAGAAAGGCATTGACGAGTTGCGATATGAAGCCCGTATCAAATTGCGGCAGCATGTGATGGGTCATGTGCTTCTGGTAGAAAACACGCTTGCCGTCCCCTGGTGGCGCGAGGCACGCCTGCGCGACAGCACCGGCATCGGCGATTCCGTCAAGTATCACTTCCTCCCGCATGGGGTGGGCCAGGCCCGTTGCTGCAAGATAGGCCGCATAGAACGGCTCATCCCAGACCTGCGTGTCGGGTCTTTGCGCAAAACTGCGCATCATCGCCGTGGACAGATTCCTGGGGCCTGACCACATCGCCAGGATCATTTTATCGTGATTCATCGGGTGTTTCCTGTTCGCAGGGTGAACCCTTGCCATATCGCAGCGCCGTTGCAAGCGTCTTGAGCGATCACGAAAATCAAAAATTTTACCAATTGATAAAATTATTCGCTTGCGCTACGTTTTCATCACGCACCGTGCTGGGTGTGCAGAATGTCCGCAGGAGGAGGCAGACATGCCTGAAGGCCGTTTGAAGCAAGGTATTGCGCCAGCCAGGCTGGGCAAGGCGGAATACAGGGACAATTTCTCCGATCTTCATCCGCCGCTCGATCCGCATGAGGCGGTGGTGGCGGCTGATCGCTGTTACTACTGTCATGATGCACCCTGCATGACGGCATGTCCCACATCGATAGATATTCCGCTTTTCATTCGCCAGATCGCGACGGGAAACCCGCTCGGCTCGGCCAAGACCATTTTCGATCAGAACATCCTTGGCGGCATGTGCGCCCGTGTCTGTCCCACAGAAACACTCTGCGAGCAGGCATGCGTTCGCGAGAAGGCTGAGGGCAAGCCGGTCGATATCGGCCGCCTGCAACGCTACGCCACCGATCTGGCCATGAGCTCCGGGAAACAGTTCTACAAGCGGGCAGCAAGCACCGGCAAGACCGTTGCAGTTGTCGGAGCCGGTCCAGCCGGTCTTGCCTGCGCGCATCGCCTGTCCATGCATGGACACAAGGTCGAGATATTCGACGCGCGCAAGAAGTCAGGCGGCCTCAACGAATACGGGATCGCCGCCTACAAGACAGTTGACGAATTCGCCCAGGCAGAGGTCGACTATGTCACCGCTATCGGCGGCATGAAGATCAGCAAGGGCAAGAAACTCGGCAAAGACTTCACGCTTGCCGATCTGCAGAAGAAGTTCGACGCCGTGTTTCTCGGCATGGGGCTTTCCGGTGTGAACGCGCTCGGTGCCAAGGGCGAAAAGGCCGAAGGCGTTGCCGATGCGATCGAATTCATCGCTGATCTGCGTCAGGCAAGTGATCTTTCAAAGGTGCCGGTAGGTCGGCGGGTTGTTGTCATTGGCGGAGGCATGACCGCCATCGACTGTGCCGTACAGGCGCGCCTACTGGGCGCGGAGGAAGTGACCATCTGTTACCGGCGCGGCAAGGAGGCGATGAAGGCATCCGAGTTCGAGCAGGACCTGGCAACTTCAAAGGGTGTTTCCATCCGCCATTGGCTCCAGCCGGTCAGGATCGTGTCCGAGGGTGGCAAACTGTCCGGCATCACGCTCGAATACACAGCCGAAAAGAAGGGCAAGCTGTCTGGAACCGGAGAAACCGTCACCATCGCAGCCGATCAGGTCTTCAAGGCGATTGGCCAGACACTTGGCGCTGGCGATATCGGCAAGTCCGGCCCGAAAATCGACAAGGGCAAGATCAAGGTCGATGAAGAGGGCCGCACCAGCATCAAGGGAGTCTGGGCCGGTGGCGACTGTGCTTCGGGGGGCGATGATCTCACAGTGTCTGCAGTAGCGATGGGCAGGGACGCTGCGGAAAGCATCAACAAGGCGCTTTCGTGATGCGGATCGATCACGCAAGGACATGCCGGGAATTGGAATCGACGCGCCCTGACGTGAACTGAACCCGATGTGGCGCACGCACAGTGCGCGGGTCAGGCGCGATCAGGCGGAATAACGGGAGTAGGATCATGGCAGATATTCGGAACGATTTCATCGGAATCAAGTCGCCCAATCCGTTCTGGCTGGCGTCGGCTCCGCCGACTGACAAAGAATACAATGTCCGCCGTGCCTTCGAGGCGGGGTGGGGCGGTGTCGTCTGGAAAACCCTTGGCGAGGAAGGACCTCCGGTCGTCAACGTGAATGGCCCGCGCTATGGCGCGATCTGGGGCGCAGACAGGCGGCTTCTCGGACTG
Source organism: Rhizobiaceae bacterium (assembly GCA_049289295.1). GTDB lineage: Bacteria > Pseudomonadota > Alphaproteobacteria > Rhizobiales > Rhizobiaceae > BOKV01. The sequence continues at coordinate 4,387 of JBATLL010000070.1, forward strand.
AACAATATAGAGCTGATCACCGATCGCCCGCTGGAAGTGAACCTTCGCGAGATTAAGGCGGTGAAACGCGATTATCCAGACCGGGCATTGATCGCTTCGATCATGGTTCCATGTGAGGAAAAGGCCTGGAAGGCGATCCTGCCGCATGTCGAGGAAACGGGCTGCGACGGTATCGAACTCAATTTCGGCTGTCCGCATGGCATGTCCGAGCGCGGCATGGGTTCAGCAGTCGGCCAGGTGCCGGAATATATCGAGATGGTTGCACGGTGGTGCAAGGCGAACACCCGCATGCCGGTGATCGTCAAACTGACACCGAACATCACTGACATTCGCTATCCTGCGCGTGCGGCCAAATCCGGTGGGGCGGATGCGGTATCGCTGATCAACACGATTTCATCGATCACATCGGTCAATCTGGACAATTTCTCTCCTGAACCCAGCATCGATGGCAAGGGCTCTCACGGCGGCTATTGCGGTCCTGCAGTCAAGCCGATTGCGCTCAACATGATTGCGGAAATTGCACGCGATCCCCAGACACGCGGCATGCCGATCTCCGGTATTGGCGGTGTCACCACATGGCGCGACGCCGCCGAGTTCCTGGCACTGGGAGCTGGCAATGTGCAGGTGTGCACGGCGGCTATGACCTATGGCTTCAAGATCGTCCAGGAGATGATCGAAGGCCTCAAGGTGTGGATGGATTCCAACGGACACCGCACCCTTGCCGACTTTCAGGGTCGTGCCGTGCCAAACGTGACCGACTGGCAGTATCTCAATCTGAACTACATTGCCAAGGCCAACATCAATCAGGACCTCTGCATCAATTGTGGCCGCTGCTACGCCGCATGCGAGGACACTTCGCACCAGGCAATTGCCATGTCTGCGGACCGGGTCTTTACCGTCAAGGACGAGGAATGCGTGGCCTGTAACCTGTGCGTCAATGTCTGCCCGGTCGAAGGGTGCATCACGATGGAACCGATGAAGGTTGGAGCCGTCGATCCAAGAACCGGACGCAAGGTTTCGAAGAAATACGCGAACTGGACCGAGCATCCGAACAACCCGTCACGGGTCGCGGCCGAGTAACCAGCCCAGCAAGGGTTTCCTCCCGGAGAAACGGGGCTGTGGCGAGTATTGCCCGGCCCCGTCTTTCTTTTCAGGCTAGCCGGCCTGTTCGAGCCGCTCACCCATCCGCTGCTCGATGCACCGCGAAAGTCAGCGGTTTCCACAAACAGTTCTGCGTGCCACAACTGCGTACGGGTCGCTACCGCCTCAGCATTTGACTGCAGCTCACACACGGGCACCAAACGGGAATTCCGGGAATCATTCTGCATGACGAAAACCGACGCACATAACCAGCCCCGACACCCGCTTGCTACTGGCAGGGAGAAACTGCTGGGTCACCTGGCGATGCTGCTGTTTGCCGCCCTCATCGCTGGTTCATTCTCGATCGGTCACAAGGCTGCGCCCTATATCGGCGCTGCAGCGCTCAACGCGGTGCGCTTTGCGCTTGGGACAGGCCTGATGGCTGCGCTGCTGTACATCGTCAATCGTCCGGCAATCAGGCCACCAGAAAGCCTTTGGCGCTTCATTGTGCTGGGAGGGCTGATGGCGAGCTATTTCGTACTCATGTTCGTGGCGCTGAGGATCTCAAATCCCGTTTCAACCGGCGCTATGTTCACCCTGATCCCGCTGATGAGCGCTGGCTTTGGCTGGTTCTTCCTTAGGCAGGTTACCCGTCCAGTTGTCTTCCTCAGCCTGCTCGTCGCAGCCGCAGGTGCCGTCTGGGTGATCTTTCGCGCCGACATTTCGGCCATTCTCGCTTTCGATATCGGTCGCGGTGAATCGATTTTCTTTGCTGGTTGTGTGGCGCATGCCGCCTACGCCCCGCTCGTGCGAAAATTCAATCGCGGCGAACCGGTGATGCAGTTCACCGTCTATACGCTCGCTGCAACCACCGTATGGATTTTGCTGGTCGCAGGCCCGCAACTCGTCACGACGGATTTCGCTTCCCTGCCACCGATCGTGTGGCTCGCCATCGCCTATCTCGCCATCTTTACAACTGCTGGAACCTTCTTCCTGTTGCAGTTTGCCTCCCTGCGCCTGCCAGCGTCCAAGGTGCTGGCCTACGGCTATCTCACGCCCTCCTTCATCATCCTGATCGAGGGAACGGTAGGCCATGGATGGGCGGGCCTTCCGGTCATTGCCGGAGCGCTACTGACTGCCTGTGCACTTCTCGTGATGGCATTCGCTCCGGATGCATGATCCACAGGCATGAAGTACTGAGGCGCAATCCGGCCTTGCCGGTTGCACTGGCGCTTTTCCTTTGCGCGAAAATGTCATTTAATCACGCCACGGAAAACTGATGCCGTTCTGATAACCAGGGAGTTCACGATGAAGGACATGAAAACAGTTCTGAAAACGGTTGCATTGGCAGCCATGATGGGCACGTCGCTATCTGCCGTCGCCTATGCCGAAGCAGTCAAGGTCACCTTCGCACTGGTGAACGACATCTACGAAATGGATGAATCACGCGGACAGGGTGGATTTCCCCGGCTCGCGGCCGCGATCAAGCAGGAACGCGCAGCCAACCCGAACACGATGGTCGTGAATGCCGGTGACCTCATATCGCCCTCCTTGCTTTCAGGTCTCAATCAGGGCGAACACATGATCGTCCTGTCGAACATGATTGGCACCGACGTGATGACGCCGGGCAATCACGAGTTCGATTTCGGCAAGGATGTTGCGTTCCAGCGCATGAAGGAATCGAAGTTTCCCTGGATCGCATCCAACATGACCAATGCCGATGGCTCGGCGGTCGATGGCATTGCCGCGACGATGATGAAGGAAGTCTCGGGCGTCAAGATCGGCTTTGTCGGACTTGCCGAGGAGACCACCGCCGAACTCTCCAGCCCGGGCGACCTGAAATTCCTGCCGGCAATCGAGAGCGCCAGCGCGAAGGCGAAGGAATTGCGCGAAGCCGGTGCCGATTTCATCGTCGCGATCAACCACAACACACGTGACAAGGCGGAAGGCCTCATTGCGGCAGGTGCCGCAGACCTGGTCCTGAACGGGCACAATCACGATCTGTGGATTTTCTACAATGGTCGTGGCGCGGCGATGGAATCGCAGTCGGATGCCTATCAGATCGGCGTGGTCGACGTGAACTTCGATGTTGGCGAGAAGGATGGCAAGCGCACCGTCAAGTGGTCACCGGCTTTCAGGATCCATGATTCCTCGCAACTCACCCCGGACGCCGAGGTAGCTGCCAAGGTTGCGGAGTATAATGGCATCCTCGACAAGGAGCTTTCCGTCGAGCTTGGCAAGACCACAATCGAACTTGATAGCCGCAAGGCTTCCGTTCGTGGCATGGAAACCGGAATGGGCAATCTCGTTGCCGATGGCATGCGCAAGGCTGTGGGTGCGGACATCGCCATCACCAATGGCGGCGGTATTCGCGGGGATCGTACCTATGATGCCGGAACGGTGCTGACTCGCAAGGACATCCTGTCCGAGCTTCCGTTCGGCAACAAGACCCTGATGCTGGAACTGTCAGGTGCGGACGTGAAGGAAGCGCTGGAAAATGGCGTCAGCCAGATTGAAAAGGGCGCAGGACGTTTTCCGCAGGTTTCCGGCCTGACTTTCACGGTTGATCAGACCAAGCCGGCAGGCGAACGGGTCATGGACATCATGGTCAACGGTACCGCTCTCGACATGGCAGCCAGCTACAAGGTTGCCACCAACGACTACATGGCGCGCGGCGGTGACGGCTATGCGGTCCTCAGGAAGGGCAAGCTTCTGGTCAATGCCGAGTCTGCCAAGCTGATGGCCAATGACGTCATGTCCTATGTTCGCGAGCTGGGTGAGGTAACGGGGTTTGAACCACGCATTACCCTCAAGTGATCTGAATATTGTCAGGTGAAGGCGGAGGCGGCCCCTGGCGGGCCGTTTCCTTTTTTGCGGGAACTGCAAAGGACAGGAACCGCAACATGGCCAAAAGGCCCAGGCAAACCGGGATGAGGCTGAGAAGGAAGATCCTGTTGGCGGCGGTCTCGACAGTGGAGATGTCGCCTGCTTCGGCAAAGCCGCTGGAATTGGCGATGATCCCCGTGAACGCGGCACCCAGTGCATAGCCGAAGCGTTGCAGTGTCGGAATGGCAGAAGCAATGCGCTCTCGCTCGCCGGGTCCAGCAAGCCGGTCCGCGCGCTTGATCAGGAAAGTCCAGGCCACGCCAAAGCCGGTACCCTGCACGAATGCGCTTAGTGCGATGAAAGGGATCGGACCGGATACCATCGCGAAATAGAGGATCGCCAAACTCAGCGCGACGCTGGTGAAACCGAACATGATTGCCCGGTCCTGCCATTTGCCTTCCAGCGAGGCGACACCCACCGCACCCAGCGACCAGCCGACCGATTCCAGCAGAAGCACGATACCGACAGCCGATGCCGACATTCCATGGAAGCGGGTCATGAAGATCGGTCCATAGGTGATCAGGCCCATCGTGCTGATGGACATGAACACCACCATCATCATCATGGCCCCCTGGGGCTGGTAGATGTTCAGTGGCCTGGCCGGAAGGATCCGGTTGTTGCCGCTGCTGCCATCCAGAAACACGAAAAGACCAAGCAGCGCAAAACCAGCTGCTGCCAGTGTCGCCTGTTCAATAGCTATCTGCCTGGTGCCCGAGGCTGCGACCAGGACAATGCCAGCCCCCAGTATCAAGATACGCAGTGCCAGGCGCACCCCGCCCCTTGCATCAACGCCAGCCACTGACGCGGCTTCGCGCTCGAAGTAGCGCATCACTACGAGCGCCAGAGCGAGCGCCTGAATGGCAAAAAGAAAAAAGGCGCCTCGCCATATGCCGAGATCAGCGAACAAGGCACCGATGAGAGGGCCGGAGAAGGCGGATACTCCCCACACGACCGATATTAGCGCGAACACCCGCGTAGTCAGCGCTTCGGGAATGAGGCGATGCACGGCGACAAAGGAAACAGCGATCATCGCGCCGCCGCCCAGACCCTGGATCAGCCGACCCGCCAGCATTTCGAGGATTGATGGGGCGATGCCGCTGATGACGCATCCGGTGAGGTAGATCAGCGCCGCGCATGCCATCGAATTGCGAATACCGAACCGCAACACCACCAGCGCCGACAGTGCACCAGACACGATCGAGCCTACTTCATACAGGCTGATGAGCCAGGCAACGTAGCGCTCCCCGCCAATCTCGCCGATCAGCGCCGGCGTGATGGTCGAGACCATCAACTCGTCTGCGGCATGCAGCCACACCCCGAAGGAAAGGAGCACCACTGAAGCGAAGTGGCCTGACCGGTACAGATCGGACCAGCTCGCCGTTTCACGGTCTTGCTGTTTCATGGGGCAGGCTTGTCGGGGCGGCGCACTTTCAGGCCGTCCAGATAGAGCATTTCGAGGAAACGCGCAGCATCATCGAAACGCCCTTCGCCAGACTGCTTTTCACCAAGCACCGAGCGGACCTGAACATCGAAATCTGCATAATGCTGCGTTGTGGCCCAGATCGAGAATAGCAGGTGATAGGGATCGCAATCCGCCATCTTGCCTTGCTTGATCCAGGCCCTGATGACCTCCACCTTCTGGTCAACAAGCTCGCGCAGCTCATTGTTGAGTACATCTTCGACTCTGGGCGCACCTTGCAGTATCTCATTGGCGAACAGGCGGCTTTCGCGCGGGAAATCCCGCGCCATCTCAAGTTTGCGGCGAATGTAGCCGCAAATTTCCGAAAGCGGATTGCCCTCGGGATTCAACGCGCGCAACGGGTCGAGCCACTTGTCGAGGAGCCGCTCAATGAGCAGCAGGTGGATCGCCTCCTTGGTCGGAAAATAGTAAAGCAGGTTCGGCTTCGACATGCCCGCCGCTTCCGCGATCTGGTCGATCGTCGCGCCGCGAAAACCAAGCGTTGAGAAAACCTCGAGGGCCGCTTCAAGGATGCGATCTTCGTTTTCTGCCTGGATGCGCGTTCTGCGCCGGGTGCCTGATGCCCTGGCTTTCAATGTCGTCTCTCCCGTCATGGAGACCCGTCACGGTCCTTGCCAATATTGCCCTTTAATGGGCACACTGACCATGCCAATGGTGCGAGATTCTGCTTGTGCCGTAAATGCAAAGCTGTATTCTTTACCAATCGGTAAAATATTTGCCATTTCGCGCCAGTTGCTAATGGCAGAAGCGGCCAGTCCGATATGGAAGGGCCGAAGGGAGAGGGGATGTTCCGCGGGCCTGATTCGCCTTGCGGACAAGATTTCAGGTGCTTCATGTCCAATCGACTTACCGCTACACCAAATGATCTCAGGGCATTCTGGATGCCCTTCACGGCCAACCGGCAGTTCAAGCAATCCCCGCGCATGTTCGTTTCCGCCATGGACATGCATTACACGACCGCCGAAGGGCGCACAGTGCTGGACGCCACGGCCGGACTGTGGTGCGTGAACGCTGGCCATTGTCGCCCACTCATCACCGAAGCCATTCAGAAGCAGGCAGCAGAGCTCGATTATGCGCCAGCTTTCCAGATGGGCCATCCGAAGGCTTTCGAGCTTGCCAGCCGCCTTGTCGATCTTTCGCCCGATGGCATGGACCATGTGATGTTCACCAATTCCGGCTCGGAATCGGTTGAAACGGCGCTCAAGACAGCGATTGCCTATCACCGCGTAAAGGGCGATGGCAGTCGCTTCCGCCTGATCGGTCGGGAGCGCGGTTATCATGGCGTGAATTTCGGCGGCATTTCAGTGGGCGGCATCGTTTCCAACCGCAAGATGTTCGGCACGCTGCTGACAGGGGTTGATCACCTTCCACACACCCACCAGCCGTCGCGCAATGCCTTCACGCGTGGCGAGCCCGAGCATGGCGTGGAACTGGCCGATGAACTTGAGCGCATCTGCACCCTGCACGATCCCTCGACAATCGCGGCGGTGATCGTCGAGCCGGTGGCAGGATCAACCGGTGTTCTCATTCCACCAAAGGGCTATCTCAAGCGCCTGCGCGAGATTTGCGACAAGCATGGCATCCTTCTGATCTTCGACGAGGTCATTACCGGCTATGGCCGCATGGGCACTAACTTCGCTGCCGAATATTATGACGTGAAGCCGGATATCATCACCACCGCCAAGGGGCTGACCAATGGCGTCATCCCGATGGGCGCGGTTTTCGTGCGCAACGAAATCCATGATGCCTTCATGCAGGGACCCGAACACATGATCGAGTTCTTTCATGGCTACACCTATTCCGGCAACCCGATCGCGTCAGCTGCAGGTATTGCCACCCTCGACACCTACAGGGATGAAGGTCTGTTCGAGCGGGCAAGCGAACTGGCACCTTACTGGGAAGACGCGCTGCACACGCTGAAGGATGCGCGCCATGTCATCGATATCCGCAATATCGGCATGATTGGCGCAATCGAACTCCAGCCCATCGCCGGGGCGCCAACCAAACGGGCCTTCTCGGCCTTTGTCCGCGCCTATGAGAAGGGCGTACTCATCCGCACCACGGGCGATATCATCGCCTTGTCTCCGCCGCTCATCGTACGCAGAGAGCATATCGACGAAATTGCCGATACGATCCGCGCGGTTCTCGAAGAGGTGGCCTGATCGATGTCTCGCCCGACGGCTTCCCACACGGTACTCGTTGACGATGAACGCGTCAGGGTAACCCGTTGGGATTTCGCGCCTGGAGCACAGACGGGCTGGCATCGCCACGGTCATGACTATGTCGTCACCACGCTCACGCCATGTTCCTTTCTGCTCGAGGAGCCGGGTGGAGGCGAGCGGCGTGTGGATATGACCGCAGGCGCTGCCTATCGGCGTGACGAGGGCGTTGAGCACAATGTCATCAATGGCGGCAGCCAACCCATGTCCTTTGTCGAAGTAGAGATGAAATAGCAGGAGTCCGAGCCATGGCAGCACCCGGCGAAAACATGAAGATCAACGGCGATCGCCTTTGGGAAACGATCCATGAAATGGCGGAGATCGGCCCTGGAATTGCTGGCGGGTCAAACCGGCAGACAGTCACCGACGAGGATGGCGAGGGTCGCCGACTGTTCCAGAAATGGTGCGAGGATGCCGGCCTGACGATGGGCGTGGATGCCATGGGAACCATGTTCATGCGCCGCGAGGGCACAGACCCGAAAGCGCTGCCTGTGTATGTGGGAAGCCATCTCGACACACAGCCGACCGGCGGTCGCTATGATGGCGTACTGGGCGTACTCGCGGGGCTGGAACTTATCCGCACGCTCAACGATCTCAACATCCGCACCAGACATCCCATTGTCGTCACCAACTGGACGAACGAGGAAGGAACCCGCTTCGCCCCGGCCATGATGGCTTCGGGTGTCTTCGCTGGCATCTTCACCAAGGAATGGGCTTACGAGAAGACCGATGCGAAGGGCAAGAAGTTCGGCGACGAACTCAAGCGCATTGGCTGGATGGGAGACGAGGAAGTTGGCACCCGCAAGATGAAGGCGTTCTTCGAACTGCACATCGAGCAGGGGCCGATACTGGAAGCGGAAGGCAAGGATATCGGGGTCGTTACCCACGGCCAGGGCTTGCGCTGGATCGAATGCACCATAACCGGCAAGGAAAGCCATACCGGTTCGACACCGATGAGGATGCGCAAGAACGCAGGCCGCGGCCTCGCGCAGGTCACCGAGCTTGTACACGAAATCGCCATGAAGCATCAGCCCAATGCGGTTGGCGCCATCGGGCATGTCGATGTCTATCCAAATTCCCGCAACATCATTCCGGGCAAGGTGGTTTTCACCGTCGACTTCCGTTCGCACATTCTCGACACGATCAATGCCATGCTTGCCGAGTTCAACGAACGCGCGCCGAAACTGTGCGAATGGCTTGGCGTCTCGTTTGAAAGCACCATCGTCGGCCAGTTCGACCCGCCGGAATTCGATCATGGCTGCGTCAAGGCGATCCGCGATGCGGCAGAGCGCCTGGGCTATTCCCACATGAACATTGTGTCGGGCGCTGGTCATGATGCATGCTGGGTCAATCGCGTTGCACCTACCGCCATGGTAATGTGCCCTTGCGTGGACGGCCTGTCGCATAACGAAGCAGAAGAAATCTCGAAGGAATGGGCTGCCAGGGGATGCGATGTGCTTTTCCATGCGGTGGTCGAAACGGCGGAAATCGTTGAATAGGGAGTGAGTCATGTCGAAGGTGATCAAGAACGGAACCATTGTGACAGCAGACCGCACATGGAAGGCGGATGTGCTCGTCAAGCACGACAAGATCGTCGCCATCGGCCATGATCTGCACGGGGATCACGAACTTGACGCGACGGGCTGTTATGTAATGCCGGGCGGCATCGACCCGCACACCCATCTTGAAATGCCGTTCATGGGCACATATTCCGCCGACGATTTCGAAAGCGGCACACGCGCCGCGCTATCGGGTGGCACCACGATGGTTGTCGATTTCTGCCTTCCCTCGCCGGGCCAGTCGCTGCTCGAAGCGCTCGACATGTGGTCGAACAAGTCCGGCAAGGCCTGCTGCGATTACTCCTACCACATGGCGATCACCTGGTGGGGCAAGCAGGTGTTCAAGGAAATGCCCAAGGTCGTGAAGAAGGGCATCACATCGTTCAAGCACTTCATGGCCTACAAGGGCGCGCTGATGGTCAATGATGACGAGATGCTCGCCTCTTTCCAGCGCTGCGCGGAACTGGGCGCGCTGCCACTCGTTCACGCAGAGAATGGCGACGTGGTTGCCTCTCTGCAGCAGAAATTGCTGGCTGAAGGCAACAATGGACCGGAAGCCCACGCCTATTCCCGCCCCCCCGAAGTGGAAGGAGAGGCGACCAACCGCGCCATCATGATTGCCGACATGGCAGGCGTTCCGCTTTATGTAGTGCATACATCGTGTGAACAGGCGCATGAAGCCATTCGCCGCGCACGCCAGAAGGGCATGCGGGTCTTCGGCGAGCCACTGGTGCAGCACCTGGTGCTCGATGACAGCGAATATGCCAACAAGGATTGGGACCATGCGGCGCGTCGTGTGATGAGCCCGCCCTTCCGCAACAAGATGCATCAGGATTCGCTGTGGGCAGGCCTTCAGGCGGGATCGCTGCAGGTCGTTGCGACCGATCACTGCGCATTCACCACCGACCAGAAACGCTACGGTGTGGGCGACTTCACCAAGATACCAAACGGCACTGGCGGTCTTGAAGACCGCATGCCGGTATTGTGGACCCATGGCGTCAACACGGGTCGGCTGACGATGAACGAATTTGTTGCCGTCACCTCGACCAACATCGCCAAGATTCTCAACATGTACCCGCGCAAGGGCGCGATCGTGGAGGGAGCCGATGCCGACATTGTCGTGTGGGATCCCGAAAAGACGAAGAAGATTTCCGCGAAAAAGCAGCAGTCGGTCATCGACTACAATGTCTTTGAAGGCCACAAGCTGAAAGGCTTGCCGCGCTTTGTCCTGACACGCGGGCACCTCGTCGCCAACGACGGCAAGCTGGACGTGCATCCCGGACAGGGCGAGTTTGTCGCGCGCGAGCCAAACATGGCGGTGAACAAGGCGCTGTCCACGTGGAAGGAACTTGTTTCTCCGCGCAAGGTGGAACGCACGGGAATTCCGGCAAGCGGCGTGTAAGCATTTGAGCAAGGTCGCAGTCATCACAGCTGGCGGTTCAGGCATGGGGGCCGATGCCTCCAGAGCATTGCATGAGGCCGGCTTCGATGTCGCTATCCTCTCATCTTCCGGCAAAGGCGAAGCACTTGCCGCGGAATTGGACGGCATCGGGGTTACTGGATCAAACCAGTCGAACGACGATCTGGCGCGTCTTGTGGACAAGGTCATGGAACGCTGGGGCCGGATCGATGTGCTGGTGAACAGTGCAGGTCATGGTCCACGCGCCCACGTTCTGGAACTCACGGACGAGGACTGGCATCGCGGGTTGGACGTCTATCTGCTCGGCGCAGTGCGCCCTGCACGGCTGGTTGCGCCGGTCATGGTGGCGCAGGGTGGCGGAGCGATCATCAACATCTCCACCTTCGCCACCTTCGAACCCGATCCCGTCTTTCCTACATCCGGCGTCTTCAGGGCGGGCCTGGCTTCATTCACCAAACTGTTTGCCGACAAGTATGCGCCAGACAATGTTCGCATGAACAATATCCTGCCCGGGTTCATCGACAGCCTGCCCGAAAAGGAAGAGTTCCGTACGCGTATCCCGTTGGGGCGCTACGGCAGTTCCAGGAATGAAATCGCAGCCACCATCGCCTTCCTCGCTTCGCCTGGCGCGGGCTACATCACAGGCCAGAATATCCGTGTCGATGGAGGCATTACGCGCTCGGTATGACTGTTATCTCCGCAAGCAATCTTTCCCTCACCTATGAGACCAATGACGGGCCCGTGCATGCCCTGTCGAATGTCGATCTCGATATCGGAAAAGGCGAGTTCGTCTCATTCATCGGCCCTTCGGGCTGCGGCAAGACAACCTTCCTGCGGGTCATTGCCGATCTGGAAAAACCGACCGGCGGGAGCATCACCGTCAATGGAATGACGCCCCAGGAAGCACGCCAGAAGCGCGCTTACGGCTATGTGTTCCAGGCAGCGGCACTTTTCCCCTGGCGCACGATCGAGAAGAACGTCGCCATGCCGCTGGAGATCATGGGCTATACGCGTGCGCAAAAAGCCGAGCGCGTTGCAAGGACAATGGAACTCGTCAACCTGTCCGGCTTCGAAAAGAAATATCCCTGGCAACTGTCGGGCGGCATGCAGCAGCGCGCGTCCATTGCCCGCGCGCTGGCCTTTGATGCCGATCTGCTGTTGATGGACGAACCCTTTGGTGCGCTCGACGAAATCGTGCGCGACCATCTCAACGAACAGTTGCTTGAATTGTGGAAGCGAACCAGCAAGACGATCTGCTTCGTAACCCATTCGATACCCGAAGCGGTTTACCTCTCGACCAAGATCGTCGTCATGAGTCCACGTCCCGGCCGTGTCACCGACGTGATTGAATCGACACTGCCTGAAAAAAGACCGCTGGAAATCCGCGAGTCGCCGGAATTCCTGAAAATCGCTCATCGTGTCCGCGAAGGGTTGAGGGCGGGACACAGCTATGATGAATGATCACCAGATCCATCGCCGTGCTGGCTGTTGCGCCAAGCCCCGCAGGTCGGAGGGATAATGAGCAGTTCGCGCATTGTCCCGATCCTGACAGTCGTGCTGGTAATTCTGCTCGCCTGGTATGTCGGGACCTATTTCATGAACGCGCCATTCCAGCGTGATCTGAATACAAGGGCAGGTCTGAGTGTGACGCAGGGCGAATTCATCTCCCAGACCATGAGCCAACCCAAGCCGACAATGCCCGCACCGCATCAGGTTGCCCAGAACCTGTGGAAAGCGACCTTCGGGGTGAAGATCACTTCCAAGCGCAGCCTCGTCTATCATTCGGGCGTCACGCTGTCGTCCACGCTGTTTGGATTCGTCATGGGTACATTGCTGGGCATCGTCATTGCCATCGGCATTGTCTACGTACCGGTTCTGGAAAAGAGTTCCCTGCCCTGGATCATCGCATCGCAGACCATCCCGATTCTCGCCATTGCGCCCATGATCATCGTCGTCCTGGCAGCAGTTGGCGTGACCGGCCTGCTTCCCAAGGCACTGATCTCCACTTACCTGTCATTCTTTCCGGTGGCAGTTGGCATGGTGAAGGGCTTGCGCTCTCCTGAATCGATGCATCTTGATCTCCTGCGCACCTACCATGCGAGCCGCGCCCAGACGTTCTGGAAGCTGCGCGTCCCCGCATCCGTTCCCTTCTTCTTCACCTCGACCAAGGTCGCCATTGCCGCAAGTCTGGTTGGCGCCATCGTGGGCGAACTGCCAACCGGGGCGGTCGCCGGAATCGGGTCGAAGCTGCTGGCGGGTTCCTATTACAGCCAGACCATCGACATCTGGGCGGCCCTTATCGCAGGTTCGCTCTGTGCAGCGCTTCTTGTTACCGCAGTTGGCGTGGCGGAGCGCATCACTGGCCGTCTGATGGGAGGGCATTCATGAGCGCAGGTGCAACCACTCATGACAAAGGCGGGATCGACTGGTTTACCTGGCTCCTTGGTCTGGCAGTCACCATTGGTGCATTCTGGGTCCTGAGCGCAGTCAGGTCTGAAGCCCTTCTGGCGAATTGGCGTTTCCTGCTACTGGGCGCGGCAATCCTTGTCTGGCTGCTCGGTTGCTGGCTCAATTTGCGTCTTTCCGCCGTGCCATTCGTCAACAGTCGCGCCGGACGTCTTCGCGACCTGGTGGTAGCCGGGATATTCGGTCTGTTCATCCTCTTCCTGTGGGAAGTCGCTGTCGCCGTTTTCGGCATTTCCTTCGTCCTGCTGCCGCCGCCATCAGCCATCGGCGCGCGCTTTGCCGGTTCCATTCCAATCCTTGCCGCCGACTTCAACCAGACGGTGCTCAAGGCTGTCCTGGCTGGATTTATCGGTGGGTCGCTGTCCGGTTTCCTGGTGGCGATCCTGGCTGACCGCTATCGCTTTCTCGCCAACGCCTTTTTGCCAATCGGCAATCTGGTCTCCGCGCTTCCCATCATCGGTATCGCGCCGATCATGGTCATCTGGTTCGGCTTCGACTGGCAGTCGAAGGCAGCAGTCGTCATTGTTATGACGTTCTTCCCGATGCTGGTGAATACGCTTGCGGGCCTGGCTGCTGCAGGGCAGTCGGAAATCGAGCTTCTGCGCACCTATGCATCCAGCCATTGGCAGGCACTGTTCAAGTTGCGGCTGCCTGCAGCAATGCCTTTCATTTTCAATGCGCTTAAAATCAACTCAACACTTGCGTTGATCGGCGCAATCGTGTCGGAATTCTTCGGCACTCCGGTCGTGGGAATGGGTTTCCGCATCTCGACCGAAGTGGGGAGAATGAACCTGGACATGGTGTGGGCCGAGATCGCAATGGCCGCACTGGCAGGTTCGTTATTCTACGGTCTGTTGTCGATCGTGGAACGCATGGTGACTTTCTGGCATCCGTCATATCGGGGGGGATGATCCCCGCCGGATGGAATGCCGCAACCGCAGGAGAAGGGAACATGAAAAGAACAATGGGAATTTGCCTGGCGATGGCCATGGCTTTGATGGCAGGCACTGCATCTGCAGCCGACAAGATCACGTTGCAGCTCAAGTGGGTGGCCCAGGCGCAGTTCGCCGGCTATTTCGTCGCCAAGGAAAAGGGCTTTTATGAAGAAGCCGGCCTTGATGTCGATATCAAGCCAGGCGGACCAGACATCGCACCCGAGCAGGTCATCGCAGGTGGCGGCGCTGACGTGATCGTCGACTGGATGGGCGGAGCGCTTGCCGCGCGCGAAAAGGGCGTCGGCCTCGTCAATATTGCACAGCCGTTCGAAAAGGCCGGCATGCAGATGGTCTGCCCGAAGGATGGACCGGTTCAGAGCGAAGCGGACTTCAAGGGCCACACGCTCGGCGTATGGTTCTTCGGTAACGAATATCCGTTCTATGCCTGGATGAACAAGCTTGGCCTTTCCACTGACGGCGGCGCCGATGGCGTTACCGTTCTCAAGCAGTCCTTCGACGTGCAGCCGCTGATCCAGAAGCAGGCCGACTGCATTTCCGTCATGACCTACAATGAGTACTGGCAGCTGATCGATGCCGGCTTCAAGGCTGAAGACCTGATCGTCTTCAACTATTCGGCCATGGGCAATGACCTTCTGGAAGATGGTCTCTACGCAATGGAAGACAAACTGGCGGATCCTGCATTCAAGGATGCGATGGTTCGTTTCGTGACCGCTTCCATGAAGGGCTGGAAATACGCGCTTGAGAACGTCGATGAAGCCGCCGGCATTGTCATGGACAATGGCGGGCAGGACGAAAACCACCAGAAGCGCATGATGGGCGAAGTTGCAAAGCTCATCGGTTCAGGCTCCGGCAAACTCATTCCGGCCGCCTACGAGCGTACCGCCAAGGCGCTGCTCGACCAGAAGATCATTGCGACCGAGCCTTCAGGCGCATGGACTTCAGAAATCACCGACGCCATGAAATAGGCTGTTGGCAGCAACGCAAAAGGAAAGGGGCGGGAAACCGCCCCTTTTTCATTTGTCCTGCAGAACATTTCCTTGCTTGCCGGGAGCCAGCAGGCCCTTGGAGGCAAGGATGCGGTTTCTGAAGACGGTGATGACGGTATTGTAGAGCGCATCACCAAGGACCCCGTCTTCCACGCCATTGTCGAGATTGGGGTTGTCGTTCACTTCGATTACATAAGGCGTGCCGTTCACGTCCTTCATGTCGACGCCGTAAAGGCTGCGACCCATCTGCAGCGATGCCCGGACGGCAGCCTTGACCACATGTTGCGGCGCTTCGGCGATATCGACAGTTTCCGCCGGACCCCAGTTCACCTTCTTCTTGCTCGCATGGTCGTAAACCTGCCAGTGGCCCCGCGCCATGTGATACTTGCAGGCAAAAAGCGCCTTCCCGTCGAGAATGCCAATACGCCAGTCAAACTCGGTTGGAAGGAATTCCTGCGCCAGAATGAAATAGGAATCCTCCAGCATCTCCCCGGCCTTGGTCTGGAATTCTTCCGGATCCTTCACTTTCACCACGCCGCGTGAAAACGAGCCGTCCGGTATCTTGAGAACCGTGGGATAGGTCAGCTGTCCCTGCATTTCCTTCAGGTTGGCCCGCGTGATGAGTACCGTCTTTGGCGTCGCAATCTTTGCCCGTGTCATCGCCTCGTGCAGATAGACCTTGTTCGAGCAGCGCAGGATGGAAACAGGATCGTCGATCACGGGAATGCCGGCTGCCTCTGCTGCCCGCGAGAACGTGAAAGTGTGATTGTCGATATTGGTCGTCTCGCGAATGAACAGCGCGTCGAAACTGGACACACGATCAAGATCCTTGCGACCGATGATTTCAGCCTGGATGTTCTGGCTGTCGGCTGCGCGAATGAAAAGCTTGATTGCCTGTTCAGTTGACGGCGGAAACTTTTCCTTGGGATCGAACAGGATTGCCAGATCAAAGCTTGTCCTCTTGCGCCGCAACACCGGGTTGCGCCGGTTCTGGCAATATTCCGCGAGAGCTTCGTGGAAACGTGGCATGTCTTCCGGCTGCACCGAGGCAATCGAAAGCGGCCATATATAATCCACGCGCCATCCATCCTTGTGGCGCACCAGAAGGATTTCCAGAATGGGAGCGGGAAACAGACGCCAGGCGCGCGCTGCCATGCGTCTCGCCCATTCATGCTGGGCGTGCCCGAAATAGGTTTCGACCGCGATCTTGTCCTGAGACCCATCCTTTATGCTTGCCGGCAATCTCTCGATGACAAGGGCGGTCAGCTCCGACAGATAGTCCTTGTAGAGCTTCTTCCAGATCAGTCCGGTGACTGTGTCGATATTGGGGGTTGCGCGATGCGCGCGCGCCTTCGCCAGCAGCGAAACGTAATAGCCCTGGCTGAGATAGTCTTCGACCGGGCACAGATTGATGATCTGCCGCGCTCCGATAGACGCATCAGGCTTTGACAGATATTCGGAGGCAGTAGCCAGGCGGAAGTTCAAAGTGCGCGCCAGTTCTTCCAGCGGCTTTCGATCCTGCTGGCGTCCCACCACGACAACAATCGAGGGGAGCCGTCTGGATGGTACGTCCTGCTGGCCGGTTGGCGAAAACAGCCTTTCCATCTGCACGGCGTCGGCACCGTCGGGGAAATGGCTGCGTACGATCTTGCGGCTGGAATAACCATGGCGCCGGTGAAATTCCTGCGCGTCGCTGTCGGAAGCCGCCACGAAAAGGCGAACTGCGGGCGCCCCGCGGCTGGCAGCTTCCGCTTCTGCGGCAGCCAGCAAATCCCGCCCGACACCGTGGCCGCGATGGCCCGGCGCCACGGCAATCGAATGAAGAACTGCGTGCCGCACTGCCTTGCGGAAATGCAGCATGGCATAACCGATCGGCTGGTCGTTATCGTCGACCGCGACAAGGATAACCTGGCGCTCGAGCTGAATGGCGTTGCGGAAAGCCTTTCGGCTCAGGCGGTCTGCGGAGAAGCTCTGGTTTTCAAGAACAATCAGGGCTTGGACATCTGCCATTGAGGCAGGTCGGATATGGCTCATCAGGGTCAACCGGGTGCGGGTCTGCACCCTTTTCGCTAAGCGCCGCAATTGTGGCGAAATTGCGCGGACAAGCGCCCAGATTGAGTTTCTTCAGAATTGTGTTTATCGACAGCCTGCGACAAGGCGAACCGGAGCAGAAAATGCCCGCAATAAATTCCGATACGCTCGACATCCTCCACCAGATGGCGATCGAGGGTGGCCGCATTGCAATGCGCTACCATGGTCGGCTGGATGGCATCACCCTGAAGGAAGATGATTCACCGCTGACGGCAGCAGACATCGCGGTTGATGAATTCCTTCATGACGAGCTGTCCCGAACCTTTCCTGACACTCCCATCGTCACGGAAGAGCGATCGGCAAGCCAGGCGGTCCAGGCGTCCGGACGCTTTTTTCTGGTTGATCCGATTGATGGCACGAAGGAATTCGTCGCAAGCCGTGGCGAATTCACCGTCAATATTGGCCTGATCGAGAACGGCGTTCCTGTCGCTGGTGCAGTGTGCGCGCCAGCCGTTGGCAGGGCCTTTTCCGGAGCAGCCGGTATTGGCGCATTCGAAAGCGCAATGGATGGAACGAAGCGCCGCGCACTCGTGCTGGCCAAGCCCGACAATGCGGCTCTGGTTGCCGTTGCCAGCCGCTCGCACCTCACGCCTGAGACAGATGAATTCATTCGTGCCAACCATATCGGTCGACTGACGAACGCTGGTTCATCCCTGAAGTTCTGCCTTCTGGCTGGCGGTGAGGCTGACATTTATCCCCGCTTTGGACCCACCATGGAATGGGACACGGCGGCAGGGGATGCGGTTCTTCGCGCCGCGGGAGGAAAGGTGGAAAAGATGTCGGGCGATTCACTCGACTATGGCAAACCGGGCTATCGCAATCCCTTCTTTGTGGCTTATACACCGGGCACACTGTTCAACCGGCAGACCAGTTGATGTTTTCATAGGCACAAGTTCCCATGCTCACCCATCTCAAACGGCTTGAAGCCGAAAGCATCCATATCATGCGCGAGGTCGTTGCCGAGACGGAGCGCCCGGTGATGCTCTATTCGATCGGCAAGGACAGCGCGGTAATGCTGCATGTTGCCATGAAGGCTTTCTTCCCGGCCTTGCCGCCTTTCCCGCTGCTGCATGTCGACACGGGGTGGAAGTTCGGCGAGATGATCCGGTTTCGCGACGAGACCGTCTCCAGACTGGGCCTGGACCTGCTTGTGCACACCAACCAGGAGGGTGTGGAGAAAGGCATCGGGCCTTTCACGCACGGTTCCGCTGTTCATACCGATGTAATGAAAACCCAGGCATTGAAGCAGGCACTGGACAAATGGGGCTTTGACGCAGCCTTTGGCGGGGCAAGACGCGACGAGGAAAAATCGAGAGCCAAGGAGCGGATTTTCTCCTTCCGCAGCAAGGACCATCGCTGGGATCCGAAAAACCAGCGGCCCGAGCTCTGGAAGACCTACAATGCGCGCAAGGCACACGGTGAATCCATTCGCGTCTTCCCGCTGTCCAACTGGACCGAGCTCGATATCTGGCAGTACATCTACCTCGAGAACATCCCGATTGTTCCACTCTATTTCTCGGCGCTGCGCCCGGTCGTCGAGCGTGATGGCACGCTGATCATGGTCGATGATGACCGAATGCCGCTCGCTCCCGGTGAAAAGCCAGCCCTGAAGAATGTGCGGTTCAGAACGCTCGGCTGCTATCCCCTGACCGGTGCCATCGAGAGCCAGGCGAATTCACTCACGGCAATCATCCAGGAAATGCTTCTCACCACCACATCGGAGCGCCAGGGTCGCGTCATCGATCATGACCAGTCCGCGTCGATGGAGAAGAAGAAGCAGGAGGGCTATTTCTGATGGCACACCAGTCCTCGCTGATCGCCGACGACATTCTTGCCTATCTCAAGAGCCACGAAGAGAAGTCGCTGCTGCGCTTCATCACCTGTGGCAGCGTCGATGACGGCAAGTCCACACTCATAGGGCGCATGCTGTATGAATCGAAGATGATCTTCGAGGATCAGCTCAGTGCGCTGGAAACGGATTCGCGAAAATTCGGCACCCAGGGCGAGGGCATCGATTTCGCCCTGCTGGTGGACGGACTTGCTTCCGAGCGCGAACAGGGCATCACGATTGATGTCGCCTACCGTTTCTTTTCGACAGACAAGCGCAAGTTCATCGTCGCTGACACGCCGGGGCATGAACAATATACCCGCAACATGGCAACCGGGGCCTCGACCGCCGACCTCGCGATCATTCTCATTGATGCACGCAAGGGGGTGCTGCCGCAGACCCGGCGTCACTCCTACATCGTCTCATTGCTGGGCATTCGCAACGTCGTGCTGGCAATCAACAAGATGGATGCCGTCGACTATTCGCAAGAGGTCTATGAGCGCATATCGGCGGATTACACGCGCTTTGCGATCGGTCTTTCCAGCGATGGGTCGCCGCCTTTCTCCATCGTGCCGATTCCGGTTTCAGCCCTGAAGGGTGACAATATCGTCGAGCGAAGCCAGGCCATGGACTGGTATGACGGTCCGGTCCTCCTTTCCCATCTCGAAGCGGTCGAGGTTGCCGCAGACAACAAGTCAGATGACTTCCGGCTTCCCGTCCAGTGGGTCAACCGGCCAGATTCAACGTTTCGCGGATTTGCCGGCCAGATTGCCGGAGGCCGGATTTCGACCGGTGACCGGATCAGGGTTCAGCCATCTGGGCGGGAAAGCGCGATCAGGCGGATCGTCACCTATGACGGCGATCTCGATTCGGCCGTGTCGGGCCAGTCCGTGACGCTAACGCTTGAAGACGAGATTGACATTTCGCGTGGCGACATCATTTCGTCTGCTTCAGCCCCGGCGGAAGTTGCAGACCAGTTCGAAACGACCATTCTTTGGATGGCCGAGGAACCGATGCTGCCAGGGCGTCCCTATCTGCTGAAGATCGGGCCCCAGACGGTCGTCGCCACCGTGACAGCGCCCAAATACCAGGTGAACGTCAACAGTTTCGAACATGTCGCGGCCACCAAGCTCGAGCTGAATGAAATAGGTGTTTGCAATATCGCGCTCGACAGGCGAATTGCATTTGATCCCTATGTTGCCAACCGTGACACAGGCGGTTTCATCGTGATCGACCGCCTGACAAACGCCACCGTCGGCATGGGCCTGATCCATTTTGCCCTGCGCCGTTCGGCCAACATACACTGGCAGGCACTGGAAGTTGATCGTGAAACACGCGCTCGCCTGAAGAACCAGAAACCCGCCGTCCTGTGGTTTACTGGCCTGTCCGGATCGGGCAAGTCAACCATTGCCAACCTGCTGGAAAAGCGGTTGGCAGCTCTTGGTCATCACACCTATCTGCTCGACGGCGACAATGTCCGCCACGGCCTCAACAAGGACCTCGGATTCTCCGACGCAGACCGTGTCGAAAACATCCGCCGTGTGGCCGAGGTCGCAAAGCTGATGTCCGATGCGGGCCTCCTGACAATCGTATCCTTCATTTCCCCCTTCCGCTCGGAACGGCGCATGGCGCGCGAACTGATGGCGGAAGGCGAGTTCATCGAGGTGTTTGTCGACACCCCCCTTGAACTGGCGGAAAAACGGGACGTGAAAGGCCTCTACAAGAAGGCACGCGCTGGTCTGATCAAGAATTTCACCGGCATCGATTCGCCCTACGAGAGGCCAGAAAATCCGGAAATCACGATAGACACGCGCTCCATCAGCGCAGAAGATGCTGCGGGAATGATATTCGAGATGCTGCGCGCCCAGGGCATGATTGGCGCGTGATTTTCAGGGGGAGAAAACAATGTATACGCTGGTAGGATCACCGAAGACACGGGCCTTTCGCGTGTTGTGGATGCTGGAGGAACTTGGTGTCCCCTACAAGATGGACCCGGCCGGTCCGCGCAGTGAAACCATTGCCCGCCTCAATCCTTCAGGCAAGGTGCCGGCGCTGCTGGTGGGCGATGACGTTATCATCGACAGCGTGGCCATCATTCAGTTCCTTGCTGACCGACACGCCAAGCTGACATTCCCCGCAGGAACCATCGAGCGGGCCAAACAGGACAGCTTCACCCAGTTCGCCTGTGATGATCTTGATGGAGCATGCTGGAATCACGCCAAGCACAGTTTCATCCTGCCTGAAAATTTGCGGGTGGCGGAGGCCAAGCCTGCCTTCGCCCACGATTTCGCGCGCGCCATGACGGCTTTCGAACAGCGCCTTGGCGACAGGACGTGGGTGATGGGAGAAGAATTCACGGTACCCGACCTTCTGATCGGTCACATCGCGGGATGGGCGAAGGCGTGCAGTTTCGAATGGCCGGCCGGTCGCGTGAGCGCCTATTTCGAACGGGCACGCTCGCGCGATGCGTTCAAACGGGCCATGGCGATCAGGGAATCAAGTTGAGCGGGAAAAGGTAAGGCAAGGCGCGAAGGGCATACCCCACGTTCAGCTTCCATGACGCAAGCGTCACGAAAGATGCCCCTCGCACCTTCCTCTGTCGGTGAGAACAAGCGCTGCTGACCCCACAATCTGCAACGAATACACACGACATTCCGGTTCTAACGTGAAATTCCTAAGCCGTGGTTAAAGCCGTCGGGCTTCAGTCAATTCCCAGCGCGCGCTCCAGTTTGGCGATGGAATCAAGGACCTGGTCTGCATTGAGCTGCGGATCGCCCAGAACTTCCCGCTCCGCCGCCAGGACTTTCGGTACGATTTCGCCATAGCAGCGGGCACCTGTTTCGGTCAGGCGCAGTGGCAGGTTGCGCCGGTCTCCGTCAGCCTGAACCCGTTCAAGCCATCCCATGGCGATCAGCTTCGACACGGCCCTGCTGATTGTCGATTTATGCGTCCGCGTTGAACGCACGACTTCCTGTGCTGTTGCCGTGCCGGACTTGCCCAGCGTAGCCATGATGCGCCACTCGGGAATGTCGATGCCATACTGGTCGCCATAGATCTCGAGAAGCCTGCGCGACATTTCCGCAGCCAGCCGGTTCAGACGAAAGGGGAGAAAGGCCTGCAGGTCGAGATCCGAAGGGCACATGGATATGGTTTCACTTGCAACTAATTTTGGTTTCACTTAAAACCATATACTGACGGGAATGAACCGGGCAAGCGACGCGCATGCCTGGTGTAACGTGGTTATGATCTGGTCATCACCACGACGATATCGCTGGGAGGTTTGCATGGCACTTCAATACATGCCGGGTTTCGGCAATGATTTTGAGACTGAATCACTTCCGGGTGCGCTGCCTCAGGGGCAGAACAGTCCACAGAAATGCAACTACGGACTCTACGCTGAGCAATTGTCGGGTTCGCCCTTCACCGCGCCACGCGGAACCAATGAGCGTTCCTGGCTTTACCGCATCAGGCCTACGGTGCGCCACACCGGGCGCTTCACCGAAGTGAAGCTCGAACACTGGAAGACGGCGCCGCATATTGCCGACATCGCCCTGCCGCTAGCGCAATATCGCTGGAACCCCACGCCACTGCCCAATGAGAAGACAACATTCGTCGAGGGCATCCGGACCATGACGACTGCTGGTGATGTCTATACCCAGGTTGGCATGGCCACCCACACCTATGCCTTCAATCAGGACATGGTCGACGACTATTTCTTCAATTCGGATGCCGAATTGCTCCTGGTGCCGGAATTGGGTGCCATCCGCGTCAAGACGGAAATGGGCATCATGGAAGTGGCGCCAACCGAGATATGCGTCCTGCCGCGCGGCATGATGTTCAAGGTTGAACTGGTGGACGCAAAGGGTGGCGGAGCGCGCGGCTATCTTTGCGAAAATTATGGCGCCAAGTTCACGCTTCCAGACCGCGGCCCCATCGGTGCCAATTGCCTTGCCAATCCGCGCGATTTCAAGACACCCCAGGCCTGGTATGAGGACAAGGAAACCGACTGTCGGTTGACCATCAAATGGTGTGGCCGTTTCTTTGTCACCGAGATCGCTCATTCGCCGCTCGATGTTGTCGCCTGGCATGGCAATTACGCGCCCTACAAGTACGACCTCAAGACCTTTTCGCCGGTGGGTGCCATCCTTTTCGACCACCCTGATCCTTCGATCTTCACCGTATTGACCGCACCTTCCGGTGAAGCCGGCACTGCAAACATCGACTTCGTCATCTTCCCGCCGCGCTGGATGGTCGCCGAAAACACGTTCCGCCCACCCTGGTATCACCGCAACATCATGAGCGAGTTCATGGGGCTCGTGCACGGCAGGTATGATGCGAAGGAAGAAGGGTTTGTTCCCGGCGGAATGAGCCTGCACAACATGATGCTGCCCCACGGACCGGACACTGCGGGCTTTGAAAAGGCGTCCAACGTGGAGTTGAAGCCGCAAAAGCTCGACAACACGCTCGCCTTCATGTTCGAGACACGCTTCCCGCAGATGCTCACCGCATATGCTGCGACACTCGACACGATCCAGGACGACTATGTCGATTGCTGGCTCGGGCTGGATCGCAAGTTCGATGGCAAACCGGGGGTGAAATAGCAATTCCATTGCTGGCGGACTTGCGGACGCATGCCATTGGCGTCCAAGGTCTGGTGAACAAAGTCAGGTGCAGGGAGGCACGTCGAAAGACATGAAGCTAGCAACATTGAAGGACCGCAGCCGTGACGGACGGCTGGTAGTCGTATCGCGGGATCTGACGCGGTACACCGATGTCGGCCATATCGCGCGTTCAATGCAGGATGCGCTCGACGACTGGGCACACACGGCTCCCAGGCTGATGGAGGTGGCAGACGGCCTTGAAACCGGATCCCAGCCCGCGCAGCGCTTCCACGAGCATGACGCGATGGCTCCGTTGCCGCGCGCGCACCTTTGGGCGGACGGTTCTGCCTATGTCAATCACGTCGAACTGGTCAGAAAGGCACGTGGTGCCGAATTGCCGGAAAGCTTCTGGAGTGATCCGCTGATGTATATCGGCGCGCCGGACGCGCTTCTGGGTGCACGCGATCCTGTTCGCGCCCTGAGCGAAGCCTGGGGCATAGACATGGAAGGCGAGGTGGCAGTCCTGGTCGATGATGTTCCCATGGGAGTGACGCCACAGGCTGCGCGCGATCACATCAAGCTGGTGATGGTTCTCAATGACATTTCCTTCCGCAACCTCATTCCCGGAGAGCTGGCGAAGGGTTTCGGTTTTTGCCAGTCGAAGGGGCCAACGGCCTTTTCGCCGGTTGCCGTGTCACCCGATGAACTGGGCGATGCCTGGGATGGCGCAAGGCTTTCGCTGCCGCTGATGGTGGAACTGAACGGCAAGCCCTTCGGGCAGGCGGATGCCGGTGTCGACATGACGTTCGATTTTGGCCAGCTCATTGCCCATGCCGCAAAGACGCGCCCTCTTGGGGCAGGTGCCATCATTGGTTCGGGCACGGTGTCGAACCGTGATCCCGACGGCTTACCCGGCAAGCCGGTGGCCCAGGGCGGCAAGGGATATTCCTGCATTGCCGAGATACGGATGATCGAGACGATAGAGGGCGGAAAGCCCTCAACCTCCTTCATGGCCTTTGGCGACACGGTCCGCATCGAAATGAAGGACAAGGCCGGCCATTCGATTTTTGGTGCCATTGAGCAGGAGGTTGTCCCCCAATGACAAAACAGTTCGCTTCCGCCGGAGACATGAGCGAGAAGAAGATTTCCTTCACCGAGATCGGGCGTGACCTGTGGGCCTTCACAGCAGAAGGCGATCCGAATTCGGGTGTGATCATCGGCGACGACAGCGTGATGATCATCGAGGCGCAGGCCACGCCAAGGCTCGCGCGCAAGGTGATCGAGAAGGTCCGCGAAATCACGGACAAGCCGATCAGCCACCTCGTTCTCACCCACTATCATGCCGTGCGCGTGCTGGGAGCATCAGCCTACCAGGCGCCGCAGGTGGTGATGGGCGAGAAAGCGCGTGCCATGGTTGTCGAACGCGGAAAGGAAGACTGGGACAGTGAGTTCGATCGTTTTCCACGCCTGTTTCAGGGTCATGAGGAGATACCAGGCCTGACCTGGCCAACGACCACGTTCAACAACCGCATGAGTGTTTATCTTGGCAAGCGGCGGGTCGACCTGATGCATCTGGGCCGTGCCCATACCGCTGGTGACATTGTCGCCCACGTGCCCGATGCGAATGTCATGTTCACCGGCGATATCGTCGAATACCATTCGGCCTGCTATTGCGGCGATGGCCATTTCAACGACTGGCCAGCCACGCTCGAAGCCATCCGTTCCTTTGATGTGGATGCGATTGCGCCGGGGCGCGGCGATGCCTTGACTGGCAAGAAGATGGTCAACAAGGCACTCGACAACACGGCAGATTTCGTTCGCTCCACCTACCTGCCCGTGGCCCAGGTTGCCAAGCGCGGCGGTTCACTCAAGGAAGCGTGGGACGCCTGCCGGGCAGCCTGCGATCCGAAATTCTCCGACTATGCCATTTACGAACATTGCCTGCCCTTCAACGTGGCCCGCGCCTATGACGAAGCGCTGGATATCGATACGCCACGGATTTGGACGGCTGAAAGGGACAAGTTGATGTGGGCGGCATTGCAGGGATAGTCAGGATGGAGAATTACCCCGCGCCTGATGGCTTGTTCTGGATCAAGGTTTGCATGGCGAATTTCAATCAACTTCGGACCGAGGAGCGAGGATGAGCAGGTTTGATGCGTCCCAGATCATGATGCTCGCAGGGATGGGCATCTTCTTTGTTGCCTATTTGGCTCTCATTGCGCGCAAGCATCAGGCGGGCAAGCAGATGATCATGGAGCGTGACGCCCGGCTGTATCCGCCCGACTATGATTCGCTGAACAAGGCCGATCGACGGAGGCTCTACCGGATACACACCTGGCGCGCGGCATGGGACATGATAGGCAAATTGCTGGCTGCGCTCGCTGCGTTTGGCGTGCTGCTGTTTCTCACCTCCGTGGTGATTTCTCTTGGCAAGCCCTAGAAGGAGGATTCCATGAGCCGGATTTTTGAAACCCCGCTCTATCCGTACGAAAGGTCTGGCGACCAGGATGCTGACAAGCCCGTACGCCACCCTGTAATCGTCGTGGGCGCTGGTCCGATCGGACTTGCAGCGGCAATCGATCTTGCGCTCCACGACATCCCTGTCGTGGTTCTTGATGAAAATGACAAGGTATCCTTTGGCTCGCGCGCCATCTGTTTTGCAAAACGTCCGCTCGAAATCCTTGACCGCCTGGGCTGCGGCGATGCCATGGTCGACAAGGGCGTGACCTGGAATACCGGCAAGGTCTTCTTCGACGAAAGAGCCGTCTACCAGTTCAACCTTCTGCCCGAAGACGGACACAAGCGCCCCGCCTTCATCAATCTCCAGCAATACCACCTGGAGAAATATCTGGTCGACCGCGTGCGCGAATTGCAGGCAGAAGGCAAGGCAATCGAGCTGAGGGGTGCCAGCAAGCTGACCTCCGTCACGCAAAAGGATGATCATGTCGCCCTCACTGTCGAGACGCCGGACGGTCCCTACAGGCTGGAAGCTGACTGGCTGATTGCCTGTGACGGCGCGAATTCGCCGGTCAGGTCGATGCTCGGACTGGACTTTGTCGGTCGGGTCTTCGAGGACAATTTCCTCATTGCCGATGTGATCATGGATGCAAGCTTCCCCACCGAACGGTGGTTCTGGTTCGATCCTCCGTTCAATCGCGGCCAGTCCGCGCTCCTGCATAAGCAGCCTGATGACGTTTGGCGCATCGATCTGCAACTGGGTTGGAACATTGACCGCGAACAGGAAAAGAAGCCGGAAAACGTCATTCCGCGCCTCAAGGCAATGCTTGGCGACAAGGTGAAGTTCGAACTGGAATGGGTGTCGATCTACACCTTCCAGTGCCGGCGCATGGAGAAGTTCCGGCACGGCCATGTCATCTTCGCCGGCGATGCCGCCCACCAGGTCTCGCCCTTTGGCGCAAGGGGTGCCAATTCCGGATTCCAGGATACGGACAATCTGATCTGGAAACTGAAGCTGGTCATGGATGGCACTTCGCCGGAAAGCCTGCTCGATACCTACGATATGGAACGCATCCATGGTGCGGACGAGAATATTCTGAACTCATCGCGCAGCACCGATTTCATCACGCCCAAGTCCGAGATCAGCCGGATATTCCGCAACGCCGTGCTCGATCTCGCCGAACATGAGGAATTTGCGCGTCCGCTGGTCAATTCCGGCCGCCTTTCGGTTCCCTGCACTTACGACGGATCGCCGCTCAATGGCGACGATGCATCGGACATGCCAGAACGGACCAGACCGGGCAGCCCCGCGGTGGATGCGCCCGTTGAAGGCGGATGGCTGGTGGACCGCCTTGGCGGAAAGTTCCAGCTCATGGGCATCAATGCTGACGTGCCGCAGAGCCTCGATGTCGATGGTGTCTCGGTCGAGGGCATGAAATTCAAGACAGCCGGGACTGGTGCGCTTGCGCGCAGGTACCTGGGCAGGACCCAGTCGGCGGTCTACCTGATGCGGCCCGATCAGCATGTCGTCGCGCGCTGGCCGCAGTACAACGAGAAGCTTGTTCGCCTGGCCGTCAATCGCGCCACCGCCAGGAACTGAGAGGGCATCAAGATGGCAGTTCTGAACCGCAAACCCAATCTGGACAACGCCGACAACTTCTACGCTGATCTCCTCGCAGCCCATGAAGGGCTCACCAAGGAGGAAAGTGATGCGTTCAACGCCAGGCTTGTCCTGATCCTGGCAAACCATATCGGAGATCGCGACATTCTGATGGAGGCCTTGTCGGTCGCGGCCCGGCGCTAGAAAAGAAGATCAACATCGATATCCGGGGCCTGTGTGTGACGGAAACCACGGAGCAATCAGATGAAGATAGATCGCATACACCACGTTGCCTACCGTTGCCGCGATGCCAAGCAGACGGTCGAATGGTATCGCGACATGCTGAACATGGATTTCGTTCTCGCAATTGCGGAAGATCATGTGCCCTCGACGCATGAGCCGGATCCCTACATGCATGTCTTCCTCGATGCGGGGAACGGCAATGTCCTGGCATTCTTCGAACTGCCAACCAAGCCCGAAATGGATCGTGATCGCAACACGCCTCAATGGGTCCAGCATATTGCCTTCAAGGTGAAGGACCGAGACACGCTGATCGCCTACAAGGAACATCTTGAAAAGCAGGGTGTCGAAGTGCTCGGCGTGACGGACCACACCATCTTTCATTCGATCTACTTCTTCGATCCCAATGGCCACCGCATCGAGCTTGCCTGCGATGATCCGGAAGAAGAAGCGAAACTGGCCAGGCTCGATGCCGTCAAGTGGGACATGCTGGAGGAATGGTCGAAAACCCGCCGTGCGCCCAAGCACGCGGCATGGATGCATGCGAAAGAACTCTCCGGCATCTGATATCGAAGGGACTGCCCCAAAGGCTGAAGATGGGGGAGGCTGCTGGATTGGGCGCAAATCCGTGCGCCCATTGTCGTTTTTCGCGCCACGCCACGCGACGGCCTTGCCCTATTGTCCGCCTAAATGAAATCGAAGCGGGGAAAAGCGCATGGCTGCAACAGTGATTGACGGCAAGGTAGTTGCTGATGGTGTCGTCGAGACGGTCAAGTCGGCGACCCACAAGCTCGTCGCGGAAACGGGCGTTGTTCCAGGCATTGCCGTGGTGATTGTCGGAGAGGATCCTGCCAGTCAGGTTTATGTCCGTTCGAAGGGCAAGAAGGCGGAAGAGTGCGGTTTCAAGTCACTCACGCATCGTCTTGATGCCTCGACCACGAAGGATGTGCTGCTCGCGCTCATTGCCGAGCTGAATGCTGACCCATCCATTCATGGCATCCTCGTCCAGCTTCCCTTGCCCGCACACATTGACGAGGGAGAAGTCATCCAGGCCATCGCGCCCGAGAAGGACGTGGACGGGTTTCATTTCATCAATGTGGGAAAGCTTGGAACCGGCGAACTGGCATCAGCCTTCGTTCCCTGCACGCCTGCCGGATCGATGGTTCTCCTGCGCAAGGCGCTTGGCAAGTCTGACCTGTCGGGACTGACCGCCGTGGTCGTTGGGCGTTCGAACATTGTAGGCAAGCCCATGGCAAATCTTCTGCTGGCAGCAAATGCGACGGTCACGATTGCCCATTCCAGGACGCGTGATTTACCCGCGCTCGCGCGCACAGCCGATATTCTGGTTGCAGCGGTCGGTCGTCCGGAAATGATCAAGGCCGACTGGGTCAAGCCAGGTGCCTGCGTCATTGATGTCGGCATCAACCGCATCGATGCCCCTGAAAAGGGAGAGGGCAAGACCAGGCTGGTTGGAGACGTGGCCTACGATGAATGCGCCGCCATTGCCGGATCGATTACACCGGTCCCCGGCGGCGTCGGCCCCATGACCATTGCCATGCTCATGGCCAATACGCTCGCTGGTGCCTGTCGTGCCGCGGGGCGCGAACCACCCTCCTACTGATTGCTGGATGGATCAACGGTCCATGGTTGGCAGGGCGCTTAGCGCCCATCGACGCCCGGTGGCCGCGGGGCAGTCCGAACGACGCGGTTATTACTGGTCCGATCGATGGTCAGCCGCAACACGGAACCTCGATAGGGCAGCACGGGACTTGAAGGTGCATGCTCGCAGCCAACTGTGGCAGGCCTGCCTTCTATGGTTCGATCCCAGGCGATGAAACGGGAGCCGCTCTCGGCGTAATGCTTGTTGCGATCAGGCTTTGATCCGATGAGGCTGCCAAGGCTCGCGCACTCCTCAAGGTGATCCTCACTCACGCCAAACACCGAACACTCACTCTGCGTCAGCACGCCTCTTTGATAGATCAGTTCCCTGGAACCGATAACGGTCTCGCTCCCCAACCCCCTGGCAAACAATTGCTGCGCTTCTTCAACGAATGCGCCGCCGCCGGGAATACTCAGCGTTTCCTTGCGCAAGTCGCTCAGCCCTGCTTCGGCCAGATCAATTTCACTGGCCTCCCGCCAGTCACCAGCAGCATCTGGCGCACGGTCTGGCAGGCAGAAACGAATGAAATCAGCCGTAAGGCCCGATGCGGAAGGTGGGCTTTGCAATCCCAGGGTCAGGTTTGAAGGACCAGGCGACGTGCAGGCTGCAAGACTGCTGGCTAGCATCAAAAGGGAAACGGAAAAGGTCGGGCGTAAGGAATCAGATGATCGCATAGGTTGTAATATACAGGGATCAACCCTTTGCGCGAAACAAAAAAAGCCCGGCGGCAAAACCACCGGGCCTGTATTGCTGGGAACTGGCCTGGATCAGGCGAGATCGAAGCGGTCGGCGTTCATCACCTTGGTCCATGCCGTGACGAAATCGTCGACGAACTTCCTCTGGGAATCATCCTGGGCATAGACCTCACTGAGCGCGCGCAATTGCGAATTGGATCCGAAAACGAGATCAACCCGCGTCGCGGTCCACTTCACCTTGCCGCTCTTGCGGTCACGGCCTTCGAACTCTTCCTGCTCATCCGATACCGGCTTCCACTCTGTGCTCATGTCCAGCACGTTCACGAAGAAGTCTGTTGTCAGGGATTCCGCACGCTTGGTGAATACACCATGCTTGGATTGTCCATGATTGGCGCCCAGCACACGAAGTCCACCGACCAGGACGGTCATTTCCGGTGCGCTCAGCGTCAACAGCTGCGCGCGATCAACCAGCAATTCCTCGGCAGAAACACTGAACCGGTTTTTCAGGTAGTTGCGGAAACCATCTGCGCGCGGTTCCAGAACCTCGAACGACTCGGTATCGGTCTGCTTCGCCGATGCGTCCATGCGTCCCGGTGTGAAGGGTACGGTGACCTTGTGGCCAGCATTCCTGGCAGCCTGTTCGATACCCACACAACCCGCCAGCACGATGAGATCGGCAAGCGAAACCTTCTTGCCGCTGCTCTGTGAGCCGTTGAAGGCTTTCTGGATGCCTTCGAGGACTTTCAGAACCTTCGACAGGCGCGAGGGCTGGTTCACTTCCCAGTTCTTCTGCGGAGCAAGACGGATGCGCGCACCATTGGCACCACCACGTTTGTCAGATCCACGGAAAGTCGAGGCCGATGCCCAGGCAGTTGAAACCATCTGGGATACCGAAAGACCGGATGCCAGGATGCTTTCCTTGAGCGCCTTGATTTCCTTGGCACCGACAAGCTTGTGATCAACAGCCGGGATCGGATCCTGCCAGATCAGTTCTTCGGCAGGAACTTCCTTGCCGATGTAGCGTGAGCGCGGACCCATGTCGCGGTGAGTCAGCTTGAACCATGCCCGTGCGAACGCATCGGCAAACTCTGCCGGGTTCTTGTGGAAACGGCGCGAGATCTTTTCATAGGCCGGGTCCATGCGCATGGCCATGTCAGCCGTCGACATGAAGATCGGCACGCGCTTGGTTGGATCGGCCGGATCGGGAGCCATGTCTTCCCGCTTCAGGTTCTTCGGTGTCCAGACTGATGCACCGGCCGGGCTCTTGACCAGTTCCCATTCATAGCCGAACAGCACGTCGAAATAACCCATGTCCCACTTGATCGGATTGGATGTCCACGCACCTTCCAGTCCGGAAGTAATGGTATCGCGGCCTTTTCCGCTCTTGTAGGAGCTGAGCCAGCCGAGGCCCATTGCCTCGACAGGCGCAGCTTCCGGTTCCGGGCCGACATGGGAGGTCGGGCCTGCACCATGCATCTTCCCGAAGGTGTGTCCACCGGCCGTCAGCGCAACGGTCTCGTAATCGTCCATCGCCATGCGCGCGAAAGTTTCGCGGATATCACGGCCCGAAGCGATCGGGTCGGGATTGCCGTTCGGGCCTTCGGGATTGACGTAGATGAGGCCCATCTGAACTGCAGCAAGCGGATTTTCCAGCTCGCGATCGCCAGTGTAGCGCTTGTCTCCCAGCCACTCGGACTCCGTGCCCCAGTAGATATCCTCTTCCGGTTCCCAGACGTCCGCACGGCCGCCGCCGAAACCGAATGTCTTGCCACCCATGGATTCGATGGCGACATTGCCCGCCAGAATCATCAGGTCGGCCCAGGAAATGGCATTGCCATATTTCTGCTTGATCGGCCAAAGCAGCCGACGCGCCTTGTCGAGGTTGCCATTGTCCGGCCAACTGTTGAGCGGCGCAAAGCGCTGGGTGCCCGAACCCGCACCACCGCGACCATCGCCCGTGCGATATGTGCCGGCGCTGTGCCATGCCATGCGGATGAACAGGCCGCCATAGTGACCATAGTCAGCCGGCCACCAGTCCTGGCTGTCGGTCATCAGTGCGGTGAGGTCTTTCTTCAGCGCCTTGAGGTCCAGCTTCTTGAACGCCTTCGCATAATCGAAACCGCTGGACATGGGATCGGAAAGTGACGAATTCTGGTGCAGGATTCTCAGGTTGAGCTGATTGGGCCACCAGTCCCTGTTGGACCTGGTCCCCATGTTTGTTGCGCCATGCATGATCGGGCACTTGCCCCCGGACTGAGCGTTTGCGTTCATTATTCTCTCCAGCTTGACTTCACGAAAATTCCCTTGCCCGCACCACCCGCAATCAGGCCGCAGCAACGGTCCATGATCTGATAGTGGGGATTTCCATTACGGGTTCAAAGACTGACCAATTGTCACGGCTGCTGCCTGCCTGTCACTTCAACAGACCTCGCGGCGGTGCCTGATCGACGAGAAAAGTCTGCACCTGTAACTGCTATTGCCATGAGCATATCGTGCACAAACGATAATTTCCAATTTGATTATTGTGAAGTCATGATAAGAAACAACTATGAAACTGACGCTTCGCCAGATGCAATATGTGGATGTGCTTGTCCGCCATCGACATTTTGCCCGCGCTGCAGACGCCGTGAACGTTTCCCAGCCGGCCCTCTCCGCCCAGATCATGGAAATGGAGCGAAGGCTCGGTGCCAGACTGTTCGAGCGCTCGAAAGCCGGCGTGTTTCCAACAGCGCTGTGTGAAAAGCTCCTGCCAGTCGTGAGAAGAATTCTTGACGACGCCCAGACTGTCCAGGATCTCGCTGCAGCAAGTGGGGGCATCCTTGCTGGCAGGCTGCGTCTTGGCGTGATCCCGACCATTGCACCCTATCTCCTGCCGAAACTGATGCCGAGGGCGAACGCGCTGTTCCCGGGCCTTGATCTTCAGATACGCGAAGGCATGACCCGGTCGCTCATCGAGGCATTGCAGGCGCGCCAGGTCGATCTGGCGCTGGTCGCCCTGCCAATCGATGCGCAGGGACTTGAAAGCCTGTCCCTCTTTCAGGACCGATTTGTCGTTGCCAAGACTCCCGGTGCCACCGATCTTCTCGTTGGTCCCGTCCATGTTGATGAAATACCGGCGGACAGGCTCCTGCTGCTCGCGGAAGGGCATTGCCTGCGCGACCATGCCCTGGAGGTTTGCGGCATTCAACGCGAAGGCTGGACGGTGAATTTCGAGGCAATGTCCATGGCAACACTGGTCCAGCTTGTTTCAAACGGGCTTGGAATGACCCTGCTGCCCGAAATGGCCGTGCCCTTTGAAAATCGTGACGGCGCGCTGGAACTGGTCGAATTTGTCGAACCCTGCCCCTCCCGTGACATTGGCCTTGTCTGGCGTTCCGGCAGCGAAAGGTCGGAAGATTACTCCACCTTTGGTGAACTGGTCCGCGAACTGGCCCCCAAGGCCGGTTCCAGTCTCCAGCTCTTGCCCGATCCATGGCCCGCGGGCCATGAGAGCGCCGTCTAGGTCATTCAGCGCACCAGAATCGTGTGCGCCAGATCCTTGCCATTGGAAATCGTCACTTCGCTGAAGCCGCCAAGCTTGAGCAGGTCGAGGAAATTGAGGTTTTCCGGTGCGCCTGATCCCTGTAGCAATGGCGAGAAACGTGCTTCCGAACTCAACATCGAAAGCAGCGCGCGCAGCCGGTAGAGCGTGTCGAAGCGCCCGTCCTGGGTTGCCACGATGATCATCTTTTGCGCATCTGCACCTTTTGCAAGGATCACATAGCCTGCATCATACTGGCGGTCCAACTGGCGCTTCGAGAGTCCCGCGACCAGTCCGATGCGCGACTTGCGGTTTACGCCGGGCAGGGCGTCAACCAACGACTTGTAAACTTCTTCGCTCTGCGGAATGGGATAATAGTATCCCGCGTGACGGCCGTTTCCTTCTTCCTGCGCAAGGCTTGCCCCTGCGCCAACCATAATCGCGGCCAACGCCAGCAATATTCTCATGAAGCCCAAATCACCCTCCTGGCTCAGGCAGGGAACACGCTCCCGCCCATGTCCGCTGATCCTGCATTGTTGCGGAAGACTGAAAACAGCTCCCGGCCAAGGCCAGTCTGGTTGCCCGAAAGGTCGGGAACCTCGACGGCCCGGCTGGCAAGTTCGCTTTCATTGACAAGAATGTCCAGCCTTCCCGTGATGGTATCCAGAAGAATACGGTCATTGTCACGCACACGCGCGATCGGCCCGCCATCAATTGCTTCCGGTGTCACATGAATGGCGCTGGGGATCTTCCCCGATGCGCCGGACATTCGCCCGTCCGTGACGAGGGCCACCTTGAAACCGCGATCCTGCAATACCCCAAGAACCGGGGTCAGCTTGTGCAGTTCCGGCATGCCATTTGCCCTTGGGCCCTGATAGCGGAGCACAGCAACGAAATCGCGTTCCAGCTCGCCGCGCTTGAATGCTGCGGTGATGTCGTTCTGGTCGTTGAAAACGATGGCAGGTGCTTCGATGACATGGCGTTCCGGTTTGACCGCCGAGACCTTGGCAACCGCGCGACCGAGATTGCCGCCAAGCATCTTCAGCCCGCCCGTAGCCTGGAAGGGCTGGGAGACGGGTGCCAGCACTTTCGGATTGCCGGAAACGCTCGCTGCCTTTTCCCACACGATGCTGCCTCTATCGTCAAGGCGGGGTTCCTGGCGATAACGCGACAGGCCCGAGCCCCAGATCGTCAGCACATCATCGTGCAACATGCCTGCATCGAGCAGTTCGCCGATCAGATAGCCCATGCCGCCAGCAGCGTGGAAATGATTGACGTCCGCCAGGCCATTTGGATAGACGCGCGCAATCAGCGGCACATTTTCGGAAAGGTCCGAAATATCTTCCCAGGTCAGATGAATGCCCGCCGCATGAGCCATGGCCACGAGATGCAGCGTGTGGTTGGTTGATCCGCCGGTGGCATGCAGACCTATCACACCGTTCACGATTGCCTTTTCATCGATCACCTTGCCCGCCGGGATATAGTCGTTTCCAAGCGCGGTGATGGCGAGCGCACGGCGTGTGGCTTCCATGGTGAGGGCATCCCGCAACGGCGTGCCCGGGTTCACGAAGCTTGAACCGGGAAGGTGCAGGCCCATGATTTCCATCAGCATCTGGTTGGAATTTGCCGTTCCGTAGAAGGTGCAGGTGCCGGGCGAATGGTAGGACTTCGATTCAGCCTCCAGCAATTCGGCACGGCTGGCCTTGCCTTCCGCGAAAAGCTGGCGCACACGCGCCTTCTCGTCATTTGGCAGACCGGACGGCATTGGCCCGGCCGGCACGAAGATTGCTGGCAGGTGCCCGAATGCCAGTGCCGCAATCACGAGGCCCGGCACGATCTTGTCGCAAACGCCGAGGAACAGCACTGCATCGAACATGTTGTGGGAAAGTCCGATACCTGCCGCCATCGCGATCACGTCGCGCGAGAAAAGCGAGAGCTCCATGCCGGTCTGGCCCTGGGTGACGCCATCGCACATTGCAGGAACACCGCCCGCGACCTGGGCCACCGCGCCAGCTTCCTGCGCAGCCTGCTTGATCAGATCAGGGAAATCCTTGAAGGGCTGATGCGCCGACAGCATGTCATTATAGGCTGTGATGATGCCGATATTGGCCACGGTGTCGCCGGATAGGGCGCCCTTGTCCCTGACCCCGCAGGCGGCAAATCCGTGAGCGAGATTGCCGCAGGACAGGATGGAACGATGCGGCCCCTTGCCGCCCGCTTCCGCAATCCGCGCCAGATAAGCCTCTCTTGTTGGCTTGCTCCGCTCGACGATCCGCTGCGTGACAGCGGAAATTGCCCGCATGGTTTCCATTGTTCAGATCCTTTTCACGGTTGAGCGCATTTACGGTGCCCAGAAAATCTGCAGACGGTCTGCGGCATTCCTCAGAACCGCGCGCACGGGCAGTTCCCGATCATCGCCTTCGCTCAGGGCGCGTTCGAGGACGGCGCGTTTTTCTGCGCCTTCGATATGAAGGGCGAGAAACCCGGCATCAAGAATGGCGCCAAGCGTCATGGTCAGTCGCGGCTCGCCTGCACCAGGTGCCGCCATGGTCATGACGCGTTCGCTGGTGGCAAGGTCGAGTGCCGCCGCCAGATTGTCTCCGCCGGGGAAGAGTGAAGCTGTATGGCCATCGCCGCCCATGCCAAGCACGAGGGCGTCATAGGAACCCAGCATCGTCATCCCGCGATTGGCAGCAAGGCACGCAGCATTGATGTCGCTTTCAATGCCGTCATGCATGGCAAACAGTCGCGCGTTCGCCGCCTTGTTCTTCATCAGGTGATTCCTGACGGAATTGACATTGAGACGTGGACTTTGCGCTGGTGCAAAACGTTCATCGACCAGACCGATTGTGACCAGTTCCCATGGAATGTCCGCCGTGGAAAGCCGCCCGAAAAAGGTGATCGGCGTTGTGCCGCCGGATACTGCCAGCCGGGCTGAGCCAGACACGGCGATTGCTCCGGCGAGTACGGCTGCAATGCCTGTGGCCAGCCCTTCAGCCAGTTCTTCGCGTGTATCATAGACATGCCAGCGCATTATGCTTGGCCTTCCTCCTCGTGCCAGGTCCTTCCATCCCGCTCGACCAGTGCGATGGCCGCTGACGGTCCCCAGGTCCCGGCGGTGTATTTCTTGCATTTCTGGCCTGTCTCTCCCCAGGCGGAAATGATCGGGTCGATCCACTGCCAGGCAGCCACCACTTCGTCACGGCGCATGAACAGCGTTGCATTGCCCCGCACCACATCCAGCAGAAGCCGCTCATAGGCATCAGGCGGGCGCTTCTCGAAACTGTCGGCAAAACTCATATCCAGTGCGACCTCGCGCAGGCGCATGCCGCCGGGTCCCGGATCCTTGATCATGATGATCTGGCTCACCGCCTCGTCCGGTTGCAGGCGAAGCACCAGCCGATTGGCAACAAGCTTGCCCGCGTCGGATGAAAAGATGTTGTGGGGCGCTGGCTTGAACTGGATGACGATTTCCGAAACGCGCTGGGCAAGTCTCTTGCCGGTTCGCAGATAGAAGGGAACACCAGACCAGCGCCAGTTCGCGATCTCCGCCTTGATGGCGACAAAGGTTTCCGTGTCGGATGCGCCCCCTTCGATTTCATCGAGATAGCCGGGCACCGCGCCGCCATTTGCCGCGCCTGCCGTATACTGCCCGCGCACGGTCATATCACCTGCATTGTTTGCATTGATGGGCTTGAGTGATCGCAACACTTTCAGCTTCTCGTCGCGAACAGCATCTGCATCAATGCTTGCGGGCGGCTCCATGGCCACCAGGCACAACAGTTGCAGAAGGTGGTTTTGAACCATGTCCCGGATTGCGCCCGACTTGTCATAATAGCCCCCGCGACCTTCCACGCCGAGTGTTTCGGCGACCGTGATCTGCACATGGTCGATGTGGGCCGAGTTCCAGACGGGTTCATACAGGGCATTGGCAAACCGCAGGGCCATCAGGTTCTGAACGGTTTCCTTGCCGAGATAATGGTCGATACGGAAAATCTGGTCTTCGCGAAAATGCCGTCCGACAATCTCGTTTAGTGCACGCGCGCTTTCAAGGTCCTTGCCGATCGGCTTCTCGATGACCAGGCGCGAGCGAGCCCGCACCATGCCATTGGCGTGCAGGCGGCTGGCTATGTCGCCAAAAAGTGACGGGCTGACTGCCAGGTAGAAAGCGCGAACCCTTTCCTCATTTCCCAGCAGTTGCGCAAGTTCCGACCATCCCTTGTCCGATTTCGCATCGACAGCGACATAGTGCAGGCGTTTGAGGAAGGTTTCGACCGCGACCGCGTCCAGATCGGCCTCAGCTACATGCTCCATGAGTGCTGAGAGGGCGAAGTCGCGAAAGGCTTCGTCACTCATCTCTGCGCGTGCCGCGCCAATTATCCGCGATTCGCCGACGATCTGGCCGTCGGCTGCCCGGTGAAACAGCGCTGGGATCAGCTTGCGTTCCGAAAGATCGCCTGTGCCGCCGAACACGACATAGTCGAACGGTTCGACGGGAATGAACTGGCTGGTCATTGCGGTCTTCCTTCGCAACGGGAATGGAGCAGGGCCTTATCCCGGTCTCTTTATTTAAATCGATTTAAACCTTCAAGTCCATTTGTGCACGGGAAGTTTCACTTGTCCCCTTTGTGCAATTGAATATGGTCCCTTTCGTCCCAGAAGGAAGCTTCCCGAATGAAGAATGAACTTTATCCGGCAACCGTTGCCGCGCAAGCCGGTGGCGCGATGGATCCGGCAACGGGGGGCCTGGTCCCTCCAATCCAGCCCTCCACGACCTACGCGCGCGACCGCAATTATCAGTTGCTCAACGCGGACTTCATTTATGGCCGTGACGACAGCGACACCGTGCGCAAGGCCGAAGCGGTGATCACTCGACTGGAAAAAGGGGAAGCGTCGCTGTTGTTTCCCTCCGGCATGGCTGCCACCGCTGCCTTGATGCGGACAATCCCTTCCGGCGCATCGCTGGTGATCCAGTCCGGCATCTATTGGGGCACGACAAAATGGGTTCGTGAATTCTGCGCCCGTCGTTCCATAAATCTTGTCGCCGTCGACGCCACCGACAGCGATGCGCTTGCGGACATTGTCCGAAGGAACCGGCCCCACATTGTCTGGCTCGAAACACCTTCCAATCCCTGGCTGGGTACTGTGGACATCCTCAAGGCTTCGCAAGTCTGCCGCGAAACGGGATCATTGCTGGCGGTCGATGGCACGGCCGCAACACCGGTGCTGTCACAACCCCTGACCCTGGGAGCTGACATCTCGATGCACTCGGCCACCAAGGCGATCAACGGCCATTCGGATGTGCTGGCAGGAGTGCTGACCACATCAAACGCTGCTTCGCGCACCTGGCAGGAAATCAGGACGGATCGCCACGACGCTGGCGCCATCATCGGCAACTTCGAGGCATGGCTCCTGTTGAGAGGCATGCGCACGTTGCCGTTGCGGGTTGAACGCATGTCGTCAAACGCTCTGGCAATAGCACGCTGGCTCGAAGCGCACGACAAGGTCGAGCGGGTCTTCTATCCCGGCCTTGATTCACATCCGGGCCATGCGCTGGCTGCTCGTCAGATGCAGGGTGGCTATGGCGGGCTGATGTCTTTCCTGATCAGGGGAAGCGGGCAGGACGCGCTTGATTTCTGCGGAGCGCTTGATCTGTTTCACCGGGCGACTTCGCTGGGTGGCGTGGAAAGTCTGGTGGAGCATCGCCACACGATCGAGGGCGATGCCACCGGCATCCCGCCTTCGCTAGTGCGCCTGTCGATCGGCATCGAGCATGTGGATGATCTCATTGCCGACCTGGACCAGGCTTTCGCTGCTGTCTGAAACTCAGGTCACCTTCAACTGGCGAATGAAACTGGCGACCCGGTCCGGCCCGATGGTCGACAGCCTGATTAGGTGATCAAAACGCACGGCCAGATCGCGGATCTGTTCAACCGAATTGATCACAAGGTACATGTCGCCCAGATAGATTGCTGCGCGCTTTGGCCCGAAGACGGTGAAAGGTGCCGAATAGGCCTTGATGCCGTCATAAAGGAACAGCCGGAAGGTCGGATAGAGTTCCTCCAGCAATTGCGCCATGTGCTCAAGCTGTGCCTGCCGTGCACCGCGCTGCATTCCGTTCCAGATTCCCGCTCCCGCAGCAAGGTTGTAAAGCCTTTGATAGGGCATCACGGATTCCATTTCGGTTTCCGGACGTCTCGAATAGTCCAGGAGGCTGCGCGCCTGATCGGACTTGGCGTCGATGAGTTTTGGCTGTTCTGCATGAAATTCATAATCGATGACGGCCTGGGTGCGCAGCAGGTCGGGAAGTGTCGCAGGGACGTAGCGTATCTTGTAGCCGGCTGCTTCACGGTGCCATTCCGCCAGGCGCGTTTCGCCATGGCCACCCAGCGCGGTCTCGATGCTCATCACGCGGGCGACTTCGCCAATCGCATTTTCGCTTTGCGACAGACCAAGCAGCCAGTCGACACTGACCGATTCACATGATGCAATTGCCGCCAGCGTCTCTGCGCGTGGCAGGCGAAGCGCATCACGGTCAAGGAACTGGCTCAGTGCGGAGCGGTCCAGCCCGCATCGACGCGCAAAGGCCGAAAGGGTCTCGCCCCGCCTTGCGATAAGATCCTTCAGTCGCGCCTGGAAGACCTCGGCTATCTCTCTTTTGTCTCGCATACGTTACTATAATCATCGTTCGTGCGTATTCACAACACAACCCGTACAAAGTTGCGTATTGTTGCATTGCGAACCCGATGGCTTTCACTCACTTTTGCGTTACTGACTGGGGAGTTTTGCATGAAAGCCGGGATATTGGCGCGGATCGAATGGCCTACGGTGCTACTGATCGTTGCGAACTATCTGGTCTGGTTTTCCCTGGTTCTGTTCGGCGATCATCTGTTTGCCCCGCTTTGGGTCCTGCTCGCCGGTCTTTCCACAGCCCTCTACTGGTCCCTGGTGCACGAGGTCGTGCATCTGCACCCGACCCGCTGGAAAATCCTCAATTTCGCCCTCGTCTACATTCCCATCGGCTGGACCTACGCGCTCGGCCGTTTCGGCGACGGGCACCTGCAGCATCACGCCACGGGTGAATTGACTGACCCGTTCGACGATCCTGAAAGCTGGTATCTGGCCAGGCGCGACTGGAAGAGTTCGCCGGGCTGGGTGCGCTTCCTCCTTACCGTCAACAACACGATGGCAGGTCGCCTCGTCATTGGACCGCTTGTCACGCTCTGGCGCATGGTCAGTGGCGATATCGCGCTTGTCCTGCGCGGAGGCAGTGAGGCGCGCAAGGTCGCCCTTGCGTGGCTGGCACATGTTCCAGGCGTCGTATTGCTTGCATGGTTCGTGCATGCCTGGTCAAACATTGCCCTGTGGCAATTCGTTTTGGCCGCCTATGTCGGCATAGCGGTCATTCTCATTCGCACTTTCCTCGAACACCAGGCTGCCGAAGGTCATGGCGAGCGCACGGTCATCATCGAGGATCGGGGCCTTCTCGCCTTCCTGTTCCTTTTCAACAACCTGCATGTGGTTCACCACACCCGCCCCGGCCTTGCCTGGTATCTCCTGCCGGGCTTCTATCGCAGGCATCGTGAGGCTTTCATCCGCCGCAACAAGGGATACGTCTACCCCTCCTACGGCGCTGTTTTCGCCCGGTATCTTCTCCGACCGAAGGAGCCTGTTGCCCATCCTTTCGTCGCCTGACAGGATCAGCCGCTCACCCATCCGTTCGTGACGCGGGAGTCGCATGCTTTTCTCATCGCTGCCCATGTATGATTTGCCCGAGCTGCGGCCACAATGGGACCGGCTTTGGCAGGCTGTCCGACAGGAACTTGCTGCACAGGGTATCGCAGTTGAAGCCGGGTTGGTGCGTGACGCGGACTATCATCAGAACTGGTACAAGCCAGGCCTGTTGCTGGGCCAGACCTGCGGCTGGCCGTTCGTCTGTGGCGTCCGGGACCATGCCCTGCCATTTGTTAGGTTTGACTTCGGTGTTGCGAGCACCCCGGGCCATTATTTCAGCCAGATCATCGCGTCCCCATCCCTGGCAGACAGGATTGCCGAAAAGGGCTGGCGCGCTGCAATGGATGATCCCGCGATCCGCTTTGCCGTCAACAGCAGGGATTCGCAAAGCGGCTTTCGCGCGCTGGGAGAACTGGCGGACTGGCCGGTCGAGTTGCCAACAGGTCGCCTCGTGATCAGTGGCAGCCATCGCAATTCCATCAAGGCTGTCGCACAGGGCGAAGCAGAAATTTCTGCAATTGACGCAGTATCCTGGCAGCTTCTCGAGCGCTTTGAACCCGCTGCAGCAGGTGTGCGGCTTGCAGGGCACACAAGCGAAGTGCCCGGCCTTCCGCTGATCATCTCGAAGGCCAATGCGCTGCATTTGCCAGTGGTGCGCGATGCACTGGAAAAGGCGGTGAGGAACCTGTCGCCCGCCGACAGAACGGCGCTCCTGATCGTGGGGCTTGTGGAGGCAAATGCAGCCGACTACGGCGTGCTGGAAAAACCGCCCTTCGGAAACCTCCGCTTTGCCTGAACCCTACCAGTCCATCACGACCTTTCCGGAATTGCCGGATCGCATGGCGTCGAACCCTGTCTGGAAATCATCGATGCCGATCCGGTGCGTGATGATGCCCGACACATCCAGTCCGCCCTGGACGAATGCAATCATCTTGTACCAGGTCTCGTACATTTCCCTTCCATAGATGCCCTTGAGGTTGAGCATCTTGAAGATGACCTTGTTCCAGTCGATCTCGAACCCGGTCGGTGCGATGCCGAGAATGGCGATCTTGCCGCCATTGTTCATCTTGTCGATCATGTCGCGGAAAGCCGGTGCCGCCCCCGACATTTCCAGCCCGACATCGAAGCCTTCTCTCATGCCGATTGAACGCATGACTTCGCCCAGGTCCTGGCTGCGCGCATCAACGACTGTCTCGATGCCCATCTTGCGTGCAAGCTCCAGGCGCACCGGATTGACATCCGTTATCACGACCTTCCTGGCGCCCGCATGCCGTGCGACCAGCGCGCCCATGATGCCGATGGGGCCAGCGCCCGTGACCAGCACATCTTCGCCGACAAGGTCGAAGCTCAGCGCGGTGTGAACCGCGTTTCCAAACGGATCGAAAATCGCGGCGATTTCATCGGGAACATCTTCCGGGATCGGCACGACATTGGATTCGGGAATGCAGACATATTCCGCGAATGATCCTGGCCGGTTCACGCCAACGCCAAGCGTATTGCGGCAAAGGTGGCCGCGCCCGGCACGACAGTTGCGGCATGTTCCGCACACAATATGGCCCTCGCCAGAGACGCGCTGCCCGCTCTTGTAGCGCCGTGCCGCATTGCCGGTATCAGCAATCTCGCCAACGAATTCGTGGCCGGTCACCATCGGCACAGGAACAGTCTTCTGAGCCCATGCGTCCCAATTGTAGATGTGGACATCCGTACCGCAGATGGCGGATTTGCGCACCTTGATGAGCACGTCATTGGGCCCCGGCTCAGGCACGGGGACCCGCTCCATCCAGATACCGGGTTCAGCCTTCGACTTCACCAGCGCCTTCATCATGTTTGTCATGTCTAGCCTCGAATGATGCCAAGTTCCTTGCCGGTTTCCCGAAATGCCTGGGCTGCAGCCTCGATATCGGATCGACTATGGGCTGCAGACATCTGGGTTCTGATCCGCGCCTGTCCTTTCGGCACCACCGGATAGGCAAACCCTGTAACGAATACGCCGCGCTCCGCCATCCGGCTTGCCATTTCCTGGGCAAGCACGGCTTCGCCAAGCATGACGGGAATGATCGGATGGCCTGCGCCTGCCAGCATGAAGCCAGCCGCGCTCATCAGTTTGCGGAAATTGGCGGCATTATCCCACAGCCTTTTTCGTAATTCCGTGCCGTCCTCGACAAGGTCCAGGACCCTCAGCGAAGTCGCCGCGATCATGGGAGCCAGCGTGTTGGAGAAGAGATAGGGTCGCGAGCGCTGCCGCAACCATTCGACGATCTGTGCGCTGGCGCTCGTATAGCCGCCCGAAGCACCACCCAACGCCTTGCCAAGCGTTCCGGTGATGATGTGTACCCTGCCTTCCACGCCGCAATGCTCGACCGAACCCCTGCCATGGGCGCCAAGAAATCCGACGGCATGGCTGTCATCTACCATGACCAGTGCATCGTGCTTTTCGGCAAGATCACATATCGCTGGCAGGTTGGCGATGATGCCATCCATCGAGAAAACGCCATCGGTTGCGATCAGGCGGAACCTGGCATCCGCAGCTTGCCTGAGGCAGGCCTCCAGCTCTTCCATGTTATTGTTGGCATAGCGGTAGCGGCGAGCCTTGCTCAGGCGAACCCCGTCAATGATCGAAGCATGGTTCAGCGCATCCGAAATGATGGCGTCCTCTTCACCCAGCAATGTCTCGAAAAGCCCGGTATTGGCGTCGAAACAGCTGGAATAGAGGATCGTGTCCTCCATGCCGAGGAAGCGTGAAATGCGGGTTTCCAGTTGCTTGTGTTCTTCCTGGGTACCGCAGATGAAGCGGACCGAAGCCATGCCGTAGCCATACTTGTCAACGGTTCGCCCGGCTTCGGCGGCCAGTTCCGCGCTGCCTGCCAGCCCCAGATAATTGTTGGAACAGAAGTTGAGGACCTGGCGGCCGTCCGCCGTGGTGATGGTTCCCGACTGGCGCGACGTGATCACACGTTCGTTCTTGAACAGGCCCTGTTGCTTCAGCCCAGCCAGTTCGCCAGCCAGATATTCGTTAAGGTTCATGCTCATGGCCGATCCTCATGTCAGCTTGTGCGAAGGAGCCTTGTCCCATGAAATCCGGATGTCAGGAAGCGCGTTCAGGACAA
Organism: Rhizobiaceae bacterium; assembly: GCA_049289295.1. GTDB lineage: Bacteria > Pseudomonadota > Alphaproteobacteria > Rhizobiales > Rhizobiaceae > BOKV01. Next base: position 48,972 of record JBATLL010000070.1, read on the forward strand.
AAAGGTTACAAAGCGCGACAGGCATCGAGAATGTGCAATCATCAATTTGCCACGCTTTCAGCCGATTCAGGGGCAGGGAAACTCAAGGAAGGACGACCGCGATGCGCAAATTCATATTATGGGTACTGGGGATCATTGTCGTGGCTGTCGCAGGACTGTTCGCCTATGCGTCGACACTGCCGGACAGTTTCCGCATTGAACGCAGCGCCAGTTATACCGCAGCCCCCCAGACGGTGTTCGCCGTTCTCTCAGACTTCAACAAGTCAGCCGAATGGTCACCATGGGAAAAACTGGACCCGCAGATGGAGCGCAAGATTTCAGGTGCCCCGTCGGGCGTTGGCGCGATCTATGAGTGGAAGGGCAACAAGGATGTTGGATCGGGTCGCCAGGAAATCATCGAGGCAACCAGCCCATCGCTGGTTCGCGTGAAGCTCGATTTCAACGAACCGATGCAGACCACCAACACGGTGGATTACGTTATTGAGCCGGAAGGTACGGGAACGAAACTGACCTGGGCGATGTATGGTCCGCAGCCATTGATCGCCCGCGTGTTCTCCATCTTCATGGATATTGACGGCATGGTCGGCGGAGATTTTGAAAAAGGTCTTGCGAACCTCAAGCCAGTCGTCGAGGGCCAGTAACCGGCAACACCCGAAGGCCTGGCATCATGTGGCTGGCCTTCGGGGCAGGATCAGGGATTTACTGGTTCTTGACGATGATCGGCGTGAGCAGATCGCCCCAGTTGCCGTTACCGCAATGGTGACGCGCGGAACGGATCAGTTCCACCGAAACGCCTGCTTCAACCGCCTTCATCACCGATTGGTTCAGCCTGTGAAGGTCATTGGCAACCATGCGGATGGCAGCCTGTTCATCCGGGTTCATGGCCGAACCCATTTCCTCGGTTCTTTCCTTGACTGGCGGCTTCGCATTCATCGGTTTGCTCCTTGCAAATCTATTCGTTCTGCCTCGTTTGATGGAAATCGGGCTGCAGTTCAAGCCCGACCCTTCCACTGCGCATCGTGAACCTGGCCTTTTGCGCCGTCTTCCCCCTTACCGCTGCCTGTTTCTGGCTTGTAAATTCCAGTCATTGCAATGAGGCAGAAGCGTTAACGGCTGCGTTTCTCAAGTTCGGTTCTGCGATTTTCAATTTTGCTATTTTACATTGCGCCGCAACAGAAAGCTAGAAAATGTACAAAATCCTCGATTTTGATTGGTAAATATGTATTGGGATTGACAAGCGCGGCTAGTAATTTTGTCAAAACTGTAAATGCTGACTGGCGCCCGGATTCCAGTCCGGGCCTGTAAAATTCTGTAAATGACGGCTGGCAAGGGCCGGAAAGGCAATCGATGGCAGAGCAGAAAATCTTTGTAGGTCCCAGAATCCGGCGCGTTCGCCATTCACTCGAACTGACCCAGACCGCGATGGCCGAACAACTCGGCATTTCGCCGTCCTATCTCAACCTGATTGAGCGCAACCAGCGGCCGCTCACGGTGCAGCTGATCTTGAAGCTGGCCTCGGTTTACAAACTCGATCTTGAGGAACTGCGCGGCGAGGGCGGCGGAGCGATTGCTGCGCTCCGTGAGGTGTTTGCCGATCCGCTGCTGGTCGGTGAACTGCCGTCGCCCCAGGAACTGGTCGAGGTTTCGGAAGCTGCGCCCAATGCCGCTGCCGGTATCGTCAAGCTTTACCGTGCCTATCGCGAATCGCTCGACCGGCTCAGCGATCTTTCCGACATGCTTGCCCGTGAGGGCCACGAAACGACAAGCCTTTCTGCCCGCCTGCCTAGCGATCTGGTGCATGAAGCCTTCGAGCGTCGACCAAACCATTTCGACCAGTTGGAGAAGGCTGGCGAGGAATTTCATGAAGCACTGCTGCCGTCCGGCGGCATGGGGTCCGAACTGGTGCAGGCGCTGCGGCGCTGGATGAAGAACGAGCATGACATTTCTGTCCGGCTGATGCCGGTGCATGCCATGCCGTTATGGCGTCGTCGCTTCGACCGGCATTCGATGCGCCTGCTCGTGTCGGAAAGGCTGTCGCCCTTCGATCAATTGCGGGAAATCGCGATGGAAGCCTGCCTCCTGAAGATGCGGGAAGTCATCGCCAGTGAGATCGGCACGCTCAATCTCTCCGGTGACGAAGCGCGCCGCCTTGCCCGGTTCGAACTCGCCCGCTATGCAGCGCTGGCGCTCATAATGCCTTATGAGAAATTTCATCAGGCAGCCGTTCGCGCCCGCTTCGACATCGACGTTCTGGCATCGCGTTTTGGTGTTTCCTTCGAACAGGCCGCCAACCGGCTGACCATGCTGGGCCGTCCGGGGAAATCCGGCATACCCTTCTTCATGCTTGAGGTTGATCAGGCCGGGAACCGCTTTCGCAGGGCGGGCGCACAGGGATTTCCCCAGGCGCGCTTTGGTGGGGCCTGTCCGAAATTGCCGATCCACGCCGCCTTTGGCCTGCCGGGACAGATATTGGTGGAACGGGTCGAAATGCCCGATGGTGCGCAATTCCTTGTCGTAGCCCGAACCCTGGAGGGTCCGCAGGCAGCCTTCAACGAACGTGTCCGCCGCACAGCGCTGCTGTTGGGTTGCGATGCAAGTCATGCCGGCGAAACAGTCTATGGCAATGCAGCAGGAGGCACGGGCCTGGAGCCCACACCCGTTGGTCCGGCCTGTCGTGTCTGTGAGCGGCAGGGCTGTCTGGCAAGGGCAGAGCCGCCGATTGCGCGACCGCTGGGCCTGGACGAGATGGTGACGGGACTGAGTGCGTTCGACTTTCAGTAGGTTCAGCCGCGAGGCGGTCGGAACAGATAGACGACGAGCCAGACCGGCACGATCACCATGGAGCCCAGAACGATGTTGGGGACTGCCCACACCACGGCTTTGGTCAGGAGTTCCATGACCTGCTCAGGCGTGAAACCCAGTTCCGCCAGGATCTGCTCTGCCGACAGGTTGAGCTTGGCCAGGATCACGCCGGTGATTAGCGACGCAATGCCGATCTTTACCAGTGTAGACAACAAGCGAAACATGGCCGGGTCACTGCCTCCTGCATAGAGCAAGCCGTAAACCGGTTTATAACCGGCACTGCGCCAAAGCTCAAATGGCAGCTTGCATAGACAGTTAACCGGGAAAGCTACTGCGCTTTTGGGTCCTGAGCCGGTGCCAGCGCCGGATCGCGCGTGATGATGGGCTTTGCCAGCGTTCCGCCTACAAAGACCAATGCATAGGAACTGCGCTCGCTGGCCCCCTGTGTAGGTGCAATTCTGGCCCGTACGGCAATGCCGCCATTGCGCATGTCTGCGCCGCCATAAAGGCTCGCGGAAACATCCTTGCCGTTGAAGATGACATCCCTCAGCCAGGCTCGCCCACCGTCGAACGCAACCTTGCCGGAAATGGCATCAAACGCGAAGGAGCCGCCGAGCGCCGGTTCCTTTTTCCCGCCTGAATCGTTCACCATCAGGGCATGAATCGTCGAGAAGTCCACACCGCTCAGTGAACCGCTCCCGCTTTTCACGTCGATCAGGCCGGAAATCTCCTTACCGGAGGAGCTTGTGTTCGGCACAAGGGAATTGACGGAGAATTTGATCGTCGAAGTGGCCGAGACACTGAATGCGGAAGTTGGCAGCAACCCGGTCAGCTTTCCCAGTGCCACACCGCTGAACGTGCCCTCGGCATTTGACCTGGTGCCTGACTCCTCCGGAGTGACGATCAGGCGTGCAACGAGCGTACCGTCATACATTTCCGCGTTGCCAACATCGACAGTCAGTCTGGCGTTTCGCGCCGAGATCGCTGCTGCCATGTTGTCGGCAGTGGTGTCGAGAATCTTGACCTTGCCCGCGGACAGGCGGATGTCGGAATCAAACAGCTTGAGCAGGCTTTCGTCCCCGGCACTGGAGCCGGGCTGTTCGCCATACTGGCGGAAGGCAGCGACATAATTGTCGAGATTGAGTGAGGAAAAGGCGAGTGTGCCGTTGACCTGCGGAATGCCGCTTTCAGGCCTTACCAGTTGCAGAATGCCTGTCGCTGTATTCTCACCCATCTTGAATTCGGATTCGGTGAATTGCACCTGGCTGGGCGTGACATTGATCTTGCCGCGTGCGCCAAAGCTGCCGAGATTGATGCCCGGGTCGACACCTTGACCCATCATTGCCAGGAACCTGTTCAGCGATGTCACATCAAGGGCTCCATTGCCCGAAAGGTGCAGCCCGGCCAGCATGTTCGAATCACCTGAATAAGTGAACCTGAAGGTCGCCGAATTGATCTTCATCTGCGAAACGCTGGTGCCGCCAGCTGCCAGCAGCAGGGGAGCGTCCGTACCCACGCTGAATTCGATCGCCTCGTTGCGCCAGACACCGTTTCCGGAGGTCACCAGTGCCGATGCCGTGGTTGGCCAGTCGATCTGCATGTCCAGATTGCTGAACATCTCGCTTGTTCCGGCAGCCTCATTGGCGAGGTTGATGAGCCCGTCCACGACCTTGATGTGGCCGACCTGCAATGTGTTCAGCCCCGACAGATCGGTCTTGGCATTGGTTTCCGTTCCTGCCCTTGCTGCCCTTGCATCTTCCAGTAGCGAATGCAGCCGACCGCCCGAGACGGGCCATGCCATGCTGCCATCAGCCCTGAAGCGAAGGTTGAACGTCGGCCTTATGAGCTCGAAGGAATCCGGCTTGAAGCGCCCCCTCAAGGCATTGAGGAAACCGATATTGCCGCGCATGCGCTCCATTTCGACGAATGGCTTCTGCGCTCCTTGCGCCGGCATGAACACATTGGCTGCTTCCACTGTCAGGAACGGGAAAAGCAGAATGCGCACCTTGCCCGAGATCGAGGGCTTGATCCCGGTGAGTTCCCACAGCTTGGTTTCAATCCCCTGCCGCAATTTTTCGGGCGGCGTCAGGTATGGCGCGCTGATCAGCAGAGCCACGCCCAGCACTAGACCGGCTGCAAGAATGGCGCGAAATCGCTTCATGCCAAAGCCTGTTCCTTGTTCATTCGCCGAAAGCAGGAGGGGAAGCGAACCTATGCAGCTTCCAGACCCGTTCGGCTCTCCCCAGAAAAACAGGTTTGCCAGCCAGCAGGTGCTTTGACAATCCCGGATTATGCCGCATCACGAGATTCGCGCAGCTGTGCCAGTCCAGGTTCCGGCCACGTCATGGTTAAGCATTTATGTTCGCGAAATTAACTTTGATGGGATTCAAGATTGGTTTGTATAAAATTGTAATCTTCCCGGTAATGAGATGGAAAGGCGAGTCGCGCACATTGGCTGCAACTTAAGGGTTAGGGAGAGGGTTCCCGGAAACGTCTCCGGAAATATTATCCCGAGTGTTTTGTGTAGTGTGTGTCCTGAATATCATCTTCAAGCGGGCTTTCAGCCCGCTTTTTTTTGACTTGGCTCCAGTTGCATCCTGCTGAGAAGCACGACTGGAATAATGCCGATGGCAACGATCACCAGTGCGGCAATGGCGCTGTCTTCGAACAGGGCACGCGATGCCCTTTCATAAACGAAGGTCGCCAAGGTCTGGAAATTGAAGGGTCGCAGCAGCACGGTCGCCGACAGTTCCTTCATGGTTTCGACAAAGACAAGCAGGGCCGCAGTTGCCAGCGCACCTTTCATCAATGGCAGTTCCACCTTGAACAGTGCGCCGAGACGGGATTGGCCGAGCGTGCGCGCGGCCATGGGCAGATGCAGCGAAAGTCGTGAATAGCCTGGTTCGATGGCTCCCAGTGCAATCGCCAGGAACCGAATGGTGCAGGCATAGACGACAATCGCCGCACTTCCCGAAATGAGAAGTCCGGACGAAATACCCAGACGCTGGCGCAGCAAGCCATCGAGCTGGTTGTCGAAACTGGTGAAAGCAATGAGCGCGCCGATGGCGAGAATCGAACCAGGTAGCGCGTAACCCAGACTGGCAAGCCGCATGATGATTTTTGCCACCACCGTGCGGCCGTGGCGCGCAAAGGTCGCCACAACGAATATCAGGGAAACCGCAAGGAGGGCAGTCAGTGCCGAGACCAGCACGCTGTTGCCCGCAGCCGAGAACAATGCTGGATCGCCGAGCTGTTCGATCCGTTTCGCCGCAAAACTTGCCATCAGCAGAACCGGCGTTGCAAACCCGGCAAGCGGTGGCATCAGGCAGGCAACAAGAGCCGCAATGGCTGCAACGCCTTTCAACCGCACCTGCGAAGCACGCGCAGTCCCGGAATCGCGCGAGTGATAGCGCTTTCGCCCCTGTGCCGTTCGTTCAATGGCGAGAAGGGCGGCCACGAAGATCATCATGATCAGCGATATCTGCGCAGCGCCAGCCAGGCTTGAGCGGTTCAGCCAGGTGTCGAAGATCGAAAAGGTCAATGTCCTGACGCCAAGGATTTCCACCGCGCCGATATCGTTCAGCGCTTCCATCATGGCAAGGGCCGATCCCGCGATGATCGCCGGGCGGGCAAGGGGCAGGGCTATGCGCCAGAATACCCGGAAGTTGCCAGCGCCAAGCACGCGCGCAGTATCGATCACGGAAGCCCCCTGCATCTCGAAGACAAGGCGTGATGTCAGGTAGACATAGGGATAAAGCACGCTCGCCATGACGAAGATCGCACCGGGCAGGGATCGAATGTCGGGAAACCAGTAGTCCCGAGCGCTCTGGAATCCGGCCACCGAACGAAGCAGGCTCTGTACCGGCCCCGTGAAATCGAGCAGTTCGACAAAGCAATAGGCAGAGACATAGGTTGGAATTGCTAGCGGCATGACCAGTGCCCAGTGGACCAGGTTGCGTCCGGGAAAACTGTATCGGCTCACGATCCATGCCGCAGGCAGGCCGATGGCGGTACTGAGAAATCCGACACCAGCCAACAGTTCCACAGTTGTGAGTATGGAGCGCGGCAGCACATTCTCGATGAGGTGCGGCCACACACCATCTGACTTGCCCGCGGCAAGCATGATCAGCGACAGCACCGGAATGGCAAGCAGGACGGCAAAGGCCGCAGCTGCCGTAAGGCCAAGCACGGAAGCGCGCCCGGTCCGGTTGCGTTGCGTCGCAGGAATTTCTGATAGTGCCAGTTTCATGCCAAGCCTATGGCGCTGTTCCGAGATCGGATCAAGCCCCCGGACCCCGGCACCTGGCCCTGTTTCAGTCTGCCAGCACGCGTTGGGTCGGGAAATGCACGTTGGCTATCGTGCCTTCCCCGGGCGTGCTCTCGATGTCGAAATAGGCACGGTTGGCCTCTACCAGCGCCTTGGTGAGCGGCAGCCCAAGTCCTGTTCCCTGGCCCCGTTTCTCCTCGACAGTGCCGATCTGATGGAACGGCTTCATCGCGGTTTCGATTTCCTTCTCGGTCATGCCGCGCCCCGTGTCTCGAACGCGGAGTGCCACTTCGCCATTGCCCTCATAGACGGTCGAGACGATGACCTGTCCATTCATCGGGGTGAACTTGATAGCGTTGGAAACGAGGTTGAGAATGATCTGGCGAATTGATCTTGCGTCTGCCACCACACGCGGTACCGCACGAGAAAGCGATGTGCGGATGATGATCCGCTCCCGGTTCGCCTGCGGCTGCAACAACGCCACGGTCTCGGAAACGATCTGATTGAGGTCAACGGCCTCGTATGTCAGGTCGATCTTGCCCGCTTCGATCTTCGAAATGTCGAGAAGGTCATTGATGAGGTCGAGGACATGCACGCCTGACCGGTTGATGTCGCGCAGATATTCCCTGTAACGCTCATTGCCAACAGGACCGAAGCGTTCCTCGATCATGACATCGGAAAAGCCGATGATGGCATTGAGCGGGGTGCGGATCTCATGGCTGACCCTTGCCAGGAAGTCGGTCTTCTGCTCGCTGGCCAGTTCGGCAGCCCGGCGCGCGCCGACAAGTTCCTCTTCGGCCTTCTTCCACTGCGTGATGTCCCTGAGCACCAGGCAGAGTTTGCCGTCCGTGCCCATCCTGCCGATCGTGACGAAAAGCGGGATCAGGCCTCCATTTGCTTCCTTGGCAATCACCTCGCGACCATCATTGATGATACCGGCCACGCCAGGCTGTGAAAGTTCGTTGATATAATCCGTCAGCGGCTTGTGGCTTTCCTGGGCAAAGAAGTCGGTCAGATGCTTGCCGGCAGCACTGTCGAAATCCGTGCCGAAAAGCGCTTCCGCGGAACTGTTGACCGAAGCGATCTGCCCGTCCCTGTCGATGATGATGATGCCGTCTGTCGCCGTGTCGAGAATGTTCTGAAGTTCGCTGACGCGAGCAATGTCGATTGCCGCCTTCTCGTGCTGGACTTCACTTGAGCGCGTGCGGAAGGTCAGAAGCAGTGCCTTGCCGCCATCCCACGGCACGGTTTGCAGGACAGGATTGATCGCAATCGAGCTTCCATCCCTGCGGGAAAGCCTTGAATGGTGCATGCCGTCGCCATCGACGCTGTCGCCCGACAGGAGAGCATCGACACCGCCAGCGCGCGCCAGTTCATCCACACTGTCATAGCCGCTCAATGTGAGCAGTTCGGGATTTGCAAACAGGGTCGCGCCATTGCGGTAGATCAGGATCGGAGCCGGAAGCTGGTTGAGCAGCGAGGTGTCTATGGCTGGACGCCCCCCACCCTGTGCGCCATGTGTGCCCTGAGTACCCTGGGAGCTTTGGGCTTCTGCCACTTCGGCGGTTGCTTCCTTGCTGCTTCCATCGTCGGAATCTGCTGGCTCCACACTGCGCAGCGTACGTCCGATCTCGGAGAATGCCTGGCTTTCGCGCTGGTTGAGCCGGTCATTGCCCTCGGGCTTGCGGCGGCTGGTCAGTGGCACGATATTGTCGCCGCGATGCATCGCGCTGTCCTGCGCGTGTTCATCCTCCGGCGCCGATTGCCTGGCGGCCTTGTCTTCAAGTGGCAATTCCCAGTGTCGTTCCTCGACTGCATTGCTTTCGGTCAGATCATCGTGGCCAGCGTCGAATTCAGGCGCATCCGATCTCGCTTCGAGCGCTTTTCCGGTTTCTTCGGGATCAATGATCGCGTCTGCGGTACGAATGATCCCGAAGCCACGGAAACCGTCAAACCGGCGAGCGGCGTCAAAAGCGGGAAGGGCAGCCAGATCAATGGGAACCGCCAGATCCGTTCCCTGCACTGGCCAGAAAACGCTCTTGCCGGACCACGTGTCGCGCTTCTCCAGAAGGCGCGCTATATCATTGGTGCGGTCGAACCCGAACACGCGGGCAACGTCGCGCCATTTGCGGCCGACAATGTCGGCTGCATTGGGGCCGACCGTCTGGGCAAGCTCCGGGGAAACTGAACGGAATTGCTGGTCAGCGTCGATGATCCAGGCAAAACGAACCGGCGCACCACCGGCGCGAAAACTGAATTGAACCGGCGCGTCCGATTCCGGCGTTTCGCTGTCCTGTGCCATTTCCTGTTTTTCGAACTGAACAGTTGGCGAACCCCTGTCCTCGTCTGCAACAGCTTCTCGAGCGGCGCCGCGTTCAACCCCTGCATACCAACGGTCAAGCAGGGAAGGCTTGCGCTGCGATGGCATGGAAGCCTCGTCTTCGCCAGCATCATCCAATGGTGAACCGTCGGCTTCATCCATATCGTGTGCGAGTTCACCCGCTGGCTCGCTGGCGAGTTTCTCTTCGTCACGTTCGCTGCCTGGATGGAACAGCTGTTCTTCCTCATAATCTTCTGGCGCAAGGTCGGGCTCGTCTTCAGGCAACCTGTCATTGAGTCCCGCTGATACGCCCGGTTCATGTGCCTGCGCCTCGACGAAATCGGAGGCGATGACTTCACCATCTTCCGGCATGTGAACAATGTCGGATGGCTCAGTCGCATCGCCGGTGTCCTGCTCGGCTTCGGCAGATGCCGGTGCAGCGCACACAACCAGATAGCGGGCAGGCCGGTCGTGAATACGGCCGATGCCAATCGCCAGCGTGGTCCCCACGGCACTTGTCTGCGCGCGCTTTACCAGCCGGTCGGATTCATGTGCGGCTTCCTGCACGAGTTCCAGCAGGACATCGGGATCGATATCCATTTCCGCAAAGCTTTCGGTGGCACCGATCGGCAAGCCGAATTCGTCAACGACAGCAGCGGAATCAGCAAACCCGGCAAGCGAATCGACCGCGCCCTGCGCCAGTTCATGCTCGCGCGGCGTACGTCCCGTCCGCTCGTCACGGCATACGAGAAGCAAGGCATGATCGTCCTGCGACAGGCTTACACGCGACAATTCGCACTGGATCAGTTCCGTGCGCAATCCCTTTGCGACCCGAAAGCCGCGCACCAGCGGTTCATCATCCTCGATCTGCGAAACCGCATTGGCGATCTGGCGCACAAAGGGCTGGTCGCGATTGAGCCGGTTGGAAAGCAGGTCTGCAATACCGGACCCACCGAAAAACGCCGAGCCTGGCGCATTGGCCCAAAGGATGGCGTCCATCTGGCCTGAAAACAGGATTGCCGGGTCACTGGAAAGCACACGCTTTCGCAGCGCCTGATGCACCGACAGATCGAGATAGGAATAATGAGTACCGGGCATGATGGTCCGCCCTCTTACGCGGCAGTTACTGGCTAAACCCGAAATCGGGCCTTCATGCGCCTCACGAAGGCAAGCAGGTTAACACATTTTTAATAAACGCATGTGCGGCCAGGGTCCAGTTTTGCGCACTTTGCAGCCGATTCCAATTCCAAAGACGGTTAATGGAAATTGTGCACTGCAAAAAAATGTTGCACTGCACAAAAAAACGTTCTATATGAGAACAGCATCCGGCGCATCCTCCCAGAGCCGGTCCGACAAATCACATCCGATGGAGACCAAGATGGCTACCAAGAAGCCCGCAAATGACGCATTCCAGTTCGCCCAGTTCGACTATTCCAAGCTGAACGAAACCTACCGCAGCATTGCCGAAAAGGCGATTGCCCAGGGCACCGAAGCCTATGACAGCTTCAAGGTTGCAGCGGAAGAAGCAACCGTTTCCGCGCAGAAGTCCTTCGAGGCCCTCCGCGATGGCATGAGCGAAATCTCCGCCAAGACCATGGAAAACACCCGCGCCAACACCGACGCTGGCGTTGCATTCTTCGAAAAGCTCACCAGCGCCAAGACACTTGCTGAAGCACTCGAACTGCAGGGCGAGTATTTCCGCTCCGCATTCGAAACAATTGCCACCCAGGCACGTGAAGTGCAGGAACTGTCGGCAAAGGTCGGCGAAAAGACCGTTGCTCCAGCCAAGGAAGCCGTAGAAAAGGCATCCGCACCGGTCAAGGCAGCAGTTGAAAAGGCAATCGTAAAGGCAGCCTGAAACGGCTTCCTGGACGAAAAGTCCTGAAATACTGACAAGAGGCCGGAACCAGTTTCCGGCCTTTTTTGCAATGGATGGGGTTTCAGCGCGCCTGCGGACTTGCAAAATCCGGCAGCCCGCCTTATTCCACCACTGCCCTTCGGTCTGCGGACCGGTGCAATGCGGTTGTAGCTCAGTTGGTTAGAGCGTTGGATTGTGGCTCCAGAGGTCGGTGGTTCGAACCCACCCAACCGTACCATCTCCCTGAATTGAAAGTTCCCGATTTCGCAGCGGTTTTCCCGCTCAGGCAAAGGCGCGCGAGCAATCGGCGAGGATTTCGCCAATCACTCGGCAATCATCCTCATCGAAGGTGAGCGGGATGCGCATGTCGCAGGTGGTCGACAGTGCCGACCTTGTCTGCGGCAGGTGTGGCGGATCACCCAAATAGTGCCAGCTATCGAAGCGGCTCGTGAAGCCGACCGGCTCATCTGCGCCAAACCACTTGATCTCGACACCTCTTTCGCCACAGGCGCGCACGAAATGCGGGATCTTTTCCTGGGCTATGCCATCTGCATGAAACTGGATTGAAGAGCCGACAAAGGCCTCGTGCTGGGCCCTTTCCACGGTCCGGACGGCTTTCGCCTTGCGCAGGCTTTCCTCGATGATCCGGTATCGTATGTTCCAGCGCGCGATATTGTCATTCAGTCGTGGCAACTGATCGCGAATGAGTGCTGCGCGCAGATTGTCCAGCCTTGCCGAGCAGTTCGGGACGTTGAGGCGCACCGCCTGGAACACTTCCTGTGGCGGAATGGCACCATGCACGGCGTAGTTCATGTAGGAACCCGATGCGATCACTGCCCTGGCAGCAATTTCGGCGTCGTTGGTGGTCAGCAGCCCACCTTCGCCGGAATTCATGTGCTTGTAGGTCTGTGTGGAAAAGCAGGCGATACTGCCGAAATTGCCCGAAAGCGTCCCTTTCCAGTGTGCGCCCATCGTGTGCGCGCAATCCTCGATCATCGTGATGCCACTGGCGGTACAAATGGTTGCGATCCGCTCCATGTCGGCAATATGCCCGCGCATGTGGGAAAGCAGCAGGAACCTGGCGCCGCTTTCGCGGGCCTTTGTTTCCAGATCGTCCGGATCCGTGTGCCAGCTATCGTCGATCTCGACAAGAACGGGCACAGCGCCAACGGCAAAGATCGCGCCCGGCACCGGCGCAAGCGTATAGGCATTTGCCAGCACCATGTCGCCCGGTTCCACGCCGGCAGCGCGCAGCGCAATCTGCAAGGCCTGCCCGCCAGACGTGGTTGCAAGGCAATAGTTCGCTCCCTGCCACGCCGCGTACTCGCGCTCGAGGGCACTTGCTTCGCTTTCCTCCCCCGCAGCGACATTGTAGCGATGCAGCCGTCCCGACCGCAGGATTTCCGCAGCCCGCTCGATGGCAGCGTCGCTGATTGGCTCCTGTTGGGTGAAGGATTTCTCGAAACGATCAGGCATTGGCAATTCTCCGCGCGAACCGGGGCATAACGCAGGACCTGTCTTCGCCTTGTCAAGTTCAAGCCGGCCGAATGTATCCCGCGATGCGCTGAGCCGTGCGATGGCATTCAATGCTGCTTGCCCCGTACGGCAGACAGGCGTATGGTGATTTCAATCAAACGATTGATTGAAAGATCACTGCTGAAATGGACGAATCACAAAAGACCACCAGACAGGGCGAAGGGGTGCCCGCCTCGGAACAGACCCGCAGCGCGCTGGTTCAGTCTGCCCTGGACCTGTTTGGAGACAAGGGCTACGACGCGGCATCGACCCGGGATATCGCTGGCTCTGCCCGCACGAACATCGCCTCCATTGCCTATCATTTTGGTGGCAAGGAGGGGCTGAGGAAGGCTTGCGCACAGCATGTCGTGAATTTCGTGCGTGCCTTGCTCACGAGCGCCTCTCCCGGCTTCTATCAGGCAGTCGATGGCCAGGCCCGCACCATGCAGGATGCCGAAAGCGAAATCCTGGCAATACTCTCCCACCTGGTGCGAACGGTGCTCGTCCTGCCCCAGGCTCGCCTGATCGTACGGTTCGTGATGCGGGAGATGGCCAACCCCTCGATCGTGTTCGACATACTCTATTCGGGTGTTTTCAAGCCGTCCCATCAACGCATGTGCACCTTGTGGGCGACCGCGACAGGCAGGGACCCTGACAGTGAAGCTGTCCGGATCTCCGTTTTCACCGTCATTGGGCAAATTGTCTATTTCCGCATTGGTTCGCAGATCGTTGCGCGCCGGATGGCCTGGGAAGGCTATTCGGCTGAAGAGGCCTCAAGGGTGGCTGATGCGATCATCGCCAATGCGCGCGCGATTATTGCCGCTGAACGAAACGCCATGCCGACAGAAATCAATTTGTCGCAAGGAAGCAGGGAAGAACAATGATGAGCTGGATTTGCCTTGTGCCGGTAATTGCCGGTCTGTTTTCCGCCTGCAACGATCAGGCGTACCTGGCAACCGGTTACGTGGAAGGTGAATATGTCCTGCTGGCGCCCCTCGAGACTGCGCAGGTCATAACGATCGACGTGCGCAAGGGCGACCGGGTCGGTACTGGGTCACAAGTCGCCATTCTGGAAAGCCGTGACGCGGAACTCGCCGTTCAGGAAGCAGAAGCAGCGATGCTCAATGCGCGCGCCGTTCTGGAAAATCTGAAATCGGGCAAGCGCGCTGAGGAAATATCTGTGATCGAGGCATCGTTGCGTCTGGCGAATGTCCAGCTCGAGGAAGCGCGGCGCGCGCTTCAGCGCCAGAAGGAACTGTCGAGCGGGGGATTTTCATCAACCGCAAATCTCGACGCTGCAGCCACCGCACTTGAACTGGCGGAGGGAAGGGTTGGAGAACTGGAAGCGACCCTCGCGGTTGCCCGTTTGCCGGCAAGACCGGCAGAGATTGACGCGGCGCACAATCGCCTCGATCAGACGGACGCTGCACTCAGTTCAGCGCGCTGGCGACTTTCTCAGCGCACTGTGATCGCACCGCAGGATGGCGAAATCGCTGACGTAATATCGCGCGTTGGCGAATTGTCCGGCCCGCAGTCACCTGTCGTCTCCCTGTTGCCGGACGGAGCGGTGAAGCTGAAACTTTTCGTGCCGCAATCGGCGCTGGCCGACGTCACACCCGGTCGCAGGTTGAATGTGCATTGCGACAACTGCCCGCAAGGCCTTACCGCCACCGTGAGCTATGTCTCGAAGGAGCCGGAATTCACGCCACCCGTCATCTACTCGTCTGACAATCGCCAGAAGCTGGTTTACCTTGTCGAGGCGCGCCCTGACGCCAGGACGGACGGGACTGGCTCAGGTATCCTGAGACCGGGCCTGATCGTGGATGTCCAGCTTGCCCCGGCGCAAGGTGCTGCACAATGAGCGCCAGCACGCAGGACAATGGCAGCCTTGCCATCGACGTGCGAGGCCTTTCCAAGAGCTTCACCGGGCGCAAGGTCGTCGACGATTTCAGCCTGGCGGTACGCAAGGGTGAGATTGTCGGCTTTCTGGGTCCTAATGGTTCGGGAAAGACAACGACCATCCGGATGATCTGCGGCTTGCTGACGCCCGACGAAGGGTCGGGAACCGTGCTGGGCCTCGACGTCATCAGGGACAGCCAGTCAATCAAGGACCAGGTCGGTTACATGACCCAGCGATTCTCGCTGTATGAAGACCTGTCAATCGAGGAAAACCTCACGTTTGTCGCCAGGCTCTACCGGTTGAACCCAGCTGCGGAGCATGTCGACAACACATTGGAAACGCTGGGCCTGACCAGTCGGCGCAAGCAGCTTGCCGGAACGCTTTCGGGAGGATGGAAACAGCGCCTGGCGCTGGCTGCATGCATCATGCACCGGCCGCGGCTTTTGCTGCTCGATGAGCCGACAGCGGGAGTGGACCCCAAGGCACGGCGCGAATTCTGGGACGAGATACACGCACTTGCCGCTGCCGGCCTGACGGTTCTGGTTTCCACCCACTACATGGATGAAGCGGAGCGCTGCCACCGCATCAGCTACATCTCCTACGGGCGGCTGATTGCGCAGGGTACAGTGGCGGAAGTGGTCAAGCAGTCCGGCCTTGTGACCTTCCTGGTCACAGGCACTGGCCTGGAACGCCTGGCTCGCGGCCTGGGCGGACTTGCCGGTGTCGAACAGGTCGCGCCCTTCGGCAACGCGCTCCATGTGGTCGGCAGCGACAAGGCGCTGATGCGAAAATCGCTGGTGCCCTTTGCCGCGCAGCACAGCGTAAACCTGAAGCTGGGTGAAACCAGTCTGGAAGATGTGTTCATCAAGTTCATGGCAGCCAGCACGAACAATTCCCGCCAACAGGGAGTAGGTTCCCAATGACGCGCTTCGGATTTTCACTGGCGCGCCTCTGCGCCATTCTCGCCAAGGAATTCATCCAGATGCGGCGCGATCGCGTCACTTTTGCCATGATGCTGGGTGTGCCGCTGATGCAGCTCATCCTCTTCGGCTTTGCCATCAACAATGATCCCAAGGGCCTGCCTGCAGTGATAGTGGCGACCAGTGCCGATCCTTATACGCGCTCGATTGTCACTGCCCTTGAACTGACAGGCTACTACCGGTTCGATCATCGCGCGCAGTCTGCCGAACAGGCGGAGCACCTGTTGGCAAGCGGCAAGGTGGCATTTGTCGTCACCATCCCTTCGGACTTCGGCATCCGGGTTGAGCGAAACGACAATCCGACCATCCTGGTCGAAGCCGACGCAACTGATCCCGCATCGGCAAGTGGCGCGATCTCGACGCTCGGTACCGTTGCCCAGCAGGCGCTGTTGCGGGAAAAGGGCTTGGACATGCTGCAGCGAAAACCGCCTCCAGCCAGCCTGAACGTGATTGTTCACCGCCGCTACAATCCCGAAGGCGTGTCCCAGTACAACATCGTTCCGGGTCTGCTCGGCGTCATCCTGCAGATGACGATGGTAATGATGACGTCGATGGCGCTCACCCGCGAAAGCGAGCGTGGCACCATGGAAAATCTCCTTGCGATGCCAGCCCGGCCCGCCGAAATCATGCTCGGCAAGATTTTACCTTATCTGGCTGTTGGAGCGGTGCAAGTCGTCGTGGTGCTGACGGCTTCACGCACGCTCTTTTCCGTTCCTTTCTTTGGCAACATGGCCCTGCTGATGGGCGGCATTCTCATCTTCGTCCTGTCGCTTGTTCTGTTGGGCTATGCAATTTCGACCGCATCGCGCAACCAGATGCAGGCGATGCAGCTGACCTTCTTCTTCTTCCTGCCATCCTTGCTGCTGTCGGGGTTCATGTTCCCGTTTCGCGGCATGCCGGGCTGGGCTCAGGTCCTGGGCGAACTGTTCCCGCTGACCCATTTCCTGCGCGTCATCCGCTCCGTGATGCTCAAGGGTGCATCACTTCCCGACATCGGGCTGGAAATGTGGATACTGGTTCTGTTCGTCGTCGTATATGCGGCCCTGGCGCTCATGCGCTTCCGCACGACGCTTGATTGACCGGTCAGGGCAGGCAACTCAGCGCGACAGCAGTACGGGAACCGGCATGGACGAGAGCAGGGTTCTTGTCGCCCCGCCGAACAGCAGCTCGCGCAGCCGTGACTTGCTGTAGGCTCCCATGACCACCATGTCCGCAGCACTCTCCGTGATGCGGTTCTCGATCGCTTCGCCAATCGGTATGCCACCGGATGGCTGGTTCACGATCTGGGCGCGAATACCGTGGCGGTCAAGCGCCAGCGCCAGTTCGGAGCCCTGCATCGAGGCACGGTGTTCCTCGTTCGATTCAGGATCGATCAGCAGGATCTCAACTTCCTGTGCCCTGGCGAGGAACGGCAGCGCGTCAAATGCCGCACGCGCCGCTTCGCGCGTATTGTTCCAGGCAATGATGATGCGCTTGGGGTCGAACTGCGAACTCCAGGTATAGGGCACCATCAATACGGGGCGCCCGCTTTCAAACAGCAGCGCACCGAGATTGAGTTCGCCCGATTCCGGATGGTCCGGATCATCCTGCTGCACGACCACAAGGTCGGCGGAAAAAGCGCTGGAGATGGACGATAAAGCACTGTCGCCGCTGAAAGATTCAATGCCGCGCCATTCACCCGCAAGCCCCTGCCTTGACAGGTAGGCCTTGAACGCCACTCCAAGCGCATCCATGCGCTCGCGATTGGCTTCCAGAATGGAGGCATCATATGGAATACCCTCCATGCCTATCGCCGGAACATAGGCGGCAGGTGAAGGCTCGGAATGAACACCGATGATGAAGCCTTCGTTTTTCAGCGCAACCGCGCCTGCTACATCAAGTACGCGCGGCAGGTCTTCTTCGCCGCGAATGACTGCCACGAGTGTTTTCGCAAACATGCAAACCTCCTGATATCCTGATAACGGTTGCCTCACCCTAGTATTATCCAGGGGCCGAACCTTGATCGGCGTCAACCGGCATGCAGTTCTCTCAGAACAGGTTACCCTGAGAACCCCCTGGGTTCCTGGCAGGTTTTGCAGCGGGCTTCTGGCCTTGCTTCGAAGCTGCAGGCACTGCGCTGGTGACAGTAGCACCAAACGAACCATCGCGCATCTGCACCGTTACAGCCTGCCCGCCTTGCACATCGGCACTGGCAACGACAGGTTTGCCCTGGGCATCGCGCACCAGCGCAAAGCCGCGCTCCAGCACTTTCGTGTGCGAAAGGCTGCCGATCAGTCGCCAGGCATTGTCAAGGCGGGTCCGCGAGCGCTCTGCTCCGGAAATGAACGCCTTGCCGCACCGTTCCCAACGCGAATCCAGCTTTTCCCTGAAGCGAACAGTCCGGTTTGTCTGCGCGAGTGTGCCGCGCCGCTGCAGCGAGCCGACCCGTTCGATATTGCGTTCAATCCCGCTTTGAATGCCTCGCCATGTCAGTCGGCTGCGCACGCGCAGGAAGGCGTCGCGTTTGCGGCTCGTCGCAATCTCCAGCCCGTGCCTGAGCTTTGCGCCTGCTGCATCGAGCCTCTGGCGAGGGGTCTCAAGCAATCTGTCTGACGAACCAAGGCCACGCGCTGCCGAACGCAGTTGCGTTCGGGCCTGGTCGATCCGCCGTGTCAGGCCGGAGCGCAGGCGCGCGGAAAGCGCGGAAACGAAGGCTTCCAGCTCTGCCTTGACCGGTACCGCAAGTTCCGCAGCACCGGTAGGTGTTGGCGCGCGCAGATCAGCTGCAAGATCAATCAGTGTCCAGTCAGTTTCATGCCCGACGGCCGAAATCAGCGGAATGCCCGAATTGGCCACCGCCCTGACCGCCACTTCGTCGTTGAAACCCCATAGATCCTCGATAGATCCACCGCCACGCGCGACGATGATGATATCTGGCCGCTTGATTGGACCGCCGGGTGCAATCGCGTTGAAACCTTCGATGGCATTTGCCACTTCCGGCCCGCATGTCTCGCCCTGGACACGAACCGGCCACACGATCACATGCAGCGGAAACCTGTCGGCAATTCGGTGCAAGACGTCCCGGATAACCGCTCCGGTCGGTGACGTCACAACGCCGATTACCATCGGCAGGTAAGGGAGCAACTGCTTGCGTTCGGCGGAAAACAGACCCTCGGCTTCGAGTTTCCGTTTGCGTTGCTCAAGCAGCGCCATCAGCGCGCCAGCGCCCGCTGGTTCAAGCGATTCAATGACGATCTGATATTTCGACGTGCCCGGATAGGTAGTCAGCTTGCCGGTGGCAATTACCTCCATCCCCTCCTCGGGCATGTGCTTCAATTTGCTCGCAACGCCTCGCCAGATGACCGCCTCCAGGCGAGCGCGGTCGTCCTTCAGCGCAAAATAGCAATGCCCGGAAGAATGGGCGCCACGGAAACCGGAAATTTCACCACGAACGCGAACGTGGGTGAAATTCTCCTCGACCATTCGTTTGAGCAGGTTCGAAACTTCCGACACCGAGAATTCGGCCACATTGGACCGTGGCTCCTCGCCATCGCCAGTCTTGCTGTCTGTGTCCATCCGGACTGTCCATTCGCTGAATCGCTGTCAGCGCCAGACAAGCATTTCCCGCCGACGATCTCAACCTTGGAAAGCTTCGCTCGCGTCCGGTCGCATGTTGCGCGCGATGAAGAGCACCAGCATGCAGCACCCTGCAAGCCAGATCGCCATCCATGACCCGTTTGCCCAGAAGGCGGCACAGCCGGCCCACAGGATGGATGAAAAGGCTTCCGCGAAGGTCGCCACACGCGATGAGGTCTGCCTTCTGCGAAAACTGCTTCGCTTGGCCTGCGAACGAAACCAGAGCTGGATCATGATCGCGGAAAGACTGGCGGCAATGATGGCGGCGAAGGCAACCAGTGCTGCCCGGGGGTCGATGAATGCCATGAACACCAGGATTGGTCCGATGCCGATTGCCATCGCTCCAAGGACGGCTTCGATCTTTGCGCGCAGTACCATGTTGGGTGTGACTGGTGCCGTGGCAACCAGTTGCGGCGCATCCTCGCCCGAAATGGCAAGCCAGGCCAGGCCTCCCGAAAGCTGGCCTGCCGCCATCACCAGCACAGGAACGACCACGGTCGGCACGGCGCCAGCCGAACCGAAACCGTGCCAGAGCATGAAGGCAGGCGGCACGAGATAGAAGATCTGCATCAGCGTCTGCGAAATCAGCCAGTGGTCGCGCCGCAGCAGTTTCCATTCCTTGTGCCGCAGGGCGCCTGCCATCGACTGATGCCGGAATTTCCGTCCCGAATGAGCCTTGATCTTGCCGGTAATGGCTACCCCTGCTGCCGCCAGGACGCGCTCCGCAAGGCTGGCGGACAATCCCGAAATGGTAGCGAAGAAAAGGAGCGCTGTGGCGGCAAGCAACAGCGCCAGCGGCAGCATCTCGCCGGTCACCGCGCGAGCCGGGTACCACACGAACGAGGTTGACTCAGGAAGATGCTCGCGCACGGCATTCGATGTCAGATAGGCAATGCGCGAAAGCGTTCCCATCGAACTGATGGCGGCAAGCTGTATTCCGATGATGAAGCTTGCGCCCACGACTGCAGCCACGATCTGGGCAATCAATCGCGTCCGGCGTGCGCCAATGGTTGCAAAAAGGAACAGGGTCAGCAGCAGGGAGATCAGCGTGGAAATCACTCCGGCTGCAAGCAGGACCGGATAGGCCGCAAGCCATGCGAAGGAATCAGTGAATACGAGAACGTTGATCAGCGGTGAAGCCAGCAGCACCGACAACAAGGCTGTGGAAGCGGCAATGGCTAGGAGCTTCACCAGGAAGAGCTTCTGCTGGGAGACGGGGGAGGAAAGGACAAGATCGAGATCGGAGCGCGAATAGAAAATGCGCGTTACCGACTCCATCGCCTGCGAGGTCATGAGCGAAAATGGCAGGACCATGAGTGCCGAGACGAAAACCAGAAGATCCATTCTGTCCGTCGATGGATGAGTAGGAGTTCCCGATGTCATTACCCAGGCAATTGCATGGAGCATGATCGCGCCAGCCACGGTGAAAATGACAACAGCCTTTTCCCGGCTCTTTCGCCCAGCCGTCATCATTGCCATGAAATCACGCCACGACAGACGCATTTCATGGCGCGCCAGACTGACCACTCCTGCAGGCTGCATCATGCGGCTTCCGCCTCCGCCTCGCCACCAGCTTCGACAATGTCGAGAAACACTTCTTCAAGCGTCCCGTCGCCCTTGCCTGCCAGTGCACGCAGATCCTTCAATGTTCCCTCCGCCACCAGTTTTCCTTCTGAAATGACACCGATGCGCTGAGCCATGCGTTCCGCCACTTCGAGGATATGTGTCGTCAGGATCACGGTCGCACCCTGTTCGACACGTTGAAGCAGGACATCCTTCACCAGTCGGGCTGAGGCTGCGTCCAGGCCGGTAAGCGGTTCGTCGAGAATGATGAGATGGGGATCGTGCACCAGCGCGCCAGCAAGCGCTACCTTCTGGCGCATCCCCTTGGAAAAGCCTTCGCATCTTTCATGTGCATGCGCGGCCAGTTTCAGCCAGTCGAGCAGTTCATGGGCTCTCGACTGCGCCGTCGCTGGTTCGACGCCCCACAGGCCCGCGACAAATTCCAGATATTCCAGCGGCGTGAGCCGGTCGTAGATCATGGGTTCGTCCGGAACCCATGCAATGACGCGCTTGGCTTCAACCGGATCGCCTTGCACATTGCGGCCAAAGACATGGATCGAACCGGTATCGGGGCGAAGCAGCCCCGCCACCATGCGCAGTGTCGTTGTCTTGCCGGCGCCATTGGGTCCCAGAAGGGCGTAGAATTCGCCACTGCGAACGGTCAGATCAAGCCCATTGACCGCCGGACGGTCAAAACGTTTGGTCAGACCCCGGATTTCCAGAGCATTCATGGACATGGCAGCGTTCCCCGCGATAGCTGTTTGCCGTAAAGGCCTTGTTCGCGGAAAATTGCCCCGTTCCGCGACTTGCAGGCTATCGCAAGGGAGTTTCTGCACGGTAAACCTGATCGTTCAGATTGACCGTTCCCTGCCGATTGGATTGTCAGCGCCGCTTCATGCCACCCAGATATTCATCGAAGATGGATTCCACGTTGCGCTGATAGTCTTTCTGCACTTTTCTGCCGGTCTCGAACATGTCGCCGAATATGTCGCCAGGATTGCGCCTGGGTTCCGCATCCCGCTCCGGTTCGTCATGTTGCTCGCGTTGCGGCTCGCTCCTGCCGGCTTTCTGGCCGCCACGCATCATCTGGTCAAAAATGTCCCCGAGCGGATTATCGGCCTGACGCCCGCTGCCCTGCGGACTTTGGCGTGTCTGGCCACCCATCATTTCTTCGAGAATGCGGCCCCACGGGTTTCCGCCGCCAGAAGGTGCTTCCTGGCGAGGGGATCGCGTCTGTCCGGTTCCAGGTGAGCCGCCGCCAAGCATTTCTTCCAGTATCTTGCCCCATGGATTTGCCGCGCCGCCGGTACCAGAACCGGTAGGCTGGCTCCTCGATCCGCCCGCCATCTGTTCAAGGATGCGACCGAGAGGATTGTCGGCCCCGCTGCTTGCAGGCCCGCTGCGCTGCGTCGTGTTCCCGCCGCCCATCATCTGCTTGAACAGGCCGCCCAGAATGATCGGTGCCAGCGCTGGCAGAAGCGACTTGAGGATGGTCTGTGAAATGCCGGTCATTGCTGAAGCTTGCGCTGCAACAGCCCTGCTCACATCCTTCGAGCCGAAAAGGTGGCCGAGAATGGCGTTGCCGTCAGCCATTCCGGAACCTGAAAAGGCATTGCCGGGATCATCGAAATAGGCGGCATGTTTTCCGCTCGACAGCGCGGCCATCATCTTCAGAAACCCCGCCGGGTCTGCCGTGTTGCGCTTGAAGGCCTGCGAGAACGCAGGCATCAGCGCCTCGACCGCGTTCTGCGCCTGATCCTGGGGCAGGGAATATTGACGCGCAAGCTGCGCCAGGATGTTGCCCTGACCACCCTGCATGAACATGTCCATCAGATTTTGCATTTCCGACCTCTTTTACTCGAATGGCTTCAGGCAATCGCACCTGATTAAGTCGGAATTAACCATGGTGCATCTAGCTTCGGATCGCTAGGAAAAATTGGCTGGGACCAGACATTGGAAATCTTGACAGAAGATTGCAGGGAATTTGGGACGCTGCCTGCCGTGAGCGTTACCACACTTGGCTCGAAAGCATCGGCAGCTCCAGGAGAAGGTATTGTACAACGCCCGACGAACCGCAGGGCGAGCCAGAAGCTTGGATATTTGCAGGCCAATGGGCAGACGATTGCTGTCCCCTGCATGGTGCATGAGCTTGCACCTGGGCAAGCAAGGCTCAACTTCGGCGGCTGGATGGGTGTTCCTGAAAGCTTCTCGCTTTTCGTGGAACCGGACGGCGTCAGGCTCGAATGCCAGGTCCAGTCCCGAAAAGGCTCCAGCGTCACTGTGCTGGTGAAGGGCGAAAGATCTGAACGCCGCCCGCGCAATGCGGTCGGCTGAGATCGCTCCATCCCGGACTTTTATCCGCACTTCAGCTTGACGTCGATGATTCAATCAACGTTAAACTTTACAGCCTACAAGTTGCTATTGGGGGCTGCTCGGAACGTCAAAAAGAATTCCGGCTGGGTGGAATGACGACTGAAAATGAAAGCAATGAGCATCGCGTGGCATTTCGGCAAAGAGTGCTGAAAACCGCCATTGCTGCTTTCAATGAACAGTTCTCTGCCATCCCATGTGTTGTTCGCAATGTTTCCGAGACTGGCGCGAAACTTGAGTTCGAAGACCCGAGCATTGTGCCGCGCGAGTTCATCCTTCACATGGAACTGGACGGGTACAAGGTAAAGTGCGAGCGGGTCTGGCTGAGCGCCAAACTTTGCGGCGTCCGCTTCATTGGTGAAAAGCTGCCCACCCGCGTCCATCGCTCGCAGATGGTCAAGCCCTCCGAGGAAGCGCTGAGTGAACGCATGATGCGCGATATCGAGATGCGCAATCGTCTGGCCGCAGCACAGAGCGACGAACCGTCCATCCTGAGAGCCAACCGCCCGAGCGGACCGTCCAAACCAACTTTCGGACGCCGCCAGTAGCTTTTATGTCAGTAGCGGTACTCGTCGAAAAGCCGTTTCACGTCTCCCTGCCACGGACCTTCAAAGCGGCGAAGCATACGCTCGGCGGGCGTGAGGCCGGTCGCAACCGTTTCCTCCAGTGGCGCCAGAAACAGCCGCTCGTCATTTCCCGTATCATTGAGGCGATTGCGCTCGTGAAGACCCATTGCAGATATGGCAATGGCCTCTTTCGCGAAGTCGAGCAGCTTGCGGCCGCCAATTTCCGCTTCCAGCCCCTTTGCGGGAACCTCTGCCCGCATTGAAGCGACCATTTCCGCGGTCCAGTTTGCGGTCAGCTGTTCTGCTGCTGCAAGCGAGGCTTCGCTGTAGAGAAGGCCGACCCAGAAGGCAGGCAGCGCGCAGATGTCGCGCCACGGGCCGCCATCAGCGCCGCGCATTTCCAGATACCGCTTCAGCCGCACATCAGGGAACAGCGTTGTCAGGTGGTTGTTCCAGTCACCCACATTAGGCATTCCGTCCGGCACGCTGTCCTTGAGCGCACCGTTCATGAACTGGCGGAACGTGACATGGGTACAGTCGTGGTACTTGCCTTCCCGAATGACGAAATACATCGGCAGGTCCAGCGCCCATTCCGCATAGCGCTCGAAGCTGAAAGAAGCTTCCAGCATGAATGGATGAAATCCCGCGCGCTGGTTGTCCGTGTCGAGCCAGATTTGGCTGCGCCACGACAACAGGCCGTTCGGCTTGCCTTCGCTGAAGGGTGATCGGGCAAACAGTGCCGACGCCATTGGCTGCAGTTTCAGACCGACCTGCAGTTTGCGCCGCATGTCAGCCTCGCTTGCGAAGTCCAGATTAACCTGGATGGTTGCAGTGCGGTACATCATGTCCAGCCCGCGCGAACCGACCTTCGGCATGTATCGCGACATGATGGCGTAACGGCTTTTCGGCATCCTCGGTGTTTCTTCCAGCGTCCACAGCGGACTTCCGCCGACACCGAGGAAGGAAATGCCAAGCGGCTCGGCAACCGATTTCACCGTTGCCAGATGGTGGTTCGATTCCCGGCATGTGTCGTGAATTGCCTCAAGGGGAGCGCCCGAAAGTTCGAACTGACCGCCCGGTTCGAGCGAAATCGCACCTTTTCCGCCTGAATCGACAAGTCCGATAATGCGACCCTCATCCGTGATGGGTTCCCAGCCAAGGGCGTTCTGCATGCCTTCAAGCAGCGCACGAATGCCGTCCGGACCTTCATAGGGGATCGGCGAATAGTCTTGCGTGCGGTAACCGAATTTCTCGTGCTCCGTTCCGATCCGCCAGCTTTCCTTCGGCTTGCAGCCTGCTACCATCCACTCAACGAGTTGGTTCCTGTTTTCGATTGGCGTGAGATCTGTTGTGTCACGGGCCATGGCGGTCCTGTTCCTGTTTGACCGTCGCATCGCGCAATCGCCTGTTCGGCACCGCAATCAACGGCTTTCAACTGTTTCGGGAAAGGGTCTCGACCGTTTGCACCCGCAGGCGAGACAGATAGGTTCGATGTCCAAATGTGGCAAGCACTTCTTTGCCGCATCATGGCCTTGTGAACGCCGACAGGTTCGCGCCTTCAGCGCGGCCAGTCGCCAACAATGGCCTGAACAAGTGCCAGCGCTGCCACTGCCGCTGTGTCTGCCCTCAATATTCGCGGACCGAGCGGAATGACGGTGACGAAATCAAGCGAGCGCAGTAATTCGCGCTCCTGGATCGAAAATCCGCCTTCGGGGCCGATCAGCACACTCACTGGCTGACCCTCGAGCGGTTTCAGGATTTCGATCGCGTTTGCGTCCTTTGCAGCTTCGTCGCAATAGATCAGGTGGCGGCCAGACTCCCAGTCCCGCAGGATTTTTTCCAGCCGCTGCGGTTCACCGATTTCCGGCAGGTTGAGGATACCGCACTGTTCGGCTGCCTCGCGGGCATTGGCAGCCATGCGCTCCACATTCACGCGGTTTACCTGGGTATGCTGCGTGAACACCGGCTGCAGGCGGCTGGCACCCATCTCCACGGCCTTTTGCACCATATAGTCCTGCCGCGCATGCTTCAGTGGGGCAAACAGGTAATGCAAGGTTCCCGCAGGATATTGCGCGCGGGTCCTCTCGGTAGCAATGAGACTGGCTGTCTTCTTGCCGGAAACTTCCAGGCGGCAGAGCCATTCGCCGTCCTTTCCATTGAAAGCGAGCACCCTGGCCCCGTCTTTCAGGCGAAGCACGTTCAACAGATAATTGGACTGCGTACGGTCCAGTTCCACGCGCGAACCATCGCGCAGGGAATTGTCGACCAGCAGGCGCTGGGTGGTGAAATCATATCGCTCCATCAAGGATCGATAACCGTGCCCTTGTCGCCGATCAAGCAATTGCTTTGATGGCGTGGTTGAGGCCCTGGCTATTGCGCAATGATGGCGGCAGGATGCCAAGCAGGGCTGTACCCTGCCCGCAGCGCCTTGAGAGTGGATGGCGGCGTGACGATGCTTGCGGCAAACCCTGAGAAAGACTTTGCCAGGCGATGGCGAAGCAGCGCGAGCGGTTCTGGCTGTCCATACCCACCAAAGGACCAGGGCAGGGCATGCCCTCCGCGAATGGCGTGAAACTGGTTGTCAATTTCAACGACCGTGCCGTCTGGCAGCGTCTCGATTGGTTCAGTTCCGGTATTGCCCGGCTTGTCGCGCGCCGAGAGTTGGCGCTCGCCATGCAGGATTTGATCGCATTGCGGAGCACTTGCCACGCCCATTGCCGAAACGAATGACTGCGCCGCCTCGCGCCGGCACAGGAAGCATGGGCGATGCCCGGCAGCCAGCGCAGTGACCTCATCCATGAAGAAAAGTTCGCTCCAGCCGACAGACCGCCCTTGCCTGGTATTGGCGTTCAGACCCCAGACATCGCGTCTTGTATCCCGGTAGTCGAGCGCACAGCATATCCAGGCTTTCGTCGTCCAGCGCCTGCCCTTGAGCGTCCGGGTGACGGGATCATGCAATATGCCCCGATTGCCCGTGAACATGCCACGTTCACCAACCGCGTGCAGCGACCCGTCGGGTGCCACGCGGTTCTGCAAGGTCACAGGCCACTGTCCTTGAGAATGATGATGTGAAGACGAACCGGCCCATGGGCACCCAGGATCAGGGTTTGCTCTATGTCGGCAGAGCGCGACGGACCCGTGATCATGTTGATGGTCCTGGGCATCCTGCCTGCGCCATACTTGCGACGGATCTTCGTCCACAGCGGTTCGTGATTTGCCTCTATGTCAGCGGCATTCAACACGACGATATGGTTTTCGGGCAGGAAATTGATCGAGGTCGGGTTGTCTGGCCCGGAAGCCAGGAGCAGCGTGCCTGTTTCGGCAATCCCGCCCAGCGCGTGACTGAGCCCGACCAGATCATTGCCGTCCGAAGGTCCATGGAGGATTTCCGGCCCATTGCGCCGCTTCCAGTCGATCTTGTGAAGGCGGGCGTCCTTGCCCATGCGCAGGGCTTGCGGAAGGTTGTGATCGCGCAGCCATTTCAGTATGGCCGCGCCAGCCTGTCGCGAAGTGATGACGTCGACGCTCGCCGATGCTGCCTCTGCCTTCGAGCGAAACATGGCAACGGGATCATCAATCGGCAGGGCGGGTAAAATCCCCCTTGGATGGGCTTTGAGGCGGGCATTGACCTGAACCTCGCGAAGGTCCGGCCCGTTCGCCGGGACCGTGTTTGCCCGAATCCGCGCCAGGATGGCAGACCGGGCGTCTGGTTGGCCCGTCATTGCTTGCCTCCCATCTTCTTCCATTGATCGATGAAGGTTTGTCCCCTGGGCGCGGGAAGATCGCGATGTGCGGTCCAGCCTGATGCCATGGGCAGCCGTGAAAGCCTGCCTTTGCCAAGCGAGGCCATGCGCAGAAAGAGCGAGGCGCTGCGCGCGACAAGGCGATAGGCCCAAGGCCTGCGAGCCGCCCAGGCCCAGGCACTCAGTCCACTGCGTTGAAGGCGCGGCGTGAGGTGGCGTTCGAATTCACGCTCCCGCCAGTGCCGCATCATGCGCGGCAGGGGAATGTGCATCGGGCAAACCGATTCGCAACGACCGCAGAATGTGGACGCGTTGGGCAGATGTCCGGCCTTGTCAATGCCGATCAATGTGGGCGTCAGCACTGCCCCCATGGGCCCTGGATAAACCCAGCCATAGGCATGGCCGCCGACCGATTGATAGACCGGACAATGATTCATGCAGGCACCGCAACGTATGCAGCGCAGCATGTCCTGGAATTCCGTCCCCAGCATGTTTGATCGGCCATTGTCGAGCAGGATCACGTGATACTGTTCCGGCCCGTCGGGATCATCCTTGCGTCTGGGTCCGGTGGACAGCGTCGTGTAGACACTCATTTCCTGCCCGGTTGCAGAACGCGCGAGTACTCGCAGGATCTGGCTCATGTCATCGAGCGTCGGCACGATCTTCTCGATGGAGGCGATGACGATATGCACCCTTGGCAGGATCTGGGTCAGGTCACCATTGCCTTCGTTCGTAACGATCACGGAACTGCCGGTTTCCGCGACCAGGAAATTCGCGCCTGTCACGCCGACATCTGCGCGGAGAAACTTGTCGCGCAAGACACCTCGCGCTTCCGACAACAGGCTCTTTGGCTCCTCCAGCTCGCGTTCGGCAGGAAGGTGAGTGTGAACGCGGCGAAACTCGTCGCGCACCTGGTCCATGTTGACGTGAACCGCCGGCGCGATGATGTGGCTTGGATGCTCGCCACGCAGCTGGATGATATATTCTCCCAGATCGGTCTCGACGGGTTCTATGCCGTTCTGTTCAAGGAATTCGTTCAGTCCGATCTCCTCCGAGATCATCGACTTTCCCTTGGTGACCGTGCGGGCATTCGTCTTGCGGCAGATATCGAGGATCAGCCCACGCGCTTCAATGGCGTCGTTTGCCCAGTGTACCTGTCCGCCCTGGTCGACCACCCTGGATTCGAAGGCTTCGAGGTAATGATCGAGATTTTCAAGCACGTGGTTCTTGATCGTGCGCGCATTGTCGCGCAGGGCCTCGAATTCCGGAAGTGCGGCGGCAGCTTTCGCGCGTTTCTCGATGAAATTCACCCGGACGTGGCGCATCGCCTTCTGCAACTGCTCGTCCTTGAGCGCATCTGTGACATTGTTCTTGAAATTCGGGGAGTTGATCGCGACCATCAGCCATTTTCTCCAATGGCAGGCTGGTCGGTCATGCCCGCAAGAACTTCTGCAACATGGCGGACCTGAATTGCGCTGCCCTGGCGCTTCAACTTGCCAGCCATGTTCATGAGGCATCCAAGATCGCCCGCCAGCAGCAGTTCGGGCTTGGTTGCTGACAGGTCCTGCGTCTTTTCAGTGACGATCTGGTTGGAAATCTCGGAATACTTGACCGCAAACGTCCCGCCAAACCCGCAACAAACGTCCGGGCTCTTCATTTCCTTGAGCTTGAACCCCTTGATGGAGGCGAGCAGCTTTCTGGGCTGGTCGCGCACGCCCAATTCACGTAGCCCCGAACAGGAATCATGATAGGTCGCTTTCACCTTCATCCTGACTGGAACCGATTCAACGCCCCTGACATCGGTGAGGTAGCTGACAAGTTCGTGCACCCTGGCTGAAAACCGCGCTGCCCTTTCCTCCCAGGCCGGATCACCCTTGAAGAGAGACGGATAATGCTTGCGCAACATGCCGGCGCATGAACCCGATGGCGCTACCACATGATCGAATTTCTCGAAGGCGGCAATGACCTGCTCTGCAATCTCGCGCGTCGAAGCACGGTCGCCATTATTGTAGGCTGGCTGG
Organism: Rhizobiaceae bacterium; assembly: GCA_049289295.1. Classification (GTDB taxonomy): domain Bacteria; phylum Pseudomonadota; class Alphaproteobacteria; order Rhizobiales; family Rhizobiaceae; genus BOKV01. Next base: position 78,492 of record JBATLL010000070.1, read on the forward strand.
CCACAGCAGGTCTGTGTCACCGGCACATGCACTTCGCAACCGGCATCCTCCAGGAGTTTGACGGCAGCAAAGGCAACGCTTGGCCTGAACAGATCTACGAGGCAGGTGACAAAAAGCCCGACTTTGACCGGTGTTGCCGCATCGGCCTGTGAATGCGTCTTTTCATTCATTGCGCTGCCTGCTTTCTTTGACGTGGCCGCATGGTTTCTTCCCTTTGCTGCAGGCGCAGCGCTGCTATCCGCTCCCGCTCCTGCTGCTGTTCCATTTCGCGCGTCGCCTCGATGACATAATCAAGGTGGGCGCGTGAAGCTTGCGCGGCACTCTCGCCATCCCCCTTCATGATCGCTTCGAAGATTGCCCGGTGCTGGCGATAGAGTGCATCCCGCCCGCCAGGCGTCGCATAAAGCCTTGAACGGTTCTGGAACACGCCTTCCGACAGCAGCCGATAGCAGGAACGCAAGGTGTGCAGGAGCACCAGATTGTGGGACATTTCCCCGATCAGCGAATGGAATTCGACATCAATCGCTGCTTCCTTGTCGAAGTCATCATTGCGCCAGGCTACTTCCATGCGCTCGGCCAGGGCGGCAAGCAATTCGCGGTCGGAAGCAGTAGCCCGCACGGCCGCCATCCGCGCGGCGACGGTTTCCACTTCGCGCCGATATTCAAGATAGTCGAAAACGGCCTTGCGGTGCGATGAAAGCAGGGCACTGATCTGTGGGGTGAAGACGGTTCCGATTACATCGGCTATGAAGGTGCCTTCGCCATGGCGGCTTTCGACTATGCCGGCCTGCTCCAGGGCTTTCAGTGCCTCGCGCACAATCGGCCGCGAAACGCCCGTTTCCGTTGCCAGTTCCCTTTCGCCCGGCAAGCGGTCGCCGATGCGCAGCACACCTTCAAGGACGAGCGCCTCGATCTGATGGGCGACTTCGTCAGCGGTTCTGGCATGGCTTATCGGGTGAAATATGTGCATGCGGCGATAGTATGCGCGGCAAAAGATATTGGTCAAGCAATTTTACCACATGTCAGTGTTTCCTGTACAAAAGTCTACATTTCGGCAGCGGCTATTGAATCGGAGGGCTTATTAAGGTAAATTCATTTTACCACTAGGAGGAAATACGCATGGCCCTCGTTCAGATGCCGGTGCCGGATCAGTACATATTGGCGCGCCGCGAAGAGATCATTGCCGCCCTTCAGGCTGTAGCCGGGGTGGATTGCGTCATCCACGACCCTGCGGAAACCATTGCTTACGAGTGCGACGCGCTGTCGGCCTATCATTGCCCGCCTCTTGCCGTTGTCCTGCCCCGTTCGACCGCAACCGTGGCTGATACGTTGCGCGAGTGTCGCCGCCTCGGTGTCCCCGTCGTTCCGCGCGGCTCGGGTACATCGCTGGCAGGTGGCGCGCTGCCAACCGCCGATTCGATTGTCATCGGTGTTTCCCGGCTGAACGCAGTAATCGAGACCAATTTCCAGGACCGCTACATTCGCGTCCAGTCCGGCATGACGAACCTGTCCGTCAGCAGTGCGGTTGAAGGCGAAGGCTTTTTCTACGCGCCCGACCCATCGAGCCAGCTCGCCTGCGCCATTGCAGGAAACATCGCCATGAACTCAGGCGGTGCCCACTGCCTGAAATATGGCGTCACAACCAACAACCTGATGGGCGTGACACTGGTAACAATGGCTGGCGACATACTCGAAATCGGTGGGCCCTGGTGCGATCCCGCGGACTATGACCTGCTGGGTGTGGTCTGCGGCTCGGAAGGCCAGTTTGGCATTGTAACGGAAGCCGTGCTGCGCATCCTTCGCAAGCCGGAAGGCGCGCGCCCGATCTTGATGGGGTTCGATTCCAACGAGGTTGCGGGTGCCTGTGTCGCCGACATCATCAAGGCGGGCGTCCTGCCTGTCGCCATGGAGTTCATGGACAGGCCGGCAATCATTGCCTGCGAGAACTTCGCCCATGCCGGTTACCCGACGGATGTCGAGGCCCTGCTGATCGTTGAAGTCGAGGGTTCGGCGGAAGAGATCACGGAGCAGCTGGACAAGATTCGGGCGGTGGCAGGACGCCACACACCGAAGGTGATGCGCGAAAGCGAATCCGCGATCCAGTCCGACCTCATCTGGAAAGGACGCAAGGCAGCCTTTGGCGCGATGGGCCAGATGGCTGACTACATGTGCATGGACGGCACCATCCCCACCTCGCAATTGCCCTACGTTCTCAAGCGCATGGGTGAAATGTCCAGGAGCTACGGGCTTGGCGTTGCCAATGTCTTCCATGCTGGCGACGGAAATCTTCATCCCCTGATCCTGTTCGATGCAAACAAGCCGGGGGACCAGGACAAGTGTGAAGCCTTCGGCGCGGACATTCTCAAATTGTGTGTCGAAGTCGGCGGATGCCTCACCGGTGAACACGGGGTCGGCATCGAAAAGCGCGACCTCATGGGTGTCCAGTACACGGACGCCGACATGGAAGTGCAGATGAACGTGAAGGATGTGTTCGATCCCGACTGGCTTCTTAACCCGGCAAAGGTTTTCCCGATGGAAAACAGTCTCTCGCGTCGCCTGCGCAATTCGAAGGAGAACGGCAAATGAAGCCGAACCGCCAGACGATGCTGAACCCGGCAAGCGAAGCCGAACTTGGCGAAGCCGTGCAGCGCGCCTACCGTTTCGGCCGCAAGCTGCGCGTGGTCGGCAACGGTTCGCGCGAGGGCCTGGGCAATCCTGTCGATGCCAACCAGATCCTTTCGGTTTCCGCGCTGAAGGGCGTTTCGCTCTATGAACCTGCTGCACTCACACTGGTCGCGTCAGCTGGAACACCGCTTCGCGAACTGGAGAAGATCCTGTTGGCGGAAGGACAGCATCTGCCGTTCGAACCAGCCGATCTTTCAGGCCTGCTTGATAACAAGAGTGAGCCGACCATCGGGGGTACTGTTGCGACTGGCCTGTCAGGCCCGCGGCGCATCCAGGCGGGTGCAGTCCGTGATGGGCTGATCGGCGTACGATTTGTCGATGGCACGGGCACGATCATCAAGAATGGCGGCCGGGTGATGAAGAATGTCACCGGCTATGATCTGGTCAAGCTGATGTGCGGCTCCTATGGCACGCTGGGTGTCCTGACCGAACTGTCGTTCAAGCTCTTGCCCAGGCCTGAGACTGCAGCGGTTCTGCGGTTTCAGGGTTTGACGGATCACGATGCTGTTGCCGCCCTGTGCGGCGCGCTGATCTCGCCTTACGACATCACGGGTGCGGCCCATCTCAGGAAAGGGAAGAACGGCGCACCGGTGACCATGATACGGGTCGAGGGCTTCGAGGCATCGGTGAAATACAGGTCACAGAAACTGCAGGATTTGCTGCGCCAGCACGGCGAAGCGGAAATCGAAACCGATCAGGCCAGGATTGCCGCTTTATGGAAAGGTATCCGCGACGTCGAAACCTTTCATGGCAAGGCAGGTGCGGTGTGGCGCCTGTCGCTCAGGCCATCTTCATCGCCGAAGATCGTTGAGGAGATCGCTCGCCAACTGGAACTGGAAGTCCTGTACGATTGGGGTGGCGGACTGGTCTGGCTTTTGGTTCCAGAAGAAATTGATGCAGGTGCAGCCGCCATTCGCCAGACTGTCAACAAGTATGGCGGACATGCAACGCTCGTGCGCGCCAATGAAGCCGTGCGCAAGAGCGTGGGTGCTTTTCACCCGCAACCCACGGCCCTGGAAGCGTTGAGCGAGGGGCTGCGCCAGAAGTTCGATCCAGGCGGAGTTCTCAATCCATCCATCATGCGTCGTTCAGGTTCACAGATGGCAAGGGCTGTGTGAAATGCAGACAAATTTCACCGAAAAGCAGCTTGCCGATCCGGGCGTTGCGCATGCCGAGAAAATATTGCGCAAATGCGTTCATTGCGGCTTTTGCACCGCGACCTGCCCGACCTATCTCACACTTGGCGATGAACTGGATTCGCCACGCGGGCGAATTTACCTGATCAAGGACACGCTTGAGAACAACAAGCCGGCCGACAAGCGGTTCGTGCAGCATATCGATCGCTGCCTGTCCTGCCTTGCCTGCATGACCACCTGCCCGTCAGGCGTCAACTACATGCACCTTGTGGATCATGCCCGCGCGCATATTCAGGAAACCTATCGTCGCCCGTTGATGGATCGCCTTGTCCGTTCTCTGCTTGCAGCCGTGCTTCCCTATCGCAGCCGCTTTCGCCTGGCTCTTTACGGCGCAATGCTGGCCAGGCCATTCGCGGGTTTGATCCGCAATATCCCGGGCCTCAAGCCTGTAGCGGCAATGCTTGCGCTTGCACCTGGCTCTCTGCCTTCGGCAACGGGGCAGGCCGCAACCGGCACGCACCAGCCTGGTGGCGAGCGCAAGGGACGCGTAGCGCTGCTGAGCGGCTGCGCGCAGCCTGTCCTCAATCCGCGAATCAACGAAGCCACCGTTGAACTTCTCAACAATCTTGGCATCGAAGTGGTCGTGCCGAATGGCGAGGTCTGCTGTGGGGCGCTGGTTCATCATATGGGACGGGAGGCGGAATCACTGGCTGCCGCGCGCACCAATGTGGATGTCTGGCATGCGGCGATGAGCGATGGCGGCCTCGATGCCATCATCATAACGACCTCGGGCTGCGGCACCACGATCAAGGATTATGGCCACATGCTTCGCCTTGATCCAGACTATGCCGAGAAGGCTGCTGCGGTTTCTGCGCTGGCCAAGGATGTAACCGAGTATCTGTCGACCCTGCAACTCGCTGAAAGCCGCGTTGGCGCTGGACTGCGCCTTGCTTACCATTCGGCCTGTTCCATGCAGCACGGGCAGAAGATCAAGGAACAGCCCAAGACGCTGCTACGCGGTGCCGGGTTTACCGTCGTCGACATTCCCGAAGGCCATTTGTGTTGTGGATCGGCCGGTACCTACAACATTCTCCAGAGCGACATTGCCGCAACGCTGAAGCAGCGCAAGCTGGGCAATATTGCCAAAGTCGCACCAGACCTGATTGCTGCTGGAAATATCGGATGCATGACGCAGATCGGAGCGGATGCGGGCGTACCGGTCATTCACACGGTCGAACTGATCAATTGGGCCCATGGCGGGCGCGTGCCGCAGGGCCTGGCCAAACTGATTGAGACCCATTCCCGGCAGGCCAGCCAGCAGGCCACCGCGCAATGAAAAACCCGCCCGGCTGGACCGGACGGGTTGATCTTGAAAAACGGTTTGCCTGACCGTCAGCCGCCGAAGATGACAGCCAGCGGGTTGGTCATTTCGGTCAGGTAAGGCGCGATACTCTGGCCCGGTCCAACAACAATGACCTTGGTTCCGATCGATGTGCGGGAATAAAGATCCTCGACATCCTTGTTCATCATGCGGATGCAGCCCGATGAAAGGTTCAGGCCGATCGACCAGGGCTGGTTGGTGCCATGGATGCGATACATCGTGTCCTGGCCACCCTTGAACAGGTACATGGCGCGCGCACCGAGCGGATTTTCCGGTCCACCGGCCATGCTGGCTGGAAGAATGCGACCTTCCGCGCGTTCGCGTGCACGCATTTCGGCAGGCGGCGTCCAGGTTGGCCATTCTTCCTTGCGCTTGATCGCGACCGTTCCGTTCCAGCCAAAGCCTTCACGACCAACGCCCACGCCGTAGCGTACAGCCTTGTTTGTCCCGGTCACGTAATAGAGGAACTTCTCGTCGGTATGGATGATGATTGTCCCCGGCGCTTCATTCGTGCGCACGGCAACATTTCTGCGCTTGAACTTTGCAGGCGGTTCCTTGCGGTTGTAACGGCGCGCCAGCGGGTCAATGTCTTCCCACCGCTGCGTCATTGTGTTGAAAACCCGCTCGGCCATCGCCGGTGCAGCAAATAGCGTGGAGCCCGCACCCAGTGCAGTTCCAGCAATCAAAGTGGCAACAAATCTTCTTCTGTCAATCATGATCAAATCCCGCGGCTGAATGAACATGATGGCGACTGGCGCCACCTTTCAGGTGCCGCAGACCCTATTAACCGAAAATTAATTATGCAACCCGTGCGCTGGTAACAAATACTCCATCGCGTCAGAACGCTCGCGATTGTTGAAAAAAGACAACAGAAAACCGCCCGCAAGCCAAACCGGACGGTTCCAGTTCGCCATGCATGTGTCAGTTAGCTGACGATGACCTTAGTCCCGACCTTCACGCGCTCGTAAAGGTCGATGACGTCTTCGTTGCGCATGCGGATGCAGCCTGAGGATACCGCCTTGCCGATTGACCAGGGCTGATTCGTGCCATGGATGCGGTAGAGTGTGCTGCCCAGATACATTGCGCGGGCGCCGAGCGGGTTTTCCGGACCACCCTCCATATATTCGGGAAGGTTCTTGCCGCGCGCTGCCTCGCGGGCACGCATTTCCGGTGGCGGAGTCCAGCCTGGCCATTCCGCCTTGCGCGAAACCTTGTGCGTGCCTGCCCATTCGAAGCCGGGACGGCCAACACCAATGCCATAGCGCTTGGCCATGCCGTCGCCTTCGATCAGGTAGAGATAGCGCGCATTGGTGTCGATGATGATCGTACCCGCTGGCTGGCTGCTGTCATAAGCCACCAACTGCGTTTCGAACTGCGGGTCGAATTCCGGCTCGGCCCGCTTCTGTCTTGCGACTGGGGTAGGTTCGACGGTTGCAATCCTTGCCTGAATGACCGGTGTTACCACCTGTGGCTGGGCATAGGCACGTCGTTGCATGGGCGCAGGCGAAACCCTGTAGGCTCTCGGCCGCGCGACCTCGACGGCGAGCCGTCCGTTGCTATTCGGTTTGGCGCTCAACTGCAGGATCCATGGCGAAGCCAGATCCGAACTGAGCCTGGCTTGTGGCGGCGCGCTGTAGCGCGTCTGCGCCATGGTAGTGCCTGCTCCCATTGCAAGGAGAATTGCCGATGCTGCGATGATCTTGATTTTCATGACTGGTACCCGGAACTGACGTCAGAAATTGCGCAGGACCTTTCGGTCGTGCCTGCATATCGGGATCAACAATGACGGCAAACAGGTTCACGAAGGTGAATCAAAACGGAATCGTTAAAATTGAATCGAAACATGGTAAGCGGATCGTTCCCGCGCATGGTTAACGCTTTGCCAGTGTCAGCGCCGGGCTTTCGCATCGCGCAGGATGACCGGCAGCAAGGCCTGCACGCTTTCCTTCGTGGCGCCGTTGCGGATGCGCGGGTCATACAGCATGTTCAGGATCATCCGGTCGAAGTGGGTGAAACTGGTATGGCGCGTGCGGTCGTTGAACATGCTTTCGCGCAGCGACGTATGTTCGTTCAGCGGACCAAGGCCTTGAAGGATTTCCTCTGCCTTGCATCGGTCGAACAGTGCTTCACCCTCATCGGCAACGATGACTGCGTCTGCCTTGCGGATTCCCATTCTTGAAAACACCGCCCGCACCAGGCAGCGGCCCGGCGTTGCTGCATTGGCGTTCTTGTAGATTTTCTGGCGAACGGTATCGATGTAATCCTTGCGGTCGACGATGTAGACGTTGAAATTGGCCTGGCCTGGCGACTGCACCACAGAGGTGCTCAGTCCGCGAATGCTGCGGTTCAGCGACTGGATGAAGGCTTTCACGTCGCGAGTGCGATTCCTGCTGGAAAGATTGTGGATGTAGAAGCGGACCGGACCGCCGAACTTGCGTACATAATTGGTCTGGTAGCCGAAGGGGGAATATTCGGCGCCAAAGACGGTCAGGTTGAAGCCATTGATGATTTCCGCGTCGCTTGCAGCTCGCGCGCCGGAAACTGCAAGGCACTGAAAAATCAGCACTGTCAGGAGACAAATGAAGCGCCTCATGCTTTTATTTCCATCACTACAAGGGAAGTATCACGCTTCAAGTTGCTGACGATCCTTGCCACGTCTGCATCAGTCGGTATGCCCGACCCTAGCTTGCGGTCCGAAGAAAGAAAAGATGGGAATTGGTTCATGGTTGACGACACTGGCAGTGCCTTTCAATTGCAGCCCGGCCTCAAGCAAGGGGACGATGGAAAGGTGCGCTGCGCGTGGCAGGGAAACCAGCCAGACTATCTGCACTATCACGACAATGAGTGGGGCCACCCTGTCACCGAAGACCGCCGCCTGTTCGAGAAGATTTGCCTGGAGGGTTTCCAGTCCGGTCTCTCCTGGCTGACAATCCTGCGCAAACGCGAGAATTTTCGCGAAGCCTTTCACGATTTCGATTTTGTCAAGGTCGCCGCCATGGGTGAAGCCGATATCGAGAGACTGCTCACCAATGCCGGTATCATCCGCCATCGCGGCAAGATTGCATCGACCATCAACAATGCTGGCAGGGCGCTCGATCTGGTGCGTTCCCATGGTTCGCTTGCGCGCTATTTCTGGTCATTCGAACCCGTTTCCTCGACAAGGCCGCAAGCGGTTACCTGGAACTGGATCATGGCGAACCCCAAGACAGATGTTTCCATCGCCATCTCGAAGGACCTGAAAAAGCGAGGCTGGTCATTTGTCGGGCCGACAACAGTCTATGCTTTCATGCAGGCCATGGGACTGGTCAACGATCACGTGGAAGGTTGCCATTGCCGCCAGACGGTTGAGGCGAAGCGGACAGCCCTGAAGCGGCCGCAATGAACGAAACGGACCTGCGCAATCTGATCCTGGAAGCTGCTGGCGAAGTGCCGGATATCGGACCTCTTGCGCAGACCATCAAATGGGGCCAGCCAAGCTTTGCCCCGTCAAGACCCGGTATTGGCAGTTCCGTGCGTATCCAGGCGAATGGCAACGGCACGTACGGTTTGATGTTCATCTGCCATGCCGGACTGGTCGAGCGCTTCCGTGGACAATATGCGGGCGAACTCGAATTTGACGGCGACCGGGCCATTGTCGTTGATCCAGCCAGGCCGTTTGACCGGGTAGCGGCAAAGCACTGTGTTGCACAGGCTCTGACCTTCAAGTTGAAGCGCTAAGGCAGAAAAAGTTCCATCACGCTAACCGTTTTGCCTTTGCAAGGATTGCAATAGCCACGCCGCCAAGGATAAGCGCCGAGGCGATGACAAACCGCAATGTCCAGGCTTCGCTCAACGCAAGCGTGCCGCCAATTCCCGCAATGACCGGAACCGTCAACTGCACGATGGCTGCCTGTGTTCCGGTAAGGCTGCGCAATACCCGGTACCACAGTGCATAGCCCAGACCGGATGTTATGGCGCCTGATATGAAAGCAAGCGCTACTCCGGGAGCTGTTGCTCCAAGGCTCGGAAGGAAGATGGCCGCCAGTGCCAGCACCATCGGCACCGTGCGCATGAAGTTGCCCGCCGTCATGCCAAGCGGGTCCACGACGCCGCGACCGCGCACCGAATAGGCTCCCCAGGCAATGCCCGCAATTGCCATCAGCGTCGCCGCAAGTGGATCGGGAGCAGAAAGTCCTGGCGATACCAGCCAGGCAAATGCGCCGAAAGCGATAATCAGGCCGGTCCATTCGGCAGCGCTTGGCCTGTCGCCCCGATAGAGGCCCCAACCGATCATGGTTCCCTGCACACTGGCAAAGAGGATCAGCGCGCCGATGCCCGCTCCTATTGCCACATAGGAAAAAGAGAAGAAAACGGCATAGGCGAACAGGGCCAGCGCCGAGAGCCAGTTGCCACCCAGTCCGTTTGACCCCTCAGGCTGGCTTGACCGGCGGTTCCCGCTGACCATTGCCAGGGCAAACAGGACAAGTGCTCCGGATGCCAGACGCACGAGGGAATAGCCCGCTGGGTCGATCAGCCCGCCGCCCAATGCGATGCGGGCCAAAACCGAGTTGGCCGCAAATGCGATCATGGTAAGGGCGGTCAGCAGAAAGGATGTCATGTGCTCATGTCGGTTGCCTGGTACCATAAGAACCGGTCTTCCTGCCAATGCAAGGCCGGGTCCATCACCATGGCATGTCGCGCAGGCCCTTCAGTTGACTGGCGGCGCGATCCGGCTGATCCGCCGCTGCTCGATAATCTGCCAGCCCAGATAGGCAAGCAGTGCAGCTAGCACGATACCCCCGCCCAGCACCGTGCGGAACGACGGCGTTTCGCCAAGGACAAGCCAGACCCAGAAGGGTCCCAGAATTGTTTCCGCCGTGCCCAGCAGTGCTGCGAATGCCGAAGGGATCAGCCGCGCACCGTATGTGAAGAAGGCAAGTCCCAGCGCCAGGGAAGCACCGAACACGATCAGGATCGGCACCTGCCAGACTTCAACGGCGATGCTGCCGGTCGTGGCGATACTCATGGTCAGTGCGACCGTGAAACCGATCATCGTGCCGGTGCAGGTCGCAGGCGTCATGCGGATGCCCGAATATCGCCGGGTGATGACGGTTGCCAGTGCAAACACCATGGCGATCAGCAGCGACAGGCCGTCGCCCACCGGAGAAACCTTGCCATTGAGCGAATCCGACACCATCACCGCGACCCCCGCGATGACGGCGCCAACGGCAAGCCAGGTCGACAGGCGCAAAGGTTCGCCGAAGACGATCCGCGAAATGAGCGCCGCGATCAGCGGCACACCGGCTTGCATCAGCAGGATATTGGCAACGGTGGTGAACTGCAGAGCCACGATGAACGAGGTCGAGGCAGTGCCGAAACATGCCGCGACCGCGAGGCCGGGCCATCCCATCCCGCGAAACAGGCGCAAGGTGCCCTGCAAGCCATCGCGCCACAGCATGAAGATCAGAAGGAGGATTGTTGCCGTGCCAGCCCGCCAGACTACCGTGTGCCATGGATCGTCGACAGCCGCCCAACGCGCCAGGATGCCACCAAGCGACCATGTCAGCGCCGAAGCAAACACGAGCCAGGCGCCAAGCGCGTGACTGTCTGCGGCTGGTGCGTTCGCGCTCGCCTCGGTAGACGCCATGGACATTCCTTTTGGGGTTCCCGCCCGATCAGGCCTTTTGGCCACAAGGCGACTATGGACGCGGCCAGCCCATTCGGCCAGACCGGTAAGCGACCTGAAAATGTCGCAGGCAAGGGGCGAGGCTGTGCGCCAGTCCCGCCCCTTGAAAACCCGTCATTTGCCATGGCCAATGGAATGAGCAGTGCCAGGCAGGATGAATGGCCTTACTTGCTGTTTCTGGCCAGCCAGTCCTTCATGAAGGCAATTTCGGTTTCCTGCGCAGCAATGATCCCCTGCGCCAGCTTGCGCAGTTCTTCATCCTTGCCATGTTCGAGGACTATCCGAGCCATTGCTACCGCTCCTTCATGATGCGGGATCATGCCGCTGGCAAAATCGACGTCGGCATTGCCGGTGAATTCGATGTCCATGCCTGCATGCATGTCGGCATTGGCCTTGGCGAAGGCTGTGCTCGCCGGACCCTGGTCGCCCCTGGGGACAGCCATCGCGCCCATGTCGTGGTCGCCATGTTCGCCGCCGTCCATCTCATCCATCATGGTCTGCATTTGCGCCATCATGTCACGCATCTGCTGCATCATCTGGGGCATGTTGCCCATGTTCATCTTTCCATGGTCCATCGTGCCTTGCCCGCTTTGGGCAAGTGCAACTGCGGCAAGGCCGAGCGCCAGTGCGCCAGCCAGGAATATTGTTCTGCTTTTCATGGTCGATATCCTTGTTCACTTGTTGATTGCGGCCCGCATTCGTCAGGCCAGTGGTGTCGCCAACAGGTGAATCAGAATCGTGGAGGTGGGGAGGGTGGCGCATCGCCCAGGGCAAGGAACATGTGCTGCGGCAGGCTCTTGTAGGCGGGCCTGTGCGCCCAAGCTGCATTCCAGCCCACAGATGGCTTACCCACGCAGCAGTGACATGGCAGCATGTCGCAGCCTGCTTTATCGTCCATCATCGGTGTGCAATCGCTAACGGCTGACCGGTTGTGCATGGCATGGGGCATGTTTGCACCTGCTTGCACATGGCGATGTCCCGCGCTGGCAAATGGCATCGCCATCGCGTTCACGCTCAGGAATGTCAGCAACAGGATCAGCCACGATTTCATGCTGCCGGTGTAGTCTTGCGCGCGATCACCGGCAAATGAAACTTTCGTAACCTGCGTCGCGCGCATGCTCGCCATCGTACTGGCGCTTGCCGCTCCACCCCCAATCGTTTAGGAAAACGCCGCAACCCTTTCCGCTCCAGGTATCCGATGTCCGACAAGAAGAAGAAATCACCGCGCCTGAAGGCCCGCCTGCCGCGCGGCTTTGTCGATCGTTCTCCGGCCGATATCCGCGCAACGGACGAGATGGTCGCGAAAATCCGTGAGGTCTATGAGCGCTACGGCTTCGATCCGCTCGAGACACCCATGTTCGAGTTCACCGATTGCCTCGGCAAGTTCCTGCCCGACAGCGACCGGCCAAACGAGGGTGTCTTTTCGGTTCAGGACGATGACGAGCAGTGGATGAGCCTGCGCTACGACCTGACCGCGCCGCTGGCTCGCCACGTCGCGGAGAACATCAACGAAATCAACCTGCCATACCGCACCTATCGCAATGGCTGGGTGTTCAGGAACGAAAAGCCGGGACCGGGCCGCTTCCGCCAGTTCATGCAGTTCGATGCCGACACGGTCGGCGCGCCGGGCGTCCAGGCAGACGCTGAAATGTGCATGATGATGGCCGACACGATGGAAGCGCTTGGTATTGCGCGCGGCGACTATGTGATCCGGGTGAACAATCGCAAGGTGCTCGACAGCGTGATGGAGGCGATTGGCCTTGGCGGCGATGAAAACGCCGAGAAGCGGCTGAATGTGATGCGGTCCATCGACAAGCTCGACAAGTTCGGTGTCGAAGGCGTACGGCTCCTGCTCGGCCCCGGCCGCTGGGACGGTGGTAAGGAAGGCGAGGGCGATTTTACCCCGGGAGTGGGGTTAGATGAGTTTCAGATAAACCGGATTATTGCATACCTTGCCCTATCCGGCTCTGGTGCCTCAAACAGAAATGTCGATAATCAGATTTCTATCCTGGAGCAAACCGCATCCGGTCTAGCAGGCCTCGAAGAACTTGAAGCTATGAGTCAGCAGTTTAATGTGGCTGGCTACGGCCCTGACCGTATCAAAATTGATCCCTCCTGCGTCCGCGGCCTTGAATACTACACCGGACCCGTTTTCGAAGCCGAGCTGACCTTCCCCGTCACAAACGAAAAAGGCCAGGAAGTGGTCTTCGGCTCGGTCGGCGGCGGCGGGCGCTATGACGGCCTGGTCAAGCGCTTCACAGGGCAGGATGTTCCAGCCACCGGTTTTTCCATCGGCGTATCGCGGCTCATGACCGCACTGAAAAACCTTGGCAAACTTGGCCAGGACGAAGTTATCGCGCCGGTTCTCGTCACCGTCATGGACGGCGATACGCAGGCACTCGGGCGCTACCAGAAGATGGTGCAGGATCTGCGCCAGGCGGGAATTCGCGCCGAAATGTACCAGGGCAACTGGAAGAAATTCGGCAACCAGCTGCGTTATGCCGACCGGCGCGATTGCCCCATTGCCATCATTCAGGGTTCAGACGAGCGCGAAAGGGGCATCGTCCAGATCAAGGACATGATCGAGGGCCGCAGGCAGGCCGCCGCCATCGAATCGAACGAGGAATGGCGTGAAGCCCGCCCAGGCCAGTTCGAGGTGAAGGAAGGCGACATCGTCGCGGAAGTGAAGAGGCTTCTGGCCGAACAGGCGGGCGGATAGGCTGTGACCGGGTCTGACAGGCTTCTCTCCTTCTTCGCCGGGCGCGGCTGCGAAATGCCTGCCATCAGCCTGTTGCAGCCAGCCGATCCGTTTCTCGATACCGCAGGCGAGGATTTGCGCCGCCGCATCTTCATCACTGCAGACCAGTCAGGGGCCACCTTGTGCCTGCGCCCCGAATTCACGATTCCTGTTTGCCTGCTGCACCTTGAGCGCGCCAACGGCCCGGCAAGATACGGCTATACCGGCACTGTCTTTCGCCAGCGTCGCGACGAGCCGAACGAATTCCGCCAGGCAGGTATAGAGGATCTGGGCAATCCCGACAGGGTTGAAGCCGACATCGCCTCGCTGAGCGATTGCCTTTCGGCCCTTCAGGAACTGGGCGTAGGCAATCCGCGCCTGACCCTCGGTGATCAGTCCATTTTCGAAGCAGTCCTGAAGGGGTTGGACCTTCCATCGGCCTGGCAGAAGCGGCTCAGCCGCGCATTCGGTGATCGCGCACTCCTGAGCGCTGACGTTGCGCGCCTTTCCGGCGAAGGGCAGGTGGAATCGAGCTCGCTTGCGCCTGAAGTGGCCGCCATGCTGGGCAAGCACAACCGCAAGGGTCTTGAAAGCTGGATCGCGGCGCGCATCGCCGTGTCGGGTCTTTCAGGCGGACGCACCGCAGCCGAGATCGCAACACGGCTGATGGAAAAGGCGGAACTCGCCGCCGTTCGTCTCGATGAGGCACACCGCCTGGCGCTCGAAGCCTTCCTGGGGCTGGAATGCCTGGCAACTGACGCACCCGCCAGGCTTGGAACTCTGGCAAAGGAACATGGACTGGCCATCAGCGACAGCGTGTCGGCCTTTGCGTCACGCATTTCACGGCTGAAGGAAGCCGGTTCACTGCCGTCCGATGCGCGATATCGCGCCAGCTTTGGCCGAAGGCTCGATTATTATACCGGCCTTGTCTTCGAGGTGAGCGATGAGGGCGCCGGAAAGCCGCTCGCCGGGGGTGGGCGCTATGACCGGCTGATGACGCTCCTTGGCGCTGGCCAGGAAGTGCCCGCCGTGGGTTTCTCGATATGGCTCGACAGGGTGGCGCAGTCAGTTGCAAAAACCCGGCCAGGCAGCAAGGCGGAGGACAGCGCATGAGCGTGACACTCGCCATCCCATCCAAGGGCAGGCTCCGCGAACGTTCGCTGGAGATTTTTTCCCAGGCAGGACTGGAAGTCGGCCTTCCTTCCGATGCGCGCAGCTACACCGGTTCGCTTCCTGCCATGCCTGGCGTCGATATCGCCTTTCTTTCGGCATCCGAAATCGCGCGCGAACTCATTTCCGGCAATATCCACCTGGGCATTACCGGAGAGGATCTGGCACGCGAAGCCGTTGCCGATGCCGACCGGATGCTTGAATTTCCGCTGGCACTGGGCTTCGGCCATGCCGATGTGGTCGTTGCCATCCCCGACGCCTGGATTGATGTCGACACGATGGCTGATCTTGATGATGTTGCGGCCGAGTTTCGCCAGCGCCACGGTCGTCGACTGCGCATTGCCACCAAATACTGGCAGCTGACCCAGAATTTCTTCGCGGGCCACGGCATCGCCGTTTACCGGATCGTTGAGAGCCTGGGAGCAACCGAGGGCGCACCGGCTGCAGGCACAGCCGACGTCATCGTCGACATCACCTCGTCAGGCTCCACCCTGCGTGCCAACAATCTGAAGATCCTGTCCGATGGCGTTATCCTGCGTTCGCAGGCAAACCTGATCCGTTCGCGAACCGCAGCCTGCGATGCCCAGGACAAGGCCCGCATAGAGACCCTGCTGCAGCGTGTTGGCGCCGGCCTCAAATGAAAACGCCGCCTCGCGGGCGGCGTCTCCTTCCTGTCTGCAGTGTCGAGGATCAGCCGCGCCGTCCATCGACCGACATGCTGCCAGCGCCCGCCACTGAAAGTGCAAGGAAGCCGCCTGCAATTGCCAGGTTCTTCATGAGCATGATCATCTGCACCTGATCTGCCGGATTGAAATGGAAGACCAGCGCTGTGAACGCACAGAAGGCTGCGAGCAGATAGCTGGTGATGCGGGTCTTGAAACCGATCAGGATGGCAATGCCCGCGAGTGTTTCGAAAATGGCTGCCAGCCAGGCAAGTGCCGTGGAAGCCGGAAGACCGACCGAGGCGATATAGCCCGCAGTGCCTTCAATGCCGCCAAGCTTCTGCAGCCCGGCCATGATGAAAATGATCGCAAGCAGGATGCGTGCGACAAGCAGTACGGCGTTGTTGGACATGGAAATCCCCTTTTTGTCCCGTTTCACGATTTCCTAGATAACGTTTCCGCATGAAAGAGGCATCAGGTCCAGAGTCTACAGAGTGTTCACCTTCAATTGACCGTGAAGTCACAAAGGCCCGATCATCTTCCCCGGATCGACCAGCCTGTCATAGGTTTCACCGTCGAGCAGGCCCGACTTCAGGGTTTCCTCCCGCAGGCTCGTTCCGTTTGCGTGCGCAGCCTTGGCAATGGCAGCCGCCCGGTCATAGCCAATATGGGGCGTGAGCGCAGTGATGAGCATCAGTGAACGCGCAAGGTTTTCGCCAATGCGCTCCCGGTTCGCTTCAATGCCATCAAGGCAATGCGTGCAGAACGAAGTGATGCCATCCCCGAGCAATCGTATGGACTGGAGCACCGCCTGCGCGATCAGCGGCTTGAAGACATTGAGTTCCAGATGGCCCTGGCTGGAGGCAGTCTGCACGGTCGTCTGGTTGCCCAGAACCTGTACGCAGACCATGGTCAGGGCTTCGGCCTGGGTTGGGTTGACCTTGCCAGGCATGATCGATGATCCGGGTTCGTTAGCTGGAAGCACCAGTTCGCCAAGACCGGATCGCGGGCCCGAACCAAGCAATCTGATATCGTTGGCGATCTTGAACAGATCACCGGCCAGCGCTGCAAGATTGCCGTGAAATGCCGCCAGCGCCCCGTGGGAAGCAAGGGCCTCGAACTTGTTTTCCGCTGGCCGGAAGGCAAGGCCCGTTCGTCTGGCCAGTTCCCGCGCAATGTCCCTGTCAAATCCGGCCGGAGCGTTGAGGCCGGTCCCGACTGCAGTTCCACCCTGGGCCAGCGCCAGAATGTCATCGAGCGACCTGGCAATGCGCGCCCGGCCAAGCGCAATCATCGCTTCGTATCCCGAGAATTCCTGTCCAAGCGTCAGGGGTGTCGCGTCCTGCAGATGGGTGCGGCCAATTTTCACGATCTGCGAAAAGGATGCCGCCTTGCTCTCCAGACAACCCCGCAGCCGGTCAAGTGCAGGAAGCAGCAACTCCACTGTACGCATCGCTGTCGCAACATGCATGGCGGTCGGAAACGTGTCGTTTGACGACTGGGCCAGGTTGACATGATCGTTCGGGTGAACGGGCGCCTTGTTTCCCAGTTTGCCGCCGAGCAGCTCGTTCGCCCGGTTTGCGATCACCTCATTGACGTTCATGTTCGTCTGCGTGCCCGAACCTGTCTGCCAGGCAACAAGCGGAAAATGGCTGTCGAGACTGCCATCCGCCACTTCGTCGGCCGCCTTGCGAATGGCAGACGCGACCTTGGTGTCCAGCTTGCCAGCCTCGGCATGCACGCCTGCTGCGGCACCCTTGATCAAGCCGAGGGCATGCACGATCTCGAGCGGCATTTTCTCGTTGCCGATCCGGAAATTCTCCAGGCTGCGCTGTGTCTGTGCGCCCCAGTAGCGGTCCGCGGCAACTTCGATCTCGCCGAACGAGTCGGTCTCGGTTCTGGTTTTTGCCATCGCAGCCTCCTGAAACAGAAATAGGACCTTGCTGGTTCAATTCCAATCGGCTAAAATATTAGCCAGTTAAACAATATTGTCCGATCCCGGCAGTGGCGATGTTTAATTGTCCGGTTTGGCATTTCTCTTCCTCACGGAGCATAGCGTGTTGTGGCTATTGGGCGGCATTGCCCTAACGGCAGCAGCAGTCGGTTCGGTCCCCGCCTATCGTTGGCTGATGACGCGCGTTGAGGATTCGCACCCCGTCCACGCCAATGCACTGATTGCCACCATTTCCATCGCGATTTCCGCCTTGTGGGCCGGGGCGATCATGGCGTGCGGATACGGGATGGTTCTTCTTGGTGTTGCGCTCCCAGCAATGTTGACGGCCTGCGGGCTGTTGCTGGTCAGTGCGGTTCTTGCGTCGCGTGCATTCAACCGGATGGTCGGCTCACAATCGCAAGCCTCCGGTTCCAGCGGATCAGGCAGTGTCATGGCGCCCGCAACCAATTCACAACATGGAGTGATCTGATGTTTGTCCTTGAAGGAATTTGCGTCTTTGCAACGGGCGTGATCCTGTTCTTCTGGCTCGGTTCGATAGCAAGAAAGGGCGGCGGCGGTTGGCTCATCCAGTCCGAACTGCCATCCAACCTGCTGCTCATCGTGCTCGTGACAGCCATTTCGCTCGGCTTCCTGCTGATGTGGGTGGGCGCATTCGACCTGACCACGTCGGCACTGGCCGACATTGCTGCCGGCTGTGCCGCCACGGTTGCGGGAATAGCGATTTCAATCGTTGCACTGCGCATGCTGCGGGTCGGTTTTGTCAGTTGAACCCGTTTGCCAGGCCTGAAACAGGCGGCCCGAAGGCCGCTTTGATTTCACGCATCGAGCCATAGCTGCGGTTCGCCGTTTGACGTGCGCATTGTCGATATGCCGTTCTTGTCGATCGTCGCGCGGATGCGGCTTCGCATGTTGGAAAAACTGTCGAAACTCACCACATCCACAGGCTCATCAAGCTGAATTTCCACGCGTCTGTGGTCCGGACCAAGCGTATTCAGTCCGATCACGGTTCCCGAAAATGTCTGGCCCAGATATCGACCCGAAACGCGACCGCCATAATCCACCACCGGGCAGGGCGGCTGGTTACCCGCTCTTGCGGCAAGCGTGTTCCAGTCACGAAAGCCATGCTGCTTTGCAACCTGTTCAAGTGCCTGGCTGTGGGTCATGCGCTTGCCATCACGCTCGGCAGCCTGGCGCAGGGCACCTGCTTCGCCTTTCAGGCTACTGATGGACGGCAATGAGGGTTCGAAAGACATGATTTGTCCTTTCCATTCATCGCGACAGTCTGAAATGGGGTCCGCATTGCCACCTTGTCGCTTTGCGAAAAGGAAGTTCATATCCTGAAGGGCGGCTTCACCATGGCTTTCGCCTGCGGACGGCAGGGGCCGCTTGCCCGAGAGCAGCTTATAGAGCCACGCGACAGCCCGGGCAATGCCGTGCAGCACAAAAAAGGGCGGCTCGAGAGCCGCCCTTCAAACTTCGCAGGGTGACAGACTTCCTTAGAAGTCCATGCCGCCCATGCCGCCACCGCCTGGCATTGCAGGCATCCCCGAATCCTTCTTCGGAAGCTCTGCAACCATTGCTTCGGTCGTGACCAGAAGGCCGGCAATCGAAGCTGCGTCCTGCAGCGCGGTACGAACGACCTTCACCGGATCAACGATACCCATGGCGATCATGTCGCCATATTCGCCGGTCTGGGCGTTGTAACCGAAGGAGGCAGACTTGTTCTCGAGGATCTTGCCCGCAACGATTGACGCTTCCGCGCCTGCGTTCGAGGCAATCTGGCGCAGCGGTGCCTGGAGCGCGCGGCGGATGATGTTCACGCCTGCGTCCTGGTCGTCATTCGCGCCTTTCGAGGTGATGTTCGCGGAAGAGCGGGCAAGCGCGGTGCCGCCGCCTGGCACGATACCTTCCTCGACTGCTGCGCGGGTAGCATTGAGCGCATCGTCAACGCGGTCCTTGCGTTCCTTGACTTCCACTTCGGTTGCACCGCCAACGCGGATGACGGCAACGCCGCCTGCGAGCTTGGCAAGACGTTCCTGCAGCTTCTCACGGTCGTAGTCCGAGCTGGTTTCCTCGATCTGCGCCTTGATCTGTGCTACGCGACCTTCGATTTCCTTCTTCTTGCCGGAACCGTCGACGATCGTGGTGTTTTCCTTCTCGACGCGGATCTTCTTCGCGCGGCCGAGCATGGAAAGGTTCACGTTTTCGAGCTTGATGCCGAGATCTTCGGAAATCACCTGGCCACCAGTCAGGATTGCGATGTCTTCCAGCATGGCCTTGCGGCGATCGCCGAAGCCCGGTGCCTTGACAGCAGCAATCTTGAGGCCACCACGCAGCTTGTTGACCACGAGGGTTGCCAGCGCTTCGCCTTCAACGTCTTCCGCGATGATCAGAAGCGGCTTTCCGGACTGCACGACGGCTTCGAGAACCGGCAGCATCGCCTGAAGGTTGGACAGCTTCTTTTCGTGCAGGAGAATGTACGGGTCTTCCAGTTCCGCGACCATCTTTTCCGGATTGGTCACGAAGTATGGCGACAGGTAACCGCGGTCGAACTGCATGCCTTCAACGACTTCCAGTTCGGTTTCTGCGGTCTTGGCTTCCTCGACGGTGATGACACCTTCGTTGCCAACCTTCTGCATTGCATTGGCGATCATTGCGCCGATTTCGGCTTCGCCGTTGGCGGAGATGGTACCGACCTGCGCGACTTCTTCGGAGGTCTTGATCTTCTTGGCCTTCTTGACGAGGTCCTTGACCACTTCGTCAACAGCCATGTCGATGCCGCGCTTGAGGTCCATCGGGTTCATGCCGGCTGCAACAGCCTTGGCACCTTCGCGCACGATTGCCTGGGCAAGCACGGTAGCGGTCGTGGTGCCGTCACCGGCAATGTCGTTGGTCTTCGACGCCACTTCGCGCACCATCTGTGCGCCCATGTTTTCGAACTTGTCTTCAAGTTCGATTTCCTTGGCAACGGTAACGCCATCCTTGGTGATGCGCGGTGCGCCGAAGGACTTGTCGATGACAACGTTGCGGCCCTTTGGACCCAGCGTCACCTTTACCGCATTGGCGAGAATGTCGACGCCGCGCAGCATCTTGTCGCGGGCATCAAGGCCGAATTTAACTTCTTTGGCAGCCATGTGTAGCTCCTTTACTGCAGGCCAACCGCGAATGGCGGCTGGTCCTGTGAACTGTTTGATTGAATGTGATGGGGGTGCTGGCCTTAGCCAACAATGCCCATGATGTCGGATTCTTTCATGATCAGCAGGTCTTCGCCGTTCAGCTTGACTTCCGTGCCGGACCACTTGCCGAAAAGAACGCGGTCGCCAGCCTTTACATCAAGCGCAACCAGCTTGCCGTTTTCGTCGCGAGCGCCTGGGCCAACTGCGATCACTTCACCTTCTGAAGGCTTTTCCTTGGCCGTATCTGGAATGATGATGCCGCCAGCGGTCTTTTCTTCGGAACCAACGCGGCGAACCACTACACGATCGTGCAACGGACGGAACTTCGTTTTTGCCATGATTTCTACCCATGTTTGTAAATTGCTTCGGCCCTGAAATACCCGGGCCACCCGGTGTGTTAGCACTCACTCGAGGCGAGTGCTAATTGCGAACGGGAAATAGGAAGTGTGCTCGTGATTGTCAACAAGATGCGCCAAGAATCTGTTTCAAATACCGCGAAACAGGGCAAGATTGGTCGCAACGGGTGTATCAACGGTCATATAGCGCACGAAAATGCCTCAACCCTTGGCGGCGCTGGCCAGTTCGGGTTTCAGCCGCTTGGGCTTCGAGAACAGGCTTCCCTGCGCGAGCAGCACATCGCCGTCGATAAGGTCCATCACCTGTTCTTCTGTCTCCACGCTGGTTGCAGCAAGTTCGGCAGAATAGGCGGTGAAGTCCTCGTTCTTCTGCAACTCACGCCAGTTCAGCCCGTCGGAAACCAGCAATTCCGCATCGACCATCAGGATACGGAACATCCCCGTCGCCAGTGCACCTTCCACCGCGCCCGATGACGGGCAATTGGCCAGCGCCATCTGGTAGCCGAGCCCACGCAGGGTTTCGAGTCTTGCAATTGTATCGGCATCGAAATCGCGGAAGTGGCGCCATTGCAGGACCGGCATGATGAGATGCGCACGCCCGGCATTTGCATCAAGTGTCGGCTCAACCGCCTCGAAATTCGCCCTGTCGTTCAGGGTCAGCCTGTCGACGGGCCAAAGGATGGTGCAGGCCTGGCCGTCGCGGTCGAGTTTGCGTGCCAGAGATATTGAACGCGCCAGCATTTGCCGGTCCACAAGTGGTGCCTGGCTGCGCAGGTTCTTCAGGGCAAACGCCTCATGCCCCGGTGTTTCAGGAAAATGCGGCACCGCCTCCAGAAACCGCGGTTTTCTGCCCGGAAGCGTGATGACCGGCTGGAACCAGGCCTCGATCTTGCCCATTTCGATCATTTCCGTGATGTCGGAATTGCCTGGACGCGATTTTCCCCGGCGCGCCTGCACGGGAGCATCCTTGATGCGCCCGGCTGCTTCGAACGGAATGACATTGGCGGCAGCGCTGTCCAGCCCCTTGTCATTATCTGCGTTTGCGCTCGCCTCGTCGAGGACAGACGAAAGTCCGCCGAAGTGCGAAGCCGCGCTGTTTCCAGGCCCGTCAGCTGACGCCATGCGGCTTTCCAGGTCTGCCAGGCGCCGCGTGATGTCTGCTTCGAAATTCGGCAACTCCGCGAGCCGTGCGGCAATCCGTGATTTCAGGAGAGATGTCTGCAACTTGTCGAGAATGAGAAGCACCAGGCCAGATGCAGCAATTCCACACAATAGCGCTTCGACAGGAGTTGCCTGAACCTCCGGCACCATCTTATTGGCAAGGGCGTAATACAGCGCTGCGCCGACAACCAGGGACAACAGGAGCGAAATTGCAAGTCGGGCCATACGCATCACCAGTACACGAGAAAGACAACCTGGTTCGGTCTCGAACCACTATGGGAGAAATCGGCTACGAAGGAAAGTGCGTGTCGCGTCAATGGTAAGCCAACATGCTGAACGTGCCGGTTTGAAGCTGCATGTTTGACGTCGCCAGCGCCATTGCGCTTGACCATCTGCCTGCCCTTTGCCAAAAGCGCACGTCCTCACAACATGGTGCCAGCCTGAATGACCCAACCCCTGAGACGGATTGTCGGCCTATCCGAACTGGCCCAGGACTATGACGCCATCCTGTGCGATGTGTGGGGTGTCCTGCACAACGGGGTCGCCGCATGGCCGGGCGCGGTTGCAGCCCTGTCCGAGTTCCGCAGGCAGGGTGGCGCGGTAGTCATGATTACCAATGCGCCAAGGCCGCGCGGTCCCGTTCTCGTGCAACTGGAAGGCCTCGGTGTTCCCGACGGCGTGTTCGACGAAGTCGTCACATCCGGCGATGTCACCCGGCAATTGATCGAGGAAGCCGATTCCCGCATCTATCACATCGGGCCCCAGCGCGACCTGAAGCTCTACGAGGGCCTCGACGTCGAGATTGTCGGTCTTGAGGATGCGCAAACCGTCGTTTGCACCGGGTTGCGCGATGATCGCACGGAGACGCCCGAGGATTACACGAACGAACTGGAATCGCTGGCAGAGCGCGATCTGCCATTCATCTGCGCCAATCCCGATATTGTCGTGGAGTATGGCGAGAGCCTGTTGTGGTGCGCGGGCGCCCTGGCGCGAGACTATACCAGCCTGGGTGGGGAAACCCGTATCGTTGGCAAGCCGCATCGGCCCATCTACGAATATGCCCACGCCCGGCTCGACGACATCATGGGCGGGCATGTGGACAAGGCGCGAATTCTTGCGATCGGCGATGGCATGATGACCGATGTGGCTGGTGCCAACAGCTATGGTGTGGACCTTCTCTATGTATCGTCCGGCATTCACGCCGCCGAATATGGCAATGCGGATGATCCTGATCCGCAGGCGCTGGCCAGCTTCGTCGAAAGCCAGGGCGTCGAATGCGTCGCATGGCTCCCCCGGCTTGTCTGGTAGGGGGCAGCAATGCGCAAAACCACCGCCAGCATGTTCGAAGGTACGAAAGGGCTTCCCGAAGAACTTGGCGGGAGTGTCGTGGCAATCGGCAATTTCGATGGCGTTCACCGCGGACACATGGCGGTACTGGGCACTGCGCTCGAACTGGCGCGCCGATCATCTGCGCCAGCAACGGTACTCACCTTCGAACCCCATCCCAGAACCTGGTTCCGCCCACAGCAGCCGGTGTTCCGTCTTACCCCTGCCAGCCTCAAGGTGCGCAAACTTGTCGAAACCGGTTTTGACGCCGTTATTGTCCAGGCCTTTGACGAGAGCTTCTCGGCGGTCACGGCAAACGATTTCATCACCCGCATCCTGGCTTCCGAATTGGCTGCAAGCCATGTCGTGGCGGGCCATGACTTCCACTTCGGCAAGGGACGGGAAGGAACACCCCAGTTGCTGGCAGAGCAGGGGCCCGGGGCAGGGTTCGCGGTTTCGCTTGTCGAACCCTTCAGGACCGGCGACGGTGAAGTCGTTTCCTCGACCCGCATTCGCAACGCGCTTTCAACTGGCGATGTCGCATTGGCCAACGCATTGCTGGGTTGGCCATGGCGCGTCAGCGGCGAGGTTCGCCACGGCAAGAAGCTCGGCCGCACGCTTGGCTTTCCAACTGCCAACCTCGCATTGCCAGGTGAAGTGACCCTTCGCCATGGCATTTACGCGGTGCGTCTTTATCGCGCCGACGGTAGCGCACATGATGGTGTGGCAAGCTATGGCCGCAGGCCTACATTCGACAATGGCGAGGCGCTCCTGGAAACCTTCGTGCTGGATTTCTCGGACGATCTTTATGGGGAGATTGTCGAGATAGAGTTCCACGCCTTCCTGCGCGGCGAGGAGCGGTTCGACAGTGCCGAAGCGCTCGTTGTGCAGATGCAGGCCGACACCCGCGCGGCACGTGACATCCTGTCTGCACGCTCGACATGAAGGCATGGTCCTTGCCGGACCGCGCAAAAGCCGGAAAATCCGGCTTTATTCACGGGCAACACGCTGCTATGAAACGCCCATGTTCGACGCGGCTTGCTTCACAATCCGAATTATCCGCCCGGCCTCTGCCTGAGCGCAAGTTCGGCAGGGTACCGGGCTTTCACGGCGCGGACGGCCGCAGACCGGCGTACAGCGTTTCACCAGATTTCCAACAGGACTAGATGTCCCTGCCCGAAAGGCGATGCGTCACGGGCAGGCAGAGCCAACCGGACACCATGACTGACAAGACCGAAAAGACCGAGACGCCCGCTTCACGAGACTGGAGCGAGACCCTGTTCCTGCCGCAGACAGATTTCCCGATGCGCGCTGGCCTGCCGAAGAAGGAACCCGAGATCCTGGCGCGCTGGCATCAGATGGACCTTTACAGGCGTCTGCGCGACGATGCCGCCGGACGGCCCAGATATGTTCTGCATGACGGCCCGCCCTATGCCAATGGCAATCTCCACATTGGCCATGCCCTCAACAAGACGCTCAAGGACATCATCACGCGCTCGTTCCAGATGCGAGGATATGATTCCAACTATGTTCCCGGCTGGGATTGCCACGGCCTTCCAATCGAATGGAAGATCGAGGAACAGTATCGCGCCAGGGGCAAGAACAAGGACGAAGTGCCGATCAACGAATTCCGCAAGGAATGTCGTGAGTTCGCCCAGCACTGGGTCGGCGTGCAGACCGAGGAATTCGAACGCCTCGGCGTGACTGGGGATTTCAGGAACCCGTACCTGACAATGGCCTTCGAGGCGGAAGCGATCATCGCCAACGAGTTGATGAAGTTTGCCCGCTCCGGCCAGCTCTATCGCGGCTCCAAGCCCATCATGTGGTCAGTGGTGGAAAAGACCGCCCTTGCCGAAGCAGAGATCGAATATGAGCAGTATGAGTCAGATACAGTCTGGGTGAAGTTTCCGGTTCAGGCCGGTGAACTGGCCGGATCCTGGGTAGTCATCTGGACGACCACACCCTGGACCATTCCCGGCAACCGCGCGGTCTGCTTCTCGTCCAGGATCAGTTATGGCCTGTATGAAGTAACGGCAGCCGAGAATCATTTTGGTCCGCGTCCTGGCGAAAAACTCGTATTTGCCGACAAGCTTGCACCTGAGAGCTTCGCCAGGGCGAAACTGGAATTCAAGCGGGTGCGCGACGTCAAATCCAGCGAATTGGCATCCGTAACACTCTCCCATCCGCTGGCGGGTCTGGGTGGCGGCTACGAGTTCACCGTGCCCATGCTCGATGGCGACCATGTCACCGACGATGCGGGTACGGGCTTTGTCCATACCGCGCCCGGTCATGGCCGCGACGACTTCGAGATCTGGATGGACAATGCCCGCGAACTGGAAGTGCGCGGCATTTCACCAGCCATCCCCTTCACCGTGGATGATGATGGGTTTTTCACCGCAGGCGCACCGGGCTTCGGTCCGGATCGCGAAGGTGGTGCTGCTCGTGTCATCGACGACAAGGGCAAGAAGGGCGACGCCAACCAGGCGGTCATCACGGCGCTTATCGAACGCGGCAATCTGTTCGCGCGCGGTCGCTTGAAGCACGACTACCCCCATTCCTGGCGTTCCAAGAAACCGATCATCTTCCGCAACACGCCCCAATGGTTCGTCTACATGGACAAGGAAGGCGTGGTTCATGATGGCAAGTCGACCAACATGGGCACCCTGCGCCAGACCGCACTTGCTGCGATCGATGAGACGCGCTTCGTGCCCGCCCGTGGCCAGAACCGCCTGCGTGGCATGATCGAGGATCGGCCTGACTGGGTATTGTCACGCCAGCGCGCCTGGGGTGTGCCGATCTGCGTCTTCCGTCATACCGGGACAGGCGAAGTGATTCCCGGACCGCAATTCGACCGGTCAGATGAACTGATGGCGCGAATTCGTGAAGTCTTCGCAAAAGAAGGCGCTGATGCCTGGTATGGCGAAGGGGCGAAGGAAAGGTTCCTCGACGGATTCGTCGATGACATGGCACCCTGGCAGAAGGTCGATGATATTCTCGACGTCTGGTTTGATTCCGGTTCCACCCACGCATTCTGCCTGGAAATGCGCCCCGATCTCAAATGGCCGGCCGATCTTTACCTCGAAGGCTCCGATCAGCATCGCGGCTGGTTCCATTCATCGCTGCTCGAAAGTGCCGGCACCCGTGGCAGGGCACCTTACGATGCAGTGCTGACGCACGGTTTTGTCATGGCCGAGGACGGCCGCAAGATGTCGAAGTCGCTTGGAAATCAGGTCACGCCGCAGGAAGTGATCAAGGATTCGGGTGCCGATATCCTGCGCCTGTGGGTAGCCTCTTCCGATTACTCGGAGGATCTGCGCATCGGGCCTGAAATCCTCAAGACGAACATCGACGCCTACCGCAAGCTTCGCAACACCATCCGCTGGATGCTTGGCACGCTCGCCCATGACAGGGGCGAAACGGTCGAAGTTGCCGACATGCCCGAACTGGAACGGCTGATGCTTCACCGGCTGGCCGAACTTGATGGCATTGTGCGCAAGGCCTATGATGAGTTCGACTTCAAGCGCGTCATCTCGCAATTGTCCAATTTCATGAACGTGGAACTGTCGGCCTTCTATTTCGACATCCGTAAGGACGCACTCTATTGCGATGCGCCTTCCAGCCTGCGCCGCAAGGCCGCCCTGCAGGTCGTCTCAACGCTGTTCGACAATCTCGTCAAATGGCTCGCGCCGATGCTGCCCTTCACGATGGAGGAAGCCTGGCTGGAGCGGTACAAGGATGAAAGCACTTCTGTGCACCTGCAGCAGTTCGAGGCGGTGCCGCAGCAATGGCGCGATGAAAAACTGGCCGCGAAATGGCAGAAGATCCGCCGTGTTCGCCGTGTCGTCACGGGCGCACTGGAAATCGAGCGAGCCGAAAAGCGGGTACGCTCGTCCCTCGAAGCCGCGCCGCAGGTTCATATTGCCGACGGTGACCTCTTCAGGCTCGTCGATGGCATGTCCGATTTCCAGGATATCTGCATCACTTCTGCAATCGAGGTGATCGAAGGCAATGGTCCCTCGGGTGCCTTCACCATGGAAGATGTACCGGGCATTGCCGTGGTTCCCGCGCGCGCCGAGGGGACCAAGTGCGCACGTTCCTGGCGTGTTCTGCAGGAAGTGGGGAGCGATCCGCAATATCCCGAGCTTTCCCTGCGCGATGCCGATGCGATGCGGGAACTGGCTGGGCAAAGCTAACCGGAAACCGCGACATGTTTACCCAATCCGGCGATGCGGCAGCGCAAACGGCGTTGCCGCGTTGCAACAGGACGGCAGATATACTATTTTCAGCAGGCAATGCCGGAATCTGGCCGCAATTGGCCTTCACGGCCTAGGCTGCGCTGGATTGCCAGCCGTTTTGATGACGCCCTTTCAGGATGAGTGAAGTGAAAAACTGCGCTGCGATACTGAAGACAGGAAAGCTTGTGGCTGGATTTGGCCTCGGCTTGAGCCTGCTTGCGGTATCAGGCTGCGTCAGCGGCACCACCTACGGAACCGGCGTTTCGCAGGAAGAGCAGACAGTCAATGACCTGGTGAACATGTTCACCTTGAAGCAGAAGCGCGAGCAGATTGACTATTCCTCGCGCCCGGATCTCATTGTCCCCGAAGACAAGATTGCCCTGTCCGAGCCGGTTGACAAGGCATCGACAACTTCGAACCCGGATTGGCCCGAAACGCCTGAACAGCGCATTGCCCGCATCCGTGGTGCAGCAGGCGAGGTTGACGCGCGCTCGGGCGACTACAGCATTCAGGAACAGTTGCGCCGCAAGGAAGGCATCGGCATCGAGGACAGCTACGGCACCCAGAAGCGGGTCGTTGGCCTGACCGACCGCGACGGTAACATTGTTCACTATCGTGGCGAATCCAGCTCGCGCAAGGAAGTGCTCAAGGCCAAGGAAGAAATGGCCATGTCGGTTGGCGCTTCCCGCAAGTTCCTGACAGAGCCTCCGGTTGAGTATCGTATTCCGGTTTCCAGCGCGCCATCGGGTGCAGAAGCATTCACCGAAGAAGAGCTTCTGGCGCGCAAGAAGGCTTCCGAGAAGAAGTACCAGCAGGAACTCAAGCCGTTCCAGCCCAAGGAATGATGGCGACCGCCTGATGGCGGATTGGACACTTCAATCCTGGCGTTTTGCCGCGAAGAAATCCCTGAGCAGTTGGCTGGAACGCGAAGCCGCGATTCCCGAATAGACTTCCGGCGCATGATGGCAGCTCTTGCTGGCAAAGAACCGCACACCATTGTCGACCGCTCCCCCCTTGATATCCTCGGCGCCGTAATAGACCCGCCGGAGCCTGGCAAAGGAGATTGCCGCTGCGCACATGGCGCATGGTTCAAGGGTTACATAGATGTCGCAGTCGGTCAGTCGGCCATTGCCGCTCGCCTCGCAAGCCATGCGAATGGCGAGCATTTCGGCGTGGCAGGTCGGGTCCTTCTGTTCGCTCATGCGGTTTCCCGACTGGGCGATTATCGTTCCCTCACGCACGACCACTGCCCCAACAGGCACCTCTCCACGCGCAGCAGAAGCTTCAGCTTCGCCCAGGGCTATTTCCATGAAACCACTCATCGATTGCCTTCCTGCATGATTTCATCCTTTTTGCGCTCGCCCGCAGCCCGCCTGTTTGATAGGTGAATCAGTCATGAAAACACAAGGCATGAAAAAAGATGTCGGCGCGAAGGTGGCAGATGCCGCCGATCGCGAGGCAAGTGAAGACAAGCCGGAACGCATTGCCAAGCGCATGGCGCGCGCGGGCCTGTGTTCGCGCAGGGAAGCCGAAACCTGGATTGCGGCTGGCCGCGTCGCCGTGAATGGCAGAATATTGTCCACGCCTGCAGTAACGGTCACGGCGAAAGACCGTATCGAGGTGGACGGCAATCTTTTGCAGGGACGCGAGCGGACGCGATTGTGGCTTTATCACAAGCCTTCAGGTCTGGTTACGACCAACCGCGATCCGGAGGGGCGGCCAACCGTCTTTTCCCGCCTTCCCGACACGCTGCCGCGCGTGATCAGCGTTGGGCGGCTGGATATCAACACCGAAGGGCTTTTGCTGCTGACCAATGATGGCGGGCTGGCCAGGATGCTCGAACTGCCCGATACCGGATGGTTGCGCCGTTACCGCGTGCGAGCCCATGGCAAGGTCACGCAGGCCGAGCTTGACCGGCTTCAGGAAGGCATTGCGGTAGACGGCGTTCTCTATGGTTCGATTACCGCGGTGATCGAGCGCGAAAAGGGTTCCAACATCTGGATCACGCTTGCCCTGCGCGAAGGCAAGAACCGTGAAGTCAAGAATGTGCTGGGAGCGTTGGGGCTGACTGTCAACCGCCTGATCCGTGTCTCCTACGGACCGTTCCAGTTGGCAGATCTTGCGGAAGGCGAAGTGCGCGAAATTCGTGGCCGCACATTGCGCGATCAGCTTGGCGAGCGCCTGATCGAACGTTCCGGTGCCGATTTTGACGCTCCAGTTGTGCAACGGCAGACGAAGGCGGAGCCGGAAAAGGCAAAACCCGGCGACAGGCGCATGAGACCCGGCCAGCAGGCAGGCAAGCCAGCCCGCTCGCGCGCCAAGCTCATGCCCGGACAGGCGGAAGAAACCGCGCTTGACCGTTTGGAAACGAGGGCAGGACCAAACCGCACGGCTGGTCGGCCAGACAAGCCTAAACACAGGGGCAAGCCGAATGCGGATCGTCGGCGGTAGATTTCGCGGGCGCAGCCTGGCGACACCGCGCACGGATGCGATCCGGCCCACGTCGGATCGGACGCGTGAGAGCCTGTTCAACATCCTGGCAAACAGGATCGACTATGACAGGTTGCGCGTGATCGACCTGTTTGCGGGAACGGGCGCTCTGGGCCTTGAAGCCCTGTCGAGAGGCGCTGCTTCCGCCCTCTTTGTCGAGAACTCAGCGGAAGGCCGCGCCCTGCTGCGTACCAACATCGAAGCCCTGCAATTGTCTGGTGTGGCACGAATGTTCCGCAGGGACGCGACGGACATGGGAGCGCCGGGAACCATGGAACCATTCGGTCTGGCCTTTGCCGATCCGCCCTATGGCAAACAGCTCGGTGAAGCAGCGGCAGCATCGCTGCTTGCTGGCGGCTGGCTTGTCCCCGGCGCCTTGCTTGTGCTGGAGGAGCGAAGCGACGTATTGCCTGCCACCCTGCCTGGCTATCTGTCCCTCGATCGGCGAACCTTTGGTGACACGAGCATCGGTTTCTTTGGCGTGCCCGAATGAGGCAATCACGCCGCGATAGCCAAACTTTGACTGGTATCACCGGCTAACAGACCTATATACCTGAGCCTGCCAGCGATTGGTCGGGCAGTGATCAGCCTGCCAATGATCAGCCCGCAAATGATCAGCCCGCAAATGATCAGACGGAGAAATGCGTGAACATTGTCATGAGAAACCCGGTTCTGATTGTTCTTTTACTGCTTGCAGCCCTTGTGCCAGGCCACGGATATGCCGGTCAGGCAGGCATTGCCGCAGATGGTCCCGAGATTCGGTATTTCAAGCTGGATAATGGCCTTGAGGTCGTAGCCATTCCCGATCACCGCGCGCCGGTCGTCACCCACATGATCTGGTACAAGATCGGGGCTGCCGACGAGCCGCGAGGAAAATCAGGCATAGCCCATTTCCTCGAGCACCTTCTTTTCAAGGGGACCAAAACGGTTCCAGTCGGTGAATTCTCTGCAAAGGTCGCGGAAATCGGCGGACAGGAAAATGCTTTCACTTCGGTGGACTACACCGCCTACTACCAGAAGGTGCCGCCCGAGGCGCTGGAAATGGTCATGGGCTACGAAGCAGACAGGATGGCAAATCTCGTGCTGAAGCCCGAGGATATCGCCACGGAGCGCGATGTCATTCTGGAAGAACGCCGCCAGCGCGTGGATTCAAATCCCTCAGCCATCCTGGGTGAAACGGTGAACGCCGCCCTCTATGCCAACCACCCCTATTCCATTCCCATCATCGGATGGGAGCATGAGATGGCCGCCCTGACGCTGGAAGATGCCATGACCTTCTACCAGCGATGGTACACGCCGCAAAACGCAGTGCTGATCGTGGCTGGCGACGTCGATCCACAAAAAGTGCTGGAACTCGCGCAAAAAAGCTACGGAAAGATTGCCGGGCGCGGCGATGGCGAAAAGCAATTTCGACCAAGCGAGCCCAATCTGCCCGGGACCCAGACGGTGACCTATCGTGATCGCCGGGTTTCCGTCCCATCGATGCGCCGTGTAGTCGCCACGCCGGCCTATGTCAGCGGCAAGGCTGGCGAGGCAGAAGCACTTGATATACTCGCTTCGATCCTTGGCGGAGCCCAGACGAGCCGCATTCGCACCGCATTGATGGTCGATAACCCGATCGCATCGAGCGCCGGTGCCTGGTATCAAGGGGGTAACCGCGACTATGGCGAATTCGGCATATACATTTCACCAAAACCGGATGTCCCGCTTGAACAGGCAGAGAATGAACTTTTGCAGGTTGTCGAAAAGCTTGTCGTCGAGGGCGTGACCCAGGAAGAAGTCGACAATGCGCGCGAGAGCCTCATCAAGGCTGCCTTTTTCGAACGCGATAGTCAGACCTCCATGGCAAGACTTTATGGCACGGTCATTGCTACCGGCGGAACGATTGATGACGTGGCGCAATGGCCGCAAAGACTGGCCGACGTGACCGTCGAGCAGGTCAACGAGGTAGCAAGGAAGTGGCTGTCCGGCGGGCGGCAGGTTACAGCCTATCTGCTTCCTGAAGCAGCAAACGGAGAAACTCGGCAATGAAGCGGTCATCCCTTGTCCATACCGGTTTTTCATTCCTGGCTGCAGCACTGCTCTGCCTGTCGACGCTTGG
This sequence comes from Rhizobiaceae bacterium, assembly GCA_049289295.1. Classification (GTDB taxonomy): domain Bacteria; phylum Pseudomonadota; class Alphaproteobacteria; order Rhizobiales; family Rhizobiaceae; genus BOKV01. The sequence goes on from JBATLL010000070.1 coordinate 110,727, forward strand.
CTTTTCATCCGCAGATGCGCGCGCGGTTGAAATAAGGGAGGTCACCTCACCGGGCGGAATAACTGCCTGGCTGGTCGAGGACTATTCGGTGCCGATCATTTCAATGGCCGTTTCATTTGCAGGCGGTTCCACGCAGGACCCCCAGGGACGCGAAGGCATGGCTGAACTGATCTCTGCACTGTTTGATGAAGGCGCTGGCCCCTATGATTCAAAACAGTTTCAGGCGCGGATAGAAAAACTGGGGATTGATCTTTCCTACTCCGATGCGCGCGATGAATTCACGGGTTCGTTGCGGACATTGCGTGACGATCGCGCTCAGGCATTCGAGATGATGCGTCTTTCGCTGTCGGAACTGCATTTCGAAGAGCGGTCCGTGGAACGCATGCGCGAAGCCGTGCTTGCCAATATCGAGCGCAAGCGCAACAGCCCTTCGTCGAAGTCCTCCGATGCGCTGCGTGAAGCCATGTTCGGCACACACCCCTATGGCCGCGAAAGCCAGGGCAAGTCCGAGACGGTTGCGGCAATCAGCCGAGAGGAAATGATCGCCCATTTCAACCGGCTTTTTGCCAGGGACAACCTCAAGGTCGGCATCGTTGGCGCGATTTCACCAGATGAAGCGCGCACGATGCTGGACCAGGTCTTCGGCAAGCTCCCGGACAAGGCTGAACTCACGCCTGTCGACGACATGGTTCCGGAATTCGGCAAGTCCATCCGCATCGATGAGGACATGCCGCAGTCGACCATCACCTTGATCTATCCAGGCGTCAAACGCGACGCGCCCGATTTCTTCGCAGCCTATCTCGCCAACCACATCCTTGGTGGCGGCACCTTTTCCTCGCGGCTGTACGATACTGTTCGTGAGAAACGCGGTCTTGCCTATTCCGTCAATTCGACCCTTGCGACCTATCGCCATGCGTCTTTCGTTGCGATCAGCGCTGCGACGCGAGCCGACCGCGAGGAGGAAACCCTTTCCATCATGAGATCGGAAACGGAACGACTGGCAAAGGAAGGCCCGACACAGGCTGAACTGGATGCCGCCAAGAAATATGTAATCGGCTCCTACGCCATCAACAATCTTGATTCCTCGACGCGTATCGCCGGTGTGCTCATCAGTCTCCAGACCGAAAATCTTGGCATAGACTATATTGATACCCGCGCGGCTAAGATTGCAGCCGTGACGCTGGACGATGTCCGGAAGGCGGCCAGAAAGCTGTTCTCGGCCACGCCCACCCAGGTTGTGGTTGGCCCGCCAAGGACCTGAACCGTCACCTGGTCGGTAAAGAGGACAATAACCATGTCGGATGTTGCACTGGTTCTGGGCGGCGGCGGTGCGCGCGGACTATCCCATGTTCATGTGCTGGAAGCCTTTGATGATCTGGGTGTGCGACCAGCGGTGATCGCAGGATCCTCGATCGGATCGATCATGGGTGCGGCCTATGCGGCGGGAATGAGCGGCGCGGAAATTCGCAACTACATGGTCGATGTGCTGGGAGACCGGGCGGCAGTTGCGTCGCGGCTCATCAAGTTGCGTCCCGACAGCTTGCGCTCGATCATCGATTCCTTCCCGCGGTTTGGCGAGCTCAATGCCGAAAAGGTCCTGCGGGCTTTCCTGCCGCAGGCGATACCAGACCGGTTCGACCAGCTCGAAATCCCGCTTCGCGTGACGGCCACGGATTTTTTCGGCAACGCGCTGACGGTAATAGATAGCGGCGACCTCTACCCTGCAATGGCTGCATCTGCCGCCATTCCTGCCGTCTTCAGGCCGGTCATGATCAATGGACGCGTTCATGTCGATGGAGGCATTGCCAGCCCGGTGCCGATCGAACTCGTGGACGGGGAAAACCGGCTGGTTGTTGCCGTTGACGTCGTTGGCATGCCGGAAGGCAATCCATCGGTGATACCAGGTCGCATCGCGGCTGCCTTTGGCGCAAGCCAGTTGCTGATGCAGTCCGTCATCGACATGAAGCTGAAGCTTCACCAGCCCGACCTGCTGATCCGTCCCGCGGTCAATGAGTTTCGCGTTCTGGATTTCCTGCAGGCAGAAAAGATCATCGAGCGCACCAGGCCGACAAGGGCCGAGACCCGGACACGGCTTGAACAGCTCCTGCTGGCTGTCTGATCAGTTTCCGGGAATGGAAGCGGGGCGCACAGTCTTGGCCTTGCGTTGTGCAAGTAGAGCTTCCTGCCGGGATTGATCGCGTGCCGTGCGTTCCGGCAATTGCCGCAGCACGCGGTAGCAGGCCAGGACGGAAACAATCCCGAACACCACGCTTCCCGCGCCCCACCCTGCCAGCACACCTTGTGGACCATAGGCAAGACCGACATGGACGAACGGGATGACGCCCAGTGTCGCGCGGCCCCAGTTGAACACGGTCGAGAGGATGGGATTGCCGAGATTGTTGAAGGCCGCATTGGCCACGAACAGGGCACCATTGAAGATGAAGCTTCCCGCCACGAAAAGACAGAAGAACCGCACGAGCGACGCCGCATCCCCCGTTGCTCCGAACATCCAGATGATGAAGGGACTGGCGAGCGCCAGCAGCGCCCACATCGCCATCACGTAGACGAAAGTGAAGATGAGCGAGTCCCGCATGGTCGCATTGACCCTGTCGAACAGGCCTGCGCCGTAATTCTGGCTCAGTATCGGCCCCACTGCGCCTGAGAGCGAGAATATGGCTGCAAAGGCCAGCGGCATGATGCGACCCGCAATTGCCCAGCCAGCGACAGCATCGTCTCCGAATGTGGCTATCGCTCCCGTCACATAGGCATTGCCGACAGGCGTTGCGATCTGGGTAAGGACCGCCGGGCCTCCAATCGCCATGAATGGTCTCAGCATGCCCAGGATCCAGGCCACATCAGGCTTGCGGATCATCCGGTGAACCCGCCACACGCCATGCCAGCCAACCAGCACCATGATGCACCTGACAATCACGATGGCGATGGCTGCTCCTGTTATTCCAAGGTTCAGCCCGAAAATCAGCAACGGATCAATGATTGCGGCAGAAAGGCCCGAGGAAAGCGTGACATACATTGCACGGCGCGCATCGCCGCGCGCACGCAACAGGCCGGACAAGCACATGCCTGCGCCCAGCAGGGGAATTGAAGGAACCACGATCCGCATGAAATGCAGGGCTATGTCGTATGTCTCGCCCTTGGCCCCGATCAGTGACAGGGCGGGTCCCAGCAGCGGAAACACGACAATGGCAAGCAGGGTGGTGGCTATTACCATGATCGCCAGCGAGCCACCGGCAAACAGGCCGGCGCGTTCAGGATCGCGTGCGCCGATTGCACGCGCAGTGATCGCCGTCGCGGCAATCGTGAGGCCGATGCACACGGACAGGACGAAGAACATGATCGTCGACGCATAACCGACGGCAGCCGCAAGCTCCTGCTGTCCGAGCATGGAAATGTAGAACAGGTTGGCGAGATCGACGATGAAGATCGCTATCAGACCAACCGCGCCCGTGGACGACATGACGAATACATGGCGCATCGTCGAGCCGAGAGTGAAGGCACCACGGTCGCCATGCGACGGTGCTTTGGGTGGAGATGTATCTGGCAAGGTTGTTCAATGCCCTGATGCGGGTTCGTCAGTCTGTTCGGGTTCCTCGATGATGCTTCGGGAGCCTTCATCAAGCGCTTCGGCTTCATGCTTGGGTTCCAGAAGTGGCTCCGGCCTCACAGGTTTCACATGCAGCATGTGCGAACCTGCCATGATTCCTTCGCTCTTCTGTACGATCAGTCTTTCCGCATCGCGCCTTCTGACATCTGCGACCAGCGATTCGGCTTCTTCTCGTGAACTGCCGAGAGCTTCAAGCATTTTGCCTCCAAGAACAAGCGCGGATTCGAAGGTCTCGCGGATATGGTAGTCCACATCCATTTTCATCAGGGCGAGCGCGTGCCCGCGATCATAGGCGCGCACATAAAGCAGCTTCTGCGGCCACTGGCGCGAGATGATTTCGACGATCTTGTTTGTCGCCTCCGGCTTGTGCGTGCAGATTGCGACCAGCTCCGCCTGCTCGATGCCTGCAAGCTTCAGCACATCTGGCCGTGTACCATCGCCGAAATAGATACGAAAGCCGAAGCGCGATGCATTGCGAATCTGTACCGGATCATTGTCTATTATCGTCACCTCGACGCCGCCCGCCAGCAATGCCTGCGAAGCGACCTGGCCCATGCGCGAGAATCCGATAATCAGTACCGGGGAACCTGCACCTTCGAAATCCTCGTCCGGCTCTTCCACCTTTACCCGGTCCAGCACAATCTCTCCCAGCCGGATGGAGGCCGGTGTCAGGATCATGGACAGCACCACGATTGAAATCAGGATGGACGAGGCATCGCGGTCGAGGATGCCATAGGAAAGGGCCGCTGAAAAAAGCACGAACCCGAATTCGCCATGCTGCGTGAGGACGGCCGCAGTGCGTACGCTTGCCGCGTGTGAATTGCCGAACAATCGACCCGGTATGTAGATAAGGACCGCCTTGACCGCCATTGCCACCGGCACGCAGATCACGATCACGTACCAGTAGCGCGCGAGCACACCGATATCGACAGACATGCCGACCGCCATGAAGAACAGGCCCAGAAGCAACCCGCGAAAGGGCTCGATATCGGCTTCCAGTTCGTGGCGAAAGGTTGAATCGGCAAGCAGAACACCAGCCAGGAATGCGCCAAGCGCCATGGAGAGGCCCGCGGCCTGCATGAGCATGGCGGAACCGAAAACCACGAGCAGTGCAGCGGCAATCATCACTTCCCGCGCGCCTGTTTTCGCGATCGCGCGCAGCAACGGATCGAGCAGGTAGCGCCCGGCCAGCATGATTACCGCAATGGCAGCCAGTCCGATCATGAATTCGTTCCAGCCGAGGCCGGTCTCATTGCGATTTGACAACAATGGTACGAGGGCGAGCAGCGGGACGATGGCAATATCCTGCAGCAGCAGGATTGCGAAGGCCTTCCGCCCGTGCAGGGAATTCGTGTCTCCGCTCTCCTCCAGCATCTGCAGCGCAAACGCGGTGGAAGACAGGGCAAGGCCGAAACCGGCAATGATCGCCTGGTTGACCCTGTCGAAAAGGAACCCGGCCAGCAGCGACAGGATCAGCCCGCACAATATCACCTGCATGGTCCCCATGCCGAAGATATCGTAGCGCATCGCCCAAAGCCTGGAAGGCTTGAGCTCCAGCCCGATGAGAAACAGGAGCATGACGACGCCGAGTTCGGCGAAGTGCAGGATTTCCTCGGCATCGCCGATGAATCCGACGATCGGACCAATCACGATTCCCGCCGCGAGATAACCCAGAACGGTTGCCAGCCCCATCCGCTTGAACAGGGTGCCCGCAATCACCGCGCCGCCAAGCAGGACGATGGTATCGAGGAACAGCGGCGGAATGCTTGCCAACGCGTCTACCCTTTCTTCTGCGGGAATGATGCCGGCTCAATACTCGCTGCAACGCTTACCGTTGTCAAAGAAAGCAGGCTCCGCTATGTCCGCCATGATGCGATTGTTGCAGGCTGCGAGGATGAGATGGCGGAAATGATTGACCTGGCACGGCTTCAGAAGGATGCAATGCGGCTTGTTGAGGCGGCACAGCGCGCCGGTGCCGATCATTGTGACGTCGTTGTCGCCCATGGCCAGTCAGTTGGCATGGATGTTCGCGATGGCAAGGTCGAGAACTCCCGCCGCGCCGAGGCAGACACGTTTTCCTTGCGCGTCTTCTGTTCGAACCAGGTCGCGAGCGTCAACACCAACACCGCCCTTGAACTGGATGCGCTGGCCGAACGTGCCGTTGCCATGGCACGCGTGTCGCCTGAGGATGCCTATCAGGGCCTTGCTCCCGCTGAAGACCTGGCCGCCGGGTTTCCTGACCTCGACCTGTGCGACGCAAGTGTTCCTGAAATTGACGATCTGACAAAACGCGCGCTCGCCTGCGAAGAGGCCGGTCTGTCTGTGACAGGCGTGTCGAAGTCGATGGGAGCGTCCGCCGGGTGGGGGCTTTCCGGCTTCGTGCTGGCGACATCGCACGGCTTCAGGGGCTCCTACAGCGTTTCGCGTCACTCCATGTCCTGCGCGATGGTTGCAGGCGAAGGCACGTCCATGGAGCGCGATTATGATTATCATTCGGCGGTCCATGGTGATGACCTCGAAGACCCGACCCGGTTGGGGCGCAACGCAGGCGAACGCGCAGTACGCCGCATTGATCCACGCCAGGTCGACAGTGCCACTGTCCCCGTCCTGTTTGACAAGCGCGTGGCAAGCGGTCTCGTTGCGGCGCTGGCTGGCGCGATCAACGGTTCTTCCATAGCCCGCAAGACGAGCTTCCTGCGCAACATGATGGGCAAGGCCGTGGCCAATCCCCGCATCACCCTGATTTGCGATCCGTTGCGCCAGCGAGGCCTGGCTTCACGACCTTTCGATGGCGAGGGCATGGGGCATTCCGCGATGCGCTTTGTCGAGAAAGGTATCCTGAAGGATTGGGTGCTTGATTGGGCAACCGCAAGGGAACTGGGACTGAGAAGCAATGGCCGCGCGACCAGAAGCGGATCGGGAACCAGCCCGGCGACAACCAACCTTCATCTTGAACCCGGGACCGCTTCGCTCGAGGACATGATCGCATCAATCGACAAGGGTCTCTATCTGACGGAAACAATCGGCCATGGCATCAACATGGTGACGGGCGATTTCTCGAAAGGTGCCTCCGGCTTCTGGATCGAGAATGGCAAGATCGCCTGGCCGGTGGCGGGGATCACAATCGCAGGCAATCTGAAGGACATGTTCGCAACGATGGAGCCAGCGAACGACCTCGAGTTTCGTGGCGCGACCAATTCACCGTCCCTGCTGGTCGAGGCGATGACGGTGGGCGGAAAGTGACAGGTCTCGTCCCCGCAACCCAGGTGCAGCCGGTCATGCTGGACATTGTCGAACGCGCGGGGTCCATTGCGCTTGGCTATTTCGGATCGCAAAATCCCAGTTGGACCAAGGCGGGCAATTCGCCGGTTTCGCAGGCCGATATCGAGGTAGATACCTTCCTGGCAAAGGCATTGCTCGAAGCCTTTCCCTCGCACGGCTGGCTATCGGAGGAATCGGAGGATACCGGTGAGCGCCTCTCGCATCGCCAGATTTTCATCGCCGACCCGATCGATGGAACCCGTGGTTTCCTGGCTGGTGATCCGCATTGGTGCATAAGTCTCGCAAGGCTCACGGACGGGCGCCCGGATGCTGCAATTGTCCACTGTCCCGCACTTGGGAGGACCTGGTCGGCTATTGCAGGCAAGGGCGCGACCCTGAACGCGGAACCGATCTTGCCGGAACGTGGGAAGGCCATTGCCAGCCTTGCAGGTTCACGAAAGATCAATGAGGCAATCGAGGCGTTCGCACCGGGGAAATACGCGGTGGCACCCTATTACCCGTCGCTGGCCTACCGCCTAGTCCTTGTTGCCAGCGGCGAAATTGACGGCGCGTATGCCCGCGGTGGCTCGCATGAATGGGACATCGCTGCGGCAGACCTGATCCTGGAGGAGGCAGGCAGCACACTTGCCTGTGTCGACGGTTCGAGGATCGACTACAACAACAAGAACATCCGCGCGCCTGCGCTGCTTGCTGCTGGCCCGGGCATGCTGCCGGAACTTCTTGATCTTGCGAAAAGAGGCCGCTTCCTTCAATAGGAAGACCTTCGCGCTCCTCTACCTGCACCAGGCTTCGCTGGAGCGCATGAAAGCGTCACACGGAAAACTGCGATGAGTAAAGAAACCGACCAGTCCAACAAGAACCAGTTGCTGCATCTCGTCTTCGGCGGCGAACTCGATGATCCATCCACGGTACGTTTCCGCGACCTCGATGCGCTGGATATCGTGGGGATTTTCCCCGACTACAACTCGGCGCATCGCGCCTGGAAAGCCAAGGCACAGCAGACCGTGGACAATGCGCATATGCGCTATTTCATCGTTCACATGCACCGCCTGCTTGACCCACATGGCGAAGACAAGTCTGACTAGGCGATAGCAAGACAATGCTGCCAACCGGCAACCGTGCACCCAAGAACCGCAGGAAGACCCCGGCCTGGATCAAGCGTCCGGGCAAGTTCCTGTCCGACAGCGGACTGCTCACGGCCTTGGCATCGCGCCTGGGTGTCTGGTACCTCAAACTGGTGTTTCACACCAACGCATGGACGGTTGAACCGGCTGACGCGTTGGACATCGCAAAACCGCATTTGCCTGTAATTGCCACCGTCTGGCACGGCCAGCATGTACTGCTGCCGGTCATTCCCATCGGCCTCAAGGCTTCCGTGATGATATCGCGCAGCATTGATGGCGAAATCACCGCACGTATCGCGCAGGCATTCGGGGCAAAACCGATCCGCGCATCGGGTGGACGCGAGCGAGGCAAGGCGTTGCAGAAAGGTGGAATCAAGGGTTTTCTGGACATGCTCGCGGCGCTTGAACGCGGTGAAAACGTCCTTCAGACCGCAGATGTCCCCAAGGGAACGCCGCGCAAGGCCGGTTCGGGAGTGATTCAGCTTGCAAAACATTCCGGCCGGCCCATCATTCCCCTGGCGGTGGCTTCTTCGCGTCGCTGGATCCTGAAGCGGGCCTGGGACCGCACCACCGTCAACCTGCCGTTTGGAAGGTCGGCCATCTGCATGGGCGAGCCTATCTATGTGCCTGGGGATGCGAATGACCAGGAATTGGAAATCCTGCGCGGCAGGCTGGAGACGGAAATGAACAGGATAACGGCCCGCGCCTATGAACTGGGTGGCAATCCCGAATGAGCGATTTCCTGGCACGAATGGCGCTTGGAGCGTACCGCCTCGCCGGTTCGCTCAGCTATCCGTTCATGGGACCCTTCCTGGCCCTGCGCGCGCGACGCGGCAAGGAGGATCGCAGCCGCCGATACGAGCGCTACGGCTATCCCAGTGCTGAGCGCCCCCAGGGTCCGCTGATCTGGTTTCATGCTGCCAGTGTTGGCGAATCGATGGCAGTGCTTCCACTCGTGGAACATGTGAGCCGCCTTGGCATTTCCACCATCATGACGACAGGCACCGTCACTTCGGCTGAAGTCGTCAAGGAGCGGCTGCCCGCTTCAACCTATCATCAGTATGTACCGCTCGACATGACGCGGGCCGTGCACCGCTTCCTCGATCATTGGAAGCCCGATCTCGCTGTCTTTTCGGAATCCGAAATCTGGCCGACGATCATTCTCGAACTGGGAAATCGCCGGATACCGCAGGTCCTGGTCAATGCGCGCATGTCCGATTCGTCGTTCGCGAAATGGTCGGCAGCAAACACGCTGGCAAGCAAGCTCTTCGAAAAGATGTATCACGTAGTGGCACAATCCGAACTGGATGCGGAACGTTTTCGCGCTCTGGGTGCCCGCCCTGTTTCGGTTTCGGGAAACCTCAAGGTCGATACCAGCGAGTTGCCCTGTGACGAGAAACTTCTCCAGCTGCTGCTTTCCCAGATTGGCAACAGGCCGGTCTGGATTGCCGCCAGCACCCATCCCGGAGAGGAGAAGGTTGCGCTGGAAGTTCATCGCATGCTTGAGAGCAAGTTCCCCCGGTTGCTGACCGTGATAGTGCCGCGTCACCCCGAGCGCTGCCCGGAAGTGGCGCGCATGCTCCAGGCGACTTCCGCCAAGGTGGTCAACCGCAGTTCCGGCCGGCCCATCACGCCCGATACTTCTTACTTCCTCGGAGACACGATCGGTGAAATGGGCTTGTACCTGCGCCTGGCCAAGCTGGTTTTCGTGGGACGCAGCCTTATCGGAGAGGGTGGGCAGAATCCTCTCGAGCCCGCCATGCTTGGGACGGCAATTCTTTCGGGGCGTAATGTCGCGAACTTCCGCGACGCCTATCGCAACCTGCTCGCCAATGGTGGGGCAAGGCTTGTGCGCGACACCGAAATGCTGGCCGCCAATGTAGATCACCTCCTTCTTCACGAAGATGAGCGAACGCAGATGTCCGTGAACGCGTCCAGGACCGTTGAGGAAATGCGCGGCGCACTGGGCCTGACCATCGAGATCCTCGATTCGCATCTCTTCCCACTCACGGTGAAGCGGGACCTGGAGGGCATCTGATGGCTTTGCAGGAATCGCCTCCCTTTTGGTGGCGCAAGGCTGGCGTGCGTGCTTGGGCTCTGTCGCCTCTGGCCGCGCTCTGGGGCGCGGTGGCAGCCCGCCGGATGGAGCAGAAGCCATCTGCTTCAGTTCAGGTGCCGGTGCTGTGTGTTGGAAATTTCGTCGCTGGCGGCGCTGGCAAGACGCCTACTGTCCTGGCTCTGGGGAAGGCTGCGCGCAAGCGCGGTTTGACACCGGGCTTCCTGTCCCGCGGCTATGGTGGGCACCTGCACGGCCCCGTCATGGTTGATCTCGATCATCACAGCGCATCCGATGTCGGTGATGAGCCCGTCCTTCTGGCGCGACAGGCACCCACCGCGATATCCGCCGATCGGCCTGCGGGTGCGGAACTGCTGGCTGCGCGCGGCTGCAATTTCATCATCATGGATGACGGGTTCCAGAACCCGCATCTGCAGAAGGATTTTTCGCTGCTGGTGATTGATTCGGGCCGTGGCGCTGGAAATGGCATGCCGATACCCGCCGGTCCCTTGCGGGCACCCCTGGGCAGGCAACTGGCCATGGCAAATGGAGTCCTTGTCATCGGCAGGCAATCCGGCGCCGACGCGATCATTCGTCAGACTGCCCGCCGGGGCAAGCCGGTCTATCTGGCAAACACGGTTGCGATCAGGCCGTCACAATGGAAGAAGCGGCGTGTTGTGGCCTATGCAGGCATTGCCGATCCGCTGAAATTCTATGGTACGCTCAAGGATTGTGGAGCAGACATTGCAGCGCGCCGCTCGTTTCCCGATCACCATGTCTTCACCCAGGAAGAGGTGTGGGAACTGAACGAAAGTGCTTCACGACTGGAAGCCGAACTGGTCACAACCGCCAAGGATATTGCGCGCCTAGAAGGCGGCAGTCATCATCAGCGCGAACTGGCGGCTTCGTCACTCTGCCTCGAAATAGAGCTGGAGTTCGATGATCCAAGAACGGCTGGCATCATCATCGATGCGACCCTGGCGGCGCATGATGAACGCATGCTGGCCAGTTCGCCTTCCTGAGACAGATTCCATAAACGCAGGGATTGTTCGCATGCTGGAAGTACGCCGGTCCTGTCGGCCAGAAGGCAAGTAGCAACCGTCAGGCCCCGCCAGTTTCCCGCCTGAAGGATGCGATGGCATCCACATAGGCTTCCTGGCGTTCGACACTCCAGTATTTCAGTTCATCCAGCGGAATGATGACGTCGGTTACCGCGCAGCGGACGTGCGTGCCCGGTGACAGCACCTGAAAGTCTGCGTCGAGATAGCGGATGCGGGCTTCGCCCGAGCCAGGTCCTTCGAAACGGTTCATGGCCTTCAGTCCTGAATGGGTACAATTACATGTTCAATATGGCTTCGAGAGGCTGCAGGTCAACCTTGATGGATCATCGACCGAACAGCCGTTCGATATCCTTCAGCTTGAGTTCGATGAAGGTCGGCCTGCCGTGATTGCACTGGCCAGCGTTCGGCGTGGATTCCATCTGCCTCAACAGCGCGTTCATTTCATCGGGCTTCAGAAGGCGTCCGGAGCGAACCGAACCATGGCATGCCATTGTGGACGCAATGGCATTCAGGCGCGCGCGCAACCCACCCGCACCTTTCCAGTCTGCCACCTGGTCAGCGAGATCGCGCACGAGCAGGCCCGCATCCACTTCACCAAGCAGGGCAGGCGTTTCGCGCACGGCCACTGCATCGGGTCCGAACCTTTCGAGACCCAGGCCAAGTGATGCCAGATCCTCGGCATGTTCGCACAACCGGTTTACATCCTCTTCCGGCAGGTCGACGATTTCGGGAATGAGCAGAAGCTGGCTGGCAACGCCCTTGTCCAGGTTCGCCTTGAAGGATTCATACACAAGCCGTTCATGCGCGGCATGCTGATCCACGATCACAAGGCCGTCCCTGGTCTGCGAAATGATGTAGTTGGCATGTAGCTGCGCGCGCGCTGCACCCAGAGGAAAACTGTCCGCTGCCTCCGTGGTTCCGCTGGTTTCCTGTCGAGCCGAAGGGGTGGGTGCCTGTTCGAACTCGGCCTGGGATTCCGCCAGTCCGCCAAATGCCGGCGCAGAACCGTTCAGTGGACTGTTCGGCGACGTTGCCCAGGTTGGAGTATTTGTCCGCCAGATGGAGCCGGGGGTTCCGGCAGAAAATGCGCTCTGCATGGCTGAGGCACGTTCCGTCGATCCCGTCATGCCTGCATTGGCAATCGCCTGCCGGATGGCGCCAACCACCAGCCCGCGAACGAGTGCGGGATCGCGAAAACGCACTTCGGCCTTGGCCGGGTGTACGTTCACATCAACCTGATGCGGCTCGACATCGATGAACAGCGCCAGCACCGGATGCCGGTCTCGCGCCATCACATCGGCATAGGCACCGCGCACGGCTCCCAGCAACTGCTTGTCACGCACGGGCCTGCCATTGACGAAGAAGAACTGGTGCTGGGCATTGCCCCGGTGGAAGGTAGGCAATCCGGTGAGGCCGGTCAGGCGGACACCTTCCCTTTCCGCGTCGATCTCGAGAGCGTTGGCTACAAAGCCATCGCCCAGAATCTGGGCCAGCCGGCCCGCCTGATCGCCTGAGGCCAGTTCCAGCGTTGATCTGTCACTGCCTGCAAGCGTGAAGCGGACATTGGGAAAGGCTATCGCCATTCGTTTGACGATATCGGTGATTGCATTTGCCTCGGCCTGGTCGGACCGAAGGAATTTCAATCGCGCCGGCGTGGTCATGAACAGATCCCGCACCTCGACAAGCGTACCCCTGGCAAGGGCGGCGGGACTTGGGCCTTCGAGCTGTCCCGACGTCACCGATATCTTCCACGCACCATCCTGTGAGTCGGCATGCCTGCTGGTCAGGCTGAGCCGTGAAACCGCGCCGATCGAGGGCAATGCCTCACCGCGAAACCCCAGGGTACGAATATCGAGAAGATCGTCCGCGAGCTTGGAAGTACAATGGCGTTCGACTGCAAGTACGAGATCCTGTGATAACATGCCCGCCCCGTCATCCAGCACGCAGATCAGGTTCTTGCCGCCATTTGCAGTCGTGATCTCGATGCGCTGCGCGCCGGCATCAATGGCGTTTTCCACCAGTTCCTTGACGATGCTCGCAGGACGCTCAACCACCTCGCCTGCGGCGATGCGGTTTACGACCGATTCTGGAAGACGGACAATGGCCATGCTGATTCCCTGTGCGGGCAAATTGTTGCATGGGCGCATTCGCAGTCAAACCCGAACTTTCTGCGATTGGGGAAATGGCTGTGCCAATCTCCGGTTCAGCTTGTAACTTGTCCGGCTTTGCGCCATTTTGCGGCCAAACCCAGCAATGGGTAACACTTACAGGAGAAAGCAATGCTTGCGAATTCCGATGCCTTCAAGCGTGAAGCAAACCTCATCGGTGGCCAGTGGGTCCAGGCCGATTCGGGCGAAACCTTGAAGGTGAACAATCCAGCAACTGGCGAGATCATCGGCACTGTGCCACGATCCGGAAAGGCAGAGACCGCGCGCGCGATTGCTGCCGCTGCAAAGGCCTTCGAGACCTTCCGCAAGACCAGCGCACTTGACCGTTCCAAGATGCTGCGCCGTCTGCATGATGTCATTCTTGAAAATCAGGAAGCGCTTGCCCGCCTCCTTTCCATGGAACAGGGCAAGTCACTGTTCGAATCACGCGGCGAAGTGGGAATGTCGGCTGCCTACGTCTTGTGGTTTGCCGAAGAGGCACGCCGCACCTATGGCGACATCGTTCCTTCGCCCTGGGCGGATCGGCGCATTCTCGTCACCAAGGAACCTGTCGGGGTCATTGCCGCTATCACGCCGTGGAATTTTCCATCGTCGATGCTGGCACGCAAGATCGGTCCGGCGATTGCTGCTGGCTGTACCTGTGTGGTGAAGCCGGCTTCCCAGACTCCCTATTCGGGCCTTGCATGGGGCGTGTTGTGCGAGATGGCCGGCATTCCAGAAGGTGTCGTGAACATCGTGACGGGATCGGCTGCCGAGATCGGCGGCGAGATCACACGCAATCCAACCGTTCGCAAGATCACCTTCACCGGTTCGACGCCAGTCGGAAAGCAGTTGCTCAAGGCTGCGGCTGGAACCGTCAAGAAAGTATCGATGGAACTGGGCGGCAACGCGCCATTCATCGTCTTCAACGATGCTGATCTGGAACGCGCCGTTCAGGGTGCCATGGCAGCAAAATATCGCAATTCCGGCCAGACCTGTGTTTGCACGAACCGCTTCCTCGTCCAGTCGAAAATCTACCACAAGTTCGTTGACCGGCTTTCCGAAGAAGCGGCGCGCCTGAAGGTTGGTAATGGCCTTGAGGATGGCACGCAACAGGGACCGCTCATCGACATGAAGGCTGTCGAATTCATGGAGACCATGATCGCCGACGCGGTAAAGAAGGGCGGCAAGATCGCAACCGGCGGAAAGCGTCACAAGCTGGGCGGTTCATTCTTCGAGCCGACCGTCATTGCCAACGCAAAACAGCGGATGCGTTTCTCGAAGGAAGAGATTTTCGGACCGGTGGCACCAGTGTTCAAGTTCCGCACCGAGGAAGAAGCCATCGCCATGGCGAATGACACCGCCTTCGGCCTTGCCTGCTATTTCTACACGCAGGATCTGGGTCGCGCACACCGGGTCATGGAAGGATTGAAGTACGGCCTGATCGGCGTCAATGAAGGGCTGATCACAACCGTGGAAGCACCATTCGGTGGCTTGAAGGAATCCGGCCTTGGCAAGGAAGGCGGACATCAGGGCATCGAGGATTATCTCGACAGCAAATATGTCTGCGTGGGCGGGCTTGGTCTCTAGGCCTCAGCCTGAAGCCATCACGATGCCGACAAGGATCAGTGCGCTTCCCATGAAGAAGCGCACTGACAATGGCTCACCGAGCCACCACCAGGCCATCATGGGTACGATGACGAAGCTCAGCGCCATGAAGAGATAGGCCGTGGAAAGCGGCACGTTTCTCAGCGCCAGCACCCACCCGATCGTGGCAATTCCGTAAAGCGCGAGCGCCAGGATGAACAATCCGGCTGCCCGGAAATCATGCAGGAAGGCTTCAAAGCCGGCGGTTCCAAGACGGGTCCCCACGGTCTTGAACAACATCTGCCCGAGCGCGATGATCGACACCACGCACAGGATGATGATGTAGTTCTGGGTTTGTGTCGGCTGCGCCAGGCCCATTGCATTACACCTTGATGTTTACAGCATAGATCAGGTTGACGTCGGGCAGCGGAACTCGCAGAGGCCACCACACGGTCTTCCTGTCAGGGAAGTAGTAGTCGATGAACGTCACCAGATTGAAGATCGAATTCACATGCTCGCGCGCCATCCAGTAGTCATATTCGAACCCGGCATTCTGGGCCCGTTTGCGCACACCAAGCATCCTGCCAAAACGCCAGGCAATGCCCGGATCGCATGGCAGTACCAGTGACAGGGTCCCGCCCGGCCGCACCACGCGGGCCCATTCGCGCAATATCGCATGTGGATTTACCAGGTGCTCCAGAACGTGGGTCGCAATCAGCCTGTCGAACGAATTGTCTTCGAACGACAGGCTGGCTGCATCCTCCACCTTGAACTCGAAACGATTGTCATCGCGGTAGCGCAGGCGAGCGCGGTCCAGCATGCGCTCGTTATAGTCCGTCACTACATAGCGGTCATATCCGTGGCGAACAGTTGCC
Organism: Rhizobiaceae bacterium; assembly: GCA_049289295.1. GTDB lineage: Bacteria > Pseudomonadota > Alphaproteobacteria > Rhizobiales > Rhizobiaceae > BOKV01. The sequence continues at coordinate 126,481 of JBATLL010000070.1, forward strand.
GGATGCTGCCCGGAACCCGCACCGATTTCCACAACGTCGCTGAAATGGTCGTTCGGAGCGAACGCCTTTTCCAGCACCAGATGGGAATGGGCGAGCACCTTCGAGGAAAGGCTCTGTGAGTAGTTGAGACTGTCATAATTGGCCTCGAACTGCCGCAGATAGCTTTCAAGATTTGGCTCAGCCTTCATCATTCCGGATTTCTCCCCCAGGGTGTTCTCGCGGTACCAGTCATTCGCCAGAACGTGTGCGGGTCATGTTGTAGAACATGCGTTTGATCTCGGCCCGCATGCGTCTGATTGAATCAAGGATCACGCCTGCGGTAATCGTGAGAATTGAGACGATCACGATGCCGGTGGACAGGATTGCCGTCGGCACTCGCTCGACAAGGCCAGTGCGCCCGAATTCGAGTACCAGAGGCACTGCAAGCGCCATCGCGAACAGGATACCGGCAACGCCGATCCCGCCGAAGAAGTAGAGGGGCTTGTATTCCTTGAGCAGGACCACGACCGTCTTGAGAATGCGTGCGCCATCCCTGAACGTGGAAAGCTTGCTTTCCGAGCCCTCCGGGCGATCCTTGTAGGGAAGTGCGATTTCGGCGACCGGCAGGCGCAATTGCGAAGCGTGCGCCGACAGTTCGGTCTCGATCTCGAAACCGGCGGAAACGGCGGGAAAGCTTTTCACGAAACGGCGCGAAAAGGCCCGGTAACCGGAAAAGATGTCGGAGAAGTCCTGTCCGAACAGCCAGCTGTAGAGAACGTTGAAAGCCCGGTTGCCCATGGCATGCCCGGCGCGCTGGTGTTTCTCGGTCGCACCAATGCGTGCACCAACAGCCATGTCGATGCGCTCCTGCAGAACCTTGTTGATCAGTTGCGTGGCCTGGCTGGCGTCATAGGTATTGTCGCCATCGACCATGACATAGACGTCCGCATCGATCTCGGAGAACATGCGCCTGACGACATTACCCTTGCCTGGCCGCACTTCGTAGCCGACCACCGCGCCGGCTTCGCTGGCTATGCGCGCCGTCTCGTCACTGGAATTGTTGTCATAGACATAGACCGTGCAGCCGGGAACATAGGCGTGGAAACTCTCCACGACATCCCTGATCGTAACCGCTTCATTCTTGCACGGCACGAGTATGGCGATCTGTTTTTCGCGGGCCTTCAGCATCTTCAGTCTCCCTTGTCCGCTTTCTGGATAGTCCATGAGCCGTAAAAACTAAATTAACGATTCGAACCGAAGCTGCCTGTAACGTTGCGGTGGCCTCTGCCGCCGGGAATTCGGACCACTCTCATGACCATGCCAGATCACAACACCCCAAACCGGGAAGACACATCCTGGACCCGCATTGCCATGTGGACAGTCCTGTTTCAGATCGCCTGGTACTGGCGAGGCCTGATGCAACTGTTCGTGGATGGCGCCATGCCGGATACCGACGATTTCGTCCGCCTCCAGCAGGTGCGCGACTTCATGTCGGGGCAGGGCTGGTATGATCTCGTGCAGCATCGCATGGATCCGCCATTTGGCGCAGACCTGCACTGGTCGCGACTTGTCGATCTGCCAATTGCGGGATTGATCTGGTTTTTCAACCTGTTTGCCGAACCAGCACTCGCCGAGCGCATCGTCCTTCTTGTCTGGCCGACCCTGTTGCTGGTGGCGACCGTGCTGGTTGTCGTGCGCATCTGCCTTGCCCTGGCGCCGCGGCACAATGCACTGTTGAGCGTCCTGTTCACGGTGACCTGCATAACGGCACTGGTGGAATATGCGCCGGGCCGTATTGATCATCATTCGGTGCAGATACTGCTTTTCTGCCTTGCCCTGCTCGGTCTGGTGGAAAGCCGCAAGCCGTGGGGCGGGTTGCTGTTGGGCGCATCGATTGCGGCGAGCCTCTCGGTTGGCCTTGAATCAGTCACGCTGTTCCCGCTTATGCTTGCCTGGGTGTCGCTTGGCTGGGTATGGGGAAGTGATCGAGGCGGGCGCAATCTGCTCGCGACAGCCATTGGCCTGGCCGTTGCTACCTTGATCCTCTATCCGCTGAACTATGCGCCCTCCCAATGGCTGGTTGCGCGGTGCGATGCAAACTCTCTTGTCTATCTTTGCGCTAACCTGGCTATTGCCGCCGGGTTTGCCTTGCTGGCCTGGCAGACCCCCAGGCTGACTCTTGCAGACTGGAAGAAGACTGCCCTGGTCCGCCTCGCATCCGGTGCTGTTCTTGGCGTGGCAATCCTGGGTGGCCTGCTTGCAGCATTTCCCCATTGTGCGCAGGGTCCGCTCGGCGAAATGGGTAGCGAACTCACCCAGCGCTGGCTGGTACATGTCGCTGAATCCATGACAATGATCGATCAGTTGCAGGAGTTTCCCGAACTCTGGTTCTACGGGATCGGCTATTGCACCTTCCTCACGATAATCGGCGCTCTCATCCTGTGGAAGCGCGGCAGGCAGAACCCGGAAATTGCGGCCGTCTACGCCATTTTCGTCCTCTCCTATCTTTCCTCCTTCCTGCTCTATCGCGGGCTTCGCATCGGCGTATTTGCCAGCATCCCGATTTGCGTGCTTGCAGCAGAGATCAGCTGGAACTGGCTGCAATCGAAGAATTTCTCCCTGCGACCGTTTCCTGCCATGGTCCAGACGGCTGTCGTGATCCTGCTTCTGTCGCCGGTATGGCTTACGGCTGGATCCGTTGCCTTTCCCAATCAGCGTTCGCAGGCTGTCGTTACCCAGGCCATTGCCGATGCACGGCAAGGCGACGAAGTGCCGGACTGGAAGAAGGAAGAATTCCATGCCATCTGCAACCTGCAAAGCCAGTACGAACGGCTGGGCAGCCTGCCATCGGCCTATGTCATGGGTGATATAAACTCCGGCGCCGCGATCCTTGCCTTCACCGATCACGCTGTTGTGGGCGGCCCTTACCATCGCAACGGGAAAGCCATTCTCGATATCATGGACTTTTTCGAAACCGACCTGCAAAAGCCAGAACGTATCGCGCGGGACAGGGCGGTGGACTATGTCGCATGGTGTGATCTTGGCAGGCCGCTGACACAGGAACAGCTGGCTGGCGACAACCTGGCCGTTCACATTCTCCAGGGCACACAGCCTGCCTGGCTTGAGAAGCTGTCCACGCCGCAGGAGCGACTTTTCCTCTTCAAGGTGAATTTGCAGCGATAGTCTTTGCATCCGCCCCAGTAGCGTGGTAACGCCACTTGCCATTCCATGTAGCCGGACCGGACGGGTATTCGTCCGCGTGCGGCTCGGCACCATCAGGCAGGAACGGCAATGCCCCGCATCATCGAATCGGCTACTGGTGATCTAGCACTCACCTTCGACGACGTACTTCTGCAGCCCGGCCATTCGACGGTCTTGCCGGGTCAGACCGATGTTTCCACGCGCATCGCGGACGGCATCGATCTCAACCTTCCAATCATTTCGGCAGCAATGGACACGGTCACCGAATCGCGGCTCGCCATTGCCATGGCGCAGGCCGGCGGAATTGGTGTGATCCATCGCAACCTCACCCCCATCGAGCAGGCCGAAGAAGTTCGCCAGGTCAAGAAATTCGAATCTGGCATGGTCGTAAATCCCGTGACCATTGGCCCTGACGCAACACTTGAAGACGCGCTGACGCTGATGAAAGCCAACCGGATTTCAGGCATTCCCGTCGTTGAAAATGCCGGGGCAGGCGGACATGTGACCGGACGCCTCGTGGGCATCCTGACCAATCGCGATGTACGGTTTGCATCCAATCCGGCTCAAAAGGTCCGCGAACTCATGACCCATGAGAACCTGATCACGGTTCGCGATTCCGTCACCCAGGAAGAAGCCCGCCGATTGCTGCACCAGCACCGGATCGAGAAACTGCTTGTCACCGATGATGACGGACGCTGCATCGGCCTCATCACGGTGAAGGATATCGAGAAGTCGCAATTGCATCCCAATGCGGCGAAGGACAGTCAGGGCAGGCTTCGCGCTGCCGCCGCGACTTCGGTGGGAGAAGATGGGTTCGAGCGCGCCGAGCGCCTGATTGACGCTGGCGTCGACATCATCGTCGTTGATACCGCCCATGGCCATTCCCAGCGCGTGCTTGATGCAGTGACCCGAATAAAGAAGCTCACAAACTCGGTACGTATCATTGCCGGCAATGTCGCGACAGCGGAGGGCACGCAGGCCCTTATTGATTGCGGCGCGGATGCCGTGAAGATCGGTATTGGACCCGGTTCCATCTGCACCACGCGCGTCGTTGCAGGGGTTGGCGTGCCGCAGCTTTCCGCGATCATGGCCTGTGCCGAGCAGGCATCGCGCTCCCGCATTCCCGTCATCGCCGATGGCGGCATCAAATATTCAGGCGATATCGCCAAGGCGATTGCCGCTGGCGCAAGCGCCGTCATGATCGGTTCGCTTCTGGCTGGAACGGATGAAAGCCCGGGCGAGGTCTATCTGCACCAGGGTCGTTCCTACAAATCCTACCGGGGTATGGGCTCCGTTGGTGCAATGGCGCGCGGATCTGCCGATCGTTATTTCCAGGCAGAAGTGCGTGATGCCCTCAAGCTCGTGCCCGAGGGGATCGAGGGCCAGGTTCCCTACAAGGGACCGGTGAGTGCCGTGATTCACCAGCTTGCCGGCGGACTGAAGGCTGCCATGGGCTATGTCGGTGGCGCCGACATTGCCGAGTACCAGAAGCGCGCGACCTTCGTTCGCATCACCAATGCGGGGCTTGCCGAAAGCCATGCTCATGACGTCACCATTACGCGTGAAAGCCCCAACTACCACCGCAACGCCTGATCCATCAGTGGAGCAATGCCAATGAAACCGGAAATGATCCTTTGGCCGATAATCATGCACGCCCTTGTCACGCTCTGGCTCTATGTCCCGATGAGTGGCGCACGGGTGCGCTCGGTCAAGGAAGGAAAGGTCAAGGGTTCGGTCTACAAGCTCAATCAGGGTGAACCTGAAGAAAGCCTCCGCTTCACGAACGCAATCCGCAACCAGAATGAAAGCGGTATCATCTTCTATGCCGGGGTTGTTGCAGCCTATGCGTCGGGCAATGCCACGATGATTCTGATTGCGCTCGCCTGGGCCTTTGCCATCGTCAAGACCATTCATGTCTGGGTCCATATCTCGACAAACAATTTGCGCCATCGTCGCCCGATATTCATGGTGGCCTATCTCGCGCTTGTTCTGTTCTGGATCGTGTTCGCCATTCAATTGTCCGGATTGGTCTGACCATGCGCCTCGGTGGGCGGTTGCAGGCCGCTATTGAGATCCTCGACGAAATCAGGATCAGGAACCGGCCTGCATCGGCATCGCTGAGAGACTGGGGCCTTTCGCATCGCTTTGCCGGGGCAGGTGACCGCTCGGCAATCGGCAATCTCGTCTATGACAGTCTGCGCAAGGCCGCATCGCAAGCCTGGCGGATGAATGATGATTCTGCCGCTGCGCTCGTCTTTGCCACCCTGATGGTGCAGTGGAACATGTCGGAGGCAGCAATCCGCGAGTCCCTGCAGGACGACCGCTACGCCCCACCGCTTCCCGATAGCGCTGGCTTTGCCGCCTTTGCCGCGCGAGACCTCTCTGAAGCGCCTGACCACATCCGAGCCGACGTTCCGCAATGGTGTACGGAGGAATTTCATCGTGCATTCGGTGCGGAGTGGATTGCGGAGGCCGCAGCGCTTTCCGCCCGCCCTCCGCTGGACCTGCGTGTCAACGCTCTCAAGTCCACGCGCGAAAAGGTCATGCGCCAGCTTTCCCGCTTTCATCCTGAACCCGGCTCCCACGCCCCCAATGCCATCCGCATCAATGCCGGTACCGGCGATGGGCGCCTGCCCAACGTCCAGGCTGAAGCTGGATACCAGAAGGGCTGGTTCGAGATTCAGGACGAAGGAAGCCAGTTGGCTGCATTGCTGACAGGTGCCACGGCGGGCGAGCAGGTGCTGGATTACTGTGCCGGGGCTGGTGGCAAGACGCTGGCCATGTCTGCCATGATGGAAAATCGCGGCCAGATACACGCTCATGATGCGGACCGGACAAGGCTTGCGCCAATACACGACCGCCTGAAACGGGCAGGCGCGCGGAATGTTCAGGTCCACACGGCAGGCGGAGACCTGACTGAAATGAACACCCGCATGAACTGCGTGCTCGTCGATGCCCCTTGCTCGGGCTCGGGAACATGGCGGCGCAGGCCAGACGCCAAGTGGCGGCTTGATCCGGCCAATCTCGAAACACGCCAGCACGAACAGGATCAGGTCCTTGATGAAGCCAGCCGTTTCGTGAAACCTGATGGTCGCCTGGTCTATGTCACCTGCTCGATGTTCGCCTCCGAGAACGCCGAGCGGGCCAGGGCATTCCTTTCGCGCCACCCGGACTTTTCTCCGGTCTCCCTGGAAGAACCCATGTCAGGTCTGTGCGATTCCGCACAATTTGCTCTTGTTGATCGCACTAGTGTGGCAATGTCACCAGCAAGAACCGGCACCGACGGCTTCTTTGTCGCCGCTTTCGTGCGTACCGGCTGACTGGTAAAATCGGGTTCACGATACCATGCAGGCCTTTTTTGAAGCATTTTTTGATCCGGCAAATCTCCCAGGCCATGTTTCCTATGTCCTGCTGATCATTTCCATGCTCATGCGCCAGATGCACCTGCTACGCATGGTCGCCGTTTCGGCCGGGATATTCTCCGCGATCTACTACATTTCACTGGGTGATTCCGTTTCCTTCTTCTGGGAATGCGTGTTCACCCTGGTCAACCTTGTGCAACTGCTCATCCTGTTTATCGAAAACCGGCTCGGCAAGTTTTCCGCCGAAGAACAGATGTTCATCGACACCGCCCTGCACGGGCTGGAACGCGTCCATGTGCGCCGCCTGCTGAAACTGGGAACATGGAGCGAACTGGCCGACGGGCAGGTGCTCATCAATGAAGACACGGTGCCCGATGGACTGTTCTTCCTCGTCAATGGCAGTGCGCGCATCGAGCGCAAGAAACGCAAGGTCGGCATGGTCGGCCCTGGCGATTTCCTTGGTGAAATGAGTTACCTGACCGGCAAGGATGCAACGGCAACGGTGACGAGTGTCACGCCGATCCGCTTCCTGACCTTCGACCGTGAAGCGTTGCGCTCGCATCTGGCGCGCAATATCGAGGTCCGTCAGGCAATCGAAGCCGGCTTCAACCGCAATCTCGTGGAAAAACTGGTCAATACCAATACCGGAAATCATGTTCGCCCGGAAATGGCGTGAAACGGGACTTCAGTTGAAATCCAGAATTTCCCGCCGCCAGCCCGACTGTGTACAGCCGGACTTTCTCACGGGTGCCTGGCCTTCCAGATGAATGGGCCCGCCGCTCGAACCGGCACCCGAACCGTACATGCCTTCGACCGGGAATTCCGCCGGTGCGCAACCGCGCTTGAACACGCGTGCCGTGCCTGCAATGAACTCGTTGCTGCCATCCGACGAGATGAAGCCGTCGAAGAAGAGCGTGCCGCGACCCACTCCCTGATTGGCAATGCCGGAGCGTGGGCTTTCATACCAGATTTTCAACTCGCCCAGGCAACGCTCCGCCCGCATCTGCGAACCATTGTGATTGTAGAAATAGGTCTCGCAGTCCGATGCGACAGCAGTTTCGCCGAAGCCCAGTGTTGCAAGAACCGCGATCGCGGCAAGTACTCTGTTTCTCATCCTGGTCTCCTCGGCTGTTCTGTAATGCCAGTGCTGTATCTGGCCGCTGAACCGGCGTGACCGCACGCCATTTCGCCATCATGGGCAGCAGGCCATATTCCCAGCACCAACGGTCTGTGCCATTGTCCAGTATGCACGAAAGATCAGCGCTGTCAGGCTCATGAACTCCAGAAACGCCATCATTGCACTGTTTGTGGCCATGACGATTGCAGTCGGGTTTGGTTCAGCATTCCTTGCGCCGGTCACGCAATGGTATTTTGACCTGAACAGGCCGGGCTTCACGCCACCGCCCTGGCTGTTCGCGCCAGTCTGGACATTGCTCTATCTCATGATCGGCGCTGCAGGTGGCCTTGTCTGGCTCAAGGCCCCGCGATCCGCCGCCATGTGGCTATGGTTCGCCCAGTTGGGTCTGAACGGCCTGTGGAGCATCATCTTCTTCCGGATGCGCAATCTCGATCTCGCCGTGCTCGTGATCCTCGCCCTCATTCTCGTCATACTGGCTTTCATCCGGACAAGCTGGCAGCCCGAAAGGCTTGCTGCCCTGCTGTTTGTTCCCTATGCCCTGTGGGTCGGCTTCGCGACGCTCCTCAACATATCATTCGCGGCGCTCAACTGAACGATGGATGGCCTGGAACGCATAGCGGGCAAGAGCGTCCTGTTCGCCATGGCTGTGGAAGCCGAATATGGGCCACATCTGCGCCAGCGGTTCGTTCCGCTGATGACCGGTGTCGGACCTGTCGAAGCTGCGGTTTCGATTTCTGCAACCCTGGCTCGCCTGAAATCGCAGTCAGCCCTGCCTGATCTGGTCGTGTCACTGGGGTCCGCAGGATCTGCGAAACTTGAACAGGCCCAGGTCTATCAGGCGGTTTCGGTCGCCTATCGTGACATGGATGCCTCGCCGCTTGGTTTTGAAAAAGGGCTTACACCCTTCCTTGATCTTCCCGCCGTCATCGACTTGCCGCTGCATATTGCTGGCGTTCCAGTCGCAACCCTGTCCAGCGGCGCAAACATAGTTTCCGGGGCAGCATATGGTGCAATCGGGGCCGACATGGTCGACATGGAAACCTACGCGGTCAAGCGCGCCTGCATGGTCCATGACGTTCCGCTGGTCGGCCTGCGCGGCATATCAGACGGCGCAAAAGAGCTTGCTCATGTTGACGACTGGACGCAATATCTGCACGTCGTGGATGAGCGGCTTGCTGCTGCCGTGGATCGCTTGGCCGAAGCCATGGCAACCGGATTTCTCGACGGGTAACTGCTTTCCGTGTCCTGGGAAAGGGGAGTGAAGCATGCCAAGAATTACGCTTGATCTCGACGATCTGGTAGCAAAGGGCAAGCTGTCTCCCGAGGAAGCCGAGCGTCTTTCCAGCCTCGCGGTCACCGGCGGCGGGCTCACCATTCTCATTCAGGCCCTGACAATTCTGGGGGCGCTTGCCATGGCGGCAGGCGTTATCGTTCTCAAGCCCGATCCGACAACGGGCATGGTCCTGGCCGTGCTTGCACTCGGTTTTGCCACCTATCTTCATTATGCTTGGCGCGACAGTCTGTGGGTCCTGGCAAGCGGCATTGCGATTGCAGGCACATTCGGATTGGCCGGATCACTGGCCATGCAGATGGACGGTGTCCTGCCGGCCATGGGCATCAACGCGCTCGCCACCCTCATCTTTCTCGCCGCAGCGCTGGTCTTCCAGTCAAGATTCCTCATTGCCTTTGTTCCCCTTGGCATTGCCGCCATTCTCGGGTCGAATACAGCCTATTGGCACGCGGCCTATGCGATATTCGTTCGCGAACCCACACTCACGGCCCTGGCATTTGCAGTTCTTGCAATTGGGCTGTTCGCCGCGTCACCAAGGCTGGGCTCGATTGCTGCCGGCATGGCGACGGTTGCGGCACGCATGTCCTGGATCATCATGAATTTCGGTTTCTGGGTAGGATCGCTCTGGGGCGATTATGTCGGCGAGCATTTCATGGTGACTGGCGACAGCTGGGACCAGAATCGCGAGGCGCTCAAAGCATGGCGCGAGGTTGCCCTGTTCATCCCCGACTACATGTTCGTCATCGCATGGGCACTGGCTTCTGTCGCGACCATCATCCTGTTCCGCAACAACCGCTTTGCGGTCAATGCATCAATCACCTTTCTTGCGATCAATGCATATACACAGTTCTTCGAGCGTTTCGCCGACAATCCGCTGACACTCATTCTGGGCGGGGCGAGTCTTCTGCTCTTCGCCTTCGGTCTTTTTCATTTCGATCGCTGGGCTTCAGCCCGCCGCCAGGAACAGTGACGTGGGCCGTCAACAATTGAATCGGCCCATGCCGGATTGCCGCGTTGCGCCGACTCATCTTTTTGCATAAATGCTGGCCATGACAAGCAAAGCGCATCCCGACACCGTCCTCATCATCGACTTTGGCTCCCAGGTCACGCAGCTCATCGCGCGGCGCGTGCGCGAGACCGGTGTCTATTGCGAGATCGTTCCCTTCCAGTCCGCAGAAGCCGGTTTTGCCCGTCTCCAGCCAAAGGCGGTGATCCTGTCAGGCGGTCCGGCCTCGACCACTGAAATGGGCAGCCCGCGCGCGCCGCAAGTGGTCTTCGACAGCGGGCTTCCGGTGCTCGGCATCTGCTACGGGCAGATGACCATGTGTGTGCAGATGGGCGGCAGGGCGGAAGGCTCCGACCATCGCGAATTTGGCCGTGCCTATGTCGAGGTGCTGAAGGATTGCCCGCTCTTTGACGGCGTATGGAGCGCGGGCGAGCGCCATCAGGTCTGGATGAGCCATGGTGACCGCGTGATCGCACTGCCCGAGGGCTTCGAGATACTGGGCCGTTCCGAGGGCGCGCCTTATGCGATTTTCGGCAATCAAGCCAAAAAGACCTATGGATTGATGTTCCACCCGGAAGTCGTGCACACGCCGGATGGAGCCAGGCTCATTGCCAATTTCGTGCACAAGGTGGCCGGCATCGAAGGCGACTGGTCCATGGCGGCCTATCGCAAGGAAATGGTACAGAAAATCCGTGACCAGGTTGGCGACGGCAAGGTTATCTGCGCCTTGTCGGGCGGCGTTGACTCCTCGGTGGCCGCCCTGCTGATCAACGAGGCCATCGGTGACCAGCTGACCTGCATCCTTGTTGACCATGGGCTGATGCGCAAGGACGAGGCCAGGGCAGTGGTCACAATGTTCGAGGAGCATTACGACCTCAGTCTCAAGCTGGTCGATGCATCCGAACGCTTCATCTCGGCACTGGAAGGCGAAAGCGATCCCGAAAAGAAGCGCAAGACCATTGGCAGGCTGTTCATCGAGGTGTTCGAGGAAGAGGCAACCGCCATTGGCGGAGCAGCTTTCCTGGCGCAGGGAACGCTGTACCCGGATGTCATCGAAAGCGTTTCCTTCACCGGCGGGCCCTCGGTCACGATCAAGTCACACCACAATGTCGGCGGTCTGCCCGAGCGCATGAACATGCAGCTGGTCGAGCCGTTGCGCGAACTCTTCAAGGATGAAGTGCGCCTGCTTGGACGTGAACTGGGCCTTCCCGACCATTTCATCGCCCGCCATCCATTTCCTGGTCCAGGTCTGGCGATCCGCTGTCCGGGTGGCATCACCCGCGACAAGCTCCGCATCCTTCAGGAGGCCGACGCGATCTATCTCGATGAGATTCGCAAGGCCGGTCTGTACGACGCGATCTGGCAGGCCTTTGCCGTGTTGCTGCCGGTTCAAACGGTCGGCGTGATGGGTGATGGGCGGACATACGAGTTTGTCTGCGCCCTGCGCGCCGTCACCTCGGTCGACGGCATGACGGCCGACTTCTATCATTTCGACATGGATTTCCTCGGCCGCGCCGCAACGAGGATCATCAACGAGGTCCGCGGCATCAACCGTGTGGTCTATGATGTAACCAGCAAGCCACCTGGAACCATCGAGTGGGAGTGATCCGGGCTTGGCTGGGTCTTCCTCCGCGTTGATCGGAAATCTCACAAGCAGCTGATATCATAGATTTTTCCACGGCAATCCACTGGCAGAAAATTGATGCCATCGCGGGGTGGCTGAAATTTCTGACGGTATTTTCGGAAGCGAACCCACTGAATTCATTGAGAAATCAACATGAAAACAGCCCTGAAAAGGGCCGACGGTATACTATTGCCGAAAGGAGGCCATATGCTCAACGATACAGGGTCTAAATATCTGAAATCAAAAGCAAAGCCATACCAGGTGTCCCCGAGCCACCGCTGAATGCGCCTCTTCAGTGCCGAGGCTGGAGGGAGATACGTCCCATATGGCCGCGTGTTTCAACCCGCTTGGATGGTCGGCCTGACTTCCCTGTCAGCCAGGTTGGCCAACATGCCAATGTTCATGATTGCGCGAGCAGCTTGCCGAGCGCCATTCTGTCTATCGTGTCGACGGCCGTGCGTGGCATGTTCTCGACAGATGTCACTTTCTTCGGAACCTTGAAATCTGCCAGACGTGCTGAACACCAGCTCATGACATCAGCATGTTTCAAATCGGTGGATAGCTCCAGAAAGGCATTAACGGTCTGTGCGTCATTGTCCTCCAGCATGGCTGCCCTGTGACGGAACACCGCGAAACCCAGCTTTGACATCGCGAATCTGCGAGCTGACTGTCGTATGATGCGACGGGTCGCAATCCCGCCCGAACGAATCCTTGATATCGAAAAGCTCTGCGACTGATATCATCGGGGATCAGCGGCGATTACCTGGTGTTGGCCAGGATGCGGCCCTATCTATGAGGGGCTAACGGGAGGCATGACCATGGAATGTTTCCGGATTGACGAAAGTGGCTACTCCGCCTTCGAGAACCCGCGCTTGCGCGGGAAGTCCTTGGCCTCTCCGGTGATCCCCAGTCACCCCGAATAGCCCTCCAGGCACCCCTCCGCAATCGCTCTGGCGGCACGCTTGATTTCTAGCCTTTGCCACCATCATTTCCTGGTGGTCCGCCTTCGTCCCCGAGCGCTGGCACGGCTCCATACTCCCTTTTCTCTTCGGCAAGGATCGGGCCGGGCGCGGGCATCGATACAGGCCCATTCGGCGTGTCGATCGTGATGCGGCGCAGGTGAGGGTGCCTTGAAAGCCTTTCCATGTCGGCCACCGTGGCAAAGGCAATGTCGGCCTTGAGCAGCGCGGCTTGCACCTGCTTCGCGTCGAACCTGGCGAACCCGGCTGCGACAGTCGCATCGGTTTCGCCACGGTTTGCCACCCGCGCAATATTTGTCGCGAACCGCGGATCCTCACCAAGGTCCTCACGCCCCAGAAACGCCCGGCACAGCTTCACCCATTCGCGATCACTCTGAATGGAAATCAGGATGTCTTCACCGTCCCTGGTCTTGAAGACACCATATGGCGCGATGGAAGGATGGGCCATGCCGACGCGCCTTGGTGTGTTGCCCGCCTCATGGTTGAGCAGCGGAACTGTCAGCCATTCAGCCATCACGTCGAACATCGAGACCGAAATCGCGGCGCCGCGCCTGGTTGCCGAACGGCGGATCAGCGCTTCCAGGATCGCCGAGTAGGCTGCTGCCCCAGTGGCGATATCCACGACTGACACGCCAACACGCGAAGGTTCCGAAGGACCGCCGGTTATCGAGCACAGGCCCGATTCTGCCTGGATCAGCAGGTCATAGGCCTTGCGGTCGACCATCGGCCCGCTTTCGCCATAGCCGCTGATGGAACAGATGATTAGCGAAGGATAATCCTGCGAAAGCCGCGCAGTGCCAAATCCAAGTCGCTCCATCACGCCATGCCGCAGGTTCTGCACCAGGACATCGCAACTGGAAATCAACGCTTCCAGTGCTGCCTTGCCTTGGGCGGTGGACAGATCGGCGACCTTCGAGCGCTTGCCCCGGTTGAGCCAGACAAAGTAGCTCGACTGGCCATTGGCAGCGGTATCATAGCCACGCGCGAAATCGCCTTCCGGGCGTTCGATCTTCACGACATCTGCGCCAGCATCCGCCAGCCGGGCGGTGCAATAGGGAGCGGCAACCGCCTGCTCGACACTGACGACCTTCAGGCCGTGAAGGGGGGGCGCACTGGGTTCCATCAAAAAGACCTGGGCAGTCCGAGAACATGCTCGGCGATGTAGCTGAGTATCAGGTTGGTCGAGATCGGCGCGACCTGATAAAGGCGCGTTTCGCGGAACTTGCGCTCCACATCATATTCTGCAGCAAAACCATAGCCGCCATGAAATTGCAGGCAGGCATTGGCCGCTTCCCAACTGGCCTTGGCCGCGAGATATTTGGCCATGTTCGCTTCGGTTCCGCACGGCTGGTTGCTGTCGAAAAGCGCACACGCCCTGAACCGCATGAGGCTAGCCGCCTCAACCTCGATAAAGGCTTCTGCTATCGGGAATTGCACGCCCTGATTCTGGCCGATCGGTCGGCCGAAAACCATCCGCTCGCAGGCATATTTCGAGACCTTGTCGACAAACCAGTAGCCATCGCCAATGCACTCGGCGGCAATCAGCGTTCGCTCGGCATTGAGGCCGGTCAGGATGTATTTGAACCCCTGGCCTTCCTCGCCGATGAGGTTTTCCGCCGGAATTTCGAGATTGTCGAAAAACAGTTCGCTTGTCTCGTGATTGACCATGTTGCGAATGGGCCGCATGGTCATCCCGCCTTTCAACGCATCGTGAATATCAACGAGGAAGATCGACAGGCCCTCGGATTTCTTTTTCACGTCAGCAAGCGCAGTGGTGCGCGCCAGCAGGATCATCAGATCTGAATGCTGGACACGGCTGATCCACACTTTCTGGCCGTTCACGACATAACGGTCGCCTTTCCTGACGGCTGTCGTTTTCAACTGGGTTGTGTCGGTACCTGTCGTCGGCTCGGTCACGCCCATCGACTGCAGGCGCAATTCGCCGGCGGCAATTTTCGGCAGATATCTGAGCCGCTGCTCCTTGGAGCCATGCCGCACCAGCGTGTTCATGTTGTACATCTGGCCGTGGCAAGCGCCGGAATTGCCACCGCACCGGTTGATCTCCTCCATGATGACGGAAGCCTCGGCCAGCCCCAGCCCCGAGCCGCCATATTCTTCAGGAATGAGCGCTGCCATCCATCCCGCTTTTGTCAGCGCATCGACAAATTCTTCCGGGTAGCCGCGCACTTCGTCGACATTGCGATGGTACTCATCCGGAAACCCGGCGCACAGCGCTCGAACCCCGTCACGAATGTCCTGATATTTCTCAGTTGCCTTCCCGCTCATCTTCGGTTCCAACCAGTCATTGACGCAACGCCAAACCGCGTTGCAATTCACCGCCAACCTGTATGACCCAAACCGATCGCTCCGGCAAACACAGGATTTTCCATTGCCGGCAATTCAGCCTGTACAGCAGCGTGAACATGTTTTCGTAGGCTCGATAAGTGATTGCCTATCATCGGCAGACGGTCAGTTTTCCTCTATGCTATTGTCACCTTGAACGGGATTGAACAGACATGAACCTGATCGGGCAAATCGTTGCAATGGCATTGCGCCCAGCGCGGGAACTGGCGCCAGAAGCGCTGGCACTGGCGCAATGTTCACTGCTCGACTGGATGGCCTGCGCCATTGCCGGGGCAGATGAGCCGGTCGCACGCAACTTGCGCAGGCTGGCCGATCTGGAAGGCGGAAAAGGCACTTCATCGCTGGTTGGTGGCGGCCGTGTTCCAGCGCGAATGGCAGCTCTGGTCAACGGTGCAACAAGCCATGCGCTCGATTATGACGACACTCATTTTGCCCATGTGGGACATTTGTCTGTCGGGATCTACCCTGCTGCGCTGGCTGTTGGCGAAGAGACGGGAGCATCGGCTGTCGAGGTTGTTGAAGCATTTCTCGTCGGGGCCGAAGCGGCCGTCCGCATTGGCCTCATCCTTGGCCGATCCCACTACAATCACGGTTTTCACCAGACTGCGACTGCCGGGGCCTTCGGGGCGGCAATCGCGGCAGGCAGGCTGTATGGACTGGACCCGGCGCAAATGCGCAATGCCCTCGGCCTGTGCGCCACCAGGGCTTCCGGTCTGAAATCGCAGTTCGGGACAATGGGCAAACCCTACAATGCCGGTATTGCTGCTTCGAACGGGGTTGAATGCGCCAGGCTGGCACAGTTCGGTGTGACGTCTGCCGATGATGGCCTTTTTGGCGCGCAAGGGTTTGTGGCAACACACCATGCGGAACCGGTCAGGGTTGAACTTCCGGGCAGCGAAGTGTTCCTGTTCGAGAACAACAAGTACAAGCTACATGCCTGTTGCCATGGCCTGCATGCCATGATCGAGGCATTGCTGGGCAACGACGCGCTTCGTCAGGTGGACCTGAGTAATGTCGCCAGCTTCGAACTGCGCACCAACCCGCGCTGGATGAGCGTTTGCGATATCAAGCGACCGCGCACCGGGCTTGAAGTGAAGTTCAGCTACAATTGGCTTGCAGGCATGACGCTGCGTGGAGAGCAGACCGGAAACGACCGGATCTACACGGACGATATCGCGCACGACGCGGCTTTGTCGGCCTTTGCGCAAAAGGTCACGGTGGCAGCAGACGACGGGCTGAGCGACCTGGAGGCAAGCAGCATCATTACCCTGAATGACGGTGCAAGAATCGACGCGTCACACGATCTTGCCGCACCTCTGCCGCACACGGTCCTCGTTGCGCGGCTGCGCTCGAAAGCCGAAGCAATGATTGGCCACAAGGGCAATGCATTGTGGGAGCAGTTTTCCAATCTCTCGCCTGCAACAGCCGAGAATATCGGCAACGCATTGCGCAATCCGTAACCCGTATCTCGATGTCCGGCGTCACAAAAGCCTGAGGTTCGCCGTCATCGCGGTCACGCCATCGCTTCGCTGTACCTCGCCGGTGCGCTCGCCGTCGCTGGTCCCGGTCACCAGTCGCACAGGCGTGGTTGCGAATACCGGAGCCATGGCGCGGTAACGAAATTGCAGGGGCGCTGGCGTGGGATCGCGCATCGCCTCGCAAAGTTCCGTTGCCATCAAAGGGCCGTGCACGACGAGGTCGGGATAGCCTTCCACAGTGCGGCAGAAATCCCGATCCCAGTGTATCCGGTGGCCATTGTGGGTGATTGCCGAATAGAAGAACAACTGGCTGTCGGGATGTACGAAATAGCCGTTCGGTATCGGTTCCCAGGCTTCGCGCAGCGGCGTTTCGGGTTCGCCGCGGTCGCGATAGACAATCGTCTGCTTCTCGCTGATGCAGCGCACGCCTTCCTGTTCGATTTCATGGTCCACAGTGACAAAGCACATGCACCCGGACCTGCCTTCCTTGAAGGCCACATCCGCGATTGTCGAACGTCTTTGCGCCGCGACACCAATGCGCAATGGCTGCAGGACGTTGACGTCGCCCGCTGCCCACATGCGGCGATTGAACGGCGCTGCCGGCAGGAAGATTCCGGTCCGTTCATGCATGTCGTGACCGATGTCTGCTGCCGGAATCGCCTTGTTGAAATAGGCCCAGTGAAAGGTCGGCGGGAGATGCTCGCCGGGTTCGCCAAGCCCCAGCAGCACTGCCAATTTCGCAGCGGCCTCGCGAGCAAGCATGTCCTTGCTTGTGCGACTGCGCCCTACCGCAGCCTTGCATTTGGCAATGATTTGCGGGGTAATCGCGACAGCTTCGCTCATGCAGCTTCATCCGCCATTTCAATCATAAGATTGCGCGCCGATTGCAGGTGCGCCCATGCTTGCGCGATCATAGGCCAAAGAAATCAGCCTGGCCAATGCGGCAACCAGTGGCAGGGGAGACACGCAACAGCATTGCGGCTGGAATTGGGTATCTTGCCACCCATCAATGTCTGGACCACAGTAGGCCAGTGACTGAAATCCCTTCCACAATGCGAGCATTCGTACTGCACGGCCATGGCGGTCTCGATCAACTGCGCTTTCATGCCGATTGGCCAGTCCCTGCCATTGGTCCCCAGCAGGTGCTTGTGCGGGTCAAGGCCTGCGGTCTCAACAACACCGATATCAACACCCGCACGGGCTGGTATTCCAAGTCGGTGAGGCAGGGGACGACCGGCGGACCATATGATGGCTCTCTCGAAAATGACGGAGGCTGGGACGGGGGAATTGCATTTCAGCGTATCCAGGGCGGTGACGTGGCTGGTGTCGTGGCAGCCGTCGGCGCAGAGCTGACCCGCAACTGATCGGCAGGCGTTGCCTGGTGGATACGATCCTGCGGGACTGGTCTGATCCCCTGAACCTGGCCACCTCTCCTATCTTGGTTCCGATCTCGATGGCGGGTTTGCCGACTACATGGCGATAGATGCGCGAAATGTCTGCCCGGTCGAAACCGACTGGACGGACAGCGAGCTTGCTACCATCGCCATTGCCTATTCGACGGCTGAAAACATGCTCAATCGTGCTTCCGTTACCGGGAGCGATACCGTCCTGATTCGAGGTGCCTCTGGTGGCGTGGGTTCTGCGCTGGTCCGATTGTCGAACTGGACCTGCGCACCTTTTATCTGCACGACCTGACTTTCTTCGGAAACACGATCTTCGAGCCGAAAGTGTTTCCAGCACTGGTGCGATACATCGAAGCTGGTGAGATCAGGCCAATGCTGGCAGCAAGTTACCCGCTTGAAAAGCTCCACGAGGCCCAGCAGGCATTCGTCGAGAAAAATCATGCAGGGAACATCGTGGTGACGATGGAGTGACCAGGGACCGGTAACGCAGGCGGGCTGAAGTTCGTCCATTGTGATGGTGCATCCCCAACCCGCATTCGCAGCGGGAGCACGCTGCTCACATTCGCGATGGAAGAAACAGCACCAGCCATGGCATGAAGACCAGAACTGCCAGACGAAACAGGTCCATGACGAAGAACGGCGTTACGCCCTTGAAGATCGTCGCCAGCGACACGTCGCCCACCACCGAGCGTAGGATGAAGACATTGAGCCCTACCGGTGGCGTGATGAGGCTGATCTCCGTCACCACCACCACGATGATGCCGAACCAGACTGCATCATAGCCAAGGCCGGTCACCAGCGGAAAGAAGATCGGCACTGTCAGCAGCAGCATGGACAGGCTTTCAAACACGCATCCAAGCGCGATGTAGATCAGCAGGACAATCGCCATCACCAGCCACGGTGCCAGATTGGCTTCCTGGATTTCCCGGCTGAGTGTTTCGGGCAGGCCCGCATAATTGATGAAATTGGAGAAGATCCAGGCTCCGATCAGGACCGAGAACAGTTGCGCGGCGGTTATCGCGGTTTCCCTGAGAACCTCAAGCGTTTCGCGCACGCTCAGGCCACCGCGGAAAAGTGCAATGAGGAAGGCTCCCATCGCGCCCATGCCGGCAGCTTCAGTTGGAGAAAAGGCAAGGTGGATCGGCCAGAAATCGAGCGCTCCATACAAGCCGCCAATCACGAGGAAAAACAGCAGCAGAACTGCCCACACACCCTTGAGAGCCTCCAGACGTTCAGCGAAGGTGAAACGGCGACCGGCAGGCCCCTGTTCGGGGTTTCGCCACACCGAATATCGAACGGCAACGAGATAGAACAGGATTCCGAGGGCACCAGGAACAATACCCGCGATGAACAGCTTGCCGATCGAGGTTTCCGTCAGCAACCCGTAAATGACCAGAATGACAGACGGCGGAATGAGAATGCCAAGCGTGCCGCCGGCTGCAATCGAGGCAGCCGAAAGGGAATCGGCATAGCCATATTTGCGCATCTCCGGCATCGCCACCTTCGACATGGTCGCGGCGGTTGCAAGGGAGGAGCCACAGATCGCGGCAAAGCCACCGCAGGCAACGATGGTCGCCATCGCAAGTCCACCCCTGAAATGGCCAAGAAAGGCATTCGATACCTGGTAGAGTTCACGGCTGATGCCGCCCTTGTTGACGAACAGGCCCATCAGGATGAACAGCGGCACGACGGAAAGGCCATAGTCCTGGCTGGTGTCGATGATCAGCCTTGCCACAAGCGAAATCGCCGCAGTGTAGCTGGTATAATGAATCATGCCGACCATCCCGACAATGCCCATCGCAAATGCGATCGGCACGCGGACGAGTACGAGAGCCAGGACAGCGGCAAAGCCGATTATTGATTCAAGCATTCAGGTCTTTCAGGATTTCAGGGCGCACCAGCAGGATCAGTCCGCGCATGATCATGACCAGTGCCGTCACGAATGTCATGATCGCGATGAACCAGCCGATGTAGAAGGTCGGAATGGAGAGATATTCGGTGAGGTCCCCGTAGCTGCGCGCGCGCTCTGCCAGATCGACAGTCCTGCTCGCCGGAAACACCAGCAGCACACCGCAGGCCAGCGTCACCACTGCATCGAGCAGGCGCGAAATGCCGAGGGAATCGAGGAACCTGTCCAGCAGGTCAACGCTGATGTGCTGGGCATTGGCGGAAACGACGGGCAGGGCGGAAAAGACGATGATCGCCATGGCAATGCGGGTCAGTTCGGTCGCCGCTTCGATCGGCGCGGAAAATGCCGAGCGCATGATGACGTCGGCAAAGGTCAGGATCATCAGAAGAAACAGGCACAAGGATGCCAGTACCAGCGGAAGCTGCAGGATCCGGGCTGCTATCCTCTGGAAACGGTTCATGCCTTCCTGCCCTCCTGCGTGCATGGAAAATGCCGGGGAGCATCGCCCCCCGGCATCCCGGCTTACTTGCCGTAGGAAGCCATTTCCGATTTCACCATGTCATAGGCTGCCTGCGCATCGATCCCGAGCGCTGAAATCTCGCCGATGATCTTTGTGCGCACGCGTTCTGCCATTTCGCCAAATTTGGCCTGGTCAGCATCGCTGGCAGCGACAATCTTGTTGTCAGCCGCAGCTTCGGTCGCCGCGCGGGCCACCTGGTCACTCTTGTCCCAGACCATGCCCATCATCCGCGAGGCTGGCTCGCCGAACACCTTTTCTTCCAGCGCCTTGCGGACATTTTCCGGCAATGCGTTGAACTTGTCCTCATTCATGATGACCGCGAAGGCACCACGATAGAACCCGCCAGGCATTTCGTAGACATTCTTGGCGACTTCATTGAGCTTGAAGCTGATGCGTTCGCCCAGATTCATTGCGACCGCGTCGGCTGCGCCAGAGGCGAGCGTTTCATAGACCTTTGGTGCGGGAACCTGAATTCCGACAAGGCCGAGTTCAGCACCCACATCGGCGGAAACACCGCCGCCAAGACGGGTCTTCAACCCATTGAGATCACCAAGCGAGGCGATTGGCTTGTTGGAATGGATCTGGCCAGGACCATGCGTCGTCAGGGCGATGACCTTGGTGCCCTTGTGCTCGTCGACCTTTGCCAGATGCGCTTCGTGCACATGCCAGTAGGCCACGGAAGCAGCTTCCGCATTGCCTTCGTAACCCGGCAGCTCGATCAGCTTCGTGGCAACAAACCGACCCGGCTGATAGCCGTTGAAGATGATGGTGATGTCTGCAGCGCCGTCCAGGACGAGGTCCATCTGCGCTGGTGGTGGAGCAAGCCCCATCTTGATTTCTGCAGATACCTGCCCCTCGGTTGCTTCATCCATCATCGTGATGAGGCCCTGGAGCATTTCGGTGTTGATCGGATGTGTCGGCGGAAGCCAGCTGGAAATGGTCAGATTGAAATCTGCAGCCAGTGCCGAAGTGGTTGTCCAAAGCGCCAATGCGGTACCGGCAAGAAGCTTGGTAATGCTGTTCATGCGTTCCTCCCTGTTCTGTACTGCCCGTCGGAATTTCCGGTCAGTCTCAAGAAATATGCAATATCATATAATAATATGCAATGTCATATATTGTGCCCACCTGCACCATTGGCTGCGGCCATTTGACGGACGGAGGCGGGACGAAGTCGATCATTGGCTTCAAGGTTCTCCAGCAACGCATTGAGCGTCCGCTTGATCTGTGCGCCTGCAGTTCCTTCGAGCGATCCCAGAAGTTCAGCCTCGTGCTGGCGTGCATCGCTCACCAGACGTTCGGCAAGTTCGCGCCCCTTGTCGGTCAGGAAGATCCGAACGCGGCGTCGGTCCGCAGGATCGTCACGGCGCGAAACAAGGCCGCGCTCATCCATCTGGATGATGATCTTGGTCAGCCTCGACTGTTCGATCATGGCATAACGCGAAAGCTCGGTTACCATCGAACCGTCCCAGTCAGTCAGGCAGGCCAGTACCCGCCATTCAGGCACGCGCAGGCCCGATGCACGCACATGCGCATGAAACTGCCCGCTTGCCGCCTCGCTTGCCGCTGCCAGCAAGTACAACAGGTAATCGGGAACGAATGGCTGGCGCTCCAGCCGTGTCGTGGACAAGTCTCCATGTCCGGTCTTCTTGCCCATGGCGTTCCGCTTCTGTCTGTTGAACCGGCAATATACCGGTTTTTGATCGGGTAAAAACCCCCTTGACACGAATTATATGAAAATTCATATTTCCTGGCGGAGGGAACCAGGTGGCAGAATCCTTTGATCTCACAATGGTGTCCGCGCGACCGCTGAGCGAGCGCATCCGCGAGATTGTCTTTCGCGCGAGTGGCGCTGCGCGCCTTCCTGGCTGGTCGCCGGGTGCCCATCTGAAGTTCGCCACACCCGCCGGTGAACGGTGCTATTCGCTCGTTCAGATGGAACCCGGAGACGGGTTCGACGAGCCGCATCAATATCGGTTCGCTGTACAGCTTGAGGAGCAGACCGCTGGCGGTTCGCGCCATCTGCACGACCTGAAACCAGGAGACGGAATCAAGGTCAGCGGACCGCACAATGATTTTGCCCTGATTGCCGGTGCGTCAGCTGTTCTCGTTGCCGGTGGCATCGGCATTACACCGATCCTTTCCATGGCCAGGGCATTGCTGGCCGCCGGTACTGCCTTCGAATTCCACTATGCCTGCCGCAACCGCGAGGTCATGGCATATCGCGATGAAATTCAGACGCTGTTCACCAACAGGGCACACCTTCATTTCGACGAGGAAGCATCGAGCCAGCTGGATCTTGAAGGACTTCTGGGCAGCGCCGAACCCTCAGCCCATGTTTATGTGTGCGGTCCGCGCGGCCTGATAGAGGCCGTAAAGTCGGCTGCCGTTGCCAGGGGGCTTGCCGGTAGCCAGATCCATTTCGAACTCTTCGCATCGCCTTCCCCCAGCACAGGCGATGAGGCATTCGAGGTGGTCGTGAATTCGACCGGGCAGGCCTTCAACGTGCCGCCAGGAAAGAGCATTATCGAGGTGCTGGAAGCTTCGGGCCTGGACCTGGTCTATGATTGCCAGAGAGGCGACTGTGGCATCTGTCAGACAGGCGTGATCGAAGGCGTGCCCGATCATCGGGATGTTGTTCTGAGCGAGGGCGAGCGGCAATCAGGCAAACTGATGCAGATCTGCGTCAGCCGGTCGAAGACGCCACGTCTGGTACTGGATCTGTAGGGAGGATCGACATGGGAAGATACACCGGTAACCCACAGGCAATCCGCAATCTGTTTCGCGGCAACGAAGTGCACAGGGACGTCTATATCGACCCGGAAATCTATCGGCTCGAAATGAAGCAGCTGTTTGCAAACGCATGGGTGTTTGTGGGGCATGACAGCCAGACGCCCAATGCCGGTGACTATTTCAACACAATGGTCGGCGATCAGCCGGTCATTCAGGTTCGCCACAGCGATGGCGAGATACACGTCCTCTACAATCGCTGCCCGCACAAGGGCACCAAGCTCGTCATCGACAGGACAGGCAATACCGGCAAGTTCTTCCGGTGTCCCTATCATGCATGGTCGTTCAAGACCGACGGCTGCCTGCTCGCCATACCCCTCAGGAAGGGTTACGAAAACACCGGCTTCGAAAAGAGCGCCAGCGGCAAGGGCATGGCTTCCGTTGGCGCGGTAAAGAACTATCGCGGCTTCATCTTCTGCCGTCTCGCTCCGCAAGGCATCTCGTTCGAGGAATTCTTCGGGGATTCGCTTTCTTCCCTCGACAACATGGTCGACCGTTCGCCTGCTGGTCGCCTAGAAATCGCCGGACCACCGCTTCGCTACATGCATCATTGCAACTGGAAGATGCTCGTTGAAAACCAGACCGACACCTGCCACCCGATGGTTGCGCATGAAAGCTCTGCCGGCACCGCAGTCAAGCTCTGGGAAGCGCTCGACATGCCGGAAGGCTCCCCGCTGCCGCCAGCCATGGAAATCATCGCGCCTTTCACCAGCCCGTACGAATTCTTTGAAAAGATGGGCATCAGGACCTGGCCGAACGGGCACGGCCATACAGGCGTGCACCATTCCATACACTCCAACTATTCGGCCATCCCCGGTTACCTTGAAAAGCTGACCCAGGCATGGGGCGAGGAAAAGGCCAAAGCGGTGCTCGCCGAAAACCGGCACAACACGGTCTACTTCCCGAACATCATGATCAAGGGACCAATCCAGCAATTGCGGGTTTTCCTGCCGCTGGCCGCAAACAAGACGCTGGTCGAAAGCTATATCTACCGGCTAGTTGACGCTCCCGAGCAGCTCACCGCACGAACCGCCATGTACAACAGGATGATCAACGCGCCGACGTCGATTGTCGGACATGATGATCTGGAAATGTACGAGCGCGCACAGGAAGGGCTGGAGGCCGATGGCCTTGAATGGGTCAACATCCAGCGCCTGTACGAGGACAATGAAGACTATTCGGGCGAGCAGGTGGAAAACGGCACGACCGAGCGCCAGATGCGCAACCAGTTCGACGCCTGGGTGAAGTTCATGGTCGCAGGCATGGACGACAAGGCGGAAGGAAGGCGGGAGGCGGCCGAATGAAGATCACCAGGGATCAGCTGATCGACTTTCTCTATGATGAAGCGCGCATGCTCGACGAAGGCCGCTTTGACGAATGGCTCGCCTTGTGGATGAAGGATGGGCACTACTGGATGCCGCTCGACTACAAGCAGACCGATCCGCTCAATGTCACCTCACTGATGTATGAGGACCTGTTCATGCTGAAGTTGCGCGTCGAGCGTCTCAATGGCGCGCGCACCTTTTCCCAGAAACCCAAAAGCCGGTGTCATCATGTCCTGCAGCGACCATTCGTCGACAGTATGGACGATGCTGACGGGAGATATGTCACAACCACCTTCA
Source organism: Rhizobiaceae bacterium (assembly GCA_049289295.1). Lineage (GTDB taxonomy): Bacteria > Pseudomonadota > Alphaproteobacteria > Rhizobiales > Rhizobiaceae > BOKV01. The sequence continues at coordinate 151,145 of JBATLL010000070.1, forward strand.
TGCACTATGTCGAAACCCGCCTGGACGAGCAGTTTCTTCTGGCGCTAACCGCGCACCATGAACTGGCACTTGTGGACGGTGCCCTGCGCATCGCCAACAAGCGGGTCGACATTCTCAACTGCGACGCCGCCTTCCGTAATATCCAGCTTCTGCCATGATCGCTGAAAGTGCCTGGGCGGCAACATCTCCCGGTGAGACGGTGTACGAATTGTTCGCCGGGATTGCGGCGCAATTTCCCTCGAGACCGCTTTTCCATGTCCTCGCGGAGACGGCAGAAAAATACGGCATTGAACCAGGCGAACGCCCATATGCCGACATACTGGGCCTTGCAGATGATCTTTCTGAAAGACTGAAGGCGGCAGGGTACTGTGCCGGGCATCGCGTCATGCTCCTGCTTGAGAACCGACCGGAACATTTCGTCTGGCTGCTCGCCCTGAACCGGATCGGCGCTTCGGTCGTGCCGGTGAACCCGGACCTCAGGCACGCCGAACTCGTCTATATGGCAGGCCATTCCCGCCCAGTGCTGATCGTGTCTGTCACTGCACGCATGAATGATCTGGAAACCGCCGCGCGCGAGGCGGGCCTGGATGCCGCCTGTATCTCCGCAAGCGCAACGGTCCATGACATGCCATTGCCGGTCCCGGGCAGTTCGGGAACCGTAGCCTTGCGCAGCGCGGACGGTCTGGCGATCTCCTCAGGCGAAGGGTTGGAAGCAGCACTTCTTTACACTTCTGGCACGACCGGCAGTCCGAAAGGCTGCATTCTCACCAACAACTATTTCCTGGAAGCAGGGCGCTGGTATGCCGGGACCGGCGGCCTGTGTGCGCTGGAAACCGGCGGTGAACGAATGATCACGCCGCTTCCCGTTTTCCACATGAATGCGCTGGCCTATTCCTTCATGGCAATGGTCAGCGTCGGCGGATGCCTTGTCTGCCTTGACCGCTTTCACCCGGCTACCTGGTGGGCAAGTGTTCGCGAAAGCCGCGCCACCTGCCTTCACTATCTGGGTGTCATGCCGACCATGCTGATGGGTGCCGAACCCTCGCCATCAGATCGCAATCACAATGTGCGCTTCGGGTTTGGCGCGGGAGTTGATCCGAAACTGCATGCCGCTTTCGAAGTTCGCTTTGGTTTCCCGCTGATTGAAGCCTGGGCCATGACGGAAACGGGTGCCGGTGCAGTCATTTGCGCCAATCGCCAGCCGCGCCGCGTTGGCGAAAGTTGTCTGGGCAAGATCGAGGGCGGATTGGAAATTCGCCTTGTTGATGACAGCGGAAACGACAGCGAACTGGGACCGGGCGAATTGCTGGTGCGGCGCATGGGTGATGATCCGCGCCGCGGTTTCTTTTCCGGATATTATGCGAACGAGGAAGCCACTGCCCAGGCCTGGCAAGATGGCTGGTTCCATACGGGCGATATCGTGCGCCGTGAGGCTGACGGTTCGGTGTTCTTCGTCGACCGGCGCAAGAACGTCATTCGAAGGTCTGGCGAAAACATCGCCGCGGTCGAGGTGGAATCGGTGCTGATGCGCCATCCAGCCATTGCCGCGGCTGCAGTGACAGCGGTGCCGGATGCGGTGCGTGGCGACGAGGTATTCGCCTGCATCTTGGTCCGTCAAACCGCTGATCGCAAGGCCGGCAATGCGTTGGCGCGGGAAGTCGTTTCATGGTGCCTTGCCCAACTCGCCTATTACAAGGCACCGGGTTACATTGCATTTGTAGACGAACTGCCCTTGACTTCGACCCAGAAAATCCAGCGAGGCGAGTTGAAGGTTTTGGCCGCGCGACTGGTCGGTGATGCTGCAACTGCGGACACAAGAGCGATGAAAAAGCGGACTGCCGCATGAAGAATGGCTCGCGCCAATCCTATGACGGCGCAGTGGTGACTGCGCCCGTCACGATTCCCTACGTACGCTACAGCCAGGAAACGGCGCATTGGTGGATCGCCCGCGCCTTGCGTGGCGTCCTGGACAAAGCGGGGCTGAGAACCGGCGAGCTCGATGGTTTTTCCGTGTCCAGCTTCACCCTCTTCCCCGACACACCTGTCGGCCTGACCCAGCATCTGGGTTTGAGCCCGCGATGGCTCGACTCAATACCGATGGGTGGCGCCAGTGGCGTCGTGGCCATGCGCCGCGCAGCACGCGCCGTCCAGTCGGGCGATGCGAGATACGTTGCCTGCGTGGCGGGTGATGCCAACCACATCGACAGTTTTCGCCGGCTGCTTTCGTCCTTTTCGCGCTTTGCGATGGATGCGTCCTATCCTTACGGCTATGGCGGCCCAAATGCGAGTTTCGCATTGATCGCAGATGCCCACATGCAGCAATACGGCACCACGCGGGAAGACTTCGCGCGCGTCGCCGTGGCCCAGCGCGACAATGCGCTGAGGAACCCAGATGCGATCATGAAGACTGCCCTGACGATGGAACAGTTCATGGCTGCACGTCCAATTGCAGACCCGCTCTGTCTTTTCGATTGTGTGATGCCTTGTGCTGGCGCGGAAGGTTTCCTCGTCATGCGCGAAGACGAGGCGGTCCGCCGCAATTTGCCCTTTGCCAGGATCGCTGGAACCATCGAGCGCCACAATGCCTTCCCCGACGATCCGATCCAGTTGCGCGGCGGCTGGGCCATGGATGTGGACGAACTCTATGCCATGGCGCAGGGCAGTCCCGGTGAAATCGATGTTCTCGAAACCTATGACGATTATCCGGTCATCTCCATGATGCAGATGGAGGACCTCGGATTTTGCGCCAAGGGGGAAAGCGGCAAGTTCGTTCGCGACCATGATCTCACCATTTCGGGCGATTATCCACACAACACTTCCGGTGGACAATTATCGGCCGGTCAGGCTGGTGCGGCAGGCGGATACCTGGGGATGGTGGAAGCCATACGCCAGGTGACGGGAGAAGCAGGTCCAACCCAGGTGCCCGATGCCATGACAGCCATGGTCTCGGGCTTTGGCATGATCAATTATGACCGGGGCCTGTGTTCAGCAGCGGCAATATTGCGGGGTGCGCGATGAGTGAACCCCTTTCCAGGCCGCCGAAGAAAAACCCGCAACTGCGCCAGAAGGTTGCAACCCTGCCGCCGCTGGCGCGATCCAGGGCAGCCATGGGGCTCACTGCAGCCGCCGCACGTGGTTCCTTCAGCCTCCAGCATTGCAGCGAATGCGCCACCGTCCAGTATCCACCGCGTGATGCCTGCAGCGCCTGCCTTTGTGTTGATCTGGAATGGCGAGAGACCGACCGGGGCGGCAGCGTTGTGGCGCAAACCACGATCCATGCCTCGCCCGATCCCTACTATCGCCAGCGCTTGCCGTGGCGCTCGGGTCTCGTGAAACTGGATGCCGGACCATCGATCTTCTGCCACCTGCATGGCGATGTGCGGCGCGGTGATCGCATAAGCATGGATATCAAGCTCGACAGGGCGGGGCAGGGCGTGATGATCGCGCTGCCAGCCGGGAGGATGCCGAACATGGAAGACGATCCGCAATTGCGAACGCTCACCGCAAATCCGCGACACCGGCGCGTGCTGGTCACTGACATTCGCGCGCCCTGGGCAGTGCCGCTGGTGCATGAGCTCATCAAGGCGGGCGCTTCCCACGTCTTTGTCGGCGAGGCGGAAGGGTGGCGGCGCGCCACACCCCATGAAAGCCTGGCTTCGCTGGAGCAGGTCTCGATCCTGCAGCTTGATGTGACAGACGCCAACTCGGTGAAGAAGCTGGCGGCAGGCATTGGCGGCAAGACAGACATTCTCATCAACACCGCGCGCCATGTTCGCCCCGGTGGGGTAGTGGGTGGAGACACGGTCTTTGCCAGGGACGAGATGGAAGTGAACGCGTTTGGCCTTATGCGCCTTGCGCAGGCATTCGGACCGGCGATGGCATCGCGCACGGATGACGGCATCAACAGCGCCGCGGCATTTGTGAACATACTCTCGGCAAGCGCAATGTCTGCCGAGCCCGGTTACGGTGCATTCTCGGCCAGCCAGGCGGCAGCCTATTCGATCAGCCAGACATTGCGCGGCGAATTCCGCGCCTCCGGCCTTCGCGTGATGAACGTGTTTGTCGGACCGACGGATGATGAATGGCACCAGCAGATGCCGCCGCCGAAGGTCGCGCCGCAGGCACTTGCCAAAGCCGTCGTCGATGGGCTGGTTTGTGGTCTGGAGGATGTCTATTGCGGGGATTTCGCAAAAGACATCGAGGAACGCTGGCGCAGGGACGCCAAGGTGCTGGAGCGTGAACTGACCGGAGGCGAACATGGCTGAAATTCTGGCATGCCTGGCCAGCGCGCTGGCAGGCGGCGATGTCGAGATCATCGATCTCACTCACACGCTTGACCCCGATTTTCCTGTAATTGTTCTGCCGCCGGAATTTGGCCAGTGCGCGCGTTTCCGCATGGAGGAAGTGTCTGCATATGATCATCGCGGACCGGCCTGGAAATGGCACAATATCTCGATGAATGAACATACCGGCACGCATTTCGATGCGCCCGTCCACTGGGTTTCCGGACGCGATGTCGCCAATGGCGCGGTGGATGAAATAGACCCGGCCATGTTCATCGGACCGGTCGTGGTCCTCGATTGCTCAAAGGGCGCTTCGTCCGACGACGATTTCGAACTGACGCCAAAGATCATCGCCGACTGGGAAGTGCAGCACGGGAAAATCCCTGCCGGAAGCTGGGTCCTCATGCGCACCGACTGGTCCAGGCGTACTGGCGCTCAATATCTCAACATGCGTGATGACGGCCCGCATTCTCCAGGCCCCACCCCAGCGGCAATCGAGTGCCTGCTTGAAAGAAACATTCGTGGTTTCGGAACGGAAACCGTAGGCACCGACGCTGGCCAGGGCATGCACTATTCGCCGCCCTATCCAGCCCACCATCTGCTGCACGGTGCCGGAAAATACGGCCTGCAATGCCTGAAGAACCTCGATCGCCTGCCGCCGACTGGCGCTATTCTCGTCGCTCCACCGCTCAAGATCAAAGGGGGGACAGGTAGTCCCTTGCGTGTTCTTGCAATCACGCCAGCAAGAGGGAAATGAGCCGCATGACCAGCCATACAGCCCTGATAACCGGAGCCAGCAAGGGTATAGGCGCGGATCTTGCACAAAGGCTGCTCGAACGCGACTACACGGTGATCAACCTGTCCAGAAACGCGGCAGGATTCAGCCATGACAGGCTGGTCAACGTCACCTGCGATCTGCTTGACCCGCAGGATGTTGCCAGCGCAGCGGCCGCAATAGCAGCAGAACACGAGGTTACCCACCTGGTGCACAATGCCGGCCTGGTCTGGCCGAAGCTGATAGAAGATGCCGAGCCACAGGACATTACCGGTCTGGCGCAATTGCATCTTGGTTCGGCATTGACCTTGCTGAAGGCAGTCCTGCCGGCAATGAAGCACAGGAAGTTTGGCCGCGTCCTGTTCAACGGATCGCGCGCTGCACTTGGTGTCCCGACCCGGACCGCCTATTCCGCGACAAAGGCGGGAATGATGGGTATGGCGCGCACATGGGCCCTGGAACTGGCACCCCATGGCATCACCGTCAACGTCGTAGCACCTGGCCCGATCCAGACGGACAATTTCTGGGGCATCATCGAAAAGGGCAGCGAAAGGGAAGCAGAACTGGCAAGACGCTTGCCTGTCGGACGCCTGGGAACTGTTGGCGATGTCACGAATGCATTCCTGTTTTTCTGCGATCCCGCGAGCGGCTTCGTGACCGGCCAGACATTGTATGTCTGCGGTGGTGCCAGCATCGGCGCGATGGCGCTCTAGCAGATTTTTACTGGCCTGCCTTTGCGAAGCCACGCAAAATTCCCGCAGGGTTGATTGCGCCACCCAGGCGGGCAATTGGCACATTTTCGCTTGCTTATCGAAACTTATCGGGGATGATGGAGCAAGAAGTTAGCCTGGGAAGGGAATGCATGACAGGCAGTGAAGTTGTCGAGGCCAGGCGCAATGGCGTTTCGACGCTTGATGTAGTCGATCTACACAAGTCCTACGGCGAGCTGGAAGTTCTCAAGGGCGTATCCATGAGTGCGAAGGAAGGCGATGTGGTTTCCATCATCGGCTCCAGCGGCTCGGGCAAGAGCACCTTCCTGCGCTGCATCAATCTTCTGGAACAGCCGACAAGGGGCACCATTCGCCTGCAAGGGGAGGATCTGCGCTTTCGCTCGTCAGCCTCTGGAATGGTCCCCGCAGACAAGAAGCAGGTCCAGCGGTTCCGCGCCCAGCTCGGCATGGTCTTCCAGAGCTTCAATCTGTGGCAGCACATGACGATCCTCCAGAATGTCATAGAGGGGCCCGTCCATGTGCTTGGCGTACCCAAGGCCGAGGCCGTGGAACGCGCCGAGAAGATACTCGACCGCGTCGGCCTGTTGGACAAGCGGGACCAGTTTCCCGCCTTCCTGTCAGGTGGTCAGCAGCAGCGCGCAGCCATTGCACGCGCGCTGGCGATGGAACCCAAGGTCATGCTTTTCGACGAACCCACCTCTGCACTCGACCCGGAACTGGTCAGTGAGGTGCTCAAGGTCATTCGCACGCTGGCTGAGGAAGGTCGCACGATGATCCTCGTCACGCATGAAATGAAATTTGCCCGCGATGTCTCGACGGATGTCATTTTCCTGCATCAGGGCAAGGTTGAGGAACAGGGGCCACCCGCCCAGGTTTTCAACAACCCGGCAAGCGAACGCTGCCGGGCGTTTGTACAATCCGTACACTGATAACAAGAGGGAGACAGTTCATGAAGAAACTGACTGTAGTGCTGGCCGGTGCCGCAATGGCAATGGCCTTTGGCCTTCAGATCGCCGCCGCCGATGTGAAGATCGGCTTTGCTGCGGAAAACTATCCACCATTCACCGACAAGGGCGCGGATGGAAAATGGGTCGGCTGGGAAGTTGAAATCCAGCAGGCACTTTGCGCCGCCATGGATGAGAAATGCGAGATCGTGGAAGTGGCATGGGATGGCATCATTCCCGCACTTCTGGCCAAGAAGATCGACGGCATCGTCGCCTCCATGTCGATCACCGAGGAGCGCATGCAGACGATCAATTTCTCTGACAAGTATTACAACACGCCTGCCGTGATTGTGGCACCGAAGGATTCAGCAATCAGCGGCGATCCGGCATCGGTCAGCGGAAAGATTCTCGGTGTTCAGGTTTCGACAGTCCACCAGAACTATGCCGAAAAGCACTTCGGCGGCGCGACGGTCAAGACCTACAATACCTTCGATGAGCACAACCAGGACCTCGTCGCAGGTCGTGTTGATGGCGTGGTGGGCGACTCGATCGCTTTTCAGGATTTCCTCAAGAGCGAAGCTGGCGCCTGCTGCGAAGTGAAGGGCGAACTCAATGACGTGGCCGTGTTCGGTCCTGGCGTAGGCGTCGGACTGCGCAAGGAAGACACCGAATTGCAGGCCAAGATCAACGCGGCGATCAAGAAGATTCGCGAAGATGGCACCTATGACGCCATTTCCAAGAAGTACTTCGACTTCAACATCTACGGCGACTGATCGTCGGCGGTTCCGGCCAGGGGGCATTGTCCTTCCTGGCCGGTCATCCCCCTGAATTCATACCCGCCAGGACCGCATCTGGATGGACCGTGCAATAGAACTCCTGTCTTTGACACCGCCTGGCTGGGGCGGCAACCTGCTGCGCGGGTTGGCGAGCACGATCCAGATCGCTCTGGGTGCCTATGCGCTTGGTTTGATGCTTGGCCTGGCTGGTGCGTTTGGAAAGATCTATGGCGGGCGCGTGCTGCGCACCGCACTTGAGGTCTATACTACCCTGATACGGGCCATACCCGAGCTCGTGCTGATCCTTTTCCTTTATTATGCCGGAACGGACGCGCTAAACATCCTGCTGGAAAGCATGGGCTTTGAGCGCATCGACATCAGCGGCCTTTGGGCCGGCATCTATGTGCTGGGCTTTGTCCAGGGGGCCTATTCGACCGAGGTGCTGCGCGGGGCCATTCTCGCGGTTCCTCCGGGCCAGATCGAAGCGGCGCGCGCCATCGGCATGTCGGGCTTGAAGACCCACTGGCGCATCGTCATTCCAGCAATGTTACCCTTCGCACTGCCGGGACTTGCCAATCTGTGGCTGATCGTGACCAAGGATACCGCACTTCTGGCGGTCGTCGGTTTCAGTGAACTGGCCCTTGAGACGAAGCAGGCTGCCGGTTCAACGCGCGCCTACTTCATGTTCTACATGGCCGCCGGTGCGCTCTACCTGGCACTGAGTCTGTTCTCGACCTTCCTTTTCAACATGGTGGAACGTCACTTCCGCCGTGGCCAGCCGGCCCAGGGGTAGCGCCATGCAATGGTACTGGCTCCCCGAATATGCGCCGATGTTTCTCCAGGGCCTGTGGCTCACGATCCAGTTGCTGGTCCTGTCGATTGTCATTGGCATGGCACTTGCCATCCCCATCGGCCTTGTCCAGGTGACCGGTCCCTGGCCGCTTGCATGGCTGGCGCGCGGCTTCTGCATCGTCATTCGCGGCACCCCGCTGTTGGTGCAATTGTGGCTGATCTACTATGGCGTCGGCTCGCTCTTTCCCTCGATTCCCGGCATTCGAGAAAGTTTCCTCTGGCCTATCCTGCGTGAAGCCTTTCCCTATGCCATTCTCGCCTTTTCGCTCAGCGTGGCGGGCTATGAGGGTGAAATCATGCGTGGCGCGTTTCGTGGCGTCCCCAAGGGAGAACTCGAAGCAGCGCGCGCTATCGGCATGTCGTCCTTCAAGCTGTTGTATCGGATCTGGCTGCCCCGTGCCTTGCAGAATGTTTTCCCGACACTGGCCGGCGAATTCATCCTCACCCTCAAGGCAACACCTCTGGCTGCCACCATCACGGTCTTCGAAGTCTATGGCATCGGCTCGATCGTGCGACAGGAAACCTATCGCATCTATGAACCGCTGCTGGTTGTCGGCTTCATCTACCTGTGCCTGTCAGGCATCATGATTCTCGGCTTTCGCTATCTTGAAAATCGAATTCCAAAAAGAGCGCTTTGATGTTTCCCGGAAAACTGTCATTCGAATTCACCCACGCAATCGCGCGGCGTCCCTCGCGGTCGGTGACCGGTGGCCTTCGCGCAGTGGACACCGGTGCGCCTGACCTTGATTCATTCCTCGATCACCACGAGACCTATGTTGCTGCATTGCGCTCAACCGGTGCACTGGTCAGCGTTCTTGACGAACTGGAGGATTTTCCCGACTCGGTCTTTGTCGAGGATACCGCGCTTTGCCTGCCGCAAGGTGCCATCGTCATGCGACCGGGAGCGCCGTCGAGACTTGGTGAAGCTGCAGCAATGGCGCCGCACCTGCAACATTTCTTCAAGGATGTGCGCTTCATCAAGGAACCGGGTTTCATTGAAGGCGGCGACATTCTGGTGACAGGCACCGAGATTCTCGTTGGTCGCTCCTCGCGCACGAATGCGCAAGGGATTGCCCAGCTGGGCGACTTGACCGAGGACTGGGGCATTCCGGTGCGAGAGGTCATCACGCCTCCGGGCGTGCTGCATTTCAAGACCGACTGTTCCCTGCTTGATGCGGAGACAATCCTGTCGACGCCGCGCCTCGATGCCTCCGGCTGCTTTTCGCGCTACCGTGTTATTCACACCGCGCCAGGCGAGGAAGCAGCAGCCAATGCCATCCGCTTCAACAATCTGGTGCTGATGGCAGATGGATTTCCCGGCACCGCCGAAGCGCTCGAAAAGGCCGGTTACACCGTGAAGCGTATCCCCAACACGCAAGCTGCAAAGCTTGACGGCGGCATGTCCTGCCTGTCCTTGCGTTTCTCGTTGCCCCGATCCTGAGATGACCTTCAAACCGGGTATCCAGCAAGGGGCCGGAGTCCTGCCATGAAAATGGAACTGTCCGGCAATGCCCGAGCTGCCTTGCTTGCGCTGGTCGCCTCCGCCATTCTCAGCTTCATTGACAATTTCGTGGCAGGCGTGGCGCAGGAAGCGGGCCTGTGGCAATTCCATGTCACTAGGACTCTGATGGCGGTTCCACTGCTGTTTGTTGGCGCGCGCCTTCTCAAGGTGCCGACCATGCCCCACAATCCAAAACGCCTGCTGATCAGAAGCGTGATCCTTGCCGCTGGTCTGATGGCCTATTTTGCCGCCCTTGGTTTCCTGCCAGTTGCACAGGCCGGGGCGGGGCTCTTCAGCGCCCCGATATGGGTCCTCATTCTCAGCGCAGTGATTTTCGGGCGCAGGCTGGGCCTTGTGCAGATACTGGCCACATTGGGCGGGTTTGCCGGTGTGCTGCTGGTTCTGGGCATTGATGTGCGCGCCATTTCCCCGCTGTCGCTCTTCCCGCTTCTCTCCGGCCTGTTTTACGGTCTGGGCATGATGATCACGCGGTACTGGTGCTCGCGCGAGAGTCCGGCCGCACTCGCAATGGGCGTCTTTCTGGTCATGGGATTGTTCAGCCTCGTCATGTTGGTGGTGCTGACGATCTGGCCGGTGTCGGACACGCAATTCCTGTTGCGCGGGTTCGAGCCGATTTCCGGTGTGTTCCTGTGGCTGACGCTTATCCAGGCTGTGGGTGCGGTGATTGCGGTCTCGCTGATCTCGCAAGCCTACCGCATTGGCGATCCGCCGTTCGTGGCCGTCTTCGAATATTCCTTCCTCGTGTTCGCTGCCCTTTGGGCATTCATTTTCTGGGGAAGGGGGCTGGACATGGCTGCACTTGCAGGAATTGGGATCATCATCGTCTGCGGCACCTATGTCTCACTGCGTGGTGCAACGCAGCGCTGACATCCGATTGACCGATCAATGGTGCTGCCAGTCGTCCGGATTGGCCGAATTGCCCGGAGACAGGCCGAGAACATCGCCCTTCGTGTCGCAACCAAGCCCCATCACCGTGCGATTGGCATAGGCGAAATAGGCCGTGACCTGATTGATTTCGAGTATTTCCCCGTCATCATAACCTTCGCGGCGCAACCGCTCGATCATTGCTTCATTGACGCTCTGGGGCGCACTGGTCAGCGCTCTGGCATAATCAAGGGCGGCGATTTCCTTCGGTTGCAGCGGGGCCTTTTCAGGTTCGCCATCAACCATCGCTTTCCTGAGCTGGAGCGCGTGCTCATCATCGCGCATCAGCCTCTTCAGGCCGGCAAAATGATGCTCCTCGCAATAGTCGCAGCCGTTGAGAATGCTGACCCACACACCAATCGTTTCCAGAAACCACTTCGGAACCTTGTTGGCGGAATTATGCAGCACATGCTTGTAGAGGGCCATATGGCCCTCCATCGAGTGCGGGCGAAGCGAATGCGCCATCATGATGTTGTCGACATTGTTTCCCGGTCCCTTGATGCGGTCATACAATTCCCGCAGGCGACCGGTGGCCGCCGTATAGTCTATGGTCTTGATCCACGGCATGACGCTTCGCTCCTTCACGGCGAACGAAGCGCCAACCTGTGTTGCCAGTCAAGCGCCCTGGCGTTTATTTCGCAAGCCACAGCATGTCGGCTGAATGCGCCTTTGGTCCGGCATCCTCACCGATCAGGAGCGACCCATCCGAAAGGGCGAGAATATTGTCGGGATTGGCCGGCCGACCTTCCTCGCAACGCCCTTCAGAAGTGATCTTGCCAATCACATGCGGTTCGATGCGTGTGATCGAATAATCCGCGCCGGTGACGGCCTTGTAGGTGCCGCCGCACTTTTCGGCATTGAGTGCGATGTCACCGCCCTTTGACGTATCGATCTCGCCCGTCGACCAGTCCTTCAGGCCCCAGCTCTTGTCCATGGTGAAGGCAATGCCCGATGCCGCGATATAGACCGTGTTGCCTGACGCCGTGACGCCTTCAAGCTTGTCCCATTCATTGGTGGCACCCATCGCTGCAGCTGTCCTGCGCGATTCCAGGAATGCTGCACGAGCATCCTTTGCCGTGCCGGATGCATGCGCGCGGATTTCATCGTCACTGATGTAATTGGTGGCGCCATCCTTGTAGTCGCTGACCTGGACATTGTCATAGGTGCTGATCCAACCGGCAATTTCCTCTTCGCTGGCATGGCCCAGTTCGATCCAGCTGACATCAAAACCAGCCTTGTGCGGATCATCCTCCTTGTCCTGCACCAGTTTGGCGGCATACAGGGTTCCCGAGCTCAAATCCCCCTTGCGATCGGCGACGAACTTGAAGAACACGCCGCCCGAAGCGGTATTGTATTTCTTGTCGCTGTAGATGGCCGAGTCATCGTCGCTCATGTAGAGCGTCCGCATGTCCGGCATGACTGCAGCCGTTTCATGGCTCAGGCGCCCGGTCGCATAACGCTTCACCAGTTCCTCGCCCGAACTGCTGGCCGCGCCATTGATTTCAATCAGGTAGCCATAGCGGTAGGGATTGGCCATGCGCCCCAGATATTTGGCCATGTTCTTCGGCTTGATATAGGTAATGTCGTTGCCCTTCTGGAAACTAGCGCGCTCATCCTCGTCATGATTGTCGGGATGGTTCCAGACGGCTGTGTTGTAGTAGAAATATTCCTCCGACAGGATCGGTGTGCCCCATGGCGTGACAATGCCTGAACACAGGACGAAACCGCCATCGACAGAAGACAGGTCCAGCATTCTGGAAGCAGACAGATCCGCCTGCCATTTGCCATCAACCCTGTTCAGGAGCACCTTGCTCACGGCACTGGCGCCATCGCGGCCAGCACCTTCCCATGCCGTATAGAGATAGGCAGTATTGGCGCCGACCGGAATGAAACCGTTGAAGTCTGGCGTGTTGGATACGTACATCAACGCGCCGGCCGCATCGTAGACACCGCCAAAAACCTGGCCTGAGCCAAGCGTTTCACCGGCCTTGACCAGCGCTACATATTCTCCCATCGCCACCGAAACGCCGCTCCGGCTTCCTTCTGGAGGAACTTCCATGCCAGGGCTCGAGATTTTCGAACTGTCGAAACCCTCGATATAGCCAACGATTGCCGGAGGCGCATCATCGCGCAGCATGTCCTTGCCGCCGGGGTGCTGCGCATTGAGAAACAGATCACCAAGTCCATTGATCGAAACGCCGGTGACTTCTGCGCCATCCGGCATCGTGGCGATGCGCGTCAACGCGACTTCAGCGGCCAGGGGATAGGCCGATGGCATGGCGCAAATCGTCAGGGCAAGGGTGAGTGATGCTAATGAACTGCGCTTCATGGTAACCTCCTGCTACGTGAAGCAGAAGGTTAACCCCGAAATCGACTGAACTCGAATCGTTTTTGTCAGTCGTAGTCGGTGTCCACATCCGTCCTGACATAGACGAGCTCGCAAACATTGCCGTGCTCGTAGATCCAGGCTTCCTTGTCTTTCAGGAAGAAGCGCCTGTCCGGCGGAAAGGCAACCGGATCCAGCTCGTCAATATCCATGATGAGTTCATCCATCATCCTGGCATAGTGATCTGCCTCGCGAGCGTCTTTCTCGCCAGGATGCGAGTGGAACTGTTCATTGCTGACAATGTGCATGCGTGCGTACCCCGTACGAATCGCCTTCATTGCCTGTGATTCTGTCTGCGTTTGGTAAGCAGTTGGTTAATGCCGGGATAGAGTGGGATGCAGGCCAGAAAAAAGGCCGCCCCCTTGCGAAGGGCGGCCTGCATCCTCAACGGTCCCAGGGGCGTGTTCGGACCAGGGAGGAATACCTTGCTGTCCCGGCACCATGCCGGGCACGGGAAACGGTTCAAACCATTCGCCGCAACACACGGGACACCAACATTGTCCCCCAGTGCAATGTCGGCACCGCCCGCATGAGGCCGGTCAACTTCCCTCAATCTAAGGGGGGCTGGGGCAACTGGAATGTGTGTTTTCCCACAACGCGCGAAAAATCCTCAGCCGGTTCAGGGCCAGACTGCACGCCCCGCTTTCGAGAATTTAACTTGAAAATTCCATTTTTCGCGTGTCAAAGCATGCGGGTCCCCGTCGGGACGATCCGATTTCTGACAGGAAACGCGCGTGTTTCATTCCTTTTTTCCCAGACCAAAGCTTTTCATCCTGTCATTCATGGCCTGGTGCGTTGTCACCATGGGCCTTTGGTACAACGGGGCCAAACTTTGGGGCGGCCTGATCGGCCTGCCACCGATGGAGGGTGCTGAGGAAGTCGGTACCGTCTACTATTTCTTCACCCCGGACATGCTGTGGTTCTACGTCTACTATGTCCTGGCGATCATACCCTTTGCGCTTTTCTGGTTCTATTTCGCGCCTCACCGCTGGCAGCGCTGGTCGATTCTGGGAACATCCTTCATCCTTTTCACGACCGCCTTTTCGGTTCAGACCAGTGTCGCGCTGAACAATTGGCGCGGTGTGTTCTTCGACATGGTTCAGCAGGCTCTGACTGGCGACACAAAGGGCACTGTTCCGGCCGCCGATATCTTCAAGGGCCTGTTTGATTTCATCTCCATTGCGTTCGTCTATATCGGCGTCCTGGTCGTCACCCGCTTTATCGTCAGCCACTATATTTTCCGCTGGCGCACGGCGATGAACGAGTTCTACACGGAGAACTGGAGCAAGCTGCGCCATGTTGAAGGTGCTTCACAGCGCGTGCAGGAAGACACGATGCGATTTGCCGAGACCGTGGAAGATCTCGGAGTCAGCGCGCTCGACGCCGTCCTGACCCTGATCGCCTTCCTTCCAATTCTCTACAGGTTGGGCGCGCAGGTCACGTCGCTGCCGTTTGTCGGTGAAGTTCCCCAGCCCCTTGTTGTTGCCGCGATCATCTGGTCGGTCTTTGGCACCATCCTTCTCGCTGTTGTCGGCATCAAGTTGCCGGGCCTCTATTTCAACAATCAGAAGGTCGAGGCAGCGTACCGCAAGGAACTCGTCTACGGTGAGGATGATACGCAGCGCGCCAGGCCTCCGACACTCTACCAGCTGTATGAAGGGGTGCGCCGCAACTATTTCAGGCTCTATTTCCATTACGCCTATTTCAACGTGGCGCGCTATTTCTATCTCCAGACCGATAGCGTCATTGCGGTGGTCCTCCTGGTTCCCACCATTGCGGCGGGTGCCATTACCTTCGGCTTCTTTCAGCAGACCCTGTCGGCATTCAACCAGGTGACGAACTCATTCCAGTATCTGGTCAATTCCTGGGGTACGATCGTCGAGCTGCTGTCGATCCACAAGCGCCTGAAACAGTTCGAGATGGCCATCGACGGCATTCCCGTACCAGCGTCCGGTTCACAGGACCTGGCAGACATGGGCACGATTGCCGCTTCAGTCGAAAGCGGCAAGGAAGAAGTCAAGCCCCTGGCGGAGTGAGCGTGGCGGTCGTTACGCGCATTTGATGCAGCGCTCCGCCATGGGGTCGATTTCCAGGCGGCCCGGTGCGATTTCATCGTCGCACTGGGTGCAGTAGCCATAGTCACCAGCATCAATGCGACGAAGCGCAAGTTCGATACGCGCCAGTTCATTCTGCCTGCGTCTTTCCTGGGCCTGCGCCATTGCCTGCGCCTGCATGGCATCCATGCGCGACAGCCGACCGACTGACTGCTGGTCGAGTTCAACCGTTTCACGCGCATCCGCCGCCAAAGCGGATTCCGCTTCAATTTCCTGACGCTTCCTGCCCAGCGCCCCGCGTACCTTGTCCAGATCGACAGCCATACATTTCTGTCCATGCCATGTTCGACATTAAATATGGCAGCCTCTGGCGCGTGATGCTACCTTCGCAGCCAACTGGAATTGGGGAGTTCAAGCATGGGAATGGCGATTCTACTGGCCGGTCTGGTGATCTTTCTGGGAATTCACTCCGTACGCATGCTGGCACCGCAATGGCGCCTGGCACGCATTGCATCGATGGGCGAAGGGCGCTGGAAAGGCCTGTACACGCTGGTTTCGCTGGTTGGCCTCGTGCTGATTGTCTGGGGCTATTCCCAGGCACAGCCGCTTGCCCCGGTTCTCTATGTCACGCCGTTCTGGATGGTGCACCTCGCCGCTCTGCTGATGATTTTTGCCTTCATTTCCATGATGGTTTCAAATCTGAAGCCCGGCAGGCTGAAGCCGATGCTCAAGCACCCGCTGCTTCTGGCTGTGAAGATCTGGGCTTTTGCGCACCTGCTGGTCAATGGTGACCTGGCATCGGTGATTTTGTTCGGTTCCTTCCTGGCCTATGCAGTTTGGAACCGGATCGCGGTCAAGCGGCGCGGTGATCCGATCCCGGCAGCCGGGCCGGTGCGCAATGATGTGATTGCGATCATTTCCGGTCTGGTCATTTATGCCCTTTTCATCTGGAAGGTGCACGAATGGGTCGCTGGAGTTCCGGTACCGATTGCATAAGGGACAGTCTTTCCGCTAAAAGGCCTGCGACGCCGCGGTCCTGAAAGGGCCGCGCCCAATTTCGAACGGAAAGACGCTTCATGTCCGACGACAGTTTCATTCGCGAGGTGGACGAGGAACTCCGCCAGGATCAGTTCAAGTCCCTGTGGAACCGTTTCGGCAACATCATCATTGCCGTCGCCGTGCTGATCGTTGTTGCGACCGGTAGCTATCGCTTCTGGGAAAATTACACGAGCAAGCAGGCTGCCGCTTCCGGCGACGCCTTCCTTTCCGCCATCGACCTTGCCGCACAGGGCAAGCAGGACGACGCCATTGCCAAGTTCGATGAACTGGCAAAATCGGGACACGGCCAGTATCCGGCGCTCGCCAGGCTTCGTGTTGCCGGCGAAAAGATCGCGCGTGGCGACGCTGCCGGCGCTATAGCGGATTTCGATGCGCTGGCTGGCGATGGTGCGATCCCGGAGCCATTGCGCTCGGTTGCTTCCCTTCGCGCAGGAATGGCGGCAGTCGACACCGAAACCTACGAGCAGGTGAAGGCTCGCCTTGAGAGCCTGGCAGCGGCCGGCGGTCATTATCGTCACCTCGCCCGCGAGGCCCTTGGACTGTCAGCACTCAGGAATGGTGCGGATCAGGAAGCGCTCGTCTGGTTCCAGTCAATCGTCGACGATGCCGGTTCAGCAGGCAATGTGCGCACGAGAGCCACCATCATGCTGGATCTGTTGGCAGGACGCGGCGTCAAATCCGCCGGATAATCCCGCCATACTGGCCATTGATATCACCCTGTAGCTGCCCGATTGCGGAGGCGGCACCGAACTGGATCGGATCATGAGTTTCAAGGTTGCCATCATCGGTCGCCCGAATGTCGGCAAGTCCACCTTGTTCAACCGACTGGTGGGCAAGCGCCTGGCGCTGGTCGATGATACGCCGGGTGTGACGCGCGACCGTCGGCTGGCGGACGGTTCGATCGGTGGGTTGCAGTTTCAGGTCATCGACACGGCAGGTCTTGAAGAAGCGGCTGGCGGTTCACTCGAAGCGCGCATGCGGGCCCAGACCGAAACCGCGATTGGCGAAGCCGATGTCTGTCTTTTTCTCATCGATGCACGCGCCGGACTGACGCCCGCTGACCAGACTTTTGCCAATCTACTGCGCCGCTCGGGAAAGCCGGTCATAGCCGTTGCCAACAAGCTCGAGGGCAAGGCTGGCGAACCGGGATACTATGAAGCCTTTTCGCTTGGCTTCGGAGATCCCGTGCCCTTGTCCGCCGAACACGGCACCGGCCTGGCGGACCTCCACGATGCGCTGGTCGCTGTTGTCGGCATGGATGTTGCCTATCCCGAAGAAGAAGAGGAATGGCACGTCAAGCCCGAATCCCAGGATGATGACGCGCCTTTCGACGAGGATTTCGAGGAGGAAGAGCCGGAAGTCGATTTTTCGCGCCCGCTCAGAATCGCCGTGGTTGGCCGACCCAATGCAGGGAAATCGACGCTCATCAACCGCATGATCGGGCAGGACCGCCTGCTGACCGGGCCTGAAGCGGGCATCACGCGCGATTCGATTTCCGTGGACTGGGAATGGAAAGGCCGCCCTATCAAGCTTTTTGACACTGCTGGCATGCGCAAGAAGGCCAGGGTGCAGGAGAAGCTGGAAAAGCTCTCCGTCGCCGATGGACTGCGCGCCCTGCAGTTTGCCGAAGTGGTGATCGTCCTGCTTGATGCGAACGCGCCATTCGAAAAGCAGGATCTGCAGATTGCTGATCTCGTAACGCGTGAAGGTCGCGCGCCGGTAATTGCACTGAACAAATGGGACATGATCGACGATCGCCAGGCTGCACTGGAAGAAATGCTGGAAAAGGCCGAACGCCTGCTGCCCCAGATCAAGGGCATGAAGGTAGTGCCGCTTTCAGCGCAGACCGGTGACGGACTGGCGAAACTGATGGAAGCGGTCTTCGAGGTTCACAAGGCCTGGAACCGGCGCATTTCGACAGCGCGGCTCAACCGTTGGCTCGATACTGTTCTTTATCATCATCCACCACCGGCAGTGGCAGGGCGTCGGATCAAGATCAAGTACATGACACAGGTGAAGTCACGCCCGCCGACCTTCATGGCATCGTGCACCCGCCCCGATGCCTTGCCCGAATCCTACACGCGTTATCTGGTCAATTCGCTGCGCGAGGAATTCGACCTGTGGTCCGTGCCCGTGCGCCTGCATATGCGCAAGGGTGACAATCCCTTTGCAGGCAGAGCTCGCAAGCGCTGAGCGCAAGTTAACTTTCTGGAAACAACTTGGCCCGGAATGACCCTATTCCCGCCCGATTCCTGCCCTGTTGACCCGTAGAACTGACATCCGGTTCACCTCGGGGACATCACAGTGGCTGCATTAACCGCTTCGAAACGAGCTGTTTACTGCCTGTCAAGGTTAACGAACTACCGTGCAGGAAGTTCCGGTCATGAACCGGACAAGAACCAGTCAGATTTGTTTGTTCGGAGTAGCGCATTGCGTATTTCTGACCGCTTGAGGCCTTCCCTTCATGGGAAGGCTGCTCGCCTGGCCTATCCGCTCGCTGTTGGATTGGCTGTATTCGTGACCTATCCGTCGATCATCGCCTATCAGGATGTGGCGCAGCTTTCGAGCGAGCCTGTCCAGAACAGGTGGTTGGCCAACATGGCTCAGGCCCCCGGCCAGAGCCTTGCGAACATCAGTGGCGGATCAACCTTCGTTCTGGCTGCTGCGTCAGACGACGAACCAAACCCCGGCATCGACCCGATCATCACGGGTACGTCGAAGCCTGCTGGCGAGACGTCGCCAGTCAGGCCGGAAATCCTCGAAGGGGTGCCGGGGCCGAAGAAACCTCAGAAGATCAACCGCTCCCAGATGGGTGACCGGGTGCTGTCTTCTGCGCCCGTAAGCCCACCAGTGCGCTTTTCGGCAGGATCGGTCATGGAGCGGCACTCCATGTTCGGCCCACTGAAGCTGGACAAGCGGTTCGAACTGGCTTTCGTCAAGGCTCGACCGGCGGACGACGCCTATCAGGTGGCAAGCCTGTTCCACCAGAAGGAAGATCCGCTGAAAAAGGCGATCGAGGCTGACGTGCCGATTGTCGTTGCAAGCCTGATCGAGGAATCCATCCCCAACATCCTGTCTTATGGCGCGCAGGAGGAAGTGCTTCGTTCGCCTTTCGCCGCAGTGCTGGATGACACGCAGCCCATTTCGCTCATTCCGCGACTTGGCAAGGGTGACCACCAATGGGCAGCCGAGCCGCTGCCTCTGTCCACATTTTCGGACCGTGAACAGAACTGCCTGACGGCAGGTATCTATTTCGAGGCGCGCGGTGAGCCGGTTCGCGGCCAGGCTGCGGTTGCACAGGTGATTCTCAATCGGGTAAAGAACCCTGCATATCCCGACACGATATGCGGCGTTGTCTACCAGAACAAGGAATGGCGTAACCGTTGCCAGTTCTCCTTCGCCTGCGACCGAATCAAGGACAGGGTGAACGACTCCAAACGATGGGAAATCGCCCAGTATGTGGCGCGCGAAACAACGGAAGGCCGTATCTGGCTGACCGAAGTCGGTTCCTCGACCCATTATCACGCCACCTATGTGAAGCCGAAATGGGCAAGCCACATGAAGAAAGTCGGCCGCATCGGCCTTCACATCTTCTACCGCACCTTTGGCGGCGGCTGGAGCTGAGCGGCACTGTCTCTGCCACCGAATTGCCTGACGCATTGCGCCGCCTGGACAGGGATCGGCTGAGTCTGCCCTGAATCGCTGCGCCAATTGTGCAAGGCGCATTGTCGCAGACTACCCCCTGAATGGAAAATCATTGAAAACCAATGAGTTGGCTCTCAACCACACTGCTTGACAGTGGGGAGGGGCAAAACTATGTTGCGCGCGACCTTGCAGGGGTGCCAATTGAGCGCTCAGGCAGCGGGTTTCCATGGAGTTCCCAGTGGCTGACAAGGACCCTCTTTCGGGTAGAAAAAGCGACGGGAGCAGTTCCGGTAAACCGGAATTATCCGAAGAAGAGCTTGAACGACGGCTCAAGAAGCTGGATGACAGGCTTGACCGGCAATTGGAGGAAAAACGTCTCAGGACGGCGACCAGACCGGACAATACCGGAATGGCGAATGCCTTGAGACTGTCCACCGAGTTCGTTTCGGCGGTACTGGTGGGCGCAGCGTTGGGCTGGGGAATCGACAAGATGACCGGCTTTGCGCCCTGGGGGATGATCATTTTCCTCCTGTTGGGATTTTGTGCAGGCGTTATCAACGTCCTGCGCGCGGCAGGGCAGATGTCCGACCCGCACCGGATGGGCTTGAAGGAACGCGAGGCGCAGGCAAAAAGCCAGACGCCGGATGCGAACGACGAAGACGAAGAAGACTGAAGGTTCTGGCAGCCAGATGGCGCCGCAGACAAGGGAATTGACACGTTGGCGAACGATCCGATTCACCAGTTTCAGATCAACAAGCTAATTCCGCTGGATTTCAACGGGATTGATCTGTCATTCACCAATTCGTCCTTGTTCATGGTGGCAACCGTTGCTGCTGCTGCAGGCTTTCTGATCTGGGCGACCGGTGGACGCGGCCTCATCCCGACCCGGATGCAGTCGATCGCGGAAATGGCCTATGAATTCGTTGCGTCGACCTTGCGCGATGCGGCGGGCAGCGAGGGGATGCGGTTCTTCCCGTTCGTCTTTTCGCTGTTCATGTTCGTGCTGGTGGCGAACCTGTTCGGCATGTTCCCCTACTTCTTCACCATCACCAGCCACATCATCGTGACCTTTGCCCTGTCCATGCTCGTGATCGGCACCGTTGTTGCCTATGGTTTCTGGAAGCATGGCCTGCATTTCCTCGGGCTTTTCGTGCCCAATGGCGTGCCTGGTGCGCTCGTCCCACTGGTTGTGCTGATCGAAGTGATTTCCTTCCTTTCGCGTCCCATCAGCCTTTCGGTGCGTCTGTTCGCAAACATGCTGGCAGGCCACATCACGCTGAAAGTGTTCGCCGGCTTTGTCACCAGCCTTTCAGCGCTTGGCGCGGTTGGAATTGGTGGCGCGATTCTGCCGCTCGCCATGACCGTGGCGTTGACCGGCCTCGAATTCCTGGTCGCTTTCCTGCAGGCATACGTCTTTGCCGTCCTGACCTGCATGTATCTCAACGACGCGCTACACCCCACACACTGAGGCGTGGCAGCAGGAAGAAACTCACCGGCCATACTGGCCAAACCGTAAACCGAATTGAAAATCTGGAACTCAAGGGAGTTTGAAATGGAAGCGGAAGCAGCAAAGTACATCGGCGCTGGAATTGCATGCCTTGGAATGGGCGGCGCGGGCATTGGCCTCGGCACGATCTTCGGCAACTACCTGGCAGGCGCACTGCGCAACCCGTCAGCAGCAGATGGCCAGTTCGGCCGCCTGATCTTCGGCTTCGCCGTTACCGAAGCTCTGGGCATCTTCTCGCTGCTCGTTGCCCTTCTCCTCCTCTTCGCCGTTTAATCCCGGTAAATTCATCGCGGCGGCTTCCTGTTTTGCCGCCGCGCGCCCTTTTGAGGAGGGAGCGATGATCATCTCAAATGCCTGGGCAGCTTCCTCGGAAGACCAGTCTGGTACGCACACGAGCACCGGTGAAACCGGCACAACCCACACTGAGACCGGCGTGGCGGGCGATGCGGCGCATGGCGGTGGCCATAGCGGTGCGTTCCCACCCTTCGATCCGGCGGGTTTTGCCTCGCAGTTGCTTTGGCTCGCGATCACTTTCGGGGTTTTCTACCTGCTCATGGGCAGGGTAGCCATTCCCCGCATCGCATCCATTCTGGAAGTCCGGCGTGACCGGATTTCGCAGGATCTGGATGAGGCGCACCGCATGCGTGACGAAGCCGATGCAGCACATGCCGCCTACGAGCATGAACTGGCCGAAGCCCGCAAGAATGCCGGAGCAATCGCCCAGAAGGCACGTGACGAGGCAAAGGCGGCAGCCGATGTCGAGCGCAGCCGGGTCGAAGGCGAACTGGCTTCAAAGCTGGCTGAAGCCGAAGCGCATATCGCGGGAATTCGCACCAAGGCGCTTGGCGAGGTAGACTCCATCGCGGGAAGCGTTGCCGAAACCATCGTCAAGGAACTGTTCGGCGGACAGGTTTCCAAGGCCGAATTGACCAAGGCGGTCGATGAAGCAGCCAAGGGAGGCTCGTAAGCAATGGACGCCACTTTCTGGGCAACCGTAGCCCTGCTGATCTTTCTTGCGATCGTCTTCTATCTGAAAGTGCCCGGGCAGATTGCCAGGTCGCTTGACCAGAGGGCCGACAAGATCCGCGATGAGCTGGAAGACGCACGGCGTTTGCGCGAAGAAGCGCAGGAACTCCTCGCCGAATTCCAGCGCAAGCGCAAGGAAGCAGAGGCAGAAGCGCAGGATATCGTTGCCGCCGCCCGTCATGAAGCCGAGCTTCTTGAACAGGAAGCCAAGCGCAAGTCCGATGAATATGTCCAGCGTCGCACGGCAATGGCAGAACAGAAGATTGCGCAGGCCGAGGCACAGGCTGTCGCGGACGTGCGTTCAGCCGCAGTCGACATCGCTGTTGCTACGGCACAGAAGCTGATCGGTGAAAAGTCGACCGGCGCTGCTGGCGATTCTCTGATCAAGGCAAGCATTGCCGAAGTGAAGGCAAGGCTCAACTGAGCCAGTCAAAGCTTTTCAAGAAGGCGCCTTCGGGCGCCTTTTTCATTTGCGCAACGGGGAAAAGCTCATCCGGTGAATGGCGCATGGTCCATGCTTGCCGATTGCCTCGAGATGCTTGCGCGTTCCATAGCCGGCATGTTCGTCAAACCCATATTGCGGAAATGCACGGGCGCTTCTGGCCATCATCCGGTCGCGTACGACCTTGGCCACGATGGAGGCTGCCGAAATCGACAGGCAGATTGCATCGCCGCGAACGATTGCCGTGCCGCTGTCCCTGAGTTCCATCGGCACGTCGCGTCCGTCTATCAGCGCACGCGAGGGTACTTGCGGCAGCGCGCGCACTGCTCGCGTCATCGCGGCCAGGGTAGCCTGCCGGATATTGATCACATCGATGGTTCGCGCCGAAACCGCAGCCCAGCCGATCTGGCTGGTAGCAACAATGGCATCGAACAGTGCTTCCCGCCTTGCCTCGTTCAGCTTCTTGGAATCGTTTAGGCCCGGTGGGATTGCGCCAGGATCCAGTATCACGGCCGCGGCCACGACCGGGCCTGCCAACGGTCCCCGTCCTGCCTCGTCTATTCCTGCGACAAGGGCATGGCCACGCCGCTGCAGGGCCATTTCAAACTCGAAATGCGGCCCGTCAACCGCTTCGAAAAGAGCAAGAGAATCAGCGTCGGATCGTGGGGACATGCGGCGAGCGTGACCCGAACGCTGATTCTCTTCAAGACCCGGCCATGGCATGTTTGCGGCTGGCCTGTAGCCGGGCAAGGCTGATCAGAACAATGCCAGTTGCCTTCCTTCGGGAACTGGCGGTGCGAACTGGCTGACATCCAGTTTCTGCCTGACCGTATTCAGTCCGAGCTTCTTGGCTACCATCTGGAAACGCCGCCCGATCTGCCAGGCATATGGTCCGCTTCCACGCATGCGCTTGCCCCATTCGGCATCGTAATCCTTGCCACCCCGCATCGAGCGCAGCACATTCATCACGTGGCGGTACCTGTCCGGATAGAGCCGCAGCAGCCAGTCACGAAAGATGGGGCTGACTTCAAGCGGCAGGCGAAGAAGGATGAAACCCGCTTCCTGCGCACCAGCGCCACTTGCCGAATCGAGAATGCGCTCGATCTCGTGATCGTTCAGCGCGGGAATGACCGGCGCGACCATCACCGATACGGGAATGCCGGCCTGCGAAAGATCATTGATTGCCTTGAGGCGCAGCGACGGCGTGGAGGCTCTCGGCTCCATCGCGCGTGAAAGCCTGCGATCCAGCGTGGTGATGGACAACGCCACCTTGACCAGGCCACGGGCAGCCATTCGCGACAGAATGTCGATGTCCCGCGTGACAAGTGCCGACTTCGTGACAATCCCAACCGGATGTCCCACCGCTTCAAGCACTTCGAGAATTTCACGCGTTACGCGCCATTCCTTCTCGATCGGCTGATAGGGATCGGTGTTGGTACCGATTGCGATTGTCCTGGCGACATAACCGGGGCGGGCCAGTTCACGTTCCAGCAGCTTGGCAGCGCCCGGCTTGGCAAACAGCTTCGTTTCGAAATCAAGGCCTGCCGACAGGCCCATGTAGCTGTGGGTGGGGCGCGCGAAACAGTAGATGCAGCCATGTTCGCAACCGCGATAGGGATTGATCGAGCGGTCGAAGGAAAGATCGGGCGAGGTGTTGCGTGTAATGATGGTCTTCGGCTTCTCGCCCTGAACTTCCGTCTTGAATGGCGGCAGTTCATCAATTGTCTGCCAGCCATCGTCGAAAACATGCCTGCTGATCGGCTCGAACCGGCCTGCCGGGTTTATACCTGCCGCTCTTCCCCTGTTTCGCGCCTCGTCAACCTGCTCATCCATCGCTCCGAAGCGCCGGGCCATCGATGAGCCTGCGAGAAAGGCCTTGTGATCCCTTCTCAATTCCACGCTGGCTTCCGACAGGTGGCTTCTGGCAATCCGGTGCTGCACTGCTTCGTTCTGCTGCATGGCAGGGCTCCAAACGAATTTGCGATTTACGCAATGGCGATTCGGGTATCGTGAATAAATTCCTATCGCCATAAACAGAACAAAACAAGAACTTTTTGGGCTGCGTTTGAATTTTCCACAATTTGCCGTATGCCGATGGCATGTTGAACGCCGTCATAGTCATCCCGGATCACCTTGGCTCAAGGGCACCCGTGGCCCTGGCCAGGTCGCTTGCAACACTTTTCCCGGCTGTGATGTCTGGCCTGCTGCATGAGGCGCAGATCGTGGCCGACAGGCCCGATCCGCAGTTGCTGCACCTTTGCGATCAGGCGGGGTGCGGCCTTCTTGATACGCAGGTTCCGCTCGACCTCCGGCAAATCTGCGGCAGTGCGAAAGCAAGCTGGCTGCTGCTTCTCGAAGCTGGCTCCGTGCTGCGCGAAGGCTGGGAAGAACGCTTGCCCGAACAATTGAGCATGCTGGCAGAAAATGATGCTGCGGCCTGTTTCAGCCAAGATACTACCAGCTTGGCATCCGGCAGGAGGTTCAAAGCCTGGTACAGCAATCGTGTGGCGGGAATTGTTGGCAGAGCCGGCCCCGAACATGGCCTACTCTTGCGTTGCCAGGCAGGCTTCGCAATGCCGGACATGTACATTGGCCCCGGAGCCTGGCCGTCACGATCAGCACCCGTGCGTGTGAGGCTGATAGGTGAGCGCATTGCCACGGCCGCACACACGGGTTGAACCGGCCTGAGAAGCTGGACTGCAGGTCACGCTCAGGATTTGGCCTGGCCGCGCTTGAGATGCTCATCGAGCCTTGGAAGGATTTCAACGAAATTGCAGGGCATGTGCCGATAGTCCAGTTGCGCGGCCAGAATGCCATCCCAGGCATCCTTGCAGGCGCCTGGAGAGCCCGGCAGGCAGAAAATATAGGTAGCACCTGCCACGCCTGCGGTTGCGCGCGACTGGATCGTCGATGTGCCGATCTTGTCGTAGCTGATCCGGTGAAAGACGACCGAAAAGCCATCCATGCGCTTTTCGAATAGCGGTTCCACCGCCTCCGGCGTGACATCACGCCCGGTAAAGCCGGTGCCGCCAGTGGTGATCACCACGTCAATGGCCGGATCATCGATCCATTGCCTCACCTGCCTGCGAATGGCTTCGACATCGTCCTTGACGAGCGCGCGGTCTGCAAGCACATGCCCAGCCGCCTCGATGCGGGCAACCAGCGTTGCGCCGGAACGGTCCTCGTCCAGCGAGCGTGTATCGGACATGGTGAGCACAGCAATCCTGACCGGCAGGAAAGCCCTGTCTTCATCGATCCTGCCTGCCATGCAACCTCCTGTCAGTCCGTCGCATCCATGTTGATGGTAACCCGCTCTGGCGATGCTTTTCCCAGCAGGGTGCCCCGAACGCACCACCAGCCCGGATATTTGTCAATCAGGCGAAGGCGCGCAGCCTCGGCCCGCCCGCCATTGTCAAACAGCGCGTAACAGGTCGCCCCCGAGCCGCTCATCCCGCACAAGCTCACCCCTTCCTGCTGTTGCAGCATTTCAAGCACCAGGCCGATCTCCGGCGCAATCTGCATGGCTGCCTTCTCCAGATCGTTGCCAAGTCCCGAAAGGTGCTCGGCTGAAAAGGGGTCCGCACCGATTTCGCCAAGGCCAGGTGAAAACTGTCCGCGCAGGGCCTGGAAAACTTGTGGCGTCGAAACACTGACGCCGGGATTTACCAACACCATGTCCTGCTCGCGCTGCCAGGCAAGGTTTTCCAGTCTCTCTCCAATCCCTCTGGCACGCACTGGCGCTGACAGCAGGCACATCGGTACGTCGGCGCCAAGCGTCAGAGCAACAGCCGAAAGATCAAACCCATCCGGTAGCTGCCACAGATGGCGAAGGGCAAGAAGGGCGGCTGCAGCATCGGCCGAACCGCCGCCAATACCGCTTGCAACGGGCAGGTTCTTGACGAGTTCGAATGAAACACCGCCTGCTGCGTATCCGCTGGCGCGTGCCGCCTCACGCAGTGCACGCGCGGCCTTCAGGACAAGATTGTCCCCGTCGACCGGCAAATTCGCTGCAAAAGGTCCGATAATCGAAAGCCTGTCGTCATCGTCAGGCAAGAGCTTCGCGCTGAGATGGTCGCCGGGCAGGAAGAAACCCGCGAGCGTATCAAGCGTGTGATAGCCATCTTCCCTTCGTCCGGTGACGTGAAGGGCGAGGTTCACCTTTGCCGGGGCCTGACAGCCAACAATCATGAGGCCTCGCGCCTTCAGCCGTCCTTGCCATTGTCAGCGGTGGAGGGAATTGGATCAATCAGACCCTTTGCAAGCTTTTCGCGGATCTTCTCCGCATCGGCTTCCTCGGGCTCCGACGTCAGGGCGTGGTTCCACTGGAAAGTCGCTTCGAGCTTGCGTCCAACTTTCCAATAAGCATCGCCCAGATGGTCGTTGACCACCGCATCCTGCGGCATCAGTTCGACAGCGCGTTCCAGTTCCCGCACCGCATCCTCATATTTGCCCAGCCGGTAATAGGCCCAGCCCAGACTGTCGACGATGAACCCGGAACGCGGCTTCAGGTCGACCGCCTTGCGGATCAGGTCCATGCCCTTGTCCAGGTTGATCCCCATGTCGATCCAGGAATAGCCGAGATAGTTGAGGACATCCGCCTGATTTGGCGACAGTTCCAGTGCCTTGAGGAAATTCGGCTCTGCCTTGTCCCACTCCTTCAGGCGCTCGTGCGCGATGCCCCGCCGGTAATAGAGGTTCCAGTGGAAGCTTGCCGGCTTGATGATGCGCTCTTCTGCTGCATCGTAAGTGTCGGCCGCTTCGCGGTATTTTTCATGCTGGCTATAGACGCCGCCCAGCGTGATGTAAGTCTGGAGGTCATCGCGATCCTCCTCGATCAGTTTGCGCAGGACGGCAATCGAGTCGTCGACCTTCTTGATTTCGTTGAGATTGAGTGCGTATTCGAGTTGCGATCGCCGGTGATAGGGCGAGTCCGTCCCGATCCGCTCATAGTAGCGGTTTGCCCGTTCATGCTGTTTCTGGTTTTCGAAAACCGACGCCAGCGCCAGCGATATCACGTCGCTTTTCGAGTTCAGATGATCTGCCAGCTGGAGGTAGCTCTGCGCAAACTGCGCACCACCCTGGCGGCTGATCGCCGAGCCAACATTGTACAGCACTTCCGCCCCGCCATCGGTTGCCGTGGCGAGCAGGGGAGTTGTCACCTTCTTTTCATCGACTGGTGTTTCCAGCGCCTTGAAAGGAGGATGGTTGGGCAACAGTTCCAGACTGCGCTTGAGGGTTGCCTTGGCTTCATCGAATTTCTGCAGGCGCGTCTGCACCCTGACCAGCGCTTCCATGGATCTCAGGAAGGTCTCGGACAGAACGGCCGCTGCCGTCTCGTTTTCGGTGGAAGCCTGCAGGAACTTCTCCGCCTCTTCATCCTTGCCTGCTGCAGCCGCCATCAGTCCCGCATGGTAGTTGCGCACTACCTGCACCCAGTCCGGTCCGTCACCCGAATTCGCCAATGCAATTGCATTGTCCGGCTCGCCCTGGCCGAAAAGCGCCCAGGCCTTGATCAGGTCTTCAACCAGGATATCTAGATCGCCACCAGGCGCATCCTTCAGGATCTCGCCGACCTTGCTCCATGATTTCTGGCGCAGCGCATCAATCGCCATCACCAGCTTGATGACGCCGGGATTGTCATCGCTCACCTGCAGGTCACGCGCCAGGCTGACCGCATCGCCAATGCGTCCATTGGCTGTCAGCGCGAGGAACAGCAATTGCCGCAGTTCGGCATTGTCGGGATCAAGGGCAACGCTGCGCTCGTAAAAAGCGACAGCGTTCTCGTCATCATTGTCCTTGCCGGCAATCTGCGCGGCGAGATAGCTGCCCGACAGGGTGGATTGTGCCACCAGGTCCTTCATGGCGATTTCATTGTCAGTCGCCGCCAGCACCGAACCCGAAAGGAGAAGTCCCGCAAGTGTCGCAACAATCGCCACACGTCCGGTCAACCATGTTCCACCACGCTTGTTCATTCAGTCAATTCCCGTCATTTCAGGATTGCGCCAAGCCGCAGGGCGTTGGTCGTTCGAAGAATCCCGTGTTTTCACACCAACCATGGCTTTTTTGCGCAATGCATTCAAGCGCTGCCCGACGGGCAGGCGGGAGCCTGCACGCGCGAAAGCAACTGGAAACAGGTCAGTGTGCGCGGCTGATGCAGAATTCCAGCACTTCAACGAGCGCATCCTTGTGCTCGCCAGCCTTCATGGGCGCGAGCGCGTCCTTGGCGATTTCTGCATAGTGGCGTGCGCGTGCAACCGTATCTGACAGTGCATCATACTTGCGCATCAGGCTGATTGCCTGCCCCAGCTTTTCATCGTCGGATACGCCGCCTTCCAGGGACTGTTTCCAGAAATTGCGTTCCTTGTCGTCGCCGCGGCGATAGCAAAGGACAACCGGCAGGGTGATCTTGCCTTCCCTGAAATCGTCCCCGACATTCTTGCCAAGCGTTGCCGCCGAACCGCCATAGTCGAGCGCATCGTCGATCAGCTGGAAAGCCAGGCCCAGATTCATGCCATAGGAACGAAAGGCGCTGATCGTTGACTTGTTGCTGCCGGCGATGATCGGGCCGACCTCGGCTGCTGCCGCGAAAAGCGCTGCGGTCTTGGCGCGGATGACCGCAAGATACTCATCCTCGTTTGTCTCGAGGTTCTTGGCCGCTGAAAGCTGCATCACCTCGCCTTCCGCAATCACCGTGGCGGCATGCGAAAGCACGTTGAGAGCAGCAAGCGATCCTGTTTCGACCATCATGCGGAATGCCTGCCCCAGCAGGAAGTCGCCAACAAGAACACTCGCCTCATTGCCCCACAGCATGCGCGCTGCTGCCTTGCCGCGCCGCATGTCGCTCTCATCGACGACATCATCATGCAGCAGGGTTGCCGTGTGCATGAATTCCACGCTGGCAGCGAGCGTAACGTGATGCGAACCAGTATAGCCGCACATGCGCGCTGCTGCCAAAGTCAGCATCGGGCGAAGCCGTTTGCCGCCAGAATCGATGAGATGGCGTGCGACCTCGGGAATCATTTCGACATCCGATCCCGCCTTGGACAGGATAAGGGTGTTCACCTTGTCCATGTCGGAGCGCACGAGCTTCATCAGCGGCTCGATACTGGCCTTCGCCTGTCTGCTGCCGTCAATCGGAATGACTACGCCGGACAAATGATTCTCCTGCTGTATGCGCCACGTGGGGATCGTCTCACTGGACAATAGGGAGGTGCCGCAAAAATGCCAAGCGACACATTGGCCCAGTATGGTTGGTGTCGTTCAACACTGCGTCACCCCCCTTGAACCCGAAGGCGGGTCGGCGATTGCCCGGCCTTGCTTGATCCCGTGGCCAGAGCATGACAGGTTTGTGCCAGAGAACCGTGGAGACGCGCAGCTTGCAGGAACTGGTTAGAACCAACGATCCGGTGATCATTTCCTTCCTGGGAGCGTTGTTTCGCGATCACGGCATCGTTCACGTCGTACTGGATACCAACATGTCCGTGCTCGACGGCTCGCTTGGCGTCCTGCCGATGCGCATCATGGTGGACAGCGAGCAGGGCGACCTTGCGAGAAATCTGGTCCGCGATGCAGGCCTCGAATGCGAACTGCGCGCCAGGGATCGTGCCTGATGGACAAGCCGAACGTTCGCCTGGACAAGTTTCACCGTGGAGTATTCTCGGTCTATCAATTGACCGCCAGGGGGCACCAGTCGGGATCGGATGCCCTGCTTCTCGCAGCAAGCCTGCCGGAAGGTGCAAACGGACACCTCGCAGATCTCGGATCAGGAGCGGGTGTTGCCGGCCTTGCTGCTCTGTCCATGAACCAGGGACTTCAGGCGACGTTGGTCGAGATCGACCCCGGCATGGCTGACCTTGCCCGTCGAACACTGGAAGCCCCCCAGAACCTCGCCATTGGCGAGCGCGCAAGGGTTCTTGTGGCCGACGTGACCCTGTCTGGCGAAAAGCGGGAAAAGGCGGGTCTGCTCAACGCCCACTATGATCACGTGATCATGAATCCGCCCTATAATCACGAAGCGCAGCGCCCGTCCCCCGATGAACTGCGCTCCCTTGCCCACTCGATGGGCGAGGGCGGTCTGGACCCATGGATGCGAACGGCTGCAGCCATTCTCAAGCCGGGTGGCATGCTTCATCTTGTGTGGAGAACAGAGCGCCTCGCCGATGTGCTGGCGGCTTCGCATGGCCGGTTCGGCGGCACCACCGTACTTCCGCTCCATTCCCGCGAGGGTGCCGCGGCCAGCCGCATCATCGTCAGGTCAGTCAAGGGCTCGCGTGCGCCTTTTTCCATTGCGCAGGGTGTCGTGCTGCATACGGAAGACGGAAAGGCCACTCCCCTGGCGGATGCCGCCCTCAACGGGCTTGCCCGCCTGCCATTTCCAGACTGAAGACGCAGCTTTCATGCGGCCCGACCCTTGCAAAGCCTGCCGCGAAAGTCCATCTGCCCATGGTACGCAAATCCCAACGGAAAGTGTCGCATCACCATGGAATTCAGGAAATTCGTCCCCGCCCGTTTCCGCAAGGACAAGGTCGTTGTTCCGGTCGTGCGTCTGCATGGTGCCATTGCAGCCTCCAGCGGCCCCTTCCGCCAGGGGCTTTCCCTGGCATCAGCGGCCCCGGTTCTCGAGCGCGCCTTTTCGTTCAAGCGTGCTCCCGCGGTGGCCATCTCCGTCAATTCGCCGGGCGGATCACCCGTCCAGTCAAGGTTGATCGTGAGCCGAATCCGTGAACTCGCTGCCAGGGAAGACAAGAAGGTTCTGATCTTCGTCGAGGATGTTGCTGCATCCGGCGGCTACATGATTGCGCTTGCCGGTGACGAGATCATTGCCGATGAAACCTCCATCGTGGGGTCGATCGGCGTCGTTGCCGCGACATTCGGTTTCGACAAGGCGATCGGCAAGCTCGGTGTGGAGCGGCGTGTCTATACTGCTGGCGAAAACAAGGTCATGCTCGATCCTTTCCAGCCCGAGAAGAAAAAGGACATTACACACCTGCGCAAACTGCAGGATGAAATCCACGCGATCTTCATCGACATGGTCAAGGAACGGCGCGGGAATCTCCTGTCTGACGACCCCCAGATTTTTTCGGGACTTTTCTGGACTGGCGCAAGGGCGCGAGAGCTCGGCCTGATCGATCATTGCGGCCTGATGTCGGTATTCCTGCGCGAGCGCTATGGCGACGGCGTTGAAATGCGATTGGTTACGCAAAAGCGCGGAATTTTCGGCCGTGCGCAGCCAGGGGTATCTGCTGGCCTGGTATCCGGGTTGGGTGGTTCTGTCGCGTCAGCCTTGCCGGGTGCCATGGCCGATGAGTTGGAGGAACGTGCTGCCTGGGCCCGTTTCGGATTGTAGAATGTTCAGGCAGTGAATTGCTGCACAAAGGGGTGAGGGCATGCCGCAACTTCTGGCAATCGCACTGATAGGCTTACTGGTCTGGTATGCATGGCGCGCCCTCAAAAGGGAAATGGCCCGCATTGGTGACGATGTCGAGCGGGCGAAGAAATCGCAGCCGCGCAAGGGCGAGGTAACGATTCTCGAAAAGGGCGAAGACGGAGTTTACCGTCCCAAGGGCGAGTGAGCCGTAATGAGTGATACCTTGAAGTTCCATACCGTTGATGTCTTCACGACAAAACGCTTCGCCGGCAATCCGCTGGCAATTGTTGATGACGCAGATGCATTAACGACACCGCAGATGCAGGCAATCGCCCGCGAGTTCAACCTGTCGGAAACCATCTTTGTCCTGTCCCCACAGTATGCAGCGCACTCGGCGAAGGTTCGCATCTTCTTCCCGACGGCGGAAACCCCGTTTGCCGGACACCCAACCATTGGCTGCGCGATTCATCTGGCTTTGAAAGCCAATCCGGGTGACGGCGATTTCGAAACCCTGATCACGCTGGAGGAGGGCGCCGGACTGGTTCCTGTCAGGGCCTGGCGCAAAGGTGGCGTTGTCGGGGCGCAGTTTACCGCTCCCGTGATTCCCCATGCCGGAGGTGGAAAAGACCCGGTCGCTGCGATGGTTGCATCCGCCTTGGGCCTTGATGTCTCGGCAATCGGCTTTTCCCGGCACAAACCGGCCCAATGGCAGGGAGGGGCGCATTGCCTGTTTGTCCCGGTCGGGGATGTGGCTGATCTGAAGGCTGCAAGACCCTGCGAACCCGCATGGTCACAAATGGTGAGCCATGTCGGAGCGGACCTGGTCTATGTCTACACTCGTGATCCCGCTGCCGTACCAGGTATCTACAATTCGCGGATGTTCGCACCCACGGTCGGCATACCGGAAGATCCGGCTACCGGTGCTGCTTCGGCAATTCTCGCGGCACAATTGTTGGCCAGCGGCGAATTGCAGGAGGGGTTGAACAGCTTCTCCCTGAGACAGGGTTATGAAATGGGTCGCCCGTCCTATATCGGCCTGGAAATCGATGTCTTGGCAGGCCGAATTTCCGCTGTACGCATTGCGGGCAGTTCGGTGAAAGTCAGCCAGGGACAGATCGCGGTTGCCTGATCCAATTTCCGGCAAACCGGATTGGGATCAAAGTGCGACCTTGACCCCGATCCGCTTTTCCGGCATGGCACGGCCCAACCTTTGGGCAGGCTGACATGACAGGCTGACATGACCGGCGACTTACCACAGCACATGCATCCAACGCGCTCCTTTCAGGGGCTGATCCTGACTTTGCACAATTACTGGGCACGGTATGGCTGCCTTATCCTGCAGCCCTACGACATGGAAGTTGGAGCGGGAACCTTTCATCCTGCAACCACATTGCGGGCACTGGGACCAAGGCGCTGGAACGCGGCCTATGTGCAACCCTCGCGCCGTCCGACCGATGGACGCTATGGCGAAAACCCGAACCGCCTGCAGCATTATTACCAGTATCAGGTGCTGCTGAAGCCCTCGCCGCCGGACCTGCAGGAACTCTATCTCGGCTCGCTTTATGCCATCGGCATCGATCCGACCCTGCATGATATCCGCTTCGTCGAGGATGATTGGGAAAGCCCCACACTGGGCGCCTGGGGCCTCGGCTGGGAAGTCTGGTGTGACGGCATGGAGGTCTCCCAGTTCACCTATTTCCAGCAGGTGTGCGGCGTGGAATGTTCACCTGTCGCCGGTGAGTTGACCTATGGCCTGGAGCGTCTCGCCATGTATGTGCAGGACGTCGACAATGTCTACGACCTCAATTTCAATGGCCGCGACGGCAATGAAAAGGTCACTTACGGCGAAGTGTTCCAGCAGACCGAACGCGAATATTCGCGCTGGAATTTCGACGTGGCCGACACCGATACGCTGCTACGCCATTTCGAGGATGCCGAGCGCGAATGCAATTCGATCCTGTCGCGCGAAGACACGGACCCGAAGACCGGAAAGCATATTGTCATGGCGCATCCCGCCTATGACCAGGCGATCAAGGCAAGCCACTGTTTCAACCTGCTGGATGCCAGGGGCGTGATTTCGGTGACCGAACGCCAGAGCTACATCCTGCGTGTGCGTACACTGGCCAAGGCGTGCGGCGAAGCTTTCCTGAAGACAGAGGCCGGCGGCGCGCTCTAGCCAGTCCTTTACCCGAGCACCTGCCGCATCAACCCATCCTCATTCCGCGATGGCGCATCGGCGTTCCGCATTTCCCATGTACCGGCAGCGACACATTCGCTATGGTTGTCCTGATGTATTCTGTCTTTTGCGATGCGAAGTGGAGCCTTGCGAATGGAACTTCTTGTACTGCTGGCTGTCGTTGCGGCTGTCGGCCTGTTCGTCATCTACCTTTACAACAATCTCGTCCGTCTCCGGCAGATGGTCCATGAGGGCTGGAGCGGCATCGACGTACAGCTCAAGCGGCGTGCTGACCTGATCCCGAACCTTCTGGAATCGGTCAAGGGCTACATGGCACACGAAAAGACGTTGCTTGAAGAAGTGACCCGCCTGCGAACCCAGGCAGTGAATGCAGGATCCGCGCCCCCAGCCGAGCGTGCTGCGATTGAAGGCGCATTGTCGGGTGCCCTGGGCAGGCTCATGGCGGTGGCGGAAAATTACCCCGACCTCAAGGCAAGCCAGAATTTTGTCGAATTCCAGCGATCGCTGGAAGAGACGGAAAACGAGATTTCCCTGGCACGGCGCTATTACAATGGCGCTGCGCGCAATCTTAACATCGCCGTGGAATCCTTTCCTTCCAACCTGATTGCAGGACGTTTCGGTTTCCAGAAATCGGAGTTCTTCGAGATCGAGGACGCGGCAGACAAGGCAGTTCCGAAGGTCTCGTTCCAATAGGTGCCGCCATGACCAGGCTGGTCGCGCTACTTCTCCTGATCCTGCCCTTCTTCGCATCGGCACCTGCCAGTGCGCAGGAAGTGATAAAATCCTACCTGGCCGACATTACCGTCGAAACGGACGGTACGCTTGATGTGCGCGAAACGATCACGGTCAACGCACTGGGCTACGAGATCAAGCGCGGCATCTACCGCGACATACCATTGCGCGCGCTCAATAGCTGGGGACTGTGGTACTCCAACGGCTTCAAGCTGGTCGAGGTCAAGCACAATGGCGAGGATTCGCCCTACAAGACCGAATGGTTGGGTCGCTTTTTCCGCATCTATATCGGTGACGCCGATGTTTACATCCCGACCGGCGAACACACTTACGAAATTCGCTACCGCACGACCCGCCAGCTGCGCTTCTTCGACACGTATGATGAGCTTTACTGGAACGCGACCGGCAATTTCTGGACCTTCCCGATCCGCAGGGCCGAAGCGCGCGTTCACCTGCCGCAAGGCGCAACCGCGATCCAGCTTGTCGCCTATACGGGCAGTTTCGGCGCATCTGACTCCGACTTCACCGCGACTGGTGAAGGAGAGAGCGAGCAGCATTTCACGGTTACGCGCCAACTGGAGGCCTATGAAGGCCTGACAGTCGCGGTTGGCTTCACCAAGGGCGTGGTCGCGGTGCCCGGTGAAGCGAGCCGCTGGCTCAACCTGCTGTGGTCGAACATCGGCCTGCTGATCCTTTATGCTGGGTGGATTTTTGTTCCGGCATATTATCTTGCGGCCTGGTGGCGTGTTGGCCGTGACCCGGTAATGGAGACCGTCATCCCGCTGTTCCATCCGCCGGAAAACCTGTCGCCTGCCGCCATGTCCTATGTCCATTTCAACACCTTCCGCATGGCCGGGCGAGGAGCGAATCTTGCTTTCATCGCTGCGCTGCTTTCCCTGGGCGTCAAGAAGCTTCTGCTGATCGAGGAATCGGATGCTGGAACAGTCAAGTTCCGGCGCGGTGCCAATGCCAAACAGGCTGGCCAGATGGGACTGCCAGGCGGAGAGAAGGTGCTGTTTTCCGGATTGCTGGGTTCGCGCGAGGAACTGGCGCTGAGCAAATCGAACGGCAAGAGTCTGCTGGCGACACAAGGAATGTTCCAGTCAGCCATCACCCGCGAATATGCCGGCAAGTTCTATCGCAATAACATCGTCTGGTTTCTGCCGGGCATCATAATCGGAATCCTGGCATTGATCCTCGGCCTGATTCTTCAAGGTCCCGATGATTCAGCACTTGCCATTATCCTGCCTGCCTTGCTCGCTGGCATTCTTGGATGCGCCGCCATGATTGGCGGTGCTGGCATCTTCCATTTCGAGGTGCGAATGCTGCTGGTCAGGCTCTTGGGGCTGATCCTCATCGCCGTCGGTGCCGGGGCCATTATCGCCGCCCTCTATTTCATCCTGACAACTTCATCCCTCATCGCCTGGCAGGTTGCAGCCGTGCTTGTCATTGCCGGTTTTGGCGTCGCTGCCCTGATGCTGTACCTGATGGGTGCGCCAACACAGATTGGCGCAAAGGTGCTGTCACAGATCAAGGGCTTCAAACTTTATCTCGAAACCGCCGAGACCAACCGGCTGAACTTGCGCGATGCGCCCGAAATGAGTGAAGAACTATACGAGCGTTATCTGCCCTATGCGGCTGGTCTTGGCGTAGAGGAACCTTGGTCGCGCGCATGGGCTGCACATCTTGCGCGCGTCGCGCCCGATCGCGAGCATGATTATCACCCGGCTTGGTACAGCGGTCATTCGTGGGATTCGCGCTCGATCGGTGCTGCGACCGCAGCTTCCGTTGCTGCCGTGTCCGCGGCCATGGCCTCGGCGATGCCCGCTCCCCAGTCTTCAAG
>JBATLL010000071.1:0-51362 GCA_049289295.1 Rhizobiaceae bacterium
GCGATGAAGGTGTTGCGAATGGCGATCATGGTACTTCTCCGACTTTCTCAGGGTCTGCGGCAGAGCGACATTGCCCTGCCGATGACCCTGATATAGACCGCCATGCGCTGCCCAGATGTGCACTAATGCACAAGGCAGTGCACACCTGCATTGGTGGGCAATCGGCGGAAAAGGTCGTTTGAAGATTGCAGATCTGTATCAGCTGGCGGGCACCAGGCGACGCGATGGTATCCAGCAATAGCCGTTCGAATCGAGGATATAGCACTCGCGCAGCCCGTGCGGCCGGTCAGAACAGGCGCGCAGGACACTGCAGGCTTCCTGTTTTTCCAACTCGATTGCACGCGCAAGCGCCTCGTCCGGGTCGGTTTCATAGAGACGCAATTCAACGCCAGCGCCGCGTGCACCCAGTTCAGGCAGGAGCGAAGGCAATGGATTATCCCAATAGGATGCATCGGAATGCAGCATGAAAACCTGTTTTCCGTAGGCAATGATCGCGAAATTGTCGTCGGCGCGAATGACGGTCATGGAGAAACAGTTGCGCAGGAAGGCTGCCTGTTGGAGCACATTGCGAACCAGGAGGTTGATTCCAAAACCCGTGAGCGACCTGCCAAAGTCGGCCCCGGAAGCTTTCTTCATGTCGCTGCGTTTCATTTTTCCCGTCCGTTGCTGGCGTTTACCGCTACTTAACCACAAACCAAACAGCTTTGGCCTGGTCCAGCCGTTTTAGGAATATGTTTCAGCTCTGGCGCTAGATTGCATCCCGAAACAGACCGCATCTGGAGCGCGGAAATGAAAATTTTCATGATTGTCGATGATTCACCCGTCATTCGGAAGGTGGGTCGCAGGTTGATCGAGGATATGGGCCTTGTCGTTGTGGAAGCGGTCGATTCAATCGACGCGGTTTCGCAGTGCCGGGACAACATGCCTGACGCCGTGATGGTGGATTGGGATCTTCCCGACGGCAGCGGCCTGGAAGTGATTCGCGAAATCAGCCATCTGCCGGGATCGGAAAACTGCAAGCTGATCTATTGCACCAGTGAACTGATGGTTTCTGAAATGACCAAGGCGAAGCGCTCAGGAGCGTCAGGATTCATCATGAAGCCGTTCAATCGCAGGGTGCTGGCCGACAAACTGGCCCAGTTCGGCCTGATTGAAGAAGGCAGGGACGCCGCCTGATCAGTTTGGCGCAGTTCATTTCAGGCGCGAGGTACAAATGAAAAACCCCGCTTTCGGCGGGGTTTTCCTTGTTCAGGCAATCTCGCGAGCCTCGTTCGGATCGGGTTCGCGAAGCACGTAGCCGCGCCCCCAGACCGTTTCGATGTAGTTGAGACCATCGGCAGCCGCAGCCAGCTTCTTGCGCAGCTTGCAGATAAAGACGTCGATGATCTTGAGTTCCGGCTCATCCATTCCACCGTAAAGGTGGTTGAGGAACATTTCCTTGGTAAGGGTCGTACCCTTGCGCAGCGAAAGCAGTTCCAGCATCTGGTATTCCTTGCCGGTCAGATGCACGCGCTGGCCTGCCACTTCAACGGTCTTTGCGTCGAGATTGACCACGAGATCACCGGTGGAAATCACCGATTGGGCGTGGCCCTTCGAGCGACGGACAATGGCGTGGATGCGGGCAACCAGTTCGTCCTTGTGGAACGGCTTGGTCATGTAGTCATCTGCGCCAAATCCCAGTCCGCGGACCTTGTCCTCGATTCCGGCCAGGCCGGAGAGGATCAGGATTGGCGTTTTCACCTTGGAAAGCCGCAATGTCCGCAAAACTTCGTAGCCGGACATGTCTGGCAGGTTCAGATCAAGGAGAATGATGTCGTAGTCGTAGAGCTTGCCCAGATCCACGCCTTCTTCGCCCAAATCTGTCGTATAGACATTGAAGCTCTCGGACTTGAGCATCAGTTCAATGCTCTGGGCGGTAGCACTGTCATCCTCGATCAGCAGCACTCGCATGCCTTATCCCCTTTTCTTGCCGCATCTGCGGGCGTCTGCGGAAATTCCGCTTTTCACCTGCTTACATACCGAAACATGCCCGGAATGCTGACGCACAATGGTTAACAAAATGTAATTCGACTGTGCAAGTGTGATCTTCATTTTTTAGAAACATCCTATAAGCCTTTGGAATGTCTTCAGAAAAATTCTGATCAATGCTTAACACGTCACATTAAGAAACCGGGTTAAACGAATCAGTATGCAGTTCTTGTTGCAAATGCCGGGAAGGGAAAGCCATCGCTGGTTCATTTTCCTCGGCCACCGATCCGGTTTACCGGCTCTTAAGGCATGGCCCGTATGATTAAGAACAGGCGTAAACGAAAGGTTACCAAGGGAGCATTTCGTTAACTTTTTTGCCGGGCTGTTTTCCCGGTGATCGTTGGGGGCAGCGCGGAATTCCGCCTGTGTCCCGGATCGGCGCAGTAACTGCCGGTCTGCTGGTATCGGGTACACGCATTCAAGGAGTATTGAGTATGAAGTCGCGTGACAATCTTATGAGGCTGAAGCACTTCCAGGTCGAAGACAAGACCCGGCAGCTGGCCCAAATCGACATGATGATTCAGGAACTGACCAAGATGTCCGACGACCTTCTTGCGCAGATCCGGATCGAAGAGGAAAAATCCGGCATTACGGATGTGGCTCACTTTGCCTACCCGACGTTTGCCAAGGCAGCGCGCCAGCGTCACGAGAACCTTGCCGGTTCCATCCGCGATCTCAACGAGAAGCGCGGCGTGGCGGTCGATGCTCTGGCTGAAGCAGAAGAAGCGCTCAAGAAGGCGCAGATGCTGGAAAATCGCGACACGTCCACAGTGGCAAATGATCCGGTTGTCGACGCACAGGTCGAGCGCCGGGCCATGATCGGCTGACCTACCTGATACGCTGTTCCTGATTACTCGATTCCGCGATCCGCCGATGGTCCATCGGCGGATTTCGCTTCCCGGGCCGGCAAGCCCTATTGTCCACACCGTTTGCCCGGCGTATCCGTCGTTGCATGACCAGGCGAGACGATCCACGATTCACCGACCCCGCCCCGCGCATCCATTCAACCGCAAGGACGAAGGATTGTCGCCTGGGCCGCTTCAGCGCCATTGGCGAGCGAACCGTGTTGCGGGATGTGGAAGTTGGCGACTATTCCTACTTCGAACGCAATTGCGAAGCGATCTACACCCGGATCGGCAAATTCTGTTCGATTGCGGCAGATTGCAGGATCAATGCGCTTGAACATCCCGTCGAGCGGGTGACGTCGCACAAGATTTCCTACCGCCCCAACGAGTATTTCCGTTTCAAGGGCGTTGACCGAACGTGGCGGGAATATCGGCAGCAAAAGAAAGTGGTGATTGGCAACGATGTCTGGATCGGGCATGGCGCAGTGATCATGCCTGGAGTTTCCATTGGAGACGGCGCTGTGATTGGTGCCAATGCGGTTGTCACCCGTGATGTGGGACCTTATGAAATCATGGCAGGCGTACCGGCCCGACTGCTGAGAAAGAGATTTGATGCTCCCATTGCAGCGCGTTTGCAGGCGATGAAATGGTGGGACTGGAACCAGGACCGGTTGTTCGAGGCGATAGACGACATGCAGACGCTCGATATCGGTGCATTTTTGGACAAGTGGGAGGCGCGCGCATGAACAGGTTGCGTCCGATATTTCTGCTGATCGCCGCAATATCCTTCGGTCTGGGCATCGCGCTTCCGCTTGTGCGCTTCGAAAAACTCTATTTCTTTGCCGAGACGCCATCCCTGCTGGGCGTGGTTGCCGGCCTGTGGAGCAAGGACGACATGGTGTTGGCGGCAATCGTGTTTCTGTTCTCCATCGCCTTTCCGGTCGTGAAGATGTTCACCGTCTATGAGGCGGCCTTCGGCCTTGGTCGTTTTCCGACCTGGGCGGGTGTTCTGTCCAAGTGGTCGATGATGGATGTCCTGCTTGTTGCGATCCTGGTGTTTGCGGCAAAGACCAGTGGACTGGCAACGGCCGTAAGCCAGCCCGGATTATGGTTCTTCGGGCTTTCCACCCTGGCGACGGCGGCAGCTACAAGTGGTCTGAAAATTCGCGATTGATCCCAGACGGCAAAGGCGGGGCGCATTGCAGGTGATTTCGGCGCTTGCCGACGACCTGCGCTGGCGCACGGTTGCTCTGGAATTTTGGGAAAGAGGGAAGATCAGGCCACGGCGAATACCGAAGTAGCCGACACCCGATCAGGTCTTGCGGTATCGCAAACCTTGAACGGGCGACCAATCAAACTGGATGGTGCGTTTCTCGACATTGGGGCGAGAAACGCCTCAGTGGCGGTATTCCTGGATGCGGGTCGTGCGCAGGCCAGCGAGGCCATGGGCATCGATCGAGCTTTGCCAGGACAGGAATTCCTCAACCGTCAAGGTATACCGGCTGCAGGCTTCTTCAAGCGAGAGCAGGCCACCGCGGACTGCTGCCACGACTTCGGCCTTTCGCCTGATGACCCAGCGACGGGTGGATGAGGGCGGCAGGTCTGCAATTGTCAACGGGCTGCCGTCTGGTCCGATGACATATTTCACACGCGGTCTGACGTGATCGGTCATAACTCAAAACTCACAATAATTGACCAATTCCTCAGTGAAGCTATGCGATCCACCTTAAATTTTGACTAAGGACACCGTTACGATTGAGTAAGGAATTGCCTTTTGTGCCTGACACATGGCACTTTGCCTGAATCGGCCTGCCAATCGATGGCGCAAACATAGGTACAAACCGGATTTTCACCGACCGATGTTCAGAACCATTACCTATGTAAACGGCCTGTTCTGTCTTTATCTGGCCATTGGCATGTTGCCCGCAATGACGGTCGATGTGATCGACAACAATGATGATTGGCGGGGGTTCCTCGCCTCCCTGTTCATCGTGGGCAGTATCTCGAGCGGCGCAATCCTGGCCAATCGCGGCCAGCTGCAGCCCTTCTCGCTGCGAATGGGTTTCCTGCTTGTCGCAAGCTTGTGGTTTTCCACTTCCATGGTGTCCTCGCTGCCCTTCATTTTCGGCTCGCGGGACATGAGCCTGACGGATGCTGTTTTTGAAGCCGTTTCCGGCCTGACGACGACAGGCGCCACGGTGCTTTCCGGTCTCGATGACATGCCGCGCGGTCTCTTGATGTGGCGCTCCACGATCCAGTGGCTTGGCGGTATCGGCATTGTCGCCATGGGTCTGCTGATCCTGCCATTCCTGCGCATTGGCGGCATGCAGTTTTTCCGCATGGAATCATCCGAGCGCTCAGACAAGCCGGTTGCCCGCATTCAGGTCTTTGCCGTCACATTGGTCGGCCTTTACTCGGCGCTGACACTTGCCTGCATGGTGCTTTATGCAGCAGGTGGCATGAGCTGGTTCGATGCGCTCAATCACGCCATGACCACGATCTCCACCGCCGGTTTTTCAACCCATGACACGTCGTTTGCCCAGTATGGCGACATGGTCCTGCTGACCGCCGTGGTCTTCATGCTGATCGGTGCCTTGCCGTTCACCGCCTTCTTCCTGCTCGTGATAAATCGCGACTATCGCAGGCGTCTCGACAGCCAGATTGCTGTGCTGTTCCTGATCATTGGCCTGTTGATGGTACCCGGTTTCCTGAGCGCAAGTTCTCACGGGAGCCTTTCGGCTGGCGATGCACTGCTTCACACATTGTTCAATGTGGTTTCGATCGTAACCACCACCGGCTACGCCACCACCGACTATACCCAGTGGGGAACCCTGTCGGCAGGTGTCTTTCTCGTTTCAATGTTCGTGGGTGGTTGCGCGGGCTCGACCTCGGGCGGGTTCAAGACCTATCGCCTGATAATCCTATTCCAGACATTGAGGGTCTCGGTGCGTGAACTGGTCTATCCAAGCGGCGTGTTTCCGGTCCACTACAATGGACAGCGCATTTCGCCAGAGGCGCTGCAGTCCGTAACCACATTCTTTTTCGCCTACATCATGATCCTGTTCCTGTTCACGATCCTGCTTTCGGCAACAGGGCTCGACCTGGTGACCGCCTTTTCAGGGACACTTGCCACCTTGTCGAACGTCGGTCCGGCGCTGGGCGAGGTCATCGGACCTGCCGGACATTTCGGACCCATATCGGACACGGCCAAGTGGCTTCTGGTGATGCTGATGTTCCTGGGGCGGCTGGAAATCATGACTGTGCTGGTTATTCTCAGCCCGGTATTCTGGCGAGGCGAGTAGGCCAGGTTTTCTTTTCTCCGTTGGAGAGTGGGCATGAACGAATTGCTGAGCGTCGAAGAGATGACGGAAGCGGATCGGCGTGCCATTTCACGTGGAGTGGCCGGCATCGATCTGATGGAAGCAGCAGGCAAGGCAGTTTTCGATGCGTCGCTGCCGTTTGTCGGTGCGGGCCGCAACGTGCTGGTCGCCTGTGGTCCTGGCAACAATGGAGGCGATGGTTTCATCGTCGCGCGACTGCTCATCGAGGCGGGCTGTCAGGTCAAGGTGGCGGTGTACGGCAATCTGGACAGGAACTCCGCCGATGCCAGGCTGGCATTGGACCGGTTGGGGCCTGAACATGTTGGCGATGATCTTTCGTCCGTTCAACCCGAGCGCTTCGGTCTGGTTATCGATGCGCTTTTCGGCGCGGGCCTGGAAAGGCCCCTTTCGGGCGAAGTGGCGGATTTCGTCGAGCGACTGAATGACGCAGCAGTTCGCGTCATTTCGGTTGATCTCCCAAGTGGCATTTCGGGCAATGGCGGCTTAGTTCTGGGAACTGCCGTTAAGGCCAGCCGGACAGTCACGTTCTTCCGCAAGAAGCCGGGTCATCTCCTTTATCCAGGACGCCAGCACTGCGGCGAGACGATCGTTGCCGATATCGGCATCGATCCTGCCGTGCTGGAAGACGGTGCCATCCGTGTTCACGAGAACGCTCCGACACTCTGGAAACATGTCTTTCCGTGTCCGAGCGAAGACGGGCACAAATATGATCGGGGCCACGCATTGGTGGTCAGCGGCGCCAGGCTGCGCACTGGTGCTGCACGTCTGGCGGCTATGGCAGGCCTGAGATCAGGTGCCGGGCTGGTCACGCTGGCATGCGAGCGTGATGCATCGGATGAGATTGCCAATCATGTCACAGCGCTGATGGTACGCGAGTATGAGGGACCAGCGGGCCTTGGTGCCTTGCTTGCCGACAAGCGACTGACTTCGATCGTGATTGGGCCAGGTGGGGGAGTCGGGGCTGACATGCGCGACAAGGTGGAAGTCTGCCTCAGATCGAAACGGGTTTGTGTGCTTGATGCCGATGCGCTGAGTTCATTCTCGGACGATTCGCACAGACTGTTCTCCCTTCTGGGAAAGTCGGAAGAGCAGAGCGTGCTGACCCCGCATGCGGGTGAGTTTGCCAGGTTGTTCGACAGCATGGGCGAAAACAAGCTGGCAAGGACAATACAGGCGGCTTCAACCAGCCGATCGATTGTTGTCTTCAAGGGCGCGGATACAGTGATCGCCGCGCCGGACGGCCGAGCTGCAATCAACGCCAATGCGCCCGCCTGGCTTGCAACTGCCGGCACCGGCGATGTGCTGGCTGGCCTGATTGGCGGATTGCTGGCCCAGGGCATGCCCGCCTACGAAGCAGCGTGCGCTGGCGTATGGCTGCATGGGGAGGCAGCACAACTTCTTGGCCCCGGACTGATTGCGGAAGATCTGCAAAAACAGCTCCCTGCGATCCTGGCTCCCTTGGTAACAAGCTGAAAAACTTGGTGATTGCACAGACACATTGATGCCGCATTGCAGCATATTGTGCGCTGCACACAAGGGCTGCCGACGGTAGCCTCAGCTTTAAGGGGCGTCATGAGAAGAGAAATTTTTGCTGTGGCTGCGGCCGCAGGTATCCTCCTTTTGTGCCAGAATGCGCAAGCTGCCACCCAGTGTGGCGGTGCATCCT
Organism: Rhizobiaceae bacterium; assembly: GCA_049289295.1. Lineage (GTDB taxonomy): Bacteria > Pseudomonadota > Alphaproteobacteria > Rhizobiales > Rhizobiaceae > BOKV01. The sequence goes on from JBATLL010000071.1 coordinate 7,881, forward strand.
GGTATGATCTGAACTCACGCACGGCATCTGGCGAACAGATGCGGCCGGATCTGCTTACCGCGGCACACAAGAGCCTGCCGTTCGGTTCGAAAATACTGGTGACCAACAAGCGCAACGGACGATCGGTTGTGGTGCGGGTCAACGATCGCGGGCCGTTCATCAAGGGCCGCATCGTCGATCTGTCGCGCGCAGCTGCCACGAAAATCGGCATGATCGGCTCGGGCCACGCGCCTGTCTGCTATCAGTTGCTCAGCTGAGTTTTTGCGCAGCAACCAATAAAATCAACAGGTTGCCGCGCAACAGGGATTTACTGGCCAGGTTTCATGCTGCAGGCATGCTGCAATCTTGTTGCGCAGCATTTCTGCAGCATTTTTCCTTGCCAGGCTTGGCCAGGGGCGTATCTGCCCTGGCTTGCTGAAGCAATTTCCTTCCAATTCCCAAGCGGGGAATGTGTTGGAAACGCGCGCAAAACGGCCTATATAGGCTCGACTGGACTGTGCGGCCTTTACCCGTACGAGAACCGTGAGTAGCCATGCTGAATTCCCTCGACCTTCCGGGACGCCCGCAGGACACCCGTGTCGTCGTTGCCATGTCTGGCGGCGTCGATTCTTCCGTTGTAGCTGGCCTGCTGAAACGGGAAGGCTATGACGTGGTCGGCATGACCCTGCAGCTTTACGATCACGGCGAGGCAGCGCATCGCAAGGGGGCGTGCTGTGCTGGCCAGGACATCCACGATGCGCGCCGCGTGGCCGAAACACTGGGCATCCCGCACTATGTGCTGGATTATGAATCACGCTTCCGCGAAGCGGTGATCGATCCATTCGCCGAAAGCTACATTGCCGGGGAAACGCCGGTTCCCTGCATCGCGTGCAATCAGACCGTGAAATTTGCCGATCTGCTGGAGACCGCGCGTTCGCTTGGCGCTGCCGCGCTGGCCACCGGGCATTATGTACGTTCGTTTGTTGCCGATCCTGTTACGGGCAGGCGTGCACTGATGCGGCCAGCCGATGAGGCGCGCGATCAGAGTTATTTCCTGTTTGCAACAACGCAGAACCAGCTCGATTTCCTGCGCTTCCCTCTCGGCGGGCTGCCCAAGGCAGAGACACGCGAAATCGCGCGCGAACTTGGCCTGATCGTTGCCGAAAAATCCGACAGCCAGGATATCTGTTTCGTGCCACAGGGAAAATATTCCGACGTGATCGCGAAGCTGCAGCCAAGTGCCGGTGAGCCGGGAGAGATTGTCCATCTCGACGGGCGGGTCCTGGGTCGTCATGACGGAATCATTCATTTCACAATCGGTCAGCGGCGAGGCATTGGCGTTGCAACGGGTGAGCCGATTTATGTTGTGCATCTGGATGCCGCGCAGGCGCGTGTGATTGTCGGGCCTCGCTCAGCGCTTGCGACACGTCGCGTTCACCTGCGCGATGTCAACTGGATTGGCGAGGGAAGCCTTTCAGACATTCCAGCCGAGGGCCTCGAGATATTCGCGAAGGTTCGCTCATCGCGGCCACCGGCAGAAGCGCGTCTGTTCGAGCGCGATGGCGGGATTCATGTCGACCTGCTGGACGGCGAAACCGGGGTCGCTCCGGGCCAGGCCTGCGTATTCTACGCCGACGAGAGCCAGGGCTCGCGTGTGCTGGGCGGTGGTTTCATTGCCCGTTCTGAACGCGATGCCGAAGCCGAAGCGCAGTTGCGCAAGGTGATGGTCAGGGATGGCCGGAGTGTTGCAGCGGGCTTGCGCACCAGCGCCTGACAGCGGCAATCAAGCACCGCGCTTGTCGCGCTTGACAGCATGCGGCGCGCTTCCTTATATGCGCGCAATCGAGCGGGCGCGATTTCGTCCGATGCGATGCATGGCAGAGTAGCTCAGTTGGTGAGAGCGCCGGATTCATAACCCGGAGGTCGGCGGTTCAAATCCGCCCTCTGCTACCACTTTCAATCCAAAAAATTGACAAGACAGTCTCACGGCCGCGCCCAGCTTCGGCCTGGCGCTTCGCGTCTGCACACTATCTGCACAAACAATGCAGATTGGCTCCATGAATCTGGACAGGTTTCTGCGAATTGCAGTGCCACAAGGGTTTCATGACACAAGCCATCGCAATTCATAGTTCGAACCTTCCCGCCTCGCTCCTGCGTGACGGTTGGTGGCTTGCCGACAGCGCCAACCTGCGAGGAAACGCCATGACTGAACAGCCACCCATCATCGGTACCGAAAAAGGAAATTCCGCTACCGCACTTGCCCTGGCAGGGCTTGGCCTGCTGGTTGTACTGAGCGATCCTCTTTTTGAAAACGAGGGTGGCGCCCTGTCATTCCTGATCTACGGCGCGGCGATCCTGGCTGTTTCGGCATTTGTCAACAAGGATCGGCTGACCAGTCCGATAAGCATTGCGGTTCTGTATTTTCTCGCCCTGGCGCCCATGGCTGTCGATCTGTCGGGCCTTTCCTTCATTGTCAGCTTCACACTAGTGGCGATTACGAGCTTCCGGATATGGGGGCGCAAGTTCGACACGACATTGCAATGGGTGCGGGGTCTTGCGCTCTTTGCACTTACGCTGCCCTTGCGTTTCGTGCCTGACATCGCGCGATGGTATGGTGAACTCAAGGCGGCCGAACGTTCTTCGGTGCGCCTTTCCGGTCTGGCCATCTGGCTGATGCCAGCGGTCGCAGGGGCGGTGTTCCTGCTATTGTTCGCAGAGGCCAATCCGGTGCTTGACCGGCTGCTTTCGCTCATTGAAATCTGGAAACTGATCGAGTGGATCCGCTTTGACAGGCTGTTTTTCTGGATGTTCACGGCGGCCGTGACATGGCCGTTCCTCAACCCGCGCCAGATACTGCAGAAGGCAGTCAGGAAGCTGCCGGCTGTCGAGACGCAGCCAGAAACGGCTTCCAGAGGCGGGGTTCATGGCGTGATTTTCGGCGATGGTGCAATTCTGCGCTCACTCGCGCTTTTCAACATGCTCTTCGCTGTGCAGACCGGCCTCGACATTTTCTACCTTTGGGGCGGGGCGACCCTACCTGAAGGGATGAGCTATGCTGCCTATGCGCATCGTGGGGCCTATCCACTCATCGTAACTGCACTTCTGGCTGCGCTTTTCGTCCTTGTTGCCCTGCGACCCGGTTCGACCGCCGCGGAAAACTCCCTCATTCGCTATCTCGTCTATGCCTGGATCCTGCAGAATGTAGGCCTCGTCCTTTCCTCGATCCTTCGGCTGGAACTTTATACAAACGTCTATGCGCTGACCTACATGCGGGTTGCGGCCTTCATCTGGATGGGCGTGGTTGCCTGCGGGCTCATACTGATCACGGTGCGCATCGCGGCGGGGCATGGCGGAGCGTGGCTTGTAAACCGAAATCTCGCGCTCGCGGGTCTCGTGCTTTACGCAAGCTGTTTCATCAACTTTGGTGCAATCATAGCGCGCTATAATGTCGACCACTCCCTGGAAATGGGAGGAGAAGGAACGGGGCTGGACATGTATTATCTTTATACGCTCGGCCCGGCAGCCATACCTGCGTTCGACCGGTTCCTGGCTGAGGCGAGCGATATCAGTGACATGCAGCGCAAGGACGGTGAGGACAGCCGCGACCGCCTGGTGAACCGCCATCAGGCCCAGATGGAGAACTGGCGGAACTGGTCACTTCGCAACTGGCTGATCGAAATTGACGGACGTCATCTGGGCGAAAGCAGGCAGTTGGAACATGGCGGGCGATACGATAAACGAAGCGAGCGCCTGCCCACGCCCGCGGACAATTGAGATGACAGCGATCCGGTAGGGATGAAATGACAGCTAGAACCCTTGTTCTGATAGCCGATGATGATCCGCACATCTGCGAAGTGGTAGCTTTTGCCATCGAGGCGGCAGGCATGAAGACACTTGTCGTGCATGATGGACGCGCGGCGATCGAGGCTACCTTGCGCAACAAGCCGAACCTCGTGATCCTCGATGTCGGCATGCCGGAACTCGATGGGCTGGACGTATGCCGTGAAGTCCGGCGGACCAACGACGTGCCGATCCTCTTTCTCTCGGCACGGGATGAGGAGATTGATCGCATCCTCGGGCTGGAACTGGGTGCTGATGATTATGTGACAAAGCCGTTCTCGCCACGCGAACTGGTGGCGCGGGTGAAATCCATCCTCAAGCGGGTAAGCAAGTCGTCAGGTACCACGGAAAAATCTGCAGTACTGCAGCGCGGCGGACTCATCCTTGATGCAGCCATGCACAGGGCGGAACTTGGCGGTAACGCGCTGGAATTGACTGCTCTCGAATTCTCCATCATGCGGGCCCTGCTGGAAGCAGCAGGTCGGGTCCTCAGCCGCGAAGCGATCCTTGAAACAGCCTATGACTTCAACATGCATGTTTCCGACCGCACGATTGACAGCCATGTCCGCAACATCAGGACGAAGGGTGCGGCACTCGGTTGTGGTTCGCTTGTGGAAACAGTGCATGGTGTCGGTTTTCGTATCGGCAGTTGCGAGCGCACATGAGTGAAACCATGAAATGGCGGGACCGGCTACGCCCGCGAATTCGCAGCGTGTTTCTCGCCATGCTTCTGGTGACGCTGTGTCTTCCACTCACCGGCCTCTTCTTTTTCCGTGTGTATGAAAACCAGTTGATCCATCACACTGAAGGCGAGCTCATCTCGCAAGCGGCTGTTCTGGCTGCTGTTATGGCACGAGCGGTAGGGGATGAAGGCATCCCGGATAAAGCGCTGGGTGCGGGTGTTGTTGACAGCGCAAACGAAGTGCAGGGCAGTTCAGCGACGCCTGACGATGCGCCCTTCAGTCCGGTTGAGCCGTCACTTGATCTTGCCAGTGATCCGATCCTGCCGGCGCGCCAGGACGGTCTCGTGCCAGTTGAACCACCGCTGCCTGGCTTTGTGAAGGTCGGCGCAATGATGCAGCCGCTGATCGAGGAAACACAAAGGATCACGCTGGCAGGGTTCAGGATTCTCGACCCAAAGGGAACTGTCATTGCAGGCAGGGGGGAAACGGGCCTGTCGCTGGCGCATGTTGAAGAAGTGGCCACGGCCCTGGAAGGGCGTATCACGACCGTCATGCGGGTGCGCGTTTCAGACCAGCCGACACCGCCCGTCTATTCGATAAGCAGGGGTACCGGGATACGCATCTTCCTTGCCTTCCCGGTCGCGGTTGATGGAAGGGTTGCTGGTGTGATCTATGCATCTCGGACACCGGCAAATGTGGTCAAGCATCTGTACAGCGAGCGGTGGAAACTTCTTGCCGCAACCCTGACCGTCATCGCGGCTGGCGTAATTCTTGCGGCGCTGGCTTCAAGGCTCGTGACAAAGCCAGTGCGTGCACTGGCTGAACGCAGCCGTCGAATAGCTGTCGGTGAGCGGAGCGCCATGGAACCTCTCAGCCATCATGGAACGGTGGAGATAGCTGAGCTTGCCGACAGCTTTCTGATGATGGCCCGCCGCCAGCAACAACGTTCCGATCAGGTCAACGCATTTGCCTCGCATGTGAGCCATGAACTGAAGTCGCCGCTGACAGCGATCCAGGGTGCTGCCGAACTCATTCGGGATGCGAAACCAGCGATGAAAGCCCATGAACAGCGGCGCTTCATCGGCAATATTATTGCCGACACAAGCCGCATGGCCGAACTGGTGAAACGGTTGCTGGAACTGGCCAGGGCAGAAAACAGGGAGATGGAGCAGGCGTCTTCCAGTCTGGCTGGTATCGAGACTGAACTGGGAGCCAAAGGGGGGCTGGCAGTCACCCTGTTTGATCCCGAGGATGTTACTGTCGCCACCAGCAGGGATCTGCTTCTCGATTGCCTCGGTAATCTGGCAGACAATTCGCTGCGCCATGGTGCAAGACAAGTGACCATCTCGGCGCGGCCAGCGGGCCGGATGGCGGAAATCCGGGTGCATGACGATGGGGAGGGCATATCACCAGCCAATCGAAAGCGCGTGTTTGATCCTTATTTCACAACGCGCCGCGCCAGTGGCGGAACCGGAATGGGGTTGGGCATCACCCGGGCGCTGATCGAGAATTGCGGTGGCACGATAGAGCTGGATGACAGTGTCAGCGGAACGGCTTTCCTCATTCGTCTACCGCTTCACGCCGAGCGCAACAGCGTCATTTGAATCGGCGGAAGAGGCCGGTCCGGTCGAACAGTTGCTCCAGTTCCGCCGTGCGCGCGCTGGTGGTTTTCCAGCTCGCAGCCTGAACCATGGCAATCAGTGTTTCACCCAGCACCTGCATGACCGCCATGGAATCCCAAGCTGATGGCGCTTCGATGCGGCAACTGAAGGTATGGGTTGCAAAGCGTGCAGCAGGTGATCCCCATTGATCGGTAAACAGGATCACCCTGGCACCACGGTCGTTTGCCATCTCGGCCAGCTTGACGCTGTTGTTCTCGTAGCGACGGACGTCATAGAGAACCAGCACATCGCCCTTCTTCATGTCCAGGACATAGTGCGGCCAATGGCTCTCGGTCGAGGGGACGAGCGTCACGCCGGACCGGATCATCTGCATGTGCTTGTAGAAGAATTCTGCGAGCGTACCGGACAGGCGCCCGCCAGCAATGAAGATCGTGCGGCTTGGCTGAGCCAGCAACGCGCAGGCACGGTCCAGTTCTGCAGGATCAAGATTGGCCAGCGTCTGGCGCAGGTTCTGCATCACGGCTTCGGCAAACCGGTTGAGCATGTGGGCATCGGGAGCGCCTTCGTTCCAGCGGTTGTGGCGCGTGATCGGATTGGAAATGGTTTCCTCGACCTCGATGCGCAACTGATGCTGCATTTCGGGAAAGCCGGAAAAACCCAGCTTGCGTGCCATGCGCACGATGGTCGGGTTGGAGACGCCCGATGCCCTGGCCAGAACAGCGATGTTGCCAAGCCCGGAAGCCGGGTAGTTGTCGAGAATCGAATTGGCCAACTGGCGTTCGGCCCGGGTGAGCTTGTCAAAGCTGCTCTTGATGCGTTCGGCAACTGTCCGATCAGACCGGCCGTCTTGCGTCATCAGTTCGCCTCCTCCCGATTGGCATGCATCGGCAATTCCGCTTGAAGCATGATAACTGAAATGATTGTTTCTTGAACACGGCTGTTGAAAAATCTTTTTCATGAACCGCTTGACGTTGTCCCGTTCGGGATTCGATAGTTCCGTGAGCTGGAGGTCGCGATGATCGGCGAGACGCAGATGAACAGGGTTCAGCCGGCTAGGGCAAGACAGACTTACCGTGTTGCGGATCTGGTCAATCCAGCTGCCACAGGTCCGTTCATTCTCGTTTGCGAGCATGCCTCCTCACGCATGCCTCCTTCATACGCATCCCTCGGATTGCCAGCATCAGCGAGAAGAAGCCATGTTGCCTGGGATCCCGGTGCGCTGGCCGTCGCCAGGCATTTGTCGAGCCTGCTCGACAGTCCACTGATAGCCCACCGTTATTCGCGGCTGCTTTACGACTGCAATCGCCCGCCGGAATCTGCGGGAGCGGTGGTGGCGCGCAGCGAAGTGTTCGACATCCCCGGCAACACCGGTCTTTCACCTGAAGAGCTTAACCGGCGCGCGGACCTTTTCTATCATCCCTTCAGGGAGCAGCTGGGCGAACTGATCGAGATGCATCACGGTGTCGGGGCACCAGCTCTCGTGACCATCCATTCGTTCACACCTGTCTATCATGGCAGGAAACGTGAAGTGGAAGTCGGCATCCTGCATGATGAAGATGACAGGCTTGCCAGGGAAATGCTGGCGCACGCTGACCGGTTCGGTGGCCTTGTCGTGCGCGAAAACGAACCATACGGTCCAACTGATGGGGTTACCCATACGCTCAAGGAGCATGGATTGGCGCGTGGCATGGCAAATGTGATGATCGAGGTAAGAAACGATCTCATCGCGACGCCGGTGGCGCAGGCAAGAATGGCAAGGTTGCTTGCAGACGTTCTGAGCGAAGCGCACGCCAGCGTGACCGGAAAGGGGTGTTAGGAAACCATGCTTGAGCTGGCCAAACGCTACGTCCTTTTCGTTGGAGCAATAAATTACCGCGTTGGCCGGTTCGCGATGTACCTGATATTCGCGATGATGGCCGTTCTGTTGTGGTCGTCGATCTCGAAATATGCCGGTGTGCCGTCGCTGTGGACGCTGGAACTCGCCCAGTTCATCATGGTCGCCTATTATCTGCTCGGTGGGCCCTATTCGGTGCAATTGGGAGACCATGTCCGCATGGATCTGCTCTACGGTTCCTGGTCGCCCCAACGCAAGGCAATATTCGACGCGATCTCGGTACTCTTCCTTATCTTCTATGTATGCGTTCTCCTGTATGGCGGGGTATCGAGCACGACCTATGCCATCGAGTATGGCGAACGCGCCCATTCGGTCTGGCGCCCCTACATGTGGCCGGTAAAGCTTGTGGCCACGTTCGGCATTTTCCTCATGCTTCTGCAGGCGATTGCCGAATTCCTTCGTGATGTCCTCTATCTGCGCGGCATCGAGATACCGCACCGCACAGAGGTGGATATATGAGTTACAACCTGATCGCACTGTTCATGTTCGCATCCATGATGATGCTCCTCATGACGGGGCAGCGCGTCTTCGGCGTGATCGGGGCGGTGGCTGTCCTGGCGGCTCTGCCGCTATGGGGAACCGGTGGCGTGGAGATAGCCTTCGCCCAGTCGATCAAGCTGATGAAATGGTATCCGCTGCTCACGCTGCCAATGTTCATCTTCATGGGCTACATGCTCTCGGAAAGCCGGATCGCGGACGATCTGTACAAGATGTTCCATGTCTGGTTCGGTCCGATACCGGGCGGACTGGCAATAGGCACCATCGGCCTGATGGTGATCATCTCGGCGATGAACGGGCTTTCGGTTGCCGGCATGGCGATCGGAGCGACCATCGCCCTGCCTGAACTGCTCAGGCGAGGCTACGACAAGCAGATGATAACGGGGGTAATCCAGGGCGGTTCGAGCCTGGGCATATTGATCCCGCCCTCGGTGGTGCTGGTTCTTTACGGCATGATCGCCCGCCAGCCTGTCAGCCAATTGTGGCTGGCCGGTGTGTTTCCAGGTCTGCTGATGGCGGCGCTGTTCATCATCTACATAGCGGTGCGCTGTTCGATACAGCCGCATCTGGGGCCGCCACTTTCTGCCGAAGAGCGCGCGCAGATCACCTGGTCGGAGCGGTTCCGCCTGCTGCGCGCGGGGATCATCCCGCTGGCGATCTTCTTCCTGATGAACGGCCTTTTCCTGATGGGCATCACCTCGCTTGTCGAAAGTTCGGCGGTGGGCGCACTCGCTTCGCTTGCAGCGGCAGTCCTGAAGGGCCGGCTCACCCGTGATGTATTCGAGAATACGGTGCGCAAGACACTTGGAATATCGTGCATGTTCATGTGGATCATTCTTGCTGCGCTATGCTTTGGCGCCGTGTTCGACGGGCTTGGTGCGGTTCGTGCCATCGAGGATTTCTTCCTCAACAGACTCGGCCTTGGTCCGTGGGAAATCCTGATCCTGATGCAGCTGTCATTCCTGCTGATGGGGACATTCCTGGACGATACGGCAATGCTCGTGATCGTCGCGCCGCTCTACGTGCCTCTGGTTCGGGTACTCGGCTTTGATCTCATCTGGTACGGCGTTCTGTACACGATCACCTGCCAGATCGCCTACATGACCCCACCCTTTGGCTACAATCTGTTCCTGATGCGCGCGATGGCTCCGCCCGAAATCAACCTGCGCGATATTTACTGGTCCATCATTCCATTCGTCGCTGTCATGATTATCACCCTCGTGATCGTGATGATGTTCCCGCAGATTGCTCTGTGGCTACCGTCCCTGTTCCAGGGAAAACTTCAAGGGTGAGACAAAGCAACAAAGGAGACCGGCATGCTAAACAGACGTCAATTTCTCAAGACAACCGGCGTCGCCGGAGCTGCGGCAAGCACCACGCTGGCAGCCCCTGCGGCAATCGCCCAGGAGCCTATCCGCTGGCGCATGCAGACCTATGCAGGCGCCACTCTCGGACAGTTCGTGACCCAGCCCTTTGTTGACGCCTTCAACAAGGCTGCAAATGGCGAGATGGTGATCGAACTGTTCTTCGCCGACCAGATCGTTCCGACGGGCGAACTGTTCCGTGCCATGCAGGCCGGCACCATCGACGCTGTCCATTCGGATGACGATTCGATGGCCTCACCGACCGAAGTGGGTATCTTCGGGGGTTACTTCCCGTTTGCCACCCGTTCGATCGTCGACGTGCCGGTGCTGTTCCAGCAATATGGACTGGCGGAAATCTGGCGCGACGCCTATGCGAAGGCAGGCGGGGTGGTGTGGCTCTCGGCAGCAGGACAGGACCCCTGCAATTTCAACACCAAGAAGGAAATCAAGACGCTGGCGGACCTGTCGGGCCTCAGGCTATATACCTTCCCGACGGCTGGCAGGTTCCTCAATCAGTTTGGCGTCGTGCCGGTCCAGATCCCGTATGAGGATGCCGAGGTCGCGGTGCAGACGGGCGAACTGGACGGGATGGCCTGGTCGGGAATTACCGAAGACTACACTGTCGGCTGGGCAAACGTGACAGACTACTTCTTGACCAACAACATCTCCGGCGCCTGGATCGGTTCCTGGTTTGCAAACGAGAAGAAGTGGGCTGATCTGCCCGAGCATCTCAAGCAGATCTACATGTCGTGCATGGAAGCCAGCCACACGTTCCGCAACCAGTGGTACTGGGGTGGGGAAGCCAAGCTTCGGGCCACAGGCGACAAGCTGCAGTTGCGTTCCGTTCCGGCAGCCGAATGGGCGCAGGTCGAAGCTGCGGCCGTCAAGTTCTGGGACGAGATTGCGGCCGAGAGCGAGTTGAAGGCGAAAGTCATTTCGATCTTCAAGGAATACAACAAGGTCATCAACGGCGCGGGCTTCCCATACAGCCAGAGCTGAGGATAAATGCAGCGCCCACCCAGAAGCGGGTGGGCGCTGTTACCACAAGAACGACCGGGGGCAGGCTTCCGGCACCATGACAGGAGAACTAGACAGATGCCGGGCAATCTCTCCATGGCGGATCTGAAAAAGGCTGCAACCGCAGGCGCAATCGACACGGTGCTCGTGTGTGCCGTGGACATGCAGGGCCGGCTGATGGGCAAACGGTTCCACGTTCAGAATTTCATCGACAGCAGCCATGACGAGACACATTGCTGCAACTACCTGCTGGCAACCGATCTGGAGATGGCGACGCCCGACGGATATGCGACGACCAGCTGGCGGGCGGGGTATGGCGACTATGTGATGAAACCCGATCTTTCGACCATGCGACGTATCCCGTGGCTGGAAGGAACCGCCATGGTGCTGTGCGATCTGCTCGATCACCATACGCATGAGCCGGTGCCGCAATCGCCACGCCAGATCCTCAAGGCCCAGATTGCAAGGCTGAAGAAGCTCGGTTATGAGGCAATGATGGCAACCGAACTGGAGTTCTTCCTGTTCGAACAGAGCTTCCGTGATCTGGCAAACAATGGCTATCGTGAGCTGACGCCGATCAGCGCGTACAACGAGGATTACCATATCCTTCAGACCACAAAGGAAGAATCGATCATGCGGCCGGTGCGCAACCACCTGTTCGCCGCAGGCATTCCGGTGGAGAATTCCAAGGGTGAGGCGGAGACCGGCCAGGAGGAGTTGAACATCCGCTACTCCGAGGCGATGGATTGCGCTGACAATCACACGATAGCGAAACACGCGGTCAAGGAAATCGCCTGGGCCAATGGCCGTTCGGTGACCTTCCTGCCTAAGTGGAGCCACAAGAAGGTTGGCTCGTCCGCGCATATCCACATGTCGTTGTGGAAGGGCAAAACGCCGGCATTCCACGATCCCAAGGGCGAGCATGGCATGTCGAAGCTGATGCGCCATTTCATGGCGGGTCTGATCGAGTATGCGGCTGACTATACCTGTTTCCTGGCGCCTTACGTGAACAGCTACAAGCGCTTCATGAAAGGGACATTTGCGCCGACCCGCACGGTCTGGTCAGTCGACAACCGGACAGCCGGTTTTCGCTTGTGCGGGGAGGGGACAAAGGGTGTGCGGGTGGAGTGCCGTATCGGCGGCTCGGACATCAACCCATATCTCGCCCAGGCCGCAGTGCTTGCTGCAGGCATCAAGGGGATCGAGCAGAAGCTGGAACTTGCTCCGCCGACACGCGGTGACATCTATGAGGATGCCAAGGCAAAGCATATTCCATCGACCTTGCGGACTGCGACGGAAACGTTGCGCAAGTCGGCGATGTTGCGCGAAGCCATGGGCGACGCGGTTGTCGATCATTATGTGCGCTGCGCGGAATGGGAACAGGAAGAGTTCGACCGTGTCGTGACGGATTGGGAAATCGCCAGAGGATTTGAAAGGGCCTGAAAACCAGATGGGTACGCTCAAGTGCATCTCGCCGATCGATGGATCGGTTTTCGCCGAACGCAAGACACAGGATGTGTCGGAGGTGGAAAAGCTCATCGCCCAGGCGAAGGCGGCACAACGCAATTGGGCCGAGCGACCGCTTGGCGAGCGCATCGAACTTGTGTTGAAGGCCGTTGGCGAACTTGAAGCAATGAATGGCGAGATCGTTCCCGAACTGGCGGGAATGATGGGGCGCCCGGTCCGATATGGCGGAGAGATGGGTGGAGTGCGGGAACGCGCCAACTACATGGCATCCATCGCCCAGTCGGCGCTGGCGCCCAGCGTGATTGAAAGCAGCGACGCATTCCATCGTTACCTGGCGCGCGAACCGGTTGGCGTCGTCCTGGTGGTGGCACCCTGGAATTATCCATTCCTGACCGCCGTGAATACGATCGCGCCTGCGCTGATCGCAGGCAATGCAGTTGTTCTCAAACATGCGACCCAGACGCTGCTTGCCGGCGAGCGCTTTGCGGAAGCCTTCAGGCGCGCGGGCCTTCCCCAGGGCCTGTTCCACAATGTGTTCCTGTCACATGATGCGACCGCAGAACTGATCGGCAAGCGCAGTTTCGGGTACATCAATTTCACAGGTTCGGTGAATGGTGGAAGGGCAATCGCACTTGCGGCAGCAGGGACTTTTACCGGCGTCGGACTTGAACTGGGCGGCAAGGATCCAGGGTATGTCAGGGCGGACGCAAACCTTGATGCAGCGGTCGATGTCCTCCTGGACGGTGCGATGTACAATTCGGGCCAGTGCTGCTGCGGCATCGAACGCATCTATGTTCATGAAGCGCTTTACGATCACTTCATCGAGAAGGCGGCTGCCCTGGTGTCCGGCTACAAGCTCGGCAACCCGATGGACGCTTCAACCACGATCGGCCCAATGGCAAATGTGCGCTTCGCCAACGAGGTGCGCGCACAGATCAGGGAAGCGGTGGCTGCTGGCGCGAAGGCCATCATCGATCCATCGCTCTTTCCTGCCGATACGGGAGATACCGCCTATCTTGCACCGCAGATCCTTACCCATGTCGATCATTCCATGCGCGTGATGCGGGACGAGAGCTTTGGTCCGGTCGTGGGCATCATGAAAGTGAGTTCCGACGAAGAAGCCATCAAGCTGATGAACGATTCCGATTATGGCCTGACGGCATCCATCTGGACTGGCGACATGGCAGCGGCAAAGCGTATCGGCAGGCAGATCGAAGCCGGCACGATCTACATGAACCGGTGTGATTATCTCGATCCGGCCTTGTGCTGGACCGGCTGCAAGGATACAGGACGCGGCGCTTCGCTGTCTGTCCTGGGTTTCCACTCCGTGACACGGCCCAAATCCTACCATATGAAGAGGCTCTGAGAATGGTTGCCAATGCCAACTGGAACTATCCTACCGCGATCAAGTTCGGTGCGGGCCGGATTGCCGAATTGCCTGCCGCATGCGCCACTGCCGGCATCAAGCGGCCACTGCTGGTAACCGACAAGGGACTGGCGGCACTGCCGGTGACAAGCACCACGCTTGGCGTGATGGAAAAGGCCGGGCTGGGACGAGGCCTGTTCTTTGATGTCGATCCCAATCCGAACGAGAAGAACCTGAATGCAGGCATCGCTGCCTACAAGGCTGGCAACCATGATGGCGTCATTGCCTTTGGTGGTGGTTCCGGTCTTGATCTCGGCAAGCTGATTGCGCTGATGGTCGGCCAGAGTGTTTCGGTGTGGGATCTCGAAGATGTCGGAGACTGGTGGACCCGGGCCGATGCGTCCAAGATCGCACCTGTGATTGCGGTTCCGACCACAGCGGGAACCGGTTCGGAAGTGGGGCGGGCGGGCGTTCTCACGAATGAAACGACCAAGCGCAAGAAAATCATTTTCCATCCCAAGATCATGCCGGCGGTCGTCATCTGCGATCCGGAACTGACGCTGGGAATGCCAAAGGCAATCACGGCAGGAACCGGCATGGATGCATTTGCGCATTGCCTGGAAGCCTATTGCTCGCCCTTCTACCACCCGATGTCGCAGGGCATCGCGCTTGAGGGCATGCGGATCGTGAAGGACAACCTCGTGCGCGCCTATCAGGATGGCTCCGACATCGAGGCAAGAGCAGAAATGATGGCAGCAGCAGCCATGGGTGCAACTGCCTTCCAGAAGGGGCTGGGCGCGATCCATTCGCTATCCCACCCGATTGGCGCGGTGTATCACACGCATCACGGCACGACGAATGCAGTCGTCATGCAGCCCGTGCTGACATTCAACCGTTCCGCCATCGAGGAGCGAATCGAACGGGCTGCAGCCTATCTCGACATTGCGGGTGGATTTGACGGGTTCCATTCCTTTGTGGGTGGGTTGAACCGGACCCTGGGGATTCCGGCGAACCTCACCGCGCTCGGCGTTTCCAATCCCGATCTCGACACTCTTACGGAGATGGCGCTTGAAGATCCAAGTTGCGGTGGCAACCCGATCGAGATGAACTTCGAAAACACCAGGAAGCTTTTCGAGGCCTGCCTCTAGGGTCGTGACCCTGGTCAATCCGATTGACCCTTATCAAGGCAAGGAATGTAAAATGGCCTGATTGTGCCTCCAGCAATGGAGGAACAATCATGGTTCGCAGTGCACTCGCAGCAATTATCTTTTTCGGCGTGACGGCTTCCGCACAGGGTGCTGAACCTTCCATTGCGCATGGCGAAGAACTGGCAAAAGCCAATTGCTCGCAATGCCATGCCGTCGGACAGACAGGTGAGAGCGCACACCAGAAGGCTCCGCCCTTCCGCATGCTCTCGGAAAGATTGCCGGTGGACACCATAGCGGAAATGCTTCTGGCAAAACTGTCGCCAGAGCATAGCGATATGCCGAAGTTTACAGCCACACCGGAACAGGCCGCTGATCTCGAGGCCTTCATCACTTCAATCCAGCCGATTGAACATGGGCGCAGGCTTGTCGAGGAAAACTGTTCGCGCTGCCATGCGATCGGCAAGGAAGGCGATAGCCCGCATACCGCTGCGCCGCCGTTCAGGACCCTCTCGGAACGCTATCCTATCGATGCGCTGGAGGAAGCTTTTGCCGAAGGAATAGAGACGGGCCATCCCGATATGCCGGTGTTCACGGCTGAGCCGTACCAGATAGCGGATATTCTGGCCTACATCTGGTCAATCCAGCCTGAAGAGAAAGACTGAAGCGGCGGCCCGGCATGAACGCCAGGCTGGCAATCAGGTCTTTCATTCACCAGGCTCGGCAAGGATACCTTCGCCCAGCAGTGTGACCAGTTCCGGTACAACCGGAGTACCGTCACCCTTGCTGCGTCTGAAGAGCTCGCGAATGGCGATTGCAGTGCCAGCTTCCGCGCCTTCCTGCTCGGCCATCGCCGTATAGTAGGACAGGTCCTTGTGCGCATTGGACAGGGAAAAACGCATCCCTGAGGGATCACCATCAAGGATATAGGGTTTCAGGCGGTCGAGAATGACGCCTGCGCCACCGCCTCTTGCCAGCACTTCAATGAGTGTCTGAGGCGACACCCCGCCACGCGCGGCACAGGCAGCAGCCTCCGCCAGAACGGCGGAGAACCCAAGTGAAACGAAATTGTGCAGCAGCTTCATGCGATGGCCGGCACCGACAGGGCCCGCATGGATGATGTTTTCAGCAAAAGCCTGGAGCAGGGGCAGTTGCTGGCGGAACTCGGTTTCGTCGCCACCAACAATCAGATTGAGCCTGCCTTCGGCTGCTTCCTTTGGCGTTCGCGTCATGGGCGCATCGAGAAAGCGGCAGCCGGCTTCGGCAATTCTGGTGGCAAGACGCATGGTCGATTCCGGAATTGCGGTCGAACAGTCAATGATCAGCGAACCAGGCCTTATGCCTGACAGGATGCCATCCTGGCGGGTCAGGGCATCTTCGACTTCCGGCGTCCCGGTGACGCAGAGAATGATTGTGTTGCTGTTTGCCGCAAGCGCAGCAGCACTTGCATATCTGGTCGCTCCAGCCGCGACGAGGTCATCCACCGGCTGGTTGCCCGGGTGATCGAGGAAAGCAAGTTTCCAGCCCTTGGCAAGCAGGTTGGAGGCAATGCCCTTGCCCATCATTCCTATGCCGATCATGCCAATCGTGGATTGTTTCATTCCAGATGCTCCGTCTTTTTCTCGCCAATCCAAGCGACAAAAGCCTCAGGGCGCAAGGCACCAAAGAAAAAAGCCCGGCACGATGAGCCGGGCTTTCCAGATAGCTTCTTCAAAGCGGACTATTACATGCCCAATTCGAAGTAGGTGTACTTGCCATCAGAACCCTTCTTCCACTCGTACATGACATAGTCAGGACGGGTGATGTCGCCCTTGGAGTCATAGCCGAGATCGCCGATCGCGGTCGAGAACGGACCCTTTGCCTTTACAGCTTCGGCAACTGCCTGAGGATCGTTCGAACCGGCTGCTGCTGCTGCCTGTGCGATGATCTGGACTGCTGCGTAGGAGTAGAGGGTGTAGGCTTCAGGCTCGAAACCAGCTGCGCGGAACTTTTCAACGAGTTCCTTGGCCGCTGGGTTGTTGCGTGGATCTGGAGCAAACGTCATCAGGGTGCCATTGACTGCGTCGCCTGCGATCGAGGCGAGTTCGTTGGACACGATGCCGTCACCCGACATGAAGGTTGCTGTCAGGCCCTGGTCGGCCATCTGGCGCATGATGAGGCCTGCTTCGGTGTGAAGGCCGCCGAAGTATACAACCGATACGCCTGCTTCCTTCATCTTGGCGACGAGAGCGGAGAAGTCCTTGTCGCCGGTGTTGACGCCTTCATACATGGCTTCTGTCATGCCGGAGTCGTTCATGGTCTTCTTTGTGAAGTCGGCAAGGCCCTGGCCGTATGGGGTCTTGTCGTGAACCACTGCAACCTTGGCATCCTTGAAGTTCTTGGCGATGTAGGCGCCAGCAACAAGGCCCTGCTGATCATCACGTCCGCAGGTGCGGAAGGTGTTCCACAGGCTACGCTCGGTGAAGGTCGGGTTTGTGGAAGCCGGTGTGATCTGGAACACGCCGTTTTCTGCGTACACTTCGGAGGTGGGGATGGAAACGCCCGAGTTGAAGTGACCAACCACGAACTTCACGCCATCGGCAACGAACTTGTTGGCAACGGAGATGCCCTGCTTCGGATCGGAAACGTCATCGCCAAACGAAAGAACGATCTGTTCGCCGTTAACGCCACCAGCTGCGTTGATGTCCGCAACTGCCTGTTCGGCACCTTTCTGGAGCTGCGCGCCAAAGGCCGCATTTGGTCCAGTCAGGGGGCCGGCAACGCCGACCATCATTTCAGCCCATGCACTGCCTGCGAATGCCATCATCGCGGAAAATGCTACGGCCGACAAAAATTTATTCTTCATGCGTGTTCTCCCTTCGAGATAGGTGGCTTGATTTTTGACCTCTTGCGGCGCCAACCCCGACCGCATAGGCATTTCATCCTTCCAGCAACATGGCTTTTTCAAGGTTATGTGCTGGTCAGAAATCAATTTCACTTGCGCTCTGACCAAGAAAGCGGCGAAGCTTTCTCGTAGAGCCAGTGGTACTGGCTGACCATCTGGTTTGTGCGGGTATACTGGAAGCCCAGAAAACCCAGAACCAGAAGGATCACCGTATCCACCGCGTAATACTGCAACGAAAACATCGTGCCTTCAAACAGTGCATGATGCACGAAGCGTACTCCAGCACCCAGCAGCAAAATGTAGACGAGAAGCGTGCCGAGCTTGCGCCAGGTTTCAGCGCAGGCTTTTCCAGTCAGCCATGCGGCGGTGCCGCCAAGCAGGACTGTGATGAAGAGGAACTGCCAGACATTGGCTTCTTCGTAGAGTATCCCGTGCATAATTTTTACCTCAGTGCCTGCCGCCTTCGAGATAAGCGGCTCGAACGTCTTCGCGCTTGAGCAGTTCCAGTCCCGGTCCGGTCATGGTGATCTGTCCGTTGACCATGACATAACCGCGATGCGCAAGCTTCAATGCATGGAACGCGTTCTGCTCGACCAGCAGCACGGTGAGATGCTGCTTGGTATTGAGTTCGCGGATGGCATCGAAAATCTGTTTCACGATCAGTGGCGCCAGTCCCAGCGAAGGCTCATCGAGCAGCAGTAGCTTGGGGCGTCCCATGAGAGCGCGCGCGATTGCAAGCATCTGCTGCTCGCCGCCCGACAGGGTTCCACCGCGCTGTGTGACGCGTTCCTTCAGGCGGGGAAACAGTTCAAACACGCGCTTGAGATCATCATCGAAGTGGGAATCATCAACAAGGATGGCTCCCATCTGCAGATTTTCCAGCACGGTCATACGCGGGAAAATACGCCGACCTTCCGGTGACTGTGCAATGCCAAGCCGGATGATTTCATGGGTTGGCAGGCTGGTAATATCCTTGCCATCGAAAATGATGCGACCCGAACGCGCCTTGGGGCTGCCGCAGATCGTCATGATCGTGGTCGACTTTCCGGCACCGTTGGCGCCGATAATCGTGACGATCTCGCCCTTGTTGATGTGCAGGTCAACGCCACCAAGGGCCCGGATCGACCCGTAATAGGTTTCGATGCCTTCAACCTTCAGAAAGGGGTCACTCATGATTTCTTCCCTTTCGCATTACTGCGTGTGCCTTTCGCACCGGACGCTCGCGAGCTGGCGACCTTGCCGGCTGCTGCGCGCTTCGAGAATTCGGTCTGGCCGCCCTTTGCGAGTTTCTTCGCCTGCGCGATCCAGTCTTCCCTGCCTATGCGGCCATCGAATTCGAGATAGGCTTCTGCCGCCGTCACGTCTGCCTTTTTCCAGGCTGCGATCTGGTCGAAGTGGTAGATGCCGTGGTCGTTGAGCTTCTTTTCGTTGACTTTTCCAATGCCCTTGATGAGCGTCAGATTGTCAGCCTTGCCGCCCTTCGGCTTGGCAAGTGCGTTTGAAGTTGCCCCCGGGATCAATGCTGGTGCTTTGGATGCCGGAGCTTTGGCGGCCTTGGCTGCTGGAGCCTTTGCCGCAGGAGCCTTGGCTGTTGGAGCCTTGGATGCCGGCGCTTTGGCGGATTTGGCGGTGGTTGCTGAAGCCCTGCGCGTTACAGTCTTTGCTGCCGGTTTTGCTGCCTTGCTCGATTTTCCCCTGGTGCTGCCCGACGCGGAGCTGCGCTTTGAGGCGGGGATTACAGCCGCCAGATCGGCGCGAACTGCGGGGATGTCGATTTCCGCTTCGTCATCCACGCCGAGATAGGCGGCAATGACCTTGGGATCGCTCTTTACCGATGTCGGATCGCCATCGGAAATTTTCTGGCCATATTCCAGCACAACGACATGGTCCGAAATTTCCATCACGACCGACATGTCATGCTCGATCAGCAGGATCGATGTGCCGGTTTCGTGCTTGATATCGAGCAGCAGCTTGTTGAGTGCCGCCGATTCTCGTGGGTTCAGGCCCGCTGCCGGTTCGTCGAGGCACAGAAGTTCCGGCTCGGTGCACATGGCGCGTGCGATTTCCAGGCGACGCTGGGCGCCATAGGGAAGGTCACCGGCAGGATCATCGGCGCGCTTGGTAAGATCAGCCCTGTCCAGCCAGTGTTTGGCAAGTTCGATGGATCGCGCAGATGCGCCCTTGTACTCGCCCAGTCCCAGCAGGCCCAGAACCGTGAAACCGGATGCCTTCATCAGCTTGTTGTGCTGTGCAACTAGCAGGTTTTCCAGCACTGTCATGCCCGAGAAGAGGCGGATGTTCTGGAAGGTGCGCGCGACCTTGGCCTTGGCCGTGATCACATAGTCCGGCATCCTTTCCAGCAGATGGGTGCTGCCGTCCTGGCCCTGGATGGTGATCATGCCTTCGGTCGGCTTGTAAAAGCCGGTGATGCAGTTGAAGACGGTTGTCTTGCCAGCACCGTTGGGGCCGATCAGGGCGGTGATTTCACCGCGCTTTGCTTCAAAGCTCAGGTCGTTGATCGCGACCAGTCCGCCGAAGCGCATGGTCAGGTGTTCGACCGTGAGGATCTTGTCGTCAGCTTTCATTGCGGTTGCCACATTCATCAGCCATGCCCCTCCTTGGTGAAGGAGCCTGAAACGTCCTTGCGTTCGAACATGAACGCGGTTGGTGTCCGGTTACCCACGAAGCCGCGCGGCTTCCAGACCATCACTGTTACCATTGCAAGGCCGAAGAGCAGCATGCGGTAGAGTTCAGGCGTGAAGTCCGGTCCGAAAACCGCCTTGAGGAAGTTGATCTCGCGGAGAATTTCGGTGCCGCCGATCATTACGGCAGCGGCAATCGCGATACCGGTCAGCGATCCCATGCCGCCAAGAACGACGATTGCAAGGATCACTGCGGATTCGAGGAAGATGAAGGATTCAGGAGATACGAAGCCCTGGCGTACTGCGAAGAAGGAACCGGCAAAGCCGCCAAACATCGCGCCGATGGCAAAGGCCGTCAGCTTGGTGTTCGTGGTGTTGATGCCCAGCGAACGGCAGGCAACTTCGTCCTCGCGCAGCGCTTCCCAGGCCCTGCCGATCGGCATCTGGCGAAGCCGGATGGTGACAAAGGCGGTGAGCAGGGCCAGCAGCAGGATCAGATAATAGAGGAATATCTTGTAGTAGGCGCCCGAAGCAGCGATGCCCAGCACCTTGGCGATATAGCGATCATCTGAAACGTTGAAGGTGAAGAAACCGAAGAAGGAGGCTTTCTGGATACCGGAAATGCCGAAGGTTCCCTTCGTCACCGCAGTCCAGTTGATCAGGACGAGGCGGATGATTTCCCCGAAGGCGAGGGTGACAATCGCCAGATAATCGCCGCGCAGGCGAAGAACCGGGAAGCCGAGGATCACGCCCCAGAAGGCAGACAGGATGCCCGCCATCGGCAGGAGCAGCCAGAATGAAAAGCCGAAATGCTCCGAGAGCAGAGCGTAGGAATAAGCGCCTACGGCATAGAACGCCACATAGCCCAGATCGAGCAGGCCTGCCAGACCAACCACGATATTGAGACCCCAAGCCAGCATCACGTAGATCAGGATCTGGATGCCGAAATTGTCGACCCACTTCAGAGAGCCCTGGAAGCCGACCATGAACACCACGAAAACCGGATAGATGAACAGGGCGACAATTGCCACGCGGGTCCAGTTGCGGCGCAACCAGGTCTGACCAGTATCACCGGCTGCGGCTGCCGCGGCGTTTCGTGCCCTGGTGTTGGCCGCCAGTGCCGGGCGCACCCAAGCGACGAGGGCGAAACGCCCTGCAGCGGCGATCATGACAAATATCGAAAGCAGTGCCCAGCGTGGGATAAGGATCAATTCGTTGCGGATGTTCTGGTCGGTCTTGAGGCCGATGAACATTATGAATAGGCCAAGCGTGATCAGACCGGCAAAAACCGCTTCGCGCATGGCATTGTTGTAGTCCGGTCCGGACTTCATGTTTTCAGGTTGGTTCGCCATGGCGTCACACCTTCTCGACTTCGGGCCGGCCAAGAATGCCGGTAGGCTTGAAGATCAGCACCAGGGCCAGGATGGAGAATGTCGCGACATCCTTGTAGTCAATGGAGAAATAGGCCGACCACAGGGATTCGATGACGCCGATGAGCAGTCCGCCGAGAACCGCACCGGGCAGGGAGCCGATACCGCCCAGAACAGCGGCCGTGAATGCCTTGACGCCCGGCACGAAGCCATCCGTGAAGACCACAACGCCGTAATACATGAGGAACATCGTGCCAGCGACCGCTGCGAGTGCAGCACCCATCACGAAGGTGATGGAGATTGTGCGGTCTACGTCAACGCCGAGCAGCGCCGCCATCTTGCGGTCCTGTTCGCAGGCGCGCTGCGCACGACCGAGCGGGGTGCGGTTGACGATATACCAGAAGGCGGCGAGCAGAGACGCGGTGATCACGACGATGATGATCTGCTTCAGCGAGATGGTGATGCCAAAGACGTCATAGATCTGAGTGACCATTGGCGGGATCGGCTTGTTGCGCGGGCCCTGTGTAACCTGGATGAAATTGGAAAGGGCAATGGACATGCCGATCGCGGTAATCAGTGGCGCGAGCCTGAATGAACCGCGCAACGGGCGGTAGGCGACACGCTCGATCGTCCAGTTCCACAGTCCGCACATCAGCATGCCGACGATCATCATCACCAGCAAGGCGACTACGACCGGGATGCCTGCGAAGAATGTCCCCAGGATCAGAAAGGTGATGAGTGCGGCAAAGCCGCCAAGCATGAAAATATCGCCATGTGCGAAGTTGATCATGCCGATGATGCCATAGACCATCGTGTATCCGATGGCGATCAAGCCGTAGATTGAGCCGAGCGTCAGCCCGTTCACCATCTGCTGAACAAAATATTCCATAGTCCTGTTCCCCTGGCCCATTTCCGCTGAACGGTTTTGATGTAGTGGGCCTTGTTATTTTGGGGCTGAACAATAGCGATATTCACCGACAACACAACTGGAAACAGATTGTAGTCGATCTTCTCGCCTGTCCTCCCTGGGGCAGAACGTTAGCACCATTCATTCGGGACATCTGTGCAAAATGTGGTGGAAACAGTAAAAAATCTGCACAGAATTTTGGCGCACACGGGTCATGGGCGGCAATTGTTGCGTACGTCTGTCTCCCGAGGCACGTTCCTGCGCCGCATGACGGCTTGCAGGAACACTCAGCTGACCAGGCGCAATCGTGCTTTCTGGTCGAGCGCTTCATTGCCATGGGCCGAGCAGAATTCGCGCAAAGTGGCGAGGTCCACAGGTTTGGAAAAGAGATAACCCTGCAATTCATGGCATCCGCTCTTGCGAAGCAGGGTCAACTGGTCTTCCGTTTCGATTCCTTCAACCGTGACATGCATGCCAAGAGTCTTGCCAAGCTCGATCATATGGGAAACAAGATTGAGCGAGCGACCGGAACTGTTGATCTCGCTGACGAATGAACGATCAATCTTGATGCGGTCCAGCGGGAAGTCGCGCAGGTAGGACATTGACGAGAAGCCGGTACCGAAATCGTCAAGCGCGATGCGCACGCCAATGCCGCGGAACTTGCCGATGATGGTCCTGGTCTTTTCCGGATCGGTTATGAAGACCGATTCGGTGATCTCCAGTTCAAGCCTTTCGGGTTCGAAGCCGGTCTCATCGAGAATGGCCTGGACCCTCTCGACAAATCCGCGCTGGACGAACTGGATCACGGACACGTTGACGGCAAGCTTGATTGGCTTGAGATCAAGCATGTCCTGGCAGGCCTGGCGCAGGATAAGTTCGCCCAGGCGCTCGATCATGCCGATTTCCTCGGCGATCGGAATGAAGATGCTGGGGGAAATGGGCCCGTGTTCGGGATGCAGCCAGCGGACCAGTGCCTCAACGCCCAGAACGCGGTTTTCCTGCTGAGAAATGAGCGGCTGGTACTTGATCGTGAACCTGTTGTTGAGGATCGCGTCGCGCAGATCATTTTCAAGTGCGCCACGTGAACGGATTTCCTCCGCCATGGATGGGTCAAAGACCTGAAGATTGTTGCGGCCTGCTTCCTTGGCCTGCAGCAGAGCAAAGTCGGCATGGCGCAGACATTCTGACGCGCTCATGTTGCCGGGTTCTGCAATGGCCCCCCCTATCGATGCGCCGACATAGATGGATTTGCCCTTGAACTGGACCGGCTCGGCCATCTTCTCGAAGATGCGCCTGCCGACATATTCAAGATCGCTGCGTCCGGCTACTGACGTGATAATTGTCGAGAATTCGTCACCTGACAGGCGAGCGACGAAATCGCCGCTGCGCAACACACTTTGTACTCTCTTGCCGAATTCCCTGATGACGGCATCTCCAGCCTCATGCCCATAGCTGTCATTGATGTGCTTGAAGCGGTCGAGGTCGAGATACAGGATGCCAGTGCGGGTGCCCTGACGATGGGCCCGGGAAAGTTCCTCGGAAAGACGCTGATCAAAACTGCGGCGGTTCGCCAGTCCAGTCAGGTCATCGACAAAGGCAAGCCGACTTGCCAGCCGCATGTCCTGAATTGATCGCCACAATATGTATGAAACGCTTATGGCAATGAATGTCGTGCAGGCTGCCAGAAGGACGGAGTTCCCGACAAATCCGCCAGCGCTCGCCTTTTCGGTGGTCGTCAGGAACGAATAGGCCTGCAGCCACAGGGAGACAAATGCAGCGATGGCGGTGATGACCGCCAGCCGGATCATTTTTGGTCTTTCCTGAGAGGATTTGTCAAACAAGTTTCTGGTCTCCCGATACGATGCTGCATTTGCATAGGCACCAAAATGCAAAAACGGGGACAAGGAGATCGTGACAATTTTAAACAATGGCTGGATTTTTCAGGTTCCAGCCACTGTTCTGTCGAGAACTGCAAGCTCAGGTTGTAATCTGGTTTTCGCTTCGCTTATTCCCAGAACCGGCCAATCTGGAGACACCGAACGCCAGCGCCAGTCCGGTAACTATTATTGCGGCCGCGAGAAGCGGGCGGTAGGCAAACCAGCCAAGCGCAATTGCCAGCGGACCAAAGATAGCCGTCATGAACATTGCGATGAGTGACGTGCCTGAACGCACCATGCGACCAATGAACGGAATAATGTCGCCGATTACCCCCAGGATCGAGAGCATGGTGGCAAAGCCCGCAAACATCACGCCCAGTCCAAGGGCGCGCAGCAGCCAGGTGAAGGAGACATTCGATTCCTGTTCCTGCTCGAACATTGTTGCTGCCTGCTCGATGCCATTGCGGGTCAGGAACAGCTTGCGTCCATTCGAGGTTTCATAGGCGACGAGCGCGTTCGCCGATTGCCTGGCGATGATGCTTGCGCTTTCGGCTTTCGCCGCCTTCCAGCTGATACGCAGATCCCCTACCTGGGGTGCTGTGGCACTGCCTGAAACGATCGTGTTGGCAACCGCTGCCAGATCATATCTCGACAGGGTCGAGCGCGCTTTGGCAAGGGCTTCTGGAGGCAGCGGGATTTCGGCATCGGAGCCAAAGGACGACAACTGGCTCGAGGAAAGCACGAAAGCGCCCAGATTTGCTTGCGGCACGGTTACTGTCGAGGCCTCAACCGGCATCGGCGGATTGGCATGGCCGGATGGTTCGCGGAAAGCAGAAGAGTCGATCGGGCGCGCTGACCATTCGCGGACATAGGTGAAAGTGGTCACGGTTTCCGTGCCCCCGCCAACCTTGTTCCTGGTTTCAGATCGCTGCTCTTCCTTCCACTGGTACATTTCAACGGAGCGGGAAATCCGGAGCGCACCAGGTGCTGAAACGGCAAACATGTCATCTGATGGCGTCCCATGTGGCTCCAGCTTGCCGGCGACATGCACGAGCTTGCCGTCATTGGCAGGGTCGGCAACGTAGGAATCAATGGAGACGACAAGCCCCGCGCCCTCGGTCAGAGCCCTTGCGGTTTTGACGGCGCGTCCTTCATTCACGAACAATCCGGCGAACGACGCCAGGACGAGCATGATGCCGATGAATATGCCGCCAACTGATCTCGACATGCGCGTGAACCAGGATGTGTGCGTAGTCTGCGTGAAGCTGTCACGGCTCATTGGATCCTCCGGTAAGTCTTTAAATCGGATTGAGGCATACGTGCGCCCGATAAAATCCTATTTCATGCTCAAGGACCGAAATGTGCAAGATGACACTTCTCGATTTTGCCCACTATGATCCGACAACGGCACCCGCATCGGGAAATGGCGTGCATGGGGCGTGGCAGAGTTTGAAAAATCCGGGGACATCATCAACCCGCTTCTTGCCGCAAATTTTGTAATCTGATGAAATTGTCCTACCCCCCGAATCAGTCGCAATTGGTGCCAATGTCGGGGTGTTTGCGTGTATTGATGAATAGGCGGTCAGCTTGTCATACGGGCGTGGAAATGGCGATGAGTGCCTTCGCAACCTATAGGGGAGAATTGCGCCTTTCCGCGTGGCCCTGTGCGAGGTCCAGAATTGCTGCAACTGCCGCCCTTGTGCTGGGAATTCTGGGCGCAGGCAATGCCGCGGCGCAGGTGGTGAATGGTGATTTCTCCTCAGGCGGCACAGGCTGGTCAACAACCATTCCCTCAAACAGCACGCTGAGTTTTGCCAGCGCCCGTCTCACGACCGTGAGCGATGACAATGGCGGAGCAAATTCAAGGACTTACGCGTCGCAGACGATAACCGTCTCGGACCCGGGATTCCTGACCTGGCTGCTGGTTTCCTACACATCGGTCGACAGGGATCTGGGTCCTTACGACTATCCGATGGTGCTTCTCAACTCGACGTTCTACTGGATCACCACGGCAGGAGCGCTGACGACCACTGCGTCGGCCGGCATCGACAACGACAATACCGGTATCACCAACGTCACAGCCAGGACGACGCTGACGGCAGGGACCTATCCGATCGGGGCAGGCGTGACTTCCAGCGATAGCGGTTTTGGTCCGGGAACGGCGGTGTGGGACAATATCGAGTTCCAGCAGCTCACGCAGTCACCATCCGCTCAGACAACGCCTGAAGACACGCCGCTTGTACTTTCTGGCGCGAACAAGCTGGCGGTTGCCACGAATTCCGGTGTTGCCACGCTTACCGTGACCGTCAGCGTGACAAATGGAATTCTCAATCTCGCTTCAACGACAGGCCTGACCATCACGGCAGGCGCGAACGGTAGCGCGTCGATGACCTTTACGGGTTCGGCCACCAACATCAACAATGCGCTCAACGGTATCACCTACGTTCCGACTACGAACTTCAACGGCTCTTCCGTGCTCACCTTTTCAGCGACTGCCGGAGCGCTGAGTGATACCGACACGATCAACATTACCGTCACGCCCGTGCCAGACTACATGTTCACGATTGGCAAGGTCGCGAGCCTCGGCAATGTCAGCACGGTCGGAGCGACGATCAATTACACGATCACGGTTCAAAACACCGGCGACACCGCGATGACGGGCACGACCATCACCGATGATCTGGTGCAGGGCGTGTCGAGTACCGGCATGCTGGTCAGCGGCCCCACTGGAGATGGCGCGCCGGTTGGCGTGTTCGGTGTTGGTGAAACATGGGTGTACACGACGGCTTATGCCGTCACACAGGCCAACCTCGACAATGGGGCCAACCTCGTCAACACGGCTACCTTCGACACGGCGGAAATGTCACCGGCATCAGCGTCCGCGACCACGACGATAACGCAGTCCCCCTCGATGTCGATTGCCAAGACGGCTGACGATACGACGGATGTCATTGTTGGCCAAACTGTCACCTACACCTATGTCGTGACGAACACGGGAAACATCACGATCGATTCAGTGGCAGTCAACGACGTGCATCCGGGCTCAGGACCAGATCCGGTGCCAGCAAACGAAACGCTCAGCGGCGATGTGGCGCCCCTTGGTGATTCAACGGATGCAACCGGAAATAACGGCGTCTGGTCGACACTTTCACCCGGGGATGCTGTAACCTTCACGGGAACCTATGTCGTGACACAATCCGACGTAGACACATTCTGATCCAAGGCTACAACCCTGAGTTTAAAGTCGAGACTGGTCATTGCCGGAGCCGAATGGCTGTCAAAATGGTTTCAAATCAGTGATTTGCCTGCTTGTTGCGTCGCCAGAGCGAAGGAAAGAAAACGTTTGAAAAGCTGTTCTTTTTCATTTGCTTAGGGGCGCGGCGCGCCGTTTCAAATGCTAAAATCCGATTCGGGTATTGAACGAGTCGGGGCGTATGGCAGCGGGCAAGTACGAGGCCAGAATCGGTGCAAGTCATCAAAAAATGGCGGGTGGGGGCAAAAAGTCCATTTCCGCCAATGGCTTGGCTCGCGCTTTTTTCCAGCTAACCTTCCAACTCCTGGTGCTCGCGGTCATCCTCGCGGGATTTACTACGCGCGCGCACGCGGGAGACAATTTTCCGGGAACAACCATTACCGGCAGCTCTGGCAGCCTGACGGGATCAACCACGGGTGCAACCGGCGAGGCTGGTGAGCCGACAACCTATGGTGGCGGATCGCTCAACACGATGTGGTATTCGTGGACAGCGCCGTCGGTCGGTGTGTTCATCGTGGAGACCTGTAGCGCAACGCAGACGAATTTCGACACGACGCTGAAGACCTACACAGGTGCTGCGGTGAATTCCCTCAGCGTTGTGGACCAGAACGATGATGCCTGTGCGCATACCGGCGGATCGCTCGCCAGCCGGAACACGTTTGTCACCGCGTCGGGTACGACCTACCGCATCCAGGTCGACGGATACGGGTCCAACACCGGCAATTTCCTGCTGAGCTGGACGTTCACGCCAGGCAGCGGACCACCTCCGGGGGATGACTTTCCGGGGATCACGCTTTCAGGTGCTTCCGGTAGTGTGACCGGTGTAAACATTCTTGCGACAGGGCAGGCCGGTGAGCCGACAACCTTTGGCGGCGGGTCGCTCAACACGATCTGGTATTCCTGGACAGCGCCCTTCACCGGCACGGCAACCTTCGAGACATGCAGTGTCACGCAAACGGATTTCGATACGACGCTGAAAGCCTATACCGGTGCAGTGATCACGGGGCTGACGGTCACGGCACAGAACGATGATGCCTGCACGGGCGGCGCTGGCGGCACTGCCAGCCGCGTGACCTTTACCGCCACAAGTGGCGTCACCTATCGCATCCAGGTCGATGGCTACGGCTCCAACTCGGGTAATTTCCTGCTGACCTGGAGCCTGGTTGTCACGGGACCTGCCGCGGCAGTCACCAAGAGCGCC
The DNA here is from genome assembly GCA_049289295.1 of Rhizobiaceae bacterium. GTDB lineage: Bacteria > Pseudomonadota > Alphaproteobacteria > Rhizobiales > Rhizobiaceae > BOKV01. The sequence continues at coordinate 36,890 of JBATLL010000071.1, forward strand.
AGCCTCGCAACAATTTCCGCGCCGGGGTCCATCACCTTCACGATCACGGTGCAGAATATCGGCACGATCCAGCTTTCCTCGCCTTCCATGGCGGACGCGCTGACGCTTGGGGTTGCGCCGAGAACGCTGACGAGCGGGCCAACCTATGTTTCGGGGGACACGAACGGAAACGGCCAGATCGGGACCTCCGAGACCTGGACATGGACCGCGAGTTACACGGCGACCCAAAACGATATCGATACCGGCGGGAACTTCAACAACACCGCGACCTTCACCAGCACGCAGACCGGAGCGGTCGTTTCGAACACGACAGTGATCAGCGTGGTGCAATCGCCATCGCTTGCCATCGTCAAGTCGGCCGATGACGCGACCGATGTCATAGCTGGCCAGGTGCTCACTTACACCTACGCGGTCGAAAACACCGGCAACATCACGATCGACAACGTATCGGTGGCCGACAGCCATCCCGGTTCAGGACCTGCACCGTCACCTTCCTCGGAAGCGCTCACGACCGACAATGCGCCACTTGCCGACTCCACTGACGTGACCGCAAGCAATGGCGTCTGGTCGGTTCTTCGGCCAGGTGACACGGTGACCTTCACAGGTACCTACACCGTAACCCAGTCAGATGTGGACAGCATGTGATGGGTACTACGGGGACAATCATGCGCTGGAGAGGAAGGCTGGGCCTGGGTGCCCGGTTGCTGCTCGTGCCGCTCCTGCTGTCGTGTACTGTCCCTGCCGCACAGGCACAGATGGTCAACACAGCCACCGCCACAGGCACACCGCGCGGCGGCACGCTTGCGCCAGCGCAAGACACGGAAAGTGTCGATCTCGTCAACCGAGCGCCTGCGCTTACGGTCGCCAAATCGGCCAATGTTGCCTCGGTGAACAATCCCGGTGACGTGATCAATTACTCGGTTCTGGTGACCAATACCGGCAATACGACGCTGAGTGCGATTACCGTCACGGACACGCTGGTCACGCTTACCTGCCCGACGAGTGGCTCGAACACGATTGCCACGCTGGCACCGGGCGCAGGCGAAACCTGTACTGCGAGCTACACGGTCACGGTAGCCGACTTCGATGGCAATGGCGGAGGTGACGGCGATATCGACAATACCGCCAGCGCGACCGGTTCCGGAGCCGGTGGTTCGGGTCCCGCGAGCGACAGTGCAGCCGTGGCGGTCACGCTCAACCTCAACCCGTCCATCGATCTGGTGAAGGCGGCTGACGATGACACGCTGGTCATTGCGGGGCAGCTGATCACCTACACCTACACGGTAACGAACAACGGCAACCAGACGATCACCAACATCACGGTCAGTGATACGCACAAGGGGATACCAGGGGCGCTGGTACCGGTGTTCCAGTCCTTCACCATCAACAATGGCAACGGCATTGGCAGTTTCTCGACCAACAGCGGCAACACGATAACGGTCCTCTATCCGGGCGACCAGGCGACATACACGGCGACGTACACCGTCACCCAAGACGATGTGGATTTCCTGCAATGAGGGGGGCGATGAACATACGTACATCCTGCCCTGGCAGGTTCCGCCATGCAGCCGTTCCATGCGGAGCGCGGGCTGTCGGCAATTCATTCGCAAACCAGTTTCCATCGCTCACCGGCCCGCCCGGTCGACGATGGCCCGCCGCCGGACGCCTGAGGCGATGGCGAAAGCGGGCTTCCTGGCCGCCGGGTTACCGCGCGCGAGCAGGAACACAACAGCGAAAGCAACAGAATTCGGGACGAAGTCCATGAACGCAAGATCAGAAAACAGAAATCCAAATCAGCGCATCGGCGCCCATCCGCAAGGAAACCGAAACATGAAATCCAACGCAGTCAACAACCATCAGTCCACAACCACAGCAGCTGGCATCGAGGGGGATACAGCCATGAACAACACAAGACTTCGTCGCCGGCCGTCGGCATTGCGCTACACACTGACTTCCGTGCTGGCGCTGGCTGTCGCGCTGGGATCATCCCTGCCGGCCTATGCAGCCATCACGAACACTGGCTCGATTTCCGGTTCGACGCCTTCAGGTGGAACAGTCTCCGACACGTCCAGCGAGTCGGTCACCGTTGCCTCACCGGTGCGTTCCTTCACGGTTGCCAAGTCGCTGGTTTCCATCAGCAGTGGATCGGGCAACGACGCCAGCAATCCTGATGGCGGCGATACGATCACCTACCAGTACGCGGTGGACAATACGGGCAACATCTCGATCACCGGCGCTTCGGTATCCATCACGGATCCCGGCCCGTCATTCATCGACAGTGGTTCGACACCGCATGCGGGGGCGAATTCGCTCAGCTCTATCGCCTATGTTTCGGGTGATACCGACACAGACAACAACATCGATCCGGACGAAACCTGGCTCTATCAGGCGACCTACTCGCTTGCTCAGGCTGATGTCGACTTTGCAGCAGGTGTAACCGACGGCGTGACAAACACGGTCACGACGGCAAGTGCTACCGCTGTCTCAGGTGGCGCGGCAACCTTCGATTCTGGTTCAAGCACGCTTACAGCCCTTGGCACCATCAACGAGAACGCGGTGGTCAATCTGACCAAGGTTGCGACGCGTAACGGCTCCACGGAAGATGACGGTTCCGGTACGCCATACGATCCAGGTGAAGACATCATCTACCTCTTCACGGTCGTCAACGAGGGCAACGTGACGCTGTCAAGCCTCACGGTCAGCGAAACGGCGTTCGTTGCACCATCGGGCGCATCCGCACCGAGCATCGTGTGCACGATTTCTGGAACTCCAAGCATTGCAACGCTGGCGCCAGGTGCAACGGAAACCTGTACCGCAACCTACACGGTCCAGGAGGCCGACCTCTAAGGAGCCTGAAAAACCAGCTGGCGTAGCGCGCGTTGTGCTGCGCCGGCGGGCTTGATTGATGATGACTGAAACGGCGAAACCCAGCAGGCGCTTCAACGCCAGCCGCTATCTGCAGACCGCTCGGCGCGGTGTGCTGGCGGCTGCGTTGGCGGCTGCCGGCGTGCACGCCGATCAGGCATTCGCGATCATCACCAACACGGGACAGGTTTCCGGCTTCTCACCCGATGGGGGTGCGGTCACTTCTGCGCCATCGAGCGAAACCGTCTACACAGTGCCGCCGCAACTGCTGGTGAATGTGACGAAGAGCGGTGTTCTGAACGACAGCGACGGACGGCCTGGCCTGACCGCCGGTGACACGATCGACTACACGGTAACAGTGGAAAATACCGGAAATGTCTCGTTGTCCGCGCTCAGCGTCGCCGATCCGCTCGTTACGCTGATCTATCAGTCGGGCGATGTTTCAAACAGCTCGATACTCGATGTCGGAGAGACATGGACCTATACGGGGTCCTACCTGATAACGCAGAGCGACCTCGACACGAATGCGGGTGGGACAGGGCAGATATCCAACTCGGTCACAGTCAATGGTACCGGGCCTGGATCGACAGGCACAGCGAGCGGCAGCGCCAGTTTCGACTTCCCGATCACGCAAAATCCGTCGCTTTCGATCGTCAAGAGCGGCGTGCTCACGACAGATGGCGGGCAGCCCGGCAGAGCCGATCTTGGCGACGTGATCACCTATACCTACGCGGTCACCAACAATGGCAACGTGACCATCACCGGCATTGCAATCAGCGACGTCCATAGCGGGTCTGACCCGCTGACCACGCCACACAACGAGTTTGTGAGCGGCGATGTCGCGCCTCTATCGGATTCAACCGATGTGACAAGTGACGACGGGATCTGGAGTTCAATTGCCCCCGGGGACACGGTCACATTCACTACAACCTATACGACAACTCAAACAGACGTGGACAACCAATGACAAACAGGAACCTTCGGCACGAAAATTCATCTTCCGCAATCGCAAGCCAGATCGCGCAAACCACCGCGGGCTGTACGAGCGCTCTCACGAGCCAGCTCGCCAGTCCTGAAGATTTCAAGCGGACGCTCCGGCGAAACGCGCCGCATCTCAATGATCCACCGGGTTCGGACCTGTCGCGACGAAGTTCGCGAACCTGGCCACTGGCCAGAACAGATGAAACCCACACGACAGAATCCAACCGGAAACGGACCAAAGAAATGAAAAACGAAACCGCAGGCAACAACGCAGGAAACAGCATTTCAACAAGCGCAGGCGATCGATCCTCGCACTTCAGGGAGCCCACAGTCATGCAACACAAGAACGAACAATCGGGTGCGATCGGTACCATCACGCGGGCGGCGCGCTTCGCTGGCGTTTCGGGGATTGCAATCCTGACCGGACTTTCCTTCGTCGCTCCGGCCTATGCGGACATTTCGAACACCGCGACGGTCAATGGTACCTTCGGTCTGGGCTCCGTGACGGCAACGTCGTCACAGGTCGACATTCCGGTTGCCACACCAGACCATAACCTTGACATCTCGAAGTCGGTCTTTGCTGTAGCGACCCAGAATCTGGGTACCAACGCTTCAGCGACCGATGGCGGCGATACGATCGTCTATCGGTTCACCGTTACCAATGCTGGCAACATCACCGAAACCAACATCGTCATCAACGAGTCCAACCCGACGTTCGACGGTGTGGCCGGTACCGGGTCCTTCACGTCCGGTCCGACGGAAGTTGCTGGCGGCTCCGGAACGGCGGCCAGCCTTGCTCCCGGACAGACGGTTGTCTTCGAGGCAACCTACACGCTCTCGAACGACGATGCGTATCGTGGTGCAGGCGCAGCTGATCCCGCCAACAGCGTCGTGAACAATGCGACCGCGGATTCGGATGACTTCACCATGCTGGTCGCGGAACAGGCTACCGCAACGACCGGAATCATTCCGGTGGCAAGCCTGACTGTCGCCAAGAGCTACACATGGTCGGTGGACAATGGCACGGCCAGCGAAGCTGACGTGAACGATGTCGTGGCCTACGCATACCAGGTCACCAACACCGGTAACGTTCCAGTTCAGAACATCTACATCACCGACGCACACGAAACGGGGGACGCGCACGCTTCCACGTTCGATTCAAGCGCGTTCCTTGGACCGCTTGGAACAGCAGTCGGGGACTGGGACATCGCGGTCACCACGCCTGCAACGTTCGGCAGCAATACGGATGATGGCGCAGACGGTACCTACGAAACGCTTGGTATCGGCAGCGTGATCACCTTCACGTACTACCATCAGGTCACCCAGGCCGAATTCGACGCGCAGTAAACGCAGGAAAGGTTCTGACCTGACATGACGCATCTGCGCCGCAACATCTGGGGAACGGGTCTGGCCCGCTGGAGACGAAAGTCTCCGGTGGCGCTGGCGCTTGCCGTTCTCCTGATAGTGGCGCAGGTGCAAACCAGCCTGGCGGCGATTACCAACCAGGCAATCGCCAACGGCACCTATCTGGCCAATCCGGTCGTGTCGACACCGTCTGCCGTCTCGGTTCCGGTTGCCGCCGGTTCTGCGGCGATGACCCTGAACAAGTCCGGTGTGCTGAATGATGACGATGGTACGCCGGGATTGTCTGCCGGTGACTCCATTGACTGGACGATAACTATCGAGAATTCGGGAATGCTGTCGCTGACCGGAATTTCGATCAGTGACCCACTGGCCACGATGACCTACCAAGGTGGAGACACCGATAACGATACTATCCTCGATGTCGATGAGACCTGGACCTATACCGGCAGTTCCACCGTTGCCCAGACTGATCTGGACACGAATGGCGGCGGCGATGGCGACATCGACAACAGCTTCACCGTGAACAGCGATCAATTGCCCGTCCAGAACGGTTCGGGGGCAGTGGCAATCACGCCATCTGCGCAAATGGAGATCGACAAGAGCGTGTCGGCGACGGCCCAGCCGTTCCCCGGCATTCATGATGTTTCCTACACGCTGGCCGTGACCAACACCGGGAACGTCACGCTTACCAATATTCGCGTAACCGACGATCTGGCTGGGGTATTTTCTCCGGCAACCATTGTTTCAGGCCCCTCGCTTGGTCTGGTCGGCTTCTCGGGAACCGGTTCGGCCAACGGCAGCTATGATGGGGCGGGCGATCCGCAGATGCTCAGCGGCGACGTGCAGCTTGCGCCGGGCCAGACCGGTAATATCGTCGTTTCGTTGCGGGTCGATGCCGGGGTCGGCTCCTTCACTGCGCTGAACACGGCGCAGGGCAGCAGCAGCCAGATCGCTGGCCCGGTTCCATCGGACGATCCGGCTGTCACGCCAGGCGATTCCAATGACCAGAATCCGACGCCATTCACCAACAATGATGGTGATGGAGACGGTTCACCAGACGCGATTGAATCGACCGTGGGCGACCGTGATGGCGATGGTATCAGCGATGCCAGCGACTATGATCCAACGGGCGTGTTCTACTGCGAAGCAGATGGCCGTCTGCTCTCCGGCGGCCTGATTACAGTCGAGAACCTGACGGGCGGCGGATCACAGACCGGCATCGGCACAAGCAATTCGATCACGATCGTCAGGGACGGAAGCGATGGAAACTACCAGTTCCATGTCTCCGCGCCGGGCGACTATCGACTGTCCTATTCACTGCCACCCGGCGGGGTCGCCAGCACGACACGCCTGCCGGGAGCGCCTCTGGATATCACCAGCTTGCTGCCGGCTGATCCGGCAGTGCTGGGATCGGGAGAGATCGGAAGCACCGGCTATCTCGCGGACTTTACCGCCGGGGCCAATCCGTTCCATCTGGAGTTCTCGATAGAGGCCGGGGACCCGACGCTGTTTGCCAACAATATTCCGTTGCAGTTCTGCGGTTCGCCGCAACTGACGGCAGCCAAGAGCATTGCGTCCGGGCCAACCCTGCAGGGCGATGGCAGGTCGCTGATCACCTATTCGATTACTGCGACCAGTTCAGGTGACGAGCGTGTGGACGAGGTGCAGATTGCCGATGATCTGGCCAATGTCTTTGGAGCGGGCAACTATCAACTCCAGTCGGTTGCAATCACGGCTTCGCCAGTCGGATTTGGCGCAGCGATCAATCCATTCTTCGATGGCGATGGAAACAACGCGCTGCTGACGAGCGGTGGCGATCTGCTGCCGGGCGAGAGTGTAAGCGTCGAAGTGAGCCTGCTGGTCGATGTGGCCAGCGGTACCTACACCAATTCCGTGACGGCGTCCGGCATCTCACCTCTCGATTCCAGCCCGATACCTACTGCGACCGCCAATGTTGGTGCCCTGGTGGTCCAGCCAGCCGGGAGCGGGGATATCTTCGTGTCCAAGGTGGCAGGCAAGACCAGCGCAAGGCTTGGTGAAACCATCGGTTACACGATCACGATCAACAACAACCTGACCACGGCCTATACGGGCGTCGATTATGTCGACCAGATGCCTGCCGGCTTCACCTATGTGGCTGGTTCAGCTGTGGTTGCGGGCATTCCGCTGGAACCGGTTCGCAACGGAAATGAACTGGTCTGGCCGCTGCAAACGCTGCCTGCGGCAGGGACTGTGACAATCACCTTCAACCTGCTTGTGGGAGCGGCCGCGCAAGGATCGGAGTTCGTCAATTACGCGTTGGTTCGCCAAGGCGGTGCCCAGACGCTGCTCTCCAACATCGCGAAGGCAACGGTCAGGCGCGAAACCGAGCCGGTGTTCGATTGCAGCGAAGTCATCGGCAAGGTCTTTGATGACAAGAACCGCGATGGCTATCTGCAGGATGAGGAAACCGGTATTCCGGGGGTCAGGATCGCAACTGTTCGCGGGCTGCTGATCACCAGTGATGCCGAGGGCAGGTTCCATGTCACCTGCGCAATGATCCCGGATGAGGACATCGGCTCCAACTTCGAAATGAAGCTCGACGAGCGCACGCTGCCCGATGGCTATCGCATCACGACCGAAAATCCGCGGGTCATCCGACTGACCAGGGGCAAGCTGTCCAAGCTGAATTTCGGCGCGGCGCAGGCACGCATTGTCCGCCTCGATCTCACGGAGGCCTCGTTCGAGCCGGGCAGCGTGTCCCTGAGGCCTGCCGCACTCAATTCGATCGCCGGGTTGCTTAACGTTCTGGATCAGGAAGTTTCAGTGCTTCAAATATTCCTTACCGGCGACCAGAGCACGCTGTCGGGCGACCGACTTCGTGCAACTCGCCAGCTGATTGACGGCGCGTGGAAGGCAAGGAGACGAAGCTACGATCTGACAATTGAAACTGCAGGGGTCCGGTAGAGAAAAAGCGTCAATCGTACAAAACGTTAACCATAAAACAACCGAAAGGAACGAGATTAACGGCATGTTTACGCATGACCGTCCGGGGGTGAAAAAAGGGTACTCCCCTCAGCGATGCGTTGTCCTGCTTGGAACGATGGTTCTGGGCGGGCTTTTTGTGCTTGCCGGGGCAAAGGACTCCAGGGCCACTTGCGCCAGTGACAAGGCCTGCTCGTCACAGCTTGAACAGCTTCTCAATGCCGAAAAGGCTGCGGAAGGCGGAGGCGGCCTGACAGGTGCTCCACAGGCCGGAGTTTCCATCACGATTGGCGAGGATGTCTTCAACGGTCCATTGCCGCCAGGGGCCGGTGTGGACCTTTCCAATGTCGACATCAAGGTCAAGTTTGACGGACTCGATCTCCAGCGCCAACTCAACGTATCAACCGACCCGGAACTGCGTCACCCTGATCAACCGGTGCGCTTCAAGGCCAGCTGGAATTATGGATACTGGATCGAAAGGGCGGAAATCAGGATTACGCAGGCTGATCCTGGCGTGGGTGGTCCTCGCAGGCCCGTGGCCGTGATTGCGATAGATCCTGACGGTAATGCCGAATGGCAGCCCGAGCCCGAGCTTTTCAAACCGGATGAAGCGCTGAACTATGTCCTTCGCGTCTATGACGCCAATGGACGCCATGACGAGACGCATCCGCTGTCCCTTGTCCTGGGTGGATTCAATGCTGCCAAGCCCGGATCGGCTCGTGGCGCGCCGCCGGGTGAAAGCGAGGACCGGACTGCAATTTCCAACATCGTCGTGAACGGCGGAATGATCACGGTCTATGGCGACAGGGTCCCCACCGACGGCTCGGTCAGTGTCAATGGCCGCAATGTGCCGGTGGATGGGAACGGGCGTTTTGTGACAAGCACGATCATGCCATCGGGCGATCATGCCGTGCAGGTTCAGGTCCATGCAGGGCAGGGCGGTGATGTACTGGAGATCGAGCGGGATGTGTCGATCCCTCGCAGTGAATTCTTCTACGTGGGTCTGGCCGACATCACGGTCGGCAAGCGCTTTGGAAAAGACAGCAAGGCACTGACGCCGGCTGCGCCCGGCGAATATGACCCGGTCTACAAGAAGGGTCGTCTCGCCTTTTACCTGAAGGGCAAGGTTCAGGGGCGCTATCTCGTGACGGCCGCGCTCGATACGCGCGAGGAAGATCTCGACGAGATCTTTTCCAACATGGACGCCAAGGATCCGCGCCAGCTTCTGCGCCGTCTTGATCCCGATGATTATTACGCAGTCTATGGCGACGATTCCACCACGATTGAGGACGCGCCGACTTCCGGGAAATTCTATGTGCGCGTGGACGATGGCAACAGTCACGTCATGTGGGGTAATTTCCGCACTTCGCTGAATGGCACAGAGCTGGTGCGATTTGATCGCACCCTTTATGGAGCGAGCGCTCAACTGCGCAGCAATGCGACTACCAGTTCGGGTGAACCGGCAGCGGGGCTGACGGCATTTGGTGCACAGCCTGGAACATTGCCTCAGCGTGACGATTTTCTGGGCACTGGTGGGTCAGTCTATTTCCTGCGTCGCCAGGATATCTCCATCGGTTCGGAACAGGTTTATGTCGAGGAGCGGGACGCGATCACCGGTGTGGTCGTGAACCGCACGCTGCTTCGCCCCGATACGGATTATTCGTTCGATCATGTGCAAGGCATCGTCCTGCTGGCGCAGGCACTTCCTTCGCACTCTGCCAATGGTGGTGCGATCCAGTCTTCCACGCTAGGCGGCAATGAAAACCATCTGGTCGTCACCTACGAGTATACGCCCGCCAGCGGACAGATTGACGGATACAGCTACGGCGGACGGGCTTATGCCTGGATTGGCGATCATGTCCGCGTCGGGGTAACCGGCATCAATGAGGAAACCGGACCTGCAGACCAGGTTCTGCTGGGGGCGGACCTGGTTCTTCGCCATAGTGAGAAGACCTATTTCGAGTTCGAATGGGCGCGCAGCGATGGCCCCGGATTTGGCGCGGTCAAATCGACCGATGGCGGCTTCGTCTTCGACACGAGCGGTGCGTTTCCTGCTTCAAACGGTGTTGCCGATGCCTGGCGCGCGCGCGCGGCAATTGATCTTGGCGAGGTCAGCAATGGTGCCTTGCGGGGAACGATCGGTGGTTATGTAGAGGACCGGGAATCGGGATTTTCCGCGCCTGGGCGAAACTCCATTCTCGCAGAAAGACTGTGGGGAGCCTTTGCCGATTTCGGCGATGACGATTTGGGACGCCTGCGCCTTGGATTTGATTCAGTGACACGCGAAAATGGCGCTTCGCGGCAGGAAGGCTTCGCAGAAGCGCGCCGTCGGGTCAACGAAACCTGGACCGTGACAACAGCAGTGCGCCAGTCCGATGTGGATGGTGATCTTGCAGGTGACGGAAATGGCAAGCGGATCGATACGGGCATGCGTATCGAGCGCCAGGTCGATCCGACACTGAAGACCTGGATCAGCGGACAGGTAACAGTGGCGCGTGATGACGGCCGCGAGCGAAATGATCGCATCGGTATTGGTGCTGAGAAGCAGTTCACCGACAAGCTTACTGCAACGCTGGAAACTTCATATGGCACCAGTGGCCTTGGTCTGCGCGGGGGCATCGAATATGCGCCAACAGCGTCGGATCGTTACCATATCGGCTATGAGATGACGCCTGATACGACCGCTGGCGGCATGGCATCCTACAATCCGTTCATTGATGATTATGGCTCGATCGTGTTCGGCTCGACACGCAAGCTGAGCGACACGATCTCCGTCTATTCGGAAGAAAATTACGACCTGACCGGGCGTAGCCGTTCGATGACCCATACCTACGGGGTGAGCTATACGCCGGAACCTGCATGGAAACTGACCGCTGGTGTCGAGGCTGGCGAAATCCGTGATTCTGCCTCTGGTGATTTTGACCGGGTGGCAGTGTCTGCGGGCGCTGCATACAAGGACGAAGGCCTGAACGCGTCGCTTCGTCTTGAAGCGCGATTTGAAGACGGCGAGACAGGTACGACGCGGGATCGTAACACCTATCTTCTACGCGGCAGCACCGGCATCGATTTTGATCGGGACTGGCGTTTCCTGGCACGTATCGATGGCGCTTTCTCCCAATCCCAGCAGGATACGATCCTGAATGGCGATTATGTGGAGAGCAGCATTGGCTTTGCATACAGGCCAGCGGAAGAAGACCGGCTCAACGCCCTGTTCAAGTACAGCTATCTCTATGACTTGCCGGGTGCGCAACAGGTCAATTCCGACAACCAGCTCAACGGCCCGCGCCAGAAGAGCCATGTGCTGTCGGCTGACTTCATCTACGATCTGACCGACAGGCTTTCCATCGGTGCCAAGTACGGAATTCGCGCCGGCCAGGTTGAATGGGTTCGTGGCTCGGGAGACTTCGAAACCAGCACGGCGCAGCTTGCCATCGCCCGCGCGGATTTCCACGTGGTCAAGCAGTGGGACATCATGGTCGAAGGCCGGGCCTTGTGGCTTTCGGAGGCCGACCAGATCAATTACGGCATGCTTGCCGGTGTCTATCGCCACATTGGCGACAGTATGAAGATCGGTGTCGGTTACAATTTCGGCCGATTCAGCGATGATCTCACGAACTTGGTGCTGGATGATGAAGGCGTGTTCGTGAACGTGATCGGCAAATTCTGATTTCCGAAATACCGCGTCGGGCAAGGCAATCGGGGCAATTGAACTGATCCTGCGATCGTGTATTGCTCAGGGCGGTTTCCGCAGACGATGAATCCCTGCACCGTTGAAAGCGCCCAATGACAAGTCCTGCCCAAGGCGAACCCGAAGAAGTCGAGCATTCTGATCGCTTTGCTGCGTTCAGGCACTCATCGTTCCAGCGTTATTGGCTTGCCCGCTTCTTTGCCACGCTGTCGGTGCAGATCGTCTCTGTTTCGGTGGGATGGCAGATCTATGACCTGACCCGGGATCCGTTCGATCTCGGCCTGGTTGGCCTGATCCAGTTTGCGCCATCCCTGCTGCTCGTGCTGGTAACGGGATCGGTGGCCGACCGATTCGGTCGACGCATGATCATGAGCATTTCGGCGCTGATGGAAGCCGGTTGTGCGCTGAGCCTGCTAATCCTGACGATGAAAGGGCTGACCTCGCCGGTTCCGGTTTTCTTCCTGCTTTTCGTCTTCGGTATCGCGCGGGCCTTCTTTGCGCCGGCCTCGTCCGCGCTTCTGGCAAATGTCGTCCCGACAAGTGAATTCGCGAATGCAGTGGCGTGGAACTCCTCCGCATGGCAGGTCGCAGCGATTGCCGGCCCCGCGATTGGCGGACTGCTTTACGGGCTTTCTGCGCAAGCTGCCTACAGCATAGCGGGGGTTCTCATGCTGGTCGCCAGTGGCCTGAGCCTCGCGATACCCAAACCACCGCAGCATTCGGAGACCGAGCGGCCCAGTCTCCAGACGCTGTTTGCCGGGTTTCGCTATATATACAATGAGAAGGTCGTGTTCGGCGCGATCTCGCTCGACCTGTTTGCAGTTCTTCTGGGAGGGGCCGTGGCGCTCCTTCCAGTCTATGCGCGCGATATTCTCGACCTTGGGCCGGTTGGTCTTGGAATGCTGCGTTCTGCACCCGGTATTGGCGCAGTGAGTGTCGCGCTGCTGCTATCAGGTGCGCCCATCAAGGACCATGCCGGCCTGATCATGTTCGTGTTCGTGGGCCTCTTTGGCCTGTTCACCATGGTGTTCGGGGCGTCCACCCTGCCGTGGCTGTCGATAGTGGCATTGGCACTGGCGGGCGGCGCTGACATGGTCAGCGTCTATGTGCGCGAAACACTCATACAGATCTGGACGCCGGATCGTCTCAGGGGACGGGTGAACGCCGTCAACATGGTGTTCGTCGGTGCATCGAACGAGTTGGGTGAATTCAGGGCGGGAACGATGGCGGCACTGATAGGCACCGTGCCTGCGGTGATTTTCGGAGGGGTCGGCACTGTCGGGGTTGCGGTCATCTGGGCCTACCTGTTTCCACAATTGCGCAAGGCCCGTCGGCTGGACGGGCGGGGTTGACGCCTCGATTAGTCATTGGTCTCACTTGCTACAAAATGCTGGCTTTGCCGGTACAGGCATTCTAGTTTTCCTCCAGCGAGGCAATCGATAGTCCGCTAGGAGGAGAAACCATGAAGAAAAGAACATTCCTTGCCGGTGTGATCACCGCCGGTTTCGCGCTGGCTGCGCCAGGCCTTTCCGCTGTTGGCGCGCAGGCTCAGGAAGTATCGCTGAAGCTGCATCAGTTCCTGCCCGCAGGAGCGAACGTGCCCAAACATGTGCTCGAACCCTGGATGAAATCCGTCATGGATGCGTCTGGCGGGAAGATGCAGATCGAAATGTTCTCGGCAATGGCACTGGGTGGCAAGCCGCCAGAACTGATCGACCAGGTCAAGGATGGCGTTGTCGATATCGCCTGGACCGTGGTTGGCTATTCGCCAGGGCGTTTCCCGCGCACGGAAGTCTTCGAACTGCCATTCATGATGAGCAATGCCGAGGCCACTTCCAAGGCATATTGGGACCTCTTCGAAAGCGACATGAAGGACCAGGACTTCAAGGACTTCAAGATTCTTGGAGCCTGGGTTCATGGTCCTGGCGTCATCCATGCCAAAGGTGATGGCGTGCAGAAACTCGAAGACATGAAGGGCAAGAAGCTTCGCGGACCGTCCAGAATGACCAATGCCCTGCTGAAGGAAATGGGTGCGGAGCCAATCGGTCTGCCGGTTCCTGGAATTCCGGAAGCCCTTTCCAAGGGTGTCATCGACGGAACGGTCATTCCGTGGGAAGTGACGGGTGCCCTGAAGGTGGCTGAACTGACCAATACCCATGCGGAGTTCACAGGCGACAAGGCGCTTTACACCGTCACGTTCGTTCTGGCGATGAACAAGCAGAAGTATGACAGCCTGAGCGATGAGCAGAAGAAGTGGCTCGACGACAATTCCGGTGCTGCCTTCTCCGCCTTTGCGGGCAAGACCATGCAGGACTATGACGCGCCAAGCCGCCAGATTGCGGTTGATCGCGGCAACAAGATTGTCGAGATTTCCGGTGATGAACTGGCACGCTGGAAAACAGCGGCCAAACCTGTCGTGGACGGCTGGCTTGGTGAAATGAAGGAAAAGGGCATTGATGGCCAGGACCTTCTCGACCGGGCAAATGCGCTGATCACGAAATACACCGCCAACTGATCCGGCATCAGCTATGAAAAAGGCGGGGCCATGGCCCCGCCTTTTTCATAGCTGATGCCGGATCAGTTGGCGGTGTATTTCGTGATCAGCGCATT
>JBATLL010000072.1:0-2009 GCA_049289295.1 Rhizobiaceae bacterium
ACGCGACGTCGCTCGATCCCAAACGACTGGGAACCGTGCGCTTCGCCGTCATGGCGCATTTTCTGGAACATCTGCCCAACGTCGATGTCGCGGCGAAAGCCATTCGCGCCGCGGTCGCCGTCTCGAACGAATTCGTCTTCATCCGCCAGCCGTTTTTCGACTCCGACCAATACCTCAAGGCGTTGGGCCTCAAGCTCTACTGGGCCGACTGGCACGGCCACAAGAACCATATGCGGACATCCGATTTCCGGGTCGTTCTCGATGATTTATTGCATCGCCGGAAGATCAGGCGCTACGTGCTCTTCTACAGGACGCGGATCGTCGACAGCGATGATCCGTGCGTTCACCCGCTTTCCTCGCCCAAAGATCAACAGGGATGGGACGCGATCCGGCATCCATCGAAGCCCTTCTACAAATTCGGTGTCGATGTGTTCCGCGAGGTCGGAGCGCTGATCCATACGCGCGACCGCAAGCTGTCGGAACCGCCGCGGCGGTTCCTGCTCCGTTGTCAGACGGTCTATGACTCCGCCGCTTGAAGGCCCGCTCAGCGTCCAGACTAGGACCGACCCGTTTTGCACTGAGGCGCAGCCAGGGATGTGATTCCAGGCAGCCCTTTGAGGCTGGCGCTCCGTCAATGAGGATTATTGGCGATCACCTCAAACCGATCGATGTTTGCGCTTACTTCTCGACCTCGAGGCTGTCGAGCAATTCACGCGGATCATAGCCGATCCCTCCCGAATGGACCGGCGACCAACACCGAATGGGTGGTCGCTCGGCCGGCTGGTTCTACGAATTGGTTGACGCCGTCCCGGAAATACGCCCGCCGTATTGCTCGCAAAATCATCTCAAAGCGACGCAGCAGATCCGCCGCATCTATCGAGTGAGGTCATGTAGCGCAGGCGCGGAACGAAGCAATGGCCTTAGCCGATCCGGTCAGGTCGATCTCAAAGGCCTGTGAGCCGCCCTTGGTCTGGACGGTAACTTTTAACACGCGCCCACTCTCTAAAGGCGCGACTACCTGTGCGATGTTGGGCAGGGAGATGTAGAGGGCGTAATCAGTTCCTTCCAGTTTGCCTTCACCTTTGAGGTCAGTCCAGCGGGCAAAGCCGGGAACCTCTGCGACAATATCCGAAAATACTGTTCTCTCACCTTCGGAGAGTTTAGGGATGTTGAACAGGCGGAAACGCGTTGCATTAACCATCTCGCCGCCGATATCACCCCGGTCGGCGAAGGACAGCGTCACACGCGGGGCGTCGCCACGTTCAGGAGAGGCGATGTTACACGCGTGATTGGCAGTCCAAGCGCCATCAGCGGCCAATCCGGATACCGGAAATGCCATCGAAAGAATCGTAAGCGCGGCCATCATTTTCGTCGCAGTGATCGTCTTCATCCGTCTCTCTCTCTCTCTCTCTCGATACCCGCATATCGTCGAATCGCATCTGTCTCGTAGCGTTGCCACGATCCACATCAGGTATCCACCTTCTTTCGCAAACGTGAGAGGCGCAACTGTGGCGAAGCGCGATCGCGAAGCCCGCCGTGGCATATCTATACCCGCCTCTTCTCGCGGCGCTGCCGGTCTGGTCCGTCGAACATAAGCGAAATCGACCGCCGCCGTGGCGTTAGCTTGGAATTCGTCGCGATATGTGCAGACTCGCGGACGCCCCGAATGCTGGATCGTCGCATGAAGCTATCGCAGCCCAATCAGCGTGTTCGTAGAACCAGCGGCTATCTGCCAGAGCTAGATGTCGTTCGGCTTATTGCCTTTTTCGCTGTTTTCTTACATCACCTACCCGGCCATGCATCCCTATACGCGACCACAGCAAGAGCCTACGGCTGGGCAGGGGTCGACCTTTTTTTTGTTCTTTCGTCCTACCTGTTTTTCAGCATGCTGGACCGCGAGTACGCGCTGACAGGCAGTATTAATGTCCGGAACTTCTTTATTCGCCGCGTTATGCGAATCTACCCATTAATGATCGCGTTCCCGATCATGATGCTCGTCATCTATGGCG
>JBATLL010000073.1:0-2813 GCA_049289295.1 Rhizobiaceae bacterium
CTGATCGCCCGGCTGAGCCACGCCGGTGTGCGCGTACTTGATATCGATCTCTATGACCTTTCGATCAGGATCCTCGAAGACCGGGGTATCTTCGAGCAGATCCTTGAGGTTGAAGCCGAAACGGAAAAGGCGGAGCTCAAGGAACTGTTGCAGGGGGTTCTGGACCCGCAGGCGCACCTTATTCCAGAGATTGCGCGGCGCATCGAAGAGGTCCCGCACGAGGTGATCTTCCTGTCAGGCGTAGGCGAGGTTTACCCCTACCTGCGGTCGCACAACGTACTCAACAACCTGCAAAGCACCGCGAAAGATCGCCCGACGGTCATGTTCTTTCCGGGAAAATACACGCACGCGCTGGCGACAGGAGCATCGCTGGAATTGTTCGGCGTACTCCATGACGACAAATACTACCGTGCGTTCAATATCATGAATTACGAGGTCTGACCGATGGCTACTTTTCTGCGTGATATCTTTGCCAAGCCGGTCGACCGTTCGATCGATGGGGTGATCAAGGCTGACGACAAGGCCAGCCTCCTGACCGAGCTCGATGAATATGTCATCACCAACGAGATCGGCGCCCGACTGGAGCAATTCCTCGACGCCTACAACAATTACGATACCGCGAACGGCGTGTGGATTTCGGGCTTCTTCGGATCAGGTAAGTCTCACCTGCTGAAGATGCTCGCTCTTCTGCTGGAGAACGACGAGGTCGAGGGGGAGCACGCCATCGAGATATTTGAGCGCAAGCTCGCGGGCAACCCGATGCTGGCGGGGGCCTTGCGCAAGGCAGTGTCGATCCCGTCCCGGTCGGTCTTGTTCAATATAGACCAGAAGGCGGATGTGATCTCGAAGACGGATGTCGATGCACTTCTGGCCGTCTTCCAGAAGGTCTTTGACGAGATGTGCGGCTATTACGGCAAGCTCCCGCATATCGCGCAGTTCGAGCGTGATCTCGACAGCCGCGGCAAGCTCGATGCCTTCAAAGCGGCCTTTGCGCAGTTTTCCGGAAAGCCTTGGGAGCGCGGGCGCGAACAGGCTCTGATGGAAGGCAAGCACATTGCCGCCGCCTTTGCCGAGGTCACGGGCGATGAGGTCAAGGATATTCTTGGTCAGTATCGCAAGGATACGAAGGTCTCGATCGAAGATTTTGCCAATATGGTGAAGTCATGGATCGATGCGCAGGGACCGAAGTTCCGGCTGAATTTCTTCGTCGATGAGGTGGGGCAGTATATCGCTGACAACGTCAAGCTCATGACGAACCTGCAAACCATTGCCGAAAGCCTGAACACTAAGTGCAAGGGGCAGGCCTGGATTGTTGTCACTGCCCAGCAGGACATGGGTTCGGTTATCGGGGATCTAACGGCACAGCAAGAAAATGACTTTTCGAAAATTCAGGCACGCTTCGCCAACCGGATGCCTCTGAATTCCCAGGATGTGGCCGAAGTCATCCAGCGCCGCCTTCTGGCTAAGACCGAGGCTGGTCAGATCACCCTTGGCAATCTTTACGATGCTGAGGAGAACAACCTGCGCACCCTGTTCGATTTTGGAGATAATTCCTTCAAGTTCAGGAACTTCTCCGGAAAAGACCAGTTCGTCGCGAGCTACCCGTTCCCGAACTACCAGTATGACCTGTTCCAGCGCGCGATCATGGGCCTCTCGCAGCATAACGCGTTTGAGGGCAAGCACAGCTCGGTCGGCGAACGCTCTATGCTGGGGGTGTTTCAGGAGGTGGCCAAAAAGCTGGCCGACACGCCGGTTGGGGGGCTGGCGACCTTTGACCTGATGTTTGAGGGGATCCGTACCGCCCTGAAATCATCGGTTCAGCAGTCAATTCAACTGGCTGAAAAGAACCTTGGCGATGATTTTGCCGTGCGGGTGCTGAAGGTGTTGTTCCTTGTCAAATACGTCAAGGAATTCAAACCGACTGCCCGCAACATATCGATCCTCCTGTTGTCCCGGTTCGAGGCGGACCAGACCGAGCAGCGGCGCAATATCGAGGAGGCTCTGTCGCTTCTGGAGCGTCAGACGCTGATCCAGCGCAACGGCGAGGTCTATGAATTCCTCACCAATGAAGAAAAGGACGTCGAGGCCGAGATCAAGGCGATTGCCGTCGATCCCGCCGAGATAGAACGGCAGCTCGATGAACTGGCGTTTGGAGCGATCCTCCGTCACAGCAAGATCAAGCATGCTGGCACGGGTGTGGACTATGCTTTTACCCGCAAGCTCGACGGGCACAGCCTGAACCGGGAGCATGAGCTGTCGGTGAACATCATCTCACCCTTCAGCGACGATTCCGACGCGCCGGATGTGGTTCGCTCGAACAGCATGGCAAGCGATGAGATGGTTGTCCTGCTGGGACGTGATGTGCGCTTCACGCGCGATCTCGTCCTCTGGCTCCAGACCGTGAAATTTGCGCGTCAGGTCACCAGCGGGGATGCCCAACCCGGTCGTGATCGTATCATTGCGGAAAAGCGTGACCAGAATACACGGCGTGAAAAGGAACTGGTGCAGCGGCTGCGCGGCCTGATCGCGGATGCTCGCCTTTTCGTGCGCGGTGCCGAGCTGGAGATCGGCGGCGAAGATCCGCAGGAACGGCTGGTCAAAGGTTTCCAGGTCTTGGTGGATAAGGTCTATACCAGCCTGCCTGTCCTGCGCGGCGCCACTTACACCGAAGCAGATCTTGGACGAGCCGGACGCGTTGATGGCGGGCTTTTTGGCGGCGAAGGCAGCGGTCTGACCGAAGCCGAGCAGGACGTGCTGAATCATGCTCAGGCTCAGATGC
This sequence comes from Rhizobiaceae bacterium, assembly GCA_049289295.1. Classification (GTDB taxonomy): domain Bacteria; phylum Pseudomonadota; class Alphaproteobacteria; order Rhizobiales; family Rhizobiaceae; genus BOKV01. The sequence continues at coordinate 2,780 of JBATLL010000073.1, forward strand.
GCCTTGGGACGCGGGTCTCGGTCAAAGCTTTGGT
>JBATLL010000074.1:0-1559 GCA_049289295.1 Rhizobiaceae bacterium
GTGGACGCTGTATCCACGCGCCCACGGAGAAAAGCGCGCAGCGCGGGCGGAAAGTCATACGGGATGGCGTCTTGCCATCTGCCGTCCGCGCCCTGGATGCGGTGGCCGCGGAACCGGAACCGGTCGAAATTGGGATAGAGCGGATCGGTCGTGATAATCGGCGTGATGTCCTGTACCCACAGGCTGTCCAGCGCCGCCGTCAGCCGGCTCTGGCTGCCGGCAAAGTCGAAGACAAGAAATGGCTCGACAGCGGCCGCGCTTGTGCTGCCGCCCTCTACTGCCACTAGCCAGTACGGGATATAGCCGCCTGGGAGCGTATTCCAGCTTTGTACAATTGGGCCTCCCTGGCCCAACTCACCCGGCCAGTACGGAATATAACCGCCTGGGACCCTGGTCCACTCTTGTCCAGGTAGGCTTGGGCGGCTCTCCTCGGCTGGCCAATACGGGTAGTAGGTTCCTGTGATTTGCGGCGTGCTGCGCCCGCTCAAACTATTGAGGGGATAGCATTCGGCCGGCCAATATGGGTAATAGCCCCCTGAATTTTGTGGGACGCCAGGGAGATTGGCCCCGACATCTTCTTGTCCCCGCTCGGTATCGACCGGGCCGGCAGCATCAAACCGGGCGCCGAGTCCGAGCACGTGAGTCAAGGCCTTCGGCTTGCGGGCGCGCTTCCTCCTTGCAGACCAGGTGTTGCCCAGCGCCGAAAAATAGAGTGGCGACGGCGGATCTGACGGCATGTTGCCCATCAACCAATACGGGTAATAAGTCTGGGCCGTATCCGGATGGAAATCTTGCTGGGGCGGTTCAGCGGCAATCGAAGCGACTCGTTTGGGGCCTGGCTGCACAATCACTTCCGCCGTCGCCAGGTCACTGATGGGCGGCAAACCTCCCAGGTAGCGGTAGAAGCCGCCCAATTCGAAGCCCCACACCTGTGCCTCCAGCGCGACCGCGTTGGCGCCGGTTGCCGGCCCAAAAACGCTGCGCACGCGTCGAATCAGCGTCGGCAGTGGTTCGTTGACGTTGCCCGGCACATCGGGATCGCCTGCCACCAGCGGATGCTGTTCCATCCAGCCGGCCAGCTCGGCATTGGCGTTTGGATCCACCGGGCCGTCCAGCGCGTAGTTCACGGCCACAGTATAGGGGGCCATCTTGTCCACCGGCGCAGTCTTGGCGCGGGTCGTGTTCACCTTGCGCCAGATCGAGTGCGTGCGCGTGTGCACCCACTGCCGGTACAAGCTGGCCACGTCGTGCCAATCCACCGGTGCGCCGTCTATGGCGCCCTCGGCCTGAAACGCGCACACCCGGAAGCGCGTCTGCGCGCCGCCGTAGCCGTGCAGATCACCGGCAGAGAGCTTGAAGATGCCTGGCCGCACATACTTACCTTGTTTCAGATGAATTGGACAAACCAGGTTGAGCGCCAGATCGATGGCATCACTGTACGCCGGCAGCGTCAGCCGCTTTTCGTATCCAAGTTCGTCCGTAGCTGCAAAGGCGACGCCTTGCGCCACAGCGCGCGCCGTTGGTGGACAGGCGATAGAGGGCGGTGAACTGTGCAGGCA
>JBATLL010000075.1:0-447500 GCA_049289295.1 Rhizobiaceae bacterium
ATAACGCATTTCGCTCATCGACATCCCAGAAACCGGCCTGACCACGCATCGCCTATCCTCCGCATAAATCAATGCGGTCAGTGAATCAGAAATCATGTCAAATGGGGAGGTTTTTCGAGGCGTCCAGATGAATGAATAGCCCCTAGATTCGTAGACGCCTTCTTCCCTAATTTTGAGGCAAGGAGGCCATGATGGGCAAAGTCAGTTTCAGTGAAGAGTTCAAGCGGGACGCGGTGGCACAGATCACCGAGCGGGGCTATCCGGTTGCGGAGGTTTCCCAGCGGCTGGGCGTCAGCCAGCATTCCCTGTATGCGTGGAAGAAGAAGTTCTCGCAATCGTCGGGCGACGACAGCCCCTGCAACATTCGGCTGCCCGCGAAGGGGACCCGGCTCAGTTCTCGGTGAAAATCAACAGCCTTGCTCCTCTCGCCCGAGATGATGATCCATCTCCGCGTTGAGCGCCCGCTCCGCAAAAGCCTTCTTCAGAGAATCAAGCAAGCCGCCCTGGCTAAGAGCCGCCGCCGCGTCAGTGCCGGCCAGCAACTGGTCGAGAAGATCGTTAGGTATCGAGGGTTTCTTTGCGTCGTGACATAGTGGGTCTCCTTCTTGCCCATTATGCCCATCCGCACACGAAATTCCTGACAGTCCCAGACCGAGGGTGTCTAGAAAACTCGGGGCTATTCATTGTTGTGGAACTCCAGCCGCCTAACAAAGTTTTAGGAACGGCCCGAGCGCCAAAAGAACAGCTTTTGCCACAGCGAGCGCGGCTTCATGCGCTCCATCTCCTCACTCAGGGACTTTAGCTGACTATTCAACACCGCCACTTCCCTCGTAATCTGCTCCCGCAACAGCGCGTCGTAGCGTGCTAGAGCGCTAAAAATGTCGAGACCAACATTCGTGTTAAACGCCTGATCCATCTGCGAGTTCTCAGCGCCCCCGATTCGCGCCACAAGGGCGTAATCACCAGCTACTTTGGTGTAGACATCGAGCAGAGTCGGTTCACCCCCTGGTGGTGGAGTGTTCAGCCGCAGGATCACACTCTGGGCAAAGCCCGCATACTCAGCCAGAAACGGCATAAGCATCGGTGGAATCGGCGCGATGTGCGTTGGGTCGAGGTGAAAGCTGCATGTGCCAACGTGAATGTTTTCCGGGTTCGGTGTTTCAAGGATCAGCAGGCCGCCGGGGCGAAGGGTCCTACACGCCTCTCGGATCAGCGCCAGCCGCTTCGGAAACGAAAGATGCTCCATGATATGAAAGCCCGATACCACGTCGAGCGATCCGTCTCCCGTTTCGACCAGCGCGGCGATTGCGTCCATATTCTCAACTCTAAGGCCATTTTCGCGTGCCGATTGCAACATGCCGTCATTCAGATCTACGCCGCAGGCTTCGAAGCCCTCACTCTCAAGCAGTTGTAGCCACTCGCCACGTCCGCATCCTAAATCCAGTCCTCGCGGGGAATCTGCTTGAGCACGCAATGCACGTAAGAAAGGCACATAAGCTTTCAACCGTTCAGAAATTAGTTCCTGTGAACCGCGAAATCGTTCCTCAAAGGCACGATAGAAATCGTCGGGGACGAAGTCTGTCTCATTCGTTTCGGTCATTAGTAATCCGTATCTGCCTGAAGGCGACGCAGTTTAGCCCATTCTCCAAGGAACTTGTTAAAGCGGCCATCGGCAGAATCTTGCGCCAGCTTGATCACTTCATCGCCTACATGCTCGGCCATCCGATCCCACCGGAACATTTTGGAACGTTCCTGGCCGGCTTCGATCAGGCGCGCGCGCATCACAGGATCGCGCACGGCGTCTAGTGCCTTTCTCATTTCTTCGAGATCGTGCCCGCTGACTTTGATACCCGCATTGCCCACCACTTCTGCCAGCGAGCCGTGATCAGTGGTGATAACAGGACACCCGCAAGCCATCGCCTCGGCCGGCGGCATGCCGAAGCCCTCGTAGAGCGACGGGTAGATCAGCGCCTCGGCCCCGGAATAGGCGCGTGCAAGATCGTCGTCGCTGAGCGAAAGGCGTTTCACCGGGATCCGGCGGCCGCCCATCGTCACCTCGGGCAGGTCGGGCTCGCCCCCCGCAAACAGCAGCGTCAGGTCGTTCCGCCACCGCATGTCTGCCAGAGCTTCGAAGAAATGCGCGCCGTTCTTGTAGCCTTGATACTGTATACGCGACCCGACCATCATCAGGTATGGCCCATTGAGGCCGTGCGACGCCCGGAAGGCCGCAATCTCTTTTGCGGGGCGGGGGAAAAAGACGCCTGGGTCAATTCCACAATGCGCCACCGTGGTCCTTATGGGGTCGATCTCTGGATAGAGCCGGAGCAGATCGGCCTGGGTGTTGTGTGAGATGCAAACATGCGCGCGCGCCCAAAGCAGCGCGATTTCCTTGTCCTGCCAGTCGCGATGGGACATATCCATGTTCATGACTTCGGGGATCATATCGTAGACCATCTGCAGCCCGGGGGTGGACAGCGCGCTGGTGTAGTAGGTGGAGGCGAAGACATGCGCGCCCCAGTCGCGGCACAGCTGCTCGATCAGGATCGATTCCGCCGCGGTGGGCCCAATCATCTTCGTCAGGTAGGATGGAAAGGGGACCGCCTCGACCCCCTCCAAGGGAGGTGTATTGCCGCGGTCGAGGATGCGGATGTCGACGCGCTTCGCCATCTGCGGCAGGATCGACCGCCAAACGCGGGCAATGCCGGTCGACGCGCGCTGAAAGAACACTCCGTCCACCAGCAGCTTGGTCTGTCCGGTCATCGTCCACTCCGCTCCGGTGCATGTCGCCTGGCCAATTCGCGCATCTTGATCTGCACCGCCTTGTAGCGGGATACGGGCGCTCCGTTCTCAGTCGGCCATTCGGAAAGCTCGAGCCGCTTCAGGAATGCCGCACTATCTTCTCTTGCTGCTTCGGGGATCAGCCGGGGGCCGTGCCGGCGCAGCACGTGCCGATGTTCCATGGCCCCAGGGCCGCCCTCCGCCGTCGAAAGTCCTGTGGGGTTGAAGTAATAGGCCACCGTGGGTTCGTTCAGCTTGTAGAACGCCGCCCCGTCGATCAGGGCACGAATCCAAAAGTCGCAATCCCCGGCGGACCGATAAGTTTCGTCAAAGTATCCGACCCTATCATGCAGGTTGGCACGCCACATCGGCCCGTTGTGTGGTGGGTTCGAGTAGAACATGTTGTTTCGCGTGACGAGCGGCAGCTCGCTCGCGACGCCGACTCGTTCGATCACGTCGTAGTCGGCCTCGGGGTCGCAGAAATAGAGGTGATCGTCATAGACCACATCCACGAAGGACAACGCATCAAGGGTCGATGCCTGACGCTCGAGGGAGTCGACACGGCGCAGGTCGTCGAGATTGGCATTGGTCAGGTATCGCCCGCGCGCCAGCCCGACCCCATAATTCCAAGCGGCGTAGATGCCCGCCCGGTAGGGCATGCGGTGATAGACGATGCGGTCGCCGAACCGGGCCTTGTAGCGTTCGATTACCTCGCCCTCGCCCTCGGGCGAGGCGGCATCGATCACGATCAACTCGCAGCGATCCTCGAAGATGGTTTGCGAAGTGATATTCTCTAAGTAGCGTTCGATGAATTCGCCGCCGCGCCATACGCTGCACAGTACGGACACGTCGACTTCGGATTGTCTTGGCCGCAAAGGAAAACGGGCATGAGTCGACCGAGGGGCCGGTTTAATCTCCTTCGACACGAGGCGCTTCCACGTCTTGGCCGAGACCTTTTGCGATGTGCCCATCACCTGGATCTCGGGGCTCTCGCCAAAGGCCTTTAGCCGCTTCCAGGTTGATTTTTGCGGGTTGCGCCGGACGGTTTCTTCGCGCGCTGCTTCGGCGAGATGCGTCAGCGCGAGCGTTGTCCGATCGACGACGCCCCCTCGCAAATGCGCTGCTGTGGACTGCAGCTCCGGCGGCGACGGGAAACGGCCAGCGATGCTTATATAGACGTATTCGACGAATTCTTCGTCGGTCAATTCCGCAAGATTTTGTACTTGGTAGGTTTTGCCAGCACCCGATTGCACCAAGGCAGCTGCCGCACACAGCCTGCGTTCAAGCGCTTTTCGCGTCAAGTACTTCTTGTGCCAGCGCGAGATCTCGGCCGGCGCGGGCTGCCTTCCCAGGATCTTCTGGAACGCGCGCGATATGTCGTCCGCGGTGGCTAGATTGCGGGTGAGGCGCTTGCGCAACTTGCGTATAATATTCATCTGCGAGGTCTCAGGCGACTATAGTAGATTTGAAATGTTCATAAACACCCGTGACGCCATCCTCGAGATTTATCGACGGCGTCCAGCCCAATTCATGCAGGCACGTACTGTCCATAAGTTTGCGAGGAGTGCCATCAGGCTTAGTCTGGTCGAAAACTAACTTGCCCTCAAAGCCGACTATCTGCGCGATGGTCTTTGCGAGATCGCGGATCGAAGTCTCGACGCCCGAGCCGACATTTATATGTTTGGGGGCGCTGTATCGCTTCAGCAGGAACACGCATGCATCCGCAAGATCGTCCACATGCATAAATTCACGCAGCGGATTGCCAGACCCCCAGATTTCCACCTTGGCTGCGGCGGATATCTTTGCCTCATGCATTTTGCGCACAAGTGCCGGCAGTACATGACTTGTGCTCAAATCGTAATTGTCTCCCGGTCCGTAGAGGTTGGTAGGCATAACGGATATGAAATCGTCACCATGCTGCAAGCGGTAAGCCTGACAGAGCTTAATTCCAGCAATCTTGGCGATCGCGTACCATTGGTTTGTTGGCTCCAGCGCGCCAGTAAGTAGGGCATCTTCGGACATAGGCTGCGGCGCGTGCTTTGGGTATACGCACGAGGATCCCAGAAAAAGCAGCTTTTCCACCGCAGCCTCATGGGCCGCATGGATTTGGTTGGCGGCGATCATTATGTTATCATAAATGAAATCAGCGGGCTGTGTATCATTAGCCATGATCCCACCCACACGAGCCGCTGCGATAATGACGGCATCGGGACGATGTTGCTGCATCCAGTCCTTAACTTGACGGGGATCTCTGAGATCAACAGAGCGATCGGAAGTCAGCACTTCGCAATCCTCGAAGGCCAGCTTGCGGATGATCGCCGAGCCAACCATTCCCTTGTGCCCGGACACCCAAATTTTTTTTCCTACTAAATCATACATTTCGACGCCTCCGAAAAATTGACCGTTCTTAGTTAAATCAGCCGCACTGTGTCAAATTTTCTGAACTGCCCCACATCGGGTGGCCCGGCCAAATCAACGGAAGTATAGGTGTCAATAAATCCGGAAAACGATAAGGTAAAGGCTCTATTGTAGTCCTGACCAGCAAAACTGGTCCAAACTGATTGCGAATTTTGGGCACCTTTCCGAAGGTATTGGAGTGTTCCAATGAGGGAACCGGCCGAAAGCCGGGTGCGGTATGGCTATCGCTATCTGCACATTCTGCTCCAGCGGGAAGGCTGGCACGTGAACCACAAACGTCTGTATCGCCTTTGTTGCGAGGAAGGTCCGTCGATCCGAACACGCAGCCCGACACGGCGCCGTGTCTGCCGGTACCGATCCGTAAATCCGAGGCCGACGGCATGAAGGATATCTAGGCAATGCGCCGCCCAACAGTCGTTGCACAGCAGCGATGAGTAGGGATTTCATGGCGGACCGGCTGTTCGATGAGAAACCGTTTCGGATTTTGATCAGTGTCGATTGCTTTGCGTGAGAAGCTCTCGTGACCGCTGCGAGGACAAACTTCCGTGCCTACTAGGTCATCGACTAATACCAACGGTCATTTGCCCTGACCGATGTGAGCCCACTGTCGCAAGCCGATTGATGTGATGGTCTCGGGTTCTGCGAGCAGTTTGCGCCACGCCTCACACGCGATGTCGATGATATCGTCGTAGGTTTCAAATACGCGGTTCGAAAGCCAGTTCTGACGCATATACTGCCAGATGTTTTCGACCGGGTTCAGTTCGGGCGACCGCGATGGTAGGAAGATGAGGCTGATGTTGCGTGGCACGTTCAGCTTGCCGGTGGTATGCCAGCCGGCCCTGTCGAGCAGGAGGACGGCGTGGGCGCCGCGAGCGACCTGTGTGCTGATTTCGTCGAGGTGAAGCTGCATGGCTTCGGTATTGGCCAAAGGCAGAGCGAGCGCTGCGCCGGTGCCGCGTGCCGCGTGCCGGACAGATGGCGCCAAACAGATAGGCGCTGGCATAGCGCTGGTCGGCAGGCACGCGCGGCCGGCTGCCCTTCCTGGCCCATAGCCTGGCCTGCCCGTTCTTCTGACCAATCCGGGCCTCGTCCTGGAACCAGATCTCGATGCGCTTGCGTTTTGGAATACCGCTCAGATGGGCGGCGAGCGTGTTGGCGAAGTTTTTTTGAAAATATCGATCACCCGCTCGTCCTGGCCGGGATGTTTCGGGCGGCCCGAGATACGCGAAAAGCCGAGTTCCTTGAGAAGCGTACCGACATGGCGTTCGTGATATTCGACTCCGAAGCGCTCCGCGATTACCCGCTGAAGATCGATCCGCCGCCAGCGCACCACGCCGTCTACGGCCGGGTCGGGACCGGTTTCCACGATTTGCGCCAGTTCGGCCTTCTCATCCGGTGTCAACCGGCAGCGCGGACCGCCGCCATGAATGTCCTTCAAGCCATCCGGCCCTTGCGCGTTGAACCGGTGAACCCAATCTCTCAATGTTTGCCGATCCATGCCGCCAATACGCGCCGCCTCGCCACGGCTCATGCCGTCAAGCACCGCCGCAAGCGACAACAACCGACGGCTCTGGTTGCTGTTCTTGCAGCACCTGGCGAGCTGGCGAAGCTCTCCTGATGAATAGTCCGTGCGCAATCTGACCGCTGAACCCATGGGCGAATCTCCTTTGCCCATAAGGAATCATGGCCCCGCGCACAAAGGAATCTGGAGGGTTCTGTGAGGTCCTCGGGCACGATGTCGAGGCAAAGCGACAGGCTTGAGCGGACCTCATTGAAGCCGGATTGAGCGAAGGCGTGGGGTGTTCAGGTCTATGGGGATTGTAGAAGAGGGAGAGGTTCGGGCCCTGGGACGACGTGCTGGTGAATGCCATAGAACGCGCGACACGGGCTGACAGCGACATCCCTACGCCGATGATTACGATCAATTTGGCCGTCTGCGTCCGTAGTAATTGCCCGAGGCTGCTCGGTGGCCTGGTGTCGGTCGAAAGGCGTCGTACCAGCGTTGACGACCAGTAGCGAACTCTTCGATCCTGCGCCATGCGGTGCGATCATGAGCTGTCGTTCCAGAAGGGTCGCGGTGGCGTTTGTCCGCATCGCCAGATGCTGAGCGTGATCATCTGGCCACCGCAACAGGGACATTGTCGCGCCTACGAGGCAGCATCGCCATCGATGGTGCGCGAACGGCTTTCTGCTGAGGCGTCCAGCAGACTGCGACACAGTTCAAGCTTTGTGGCGCGATGGCCGTTTGCGAGGAAGCCGTAGTGGCGGATGCGGTGAAAGCCGTCTGGCAGGGTGTGCAGCAGGAAGCGCCGGATGAACTCGTGCGCGTCGAGCGTCATCACCTTCGTCTTGCCGCGATGGCGATAATCCTTCCAGCGGAATGCGACGTCGCCGTCGGCCATGCCGACGAGCCGGGAATTGGAGATCGCGACGCGATGGGTATAGCGACCGAGATAGGCCAGCACCTGCTCGGGCCCGCCGAAGGGCGGCTTGGCGTAGACGACCCATTCGACGCGGTGCACCTCGCCAAGACGGCGACGGAAGGCAGCCGGCTGCGCCAGATCGTCGAGATTGTGGAAGAAGCGCAGCTTGCCTGCGCCATGGGTTGCCCGCAGTTCTTCCAGAAAGAGCCGACGAAACAGGCGGGACAGAACCCGCACCGGCAGGAAGAAGCCAGGACGGCAGGCAACCCAGCGCGTCCCGTCGAGCGAGGGGCCGCCGCCCGGCACGATGCAATGAATGTGCGGATGATAGTTGAGGTTCTGGCCCCAGCTGTGCAGCACGGCGACGAGACCGATCTCGGCTCCGAGATGCTTCGGGTCGGCGGCGATAGAGCGCAATGTGGCGGCGGCCGTCTTGAACAGAATGGCGTAGACCACGGCCTTGTTCTGCAACGCAATCTCGGCGATTGGCGCCGGCAGCGTGAAAACGACGTGGAAATAGGGAACCGGCAGAAGTTCGTCCTCGCGCGCGGCAAGCCATTCGCGGCATGCCTGTCCCTGGCACTTCGGGCAATGCCTGTTGCGGCAGGAATTGTAGGCGATGCGGACCGTCCCGCAGGATCGGCAGCCTTCTACATGGCCGCCAAGCTCAGCCGTCCGGCATAGTTCGATCGCGCTCATGGTGCGCCGTTCGACGCGCCCGAGATGGCCGTCCCGGGCCTTGCGATACGCCGGGCCATGACGGCGGAAGATATCCGCCACCTCCACTCGCGCCGACATGATGAGGCAGGCTCAGCCTGGCGGCACGACCTCGAGCTTCAGCCGATCGAGCGGGCTCTCCGTGCGACGGATAAGCCCATTTGAAACCATCGTGTAGCGCGCCGTGCTGGACAGATTGCTATGACCAAGCAGCACCTGGATGATGCGAATATCGACCCCGCTTTCCAGAAGGTGGGTGGCGAAGCTGTGCCGCAACGTGTGCACCGTCACCCGCTTGTCGATGCCGGCCGCGGCGCGAGCCGACCGGCAGGCCGAATGAAGGACCTGAACGTCGATCGGCTTGCTCTCGTCACGACCGGGAAACAGCCACTGTACGGGTCGAGCCAGACGCCAGTAGGTGCGCAAAATGCCGAGCAACTGCACCGACAGCATGACTGTGCGATCCTTGCCGCCCTTACCGTGCTCGACCCGGATGACCATCCGGCCACTGTCGATGTCGCCGACCTTCAAGCCAACGGTCTCGGAGGCGCGCAGTCCCGCTGCGTAGGCCGTTGTCAGCGCTGCGCGCGTCTTCAGGCTCGGCACCGCCTCGAGGAAACGAACCACTTCGTCGGCATTGAGCACCACGGGAAGCTTGCGCGGTTCGCGGGCATACGGGATCCGCTCCGGAATCTCGCCATGGCCGAGGGTCACTCCGTAGAAAAACCTCAGCGCGCAGACCGTTTGGTTCAGCGCGGGCCAGGAGATCCCGGTCGATACAAGATGCACCTGAAAGGACCGTACATCCTCAAGGCCAAGCCGGTCCGGCGGGCGCTCGAAATGTCGGCTGAACTTCGACACTGCATGAAGGTAGGATCGTTGCGTCGCAGGCGACAGATTGCGGACGGTCATGTCCTCGATCATGCGGCGGCGCAAAGGGCTTAACTCGGCCATCGGAGGTGCTCCTGTCTAATGGATCGGGCTTCAACAACCGCGATCCTCGCAGACAGTAGGCTTCATCCCAACCGCACGCTCCAATGCCGCGGAGCGGCTTCGTTCAATCCCGAAAATGAGTCAACCCGTCCAGCCGTTGGTATAACTTGATCAACTGGTGCGGATCAGAGGAAAACCCCGCAGTATTCGAGCAGACAACGGTCCGCAGTTCGCTGGGCGACTGCTCGACCATTGGGCCTATCTGAACAAGGTCAAGTTGGACTTCTCAAGGCGAGGCAAACCCACCGATAATGCCTACATAGAAGCCTTCAATAGCCGCCTGAGGCAGGAGTGTCTGAACGCGTCGTGGTTCCTGTCAATGGATGACGCCCGAGCGCGGATCAACAACTGGAGGTCCGACTATAATGAAAACCGGCCGCATTCATCGCTTGTAAACTTGACGCCGAGCGATTTTGCGGCCCAACTGAACCAAACCTGAAAGGTCGCATGAAGACCGGACTAAAAATGGGGTGGACTCCTAGGGCGTCTCACTCTTCGTCGGTGCGGGGACGGATGCGGTTCAACATGCCGGTTGCGGACGTGCGATTAGCAAGGTAACGTCACTTGGGGGTTACAGGATGCGATACTATGAGGGCGTTCGTGCCTTCATCACCGGCCATACCGGCTTCAAAGGCAGTTGGTTGTCTGCTTGGCTCAAACAGGACGGTGCCGATGTGGCCGGGATCTCGTTCGCACCCGAGCCCGGTCGTCCGAGCCTGTTCGATGAGGCACGAATTGCAGCAGGTATGCAGTCACATATCGGCGACATTCGTGACTTCGATCTCGTCCGCAAGGTTATGAATGACACCCGCCCGCAGATCGTCTTCCATCTCGCCGCGCAGCCGCTCGTCCGCCAGTCATATCGCGATCCGATCGAAACCTTCGGGTCAAACGTCATGGGGACGGTCCACGTTCTGGAAGCCGCGCGCTCCTGCCCATCTGTACAGGCCGTGGTATGCGTCACGACAGACAAGGTCTATGAAAACAGGGAGTGGGAATGGGGGTACCGCGAGATCGACCCCCTCGGCGGCAAAGACCCCTACAGTGCCAGTAAGGCTGCCGCCGAACTTGTCGCCGCATCGTACCGTCAGACGTTGCTGCCCATGGCAGGCGATATCCGCATGGCGACCGTGCGTGGCGGCAACGTGATCGGCGGCGGCGATTGGTCGGAGGACCGGCTGGTACCGGACCTCGTGCGCTCGCTAGAGTCTGACAAGCCCATCACGCTGCGGAATCCGGGCTCCATTCGGCCATGGCAGCACGTCCTCGAACTTGTAGACGCCTATCTGCATCTTGGACGACATCTGCTGGACGGGGATGTTGCAGCGGGCGGAGCCTGGAATTTTGGGCCGGACCGCGGTAACGAGGTCACAGTCGAGCGCCTTGTGTCCGACATGCTAATGGCCTGGGGCGGCGAGGCGGTGCCTGTACTCGTGGAGCCGTCGCCGTTACGAGAAGCGAACTTCCTGCGCCTCGATATCGCGAAAGCGGCCCAAAACCTCGCTTGGTCGCCTATTTTGGATTTCGTACAGACGATCCGTCTGACGGCCGATTGGTACAGTCGGCGTCATCGAGGCGAAGCGCCGGCGGCGCTGCTCGCCGAGCAACTCGCCTGGTATCGCACGAGGCGAGGCCGATGACTACTAGGCGGGCGCTCGTCACGGGCGCGAGCGGCTTCATTGGGCGGGCGCTGACGGCTCATCTTGTCGCTTCTGGTTGGGACGTTGCTGTCCTCGTACGCGATGGCTCGCGGTTTTCGACCCAAGCCCGGATGCTTATCGCCGAAACCTTCAACGACGAAGCGCTAACGGCGGCGCTCGGGGACGAGCGCTTTGACATCGTCTTTCACCTTGCCGCCTACGGCGTGGCGCCCGAACAGCGTGATCCTAAGACCATGTTCGCAGTCAACGTCGCGGGAACGGCCGCCATTGTCCGTGCGGCGCGCCGCGTGGGCGCTAGGGCGCTCGTCTATGCCGGCTCTAGCGCAGAATACCGAGAGGCGGCTCACGGCACCTCTATCGTTGAGGACTATCCCCTCACCACGAAGGGACTGTACGGCGCCTCGAAGGCCGCCGGCGGATTCTGGGGCGGCTCACTCGCCCTGCACGCGGGTATCGTCTTTCAGTGGGTGCGGATCTTCGGCGTGTTCGGATTCGGCGAGGCACCGCACCGCCTCTTTCCGGCGATCGCGAGCAAGCTTGGAAAGGGTCAGCCGGTCGATCTCTCTCCGGGAGATCAGACGCGCGACTTCCTTCACGTGGACGATGTCGTAGCGGGGCTCACAGCAGCGGGCGAAGCCGCGATGCGGGGTACTGGCGACCGGTTCAATCTCTGCTCGGGTGTTCCGGTTACGGTGCGTGAGATCGCTTGCACTTTCGCGGACCGAATGGGCCGACCGCGCGATCTGCTTCGCTTCGGCGCGATACCCTATCGACCAGATGAAAATCTCTGGCTGCTGGGAGATGGCTCCGCCCTGCGCCGGGCAACAGGCTTCACGCCGGCCCTAACGCTATTGGGGGGGATCGATCGATTTCTCGCAGAGCTGTCGTCGTCGGAGACGTTCGCTAATGGGTCCGAGGGATGGTCATGACGAAGGATGGCGAGACGCCCCGCAAGCTCATTTCGATTTGCGTGCCAGTCTACAACGAGGAAGACAATATTCAGTCGTTCTACGACCGAATATTGACCGTGCTCGACGATCTCGGGGACCGGTACGACTTTGAGATCCTCTTCACCGATAATCACAGCGAGGACGCGACATTCGACCGCCTCGTCGATCTCTCGAACCGAGACCACCGTGTTCGAGTGATTCGCTTCTCCCGCAATTTCGGTTTCCAGCGCTCGATCCTGGCCAACTACATCAATTGCCGGGGCGACGCCGCGATCCAGATCGACGTCGACCTTCAGGACCCGCCAGAAATCCTGCCCGAGTTTTTGCGACTTTGGGAAGAGGGCTACCAAGTGGTCTACGGCGTCCGCCGAAGCCGCCCCGAAGAAAGCCCGCTTCTCCACGGGCTACGCAAACTCTTCTACCGGCTCGTCGACTTCTTAAGTGAAGACAAACTCCCCCATGATGCAGGAGATTTCAGGTTGGTCGACAGATGCGTGCTCAATCATCTATGCAACATCACGGACCAGCAGCCGTATCTCCGCGGGCTGATCTCCGCGATGGGATTTCGACAGCTTGGTGTCGTCTACGACCGGTCTGCACGCGAGCGCGGCAAGAGCAAGTTCAACATAGCGCGGCTCGTCGGCTTGGCACTCGATGGCATCCTCCACCATTCGATCGTTCCGCTCCGCATCGCGACCATATGTGGTCTCGTCCTGTCTGTCTTCGCAGCCCTCGGCGGGGCATACTACTTCCTTGCGCGCCTGTTGTTCCCGAACGAATGGCCACCGGGCATCGCGAGCACCAACATTCTGATCATATTCTCGATTGGCATGAATGCGATATTTATGGGCATCATCGGTGAATACATTGGCCGTATCTACAAGAACGTGAAGCAAATGCCGCTGACGATCATTGAAGCGGTGATCGATCACCAGGCTGACACCAACGATACCTACCGTGCGACACCGCGGGCGCCGACCCGCCCAACCAGCGCGGCAGTTCCCACCAACCGCAAGACCATGGGGCAGTCATCATGAAAGTTGTCATACTCGCCGGTGGCTTCGGGACGCGGCTTGCCGAAGAGACCGATGCCCGGCCGAAGCCGCTCGTCGAGATCGGCGGGAGGCCTATCCTATGGCACGTCATGAAGCTGTATGCTGCGGCTGGTTTCGACGATTTCGTCATCTGCTGCGGCTACAAGGGGACGATGATTAAGAATTATTTCGTGAATTACTTCACTGAGAATTATGACATCACTGTCGATCTCGGCTCGAACACTGTCGGTTTCCACGGTAGCCCGAACGAGGCCTGGAAAGTGACCCTCATAGACACCGGAACCGAAACCATGACGGGGGGGCGCCTCCGGCGCGTGGCCAAGCACCTCGGGAACGAACCGTTCTGCATGACGTATGGCGATGGCCTGGCCCGGATAAAGATTGGCGACATCGTCGACTTCCACCGCTCGCACACCAAGAAGGCTACCGTTACGGCAGTGCCGTCTCCCGGCCGCTTCGGGATTCTGGAGCTTGACGATGCGCTCGGCGTGCGCCGCTTCCGCGAAAAGCCCGACCAGGAGATGGGTTGGATCAACGGCGGCTTTTTTGTGCTCGACCCGTCCGTCATCTCGTACATCGACGGGGACGACACCGTCTGGGAGCGCTCCCCGCTCGAGAGACTGGCGTCCGAGGGCGAGCTCATCCCCTTCAAGCACACGGATTTCTGGCGGCCGATGGACACGCTGCGCGACAAACGCGAGCTCGAGGAGCTTTGGCAATCGGGTTCCGCTCCTTGGAAGATATGGTGAGCGTTATGGATCCACAACAGCGCTCCGTCGCAGAGGAATTCGACAGCTACAAGCAGAGCTACAAGGATGCGGTGAATGCGTCCCTCGGCTTCTCCGGCCTCGACGTCGATTTCTTCACGCGCGTAAAAGCCGAATACCTGATCGATCTTCTCGCGCGGCATGTCGGCGCGCTCGATCGCTTGCACCTGCTCGACATCGGGTGCGGGATCGGGAACTATCACAGGCTCCTGCAGCCCTATGTCGGCGGTCTGACGGGCGTCGACGTTGCCACCGAGTGTGTCGCCCAGGCCGCCTCAGAGAATCCCGGCGTCTCTTACGACAGCTACGATGGTTCCAACCTTCCATACGAGGCCGGACGTTTCGACGCTGCATTCACGATATGCGTCATGCATCACGTACCGCGGGCACATTGGCCCAAGTTCGTGTCGGAAGCGTACCGTGTTCTGCGCCCCGGCGGATTGTTCGTCGTGTTCGAGCACAATCCCCTCAACCCTCTGACCAGGAGGGTGGTCGACCGCTGCCCGTTCGACCGCGATGCGGAATTGCTAAAGGCTCCCGAGACAGTGGACTTGCTGCGCGAGGCCCGCTTCATGAACGTGGAGCAACGGTTTATCCTGTCGATCCCCGCGGCGAACCGCCTCCTCCGCGGAGTCGACCAGCTCTTCGGTGCACTGCCACTCGGGGCACAATATTACGTCATCGGAACGAAACCACCCGATTTGGAGCAAACCGGGCAGCCCGACCAGCGTGATGCGGCGCATGGTCCGATGGTGTAACGGCATGAGCAGGGTCTTGCTCGCGCAGCTCGCGCGCTTTGCTGTTACGGGGGGAGTGGCGAGTGGCGTCTACGCCATCGTCGCCTATGTCTGCGTTTCCCACGCGGAGCTGTCCGGGACCATCGCCAGCGTGATCGCCTACGCGATCGCCATTCCCGTGTCTTTCTTGGGGCAGAAGTTCTGGACGTTTCGGTCCCGCGGCGCTATCAGGCAGGAGCTGTCGAAATTCCTTATGCTGCAGATCGGCAATCTCGTCGCCGCGGCTATGGTGATGGGTGTGCTGACCGATGCGCTGTCGCTCGACCCCGTGATCGGGATAATGGTTGTGGTGATCGTGATCCCGATTCTAACGTATGTCGTTCTCTCGACCCGCATTTTCACGATATGAGTCCAACCCCGATCATGTACACCTTTGAAAAGCGATGATGATGATGCGTAGAAACCTGTCTGGGCCCGATGGCCTCATCGTCGTGATCTGTATGCTTCAGATTGCCGCCGTGTTGGCCTACCTTCTGCGGAACGGTCGCCTATCAATAGTGCCCATTTACGACGATGTCGTTTACTTGATTGATGGAATGGAGCGACTTGCCGCGCTCGATGCCGGCGGTCTGTGGGGGTTGCTTGCAAGCTTCACCACATCCGTCGCGCATGCGCCTTTGTTATCACTCCTCGGCGCCTTCGGTCTGCTGGTGAGCGGCGGTGCCGTCTGGGGTGCATACCTCATGAATGCGGTATGGGTCTTCGCTGCATTGGCCCTGTCGTGGCTGCTGATGCAGCAACTATCCCCTTGGAGCCGTTTCGGCATCGCATTGGCGATGCTCGCCGCGCCGATGTTTGGATACGCTGTTGCCGAGTTTCGTCCTGACGTCGGCTGGGGACTCCTCGTCGGTTTCTCTGCTGCACTTCTGGCGACGTGCGACCTGCGCCGAATCGAGCCGCCCACCGCCCTGTGGCTGGGCGCGCTGCTGGGAATCTGTGTTCTCGCAAAGCCGAGCGCGTCGCCGGCAACAGTTGTCGTTTTGGTTGTCGCGTATTTGGCACAACTCCCGGCCACGATGCTCCCGGACTGGCGAGCCTCGATCGGTCCGATTCTGAGGAGAGCGGCGCTGATCAGCATGGCTGCGATCGCTGTCTTGCTTCCCTATCTGATCACGAGCGGCAATCACGTCCTTTCATATATCCTGAATGTAATGCTCAGTGAGAGGGAGGTGTGGGAGACGAAAGCGTCTTTCTCGGGGCATTTGATGTATTACATAAATAAGGGTACCGCTCCCTTGATGCTTGGATGGTTTTGGTATCTTGGGCTACCAATTTTGGTAACCTGTGTGCTGGCCCTGGTCTGGCGCAGGAGTTGGCCGGAACTACAACGTTTCGCCGGCCTGCTCGCCGCTCTCGCCGTAGCCTACGTCATCCCTAGCTTAAGTCCGGTGAAATCGCTGCTCATTGGAAGCTTGGTGTATGGCTCCTTCATTGCTACTGTGGTTTATGCAACTGCAATGATTTTGCGGTCTGTAGATGTATCGCCCACTATATTGGTCATTGCTGGCGTAGTCATTTATGCTTACAACTGGACACCCCGCGCGGGAATGATCCACCGTGACGCGGAAGTGTTTCGTGCTACAGACTCGGCAAATCGGACTGTTTCTCCGATCGTCATTGATAAGCTAGAGGCGATCCCACCGACGAATGGACGACCGACCGTACTAGTCACTGTTCCCGGTCCAGTTTATGCAGGTACAATGGACTTCCTGTCGCGTCAGGGGGGCGTTGTAGGGGAGTTTATTTCAGCATATACTTGGTCGACTTGGGAAATGTTCGCTGATGGGATCGCCAGCGCAGACATTTTGATCGCACAGGAGCCGGGGATGGTCGGACAAGCGCTTGGGTTCAACTTTCCAAGCGTGGCATTTCAAGACAGAATCATCGAAACTCTCAACTCCGACGCCTCTTTCGTGGGCGCTCCGGCCTACACAGATCCGGACGGCAGGTCTGTATGGGTGTTTTCGCGCCGCCGGTGAAACAACAACCGTCGCGATTCGTCGACCACTGAACCGCCCCAGGATCCCTTCGCGGAACTGCCACCCGCCTTCAGGCAGTTACAGGATCACATGCTTCGACGACCAGGTGGAGATCGGGAAATGGTCGATATCCTGGCGCTGGTCCTGCACCACGATGAACAGGCTGGTCGTCTGTGAAGAACGGCCTCTTTTAGATTTCGAGAATACGGTTACGGTTTTTGATGCATGCTAGGATCATCCAGATGATTTCGCACAAAAGAGCCTTGAACCATGCGAGCAGCAGGCGGAGGTTGTGGCCGATTGCGCAGAAGATGACGTTGATGGCGTCGCCCTGTTTACCCTTGAGGTGATTTCGTTCGAGAAGGCCGTCCTGCTTGATGTGGCCGATGACGGGTTCGATGGCGTTTCGTCGGGCCAGTTCGCGCTTGATCGTCGGTGAGGTGATGCCTCTTGTGTGGGAGACGATGATATCGGGCGCATCCTTCCGGTCGATGCCGTGCCCCCGGTATCCGCGATCAACATAGGCACGTTCGACGGTGCGTCCGGTGACGCGGGCGACTTGGGCGATCTGCCGGTCGAGTGTATGCCCATCATACGGGTTCCCGGGGCAAGCCATGGCGCCAAGGACGAACTGCCCCCCTTTGCAACGCTCGTTGCTTGTCGCAAAGGACGCCTTGACGCCGAACTCGTAGCGGGCACGCGCCTTGCCCTTTCCGATACACTCCACCTCGGGCGCATGAAGCGCGTAGAGTTTGTGTCGGTCCCCTGGCTTCTGGGCATGGATCATTGCACTTGTGTCGAGCACGGGCGCGATTGCCGCCTGCACCTGCGGTCTGTCAGCCGTCTTGCGCTTGATGTCGCGAAGCAGACGGCCAAGACGCGTGCGCATGAAGCGCAGATGGGCTTTTGCCTGTTTATGACCGCGCCCATGGATCAGTCGCGCGACCTCGCGCCGGGCGTGGCGGGCAACGCGCAGGTAGGATTGCCGTAATGGGATGTTGTGCTTCACCGCGGCCCGGTTCAGCCATTCAATCGCCCGCAGCATGAGATGTCCGTCCGTCGGATGAGCGACCGCCTTGGTCTGCACCGTCGTATCGACGGTGACGCGCTCGATCTGACGTGGTTTTGCCGCTCCGCTCGATACGGCAATCGCGATCGTGTCGGCAAGGATCGCCTCAAGGTCAGCAACCTCCATCCGCTTGCGCCAACGCGTCATCGATGAACGGTCGGCAGGCAGCGCATGCTGGAAGTGGGTCTCACCGCAGAAGGCCTGAAAGTACGGGTTCTCCACCCAAGCGGCACAGACGGCTTCGTCCGACAGACCCTTGATGTGTTTGACGAGATGCAGGCCCACCATCAGCCGGGTCGGCAGGCCGGGACGGCCAATATCATCCACAAACGTGGCACCGAAGCGCTCCGCAAGCCCATTCCAGTCAATTCGGGATGCCAGCACCAGAAGTTCATGCCGCGAGGCTCTCGCGGAACAGGTCTGACTGCGGCTTGGTCTCGGGGCGATGTGGGCGCATGGGCAGGTCTCCTAAAAAGCCACCCAGACGGAATCACAACCCGTTCCAAAAGCCCAGAGCCAATCGAAACGTCCGATACAAAACGCAAGGAAATCGCGCCAGAACACGCAAACCTTGCAAATCCCAATACTGCAAATCCAAAAATCACAAAGCAAGATCAATGCGATGATAGTTCTTCACGGGCGACTAGCTGGAAGTCCTGTTCATCAACCCTGTATACAATTTTAGCCGCCGCCTAAAGACACTTCGAGGTCTGACACCATACGACTTCATCTGCAAAATCTGGACAACTGAGCCACAGAGATTCATCATCAGTCCAATCCACCAAATGCCGGGACTTAACAGCTGGCTGGACAGAAATGGCGAAAGGTCAGCTGGCGACGGGGCACCAAGGGGTGGCTTTCCTGTCGCTTCGCGGCCTGCCGCGTCCGGCTTGCGGATGGTCACAGGCACCGAATGCACGATGGCCGCGTTCGGGCCATGCCCGGCGACGAGGTCTGGCTCGTGGGCGAACGCCGCTCGACCGGAGAACAAAAATACCATGTGTCGAACCTGTCGGCCGATACCACCCTCAAGACGCTTGCCGCCGCGATCAGGCCATATGGGTCTGTGAGCAGGCGCACCAGCAGCTCAAGGAGGAACTCGGGCTGGATCACTTCGAAGGGCGATCCTGGACGGGATTGCACCGACATGCCTTGATGACGATGATCGCTTACGCATTCCTCCAATCCCGCCGCCTCAAAGCAGCGGGGTGGAAAAAAAGAGTAACCGGACCGCCGCCACACCTGACCATGCCGGCCGTCAGGCAAGCCATCCTCGATCTCTTCGCACGGCCGCCGCCCCTGCGATGTCCTCAATGTGAAATGCTTTTCGCAGATGCTACCAAACCGAAACTGCCAAAGTAGTGCTAACAAATTGATCCAAATCAGAACCCATCGGGTCGTTATTCTCAATTCATCTGGTGGATGCGGGCTTACGAAACACCTGCCCGTTGTAGAATCGCCTCTATATTACGCCCGACTACCGCCAGCGAATGCTGCGCGATAAGGCGGCGATATCCTTGCATTGCGCGTTGGGATGCCGCGACAGGATCATCATAAATCGCGCGCAACTGACGCGCCGCATCGTCAATCGACGGATCTGCCCAAGTTGCATTATCAGCAAGAACATACTCGCCCGCCGCAACGCCGACACGGTCCCAAGCGACCGGAAAAGCCGTGTCTTCGGCGATAAAATCTGTCGATCCGCCGTAATCCGTAGCGACTACAATCTTGCCTGCAGCCAAAGCTTCGGCGCAGCCCAGTCCCAATCCCTCAGAGCGATGAAGTGACAAAAACACATCATGTTCTTCCATCAACTTCGTCATCTGGGTACGGGTTAGATTTCTGTCCAGTATTTTGATCCTCGAATCGTTTGCTGCCTGGTCAGCAAGCCATCGGCGGCGCCCCATATCGCGTTCGCCTCGGGTTTTGACTGTGAGCGATACGTCGCGCTGGTTTTTAAACGCTTGTCGAAATGCAAGAATTGCAGCTTCGGGGTTTTTGCGTGTGGGGAAGGAATCAAAATCAAAATAGAACAAGCATTTTAATGTATCACCGGGCAGGTAGCTGCGCGGCGGCAATGCAGGTGCGAGCAAAGGGTGTTTAACCAGTGCAACCTTCTTCAAACCATGCGACACCAACGAGTTATAGATAAAGGTCGAAGGCGCCCATACAGAATCAAACCGGCGCAAATACGATATATATTGCTTTGGAATGGCCTCTAATTCCCAGAAAGGGTATGCGATGTTGTATTTCTTACGACAGATAATGTGCCGGAGCCCGCGATAACCCGGCAGCCCGTCAATGGACAAGCTTACACTATAGGGAGCATCATCGGACACTATCTTCGTGAACTGCGGATCATTCTGTCGCCCCTCAAGCACTCGATTGCAAGCGGCGACAGGAATCTTTTGGTGACTTAACGATGCGTGAAGCAACCGTGCGCTTTCGCCCAGCCCAATTTCCGACAGAAAATAGCCGTGGATATTGACGCCATTCGGCAATGTGGTGTCACAACGTAACCAACATGGCTGGGCTGCCTTTTGCGCGCATTGTGTCCGAAAACAACGCAAAAATTTTGAAATATTTTTTCTGTTCCGGCCCATGGGTCTTCTTTCAGCTTTTATGCATCTCATCCGACCGCCTTGCCGCGGGCAGGAAGTGGAGTTTTTCTGTTTGGAATTAGGCCGCGCCTGGGCAGA
Organism: Rhizobiaceae bacterium; assembly: GCA_049289295.1. GTDB lineage: Bacteria > Pseudomonadota > Alphaproteobacteria > Rhizobiales > Rhizobiaceae > BOKV01. Next base: position 20,307 of record JBATLL010000075.1, read on the forward strand.
AATTTTTATAAGAGCTTGCGGATAATTGCCAACGCTTCCTCAAGCGTATCTCGCGCAAGCAGGGGATCCCCTGCTTCCACGTAAAGACGCAATTCTGGCGCGTTGCCTGATGGTCGCAAGTGAATAATGCGGTCATCACTGCAATTAAGCCGCAGGCCGTCGGTTAGATCAAACGCGTGTTCTTCTGTTCCAAGTCGTGCCAGGAATTCGGTCCGCGCGCCCACGTTATGAAGTAATTCGGTCACGAATGCATTTGACGTGACGGCTGGCACGTTTTCTAACTTGTCAGCCGCCGTGAAGCGCGCGGGTTGCGCAGCGACCAACCCCGCAATGCCGTTCTCGGTGTTCCGGCTGGCGGCTAGCACTGCCAGCATTGGCAATACTGCATCGCGGGTCATCAGTGGGGGAATCACACCGCTGGATCCCGTTGCCGCAAATCCAAGCAAAAAACCTCCGTTTGCTTCGTAACCAACCACTTGGTCGGCTTCGGTCTGCATCGCCGCGATGACATAGGGTGACCCGATCTTGCAGCGGTCAACCACTTCAAAGCGCCCACTCTTTTCCAGTCCTGTGTTTGAAGAAACGGGTGTCACCACACGCTGCGCATTCAGAAAACCTGCTGCGATCTGCCCCAAGACGTCGCCAGAGACGATCTGCCCGCTCTGATCTGTGATCAGCGGGCGATCACCATCGCCATCAGTTGAAATGATCGCATCAATAGATTGCTGCTGGGACCAGTGCAACAGTTGCTGCTTTGTATGATAGGGGACCGCTTCGGTGTCCAAGGGAATGAACACGTCTGACCACCCCAAGATATGCGCTGTTCCACCAAGCCGATGAACAAGCGTGACCAAAATATCGCGCCCGACTGCGCTGTGGCAATAAACGCCGATATTCATTCCGTCTAATGCTCCAGCGAAACTGTATTCGTAGCGCCGAATGTAGCCTGTCACTATGTCATGCAGCATGGACGGCGGTCGGTCATGATCATGCCAGTCGCGGCCGAGCGCGGCGGAAATCGCAATTTCATGGGATTTGGTAATCTCGCCATCGGGTGTGTAAAACTTCAGACCGTTGCGGTCGGCAGGGATATGGCTACCTGTGATCATGATTGCCGCTGCGCCCTCCTGCATCGCAGCCAGAGCCAATGCAGGCGTTGGCGCTGCACCGCATTGCTTGACCTCAAGCCCCGCTGCTCGTCCCGCCGATACGACTACGGCTGATATATCGGGAGATGATGCTCGCAAATCGTGCGCCACATACAGGCTCGACCCCATCGGACAAGTCGCAGCGAAAGCCCTGACGTAGTCAGCGATCAAAGCGGGTGTCAGATCGGTCACAAGGCCGCGCAAACCGCTTGTGCCAAACTTTGGTGCCAATGTTGCCAACTCCGACTTCATATTTACCATCAACGCCGTTTTAGCGTCCTGTCAGATATTGGTAAACCCAAAGTTGATGCACTCAATGACATGCGCTCGCACCATATCGAGAAGCACAGGGCCGACATTATCGCGCTCTGGCAGGCCAACTTTGGCATCACCCTTGAAGAACAGCGCGTAGAATTCATGAAGACCGGCCTTGCAGTCCGCTATTATCTCACGCCTGAACTGGCGAAGGACAGGAGCAAGTTTGGTCAGCCGGCCCTTCGAAGTCGATGAATTGAACTGCTGCGTCACCGAGACGGACGATAAGGCAGCAGACCAGCAGCAGCAAAGAATCCGCAAGGCTGTCGAAGAACTCTTAGTTAAGGCATTCGTCGCGTAGGCTGCCGTTGAATGACTCGATATAGCCATTCTGCTGGGGCTTTCCGGTTGGCTGTCGTATGTAATTGTATCAAAATTGGTGATTGCCGCATGGTATGGCATATTGGTTTGGGGATAAGGGGCGGGACAGGACAGAGCTCGCCATACAGTCCTCAGTTGAATAACCGAACTTCTCAATTTCTGATTTTTGGGGGTATCAAGTGGGGTATCATGCAAAACCACACGGCAGAAGATATAATAATATCAACATGTAAGGCTATAAGATATGGTCCTCTTCTGGCACCAGGTATTTTTTCCAATTTCATTTTACCAATGCCAATCTGTGCGTTCGCGAACTGCGATCTGCACTTGAGCAACAGCGTATGAAAATGTGTTAGCAGCTCCATTGGCCGTAAAACAACCCACAATTGTACAACTGCTCGGTTGGCCATGCAGGGCGATTGCACGCGCATTTTGCCCGGTTGCGAAGATCCATCTGGTGTTTCAGGTGAGGCGTTGGCTCAGAATCCCGTTGCAGAAAGCAACGTCATTGATGTCTCCGCCGAGCATGTTAAGGCCGGCCGGATTGCGGGCGGCCTTCAATGTGTTCTTCCGGGAATTGTTTAGTTGGAAAAATCCCAGATGGCCTTACGCTTCAGGCATGGCAACGCGATTTCAAATGCTGATGTGGTTACATAACGGCCTTTCGGGAAATACTCTCCCATGGCTGCCTCTTCATTGCCGCGCGCGCCGATATTCTGAACCGCCTGCGGGAAATTGGCAGTACCAAGCATGTGGCGCAGCTGGAAGATGGTGGCGTCCTCATCAACCGCCCCATCACCGTCATCAGCCATTGGCAGCCAGGCGACGCCACACTCCAGCCGCGCATTTCGCGGACGGTCCGCAGCTCGGCTGACAACAATCGTGTAGATTCCATCCTTGTTGACCGGAATCTGCTCATCGTGGACGCATCCATTCACACGGGTATTGGCAAACCCCTGATTGGAGCAGAACGACCGGTAACGGAGCTGGGCCTCATCAAAGGTCTTCTCACCATGCAAGGTTCGGGGGTGGACGGCGCTTTGCCCGAACCACGAAAACCTTTCCAAGCTTCCGGTTGAGAACGGTGCGGATATACTGATTGTCGAGGTTCGGATAGAACCCGCCATGGCTTGTTGTGCCTGGAGGAACATCTTCACCAGTATACATCGAACAAATGTATTCACGGCCAAGCTGTTGCTGCCATCTTGGCGGATTTTGCGCCGGATGTGACGGCGATATCCTTGCTGCCTTCTCGATCAGTTCGCGGTTTTTCTACATCGGTACGGCCAGTGCGGCCGGATCAAGTTCCAGTGGCTGGCGGAAGTTCTATGCCTCGCAGGCAGCAAGACCCGTCAATTCGGTGCTGTCGGGCAGGGTGAGGATATGATTTGGCAGACCTGCTCCTCCGGTTTCATCCTGGCCGATATCATCGGCATAGATTCGATCCAGGATGACCTGCTATCCCCCGCCATATTTGGGCGCGTGAAGCGTGCTGCGGGTTTCCCCGACAAGGTTCATGCCGGTTTTTTGCCACTCTGCGGGTTGGCCGTCTACGACTTCGAGAGAGTAGCTTCTGGAGCGCGCAGACCGGTCTGCACCACTCAGGAACGGATTCGTGGATCCTGCATCGGGCTTCATGAGATAGTCGGCTACCGATTCCACCGGTTGTCCCTCACCATCTTAGCTGATGACGGACATGTAGCGAGAATGAGGAAGCTTGCCTTCCAAACGCAGTTTGGCACCTTCAGGAATGGTGAACACCGCACCCCAATAAAAGGTTGCTGCATCCGGATAGGCAATATTGATATAGGGATCGGCGCTCACCGGCCCACCAAGCCAAAAGCAGTTGCGCGTGCCTATTATTGGATCTGATACCTTGACCACGCGCATTTTGCCCGGTCCATTCGGGCTTCAGGACCCAAAACCAGACACCTGCCAATACCAGAGCAAGCAGTCCTGTTCCTGATATGAAATTTTTCAGTCTTCCACTCGATTTCCTTGCCGGCATTTCAATCCTCCTCCCGAAATTGCACTCTGCATTCGATTTTCCATTAAGTGAAAACAGCAACTTAAAAGGGTACGCGTGTAACAATCTTGTTAGCGTCGAATTCGGTCCTTATCGGCGTAGCCAGGTGGAGAAAACCGCATGAGCGAGCAACTCAGGAACATACTCTTGAGCAGTCCGGTCTTTCAGACCTGCCCTGAGGAAAACGCAAAGCAATTAGCCAGCGTAGGAAGGATCGAGCACTTCCCTGCTCCTAGCCCGTTTTCCCATGAAGGAGGGCATCCCGGGGTAATCCGTTTTATCCTGCGCGGGAGAATTGACCTCTTGCGAGTGCCCAAAGCCGGGCAGACGGCGCGAATTCCGATCACGCGCGGTGGGTGGGCTACCTGGCTGGGCTGTCTTTACGACCAACCATGGAACATGAATTTAAGTCTTCCAGCGATGCGACGTATGCAGCGTTCCCGGTCAACCCGGTGAGGAAACTGATTCAGGGAAACTGCCTGGCGCTCAATGCCGTGGTCGGTCAAGTGGGCGCAAGCATGCGGGCGGTAATCGGCTGGTCTCATGCGCAGACGTTGTTCAACAGGGAACAGCAGGTAGTTTACGTGCTCCTGGCTATCAGCGAATTGCAACCGGATGGGAGCAGTTTTAGTCCGGTTGCGATCACCAACGAACACCAGGGACAAACGGGAATTGGCACCAGCAATCCGCAAGTTTTCGATGTTTCCGTCTATGCGGTGGTTCTTCATCAGCGTTGTCCAGGGGCAAATTTCCAAGCAATCCCTCAAACGATCGGTCTTGCTAGAGTTCTGTCTGCATGCGGTAGCCGGGACAGAAGGTCAGGCGAACGGACGTAATGATTCTGTCCTGCGACCATGTTGTCCGGTCGATCACGAACAGCCCTTCGCCCGGTTTGCACTGCAGGATGCTCGCATCCCTCGCGTCTGCGGCAATTGCCGAAAAAGCGATGTCCCCGCCTTCGAAGGGAATGTTGGACACCAGCCATTCGTTCGGACTGCGCTGGGTAAAATCAGCCTTCAGTGCGTCTGGAACGGTGGCCGGATTGATCCATCGATCTTCGTAGACATAGGGCCTCGCGTCAGCCTTGTGCACGGCAAGCAGATGCAATAGCGGCCCAGTGGTGCCGGTCTGCATTGTCGTTGCGATCTGCGGCGGCGGTGGAACCATCTCCTGCGTGAGAAGCGAATAACCATATTCCAGACTCTTGCCCTCGATTTCCCGCCGTATCACGGGAATTTCCAGCGTCGCCTTGCGCACCGGGTGAATGGCAATACGGGTCCCGGCCTTGCGCCTGCGATCCAGAAGGCCGGCCTGGGCCAGGTTGCGCAAGGCACGGTTGACGGTCGTGCGCGCGCATCCGAACTCGCGAGACAGTTCCTCTTCGTTCGGGATGATGTCGCCGGGCTTCCATTGGCGCAGGCTGATCCGGCGCAAGACCTCATCCTGCACCGTTTGCCAGCTGTTGAATGCGGTCTGCGTCAAACTGCTTCCCCCAGTTCCTTCATCACGGTACGATAGGCACTGGTGATCTCGTCATGGTGAGAGTGACGGCCGCCGGAGACCATGTGTCGACCGGCCGACCAGACGTCAGTGATCATCGAATCACTGCCAGCGAAAATGAAACAGTCCAGCAATGTATCGCCCTGGCGGCCTTCAAGATCGACCGCTCCATCATCAAGTGCGAGCAGGTCCGCGAACCTGCCCTTGGAAACTGAACCGGAATTGCGACCGGACACAAGCGCCCCTCCCGCACAGGCAGCATCAAACAGGCGACGCCCTGAGGAATGTTCGGGTGTTGCGAGGGCAGCACGGGAATGGTCCCGCAGGCGCTGCGAATGATCCAGCGTGCGCAGCTCCTCGGAAAGGGTGATGCGGATGTTGGAATCCGACCCGATGGCAATGCTGCCACCGCAGGCGAACCAGCGCACGCCATCGAAAATTCCGTCGCCCAGGCTCGATTCGGTGATCGGGCAGAGCCCGGCTACAGCACCGCTACGCGCCAGCGCACCTGTCTCGTGCTCGTGCATCTGGGTGCAGTGGATGAAACAATATTGCGATCCGAGATCGAGATTTGCGAGCACCCACTCGACTGGCCTGCCGCCCAGCCAATGCTTCACTTCCTCCACCTCGGCATGCTGTTCGGCCAGGTGCATGTGAATGGGATTGGCACCAGCCAGCTGGCGGTGCCTCTGGAGATCCGCGGCATCGACCGCACGCAGGCTGTGGGGCGCGACGCCAGTGCAGCAATCGGGCGTCAATTGGGCAACGATGTTGGCTGCACACTGATGAAGCTCGACAAAACGGTCGAAATCATTTCCGAAGCGGATCTGGCCCGCGCCAAGCTCACGCTTGTCACAGCCACCATACTGGTAATGCACCGGGAGCAGGGTGAGGCCGATCCCGGTTCGCTGTGCGGCAGCGCCAATGCGTGACGCCATTTCCGCCAGGTTGTCGTAGGGAACGCCGCCTGGCTGGTGATGCAGATAGTGAAACTCGACATTGGCCGAATAGCCTGCCTCAAGCATTTCCATCTGCACGAAAGCGGCGATGGCTTCCACATGGTCGGGTGTGAGCCTGTCGAGAAAACGGAACATCAGTTGCCGCCAGGTCCAGAAGGAGTCCGACGGATTGGGGCCTCTTTTCTCGGTCAGACCCGCCATGGCACGCTGAAAGGCATGGCTATGAGCATTTGCAGGCGCGGGCAGAAGAATGCCGACCTGCTGGCCCGACGGCCGCGCCCCGGCAGTGACGGATGCGATGCGGCCATCATCATCGACCGACACGGCGACATTGTGCGCCCATCCCGATTCCAGCAGGGCTGTTCGTGCCCAGATCGACTTCATGCGTTCACCTATTGACAGTTCATTATGTGCATACATAATATCATCGCAACCGAACAACACAATGGTCTTTTGATGCTTCTGACCAATGCAACGCTCGCTACAATGGCTGGCAGGGATGCCTATGGCCTTGTGGTCGATGGGGTGATCGCAACCGATGGCGGGAAGATCGTCTGGCTTGGCAAGGCCAGCGAACTTCCGGTTGAACTGGCAGGCGGCGAAACCATTGATCTCGGGGGGCGGCTGGTCACGCCAGGCCTGATTGATTGCCACACCCACATTGTACACGGCGGGAACAGGGCGCTCGAGTTCGAACTTCGGCTCAACGGGGCGAGCTACGAGGAGGTCGCGCGGGCTGGTGGGGGTATCGTCTCGACTGTCAAATCTACACGCAATGCCAGCGAGGCAGAACTGCTTGAACAAGCGCTTGCCCGAGTGGACGTACTTCTGTCGGAAGGTGTGACGACCCTCGAGATCAAGTCTGGCTATGGGCTCGACATCGATACCGAGATCAGAATGCTGCGCGTCGCGCGGGAAGTGGCCAGAGCACGTGACGTGCGCGTTCGCACAAGTTTCCTCGGTGCCCACGCCATGCCACCGGAATATGCCGGACGGGCGGATGCCTATATCGACGAAATATGCCTTCCTGCCCTCACATCTGCGCACGAGGCGGGTCTCGCGGATGCAGTGGATGGTTTTTGCGAGGGCATTGCATTTTCGGCCGGGCAGATCGAGCGGGTTTTTGAAAAGGCTCGTGAACTTGGCCTGCCGGTCAAACTGCATGCCGAGCAACTTTCGAACCTGGGCGGAACGCTGCTTGCCGCGCGATACGGAGCCCTTTCGTCCGATCACCTCGAGCATGCGGGCGATGCTGAAGCGGCAGCGATGGCTGAGGCGGGAATGACAGCGGTCATTCTGCCCGGGGCTTACTACACGTTACGCGATACAAGGCCGCCGCCCATTGATCTTTTTCGCAAACATCGCGTCGCCATGGCGATTGCCACCGACTGCAACCCCGGTTCGTCGCCGATGACCTCGCTCCTGCTGGCCATGAACATGGGGTGCACCCTGTTTGGCATGACGCCGCAAGAAACACTCGCAGGCGCAACCGTTCATGCAGCCAGGGCGCTGGGGCTCAATGACTGCGGCCAACTGGTTAGAGGCATGCGGGCGGACCTGGCGGTGTGGAATGTCGAGCACCCGCGCGAATTATCCTATCGCATCGGATTCAATCCGCTGTGGAAACGTGTTTTCGGTGAGTCATCATGAGTATTGAACTTGTCCCCGGTCAGGCCACGCTGGCGCAGCTGGAAGCCATCTGGCGCACCACGCAGCCCGTCAGACTGTCACCATCGGCGCGGCCCGGAATCGAGGCTGCAGCCAGCATTGTTGCGGCAGCTGCCAGCGGGTCAGAAGCGGTATACGGCGTCAATACCGGGTTTGGAAAACTGGCCAGCGTACGCATCAAACCCTCCGACACCCAGGCTCTTCAGCGCAATCTGGTGCTTTCACATTGCTGCGGCGTCGGCACAGCTCTCGATCTCCAGACAACGCGTCTGATGATGGCCCTGAAACTGCTGTCGGTCGGTCGCGGCGCATCCGGAATCCGGTGGGAAACCGTTGCCCTTCTGGAGAGCATGCTGGACGAAGACATCATGCCCGTTGTTCCCAGCCAGGGATCGGTGGGTGCGTCGGGTGATCTGGCCCCGCTGGCGCACATGGCAGCCGCCATGATCGGTGAAAGCGACGTCGTCTACCGGGGCGAGCGGATGCCTTCCAAAACCGCTTTCCAGCGCGCCGGACTGCAGCCTGTGGCGCTTGGGCCAAAGGAAGGGCTTGGCCTGATAAACGGCACACAGTTCTCGACCGCCTGCGCTCTGGCTGGCTATTTCTCGGCGTTGCGAAACTGTGAAGCAGCCATTGTTGCCTCCTGTCTGTCCACCGATGCGATCATGGGCTCCACCGCACCGCTTGAGGCCGCAATTCATGCGCTTCGCGGCCATCGGGGCCAGATCGATGTCGCGCATGCGATGCGGGATATCATGGCCGGTTCCGAGATCCGCGAAAGCCACCGCTCCGGCGACACACGTGTCCAGGATCCTTATTGCATACGTTGCCAGCCACAGGTGACGGGCGCGTCTCTCGATCTCATTCGGTTCGCCGGGGACACACTGGAAATTGAAGCCAATGCGGTATCGGACAATCCGCTTGTGCTTGTCGAGCAGGCGATGATTGTGTCTGGTGGCAACTTCCATGCTGAACCGGTCGCCTTTGCTGCTGATCAGATCGCGCTTTCGATCGCCGAAATCGGGGCGATCTCCCAGCGCCGCGTGGCGCTCATGGTGGACCCGACACTGTCGTTCGATCTTCCGCCGTTCCTCACGCCCGAACCGGGCCTGAATTCCGGACTGATGATTGCAGAAGTGACAACTGCGGCCCTGATGAGCGAGAACAAGCATCTGGCGCACCCCTGCTCGACAGATTCGACACCCACTTCGGCCAACCAGGAAGACCATGTTTCCATGGCCGCGCACGGGGCCCGCAGGCTTGAGCGGATGAATGCCAATCTCAATGTGATCATCGGCGTCGAGTTGATGTGCGCGGCACAGGGGATCGAGTTTCGGGCACCGCTGCGCACAAGCCCGATCCTCGCGGAAGTGATGGCCGCCTTGCGCGAGCAGGTGCCAACCGTGAGGGAAGATCGCTATCTGGCTGGCGACATGGAACGTTCCGCCGCACTTGTGGCGGCGGGCGCCTTTTCGATTGCCGGCCGGGTATTGTTGCCGTCGCGATAGGACAGGCCAGGAAGAGAATTACGAAACTGGCGGTGCAGAGCGCTGCCACTCCATCACCACTTGCAGGTGCCGGACTTGCCGGAACCGGACCGGGAGAGAACCAGATGACCAATCCACGCCACAACCAGCGCGATGTCTATCCCCCAACCGGGACACAGATCACTGCCAAGAGCTGGCTTACCGAAGCACCAATGCGCATGCTGATGAACAATCTGCATCCCGATGTGGCGGAAAATCCGCATGAGCTGGTGGTCTATGGCGGCATTGGACGCGCGGCGCGGACATGGCAGGATTTCGACCGGATCATCGAGAGCCTGAAATCGCTCAACGAGGATGAAACACTTGTGGTTCAGTCCGGCAAGCCGGTTGCGGTCGTGCGGACACATGTGGATGCGCCGCGTGTCCTGATCGCCAACTCCAATCTCGTACCACACTGGGCCACCTGGGAGCATTTCAACGAACTCGACCGCAAGGGGCTGGCCATGTACGGCCAGATGACAGCGGGATCATGGATCTATATCGGCACCCAGGGCATCGTTCAGGGCACCTATGAGACATTCGCGGAAGCCGGACGCCAGCATTATGGGGGTGACCTCAAGGGCAGATGGATCCTCACCGGTGGGCTGGGCGGTATGGGCGGTGCGCAGCCGCTGGCAGCAGTCTTTGCCGGGGCCTGCTGTCTTGCGGTCGAATGTGACGAGACGCGCATCGATTTCCGCATTCGCACCAAATATCTCGATGAGAAGGCGGCAACACTCGACGAAGCACTGGAAAAGATCGCGCGCTGGACCAAGGCTGGCGAAGCCAAATCCGTCGGGCTTCTGGGCAATGCTGCCGAGATTTTCCCGGAACTTGTTCGGCGCATGCAGGAAGGCGGGCCGCGACCCGACATCGTGACGGACCAGACCTCGGCCCATGATCCCCTGCACGGCTATCTCCCGCTCGGCTGGACCGTTGGCGAATGGCGCAAAAAGCAGGAAAGCGATCCAGCCGCTGTCCAGAAAGCTGCCCGCACCTCCATGAAGAAGCATGTGGCGGCGATGGTCGATTTCTGGAACGCCGGTGTGCCGACGCTCGACTATGGCAACAATATCCGGCAGGTGGCAAAGGAAGAAGGCTTGGAGAATGCCTTTGCCTTTCCCGGATTCGTGCCTGCCTATATTCGTCCGCTGTTTTGCAAGGGGATCGGGCCGTTTCGCTGGTGCGCGCTTTCTGGCGATCCGCAGGACATCCACAAGACCGATGCGGCGATGAAAAAGCTCTTTCCCGAAAACGAGCATCTGCACCGCTGGCTTGACATGGCCAGCGAGCGCATCGCCTTCCAGGGGCTTCCGGCACGCATCTGCTGGATCGGACTTGGGGACCGGCACCGCGCGGGACTGATGTTCAACGAGATGGTTGCTTCCGGCGAACTCAAGGCACCGATCGTCATCGGCAGGGATCATCTTGATTCCGGGTCGGTGGCTTCGCCCAATCGGGAAACCGAATCGATGATGGACGGGTCCGATGCCGTTTCTGACTGGCCGTTGCTCAATGCGCTTGTCAACACTGCCTCGGGCGCGACCTGGGTATCGCTGCATCATGGCGGTGGCGTGGGCATGGGTTTTTCGCAGCATGCAGGCGTTGTGATTGTTGCGGATGGAACGCCGGAAGCAGCCAGGCGGCTTGAACGCGTCCTGTGGAACGATCCGGCCTCAGGCGTTTGGCGCCATGCGGACGCAGGATATGAAGCCGCCCTTGAATGCGCCCGCGAACATGGTCTGAACCTGCCTGGAATCCTGGGAAGCCGGGAAGGGTGAGGTCTCGGCCGCGACATTCGACTGTGAATTGCGATGTTACGCCGCTTTTGCGAACAGGTCGTTGATGAAGCGGTAAATGAAGTCTGGGGGCTTTGCCCCCAACGCCGTGTCAAGGCGCGGCTCCCGTGGCTCGGCTTCGCCTGCGCCCGCCGCTTGACCCTTGACACGTTGCCCCCCCCATTCTCGCCGCAAGGCAGGGGTTCAGACAGGCTGAACCCTAATCAACACTTTAAAAGGATATAATAATGGCGTTTATCGGGGGATAATGGGGGGGCTTTGACGTGCTCCCCCGAATGTACTCATTCATAGGCTAGCCCTAGCCACGTTGTGGTCCTTTTGGGACCGGGTTGCAAATTCATTCGGTGTGAGCCCGTCGAGGCTCGTGTGCGGTCGGTGCAGATTGTAGTCGATACGCCATTCCTCAATGATCTCCCGGGCATGGCGGAAGCTGCGGAACAGATGTTCGTTGAGACACTCATCCCTGCCCGCTGCCCGGGCGAGCTTGATCAAATGGCGGCTCGATTACAATGGCAGCCGACCGCATTCGCAGCTCGACTGGCAAACGCCAAACGAGTTTGCATCAACCTTCACACCGCGACGGGCATTGGCGCTGCGCAATATAGAAAGCTCCGCCCCACTGCCCGTCGCATCAACCGCCTATCAAGGCAAAACCAACACCGGAAACGAACTCAATGCTGGATAAAACCTGGGGGCAAGGTCACCAAGGCTGCGGAATCTCGGTCGGATCAAGCACCTGCGCTAATGGAGGCCCGGTGATCTCGGAGGATATATTTACCCCTGTTTTCCATACGCATTGCATACAGAACGCAAGGGCCGCAGCTAAGTTTTTGATATCATGGCGCACCCGACAGGATTCGAACCTGTGACCTCTGCCTTCGGAGGGCAGCGCTCTATCCAGCTGAGCTACGGGTGCCGGTTTTCCGCAAGCGTCTCGCGGGCGAACCCTCTTTAACCGATCGAAACTGGACCGGCAACGGCTAATGACATGCCAATACCTGCCCGATGCCTGGTCGATGCCTGGCCGCGCAGCGCCAGGGCATTCAGTGAAAACATCCCTCTCCCGGTGCCTGCCTGGCGCGCTATAGCAATGCCCGGCCGCACAAGCGACAGATGCGCATGATCGGCTTCTTGCGCAGGCCAGCAAGGGCCGGCTTGCGCAAGGGATCAGGCAGAAAATCAGCCGATGCGGCCCTGCTTCCTGAGCGCAGACCAGGTGTCATCGAGGGTTTTCTTTGCCCTTCTTGCCAGATCGTCAGCCTCCTCATGGCTGAGCACCAGCGGCGGCGAAAGGATCAGGCTGTCGCGCACCGCCCGCATGACCAGGCCGTTCGCGAAGGATAGATCGCGCGCCAGCGTGCCGACTTCCCCGACATTGGCAAACTTTTTCGTCAAATTGCTCTTGTCGGGAACCAGCTCCAGGGCGCCGATCATTCCCTTCATGCGCGCTTCGCCAACCAGGTCATGCGAACCCAGTTCCATCCACAGGCGGGAGAGATAGGGTCCAATGTCGTTGGCGACACGTTCGACGAGGTTTTCGCGACGCATGATCTGCAGATTGGCAATGGCTGCCGCACAGGCTACCGGGTGGCCGGAATAGGTATAGCCGTGGTTGAACTCGCTATTCTTGCCGTGGAAAACCTGTGCCACCTTGTCCGACACAGCCACAGCGCCAATTGGCAGATAGCCGGAGGACAGCCCCTTTGCCATGGCCATGAAGTCAGGCTCGGTGCCGTATGTCTCGCAACCAAACCAGTTGCCTGTGCGTCCGAATCCGCAGATCACCTCGTCGGAGATGAACAGGATATCGCGCTCGTCGAGAATGCGTTTCACCTCAGGCCAGTAGGTTTCAGGAGGAACGATAACACCGCCAGCACCCTGGATCGGCTCGGCTATGAAGGCTGCAATCCTGTCCTCGCCAAGCCGGTCGATTTCCGCAGCAAGTGCACGTGCCGCCTTGAGGCCGAACTCCTGCGGGCTCATGTCCATTCCCTCACCAAACCAGTAGGGCTGGGCGATATGCACAATGCCGGGAATGGGCAGCATCGACTGGGCGTGCATTCCCGCCATCCCGCCCAATGAAGCGCCGGCGATTGTCGAGCCGTGATAGGCGTTGCGGCGCGAGATGATCGTCTTCTTTTCCGGCTTGCCCATCAGGTCCCAATAGGTGCGGACCATGCGCAGGATGGTGTCGTTGGAGTCCGAACCGGAACCACCGAAGAAGAACATGTTGAACTGGGGCGGTGTGATTTCACTCAGGATCCGCGACAGTTCGATCACCGGGACATTGGTCGTCTTGAAGAAGGTATTGTAATAGGAAAGCTCGGCCATCTGGGCACGAACCGCCTCGATGATCTCGTTGCGGCCGTGACCGACATTCATGCACCACAGGCCGGCCATGCCGTCCATGATGCGGTTTCCCTCACTGTCCCACAGCCATACGCCATCGGCCCGTACAATAACCCTGCGTTCATCCAGCTTCAGCGCACCATGATCGGTGAAGGGATGAAGGTGATGCGCAGCGTCAAGCGCACGAAGGTCTTCGGTCGATATGTTTGAGAGCATTTTGGTGGCATTCCCGCACTGTTTCGGATGGCCAGAGATATCCAAGCGGCGTCAACTTGGCAATGGAGGGGCAAACAGGTAAACAGAGCAGGAGCGCAGGCGAGCGCGATTTTCAGAAGGAAAATTGCTTGAATGAACTTTCAAACGGCGGGATCAAGGCTGATCTTGCCGAAATCGGCATCGAAGACGAAGGAAAACGTTTTCTCGCCGAAAACCCGGACATCGAGTCTGTCGATCTGCTGATCAGCGATATCAATGGTGTCATGCGAGGCAAATGGGCGCCGCGCGAATCCCTCACCAAGGTCAACAATCCCGGCATCAACCTGCCTCTGTCCATCTTCGGCCTCGACATCTGGGGGCGCGAGGTGGAGTCGACGGAATTGCATATCGACACCGGCGACCGGGACGGATTCTGCAAGGCAATACCAGGGCGCATTTCGCGCGCAAGATGGGCAGCGCGGCCAACGGCCCAGGTGCTGCTGACCATGCATACGGAAAACGGAACGCCCTTCTATGCCGATCCGCGCAACGCGCTGCAGGCGGTGGTGGACCGGTTCACGGCCAAGGGCCTGCGACCTGTCGCTGCGTTCGAACTGGAATTCTACCTGGTCGATCCCAAGGCCTTCCGCAAGAATGGCCGCATGAATCGCGACGGTGGCAACGGGCCGGAGCCGCAGAACATGTATTCGCTGGCGGAACTGCGCGGGCAGAATGACCTGTTTGCCGAAATCCGTGCCGCAGCGATCGATCAGGACCTGCCGATCGACACGATCATCAAGGAAGCAGCGCCCGGCCAGTTCGAGGTCAATCTCAAGCACCGCGCCGATCCGATGGCCGCGGCCGATGATGCCGTGCTTCTTCGCCGGCTGATTTCCGAATGCGCCCACAAATACGGGCTGCGGGCCACCTTCATGGCCAAGCCGTTCCTCGAATGGCCTGGCAACGGCATGCACCTTCACGCTTCCATCCTGAATGAAGAGGGCAAGAACATCTTTTCGCTGTCGGATGGCAAGGAACGCCTCGGGCATGCGGCGGCGGGACTGCTGGAAACGATGCGGGACAGCCTGCTTCTGTATATTCCCAGTTTCAACGGCTATCGCCGACTGCAACCGGGTTCCTATGCACCGACACGCATTGCATGGGGCTGGAACAACCGCTCGGTAGCGGTGCGTGTGCCGGCGTCCGATGACAATGCGTTGCGCCTTGAACACCGCCTGTCAGGTGCCGATGCCAATCCCTATCTGGTCATGGCCGGCATTCTGGGTGGAATGCTGGAAGGGCTGGAAAATGCCAAGGACGCCCCACCAGCCATTCAGGGCAATGCCTATGACATACCCTTGCCCCAGCTGTCGGACGACATGGATGATGCAATCGCGGATCTGGAGCGCTCGGACTTCATCCGCCGTCTCATCGGCCCCGACCTGCGTCGAATCCTGGCGGAAGTGAAGAAGGTGGAACTGGCGGCGTTTGATAACGAGATCACGCCGCTGGAACGTTCTACCTATCTTTGAGGATCAGTCTGGCCTCGCAGTTATCGTTACCTTGTTCGGGTAAAAGGCGACGAGGCCAGCAATTTCAAGCATCTCGTCATATGGCATCTCGTAGCCCCATATCGCATTGTCGATTTCATGTTCGGCGATATGGACATTCCAGTAGCTTGCATCGCCCTTGAACGGACAATGGGAAGTGTGGGACGAGCGCGTCACCAGCTCCTGGTGAACATCTTCCATCGGTAGGTAATAGACTGGCGGATAATCGCCCTCCCGCAACACAAGTGCGTTGGAAGAGTGGGCAATTACCGTCTTGCCGAAACTCACTTCTACAATCCCGTCGAACGCGGAAGTGGTTATGCGGTGCGATGGGTTGCGCTTGAATCCCGGAGCCGGATTGGAGGCCAGGTCATTGTCCACGGCGTACATTCCTTCGCTGGGCGCGCTGGAAAGTCAGCGCGCGGTTTTCCATGCAAACCACAATGCCACAAGCGCAAGGAGAATGGAAAGCGTTCGGCGAACCATTGTTTCGCGTCGCCGGTCAGCCAGAAACGGGCGAGCAGCACCAGCAAGGGCTGCAATTGCGCCGTGCACGCCAGTTGCCACCAGCACATAGATCGCCGACAGAAAGATTGACTGCGCAAGGGTTGGCTGCGGCGGGAGGAATGGCGGCAGGACTGCGACATAGAAGACCGCTGCTTTCGGGTTCAGAACATTGGTGATCAATCCGCGTCGAAACCAGCGCATCAACTGGCCATCGCCTTCCTGGTCTGACATCCCTTCCTCCTCGCCGCGCCAGCCGTCAAAGGCCAGCCAGAGCAGATAGGCCACGCCTCCCCAGCGCAGGATTTCATAGGCGATGGGGGATTGCTGGAGGAGTGCCGTGACACCAATGGCTGCGGCAAGGCCAACAATTGCAAGCCCGAGGCCTACGCCGGCAACGGCGGCAAATGCCTTGCGGCGCCCCTCGACGGAAGCCACGAGCGCCAGCCAGGTCATGTTGGGTCCGGGTGTAAGTTCGATCAGCAGCGAGGCAGTCGCAAAGGCCAGAACGGACTGGGAGGGAAGACCGAGAAAAATATCCATCGTGGGTTTCTAGTGAGCCTCGTCCCAGTTCATTGCGGCGCGCGCATCCACCTGCAGTGGAACACCAAGACTGATAGCAGGTAGTGGCGCTTCGATCATGACCCTGGAAATGACCGGCAGTGTTGCTTCGACCTCCTCTTCCGCCGTTTCGAAGATCAGCTCATCATGGACCTGGAGAAGCATGCGCGCAGACAGGCCATGCGAATGCAACGCATCCTCCATTCGCGTCATGGCCCTGCGGATGATGTCTGCTGCTGATCCCTGAATGGGGGCATTGATGGCGGCGCGTTCGTTGAAAGCGCGCACCTGCGGATTGGGCGAAGTGATTTCGGGATAGTGGGCCCGTCTGCCAAATATGGTCTGAACATAGCCTTTGTCACGAACGAAGCGCTTGGTGTCCTCCATATAATCCCTGATGCCCGGAAAGCGCTCGAAATAGGTCTTGATGTAGTTCGAAGCCTCTTCGCGCGGGATGGAAAGCTGGTTGGCAAGTCCAAAGGCAGATATGCCGTAGATGATGCCGAAATTGATGGCCTTGGCGCGACGTCGGACCATCGGGTCCATTCCCTCGATCGGCGTGTTGAACATTTCCGACGCGGTCATGGCATGGATATCCAGACCATCGGCAAAGGCCTGCCTGAGCTGTGGAATGTCGGCAATGTGCGCCAATACCCGCAATTCGATCTGGGAGTAGTCAGCCGAGATCAGCCGGTTACCCTTTTCGGCAACGAAGGCGGTGCGGATGCGACGCCCTTCTTCCGTGCGAACCGGTATGTTCTGCAGATTGGGTTCAGATGACGACAGCCTGCCTGTCGAAGTCGAAGCCATGGCATAGGACGTGTGGACCCGCTTGGTGCGGGGGTGGACGTATTGCGGCAGGGCATCCGTGTAGGTTGACTTCAACTTTGTCAGTTGCCGCCAGAAGACAATCTTTCGCGGTAGGTCGTGGCCTTCACCAGCCAGATCTTCCAATACCTGCGCCGAGGTCGACCATTGCCCGGTCTTGGTCTTGGAGGCACCCGGCAGGTTCATCTTGCCGAACAGGATGTCACCCAGCTGCTTTGGCGAACCTATGTTGAACTTCTCGCCTGCCAGCTCATAGATTTCCGCTTCCAGACCCATCGCGGCCTGGGCAAGTTCTCCCGACAGGCGGGAAAGGATCTGGCGGTCGACGCTGACGCCGCGTTGTTCCATCCGGGCCAGGACGTCAACCAGGGGACGCTCGAGGCGTTCGTAGACACTGACCATGCCGCTGGCGACGAGCCTTGCCTTGAGGATTTTCCAGAGCCGGAAGGTCACATCGGCATCTTCTGCGGCATATTCGGTTGCCTTGGCAATATCGACCATGTCGAAGGTAACCAGGGATTTACCGGAGCCGGTCAGTGACTTGTATGAAATCGGCTCATGACCAAGCCAGCGCCTGGAAAGTTCATCCATGCCGTGGCTGTTGGTGCCCGCGTCCAGCACATAGGACATGAGCATCGTGTCATCAAACGGGCTGATCTCCACACCCCGTTCGGCAAGGACAAGCCAGTCATATTTCATGTTCTGGCCGATCTTGAGAATGGATGGGTCCTCAAGCACATCCCTGAGCAAGCCCAGGACATGGTCTTCACCAAGCTGCTGTTCGACAAGCCCGCCGCCGAGCAGGTCGTCATTGCCACTCTTGTGGGAAATCGGAATGTAACAGGCCTCTCCAGGCCCCGTCGCAAGCGAAACGCCAACGAGTTCTGCCTGCATGGGATCCAGCGAAGTGGTTTCGGTGTCGACCGCGACAGTTCCCTTCTCGCGAATTGCGGCAATCCAGCGCTCGAGTGCCGCAGTGTCGCGCACGCTTTCATAGGCACCACGGTCAATCTTTTGTGTTACAGCCTCTCCGATGCGCTTTTGCGCCAGTGCGTGCGGGGACGCGCTGTCGCGAGAAGCGCCTTCTGCGGAGTTGCCGCTAGCTGCAACGCCCGCTGTCCGGGCCGACCCGTCGACCGGGTCCAGGTCGGGGCCACGCATCGAACCAAAGCCATTCACCGAAACAATATCGGCTTCGATTTGCGCGGCATCCGTCCCGGTCGCCTCGGCTACGCGGCGTGTAAGCGTGGTGAATTCCATCGCCTTGAGGAAGGATACCAGCCGTGATCCATTCACCGGTTCCATGACCAGATCGTCGAGTGGAGTTTCCAGCGGCACGTCGTCCCTGAGCGTCACCAGCTGGCGGGAAACCAGCGCCTGTTCAGTGTTGCTTTCCAGCGATTCGCGCCGCTTTACCTGCTTGATTTCCGCAGTCCTCGAAAGAAGCGTGTCGAGATCACCGAATTCCTCCAGCAACTGAGCGGCCGTCTTGGGACCGATCCCGGGGACACCTGGAACATTGTCGGTCGAATCCCCGGTCAATGCCTGCAGGTCGATCATCTTTTCAGGCGGCACTCCCCATTTCTCCACGACCTCGGCAATGCCGACCCTCTTGTCCTTCATCTGGTCATAGAGAATGACGTTGGGACCCACAAGTTGCATCAGGTCCTTGTCCGAAGAGATGATTGTAACATCGCCACCCGCTTCGCGGGCCACGCGGGCATAGGTGGCGATGAGGTCATCAGCCTCGAAGTCCTTCATCTCGATGCAGGGCACGTTGAACGCGCGCGTCGCATCGCGAATGACGGCAAACTGCGGGCGCAAATCCTCCGGCGGCTCGGGGCGGTTCGCCTTGTACTGAGGATAGATCTCGTTTCTGAAAGTCTTGGAGGAATAGTCGAAGATCACCGCAAAATGGGTCGGCGTGACGCCGACCGACGTGTCGCGTGCATCCTGGAGCAACTTCCACATCATGTTGCAGAAACCGGAAACGGCTCCCACAGGCAGACCGTCGGACTTGCGCGTCAATGGCGGCAGGGCGTGGTAGGCCCTGAAAATATAGGCTGATCCGTCGACAAGGAACAGGTGATCGCCGGCTTTCATGAACGACTCCGAAGTCGGGGAGTGAATTGGCGGCACGATTGCCCACACCCATCCCAATTGCAAGGCCGCAGGCGAACGATGCCGGAAATTGCGCTTTGGAGATACTGGACAATCCTGCCCGGCATTATAGGGTTCGCCGTGAATTTGGGTGAATCCATTGCAGGTTGAGGCAAATGAGCGAAAAGCAGGTTGAATTCTTCTTCGACGTCATCTCACCGGCCAGCTACCTGGCCTGGACGCAGTTGCCGGGTCTGGTGCGCGACACGGGTGCTGCAATTGTCTTCCGGCCGATGTTCCTGCCAGGGCT
The DNA here is from genome assembly GCA_049289295.1 of Rhizobiaceae bacterium. Classification (GTDB taxonomy): domain Bacteria; phylum Pseudomonadota; class Alphaproteobacteria; order Rhizobiales; family Rhizobiaceae; genus BOKV01. The sequence continues at coordinate 39,966 of JBATLL010000075.1, forward strand.
GTTCAAGGAAGCTGGCAGTTCCAGCCCGATCACTGTGCCCAACAAAAGCAAATGGTTGTTTCATGACCTCAGGCGGTTCGCGAAACGCTATGGAGTGAAATTCTGGATGAACGAGCACTTTCCGTTCAATTCCGTCTATGTCATGCGCGGGCTCGAAGCCTATCGCCAGTCACCCAGGTTCATGGCGCTGGCCGATGGTTTCATGCAGGCGATGTGGGCTGAAAACCGGAACCTCTCCGACGACGCGACAATTGCGGAGATCGTGAGAAGTGCAGGGATTGATCTCGACGAATACCAGGCAAGAATTGCCGATCCCGCAATCAAGAAGGCACTGATGGACACTGCCACGGAGGCCGCAGCGCGCGGGGCTTTCGGCGCACCGACTTTTTTCATCGGCAAGGAGATGCATTGGGGTCAGGACCGGCTGGAGTTCGTACGCGAAGCGCTGATGGTCTCCTGACTGTGTTTAGCTGGCTATACTGATTTGCGGCTCCACATGGACCGGAAAGTTGACGGATCGCGCGATGAAACAATATTGGTGGATCCGCATGTGTATTTCATTCGCCAGCGTAATATCGCAGCCCGCTGATATGACGATCTTTGGCCGCAAGGTCGCCGAGACAAAGCGTCCGGCACCGTCGGGCGCTGTTTCGCCGATGCCTTGTGGCGTGTCCGAATAGGCGTGCACGACAATCCCGTCGACCGCGCACAAATGCAGGTACCAGAGCATGTGGCATGCCGACAGCGCGGATATCAGCATGTCCTCCGGATTGTATCTGGAGGGGTCACCGCCCAGTAGCGGATCATTGGAACAACCCATAACCGGTTTGCCGGGACTTTCGAGGTTCCAGGTCCTGTCATAGGCGCGATAGGCACTCGTTCCTGTGCCCCTGTTTCCCGTCCATGTAATCGTTGCACCATAGGCGTGCTGCTTGGTCATCCCTAACACTCCAGACTGGTCGGCGTGATTCCTAACAAAAGTTTAATGAAAAATCACCGGGCCGTGATTGGCGACTCGTTGAAAAGCAGAATTCGGGTTCCCAAATGCATGTCATGGCCTTCAAGGCCAGTCCATGCCAGCCTGTCCCCCGCTGGCCAGGACCTGCAACAGACTGAGCCCAACGAATTCTGTTGCAGACAATGATGCGGACCGCTGCGGCCATTCCCCTACCCGCCGACAGGCTGCGGCGGTCCGGTCGAACCCCTCCAGAATTCAAGGCCGCCGAGGAAATCCCTACGGCGGCCTCTTTTTTAATTGCCTGATTGATTCAAGCGTCATTCCGGGCAAACTGGCCGCGTTCTGGCGGAGGAGAATCATGAGCAGTCTGGATGAAGTTCTCGGGCAAATAGACACCGACCTCGAAAATTCCGTGGGCCGTCTTTTCGACCTGGTCAGGATCAGGAGTATATCCACCGACCCTTCCCATGCCGGTGATTGCAGGGCAGCAGCCGACTGGCTGGTAAAGGAGCTTGAGGGCATCGGCTTTCAGGCCCGGACTTGCCAGACTCCTGGACACCCGATGGTTCTGGCCCATCATGATGGACCGGCGGGAAGTCCGCATGTCCTGTTTTACGGTCACTATGACGTGCAGCCAGTCGATCCGCTGAACCTGTGGAGCGATCCGCCTTTCGAGCCGCGCCTGTCGGACACGCCCAGGGGACGCGTGATGAGCGGAAGGGGTACTTCCGACGACAAGGGCCAATTGATGACCTTTGTGGAAGCAGCGCGCGCCTGGATACTGAAGACCGGCGGCCTTCCGGTTTCCGTGACAATCCTTTTCGAAGGCGAAGAAGAATCGGGTTCACCGTCCCTCAAGCCGTTCCTGGAATCGTGCAAGGAGGAGCTGAAGGCCGATATCGCGCTGGTTTGCGATACCAACATGTGGGACAGCGATACCCCGGCAATTTCAACGGGCTTGCGCGGATTGGTCGGCGAAGAAGTGACCATCCATGCGGCCAGCCGTGACCTGCATTCAGGCTATTATGGCTCAGCTGCGGCCAATCCCATTCGACTGCTCGCGCGAATCCTGGCTGACATGCATGACGAAAATGGACGCGTGACCCTGCCGGGATTTTACGACGGTGTTCCGGAAGTTCCGCCTCATATCCTCGAGCAATGGTCAAATCTCGGTTTTTCGCAATCCAAATTCCTTGGGGAAATCGGATTGTCGATTCCTGCGGGCGAGAAGGGCAGGAGCGTCCTCGAGCAGACCTGGTCCCGCCCCACCGCCGAAATCAACGGCATTATCGGTGGCTATACAGGAGACGGATTCAAGACGGTCATCCCGGCAAAAGCCAGCGCCAAGGTGTCTTTCCGGCTCGTCGGGACGCAAAGCCCGGATCGGATCAGAGCGGCATTCCGGACATTTGTCACGGAACGGCTTCCAGCGGACTGTCGTGCTGAATTTCACGAGCATGGCGGCAGTTCGGCCATTTCGCTCGATATCAATCTGCCTGAACTCGAAAAGGCTACTGCAGCCCTGAAGGATGAATGGCAACGCGACACGGCGCTAATCGCGATGGGTGGCTCAATCCCGATCGTCGGCGATTTCCAGAAGATACTGGGCATGAACAGCCTGCTGATCGGATTTGCCCATGCCAGCGACAACATTCACTCGCCCAACGAGAAATACGACCTGAAGAGCTTCCACAAGGGCATGCGGAGTTGGGCGCGTATCCTGAAGGCGCTGGCCGACTGAGGAATCGGTCCCCTATTCCGCAGGAACAGCGTAGGCCGCAGGGGTCTGGCGAGCCGGCTTTTCCAGCCTTGCCCAATCGGGACGCTCGAACAGGAACTTGCCGTAACCGCTCCACTGTATCATCGCGTGCAGGACGACGGGGCCTGTCACACCAGCAATCGTGACCAGCAGGGAGACCGTGCCGATATCGAGAAACGGCGCAAACCTGAGAAGCACGGCACGGCTTATCGCCATCGGCAGGAAGAAGGCGAGATAGACCACGATTGAGTTCTTGCCAAGGTAGCCGAGAAATGCCGAGAACCTGACCGTCGACAAAATCGAGTTAAAGACGATCACTGCAACCGCTCCCGCAATGCCGAGCAGAAACGAAAGGACCGGAAGATCGGATACCCGCAACGGGCCGGATTCCGCTTCAAGGTAAGTAACAAGCATCTGCGGTGCTTCGGTGAATGTTGCCGCCAGGTTCACCGCAAACCAGACCGCCAGCAGGCCAAAGCCCAGCGACCTGTTCCCGCGAGCCCAATCTGCAAGCGTGAAGATCTGAGTGACAAAAAGATAGCCGGCAAGGAAATACACATAGCGTGAAGCGAACTCGTCGATCATCAACCAGCCTGTATGGATCGGCAGTATTTCCAGCAGTGCGGCGCCAGCGACCAGGATTGCCCAATGGACTGAGCGCAAGGCACGCGTGACCAGAAAGAACACCGGAAGCATGTAGATGAACCAGAGCGTTCCGAAGGGTTCGATGAAACTCATGCCGAACTTGGCTGCAATCGCGACGGCGGTTTCACCTTCACCCATCCAGCCCGGGATTTTCAGGACAAACTGGATGCAGAGCCAAAGCACGTAGAAATACAGGAAGTGCACGACCTTCCGGTCCACATAGCGAAGGATGGGTCGGGCGATCACCAGGCCAAGGAACAGTCCCGAGATCATGAAGAAATCCGGCATCCGGAACGGCTTTGCGAACTGCACGAGGTAGTGCATCCAGCCTTCCGTGCCTGCGGCTTTTTCCACGCCCAGCGTCGAATGCATCATGACTACGAAGATGATGCAGAAGCCCTTCGCATAATCCACCCAGTCGATCCGATCGGCTTTGACGCCTGCATGCCGGGCATTTCCAAGCGCACTTCTCACCGCATTTCTCCGCAAAACCTGCAATTTGAGGCAAACTACCACTACTTGCGCAAATGCGGTGTTAACCCGATTGGTACATTTTTAACGGATAAGCAGAATTGAGTTTCATTTCCTGCCCTCAGCCAACTCGGCCCAGCCCCCAAAATGGCCGCATTCCGGCTTCAGGGCTGGCGAGGCTAGCAGGGCTGGCGGGGCCATCAACAAGAAACACAGGCCAGATATTAAACCATGGGACGGGGCAAGCAGAAAAAAGACCGTATAGAGCCCAGCTTCAGGGCTGCTGGTCCAGCACCCGCGCCTGACATTCGCGTTAGCGCGGCAGACCGCGTCGCGGCACCACCGTCGCGGGTAAAGGCTGCTGCGAATTCTAGCGCCCCCACCAGCGGCAGGAAAAAGAAGGTGAAGCGGGAAGGCAGCGCGCGCCAGGGCACATCTCGCGCCTCTCGCCGCCCGAAACGGGGGTGGAGTGTCCTGCGACGCCTGATCTACTGGTGCCTGGTTCTCGGTGTCTGGTCGGGTATCGCGGTTGCCGGTCTCTTCGGCTATTACGCATCCAAGCTGCCGCAGATGAGCAGCTGGGCAGTGCCGGAGCGTCCGCCCAACGCGCGAATTGTCTCGGTGGATGGTGCCCTGATCGCCAATCGCGGCACAACCGGCGGGGAAGCCGTTCGCCTCGACGAGATGTCGCCTTACCTGCCAATGGCTGTCATTGCGATCGAGGATCGGCGCTTCAAGCTGCATTTCGGCCTTGACCCGCTGGGTCTGGCGCGCGCCATTGCCACCAATGTCTTTTCCGGCAGGCTTGTGCAGGGTGGTTCAACACTGACCCAGCAGCTTGCCAAGAACCTGTTCCTCGAGCCTGAACGCACGCTCGAACGTAAAGTGCAGGAAGCGGTTCTGGCGGTGTGGCTGGAAACGCGCTTCAGCAAGGATCAAATACTCGAGCTTTACCTCAATCGGGTCTATTTCGGTGCCGGTGCCTATGGCGTGGATGCTGCTGCGCGGCGGTATTTCTCCAAGTCGGCGCGCGATCTCAATCTGGCCGAGGCTGCACTGATTGCCGGTCTCCTGAAAGCACCTTCGCGACTGTCGCCAGCCCGCGACCCGAAAGCTGCCGAAGAGCGATCGCAGGTGGTGCTGAGTGCCATGCGGCGCGAGGGCTTCATTACCGACCGCGAAGCCACCCATGCGATGAGCCTGCAGCCAGGCAATGCAAGACGATATCTCAGCGGATCGAGACACTATGTTGCGGACATGATCATGCAGCAACTGCCGGAACTGATCGGCAAGCTGCCGCAGGACATCATTGTCGATACAACGGTCGACCTCGACCTGCAGGACAAGGCTGAACAGGTCATCAGCGAAACGATCCGGCGCGAACGCGACGCGCACAATGTCACGCAGGGTGCTCTGGTCGCCATGGATGGGACAGGTGCTGTGCGCGCCGTTGTCGGAGGCCGCGATTACGCAGAAAGTCAGTTCAACCGGGCTACGGATGCCAGGCGCCAGCCCGGGTCAGCCTTCAAGCCGATCGTCTATCTGGCCGCGCTTGAAGCAGGACGCACGCCGGAAAGCGTTCGGCAGGATGCGCCGGTGAAGATCGGCAACTGGACACCTGAAAACTACGATCGGAAATATCGGGGGCCTGTAACGCTGCGTGAAGCATTATCGGCCTCGCTCAACACGATTGCCGCCCAGCTTGTCATGGAGATAGGTCCCAAGACCGTCTCCGAAACCGCCCACCGGCTTGGTATCCGTTCTTCCCTGCAACGCAATGCGTCCATTGCCCTTGGCACCTCCGAGGTCACGCTGACGGAACTGGTTTCCGCCTTCGCGCCATTTGCAAATGGCGGATATGGCGTCGAGCCATGGTTGATCCGGCGGGTCATGACCAGTGAGGGCAAGATCCTGTATGAGCGCCCGCAGCACAATGCAGCGCGTGTCGTCGGTTCGCGGGAACTGGGTATGATGAATTCGATGCTGATGGATGTTGTGAGTTCGGGTACGGGAAAAGGTGCGCGCATCAAGGGCTGGCAGACTGCCGGAAAGACGGGAACCACGCAGAATTCACGCGATGCGCTTTATGTCGGCTACACGGCAAACCTTGTCACGGGAATCTGGTTTGGCAATGATGACGGGACACCGATGAAAAAGGTGACCGGGGGAAGCCTTCCGGCAAGCGGATTTGCAGAATTCATGCAGGCGGCCCATGCCGGTGTTCCGGTGGCGGACCTGCCGGGCTTCCACATTCCGAACGCTGGCAATGTTCCAGTACCAGTTCCAGCTGCGTCAGTGGATGGCACGACACCTGGCCAACCCATTCGCGGGGAAGATGCTGCAGCCATCAATTCAGGCCCGGTACCGGGCGGCAATGTCGGCGAAAACAACCGCAGAAAACCCGGCGGCCTGCTGGAACTGCTTTTTGGAAGAAAAAGCAATCCGGGCTGATCGGCCGCCGGATCAAATCTTCAATCAGGCAAGCGGCGGAATGCGCAGCACCTGGCCAGGATAGATAAGGTCGGGATCCTTCAGCATCGGCTTGTTGGCTTCGAAAATGACATTGTATTTCGAACCCTTGCCCTTGCCATACTGGCGTTCGGCGATCTTCCAGAGATTGTCGCCCTTTTTCACCGTGTAGAACACCGGATCGCTTGGCGCGCTGGAACCTGCTGCGGCAACCTTGACCTCGGATGCCTCGACCTTCGAAACGCCGAGTGTATTGCCGACGGCAATGATCGCCTTTTCGAAAACAGACTGATCGGCCACTTCGCCCCTGATGATCGCGGTGTCACCCTTGACCTCAACCTGAACCTTGTCAGTGCCAAGGGCGTGACTGTCCAGTTCCTTCTTCAGCTCTTCAGCGGTGGGCGATTCCTCGTCGGAACCAATGCCCAGCTTCTTGCCCACGGACTTCACAAAATCGAATATACCCAAACCGGCCTCCTTTTGAACCTGCACCATCATGGGTGGTCCCGGCTGCAACCGGCTCCCATCCTTACCAAAGGTGGCATCTCGAAGCCTTGTCTTCAAGAAAAAACACCCCGGCCCGGTTGAACCGGCCGGGGCATGCGTCATTCCCTCGCCCGCCCCTGGGCAGGTGTGCTTTTTCAGCAGTTATTCTGCAGCGTCCAGCCTTGCCGGCGCGGCATCGAGAACCTCCGAATCGACATGGGACTGGAACTTCGCGAAATTCTCGACGAACATCGAGACCAGACGCGTGGCCTGCTTGTCATAGGCAGCCTTGTCCGACCAGGTGGAACGCGGATCGAGGATTGCCTCATCAACACCCGCCACAGCGACCGGGACTTCGAAGCCGAAATTGGGGTCAGTCCTGTATTGTGCCGAAGAGAGCGAGCCATCCAGTGCTGCAGTGAGCAATGCGCGGGTTGCGGCAATCGGCATACGCTTGCCGACGCCGTGCGGGCCACCGGTCCAGCCTGTGTTGACCAGCCAGCAAGACACGTCATGGCGCGAGATCAGGTCACGCAGCAGGTTGCCATACTCGGAAGGATGGCGAGGCATGAATGGCGCGCCGAAGCAGGTCGAGAATGTCGCCTGTGGTTCGGTGACACCCTTTTCCGTGCCGGCAACCTTGGCCGTGTAACCCGAAAGGAAATGATACATTGCCTGGGCTGGTGTCAGCCGGGCAATCGGAGGCATTACCCCGAAAGCATCGGCTGTCAGCATGATGATGTTTCTTGGATGGGGTGCCAGGCCTGTCGCCGAAGCATTGGGGATGAAATCCAGCGGATAGGCACAGCGGGTGTTCTCGGTCAGGGAACCGTCGTCAAAGTCTGGAATTCGCCTTTCGTCCAGAATGACATTTTCCAGAACAGTGCCGAAACGCTGTGTGGTGGCAAAGATTTCCGGCTCGGCCTGCGCTGAAAGGCGAATGGTCTTGGCGTAGCAGCCGCCCTCGAAGTTGAAGATGCCGTCGGCACCCCAGCCGTGCTCGTCGTCACCGATAAGCGTACGCGAAGGGTCTGCGGAAAGGGTTGTCTTGCCAGTGCCGGACAGCCCGAAGAACACTGCCGAATCTTCCAGCGAGCCGGAATTCGCGGAACAATGCATCGGCATCACGCCGCTCGAGGGCAGCAGGAAATTCAGGAAGGTGAAGACCGACTTCTTCATTTCACCGGCGTAGGAAGTGCCTCCAATCAGCACCAGGCCACGGGTGAAATCACAGGCGATGACGGTTTCGGTCCTGCATCCGTGTCTTTCGGGATGGGCTCGGAAACTCGGCAGATCGATGATTGTCATGCCGGGCACGTAGCTTTCCAGTTCCGCGCGATCCGGACGGATCAGCAGGTTGCGGATGAAAAGGGAATGCCAAGCATATTCCGTGACAACACGGGCAGCAATCCGGTTGGCCGGGTCAGCACCACCATAAAGATCCTGCACGTACAGGCCGCGCCCATTGGCGTGGGCCAGCATGTCCTCCAGCAGAACCTCGAACTTGCGCGGTTCCATCGCCTTGTTGTTGTCCCACCAGACCGAATTGGCAGTCAGGTCATCGCGCACGATGAATTTGTCCAATGCAGAACGGCCGGTATGCTGACCGGTTTCAACCACCATGGCACCACCGGCGGCTATGCGCGCTTCGCCATGGCTGATGGCATGCTCGTAAAGTTCCGGCGCTTCAAGGTTCCAGAAGACCACGGAGGGCGAATCGATGCCGACAGCATCCAGGCCAAGGGCCCTGTTTCGCTGGCCGTGCTGACCGGAAACGGCCAGTTTGGCACCGTGCTCGGTATTGCTGGCTGATGCCATGTTCAGTTTCCTTCCCTGTGAAATCCCGCAATGGCCACCTGCAGTGGTTCGGGATGATCTCCTTGCGGATATCGCGCTGCTGCAAGAAATGCCCGGAAGGAATGGGGCGAGACCCATTCTCCTCGTTGGCCGTTGCTATAGACAAAGCCGAACAACATGACAAGAATGGAACTGAAATTCTTCAACGATATCAGATATTTAATCGATTTAAAAATTTTAAACGGTTAAAACTTCCAAAAGGAGAAATGCTTTCCTTCCAGCATCTGGGGCGAAAACTATTGAGATTTCCGTGCCTTGGGTGGTGATGTCGTGTGACGACGGAAATCCTTGTGCAATGGCCATGCCCGGCGAACAGGTATAGAGTCGCGTCACAATTTGTTCGTATTTTTCCAGCCAATGCGGGAACAGCGGCATTCAGGCCGCCCGTGCCGCGGCGCGGCCAAGACATGATTGCTTCCTACGGGACCGGAGGTCACAGTAATGCCAACCATAGCCCTAGTCGATGACGACCGGAACATCCTGACCTCCGTGTCGATAGCGCTGGAGTCCGAAGGATATCGGGTCGAGACCTATACGGACGGCGCGTCGGCCCTTGATGGCCTGTCAGTGCGCAGGCCTGACCTTGCAATTTTCGACATCAAGATGCCGCGTATGGACGGCATGGAACTGCTGCGAAGGCTTCGCCAGAAATCGGATGTGCCGGTGATATTTCTGACGTCAAAGGATGACGAAATCGATGAGCTTTTCGGCCTCAAGATGGGTGCCGACGACTTCATCCGCAAACCGTTTTCCCAGCGTCTGCTGGTCGAGCGTGTGAAGGCGGTCCTGCGGCGTGTCGGGGCTGCGCCCGAAGGTGGAGCGAAAACCGCCAATGGCGGCGAGGCGAAAGTGCTTGAGCGCGGCAACCTTCTTATGGACCAGGAGCGCCACACGTGCACGTGGAAGAGCCGCAACGTGACACTGACCGTGACCGAATTCCTGATCCTTCACGCACTGGCACAACGCCCGGGCGTTGTGAAAAGCCGTGATTCGCTGATGGACGCGGCCTATGATGATCAGGTCTATGTTGACGACAGGACAATCGATAGCCACATCAAGCGGCTCAGGAAGAAGTTCAAGGCTGAGGACGACAGTTTCGACATGATCGAAACGCTGTATGGCGTGGGCTACCGCTTCAAGGAGGGCTGATCCTCCCCACTGCAAGGTGCCCCTTGGCCCGCAAAGGGCGGGTGATCGATGAACTTGAAAGTCAGAGATGTATCGGAAGGACAGGCGGAAGGCGCACTCGATGTGTCCGGACCTGTGCCGATGACTGACTTGCCCAGGCCGGCAGATAGTCTTGGTCAGCGGATCGCGCTGGCCGACAATGATGATCAGCAGGACAGCGATGCCGATAACGCCCCAGTTGAAGCCGCACCCCGGCGCGGGCTTGTCGCCCGTTTTGTTCGCATCCTGCGTCTGGTATTCTTCTCGTCGCTGACGCGACGGATCGTTTCGCTCAATCTTGCAGCTCTTATCGTCCTGTTATCAGGGATTCTGTACCTGAACCAGTTTCGGGAGGGCCTTATCGACGCGCGCGTCGAAAGCCTGCTGATACAGGGTCGCATCATAGCTGGAGCCATCGCTTCCTCCGCCACGGTGGAAACCAACACGATCATGGTTGATCCGGAAAAGCTGATCGAGCTTCAGGCTGGCCAGAGCATATCGCCAACTTCCGATTCACTTGAAACGCTGGACTCGCCCATCAAGGCCGAGCGGGTCGCGCCCATCCTGCGAACACTGATCCAGCCAACGAGTACCCGCGCGCGAATCTATGACCGCGATGGCATCATGCTGCTCGATTCGCGCCACCTTTATTCAGGCGGGCAGATTCTTCGATACGACCTCAGGCCGCTCAACGAGGAAGACAGTCCCGGAATGATCTCGCGGATCGGCAATCTGCTGAATTGGGTCCTTCAGCGCAAGGACCTTCCAATCTACGAGGAGCTTGCAGGCAGCGGCACGGGCTATCCCGAAGTCATGAAGGCCCTCACAGGTTCTCCCACGACCATTGCCCGGTTGACCGACAAGGGCGAACTGATCGTTTCGGTAGCGGTACCGGTCCAGCGTTTCCGAGCCATCATGGGCGTGCTGCTGCTGTCCACACAGGGCGGCGACATCGACAGGATCGTGACGGAGGAGCGCATCGCCATCCTGAGGGTCTTCCTCGTGGCGGGCACTGTGCTGATGCTGCTGTCGATCCTTCTTGCCAGCACGATCGCAAATCCGCTGCGCAAGTTGTCGGAAGCTGCCGTGCGGGTGCGCCACGGCGTGAAGAACCGGGTACAGATTCCCGATTTCACCCGGCGCCAGGACGAGATCGGCAATCTTTCCGGCTCGCTTCGCGACATGACCAATTCACTCTACGCCCGCATCGAGGCGATCGAGAGTTTTGCGGCCGATGTCAGCCACGAACTCAAGAACCCGCTGACATCCCTGCGCAGCGCGGTCGAAACATTGCCATTGGCCAGAACCGACTCGTCTAAGCAGCGCCTGATGGAAGTCATTCAGCATGATGTTCGCCGGCTGGACCGACTCATCACCGACATATCGGACGCTTCAAGGCTGGATGCGGAACTGGCACGTGAGGATTCGCGGTCGCTTGATCTGCGCGAACTGCTGGAAAACATCGTCGCCCTGCAAAAGGCGATCATCAGCGCGCCGAAACAGGTCCAGATCAACTTAGACATCCAGCCGTCGAAGGCTGGAAAGGAATTCATGGTGCTGGGCCATGACAGCCGCATCGGGCAGGTTCTGAACAATCTGATCGACAATGCGCGTTCATTCATTCCAGCAGAGAATGGGGAGATATCCATTTCCATGCGCCGGGTGGCCGACGTGATCCGCATCCGGATCGAGGATAACGGGCCGGGAATCAGGGCCGAACAGATCGAGCGCATTTTCGAGCGCTTCTATACCGACAGACCGGAAGAAGAAGGTTTTGGCCAGAATTCAGGGCTTGGCCTTTCCATCTCCAAGCAGATCATCGAAGCCCATGGCGGAACGGTGACAGCAGAAAACCGCAAAGCCCCCAAGAGCGGCGCGAAATTCATCGTCACCCTTCCCGCTGCCGAGAGAAGATGAACGGCAAATCATCGGAACCGCTGGATAATCTGCATGCAAGCCTGGTTTGCCTCGACGGCGAGGGTGTTCTCGTCACCGGCAGATCAGGGGTGGGAAAGACAAGCCTTGCCTTCGGTCTGATGGATGCTGCGCGGCTTCGCAATCTGGACGCGGCACTTGTCGCCGACGACCGTGTCATCATCACCAGCGATGGCAAGCGCCTCTACGGAGCGCCACCACAGGAACTTGCGGGACTTGCCGAATTGCGCGGCCTGGGGATCGTCAGAGTTGACTGGCAAGCCAGTGCGCCAATCCGGCTTGCCGTGCATATCTGCGATGATGCAACAATCGAGCGCATGCCGCACGAAGAGGTGTTCAGTCTTTCCGGAATCAGTTTACGATCAATCCGGGTTCCCGAACGCCATGAAGCCCAAGGCGTGCGACTTGTTCTTGCTGCACTAGGACTTGGCGAATTCGGCAGGAATCGGGAAACCACTCAAGAAGGCAGTTAGACTTTTCTCTTGCACTGCAAAAGAATCTGGCGAAGATGTCGCTCCCGCACGAAAGAGGCGGAAATTCACCCGGCAGGGCGCGCCGACAAAGCAGAATGGGACCGAAATGTCCCGACGGCGGCGGGACAGGATGGCAGATGATCGGACTTGTGCTTGTCACCCATGGACAGCTGGCCAGCGAGTTCCGGCTAGCGCTGGAACATGTCGTTGGCCCACAAGAGCAGGTGGAGACAATCGCCATCGGGCCTGACGATGACATGGAACAGCGTCGACAGGATATTCTGGATGCGGTTGCCAGCGTGGAGACGGGTTCAGGTGTCATCATCCTGACCGACATGTTCGGCGGAACGCCGTCCAACCTGGCGATTTCCGTGATGCAGGCTGGAACGATCGAAGTCGTTGCAGGGGTAAACCTGCCAATGCTGATCAAGCTGGCCAGCGTGCGCAGCGAGGATGACATGATGCGCGCCATTGATGACGCGCAGGAATCCGGTCGCAAATACATCAATGTCGCCAGCCGGCTTCTGCAGGGCCAATAGGAGCCATGACGGCAGAAATTCCCGCGGTCAGGACCATCGAGATCTGCAACAAGCGCGGGCTGCATGCGCGCGCGTCAGCCAAGTTCGTCCAGTGCGTCGAACGATTCAATGCCGACGTCAGGGTTTCGCGCGATGGCATGACGGTCGGTGGCAATTCCATCATGGGCCTGATGATGCTCGCGGCAGCCAAGGGCTGCAGCGTTCAGGTGGAGGCTACCGGCCCGGACGGCGAAGCAGTGCTGGATGCGCTGGTTGAGCTGATCAGCGAGCGGTTCGGGGAAGGCGAGTAGCTCTGTGCTGCCGGACATAGCGGCATAAAGATTTCTTTATATCATATTGCAAAATGTGGACTTGGGTGGTAAATCCGCGACCCATGCGCACCAGATTGAGCGCAACTCCCATGAGCCGGCGCCATTGCCATTACAGGCTGCGAAACGCCAACCGGATCTCGCAGCCACGCCACCCAGACCACGGAAAGATCAAATGACCAAACCGCTCGATTACGCGATCAAGGATATCGGACTGGCTGATTTCGGCCGCAAGGAACTGGACATAGCCGAGACGGAAATGCCGGGCCTGATGGCCTGCCGCACCGAATTCGGCCAGTCAAAACCATTGGCAGGTGCGAGAATTTCAGGCTCGCTGCACATGACCGTGCAAACTGCAGTCCTGATCGAGACACTCAAGGTCCTTGGCGCAGATGTGCGCTGGGCCTCATGCAACATCTTTTCGACACAGGATCACGCTGCGGCGGCGATTGCGGCGAGCGGCACTCCTGTGTTTGCCGTGAAAGGTGAGTCCCTCGAGGAATACTGGACCTATACCGACCAGATCTTCCAGTGGCCGGACGGCGGCTATTCCAACATGATCCTGGATGATGGCGGCGATGCCACCATGTACATCCTGCTGGGCGCAAGGGCCGAGGAAGGTGAGGACATTCTTTCGAAACCGGGCTCGGAAGAGGAAGAATATCTGTTTGCGCAAATCAGGAAGCGCATGAAGCAGAGCCCCGGCTGGTTCGTCAAACAGCGCCATGCCATCCGCGGCGTGACCGAGGAAACCACGACCGGCGTCAATCGCCTTTACCAGTTGCAGAAAAAGGGTCAGCTTCCCTTCCCCGCGATCAATGTGAACGATTCGGTCACCAAGTCGAAATTCGACAACAAGTATGGCTGCAAGGAATCGCTGGTTGACGGAATTCGCCGCGCCACGGACGTCATGATGGCCGGCAAGGTTGCAGTCGTGCTTGGCTATGGTGATGTGGGCAAGGGTTCAGCTGCATCCCTGCGCGGTGCAGGAGCGCGCGTGAAGGTCACGGAAGTCGACCCGATCTGCGCATTGCAGGCTGCGATGGACGGTTTTGAAGTCGTGAAGCTTGAAGATGTGGCTTCAACTGCCGACATCTTCATCACTGCAACCGGCAACAAGGATGTCATCCGCATCGATCACATGCGCAGCATGAAGGACATGGCAATCGTTGGAAACATCGGCCATTTCGACAATGAGATCCAGGTCGCGGCACTGCGCAATCAGAAATGGACGAACATTAAGCCGCAGGTCGACATGGTCGAGTTTCCCGGTGGCAACCGCATGATCCTTCTGTCGGAAGGTCGCCTCCTCAATCTTGGCAACGCAACCGGGCACCCCAGCTTCGTCATGTCAGCGTCCTTCACCAATCAGGTACTCGCGCAGATCGAGCTTTTTGCCAAGGGCGAGCAGTACCGAAACGAGGTGTATGTGCTGCCAAAGCACCTCGATGAAAAAGTTGCGAGGCTGCATCTGGACAAGCTTGGAGCAAATCTGAGCGAATTGTCGTTGGATCAGGCCTCTTATATCGGTGTTGACGCGAACGGACCGTACAAGCCCGAACACTACCGGTATTAATATTTTAAACATTACCCACAACATATTGGGGTTGCCGGATTGACTTTTCCGGCAACCTCTTTTTTGCGCGAAAAAAGCTTCCGGGCGATTCGCTAATTGAGTACATTTGGGGGAATCAGAACAGGAATTCACCGGTCGTTTCCGGAAAAGAGTTCCACCGGCAGGGCAGTCTCAGGGAATCGAGCGGCGAGAGGACCAGGACATGCCAGGGGATATTCCCCAATTCGAAGACGTGGCGCGAAGCGCACATTCTTCGGCAAGCCTTGGCTTGCGCGACGACATCCGCACTGGCGGCCTCAAGGCTTTTGGCTCTTGCAAGGCAGCGGCACGCAGGTGCCTGCGCGCTGCAAGGGCTGCTCTGACCACAGGCTGCTCTTCGCTGGCGATGGCCGCTGTTTTCAATCCGCTGAACGCGATTGCAGACCCGGTGCGGGAAGCGGCACACGAATCAATCTCTTTCAATTCGACAGAGATCATGTTGCTGGCCGTTTTCGGCGGTGCCATGAGTTTTGCCATGATGTCGGCTTCCTGGCTGATCCGCGAACGTGCGCGTATAACCAGCGAAAACGCCAATTTGCATTTGCGCCTGGCGGATCTGCGCGCCTCGAACGAACGTTCACAGGCACTGATCAATTCGAGTGACCAGAGAATCGTCGTATGGGACGGGGATGGGGAAGCCCCCACCTTGATCGGGTCTCTTTCGAGTGCTTCGGGCGCTCCTGCCGCGCGCAATGATTTCCTTTCCTTCGGGCGCTGGCTCGATTCAAGTTCTGCTGTCAGCTTCGAAGGCTCGCTGAACCGTTTGAGGAAGAAGGCCGAGGCTTTCGACATGCCTTTGGTCACGCGTTCGGGCGGCGTCATAGAGGCGCAGGGCCGGACGTCGGGAAGCCATGCTTTCGTCCGATTTGTCGAACTGTCCGGCGAGCGCCTTGCCCTGTCACATCTTGAAGCCGAGCACACCAAACTCCTGTCAACGATGGACATGATCCGTGGCCTGTTTGACACGGTGAACATACCCTTCTGGCTCAAGGATGCGCATGGGCAACTGTTCTGGGTGAACTCAGCCTATGCAAATGCAGTGGACAGCCCAGATGGGGAGACGGCGGTAAACAGGGGCCTGCAATTGCTCGACAGTGCCGAACGCACGGAGGTCGAGCGCCAGGAACGGACGCAGGGTCGCTTTTCGGGCTCCCTGCCGGCGATCGTTTCCGGCGACCGCAGGATGCTGGAAATCGCGGAAGTGCGAACCGAAGCGGGGTTCGCAGGCCTTGGCGTTGATCGCAGCGAAGTTGAAGCCGTGCGCGCCACGCTGAAACAGACAATTGCAAGCCACGCACAGACACTCGACCATCTGGCCACCGCAGTTGCGATGTTCGATTCAAGGCAGTGTCTGCAATTCTACAATTCGGCATTCCAGAAATTGTGGCATCTGGCACCCGGCTTTCTCGACAATCATCCGACAAATGCGCAGGTTCTCGACTCGATCAGGGCGGAGAAGCGGCTGTCCGAAATGCCGGACTGGCGGAAATGGCGTGAACAGCAGCTGGAAATCTACCGGGCGCTCGAAGCCCGCGAGGACTGGTGGTATCTGCCTGGCGGGCAGACGTTGCGGGTCATCGCAAATCCGCATCCGCAAGGTGGTGTTACCTGGGTGTTCGAAAACGTCACCGAACAGCTCGCTCTGGAAAGCAACTACAACGCGTTGATCCGGGTACAGGGTGAAACACTCGACAATCTCAGCGAGGCGGTTGCCGTGTTCGGATCGGACGGAAAGCTGCGCCTGTGCAACCCGGCCTTTGCATCGTTCTTTGTACTGGACCAGCAGCTCACGGTTCCAGGCACCCACATTTCCGACCTGTCGCGAATCTGCGCAAGGCGACTGACCCAACCGGATTCGTGGGACGATATCGAAGACGCCATAACCTCCTTCGATGACACCAGAGGCGATCTTTCCGCCCGACTCGAAACAGTCGATGGCAAGATATACGACACAAGCCTGGTGCGCCTTCCCGAGGGACAGACCATGCTCGCTGTCGGCGACATGACTGCAGCGGTGAATGTCGAGCGGGCACTGAAGGAACGTAACGAGGCGCTTGAGCAGTCTGATACGCTCAAGAACCGGTTCATCCAGCATGTGTCGTATGAATTGCGCGCGCCACTGACCAGCATATCAGGCTTTTCCGAAATGCTCGGACTGGATGGGATCGGCTCCCTCAACGAGAAGCAGACGGAATATGTGGGGCATATCAGTGCATCGTCCCAGGTGCTGAAGAGCATCATCGACGATATTCTCGATCTGGCCACGATCGATGCTGGGGCGCTTACACTCGAACCGGAGCCTTGCAACGTCCAGGAAATCACAGACGAGGTCTTCCACGCCTTCAACGACAAATTGTCTGATCGTGGTATTCGCCCACAAGCCAGCATTGCCCGTGATGCAGCGCAAATCGTTGCCGATCCCGACAGATTGCGCCAGATACTTTCCAACCTCGTGGCCAATGCCATCAGCTTCTCTCCCGATGGCGCAATGGTAACGGTTGCCAGCGCCAGAAAAGGCGGCAATCTGGAGATATCCGTGATTGACGAAGGCCCTGGTGTACCGCCGGGCGAACGGCAACGCATCTTCGGGCGGTTCGAAAGCCGTTCTACTGCGAACCGCCGCAAGGGAACGGGCCTGGGCCTTTCTGTGGTGAAGAGCTTCGTCGAACTCCATGGTGGCAGCGTGCGTGTGGAAGATGCCGAGAAGCGGGGCGCCCGATTTGTGTGCGTATTCCCCATCGCGCGTTCAGCCCGAAAAGAAGCCGCATAGGCGCCTGATGGAACCTGGCCGACGTGCGCAATCGGGTGAACTCCAACTGATTCTTGCGGATGAAGCCGCCACAGAGCGGTTTGGTGCTGACATCGCCATGGCGCTTCTTACGGGCGATTGCGTTTGCCTCAGCGGCGACCTGGGGGCTGGCAAGACCAGCTTGGCTCGCGCCCTCATCCGCACACGCGCCGAGGTGGAAGAGCTTGAAGTACCAAGCCCGACCTATACGATTTGCCAGACTTATGACCTGCCGGTACCCATCAGCCATTTCGACTTCTACCGACTGTCTTCGCCCGAAGAGGTGGACGAACTTGGTCTCGATGAAGCACTGCAGCAGGGCATAGCCGTGATAGAATGGCCGGAGCGTGGCTCCACCCACATTCCCCACGACGCCATTCACATCACGCTGGCAGCGCATGAATCGGGCGGACGGCTCGCCAGTTTGGTTTGCGAAGGGCCAGCGGGAGACCGCATCCAGCGCAGTCTGCAATTGCGTGACTTTCTCGATATGGTCTGGCGGAAAGATGTGCAACGGCGACACTTCCAGGGCGATGCTTCCGCTCGCCGTTACGAGACCGCACAGGCCGGTGATGAAATCCGCGTGCTCATGGATGCACCGGCACGCCCGGACGGTCCACCCGTAAGAGATGGTCTGCCCTATAGCCGGATCGTTCACCTCGCCGAAGATGTATTGCCCTTTGCCGGCGTGGCGCAGTTGCTTGCAAGCCATGGCTTTGCGGCACCAGCACTGCATGGAGTCGATCTGGAGCGTGGCTTCATCCTGTGTGAACACCTGGGTGAAGGGAAAATTGTCGATACGCATGGCAGACCGATCCAGGCAGCCTACATGGCCTGCATGGAATTGCTTGCGCAACTGCACCAGCAGGCATGGCCCCGCAAGACCAGCGTACGGGACAGCCTTGGCAAAGAGCGGTCCTACACTGTGCCCTCATTCGATGTGGGCGCGATGACGATGGAAGCTTCCTTGATGGTGGACTGGTATGCGCCGCGATTTGGTGGGCATCCGACCCAAACTGCTCGCCAGGAATTCGAGGACCTGTGGGACGAGCTTGCGAGACTGGTTGCTCCATCCATGCCAACCCTTGTCCTGCGCGACTTCCATTCACCAAACCTGATCTGGCGCCCGGAGCGGGTGTTCCCGGGCAATCTGGGCCTGATCGACTTCCAGGATGCTCTTGTCGGTCCGGCAGCCTACGATGTTGCATCTGTGGCGCAGGATGCCCGTATCGACATCGGCCATTCGCTGGAAGAAAAGCTCGTGGAATTCTACCTCGAGAAACGCGTTGCGGCTGGCGGAATTGACCAGGAAATTTTCAGCCGAGACTATGCCGTCCTGGCCGCACAGCGCGCCACGAAGATACTCGGCATCTTCGTGCGGCTGGACGAGCGCGATGGCAAGCCCGCCTATCTCCGGCACCTGCCAAGGATGAGGGACTATCTGGCAAGAAGTCTTCGCCATCCCTCGCTTTCCCGGTATCGCGCCTGGTGTGAAAAGCATGCGGGCTTTTGAAACCAGCAATAGCGTTGCGTTGTTCGGGCCTGTCACTGAAGTGAAACAAAATCAGGCAATGGGTGCTCAGGCACAGATCGAGGACGGACGAAACCAATGAGCAAGCCAGAGAAAAGGCCAAAGAAAAGGCAGGAGAACATGCCACGAAGCGCCATGGTGCTTGCAGCTGGTCTTGGCAAGCGGATGCTGCCAATCACCCTGACGATGCCAAAGCCCCTCGTGCGGGTCTGCGGCAAGGCACTGATCGATTATGGGCTGGATGCGCTTGAAGCGGCGGGCGTGGAATCGGCGATCGTCAATACGCACCATCTCGCTGACAAGATCACAGCCCATGTCGCGGACCGCAGACAGCCAGACATAATTCTTTCCGATGAGAGCGACCAGTTGCTCGATTCAGGTGGCGGGATTGTTCGCGCCCTGCCGCAACTCGGCAGTAACCCGTTCTTCATTCTCAACGCCGACTCGTTCTGGATCGAAGGATACAAGTCCAATCTTTCGGCCATGGCCGAGATGTTCGATCCACAACGCATGGACCTGCTGCTTCTGTTGGCGGCGGCGGGCAACAGTGTTGGCTATGCCGGTTCAGGCGATTTCACAATGGACCCGGAAGGCAGGCTGCAGCGCCGCAGCGAGGGCACGATTGCTCCCTTTACCTATGCCGGCGCGGCAATTGCAAAACCTGAATTGTTCAGTGACGCGCCGCAGGGCCCGTTTTCACTGAACAGGATATTCGACAGGGCACTTGAACATGGAAGGTTGTTCGGGATACGCCTAGAAGGGTTGTGGCTGCATGTCGGTACACCTGACGCAATCCGGGAAGCGGAAGAAGCCATAGCCCGCAGCGCAATCTGATTGCGAGGCTGCCCAATTAGTCAGATTGCAGGACGAGAGGCGCGCACCCGTGAAAGGCCAACCTGCCGCCCCATCGAAGGGAATCGCCGACCGGCTTTTCCACATACCCTCCGGATGCAATTTTCTGGAAGTCCTGGCGCACAGCCTCATGAACGGTCGCCTGATTGAAGGGTTCCAGCCCCTGAACGATCCGCTGCTGCTATCGACCGCTACCGTTTATCTGCCAACCCGGCGTGCAGCGCGTGCCTTTTCCGGCGAAATCCTGAATGCAACGGGCGGAAAGGCGACCTTTCTTCCGACCATTCGCACATTGGGTGATGGGGAAGAAGACGAATTGCTGCTTTCCCTTCCAGCCGATGAGAGCTTGCAGTTTCCCCCCGCAATCGGCGATCTCGATCGGTTGCTGGTTCTTGCATCCATGGTTCGTGGCTGGACTGGTGCGATGACGCAGGCAACGCGGGATCTTTTCGGCGATGAGG
This sequence comes from Rhizobiaceae bacterium, assembly GCA_049289295.1. Lineage (GTDB taxonomy): Bacteria > Pseudomonadota > Alphaproteobacteria > Rhizobiales > Rhizobiaceae > BOKV01. The sequence goes on from JBATLL010000075.1 coordinate 60,280, forward strand.
ACATCGTAATTCCATCCTCCTTTGTCGAAGCTGTCCGAATGGGGAAGGACCTTGCCGGTTTCATCGACCAGATGGAAACAGAGGAAGTTGGCTGGGATTGTTTGGAAAATCTTGTTGGTGAGGACCATGCGCGATGGTGGGAACTGACCCTGACATTCCTGAAAATCGTTACCCAAAGATGGCCCGAACATCTCAAGGAAAAGGGACTGGCAGACCCCTCCCGGGTCAGGCGGATGGTTCTCGATCTGCGCAGAGCCCGACTTGGCGATGACAGATTGGCCAAGGGGCCGGTCATTGCCGCAGGATCAACCGGATCCATACCTGCAACCGCCCGTTTCCTGAAAGCCGTGCTTGATCATCCTCGCGGTGCGCTCATCCTGCCTGGGCTGGATCTGTCTCTCGCCGGGGATATCCGCGCAAGGCTGACAAGAACCGGAGAAGGGGGTGACGAACAGGTTCTTGCGACACACCCGCAACGCGCCTTGCTGCAACTGCTTGGCCGTTTTGGCCTCGATCCGGCGCTGTCCAGGCCCCTTGCCGAGCCGCAATCGGGACTTGCCCACCGGGGGCAATTGGTCAGCCTGGCAATGCTGCCTGCCGAAGATACAAGCCAGTGGAGCCAGGCAGCCATTCCTTTCAATGTGCTGGACATGGCTTGCGATGGCGTAAGTCTGATCGAAGCCGCAAACGAGCGCGAAGAGGCCTCCGCAATTGCTGTGGCGCTGCGTCTTGCGCTTGAGGACAAGGAGAAATTCGCAGCACTGGTGACGCCGGATCGTAACCTGGCCCGCCGGGTTGTTGCAGAATTGCGTCGCCATGATATTGATGCAGATGACAGCGGTGGCGTGAAACTCAGCCAGACACTGGTGGGAAGACTTGCGATCCTGGCTGCGCGTGTTAGCCTTGGTCCACCGGACAGTGTTGCTATTGCTGAGCTGGCTAAGCATTTGCTTGTTGCCGGCAACAGACAGGTTTCGGATTCACGACTTGGCCGACTCTTGGAAATCGCGATCCTGCGCGATGCGCTCTTCATTCCAGAACCTGGTCATTTCTCCGCAAAAGTCCGGCAGGCACACAAATCCATCCAGCAAAAGCGTCATCCTGCAGCAGTTCTCAAAGCGCTTGAGGCGGATGAATGGGAGGAAATGCAACGCTTTGCCGGGTCGCTCGATGATTGCCTTGCTCCACTTTCTGCCCTGAAGGCACAAGGCAAATTCGGATTTGCAGATGCTTTCAGCGCATTGCGTGAATCCGTCCTTGCCCTCACAGCGACCCGGGAACCGAGCGCGACAGACGAGCCACAGGGATGGGACGAAACGCTTGCCCTGCTCGACCAGGGTGCGAAATCAGCCGGCCCGCCAGTCGAGCCTTTCGAATTCCCCGACATTGCTCGCGAGTTCCTTGCAACAATCACAGTTCGACCGGCGCATGGCGGGCACCCGCGCCTGGCAATATGGGGCCCGCTGGAAGCAAGGCTCCAGCATGCGGATGTGATGGTTCTGGGCGGTCTCAATGAACGGAGCTGGCCAGCGCTGACCCGCAACGATGCCTTTCTCAATCGGCCGATGCGTCAACAGGCCGGGCTTTCGCTTCCGGAGCGGCGGATCGGTCAGGCGGCCCATGATTTCCAACAGTTCTGTGGTGCCCGCGAACTCGTGCTTTCCAGATCGCTAAAGATGGAAGGTGCGCCTGCCATCGCTTCGCGCTGGGTGCAACGCCTGACCACGGTTGCGGGCGAAGAAGCCAGCAGGGCGTTTCGCGCCAGGGGAGCCAGGTATCTGGCGATCGCAAAGGCCATGAACCATGGTGGCAGAAAGGTGCCAGGCGCCCCACGCCCGAAGCCTGCACCTGCGCTGCACCTTCGCCCCAAGCGCCTGTCAATCACCGAGATAGAAACCTGGATTCGCGATCCGTATGTGATCCATGCCCGGCACGTGCTAGGCCTGAGGCCGCTGCCACCGCTGGAAAGAACCGCCGATCCGGCGCTTCGCGGAACACTGTATCATGAGGTCCTCGCCCGGTTTGTCCTGGAGCGACCCGCTGAGGAAAACGCCGAAGAAGCGAATAAGCGCATTGGCGCGATTTGCGCGGCAGTTTTTGCGATGAACAATGTTCCAGCACCCGTGGCGGTTAACTGGTTGCCGCGCTTCATGGCAATTGCACGATTGTTCATCGACTGGGACAGCGGACTCAATGCCCGCTCCAAACAAACATTTGTCGAAAAGAGCGGCTCAATCCTCATGGCCAATGGAGAATTTCAGCTCAGAGGCATTGCCGACCGGATCGAGGTGTTGAAGGACGGTTCGGTGGCTATCTTCGACTACAAGACCGGCTCATCGCCCAGCGTAAAGGTCGCCCGCGGCCTCTCTCCCCAATTGCTGCTCGAAGGCGCCATGGCGGAACGCGGTGCATTTGACCTGACGAAAGGCGTGAACATCAGCGACCTGGCATTCGTGAGGCTGCAGACGGGCGAGGAACTGAAGGTTGAATCGCTGACCAAACCGGACAAGGACTTTCTTCCCTTCGCTGAACAGATAACCTTGGCCTGGAAGCGACTGGAAAAGCAGATCGCTGACTATCGCAGGCCAGAGCAAGCCTATGTCTCACGCTATGCACCATTCAGGCAGGCCGACATGTCGGGAGACTATGATCATCTGGCGCGTACGCGAGAATGGTCCAATGGCGGTGAGGACGAAAATGAGTAGCAGTCCAGCCATTCCGCCCGAGACCAGGGTAGCGCAATCGGAAGCCAGCAACCCTTCCCATTCAGCCTGGGTTTCGGCCAATGCCGGGTCTGGCAAGACTTTCGTCCTCGCCCGCCGCGTAATTCGCCTGCTTCTGGATGGTGTTGTGCCAACCCGCATCCTTTGCCTCACCTTCACCAAGGCTGCGGCTGCGGAAATGTCCAATCGCATCTTTGATGAGCTAGGCCGCTGGGTTCGCCTGGACGATGAAGCGCTTTCAAACCAGCTCATCGATTACATGGGCCGCAAGCCCGGACCGCGCGAAATGGCACGGGCGCGCACCCTTTTTGCCCTGTCACTCGACACACCGGGCGGATTGAAGATCCAGACCATTCACGCCTTCTGCGAAGCCCTGCTTCACCAATTCCCGCTCGAGGCAAATGTTGCCGGTAACTTCCAGGTTCTTGATGAAGCGGGGCAGGCTGAGCTTGTCTCGGAAGCGAAATTGCGAACCTTGAGTGCACTGGAAGGCAGTGGTGACATTGCTGGCGAACTGCGTCTTGCACATGGACGCCTGCTTGAATTTGCGTCCGATCAAACACTCGACAAGGTGATCAACGAAATACTGAAAAAAAGAAACGAATTCCTCGAATGGACCAGAGGTGACGCGCTGGCGGCCATGGCGGATGTCTGGAAGCATCTCGATTTCGATGGCAGTGATGATGAGGAAGCGCTGATGGTTTCCCTGTCGGCGCTCAAGCACATCACACGCGAGCAATTACAGGTTCTGGCGGAAGCAGCGCTTGGCGATGGTGGCGCGAGCAATCGGGAATTCCACGCAAAGGCTATCGCGTTACTGGCCATGGCACCTGGACGCGAGGCGCTCAGGAAACGCGAAGCCCTACTTCTTACACAGAAAAGGGAGCCGCGAAAAAATTTCGTCTTTGGCCAGGTTCCAGGAACACATCAGAATCTGGTGGGCCTGCTCGAACAGGAGGCGGTCTACTGCGTTCAATGTCTGGAACGCCTGGGCGATCTGGAAATCACGCGAAACTCGCAGGATCTTTTCCTGCTCGTCCAAACCATCCTTGAACATTATCAGGGCCTGAAACGACGCCAGGGCGCGGCAGACTTCAACGACCTGATCACGGCTGCGGCAAACCTGCTCAACCGGTCCGATGTACGCAGCTGGGTTCAATACAAGCTCGACCAAGGAATTGATCATGTGCTCGTGGACGAGGCGCAGGACACGAGCCCTCAGCAGTGGCAAATCATCAATGCGATAATCGAGGAGTTCCATGCCGGGGCTGGCGTTTCCGGGCGCAATCGAACCGTCTTTGCGGTCGGGGATGAAAAGCAGTCCATCTACTCATTCCAGGGGGCTGACCCACGCGGCTTTTCCGAACAGCGCTCGCGTCTTCGCAGGCTGTTCGAACAAGCGGGCAAGACGCTGAAACCCGTCCCGCTTAACCTGTCGTTCCGTTCGACGCCGGACGTGCTGGGAGCGGTTGACACCGTTTTCAGGAATCCGGAAAACGCCAAGGGACTGTCCTATTCGGGAGAAGCGGTCACACATACGGCAGTCCGCGCGAACGATCCTGGCGAAGTTCGAATCTGGCCGGTCATCGAAGCGGAAAAGGCCGAGCCCAAGACGGAGTGGAACGCTCCCATCGACAGCCTGACGCCCAATGAACCCCCGCTTGTCCTTGCCAATCGGATAGCAACCACCATCAATGGCTGGGTGCGGGACAAGGAATGGCTTCAAGGCAGGGGCAGGCCGGTTCGCTGTGGCGACATCCTCATACTGGTTCGAAAGCGTGATCGATTCGCTACCGCAATGATACGTGCGTTGAAGGAACTTGGCCTATCCATCGCAGGTGCAGATCGTCTCAAGCTGACAGAACATATTGCGTCGGAAGACCTGATGGCGCTGGGTCGCGTGATGTGCCTGCCGGAAGATGACCTGGCACTCGCCGGACTTTTGAAGAGCCCCCTGTTCTGCGTGAGCGACGATGAACTGATTGCGTTGGCATCAAACCGGGATGGCCAGCCATTGTGGGATCGGCTCCAGAACCTGAATGAAGACGTTGGTCTGGACCTGGCAGAACGATGCAGGGAGATCGTGGCAAGACTGAAGAACTGGCGCGAGCTTGCGGCAACCTTGCCGCCGCATCAGTTCTACGCATTCGTGCTGGGTCCAGGCGGCGCGCGAAAGGCGCTTCTGGCACGACTGGGGTCAGAAGCTGAAGACATTCTCGACACGTTTGAACAGGGTGCGCTGAGCTTTGAAGCAAAGGGGGGAAGCCTAGAGGGTTTCCTGGCATCGCTGATGCGCGACTCGCCGGAAATCAAGCGGGAAATCGATCTCGAGCAGGATGAGATTCGCGTCATCACGGTACATGCGGCCAAGGGGCTTGAAGCACCAATCGTCTTTCTTGTAGATCCATGCTCCAGGCCCTTTTCCAGTTCGCATGAACCCGAATTCGTTCCGATTGGAACACAGGGCATCCATCCCGGCTATCTGTGGCGTAGTGGCGGCCGGAACTCCAAGGCGCTGGCGGATCGCCTGGCGCTTGTGCGACAGGATGCTGAGGAAGAGTACAGGCGGCTCCTTTATGTCGGCATGACGCGGGCTGCCGACAGGCTGATCGTGTGCGGCTACAAGGGGACGCAAGCGATCAACCATGCCCATTGGCACAAGATGATCGAATCCGCGCTCAGGGATGGAGCACGTTCCGTACTCGATGACGCGGGCAATGTTACGGAGCTTGTCTGGCAGACCAGTCCCGAACGACCAGGCGGAATTGGAAAACCCAAGTATGCCATAGCCAGCATGGAGAAGGCGGGAGAAGCTGTGAACCTGCCAGACAAACTTCCAGCCGAACCTTCGCTGCCAAGACCCCTCAACCCCTCTCAGGCATTCCGTTTCCTTGACGAAAGTGCGATCGCAACCAGCAAGCAGATGGCGGGTGATCCACAGATCGCGGCCAATGAGCGGCAATTTGCGCTGGAGCGTGGCAGCGCAATCCACACTTTGCTGCAATATCTGCCGGACATTGATCTGGAGAGGCGCGCTGCAACGGGTGAAGAATGGCTCGCACGAACCTATCCGCAATGGCCGGGCTCCATGCGTGGAGAGGTCCTAGCCCTTGCTAACGCGATCCTGACGAAGGAATCGCTGCAGCCCCTGTTCGGACCCAATAGCCGGGCGGAAGCTGCAATCGCAGGAACCATCCGCCATGGTAGTGCTGATCTGCCAGTTTCAGGCCAGATAGATCGGCTGGCCATTCTGGACGACTGTGTCCTGCTTGCTGACTTCAAGACAGACCAGCACCCACCCCATTCGCCTGAAGCGACAAATACCAGGTATCTCCTCCAGCTGGCGCTTTACAGAAACCTTCTGCGCGAGATCTATCCCGCACGGATGGTTCGTTGCCTACTGGTGTGGACCGCGAATGCAGATGTGCATGAAGTCGATGATCAACGCATGGACGCGGTACTTTCGCGGCTTACGGTAAAGTGAGATGGCCATTGGCGGAGCGCCCTTGACTGGGAGTAGTGGGATACCTACTTTTGGATAGAAATATTACGCATCACTAATATAATGAGTCGCCTGAACATCCCCGCGATTCGGAAGGAGCTAAAATGACGACGATCAAGGTGGACAAGAGCAATTTCCAGACTGACGTCCTGGGTTCAGACGTTCCAGTCGTGGTGGATTTCTGGGCTGAATGGTGCGGTCCATGCAAGATGATCGCTCCCAGCCTCGAGGAAATCTCCAAGGAGATGGCTGGCAAGGTAAAGATCACCAAACTCAACATCGACGAGAATCCGGAACTTGCCGCACAGTATGGCGTGCGTTCCATCCCGACGCTGATGCTTTTCAAGGGCGGCGAACCTGCCTCGATGCAGGTTGGCGCGCGGCCCAAGTCGGCACTTGCTGACTGGATCAAGAGCGCAAGCTGAAATCTCGAATTCGAGATGAAGAGCCGGGGCCCTGTGCCCCGGCTTTCTTATTCGGGTGGCGTGCCGTTTTCCCGCAGAACCTCGCCTACGAGGTAGAGCGAGCCGCAGATGAGGATTCGCGCAGGCGCCAAGTCTCCCGACAGGCGGGCCGTTTCATTGACGGCTTCCAGGAGCGAAGCCGAATCATCGGCTTGCAGTCCACAATCTCGCGCAATTTCCTTCAGGGCGGATGGGTCGAAACCTGAATCGCTATCGCTGACAGGCGTTGTCACGACGCGTTCCACCAGGCCCGTGAAGGCATCAAAGAAGCCGCGCGGCTCCTTGGTAGTCAGCATTCCCACCAGCATGATTACCGGCATTGGCCTGATATCGTTGAGATCGGCCAGGACAGATGCGACGACCTTTCCAGCGGAGGGATTGTGCCCGCCGTCGATCCAAACCTCGCAACCAGGCGGAAAACGATCCGCAATCGTGCCTGGCCGAAGCCGTTCCATGCGCCCTGGCCACACAACCTTCTGCATGCCGATCTCAAAGGCTTCGTCCTTCAAATTCAGACCGGCATGCCGGATGGAAGCAATGGCCGTAGCCGCGTTTTCAAGTTGATGCCTGCCCTTGAGTCGGGGCAGGGGAAGGTCGAGCAGGCCCGTGGTGTCCTGATAGACAAGGCGGCCGGCCTGCTCGTAATAATCAAAGTCCCTTCCGGCGATCATTGCCGGACAATTGCGCTCCTGCGCCCAGTCTGCGAGCAGGTCTGCGATTTCATCCTGTTGTCGCCCGATCACCACGGGCCGACCGGGTTTCATGATACCCGCTTTTTCGAAGGCGATCTTTGCAACGGTATCACCCAGATATGCCTGGTGATCGAGGTCGATATTCGTGATGACGCTGACCAGCGGGCTGGTGATCACATTGGTGGCGTCGAACCTGCCACCCAGACCTACTTCGACAATGGAAAAATCGGCTTGTGCTTCGGAAAACAGAATGAACATCACTGCCGAAAGGATTTCGAAAACGGTTATTGGTTCACCGTCATTGGCGCGCGCAACCCGTGCAATCGCGTCCTCGAGCGTGGCGTCATCAGCCAACCTGCCGCCGCCTGGCGCTGCTATCCGGTATCGCTCGTGCCAATTGACCAGATGCGGGGAGGTGTGGACATGCACCATCCTGCCGCCTGCCTCGAGGATGGCTCGGCAGAATGCAATGGTCGAACCCTTGCCATTGGTGCCAGCCACATGAATGGCGGGAGGAATCTTCAGCTGCGGATTTCCCAACCGTGCCAGCAATCGCGTGATCCGGTCCAGGGACAGGTCAAACCCCTTGGGATGAACGGCAGACAATCCCGCGATCAGTGCATCGGCGCTCATGTTGATTTTCCCGAGCCGGTGTTACCTGGCTGAATGCAACTCGACCTGGTCAGGCGCTTTCGGCCGACGGCGCGGCCTGTGACTTGTCTCCCTCATAGCCAAGCAATATCGGTTCGACCGCTCTCTTGGTGAGCAGACCCACGATCCGGGTTATGGTCGATTTGAGTTCCTTACGCGGAACCACGATATCGATCATGCCATGTTCTTCCAGATATTCGGCGGTCTGGAAATCCTCGGGCAGTTTTTCGCGTATGGTCTGCTCGATCACTCGGCGGCCGGCAAACCCGATGACGGCACCAGGTTCAGCAATGTGGATATCACCCAGCATGGCATAAGATGCCGAAACGCCTCCCGTGGTCGGGTTGGTGAGGACGACAATGTAGGGAACACCAGCCTCCTTCATCATTTCCACTGCGACTGTTGTGCGCGGCAACTGCATCAGCGACAGAATACCTTCCTGCATGCGCGCGCCGCCCGATGCAGCGAAAAGGACCAGTGGCAGTCCGTCACTGGCTGCGGTCATCATGCCCTTGATGATCATTTCACCTGCCGCCATGCCAAGCGATCCGCCGATGAACCGCATGTCGTGCACAACTGCGACCATCTCGATACCGTTGACCTTGCCACGAGCGGCGAGGACAGAATCGTCCATGCCCGTGTTTCGCCGATGTTCCTTGATCTTGTCGGAGTAGCGGCTCTTGTCGCGGAACTTGAGTGGATCAGGCGTCACCGACGGCGCTTCGATCAGCACATATTCGGACTTGTCGAAGAAGTAGCCGAGACGCTCCGTGGCGGTGATGCGCATGTGGTAGCCGGAATTCGGGATGACTCCCATATTGGCTTCCAGGTCCTTGTGGAAGACCATTTCCCCAGTCTGGGGACATTTCACCCATAGGTTCTCCGGCATCTGCTTGCGATTGAGCAGGTTCCCGATTTTCGGCCTAACGAAACTCGTAATCCAGTTCATTCCGTCTTTTTTCCTTCCATGGACCACGCCCACATTTGCTGGTTGGCGGAGACCCTGCATTCCTTATGCGGCGAAATTCAGCCGGTACAAGGTCCGGCTGTCAACCGCCAGCCTGTCAGATGACTGCCTTTCTTTTCGACACCGCCCTCACGCCTTCAGCCAGTTCTCGCACCAGTCCTGTGACGGCAGCCACGGTCCCACCGGTTGCCTTGCCATTCTTGTCCAGGCTTGCGGCGATTGCGGCAACGATTGCCGAACCCACGACAACCCCATCTGCAGCCTCGCCGATGGCCTGCGCCTGTTGTGCGTTGCGTACACCGAAGCCTACCGCAACCGGCAGATCGGTAGATGCCTTGATCCGCTTGACCGAAGCAGCAACCGAAGTCGGGTCGGGGGTCGCGGCACCGGTAATGCCGGTGATTGAAACGTAATAGACAAACCCGGACGTGTTCTGCAGAACCCTGGGAAGGCGGGCTGCATCGGTTGTCGGCGTGGCAAGGCGTATGAAATTCAATCCCGCTTCAATGGCAGGAATGCACAGTTCATCATCTGCTTCAGGCGGAAGATCGACGATGATGAGGCCATCAACCCCGGATGCTTTTGCATCGGCAAGAAAGCGGGTGTTTCCATAGATATAGATCGGGTTGTAATAGCCCATCAGGATAACAGGGGTCTCGGCATCGCTTTCGCGAAATTCCCGCACCATTTCGAGAGTCCTGATCATGGTCTGCCCGGCTTTCAGGGCACGCTGCCCGGCCAGCTGGATAGCAGGGCCGTCAGCCATCGGATCGGAAAAGGGCATGCCGATCTCGATCACGTCAGCCCCGGCATCGGGAAGCGCGCGCAGGATATCGAGCGATGTCTGATAGTCCGGATCGCCCGCGGTCACGAAGGTGACAAGAGCGGGCCTGCCAATGGCCTTCAACTTGGCGAATCGGTGGTCAATACGAGTTGTCATGTCCTGTTGATCCGGTCTTCTTACAACTGGTGCCCGAGAATCCTGCCGACCGTGAAGACATCCTTGTCCCCACGTCCACACAGGTTCATCACGATAATCTGGTCCTTGCGCATCGAAGGGGCGCGCTTGACCACTTCGGCGAGTGCATGGGACGGTTCGAGCGCCGGAATGATGCCTTCGAGCCTGCACAAAAGCTGGAAAGCCTCCAACGCCTCGTCGTCCTTGATCGGCACATAGTCGACGCGGCCCGAGTCCTTGAGCCAGGAATGTTCGGGACCTATGCCTGGATAATCGAGACCAGCGGAGATGGAGTGGCCTTCCTTGATCTGACCGTCTTCGTCCTGCAGCAGGTAGGTTCGGTTGCCGTGCAGAACTCCGGGAGCGCCAGCAGTGATCGAGGCACAATGCTCATCGCCTTCAAGGCCGTGACCCCCTGCTTCGACACCGACAATGCGCACGTCCTTGTCATCGAGGAACGGATGGAAAAGGCCGATCGCGTTCGATCCACCGCCAACTGCAGCAATCAGCATGTCGGGCAGACGGCCTTCCGCTTCCATCATCTGGCCACGCAGTTCATTTCCGATCACCGACTGGAAGTCGCGCACAAGTTCCGGATAGGGGTGTGGGCCTGCTGCCGTACCGATGATGTAATAGGTATCGGATACGTTGGTAACCCAGTCGCGCAGCGCCTCGTTCATGGCATCCTTCAATGTGCCCGCGCCAGACGTGACGGGAATGACTTCCGCGCCCAGCAGTTTCATGCGGAAGACGTTTGGCGACTGGCGCTCCACGTCCGTCTTGCCCATGTAGACGATGCAGGGATAGCCAAAGCGGGCTGACACGGTCGCACTTGCCACGCCATGCTGACCAGCGCCCGTTTCAGCGATGATGCGCGTCTTGCCCATGCGGCGGGCGAGCAATATCTGACCAAGGCAATTGTTGATCTTGTGGCTGCCGGTGTGGTTCAGCTCATCGCGCTTGAAATAGACTTTTGCACCGCCCAGATGCTGTGTCAGCCGTTCGGCGAAATAGAGCGGGGATGGCCTGCCGGTATAGTGCTTGTGGAGCGAGGCAAGCTCGGCATGGAACTCCGGATCCGCTTTGGCCTGCCTGTAGGCCTTTTCGAGTTCCAGTATGTTGGGCATGAGGGTTTCGGCGACATAGCGGCCGCCGAAAATTCCGAAATGTCCATTCTCATCCGGTCCAGTGCGGAATGAATTTGGTTCGACAGCCTTGGTCACCTTCAGCCTGCTCCTGTCAAAACGGGAAAATCTTTCCCAGTACGGCCCTAATGCATGTCGGGGCCTGATTCCAGTTTCCTGACCCTGGCAAGGAATTCGCGGACAAGTGCCGGATCCTTGACGCCCGGTGCGCTTTCGACGCCGGAAGATACATCCAGTCCAGGCGGGCGGACCCGTCTTACGGCAAACTCCACATTGGCAGCGCCGATACCACCGGAAAGCATGTAAGGCAGGTCCCGGTCAAGCCTGTCCATCAGCGACCAGTCGAAACTCACGCCGTTTCCACCCGGAAGCTGCGAACCGGCAGGTGGTTTGGCATCGAAAAGGAAAAGATCGGCAATTCCCTCATAGGGATCGATCCTGTCGAAGTCCTCGGCACTGCGAATGGAAAATGCCTTGATGACTGGCAAATCGAAACGCGCCTTCAGTTGGGCGATGCGTGCCGGCAATTCCCCACCATGGCATTGCAGCATGTCTGGCCGCATGACATCGACGATGGCGTCAAGAACTGCATCAGAAGCATCCACGGTTACCGCCACCGTCTTCACATGGCCACGTGCCTTGTTCGCCAGTATGGCGGCGCGGTTGACCGAGACATTGCGCGGGCTTTTTTCGAAGAAGATGAAACCAGCATGGCTGGCGCCACCCTCAACGACAGCGTCGAGAGCATCTTCGGTTGAAATGCCGCAGATCTTGATGTCCATTCCCGATCCGGTCTCCAGCTGACTGGCGATTGCCCCATCCCGTGCCAGAAACGCTGGAAAGAGTCCACCAGTCCTGTCAGGTTTCAGGGGCGCCGGGTCTAGGGTCAGATGATGCGAAGCCAGCGGAAAACAAATGTTACCGCAATCGCGATCACCAGCATTGCCGCAGAAATGATGAGAAAGGCCCAGGAGTTGCCGCTGCCGGGTATGCCTCCTACATTCATGCCAAGCATCCCTGCGATCAGGCTGAGGGGAAGAAATACGCAGGCCACCACCGAGAGCATTACCATCTGCCGGTTCATGCGTTCGGACCGAGCATCCATGATTTCGTCGTGCATGACGGAAGCGCGCTCGCGGACCATTTCCAGTTCTTCGTTCATGCGCACCACGCGATCAGATGCCTCGCGAAGCCTGCTTCTGTCCCGCTCCCGCAGCCAGGTCACATCCTCGATTTCCAACGACATCAATGCGTCGCGCTGAGGGGTCATGAAGCGGCGCAATGCGATCGATGATCGACGAATTTCAGCAAGTTCGCGCCGATGCGGTATCGCGCTGCCCTTCACCGTCATCAACTCGAGTGCATCGACCTGATCGACCAGTTCCCCGATAACGGGTTCCATCTTGTCGGCGATCCTCAGTGCCAGCCTTGCTACCAGTTCTCCGGGGGTGAACGGGCAACGACCCTTGCGGATGGCTGATACCAATTCATTCGTGGCATGAAGCGGGCGGACCCAGATGCTGAGCATGGCGCGGGTGGTCATCCACATTCGGATCGAAACCATGTCTTCTGGTTCCGCACCCGGGTTGAGATTCACGCCTCTCAGATTGAGCAGTACATTGTCCTGACCCTGCACGTGCAGGCGAGGCCTTGTTTCCTCAGCTACCAGAGTTTCCATGACCAAGGCATCCATGAAACTCGATTGCTCCAGCTTGTGGCGGTTTTCTCCGTCGCGCTGGCAATGCAGCCAGACAAAGCCGCTGGATTGCTTGCCGGCCTTGTTGGCAAGGATCTCGGCGGGCAAATCCCGGATTGCGTCTGCAACCGGTATCTCGACACCATTTCCCAAGCCATCGAACCGGAATGCGAAATCCGGGTCGAGTTCGGTCGCTTCATCTGCCATGGGCTAACCGATCCTGATCGAGTGGAGCCTTGCTCCATGCCGCCGCAGCCAGTTCTTGTGGCGGTTCATGCCGGGGCACAGGCCTTCGACAATGTCCCAGAATGCCTGGCTGTGATTCATTTCCACCAGATGGGCCACTTCGTGGGCAGCGAGGTAGTCCAGCACTTCGGGTGGCGCCATGATGATGCGCCAGGAAAAGGAAAGCGTGCGTGTGGTGGAACATGATCCCCAGCGGCTTGCCGTATCGGTGATGCGGATAGCCCGCGCCCTGACACCAAGCGCGGTGGCATGGCGTGACACGGTTTCGTTGAGCTGGCGGCGTGCCTCCTGTTTCAGGAATGCGGCGATCTTTCCGGGCAGGCGCGCTGGTTCACCCGGCACAAGGAGGCATGGCTCACCCGCCACATCACGCGCCTCGACAATGCCGCGCAACCTGTCGAGGTGCACGATGCGATGCTCGATACCGAGGTATGGGATGATCGAACCCTCCATCGCCTTTACAGGCTCCGGCAGGCGGGCGATTCGGGTTTCGATCCAGTTGCGATTGCGATCGATGAAATTGTCGACCTGCGTATCGGAGACATGGGGAGGAATGGTTACCTTGAGCGATCTCCCGCCAGGCTGGATGCGCAGTGTCAGGCGGGTGGCGCGATTGTTTTCAACGACGTTCACGGGCAGAAGCGATCCCGCCGCCAGCACCTGGCGTGCATGGCGCACTGCCGGTTTCCTTTCCGGCGACCGCCTCTTGAATAGTCCCGAAAATGTCATTGCCTACCCCTGAATTCGGACACCTATCCTATCCGATTCGCTGGCCAGGCAATATTCGCAACGAAAACGGGACCCGAAGGTCCCGTCTCTTTAGTGCTGTATCGCTCAGCTGTTCGGTACGCTGCCCTTGCCGCGACCGCCCTGTCGATTTCGCGATGTGCCGGGCGTTTCGGTATCGCCACGATTCTTCATGAATGCGTCAAACTCCTCGGAATCGCGCGCGCGGCGCAGTTCATGGACATAATCGTCGAATTCGGCGCGCATCTCGTCGAGCTTCTTGCGCTCTTCCTCGAGTCGCGACAGTTCGGCTTCGCGCCAGTCGTCAAATGCAACGTTGCCGGTGCGCCGTGGATGTGCGTGGCGTCCATGGCCATGACGGCCAAACCCGCAGGAAAAGCGGCTGGCGGCATCATCGGTAGCGCGGTTGACGCCACTCTTGAACTCTTCAAGCCGATCACCCCACAGGATGTAGGCAAGCATGGCAAGGCCAAGCGGCCAGAAGATCATGAAGCCGAAAATCATCAATGCGATTGTCAGCGGCGTCCACGCTGGACGCAGATAAGCAGATTGTGTCATTTGCAATTCACCCTTTGCTCCATTTAGAGGGAAGGTTCGCCTTCCAGATGAAGTTGGGGATTGCAGCCGCCAGGTTCAAGTTACGTTACGTAATTTATCCTGCCTTGCGCTTGCGGCTGATCGTGACCTTGCCCTGATCATTGGTTTTCATGAACTCCACGATGCGCGGTGCAATGTCCTTGCGGAATCGTGATCCGTTGAAAACACCATAGTGTCCCACTTTCGGCTGCAGCAGATGGACACGCTTGGAATCGGGCAAGTGCGAACAGAGCTTGTGCGCGGCACGGGTCTGGCCGATTCCTGAAATATCGTCGAACTCGCCTTCGACCGTCATCAGGGCAGTGTTTCGGACTGCCGAGCAATCAACAACCGTTCCGCGGTGCAACATTTCCCGTTTTGGCAAGGCATGGCGGATGAAAACGGTTTCCACCGTCTGCAAATAGAAATGGGCATCGAGGTCCATGACTGCGAGATATTCATCGTAGAAGTCGCGATGCTTTTCCGCTGAATCGCCGTCACCATGCACAAGGTGTGCGAAGAATTCCTGATGCGCCACGATATGCCGGTCGAGATTCATTGACATGAAACCCGACAGCTGCAGGAAGCCCGGATAGACCTCGCGCATGAAACCAGGATGGGGGAACGGGACGTTCATGATGACATTGTCCCGGAACCACTGAAGACCCTTGTTCTCCGCCAACTGGTTGACGGCAGTCGGGTTTTCACGCGTGTCGATCGGTCCACCCATCAAAGTCATCGATGCTGGGGAGTGCTGATCCTTGCGCGCCTCCATCAGGGCGACAGCAGCGAGGACGGGAACCGATGGCTGGCAGACCGCCATCACATGAGTGTTGGAACCCAGGAAATGCAGCATCGACATCACATAGTCGATATAGTCATCCAGATCGAAATTGCCTTCGGTGGTGGGTACCATGCGGGCATCGATCCAGTCGGTTATATAGACATCGCCATATTTGACCATTTCCTCGACAGTGCCACGCAGCAGCGTGGCATAGTGGCCGGACATGGGCGCTACGATCAGGATCTTCGGACAGAACTTGCCGGTTTCCGGCATGATCCGCTTGAAATGGAGAAGGTTGCAATAAGGCCTTTTCCAGACGACCTGTTCCATGACCGGAACAGTCTGGCCATTCACCACTGTTTCACGAATACCGAATTCCGGCTTGCCGTAGCGCCTTGTTGCGCGCTCGAACATTTCCGCCGTCGCCGCAAACTGCTTTCCAAAGCTGGTATGCGCTGCCGGATTGACCGGATTGGAATAGAAAAGCCGCGTCGCGTCCGCCGCTGCTCGCCATGGTGCGAGCGCAGCATGGGACATCTCATACAGCATGTAATACATGATTACCCGCTTTCATCTGTGAAGCGCCAAGAACCGTCACGTCGCCAGTATTTTGCACTGCACACAATTGTGCAAGTGCGAAATGTGTCTAATAGGTAACAAACGCGGTGAACCCGACAATGGTGCACGGATTGATGGATTCATACCGTGTTTTCAAGGGCCGATGCTGCCCAGCACAACAATCAACGACAGGCGATGCGCGCGCTTGTTGCCAACAAATTGTCCAGCCGGGGGCGACTAATTGAGCGAATCGACGATTTCACCGACAATTTGCGTGGTTGCGCGCCTTGGATCAGGTGAATGGGTGATCGGGCGTCCGACTACCAGATGGGAGGCTCCGGCGGAAATCGCCATGGCTGGCGTTGCAATGCGCTTCTGGTCGCCCGCATCGGAGCCATCGGGACGAATTCCGGGGGTTACCACGGCCATTTCCCTGCCAACCAGATTTCGAACCAGTGTGGCTTCGTTCGGTGAGCAGACGATACCACCCATCCCAGCCTGGCGGGCCTGGGTTGCGCGTCGCTTGACGAGATCGGCGACATTCATTCCATAGCCGGCTTCAGACAGGTCAGCATCGTCCATGGAAGTAAGCACCGTGACGCCAAGCAGGCGAATGGGTGCAGCAGCGGCGGCAGCAACTGCGGCGCGCATCGCCTTTGGATAGGCATGGAGCGTGAGCATGTCGACACCGAGTTTGACGGCACTGGCAACGGCATGCGCGACAGTGTTGTCGATATCCAGCAGCTTCATGTCGAGGAAGACCTTGTATCCCTCTTCCTTCAGCTCACGTGCGAGATCCAGTCCTCCAGCGAGAGCGAGCTGGTAACCGATCTTGTAGAAGACTGCCTCGCCGCCAATTCTTGCGACCATGTCCCTTGCGTCATCCACTGAAGGCAGATCGAGCGCCACGATCAATCGGTCGCGAAAGACGTCTTCCTTGATTGCCATCTCATTCTCCGTCGCGTCTGCGTGCCAGCAAGGAACAGGTTTCGACAAGCGCTTTCGTCATGTCTTCGAGCAGCGATTGCGTGCGCTTGTCAATCAGGCGGTCGTTTTCATCGAACGCGGTTTCGGCGTTTGATACAGCTACCTGTTCGGTCAGAATGAGAGAGCCCATGTTGACGAGAACAGCGCGCAGATGGTTGAGCGCCCTTATCCCTCCATACTTGCCTGGTGACGCGGAAGCAAGTGCAAAAACCTTGCCCTTGTATGGCGACAGTTTTCCCCGGGAGTCGGAGGAAGTGACGCTTATCCAGTCAAGCGTGTTCTTCATCAGCGGTGTCAGCGAGGTGTTGTATTCCGGCGAGACCAGCACAATGCCATCATGCTCGTGAAAGAGACGGGCCAGCCTGCCAGCGTTTTCGGGAACGCCCTTGTCACGTTCAAGGTCCGCGTCATAGATGGGAAGCGGATAATCCTTCAGGGTGATGCGGGTGACCGCGCAGTCGTGGCGCGCGAGTTCGGCGGCAACTGTACCCGCCAGTCGGGCATTGTGCGATCCGGACCGATTGGAGCCTGGAAGCACGAGTATCTTTGGATTTCTCATTGCGCCCGATACCCCTTCAATGCACCGCCATCTCGGTCATTCGGCCAGTCCATCCAGGAAATTCTTCATCTTCGCGAAGAAGCCCGTCGATTCCGGATTGTTGCTGGCACTTGAAAGATTGTCGAATTCCTCCAGCAATTCACGCTGCTTGCGCGAAAGGTTCTGCGGCGTTTCGACGGCAATCTGGATATAGAGATCACCCTGGTTCGATGTCCGCATGACCGGCATGCCCTTGCTCTTGAGACGAAACTGCTTCCCGGTCTGGCTTCCCTCAGGCACCTTCACGCGGGTTTTCGAACCATCAAGCGTCGTGACCTCGAACTGACCACCCAGGGCGGCCGTGGTCATGGAAACGGGCACACGACAGAAAAGATCGGAGCCGTCGCGCTGGAAAAACTCATGCGGCTTCACGGTCAGGAAAATGTAGAGATCGCCCGCCGGGCCACCGCGTGCGCCTGCTTCACCTTCACCTGCAAGGCGGATGCGCACACCATCCTCGATGCCAGCAGGAATATTGACCGAAAGGCTGCGTTCGCGCGTTACCCTACCCTGCCCGTGGCATTTGCCGCATGGGTCGGAAATCACCTCACCACGTCCCTGGCAGGTCGGGCAGGTGCGTTCGATCGAAAAGAAGCCTGTCGCTGCGCGCACCCGTCCCGAGCCCGAGCAGGTCGAGCAGGTCCTGGGCGATGAACCGGGTTTGGAGCCGGAGCCGGTGCAGGTTTCGCAGGTGACAGCCGTCGGTACGGATATCTCCGCGTTCTTGCCTGCCCAAGCCTCCTCCAGGGAGATTTCCATGTTGTAGCGAATATCGGCGCCGCGCTCGCGCCCGCCAGAGCGGGCCCGGCTTCGGCCACCCATCATCTCGCCGAAAATATCCTCGAAAATGTCGGAGAAGGCGCTGGCGCCCGCGCCGCCAAACCCGCCACCCATGCCGCCATTGCCCTGCTCGAAAGCTGCATGGCCAAACCGGTCATAGGCTGATCGCTTCTGGGGGTCCTTCAGGACTTCGTAGGCCTCGTTCAGTTCCTTGAACTTCTGTTCCGCGGAAGCATCTCCGGGATTGCGATCGGGATGAAACTGCATGGCCTTCTTTCGAAAGGCGGTCTTGAGTTCCTTGTCATCGACCCCGCGCGAAACGCCCAGCGTTTCGTAATAGTCAGTCTTGGCCATGCCAGCCTTCCGCGAAGTTGTTCATGCCGTTTCCTGTCCCGTCATGCCCGACCGGAGTTCATGCAAAAGCCCCCGATACGCTCAACGCACGGGGGCTTTTGATTTCATGATACCGGCATCAGGCAGATTTCTTTTCGTCGTCGTCGATTTCCTCGAAATCGGCATCCACGACGTCATCATCCTTTGCCGCATCGGAAGCCGCGTCTGCTTCAGCTGCTTCCTTCTGGCTGGCTTCGTACACTGCCTGACCGAGCTTCATCGAGGCATTTGCCAATGTTTCCGACTTTGCCTTAATGTCCTCGGCATCCCCCGACCCGATTGCGGACCTGAGATCGGCAATGGCCGTCTCGATCGCCTTCTTGTCGTCTGCGGAGACCTTGTCGCCATGTTCCGACAGGGACTTTTCGGCAGAATGCACAAGGGATTCGGCCTGATTCCTGGCCTCGACCGATTCGCGCTTCTTCTTGTCTTCGTCAGCATGCGCTTCAGCGTCCTTGACCATCTTCTCGATGTCGTCATCGGACAGTCCGCCAGAAGCCTTGATCGAGATCTGCTGTTCCTTGCCGGTTCCCTTGTCCTTCGCCGACACGTTGACAATGCCATTGGCATCAATGTCGAACGTGACTTCGATCTGCGGCATGCCGCGCGGTGCCGGTGGAATGCCCATCAGATCGAACTGACCAAGCATCTTGTTGTCCGCCGCCATTTCGCGTTCACCCTGGAAGACGCGAATTGTCACTGCAGCCTGGTTGTCCTCGGCAGTCGAGAAGACCTGGCCCTTCTTGGTCGGGATCGTGGTGTTGCGATCGATAAGGCGCGTGAAGACCCCGCCCAGCGTTTCGATACCAAGCGACAAAGGTGTCACGTCGAGCAGGAGGACATCCTTGACGTCTCCCTGCAGGACACCGGCCTGAATGGCTGCACCAAGTGCCACCACTTCATCCGGGTTCACACCCTTGTGCGGTTCCTTGCCGAAGAATTCCTTCACGATCTGCTGGATGCGAGGCATGCGCGTCATGCCACCCACGAGCACCACTTCGTCGATCTCGCCAGCCTTCATGCCGGCATCCTTCAACGCGGCCCTGCATGGGTCGATCGTGCGCTTGACGAGATCTTCGACAAGCGATTCGAACTTGGCACGGGTCAGCTTCATTGTCAGGTGCTTGGGACCCGACTTGTCTGCTGTGATGAAGGGCAGGTTGATTTCCGTCTGCGAACCGGAAGACAGTTCGATCTTTGCCTTTTCGGCAGCTTCCTTCAGGCGCTGAAGCGCCATCTTGTCGTTCTTCAGATCAATGCCCTGCTCCTTGCGGAACTCGTCGGCAAGATAGTCGACCAGGCGCATATCGAAGTCTTCACCGCCAAGGAACGTGTCGCCGTTGGTGGATTTCACCTCGAACACGCCGTCACCAATTTCAAGGACGGACACGTCGAACGTGCCGCCGCCAAGATCGTAGACGGCAATGGTCTTGCCATCGTTCTTGTCGAGGCCATAGGCAAGCGCAGCTGCGGTCGGCTCGTTGATGATGCGCAGTACCTCAAGGCCTGCGATCTTTCCGGCATCCTTGGTGGCCTGACGCTGGGCGTCATTGAAGTAGGCAGGAACGGTAATTACGGCCTGCTCGACCTTTTCGCCAAGATAGGCTTCCGCCGTTTCCTTCATCTTCTGCAGGATCATCGCAGATATCTGCGATGGCGAGGACTTCTGGCCCCCGGCTTCGACCCATGCATCACCATTGTCGGCTTTCACGATGGAATAGGGGACAAGTTTCTTGTCCTTCTCGACCATCGGATCGTCATGGCGACGGCCAATGAGGCGCTTAACAGCGAACAGGGTGTTTTCAGGATTTGTTACCGCCTGACGCTTGGCCGGCTGGCCTACAAGCCGTTCGCCATCATCGGTGAAGGCTACCATGGACGGCGTGGTGCGAGCACCTTCCGAGTTCTCGATGACCTTCGGTTCCTTGCCATCCATCACTGCAACGCAGGAATTGGTGGTCCCAAGGTCGATGCCAATTACTTTTGCCATACTGCATGCTCCTTGCTAGCAAACGGCAGGGACCCTATCTCAGGCATTCCCTAAGCCGCTCCTTGTGGAATTGGGCAACCGCACGGTGCGCAATTGCGTTGGCGGGTATATAAGAAGCCTGGATGAATGCTGCAAGATTTTCATCCGGCGAATCGCCATCGTTTTGCAGGTTTGGTGCCATGAAATCGTCATGTCCGGCCGATTTGCCGTTCATTCATGCCTTTCAGGCCGGATTCAATGCCGGACGTTCGTGACATGCAGGTCCTTCCACCGGGCTTTCACCACCTGCCTGGCTATCTCGATCGGGACAGCCAACATGCGCTTCTGGCAGAAATCCGCAAGGTCGTGGCCCAGGCCCCCCTGTACGTTCCTGCCATGCCTCGAACCGGCAAGGCGATGAGCGTCCGCATGACAAATTGCGGATTGCTCGGCTGGGTCAGCGACAAGGATCGCGGCTATCGTTATCAAACCAATCATCCGGTCACCGGTAATCCATGGCCTGCAATGCCGGAAATGTTGCAGACCATCTGGTGCGCACTGGCTTCCTATCGCGGGGAAGCTGAGGCCTGCCTTGTCAATTTCTACGATGAGAAGGCCAAGATGGGACTTCACCAGGATCGCGATGAGCAGGATCTGACGGCGCCCGTCGTTTCGCTTTCACTTGGTGACACATGTCTTTTCCGTGTGGGCGGGACGCGGCGTGATGACCGCACGGTATCCTTCAGGCTGGCAAGCGGCGACGCAGTGCTGCTTTCAGGAAAGTCCAGACTTGCCTATCACGGCGTTGATCGCATCTATCCCGATACGTCACCGCTTTTGCGCAATGGCGGACGAATCAACCTCACACTTCGGCGCGTAACTCCCGCTTCCAGCTGAATTGCACGATTCGCTCAAAGGCGGCGCAGGGCGACCTTCTCGATCAGATGGTCTGGACCCTTGCGAAGGACCAGGTCAGCGCGCGGCCTGGTTGGCAAGATGTTCTGATGAAGATTGATCGAGTTGATATTGTCCCAAAGGCCCTGCGCGATGGCGTAAGCCGCGTCTTCGGACAATTGCGAATAGCGATGAAAGAATGACTTCGGGTTGGTGAAGGCTGTTTCTCGCAACCGCATGAAGCGATCGACATACCAGCGTTCGATATCCCGCTCGTCAGCATCAATGTAGATCGAGAAATCGAAGAAGTCTGAAATGAAGGGCACGCTGCGGCCAGCCTTGGGCAGGTCGCTTGACTGCAGAACGTTGATTCCTTCGAAAATCAGGATATCCGGCCGTTCGATGGTTCGATACTCACCCTTGAGGACATCGTAGGTAAGGTGGGAATAAAGCGGCGCTGACACTTCGGGTTCACCCGCCTTGACTGCCGACAGGAAACGCAGGAGTGCGCCTGAATCATAGCTTTCCGGAAAGCCCTTGCGGTTCATCAGCCGCCTGCGTCGCAAGGTCGAGTTGGGAAGCAGAAACCCGTCCGTGGTTATCAGTTCGACTTTCGGGCTTGAGGGCCAGCGGGCGAGCAGTTCCTTGAGGAGCCTGGCAACCGTCGACTTGCCAACGGCAACCGAGCCTGCAACCCCGATGATGAAGGGTGTCTTCTGGCCCCTGAGATCGAGAAACCTGGAGCGCTGCTTGAAGAGGCGGATGGAAGATTCGCAATGTGCCGAAAGCAGTCTGGAAATCGAGAGATAGATGCGCTTCACTTCGTCCATCGACACCGGATCGTTGAGCGAGCGAAGGCGTTCAATTTCCTTTTCCGTCAGGGTCATGGGCGTATCGGCACGAAATCTCGACCATTCCTGCGCGGAAAAATTCAGGAATGGACTGACTTCCCTGCCGGGATTTCGGGGCGACCAGAATTCATCGTGCGAAACGGAAGAGCCACGACGGATCGCCTTTATCAATGCACTGCGAGCTGTCACGACGATTTTGCTCCCGCCTTTGCGCGGGAAGCCTTTTCCGCCAGTCCACCTTGTGCCGTTCGCGATTCCAGTTCCGCCATCACGGTTTCCAGCGGAACGTCGCAAGCTCGGAGCAAAACGAGCAGGTGATAGAGCGTGTCGGCGGCTTCCTTGGCAAGCTCCTGCCGGTCACCCTTTACCGCAGCAATCACCGCCTCAACAGCTTCCTCACCGAGCTTCTGCGCGCACTTTCCAGTGCCACGCGCGATCAGGCTCGCAGTATAGGAGGTATCATCGGTAACCGCAGCACGGCGGCGAATGATATCGTCTAGATCGGATAGGGTGAACATCGGCCGCTTGCCCCGTGCCCGTGCTACAATTCGGTGTCAGTCTAGTCTTATCGGAATACCGGCTTTCTGCATATGCCGCTTTGCTTGGCCAATCGTATAGGTACCGAAATGGAAAATCGATGCAGCCAGTACAGCCGAAGCATGACCGCTGCGGATTCCTTCAACCAGATGATCGAGGTTTCCCACACCACCAGAGGCAATGACGGGGACGCGAACCGCATCGGAGACCGAGCGTGTCAGCTCGATGTCATATCCGTTCTTGCGGCCATCCTGGTCCATTGAAGTCAGCAGGATTTCGCCAGCGCCAAGATCGACCACCTTCGCCGCAAATTCCACCGCATCTATTCCCGTCGAATTGCGTCCGCCATGGGTGAAGATTTCCCAACGCGCGGGTTCGCCATCGATGGAGATACGCTTGGCATCGATAGCCACCACTATGCACTGGTTCCCGAACTTGTCTGCGGCTTCCGCCACGAATTCCGGTTGTCTGACGGCAGTCGTGTTGATGGAAACCTTGTCGGCTCCCGCGTTCAGCAATTTGCGGATATCGGCGATTTCACGCACACCGCCGCCGACAGTCAGCGGCATGAAGCAATGTTCGGCAGTTTGCGCGACAATGTCGAACAGAATGCTGCGATTGTCCGATGATGCGGTGATGTCGAGAAATGTCAGCTCGTCAGCGCCAGCCTCATCATAGGCTCTGGCAGCTTCGACCGGATCCCCAGCATCGACCAGATCGACAAAGGAAACTCCCTTGACGACGCGGCCATCCTTGACGTCCAGGCAGGGTATCACTCGCGCCTTCAACATTGTCTTTCTCCGCGCAGCAGCGCCAGAGCCTCGGCAGGATCCAGCCTGCCGTCATACAGGGCGCGACCGGTGATGGCGCCCTCGAGCCTGGCACAATCCGGTTTCATCAGGCGTTTCACATCCTCGATGGAAGCAAACCCACCCGAAGCAATGACTGGTATCGTGACCGCATCTGCCAATTCGATGGTTGAATCCCAGTTGATGCCCGTCAGCACACCATCCCTGTCGATGTCGGTGTAGATGATGGCAGCGACGCCGGCGTCCTCGAATTTGCAGGCCAATTCGATCACGCCAAGTGTGGAGGCTTCTGCCCATCCTTCGACGGCTACCTTTCCACCCCTGGCATCGATGCCAACAGCAATGCGGCCCTGGAATTTGCGGCATGCCTCGAAAACGAGGGCGGGATCACGCACGGCCACTGTTCCCAGAATGACCCGGGCCAGTCCTCTGGACAGCCAATTTTCAATATGGTCGAGGGTGCGAATGCCACCGCCCAGCTGGACTGGATTGCGGGTTGCCTGCAGGATCGATTCAACCGCTGGCCCGTTGATCGTTTCGCCGGCAAAGGCGCCATTGAGATCGACCACATGAAGCCATTCGAAACCCTGGTCCTCAAAGGCTTTTGCCTGAGCACCCGGGTCTGTGTTGTAGACGGTCGCCTGGTCCATGTCGCCGAGCTTCAGGCGCACGCATTGCCCGTCCTTCAGATCAATGGCGGGAAAAAGCTTCTTTGTAGTGCTGCTCAAGGTTTCCATCCAAGAAAGTTGGCTATGAGTTTCAGCCCGAGTTTCTGGCTTTTCTCAGGATGGAACTGCGTACCCACCATGTTGTCACGACCGACTGCCGCAGTGACGGGGCCACCATAGTCGGTGGTTGCAAGGCATTCGCCCGCTTTGCTCGTCTGGATATGATAGGAATGAACGAAATAGGCGTGCCAGCCAGAAGGACCAGTCGGAATTCCTTCAAACAATGGATGCGGATTGGTTATTTCAAGGGTGTTCCAGCCAATCTGCGGAACCTTGATCGATGGATCGGATGGCGTGATTTCGACCACATCGCCGGCGATCCAGCCAAGGCCCAGGGTTACGCGTTTTTCCAGCCCACGTTGCGCCATAAGCTGTTGCCCGACACAGATGCCGAGGAATGGGCGCCCCTTTTGCTCGATGGCTTCACGCAAGGCAGGCACCATGCCGGAGATGGAATCCAGCCCGGCCCTGCAGTCCGCGAACGCGCCAACGCCCGGCAGGATGATGCGGTCCGCAGCCAGCACGTCTTCCGGCGCACTTGTAAGTTTCACATCGCTTTGGATGCCAGCCTCACGGGCCGCACGTTCCGTTGCCTTGAGGGCGGAATGCAGGTTTCCCGAGCCATAGTCTATGATTGAAACACGCATCATGCCGGGTCGTATCCACCGAAGATGGAGATGGAATCATTGTTGGAAATGCCAGATGGCCGACCAGCGGGTGGAGTTGCAGCAGGGTTCTGCCATACGCCTGATGCCGCCTTCATTTCGCGTTGCGCTGAACGGTCTGAAAGATCGTCCGCGCCAAACCCTTCGAAGTAGCGGATTTCAGCTTCCACCAGTGAACTCGCATCCACGATCGCAACCTGCTCCCAACCCTGTCTTTCCAGTTTTTCGGCGATGAGATTGTTACCCTCGAGCCAGAAATACAGTCCTGGAAGCGCGGACAGGATGGTAGCGGAAGGATCATTTGCCAGGATCGACCAACTGCCAAGCGCGGCCACGACAATCAGATAACAGGCAAGCGCGAACCAGAGGCGATTCCAGACCAGCCAGACGAGCGGAAATACCAACGCGAGCAACGATGCGCCGTCGCGAACGAAGCGAACCGGTGCGTGTTGCGGCCCTGAACTGGCGACAGGCTGCGTGTGGATCAAATAGCTGGCCATGCGGTTGTCATAAACGCCGATTTCGCATTGCACAAGAAGGCATGCGCGAGCGGCGACAAGGTCAGGCGCTGAGCGTTCCCTTGGTCGAGGGAACCGCACCGGGCTGACGCGAATCGGTTTCGAGTGCCTGACGCAGAGCGCGGGCAACAGCCTTGAAGCAGGTCTCGGCTATGTGATGGTTATTTTCGCCATAATGGTTCCACACATGCAAAGTCACGCCCGCATTGTGGGCGAAAGCGTGGAAGAATTCCCGAAACAGTTCGGTATCGTAACTACCGACCTTCGGCCGGGAGAAATCGACCTTCCAAACCAGGTACGGGCGGCCGGAAATATCAATGGCTGCGCGTGTCAGCGTTTCGTCCATCGCGAGATCGATTGAAGCATATCTGCGGATACCGACCCGATCCCCCATCGCTTTCGCCAGCGCCTGACCAAGTGCGATGCCGGTGTCCTCGCTCGTGTGGTGGTCGTCAATGTGCAAGTCACCAATGGCGCGGATCTTCATGTCGATGAGGGAGTGGCGAGAAAGCTGTTCCAGCATGTGATCGAAAAAACCGATGCCGGTCGAGATATCGTACTTGCCGGTGCCATCAAGATTCACTTCCACGGAAATGTCCGTTTCCCTGGTGGTCCGGGTTATTTTCGCCTTCCGCGTCACAGCCATCTGGGCCTCCATTGTCGCGGGTTGCTCATAGCAGTTGAAACTTGAAAAAGCCATAACGCGCGCGGATGGATGCAGACGGTCGAGCTCCTGTTTGAAAAGCTGAAAAAACCACATAGATAGTGCTGGATGTGCAGGGCCGCGAACCAGCAGCGCAATTCGGGAAGTGAAAGCAATCATGAGTCGGGAACAATCCATCACCATGCACGCGACGACCATCGTGACCATTCGCAAGGGCGGGAAGGTCGTAATTGCAGGTGATGGCCAGGTTTCGCTTGGCCAGACCGTGATGAAGGGAAATGCGAGAAAGGTTCGCAGACTGGGCAAGGGCGATGTCATTGCCGGTTTTGCCGGGGCAACAGCGGATGCCTTCACCCTGCTCGAGCGGCTGGAAGCCAAACTGGAGCAATATCCCGGCCAGCTGACGCGCGCCTGCGTGGAACTGGCGAAGGACTGGCGAACCGACCGCTACCTGCGTCGGCTGGAAGCCATGATGCTGGTAGCGGACAAAACGGTCAGCCTGGCCATCACCGGCAATGGCGATGTGCTGGAACCGGAACAAGGCGTGATGGCTATCGGATCAGGCGGCAATTATGCGCTGGCAGCAGCTCGTGCATTGATTGACAGCGACATGGATGCAGAACAGATCGCGCTCAAGGCCATGCAGATTGCATCGGAGATTTGTGTCTACACCAATTCCAACTTCGTGGTGGAAACGCTGGATGCCGATTGACAGGATTGCGATCCGCTTACCCCCTGCGCACGATCATGAATTTCGAACGGAACGGACAAACCGAATGACAAGCTTTTCGCCTCGCGAAATCGTATCCGAACTTGACCGCTACATTATCGGGCAGAAGGACGCCAAGCGAGCTGTAGCGATCGCGCTGCGCAATCGCTGGCGTCGACAGCAGCTCGAAGGCCAGATGCGGGAAGAGGTGCTGCCGAAGAACATTCTGATGATCGGGCCCACGGGGGTCGGCAAGACGGAGATTTCAAGGCGACTGGCAAAGTTGGCAGGGGCGCCCTTCCTGAAAGTCGAAGCGACCAAGTTCACTGAAGTCGGTTATGTCGGGCGCGACGTCGAGCAAATCATCCGCGATCTGGTGGAAATCGGCATACAGCTCATTCGCGAGCAAAAGCGCGAAGAGGTCAAGGCAAAGGCTCACCTTGCTGCAGAGGAAAGAGTTCTCGATGCACTTGTGGGACCGGCCGCAAGTCCGGCTACACGTGAATCCTTTCGCAAGAAGCTGCGAGGCAATGAACTCGACACAAAGGAGATCGAGATAGAGGTCGCAGATGCTTCCAATCCGATGGGCGGATTCGAAATTCCCGGAATGCCAGGCGCTTCTGTCGGCGTACTCAACATCAATGACATGCTCGGCAAGGCATTCGGGCAAAAGACAAAGAAACGAAAGACTACGGTCCGCGAATCCTACGAAATCCTGATCAGTGATGAATCGGACAAGATGCTCGATCAGGAGCAGCTGGTGTCCGATGCCATCTCGGCTGTCGAGAATAATGGCATCGTGTTTCTCGACGAGATCGACAAGATTGCCGTGCGCGACGGAGCGGTGGGAGGCAGCGTTTCACGCGAAGGCGTCCAGCGCGACCTGCTTCCGCTCGTCGAGGGGACAACCGTGGCGACAAAACATGGGCCCGTGAAGACCGATCATATCCTGTTCATTGCGTCGGGTGCCTTTCACGTCAGCAAACCTTCCGATCTGCTGCCGGAACTGCAGGGCAGGCTGCCGATCCGCGTCGAGTTGCGAGCGCTTTCCAAGGAAGATTTCAAACGCATCCTCACCGAGACCGAGGCAAGCCTCATCAAGCAATATGTGGCACTGATGGCGACCGAAAAGGTCAGGATCGATTTCAGTGACGACGCGATCGAAGCGATTGCGGACGTCGCGGTCGGGCTGAATTCTTCCATAGAGAATATTGGTGCCCGGCGACTGCAAACAGTGATGGAGCGCATTCTCGACGAGATTTCATTTGCCGCACCCGACATGGCGGGGCAAAGCATTTCCATCAATGAAAAATATGTGCTCGACCAGATCGGCGATCTTGCCAGAAACACGGATTTGAGCCGATTCATCTTGTAGACGCATGGAACTGTGTGCCATTTGACACATTGGTCGGCACCGACAAGTGGCATTGTCTCGACACTGCCATTTCGTTACGGCAAGTTGTACTGCGTTGGAACCTGGATCATTCTGGAAGTCATGCACGTAAGCACCTGGATCAAATGGACAGTCTTCGCCCTGATGATTGCTGTCACGGCGCCTTCGCAGGCTGCCATGGTCAAGGTGCCCAGCGGTAACCGCAATTTGACCCAGCCCGGAATCCCTGCCGGAGCGGTGTCACGCACGCGCGCAACCAAGGGAAACTTCCAGGAGAAGTATAAAAAAATCAGGGATCTGATCGCCAACGACAAGCAATTGCAGCGCAAGATAAAGGCGGCAGCCAGCCGTTACGCCATCGACCCCGTCCATATCGTGGGGGCGCTGGTTGGCGAGCATACCTACAATGTCGATGCGCTTGACCGGATCCAGACATACCTCGTCAAGGCAGCATCCTATCTCGGTTCCGACCTTGCTTTCGCGCATGATGGCGAGAAGGTTCTGGATTTTGTCCGACGGCCAGAATTTGCCGCCTGTGAAAGTCTCAGCGACAGCTACGACATCTGGTCATGCCGTGAGGACGTCTGGGACAAGAGCTTTCGCGGAAAGAATACCGGAGGCAAGAGTTGGCCAAATGACCGCTTCGGCCGTGTGTTCTTCCAACCGCTTTATGCAGGTCAGACTTTCGGACTTGGTCAGCTCAATCCACTGACCGCATTGCAGGTCAGCGATCTTGTTTCACGCACCAGCGGATACCGCAAACTAGACGCAGCGCGCGCGCCGGAGATCTACAAGGCGATCATGGACCCCGATTCCACCCTGCAATACATGGCAGCCGTGATCCGCACCGCCATCGATGCCTATGCCTCGATTGCGGAGATGGACATTTCCGGCAATCCTGGCATCACGGCCACACTGTACAATCTGGGTGATATTCGCAGCCGGGCCGCAGCCCTGAAGCGGCGCAAGCCAGCGTTGCCGGAAGAAAATTACTATGGCTGGCTGGTCAACGACAAGCTTGAGGAACTCGCACCGCTGGTCCGGTGACGGTCGTTCAGGTCCGTTTCTTGTGCCCTCTTACGCGGACCCTGATATCGTGGATGAGTTCCCGCAGGTCCTCGGTAGACAGTTCCGATATTCTCTCAGAGACAAGATTGGCGAACTCGGTGGCTTCGGGAGCAAGCCTCGCCGTGTCGACGACAATGCGTGGATGCGAAATTCGGGCGAGTTCCTGCAATTCATCTGCCTCGTCCCAAATCACGTTGAAATAGCCGATCACCCGCTGGACAAAATCCCAGTTCGGCCTGCCGCGGGTACCTTTTTCCAGCGCTGACAACCAGGCTGGCGTCACTCCGAGGGCCTGGGCCATCTGCTTTTGCGTCACACCCCTTTGGATTCGCAATTCGCGCACGCGCTGGCCAAATGGTGTCAATTTCTGCTCCCCGGCGAAATGGGCATCGTCATCGGTTTTCTTTCTGGCGGCGAAGGCGAATATACAGGGCACCTTCCCCACCGTGAATCTGCGCCGCAACACGATAACCGGAGACGAGCGGCCTGAACACTGGCTCGACCAGCCAGCGCGGTACCGCATTCCTGAGTATCGAACCTGTCCGCTCACCCTTGCCGGTGATCACCAACACGATCCTGCAACCTGAATGCCGCGAACTTTCGAGGAATGAAAGCAGCATCTGATGGGCCTGATACTCGAACATGCCGTGAAGATCGATGCGATCGTCCACTTGCAGAGCGCCCTTGCGCAGCTTGCGCATCATGGTGTCATCGAGCTGTGCCTGGGGATAGGGTTCCGGTCGGCGTGATTGCGGTGGCGCTTGCCAGGACGGGAGCGCCCTGGCTGTCAGTTTTGTGCTGTCTTTCGCAGATCTGGCAGGTGCTTCGATCCGCATCTCGCTGGTTGAGGATGGTGACTCGGTCTTTGGATCAATCAGGGAAGCTGGGGGGGCAGCGGTGTTCCGCAGTGGTTTCACGGTTTTGCGCACCGCTTCCCACAAAGCCTGATCCTCCTGCGAAAGGTGTTTTTTCCGCTTGTCCTGCATTCAGGCGCTCCCGTGCAGGTTACGGGGAATGAGCGCGATGAAATCCGCCTTGTGCCTGATCTTCCCGGCCAATTGACCGGCTCTGGCACCTGACCCGAAAAAAATGTCTCCGCGTGACGGCCCGATAATGGCCGATCCCGTGTCCTGCGCTACCATCAGGGCGCGCCACGGCTTTTCTCCCGTATCGTCCAGGCGATCTTGGACCGAGACCCAGACTGGCGTTGAGAATGTGTGCAGGGTCCGGTCAATCGCCAGACTTCGCCCGGCCATCAGCGGAATGGACGCTGCGCCAACCGGTCCCAACCCGCTATCGGTTTCATGCGCCATGGAAAAGAAGATGAAAGACCGATTACGGCGGATGAGGTCGCCGGCGCGCGCGGGATCCTTATCAAGCCAGGCGCGCAATCGCTGCATGGTCATGTCCTGAAGTTCAATCGCCCCGGTTTCCACCAGGAACTTTCCGATCGCAGTATAGGGGTGCCCGTTCTTGGCAGCATAGTTTACCCGCTTCACTCCGCCATCAGGCATGGCCAGACGGGCGGAACCCTGGACATGAACAAAGAAACCCTCGATTTCATTTTCCAGCCAGACGATTTCATGACCCTTTCCGGCGAGAAAACCAGCCTCGATCGCTGAACGGTCCGGATAGGGTTCGAGACCTGTGCTTGTGCGCCTGGCAAAGTTCATTGATGGATCAAGATAAGAGGGTCTTGATTGATCGTCGATGTCGACAAGGTCCGACGGTCGGCCATATAGCGGATAGGTGAAGCGTGGTGTGCGAACCGGCGATGCTTCCAGTTCGGGTTCGAAATAGCCCGTTACGAATCCGGAATCGGGCTCGCCAATGCGTACAGGCAGGAAGTGTCTTTCAAAGAAGGCGCGCGCCTCGTTACGCGTGCCAATCGCCAGGCCATTTTCATCCAGAGCCTTGCGGGCGATACCCGCCAGCGCTTCGGATCCGATACCCAGCGCTTTGGTCGAATAGGTTTGAACCAGCAATCGTCGGGCAGAATTGCGGAAACATGCCAGTGCTTCGGCATGGTCATCATCCAGCCATCCGGAAATCTGCTCAAAAGCAACAGGCGCCGAACAGGGCGCCTGCGCAATCAATCTGTCCAGTATGGCCGCGTCGCACTGCATCAGCTCATCCCGAGCGTCAAGCCATTCACGATTCGGATTCGGTGGCCACCAGCTTCCAGTTAGGATCGCGTGAGCGCGAATCACGCGAGAATGTCCAAATGTCGGTGACCTCGGCCACCTGCTCCGGATCTCCGTCCTTTATCTGACCATCCTTGTCGTAGGTTGCCGAAATTATCTGGCTTACGAAACGGGCTGTAATCTGGATATCGTTCTTTACCGTCTCCGCTGCAGTGATGACGGCGGAATCGATGCCGACAAAACTTGCTCTTACCGTGTGGCCGTTTTTCTCGCGTTGGGTGATTGCGTTCGCAAATCCCTCATACACTTCGCGCGAAAGCAGGTTCTTCAGCGTCTTGCGATCGCCGTCAGCATAGGCCGTGACAATCATCTCGTATGCCATCCTGGCACCATCAAGGAAACTGGCGGGTCGAAAGCTCGGGTCCATCTTGGTGACCGCAAGAAGACCCTTGTGGAGCCTTGTGCCAGGTTTTGCCAGCGCGCTGATGGCCTCGACAAGTTGGGCGTCCTCGTCCGCCTTCGTATCGCCTTCCGCCTTGCGGCCAATCGTGACCACATTGCCGGAATCGGCTTGCGAACCATTCTGCATGTTTCGGCGCGATCCAGCTTCGCGATCAAAGGGGGGGCGCTGATGTCCGGTTCTCTTTCCCAACACCGAGCGAAGGCGGAGGAAAATGAAAACTGCTATTGCCAGCGTGATGATCGTGGTCGGGTCGTTGAAAATGTTCATTGGACAAGCCGCAAATGGTTCCTACATTCATGATTGATATAGTCCTGAACAGCCCGGAATCAAAGAATGCATTTCGGGTTTGATAGGGTGGAACCACCAGGATCGCCATTGGGCATATCCTTTTTCCTCGAGACTGGCTGATTGCAACGATGCCGCTGACCATCATTCCTTTTGTTCTTCTGCTCATTCCGGTGCTCGAGATTGCCGTCTTCATTCTCGTCGGCAATGTGATCGGATTGATGCCGACACTGCTGATGATTCTCGTGACCGCAGTCATCGGCAGCCTTCTGTTGCGTATCCAGGGGCTATCGGTTCTGTCGGCGCTACGCGGGGAAATGGAAGCCGGGCGGATACCTGGGCGCGAACTTGGCGACGCATTCATGATATTTGCCGCCGGCATCCTGCTTCTCACCCCGGGTTTCGTCACCGATACGCTCGGATTCCTTTTGTTCGTGCCTGGTGTGCGTGGGCTGATACGCCGCTTCATTCTTTCCCGCCTGGGAACCGCCGAAGTGTTCGTGCACCGCTCGGCAAGTGGCGGTGCGGCACGATCCGGCAATACGCGGGTTATCGATCTCGATGCCGATGAATTTCATGAAAACGCCGGGAAAGACCCTCGCAAATCGAGGCAGGCGCATTAAGGCAAAGCCGCCGTTTCTTCTCCAAGCTTGGCAATTGGCCACCAACATGCTAGCCACACGCGAATTTCCCAGACAAACCACCGGTATCGGCGTGCCGGCAAACAAGGGCGGGACCAGCAATGGCCAAATCTGCAAAGAAAACGGACGATTCCAAGAGCGCTAATGCCGGGACAGAGGCTGGTGCAGGTGCACAGCAGCAAAACGGACCGATGCTCTCGGTTCTTGCCCAGTATGTGAAGGATTTCTCGTTCGAAAATCCGCATGCCCCAAATTCGCTGCGGCCGCGCCAGACATCACCTGAAATCAACATCAATATCAATGTTGGTGCGAATGCCATGTCGCAGACCGAGTTCGAAGTGACGCTCAAGCTTGATGCGAAGGCGCTCGCGGAAAAGGAACTCGTTTTCAACGTGGAACTGACCTATGCGGGCATCTTCCGCCTGCAGGGCCTTCCCCAGGAGGCAATGCAGCCGGCACTCCTGATCGAATGCCCACGTCTATTGTTCCCGTTCGCGCGCCAGATCGTATCCGATGCCACGCGCAATGGTGGTTTCCCACCACTGATGATCGACCCGGTCGATTTCGCCCGTCTCTATCAGTCTAAACTTACCGAGGGTGCAGGCGCAGCGAAGATCAACTGACTTCGCTTTACTCGGAATTGTCTGGACTGGTTTTTTGCCAGTCCAGCCAGATCGCATCCTGACCGAGTGCGCCGATCATGGATTGATGTCTTGCGATGTCGTCCTGCGAAAGCCGTGGTTCCAGCGTTCTGGGCCTGGTTTTCCGCTCATAGTTTGCTGGTTCCAGCTCATCGATGGTTTCGCTCTGTTCGGGTTCGCTGTCCAATACAAGCGTAGCCTGGCGACCGCCATTCAGTTCGATATAGACTTCGGCGAGCAATTCACTGTCCAGCAATGCGCCGTGATAGGTGCGATGCGAATTGTTGATGCCATAGCGTTGGCAAAGAGCATCAAGCGAGTTGGGACCCATCGGATGACGCTTTCTTGCGAGCATCAGCGTGTCAATAATGCGGCTCGGCGGAATTGCCGACTGGCCCAGACGTGCCAATTCGGCGTTGATGAACCCCATATCGAATCCTGCATTGTGCGCGACCAGCATGCCATCCCCGACAAACTCGATAAAATCGGCGACGATCACTGAAAATGTCGGCTTGTCTCGCAGGAATTCATCCGTGATTCCGTGAATACGAAGTGCTTCGGGATGCACTGCCCGGCCTTCGGGGTTGATATATACATGGAAGGTCTTTCCAGTGGGAAAGCGGTCGATCAGTTCAACGGCACCGATTTCGATAACCCGTTCGCCATCCTCGGGCCTCAGACCGGTCGTTTCGGTGTCGAATATTATTTCACGCATCGAAACTTTCTCCCTTGCCTACCGTTCAGGCCCTGTGATCGGTTGGTTCGACTCAATCAATTTGTCGATGATGGCGCGAACCTGACCACGTGCCGAATCCATGCCTTCGCTCGTATCTACCAGAAAGTCGGCGCGATTGCGCTTTTCCGCGTCCGGCATCTGCCGGGCCAGGATCTGCGCCAAGCGCGCTCTGGTCATTCCGGGTCGCTGGAGTGCGCGCTGTTCCTGGATTTTAACGTCCGCAGTCACGACCACGATGACATCAACCCTTTTTTCGCCGCCAACTTCAAAAAGAAGGGGGATGTCGAGGATGACGATTTTTTCTCCGTTTCTTTCCGCTTCTTCAAGGAAAAGTCGTTCTTCAGCGTGGACGAGCGGATGGATCAGGGATTCAAGCAGTTTGAGCTGTTCAGGTTTCCCCAAGACCTGTTGCGAGAGGGCGACGCGGTCGACCCTGCCTTCCTTCACCGCACCGGGGAATGCATTTTCGATGAGCGGAACTGCCTTGCCTTCATAAAGACGGTGCACGACAGCATCGGCATCGTGCACGGGTATGCCGAAATCACGGAACATCTGAGCGGTTGTCGATTTGCCCATGGCAATGGAGCCGGTCAGTCCGACAATGATCATGAATGAGCTCGTCTGCGTTCAATTTCATCGAGGATATGGTCGCGAAGGGCCTGATTCACCTCGGGTCGGGTGCCGAACCATAGTTCAAAGCCGGGAACCGCCTGATGCAGCAGCATTCCCAAACCGTCTACCGTTTTCATGGATTGCTCTTGTGCACGCGCAATGAGTGGCGTCCTGAGCGGTGTGTAAACAATGTCGGTGACGAGGAGGTTTCGGTCAGCCTTTTCGAGATTGATTTCAAGTGTTGGCTGTCCCTTCATGCCAAGGGACGTCGTGTTGACAATCAGATCCGCGCTGCACGCCAGTTCATCGGCTGATTCCCAGCCATGCACAGTGATGCAATCGGGGTTCATTTCCGCCAGGGTCTCAGCGCGCGCTCGCGAGCGGTTGATGATGAACATTTTCGAAATGCCGCGTTGCAGAAGTGCGAACACCACCGCCCTTGCCGCCCCGCCTGCGCCTAGGACAAGTGCGCTGCGCGCTGCATCCCAGCCTGGCGCCATCTGGTCCAGGTTGGCGAGAAAACCGTAAGCGTCGGTGTTGGTTCCGTGCAATTGCCCATTCTCAAGCCAGACGGTGTTAACCGCGCCTATTGCGCGGGCCTGTGGCGTGACGACATCACATAGTTCAAGCGCGCGTTCCTTGTGGGGAATGGTGATGTTCCCACCGACAAGATTTTCGCTATCCAGCCCCTTGAGAAAGCCATCAAGTTCATTCGGTGATTTCGCAATCGCGCGGTATGTCCCGTCAATGGCGTGGGCGGCCAGCCAATATCCATGAAGCACGGGCGAGAGAGAATGAGAAATGGGCCAGCCAGTCACGAAGGCGTTGAACGTCATGTTTCCATGATTCCCAATTTCCGCAATTGTTCAAGCAGCGGGATGACGGGGAGACCCTGAATGGAAAAAATGTCTCCAGTGATTTTCTCGACGAGCTGAATGCCCAGTCCTTCGATCTGATAGGCACCGACACTTGAAAGGACATCGGGTCCGGCTTCGGCAAGGTGCCGTCCAATGTATGCCGGTTCTAGTTGGCGAAAAGTGATACGGCAGATATCGACATGGCTCCACAGGCAGGTTTCATCCTGCTGGATGCAGACCGCGCTGTTGAGATGATGTTCGCGCCCGGAAAGGGCAAGCAGTCGTCGAGCAGCGTCTTCCATATCCTGCGGTTTGTGTAACAATTGCCCATCAAGGCTCAGGGTCTGATCGCAACCGATGACTAGCCTTCCAGGATTTCGACTTGCTACCTCGGCTGCTTTTGCCTGGGCAAGAACCTCGGCTATGATTTCTCCATCAGCTTCTGCCTCGACGAGCGGCTGTTCCACATCGCGTTCGCTGATCTGCGCCGGGATCGTTTCGAAGCTGATACCTGCGCTGCGCAACAGTTCCGCACGTATCCGCGAGCCAGAAGCGAGGATGATCTTTTCGCCCGTTTTGAACCTGGTCATTCCGCATAGCCTCCACCGCCAAGCCTAGCGACATGGCGTGTTCGCAGAGCCAGTATGGCAGCGGCGGTTTCCTCGATCGATTTGCGTGAGACGTCAATCATCGGCCAACCATGGCGCGCGCACAGTCTTCTGGTCTGAGCCAGTTCCTCTGCAATGCTGGCCCGATCCGTGTAGGTCGGATTTGGGTCCTGAAGTCCAGTACCAAGGATCCTGTTCTGGCGGACATGATAGATACGGTCTGTGGTGGCCACCAAAGCGACGATAAGGGGGTGCTTCGCCTTGGACAGCACCGCGGGTGGTTCTACTCCCGGCACCAGCGGTACATTAGCCGTCTTAACACCTCTATTGGCGAGATAGATGCTGGTTGGTGTTTTCGAGGTTCTCGAAATGCCGATGAGGACAATGTCTGCCTCTTCGATGTTTTCGGGTAACGCCCCATCATCATGCATCATTGTGAAATTCAGAGCATCGATGCGCGCGAAGTATTCGCTATTGAGTTCATGCTGAGCGCCAACTTTGCGTTCAGACGGAATTCCGAGATAGGCCTGGAAAGCCTGAAAAATCGGTTCGAGAACCGAAATGCATGGCGTTCCGATCTGGCGGCATTTTTCTTCAAGGTGCTTGCCCAACTCGGAATCCGCTATCGTGTACAAGACAATGCCCGGTTCGCGGTCAATCGCCTCGATGACAGTCTCCAGTTGCTTGCGGTTGCGCACCAACGGATAGACATGTTCCAGGGCTTGGGTCTGCTTGTATTGCGATGTGACGGCCCGGCTCGCCGCGATAAGGGTTTCGCCGGTTGCGTCGGAAATCAGGTGCAGATGGAAAAAGCTCTCGATCATTTCTTCCGTTGGACCCGATATGCCTGGTTGGACATTGATGCTGTTGATAGCAGGGGATAAACCAGCCTGCGTTGGCGGCTGTGTGCAAAACAACCCCGTTGAGCTGTTTTGCGTTCACATTAGCCATCTTGTAAAGAAAATTCCGGCTGGTTGTGAATGGCTGGCACAGGATGGATTATCACAGATAATCAACATTGTTTCACCGTCGCTGAACCTGATCAGTGAGTGTAACATATTGAACAATAACGATAAAAAATCTTTTCCCCGTAATTGACAGGCCTTTCGCCTGTTGAATATGCGATCAGGATGGAATCCTGGAGGTGTGGAAAAAGGTGCAACAACTGGAACTTCCCGTTATTCACAGACTCTAAGAATCAAATTCTAGAATCGAGAAAATTTCCTTTATTGGAGCGTGGTGTGGAAAAGCGTCAGGAAAGAAAGCTGCTATCGGTCATTGACGGTGAAAGCCTGGCAACACCGCCAGTCTGGCTGATGAGACAGGCGGGTCGATATTTGCCGGAATACCGGGCAACGCGGGCCAAGGCAGGAGGGTTCCTGGATCTGTGCTACACACCTGAGCTGGCCTGCGAAGTCACCTTGCAACCGATCAGGCGATTTGGTTTTGACGCGGCCATTCTGTTTTCAGACATTCTCGTCATTCCCGATGCGCTGGGTCGCAAGGTTCGCTTCGAGGAAGGAAGGGGGCCCTTGCTCGAACCAATCAGTGCCGCGGAGATAGGCGGACTTGTATCGACTGGTTGGGAGAAGCATCTGCAACCTGTTTTTGATGCCGTGAGTTTGATCCGCGAATCCTTGCCCGGAGAGACAGCTCTGCTTGGTTTTTGTGGGGCGCCCTGGACGGTAGCGACATACATGATTGCAGGACATGGAACGCCGGACCAGGCGCCTGCCAGACTGTTTTCCTACAGAGAGCGGCAAGCTTTCAGTGACCTGATTGATTTGCTGGCGGATGTTTCGGCTGAGTATCTCATAGAGCAGTTCCAGCATGGTGCGGATGCGGTGCAGATTTTCGATTCCTGGTCGGGCGTACTGGGAGAAGAGGATTTCAGTCAGTGGTGCGTTAAACCTGTCAAGCGGATGATCAGCGCGGTCAGGCGGAAAGTCCCCGACGCGAGGATCATCGCTTTTCCGAAAGGAGCGGGCTCGCTTTATGACGGATACCGTGAGGAAACGGAGGCGAGCGTTCTTGGTCTTGACTGGTCCGTGCCATTCTCGCAAGCGCGGCGATTGCAGGCTGGCGGTGCGGTACAGGGGAACCTGGACCCCATGCGAGTTGTCGCTGGAGGCAGGGCTCTTGACGAAGGTGTAGACCAGATACTGGAAGCGCTTGGCGATGGACCGCTGATCTTCAATCTGGGGCATGGGATCACCCCTGATGCACCTGTCGAGCATGTCGAGCGGTTGATGAAACGGATCAGGCATTCCTGATGAAAAGCGAAGTGTCACAGTCAGGCGCTAAGGCTGGCAAGCGTGCTGCCATGGCTCTTGTTGTTCTTGCGATTGCGACCGGCGCTCTGTTCGTGATCGATCCGGTCGATCTGTATTTGTGGATCAAGGCCATTCACGTCATGGCTGTGATTTCCTGGATGGCTGCGATGCTCTATCTGCCGCGCCTGTTCATCTATCATTGCGAATCAGAACCTGGCTCTGTTCAGTCCGAGACATTCAAGGTGATGGAGAGAAGGTTGCTGCGCGTCATCATGAACCCGGCAATGATGATTTCCTGGATTGCAGGGCTCTGGATGGCATGGGAAAGCGGTAGTTATCTGTCGACCTGGTTTCATATCAAGTTCGCTGCGGTAATCCTGTTGTCGGCCATGCATGGCGTGCTGGCCAAAGGAGTACGCCTGTTTTCCGTTGATGCGAACGAGCGCAGCACGACCTATTGGCGGGTGATGAATGAAGTACCTGCTGTTCTGATGATCGTGATTGTCATCATGGTAATTGTCAGGCCTTTTTGAGCTTGTGAAAATTTAGCTTGAGAGAATCGGAGCCTGCTACTATTGTGCGCTCCTCTCCAGAGGAATCCAGCCAGATATCCGGGTGATATCCAGGCGCAGCCTGATAACAGCGCTCCGCATCAGCGATTCCAGTTTCCCCCTCTCAATGGAATATTCTTCATGCAACAGATGAAGCTACAAGAACTCAAGACAAAGACACCGACTGACCTCGTCTCGTTTGCAGAGGGTCTGGAGGTGGAAAATGCGAGCACCATGCGCAAGCAGGAGCTCATGTTTGCCATTCTTAAAAACCTCGCCGAGCAGGAAGTCGAGATTATCGGTGAGGGTGTTGTTGAAATTCTCCAGGACGGTTTCGGCTTTCTGAGATCGGCAAGCGCGAACTACCTGCCTGGTCCGGACGATATCTACATCTCGCCTTCGCAGATCAGGCGGTTCTCGCTCAAGACAGGCGATACGGTCGAAGGTCCGATCCGTGGGCCCAAGGAAGGGGAGCGGTATTTTGCCCTTCTGAAGGTCAACACGATCAATTTCGAGGATCCAGAAAAGATCCGGCACAAGGTGCATTTCGACAATCTGACGCCATTATATCCAAACGATCGCTTCCGAATGGAAGTGGATGCACCGACGAGCAAGGACCTCTCGGCTAGGGTCATCGATCTGGTCGCACCTCTCGGCAAGGGACAGCGCGGCCTGATCGTTGCACCACCCAGAACCGGCAAGACCGTTCTGCTGCAGAACATTGCTCATTCCATCACAGCCAATCATCCGGAAAGCTACCTTATCGTTCTGCTCATTGATGAACGGCCGGAGGAAGTGACAGACATGCAGCGCTCGGTGAAGGGTGAGGTCGTTTCCTCAACCTTCGACGAGCCTGCAGCGCGCCATGTTCAGGTTGCGGAAATGGTTATCGAGAAAGCCAAGCGGCTCGTCGAGCATGGCAGGGATGTTGTTATCCTGCTGGATTCCATCACGCGCCTTGGTCGCGCCTACAACACCGTCGTTCCCTCATCGGGCAAGGTTCTGACCGGTGGTGTTGATGCCAACGCACTTCAGAGGCCGAAGCGGTTCTTTGGTGCTGCGCGCAATATCGAGGAAGGCGGTTCTCTGACGATCATCGCAACAGCGCTGATCGATACAGGTTCGCGTATGGATGAAGTCATCTTCGAAGAATTCAAGGGTACGGGCAATT
The DNA here is from genome assembly GCA_049289295.1 of Rhizobiaceae bacterium. Lineage (GTDB taxonomy): Bacteria > Pseudomonadota > Alphaproteobacteria > Rhizobiales > Rhizobiaceae > BOKV01. The sequence continues at coordinate 100,534 of JBATLL010000075.1, forward strand.
CCGAGATTGTTCTTGACCGCAAGGTAGCTGACAAGCGCGTCTTCCCGGCAATTGACATTCTGAAGTCGGGTACGCGCAAGGAGGACCTGCTTGTACCGCGGGCTGACCTGCAGAAAATCTTCGTGCTGCGGCGTATCCTTTCGTCGATGGGTACCACTGATGCGATCGAGTTCCTTATCGACAAGCTGAAGCAGACGAAGACGAACGGCGAGTTCTTCGACACCATGAATACCTGATCTGCCTCGAAGGTCCTGGTGGCTGTGCGGATGAGCGCTTGAAAGCGCGAAGTTGCGTGGAGACATGCTGGCGATGGATGGACCAATGGGTGATACGATATTCGCGCTGTCGAGCGGTCAGCCGCCCGCAGGCGTAGCGGTATTCAGGATCAGCGGGCCGGCAACAGGACTCGTTCTTGAAACGATCTGCGGTGTGCTGCCAGCTCCCAGACTTGCTTCGTTGAGAACGATTCGGTTACGCAACGGTGAAGCTCTGGATCAGGGGCTGGTTATCTGGTTCCCGGCGCCGGGCAGCTTCACCGGTGAAGATTGCGCTGAGTTGCATGTTCATGGCGGCAGGTCTGTTATTCATGGCGCGATCGGACTTCTTGGCTCTTTCGAAAAAGTCAGGCTCGCGGATCGAGGGGAGTTCACAAGACGGGCTTTTGAAAATGGAAAACTGGACCTCACCGAAGCGGAAGGCCTGTCTGATCTCATAGCAGCGGAAACCGATTTGCAGAGGCGGCTGGCTCTGGGATTGGCTGGCGGGCATCTGCGCCAGAAAGCGGAATCATGGCGCGAGAGCCTGATCGCTATACGCTCAAGCCTTGAGGCGTCATTTGATTTCAGCGACCAGGAGGATGTTCCGGGCGATGTTGCTGATGGCTGGCGAAGCAATGCTGTCTCGGTGAGAGAGTCTATTCGGCTGGTTCTGGAGAATGCGAGAACTGGCGAGCGGGTACGGGACGGCCTTAACATCGTGATTGCAGGCCCACCCAATGCCGGAAAATCCAGTCTGCTCAATGCGTTTGCGAAACGCGATGTTGCCATAGTTGACGACAGTCCTGGCACCACAAGGGATCTGGTTGAAGTCAGTCTTGATGTAGATGGGGTCGCTGTGACTGTAGTCGATACAGCGGGATTGCGCGATGGCGCGGGAAAGGTCGAGGCGGAAGGCATTCGTCGCGCATTACAACGTGCGCAAGAAGCAGACCTGACAATCTGGCTGCAGGCTTGTGGTGATGGGACAGGGGAAGTCGGTTTGGTCAATTCTCCCAATCTCGTCTTGTTTCGATCGAAGGATGATGACGGTCGGTATGGAGCCAGAGGGATTTCTGTTCGGCGCGAGGGCGGACTGGATGGCGTCCTGAAACTGATCTGGGAGACCGTGTCTCGGTGTACGAATGTAGAACCGGGCTGCGTCACCAGGGAAAGACAGAGGTTGGCGCTGGAAGTTTGTGAGAGCAGTCTTGCGCTGGCGCTGGAGTGTGATCGCGCTATGGAGGAAGTTGCAGCAGATCATATTCGCTCGGCATCGAATGCTCTTGGTCGATTGACCGGAAAGATGGACGTCGAGGATGTTCTAGACCGGATTTTTTCGGAGTTCTGCATTGGCAAGTGATTCACGTGAAACCTTGCTGGCGATCAGTGTTTTGAATGAGGGTGTTTCACGTGAAACATTTTCACAGTGCGTTTCATGAACGAATCCATTTTGACCGATCTGTTGAAATGGAATAGTAGCTGGCCAGGTTGGACCCAACTCTCAAGGCAGGCAGGTCAAGGGTGAATTATCGCCGGTACGATGTCATCGTCATAGGCGGCGGTCACGCAGGTTGCGAGGCGGCAGCAGCTTCTGCGCGCATGGGTGCGGCCACAGCCTTGGTCACACATCGCATGGATACGATCGGCGTAATGTCGTGCAATCCAGCGATCGGTGGACTGGGAAAGGGGCATCTTGTCAGGGAGGTTGACGCGCTGGATGGCCTTATGGGGCGTGTCGCAGACCTGGCTGGCATCCAGTTTCGCCTGTTGAACCGGCGCAAGGGTCCGGCCGTACGTGGTCCAAGGGCGCAGGCTGACAGAAAGCTCTATCGCCTGGCCATGCAGGACGCCATTGCTGGCACTCCCAATCTTGGCGTTGTTGAGGGTGCTGTAGAGGACCTTCTTCTGGACGGGAGCGCGATATCCGGCGTTGTATTGGCGGATGGAACCGGGCTCCGCTCCAGATGCGTCGTTCTAACCACGGGAACATTCCTGCGAGGCCTCATACACATAGGGTCGTTGAATTTCCCCGCGGGGCGCATGGGTGAGGAACCTTCCAACGGGTTGGCGCTTACGCTGAAACGATTCGGATTCGAACTGGGTCGGTTGAAGACTGGCACTCCAGCGCGCCTTGATGGCCGGACAATCGACTGGCAGTCATTGGAAATGCAGAAGGGTGATGAGGATCCTGTTGCTTTTTCCACGATGACCAGGGCCTTGACCAATCCACAGATCAAATGCGGAATTACAAGAACGACAGCTGCCACCCATCGCATCATCGAGGAAAATATCGGCCGATCCGCGATGTATTCCGGACAGATATCAGGAGCCGGTCCAAGATATTGTCCATCCATCGAGGACAAGATTGTGCGTTTTGGGGAGCGGGACGGTCATCAGGTGTTTCTGGAACCAGAGGGCCTCGATGATACAACGGTCTATCCGAACGGCATTTCAACTTCTCTGCCTGAAGATGTTCAGGCGGCATTTCTCAAGACGATTCCCGGTCTGGAGAAAGCGACAATCCTGCAGCCTGGCTATGCGATAGAATATGATCACGTCGATCCAAGAGAGTTGACCCAGTCCCTGGAATCAAAGCGCATCGACGGCCTCTACCTTGCGGGGCAGATCAATGGGACAACGGGATATGAGGAAGCGGCTGCGCAGGGACTGGTGGCAGGACTTGGTGCCGCACGCAAGGCTGGCGGCGCTGTCTCTGTCCAGTTCAGCCGGACAAGTAGCTACATCGGCGTGATGATTGATGATCTTGTTACGCGCGGTGTGAGCGAACCGTATCGGATGTTTACATCCCGGGCGGAGTACAGGCTGGCCCTTCGGGCGGACAATGCTGACCAGCGCCTGACTCGATTCGGGATCGAAACAGGATGCGTCGGATCAGAACGGCAAAATGCATTCGAAGAAAAAATGGCACTTCTGGCGGATGGAAGATCGCGCCTCAAGGCCTTGAGCATTACACCGCAACAGGCGGCTCGCCACGGACAGACCATCAACCAGGATGGCGTGAGGAGGTCGGGTTGGGATCTGCTTTCCCGCTCGGATGTCTCTTTCACGGACATTGTCGAGATCTGGCCGGAGCTGGGCTCGATTGACAGGCGAACTGCGGAACAGTTGGAGATCGAGGCGTCCTACTCGGTTTATCTGAACCGGCAGGAAAGCGAGATTGCCTCGATGCAGCGCGACGAAGCACTTAGAATCCCAACAGCTTTCACCTACCGCAATCTGCCAGGACTTTCGAACGAGCTGGCAGAGAAGCTTGAACGGACCGCGCCGGAGAACATTGGCCAGGCTTCCAGGATCGAGGGGATGACCCCTGCTGCCCTGGCACTAATCCTTGCCCATATCAGACGACGCCAGCGCCGCGAGAACAACCCTGTCGGCCTGAACGAGCTTGGGCAATGAAGCGCCTGGAAGCGCAGCTCGAAGAAATCGGGGTGGATTCACGTGAAACGCTTCAGCGTCTTGCAGTATATGAACACCTTCTTCGCCTATGGCAGGCGAAGACAAATCTTGTGGCAAACAATACGCTCGACCGGTTCTGGGACCGGCACGTTGGTGACAGCCTGCAATGTCTTGATCTGAGACGAGACGAAGTTGCCTGGGTCGATCTTGGCAGTGGTGGGGGATTTCCCGGAATGGTAATCGCGATCGCCTGCGCCGCATCAGGCTGGGAGACAACGCATACGCTGATTGAGGCCAATCAGAAGAAGTGTGCTTTCCTTCGCACCGTTGCTCGCGAAACAAACTCGCCGTGCAGGATAGTGAATGAACGAATCGAGTCGGCATCGAAACAGTTGAAGGCGGAACGGTTCGGAACCATTACTGCCAGAGCTCTGGCGCCGCTGGCCGAATTGTTGCGTCTGGCCCGGCCGATGATGAAACCTGGAACTGTTGCTTTATTCCACAAGGGACGTGAATTCGAACGGGAAATCGAAGAATGCCGTGGTTTGTGGAGCTTTGATCTGGTAATACATAAGAGCCGGATCGAGAGCGGTTCGGTGCTCCTGGAAATCACCAATCCGGTTGCCAACCCAGCCTGATGGGTGGCCAGAATTCACTCCGGTTTGTCAGTTGCGGCGTACGGTCATGGGTAGCAAAACAGCATCACGGGTCATCACGATAGCCAATCAGAAGGGCGGCGTGGGGAAGACGACCACCGCCATCAATCTGGCAACAGCGTTGGCTGCGGTCGGCAAGACTGCGTTGATCATTGATCTTGATCCGCAGGGCAATGCTTCGACCGGACTAGGCATCGACAAGAACAAGCGTCCGGTCTCGACCTACGATCTCCTCACTGGCGGCGCGAAGCTGGCCCAGTCGATCACATCGACCGCCGTTCCCCGTCTGTATGTCAGCCCGTCGACGCTCGACCTGCTTGGTGTTGAAATGGAGATTGCCAGCGCGCCGGACAGGGCCTTTCGAATTCGCAAGGCGATAGAGGAATATATTCCTTCTCCGGTGGCATTCGACTATATACTCATCGACTGCCCGCCTTCGCTCAATCTGCTGACGATCAATGCGATGGCGGCGGCCAATTCCCTGCTGGTACCATTGCAGTGCGAGTTCTTTGCGCTTGAAGGATTGAGCCAGCTTCTCCAGACGTTCGAGGAAGTGAGAAGTTCCGTCAATCCGGATCTGGAACTGCATGGCATCGTGCTGACCATGTTCGACAGCCGCAACAATCTGGCTGCGCAGGTCGTCGACGATGTCCGCTCCTTCATGGGCGAAAAAGTATACGACACAATCATTCCCAGAAATGTCCGAATTTCAGAAGCGCCGTCCTATGGCAAACCAGCCATTCTCTACGATCTGAAATGCAGTGGCAGCCAGGCATATTTGCGGCTGGCCTCCGAAGTGATCAAGCGGGAACGCAAGCTGGTCGCGGCATGAATGCCTGACGGGCTGGACAGAAATCAATCGGTACGGAGTTCCAAGAGGCATGGCTGACGACAATTCACGCAAGCGGCTGGGCAAGGGTTTGGCTGCCCTAATTGGCGAACTGGATGCGCCAGCGCCTGCTCGCAAGGATGTTGCTGACAATCGCGCCGATCGCAGGGTTCCCATCGAACATGTGCGCGCCAACCCCGCCAATCCACGCCGTCATTTCAACGAAGAAGAACTTGCCGATCTCACCCGCTCGATCACGGAGCATGGAATTGTCCAGCCGATACTGGTGCGGCCAGTGCGCGGCGGTGATCTTGGCGGAGCGAAATTCGAGATCATAGCTGGCGAAAGACGATGGCGCGCAGCGCAGAAGGCCGGTCTTCATGAGGTGCCGGTCATCCTTCGCGATGTGGAAGACAAGCAGGCTCTCGAACTGGCAATCATCGAGAACGTGCAACGTTCCGATCTCAATGCGATCGAAGAAGCACTTGGCTATCAGCAACTCATCGATGGCTACGACTACAGCCAGAACGAGCTTGCCGAAGTGATCGGAAAAAGCCGGAGCCATGTCGCCAATACATTGCGGCTGATGAAACTTCCCGAATCGGTGCGCACGATGGTCGCCGAAGGCAGCCTGTCCGCCGGTCATGCCAGAACCCTTGTCACTGCGTCCAATCCTTCCGCACTTGCAGAACGCATTGTGCGCGATGGCCTTTCAGTGCGTCAGGCCGAGCTTCTCGCCCAGAACGCGGCCGAGAAGGGATCGAAGGGTAACGACTCGACCAGGAAGCAGGCGGTCCGCAATGCCGACATTGAGGCGCTGGAGCGGCGCCTGACAGATGCGTTGGGTCTCAAGGTTTCAGTCAGTTTCGACATCAAGGGTGGTGGTGAAATGAAAATCCGCTACCGGAATGTCGAGCAGCTGGACGACGTCTGCCGTCGCCTCGAAAGCGGCATCTGACCAAATTTCAAACGTGATCTAGTTTCGGCTTCCCCTGCGCGCTTCCAGCCCGAGGGCCAGCAGTGCTGTGCCAGCCAGAGAGTTGGCCAGAACCGGATTTGCCCTTGCTTCCAGCGCGGCGCGATCAAGACGACCGAGCGCCCTTGAAATCATCGCAAGGTTCCAGATCGAAAGAGCGCGCGTAAAGCTGTCACGACGCGAAAAATGCAAGGGAGGGCGCATGGAAGAGACAACGGCCTGCGCTGGTTTGCGTGCATGTTCCATCATGAATCTTCCCTGATGCAGATTCTGGAAATGGCGCAAACATGAGAGCAAAAGCATGTCCGGTGTTGTCCCGGATGTAGCAAGGCGGGGCAGCAGTTCTTCCAGGCGATTGATGTTGCCGGTGGCCGCCGAGTCGATCATGTCATCGGTTTCGAATGCAGCGACGTCTCCGATGATTGCACGAACGTCATCGGGAGAAATTGAAGTTTGCCCTTCGCAATAAAGCGCCAGCTTTTCGAGTTCATTGCGCGACGCTCGCCGGTCTGCGCCCAGGCTTGAGCGAAGCAGGTCCTGTGCCTCATGGCCGATGGTCAGGCCGTATTGCTGGAGGACCGAAGTTATGAGGCGATTGAGAGCGCCGGCATTGTCGGCATAGCAGGGTATCGCGACGCCGGACGTGGACTTCTCGACATTTTTGCGTAGCGCGGAATCCTTCTTCAGATCGCCAGCTTCAATGATAATCCAGCTTTGAGCCGGCGGGAAATCGAGAACTGGTTGAATGGCATCTGCGAGGTTCTTTCGGGTCACGCCGGATATTCTGATGAGACGCGAATCACCGAACATGCCCACGGTATGCGCCTCGTCGGAAATCCGAGCCTTGTCACCCGCGGCCGTGTCCGCATCCAGCCGGATGAATGCAAATGGATCATTCCGATCGATGCCGAAGGTCGCTGAAAGGACGTCAGCGCGTTCACTGACGAGGCCCGAATCAGGACCGTAAAGCAGGAAAGTGCGAAAAGTTTCATGCGGACGGCTGACGAAGGCATCGGCTTCACCAGCCTTGATCTCCGCCATATCCGCTCTACCGGCTGAGAATGGCAGCTACCGCGTTGCGAATCTGCTCGGCAACTTCGCGCGCTGCACGGTTTTCCGCATCACGAACAGCGCGTTCGTTGGCGAAGTTCTGGCCGGTCCGGTCGTAGCTGGCGTTGGCAACCCTGCTACCGCCATCTATGCGCCGGTTTGTCGAAGTCTCGATCAGGTCATAGCTCACGGTCACACCGACAGTGCCGGCTGTATTGCCGCGAAAGGTCTGGGTCGCTGCGACGAGACGATTGCTGTCCGCGGCGCGGATTCGCAGGTCATAGGCTGGGGCTGCGCTGCCGCGTCCACCGTGAAACAGGAAAAGAAGGTGATTTCTGACCTGCTGACCGACCCGTGTATCGACCTCGGAAACTGAAACCTGATCAAGCGCCATCCCGGCATTCACACCTGACGGTCCGGCCGATCCGTAAAGCGGTTGATAGACACATGCCGAAACGAGCAGTGTAGCCAGGACGGAACCGGCAACAAGAAGTCTCGATCTCATGACAATCCTTCCTGGCAAACGTCAAAGAACGACATTCACAATTCTCTTTGGCACAACGATGACCCGCCGAGGCTCCTTGCCATCAAGAAGCTTCTTTATCACATCCAGCGCAAGCGTTGCACCCACGATATCCTGCTCACTGGCATCGGCAGCGATGCTGAGGTCGGCTCGCTTCTTGCCGTTCACCTGGACAGGCAGGATGATGGTGTCATCCTTGATCAGTGACGGATCGAAACTGGGCCAGGCATGTTGCGAAACCATTCCGCTCGCGCCAAGCGTTGTCCAGCATTCTTCTGCCAGATGCGGCATGACAGGTGCAATCATCTGCACAAGCATCGCGTAAATCTCATAGGCAGCTGCCTTGTCTTCGGCAGACGATTCTGCAGTGAGGCCATCGGTGAAGCGAGCGATCTGGTTGACGAGCTCATGAATCCGGGCAATCGCCTTGTTGAAGCCAAGCCGGTCAAAATCCTCGCCCACCGCCTTCAGGGTCTTGTGCGCGGCTTTTCGTGCTTCGAACCCTGGTCCATTCGTGGCGGGCGAATCGCCTTGAACCGCATGCTCGCCAGCCGATGCAACCAGCCTCCAGATTCGCTGAACGAACCGGTGTGCGCCTTCTGCGCCCGAATCAGTCCACTCTACATCGCGTTCGGGTGGTGAATCGGAAAGCATGAACCACCTGGCCGTATCGGCACCGTAACTTTGTGTAATTTCCTCGGGCCCAATGGTGTTCTTCTTCGACTTTGACATCTTTTCCAGGCTGCCGATTTCTACCAGTTCGCCTGTATCGATGTGGAATGCCTTCCGGCTTGCATCATGGCCTTCGATTCGAACCTGTCCCGGTTCCAGCCAGGTGCCGTCAGACATGCGATAGGTCTCGTGAACCACCATTCCCTGTGTGAACAGGCCCTTGAACGGTTCGTCCAGATCGAGATGACCGGTTGCCTTCATGGCCCGGGTGAAAAAGCGGGAATAGAGCAAATGCAAAATGGCATGCTCGATGCCGCCGATATACTGGTCCACCGGAAGCCAGGCATTCACAGCATCGCGATCCGTCGGATTATCCTCATGTGGCGCGGTGAAGCGGGCAAAATACCATGACGAATCAACGAAAGTGTCCATCGTATCGGTTTCGCGGCGAGCCTCGCCTCCGCATTTGGGACAGTCAACATGACGCCAGGTTGCATGGCGGTCCAGCGGATTGCCAGGCCTGTCGAACTCGACATCATCCGGCAACCTGACCGGCAGATCGGATTTTGGAACCGGCACGATACCGCAATCGTCGCAGTGGATTACCGGAATCGGACATCCCCAATAGCGCTGGCGGGAAATGCCCCAGTCCCGCAAACGGAACTGCACCCGGCGTTCAGCCTGTGCAGCGTTGCCGACGGTCTTTGCTACAAGGCGCTTTGCCACTTCGTCGAAAGCCTGATTCGGGCTCATCGCATCGAGGAAACGGGAATTGATCATGATCCCGTCATCCACATAGGCTTCATTGCCGATGGTGAAGGTTTTCGCATCGCCATTTGCCGGCATGACAACCGGTATGACGGGAAGATCATATTTTCTGGCAAAATCCAGGTCGCGCTGGTCGCCGGAAGGGCAGCCAAAAATGGCTCCAGTGCCATAATCCATCAGGACAAAATTCGCGACGTAGACCGGGAGCGTCCAGCTATCGTCAAACGGATGGCGAACCCTTATTCCGGTGTCGAACCCCTTCTTCTCGGCAGTTTCCAGTGTTGCAACGGAAGTGCCCATGCGCCGGCATTCGTCGCAGAAAGCGGCAAGCTCGGCGTTTTGCGCAGCCGCTTTTCGCGCAATCGGGTGATCTGCCGCAATAGCCATGAAGGAAGCGCCAAATATCGTATCGGGGCGCGTCGTGTAAACCTCGAGAACCTTCTCCTCGCTTATGCCCGTCTGCTTGTCGATTTCCCAGCGAACAAGCAGGCCTTCGGAACGACCGATCCAGTTGCGCTGCATCGTACGGACTTTCTCCGGCCAATGTTCCAGCGTGTCGATAGCGTCGAGCAGTTCCTGCGCATAGTAAGTGATTTTGAACACCCATTGGGCAAGTTCACGCTGTTCGACCAGAGCGCCGGAACGCCAGCCGCGTCCATCTATAACCTGCTCGTTGGCCAATACGGTCTGATCGACCGGGTCCCAGTTGACCTTGGATGTCTTGCGTCCCACCAGACCCTTTTCGAGAAAGTCGACAAAAAGCATCTGCTGGCGTTGATAATATTCCGGATCGCAGGTTGCGAACTCGCGTGTCCAGTCGATTGACAGACCCATCAGCTTGAGCTGATCGCGCATGGTTGCGATATTCTTGTAGGTCCACTCGCCTGGATGAACCTTGTTTGCCATGGCCGCATTTTCGGCAGGCATGCCGAAAGCGTCCCAACCCATTGGATGCAGGACATTGAAACCCAGCGCGCGCTTGTAGCGGGCGACCACATCGCCCATCGTGTAATTGCGGGTGTGTCCGATATGGATGCGCCCGGATGGATAGGGGAACATCTCAAGCACGTAATATTTGGGACGCGGGTCGTCGTTCTTCGTTTCGAAGATTCTGGCCTCGGCCCAGGCCTTCTGCCATTTTGGTTCGGACGTTCGCGGGTTGTAGCGTTCGCTTGCCATATCAGCGCATTTCAGGAATTGGATTGTTGAATGGTTGACGAGGCAAACCAGAAATTGTTTCACGGGTCAACAGTGCATCATCCCGGCCACGGAGAAGTAACATGCCGCAATCGGTTGAAAATCTGGAACTGGTTCACGCCGCTATTGAAAAAGCAGCGCGGGCCAGCGGCCGAGAACCGGGTTCAGTTTCCCTTGTCTGCGTGTCAAAGACTTTTGATGGCGATGCCATTCGTCCAGTCATAGCGGCCGGTCAGCGGGTGTTCGGTGAAAACCGTGTCCAGGAAGCGCAGGGGAAATGGATCGAACTGAAAAAGGAAACTGACACCATTGAACTGCATCTGATCGGCCCCCTGCAGAGTAACAAGGCGGGTGTGGCCGTGCAGCTCTTTGATGTCATCGAAACAGTGGACCGGGAAAAGATCGCGACCGCCATAGCCCGCGAGATCCGGAAACAGGGTAGGAAGCCGAAGCTACTGGTGCAGGTAAACACCGGCAATGAGCCGCAAAAGGCAGGAATCGAACCAGAAAAGACGGTCGCCTTTGTGAAGCATTGTCGTGATGATCTTGGTCTGGAGATCGACGGACTGATGTGTATTCCACCGGTCAATGAAAATCCTGGCCCGCATTTTGCCCTGCTTGCCAAGCTTGCAGACGAGGCCGGGCTCGATGTGCTTTCGATGGGCATGTCCGGGGATTACGAAACGGCAATCGGACTCGGTGCAACGCATGTACGGGTGGGCAGCGCCATATTCGGATCGCGCTGAGGCAAGAGTGAGCCTAAGCGATGACCTTGATGGTCAGCGAAGCAAGGTTTTTCTCCATCAGGCGAGCCAGCACATTCAAAGGCAGGGCAATGCAGCCCTGCGTCGGTCCGCGATCCTCACGTGAAACATGCAGAAAGATTGCACTGCCCCTGAACCTGGCGCGAGGTGCCATGTTCCAGTCAAGAACCATGCAGATGTCATAGAGGCCGTCGCTCCTGGCCATTTCCTCATGGCTTGCTGCGAATGGCAATCGAACGGGGCGGTTGTAAAGTGGGCTTTGCGGTTGATCGCACCATCCCAACCCCTTCGCGGCGGGAGCGAGCTTGCGCAGGCACAGATGCATGCGATCGCGGCGCTGGTATCCAGACAGAAGCCTTAGACTGGCCAACGGCGTGCATCCGTCGCCCTCGCGTTTGATGGCGGCAATTCCGTTCCTGCCGATCTGGCAGGCAAGCACACGATTGCCGATCTGCAGCAGACCCTTGCAGGAGGCTGAACCTGGAGCGCGCCTCAAAAACCATTTTGCCGTGATCGAGCAACGTCTTGCCCTGGGCGATGAACTGGATATTGAAGGCAGGACAGGTCGCATGGCCCGAAACCTAGCAATCGCATTCGTGAAACAGAAGTGAATTCAGAGGCATTTGCCGATCGGAGCGAATAAACTATAGTCCGCGCTGATACCAGCCGATACCGGCAACACCGTGCAGCATAGCCATTGGAGACTACATGACCGGACGCCAGATTCTTCTCGTGGATGACGATGACGAGCTGCGTGAAGCACTCACCGAGCAGCTGTCACTGTATGAAGAATTCGATATACGGTCCGAATCGAGTGCCACACGTGGTGTTCAGGCAGCGCGAGCCAATCACTTCGACCTTCTGATCATGGATGTGGGTCTTCCCGACATGGACGGAAGGGAAGCCGTCAAACTGTTGCGCAAGGGTGGCTTCAAGTCCCCGATCATCATGCTTACCGGCCATGATACGGACTCAGACACGATCCTGGGTTTAGAAGCGGGCGCCAATGATTATGTCACCAAGCCTTTTCGTTTCGCGGTGCTTCTGGCGAGAATTCGCGCGCAATTGCGCACCCATGAACAAAGCGAAGATGCTGTTTTCAGCATCGGACCCTACACGTTCAAACCCGCACAGAAGATGATGATAGATGGCAATGGCCAGAAAGTGCGACTGACGGAAAAGGAGACTTCCATCGTCAAGTACCTGTACAGGGCAGAGCAGCGGGTTATCGGTCGCGATGAACTGCTTGAGCAGGTTTGGGGCTACAATTCGGGTGTGACGACCCATACTCTGGAAACCCACATCTACCGGTTGCGCCAGAAAATCGAAAAAGATCCGTCAAACGCGCGCCTGCTGGTGACGGAAGGCGGAGGCTACAAGCTTGTGCCCTGACCGGGGAGACCCTTCTTGAGACTGGAGCATGACATAGCGCAGTTGATGCGCGTGGAGCTTTTTCAGGGTTTTCAGCCCGAACAGTTGCGTTTGCTTGCATTTGGCGCGGAACATGAACGCCTTCGCAAGGGAACTATCCTTTACGAGGAAGGCGAAGAGGCGGATGGCGGTTATGTCGTCGTCAGCGGGCAGGTCGACCTGCTATTGTTCAGGGGCAAGCGCGAGCTTGTGGTGGACAGTTGTCTTGAAGGCGCTCTTCTGGGTGAAGTAGCGCTTATCACGCCAAACCTTCGCGTTACCCATGCAATGGCGCGAACGGACAGCGAAGTGCTGGTGATTTCACGTCGACTGTTTCACCGCATGCTGAACGAATTTCCCGAGACGGCAGCGTTGATTCACAGACGGATTTCACAATCGGTCTCCCACACGCTCGAGCAGCTCGAGCGGGTCCAGGGACGTCTGGCAGGAATTCCGCAACTTAAAATACCGGCAGCCCATCATCCGGAACTTCTCGACGATCCAACCAAGGACGACGAACAGGCCTGATTGCTCAGCCGATATCGAGTGTTGCCGTTACCGGGACGTGATCGGAGGGTTTATCCCAGCCGCGGGCATCCTTAAGCACATCCAAACGAACCAGCCGTTCCGCCAGTTCGGGGGCAGACCAGATATGGTCAAGACGGCGGCCACGGTCTGCCTGCAACCAATCGCGCGCCCTGTAGCTCCACCAGGTGTAAATCTTCTCGTCGGCAGGCACGGACTGGCGCATCAGGTCGGTCCAGCCTCCCGATGACATGACCCGAGTCAGAGCTTCCGTTTCGACCGGTGTGTGCGAAACGATCTTGAGCAGCTGCTTGTGTGACCAGACATCGTTTTCCAGCGGGGCAATGTTCAGATCACCAACGAGCACCGATGGAATTCCATCTTCCAGCGACGCAATCATGTTCATCTCTTCGACGAAACGAAGCTTGTGGTCGAATTTCGGATTGATCATTGGATCTGGTTCGTCTCCCCCCGCGGGAACGTAGAAATTGTGCAGTCGGATTGCTTTTCCGCCAGCCTGAAAGATCACCGAGACATGGCGACAATCGCCCATGCTGCAAAAATCGCGTGAATTCTGCTCGGCAATCGGCAACCGCGAAAGGATTGCGACACCGTGATAGGCCTTCTGGCCATGAACGGCCTGATACTCGTAACCAAGCTTGCGGAACGCCTTAGCCGGAAACTGATCATTCTGGCACTTGATTTCCTGCAGGCAAAGAATATCCGGCTGGTGACTGATCAGGAACTGTTCAACGATTGGCAGTCGCAGGCGAACGGAATTGATATTCCAGGTGGAAATCGACAGGGGCATGGCAGCTCGAAACCGGTTATTCGACGGTACAGAAACTGCCTTGCCATGCGATCAATGGCAACTGACTCCGCTCACGCGGCTGGGTTCTCCACGTAAAAAGCCGGTTATCGCGTGTTCTTGTCGAGCTGCTTGCGCTGCTGGATTGCGCGTTCATCAAACTTGAAAAGCTGTTCTGGAATTTCAACATTCTTCTGCACATTGAACACCATGACGGAAGTCTCGGCTCCCTTGGCGTCCTTTATCGTCCATTGCCGCAGGTCGAATTCCTGTGGGTCGAACATGAGTGTGATCTCTGCGTCGCCGAAAATCTTGTCATCACCCATGACAATCGTGGTGATGTCGGGATCGGATACAACACTCTTGACGGTCTTCGGGGAAAACTCGATCCGGTCGTCCAGCAGCAATTTCAGCGGAGTCTTTTCCAAAGGATAGAAATCCCAGGTTTTCAGCTTTCGATTGTGAACGGCGACGGTCTTGCCGTTTGAAATCACCTCGACCGGGTTTGGCTTTTCATAGTTGAAGCGGATCCTGCCCGGACGCTCCAGGTAGAAGGTTCCTCCAGTCTGTTCCCCGTTCGGGTTGAACTGGATGAACTCACCGCTCATCGTAGGAACAGCGGTGAAGTGACTGCTGAGCGCATTCACCGTTTCTTCCGGCGTCGTGGCCTGAGCGGACGATGGAACGGGTGCAATCAGGGTCAGCATTGCCAACATTGCCACATGACAGGATGTTATCCGGCTGATCGGCCAGACGGACCAGCGATTGCAACCAGATACAGCTTTCATCCAGATCTTTGGGGTTTTCATTCTTCTATCCCGGGCCATGCCCAAAGTTTGCTTCAGAACCGACTCTTTGCATCGAAGTGCAGGCAAGCAATGGCTGAATCGTGGCAATAGTGCGAAAACCGGTTCCGGTTCAGATCATATTGTCTCATTTTCACCCGGAACAAGGATTTCCCGCTTGCCCGCATGGTTCGCGGCACCAATCAGGCCTTCCTTTTCCATGCGCTCGATCAGTGACGCCGCGCGATTGTAACCAATGCCAAGCCTGCGCTGGATGTAGCTGGTGGAAACCTTGCGATCGCGCAGAACGACTGCAACAGCCTGATCGTACAGATCATTCGAATTTGCCAATGCATCCATGCCCGGTGAAGAATCCGAAGGAACGCCGCCATCCTCATCATCCTCGCTGGTAACCGATTCGAGATATTGCGGTACACCCTGTGTCTTGAGGTGGTTCACGACCTTCTCAACTTCATCGTCTGAAACAAACGGGCCGTGCACCCGCTGGATGCGGCCACCGCCAGCCATGTAAAGCATGTCACCCATGCCAAGCAGCTGTTCTGCACCCTGCTCTCCCAGAATGGTGCGCGAATCGATCTTCGATGTGACCTGGAAAGATATGCGGGTCGGGAAGTTGGCCTTGATGGTACCCGTGATTACGTCAACCGATGGACGCTGTGTGGCCATGATGACGTGAATGCCGGCGGCGCGCGCCATCTGCGCCAGTCGCTGAATGGCTCCTTCGATATCCTTGCCCGCAACCATCATCAGATCGGCCATCTCGTCGATTATCACGACGATGTACGGCATTGCTTCGAGTTCGAGCTCTTCGGTCTCGTAGATTGCTTCGCCGGTTTCACGGTCATAGCCTGTCTGAACCGTACGGGAGATAACTTCGCCCTTCTTTTTTGCCTGTTCGATGCGCGCGTTGAATCCGTCAATGTTGCGCACGCCGACCTTGGACATCTTGCGATAGCGCTCTTCCATCTCGCGCACGGTCCATTTCAACGCAACGACCGCCTTTTTCGGATCGGTCACAACCGGTGTCAGCAAATGCGGAATCCCATCATAGATGGAGAGTTCGAGCATTTTCGGATCGATCATGATGAGGCGGACCTGTTCCGGCGATAATCGATAAAGCACAGACAGGATCATCGTGTTGATGGCGACGGACTTGCCGGAACCAGTTGTACCAGCAACGAGCAGGTGAGGCATCTTTGCAAGATCGGCAATCACGGGTTCACCGCCGATCGTCTTGCCAAGAACAAGGGGCAGCCTGCCCTTGTTGGCTTCATAGTCGCGGCTGGCCAGCAGCTCGCGCAGATAGACGGTTTCGCGTGAAGAATTCGGCAGCTCGATCCCGATTGCGTTTCGACCCGGCACGACAGCGACACGACAGGCAATCGCGCTCATTGAACGGGCAATGTCGTCTGCCAGACCTATGACGCGGGAGGACTTGATCCCCGGTGCTGGTTCAAGTTCGTACAGGGTGACAACGGGGCCGGGGCGAACATTGATGATCTCACCCTTTACGCCGAAATCCTCCAGGACTCCTTCGAGCAATCGGGCATTCTGCTCCAGTGACTCGGCACTGACGAGCTTGTCTTCCGGCAGCCGGCGCGGCTCGCTCAACAGCATGAGTTCCGGCAATTCGAAGCGATCATCGGCGATCAGCGCTGGCTGAGCTTCCCGGCTTACCCTTGCACCCGGCTTCAGGCTGGTTTTCATCGGCTGGACCCGGCCGGAAACAGCGGCCTGGGTAGGGAACTGACGTGCAGCAGCCGGTGAAGCAGGCTGCATCTGCCAATCCTGCGCATCGTAATCGTCGTAAACATCGGTATCGTGGATGGTTTCGCCATATTCAGGTGCCGTTGGCGGAGCCTGCAGATAATCGCCTGACATTTCGTGGGGGTAATCCTCCTCACCGCGGAAGCCCGGCTCTCGTCTTGGGCTGGCTCCGAAGGCCTCAAGTCCGTCATCGGGCGGCGTGATCAATCCATCCCGTGTCTTGCGAAGCCATTTCGCCATTGCGGCAAGGGAACCGTTGCCTGAACGATCCCTGGCGCCGGGGCGGACATTTGACAGGTCCCCGCCAGTGTTTCGATGTGCGTTTGAAGTTGTACCTGAATGGCGGTTGCGGCGCAGACGTGCGCGCAGCGCGAAATACCAGTGTGTGAGAGCACCAAGGATAAGACCTGGTTCTTCGCCGTCATCATCCAGGATTTCACCTGTTTCCGGATCGTAGAGAAGATCGCCATCGTCAGTGCTGTTCCTGCCAGCAAGACCTGCTGCAAACAGAGTCGCGACGAGGGAGAGCAGTGAAAAGATCATACCAAGAAACAGGGCATAGAGACCGGAAGGGTATCCCCCAACCAGCAGGCCGGGAATCTTGAGGACAAGGTCTCCCGTTACGCCACCCAGGCCAGTTGGCAAGGGCCATGTGTCAGGCCGTGGCAGACAGGCAAGGGCTGCTGCGGAAAGAATTACCGACGGCAGCCAGATCGTCATGCGTTTGCGGATGCGCCCGACCGGTTTCTGAAGGATTTTCAGCCACGCCCAGACAGCAGGCGGCACCAGGGCCATGACGCTGGCCAGCCCCGCAAACTGGATGAAAAGATCGGCAAAGATGCTTCCTGGGAAACCACCGGCATTGTTGGGCTGGCTTCCATTCGCGTTGGATAGACTCGGGTCGGAAATGTTCCAGGTCGCAAGACTTGCAAACAGATAACCGACAGCAGCCAGGAGGATCAGGCCGGCAAGTATTCCCAACTGGCCCGAAACCCAGCTGCTTGCGCGAGCGTATCTCACATTGTCCTGCATGTGGCGAGCACCGGATGGCTGCATGCCGAATTCTCCGAACATGGGTAACAGTCTGACCGGCGGAGCTGATCCGCCGTTTTTGCCAACCTAAGTACGGAAGGTTAAGGGGCTGTTAACCATCGGCCCGCCCGCACAGCAAAAAGGCCCGGCAAACCTGCCGGGCCACTGATTTTCCTGATGTCACGCTATTGCAGGATCAGCCGTGATAGGCGGCTTCACCGTGCGAGACAAGATCAAGGCCGATGGATTCATCTTCAGCCGATACCCTCAGCCCGAAGATGATGTCGACGAGCTTGTAGAGGATGATGGAAGCAATGCCGCACCATACGATCGTGATGATCACGGCCTGTGCCTGGATCAGCGTTTGCGCAGCGATCGAGAAATCTTCCTTACCCGTGCCACCGAGCATCGGGCTTGTGAAGATACCGGTTCCGATCGCGCCGACAATGCCGCCAATACCGTGGATGCCGAAGACATCGAGGCTGTCGTCATATCCTGCCTTGGCTTTGATGACCGCGACAAAGAAATAGCAGACAAGGCTGGCAATGGCACCCAGCACAATTGCACCAACCGGACCGACGCTGCCTGCAGCAGGTGTCACGGCCACGAGACCGGCGACGATGCCCGACGCTGCACCCAGCATTGAGGCCTTGCCCCGCGAAACAGCTTCGACAAGTGCCCAGGCGATGGCTGCCCCGGCGGTGGCGGTGAAAGTGTTGATCATCGCCAGTGTCGCTGCACCATTCGATTCAAGATTTGAGCCCGCATTGAAACCGAACCAGCCCACCCAGAGCATTGAGGCACCAACCATGGTCAGTGTCATTGAGTGGGGAGGCATGAGATCGCGTCCCAGACCCTGGCGCTTGCCAATCAGGATCGCTCCAACCAGCGCGGCGATACCGGCATTGATATGCACGACCGTTCCGCCGGCGAAGTCGAGCGCGCCCATGTTGAAGATAAGCCCTGCGCCGTCCCATACCATGTGGGCAATGGGGAAGTAGACCACTGTCACCCACAGGATGACGAAGGCCATCATTGCGGAGAATTTCACGCGCTCGGCAAATGCTCCCACAATCAGCGCAGGCGTGATGCAGGCAAAAGTCATCTGGAAGCAGATGAAGACAAATTCCGGAATGACCACGCCATCAGTGAAGGTCGCAGAAGTCGAATCCGGTGTCACGCCCGCCAGGAAGAGCTTGCCCAGACCACCCCAATAGGCACTGGTACCTCCACCGAAGGCGAACGAATAGCCGTACACGACCCAGATAACGATAACGACCGCGGTGATCATCGTGCACTGCATCAATACGGACAGCATGTTCTTCTTGCGCACCAGACCGCCATAGAAAAGTGCCAGGCCCGGCAGGATCATGAAGAGCACGAGTATGGTTGAAACCATCATCCAGGCGGTATCGCCCTTGTCGATGGTTGGACCGGCCTCGGCAACTGTCTCCGTTGCAGTCTGCGCGACAGACGGCATGGTAAGCAGCAGCATTGCCGAAATCACCGACAGGAATGTGGCTCCTGCCTTTTCCAATGTCGCTGGAAACTTGAGAATGTTCATTGTGTTGTTCCTGTTCCTGGCCTCAAAGGGCATCCATGTCTCTCTCACCGGTACGAATGCGCACGGCATGATCCAGCGAGAACACGAAAATCTTGCCGTCACCGATCTGACCGGTGCGCGCGGCATGTGCGATTGCATCGACGACGCTGTCAGCCTGGTCCGATGAGACCGCTACCTCGATTTTCAGTTTTGGGAGAAAGCTCACGGCGTATTCGGTGCCGCGGTATATTTCCGTGTGGCCCTTCTGACGTCCGTATCCCTTTACTTCGGTAACGGTCAGCCCCTGTATGCCAAGCGCGGTCAAGGCATCGCGAACCTCGTCGAGCTTGAACGGCTTTATCACTGCCATGACGATCTTCATTCAGTCACCCGTTCGTTTGGGGGGCTTGGCAGGCCCCCGATTGCGGTATGGACATGCGGCTCAGTCCGCATGCGCCCGCCAAACGGGATTCAAGAGTCGTGCCAGTTCAGGAAATGATTTTTTATTTCTTTTTATTCATTGGCTTACCAGAACTACGCCGGCCGGCGCAGTTCTGGTGGTGAGGAATTTGCCTAATAATTGACCCCAAGCAGCATGCTGCCTATTAGTTAGTCAGCTTTTGTAGCCGAGCGCGGTCTGATCAGACCTTCCTGCGCAACAGAGGCGACGAGATCGCCATTAAGACTGTAGATGGAGCCACGGGTGTATCCGCGTGCACCCGAACTGCTTGGGCTGTCCTGGGAATAAAGGTGCCAATCCTGCATTCGGACCGGGCGATGAAACCAGATCGAGTGATCGAGGCTCGCCACCTGGATCTGCGGATCAAAAACCGCACGCCCATGCGCAAAGAGCGAGGTGTCGAGCAGCGTCATGTCGGAAGCATAGGCCAGGACGGCTCCCTGCAATGCTGCGTCGTCGGGCAGGTCTCCAGTTGCACGGAACCAGACATTCTGTACGGGTTCGAGCTTGCGGTTGGAAACATAGTGCGTGAGGTCCACCGGTCTGACCTCGATCGGCCGTTCCCGTTCCCAGTAGCGGCGTATGTTCTCCGGTGCCTTGCCGGCGAATTGCGCAGCCAGTTCCTTGCTGCTCGGCAAGGTGTCGGGCAATGGCATTTCCGGCATGGCAAATTGATGCTCGAGGCCTTCCTCCATTTTCTGGAAAGAGGCAGCAAGGGAAAAAATTGCCTGGCCGTGCTGTATCGCTACAACCCGCCTCGTATTGAACGAACCGCCGTCGCGAATTCGGTCAACCTCATAAATGATGGGCACAGCCGGATCGCCTGGCCGCATGAAATAGCAGTGAAGCGAATGCACCTGGCGATCGGACGACATGGTTCTTTGCGCCGCCACCAGTGCCTGACCAATGACTTGTCCGCCAAAAACGCGTTGCCAACCCACTTTCGGGCTGATTCCACGGAAAAGGTTCTGCTCAAGTGTTTCCAGATCGAGAATATTGAGAAGCTCTGCGACCGCCTGCGACATATGCTTTCCTGTATGGATGGACCCGCTATGCGGCGTCCTGTTCGTTGGTTGGTTCCAGCAACTGTGATATTTGTCTATCTGGAAAAAGGAAAGGCTCATGGCTGAACGACGCAGCGCACAAAAAAAGGCAAGCGAAAATGGCGAACATGAACCAGGTGCGGCCAAGGCCGATCTGGTAATCGCGGGCGGCGGCTATGTCGGACTGTGTATTGCGTTGTCCGTGAAGCAGGCAGCGCCCCATCTGAAGATTGCCGTGATCGATGCCATACCCGCAGAAGCTATCGAGAATGATACGCGTGCCTCGGCAATTGCCGCTGCAGCCGTCCGCATGCTTGAAGCCATAGGCATCTGGAGTGAGGTGGAGGCAGACACGCAACCGATCAACGAAATGATCGTCACCGACAGCCGCCTCAATGATGTGGCGCGCCCGGTGTTCCTGACATTCGCCAATGATGTTGTACCGGGGGCTGCGCCTTCTGGACCCTTTGCACACATGCTGCCCAATCGCTCGCTGATAAAGGCGCTGCGCAGGGCATCGCTTGCCCTGGGCGTTGAGCTGATCAATGGAGACAGTATCAGCGGCTTCAAGAATACGGGGTCTGGCGTGGAAGTTCAAAGCCGATCTGGCAAGGTCTGGCATGCAAGGCTTCTTGTGGCAGCCGATGGCGTCCGCTCAAAATTGCGGGAGCTTGCTGGTATCAGAACCATCCACTGGCCGTATGACCAGATGGGAATAGTGGTTACGGTGTGTCACGAGCGGCCTCATGAGGGGCGCGCAGAGGAACATTTCTTGCCTGCTGGTCCGTTTGCGATCCTGCCCCTGCCGGGCAATCGCTCGTCGCTGGTCTGGACTGAATGCACCGCGGACGCCAAACGGCTCGTCGAATGCGACGCGCTTACCTTTGATCTCGAACTGGAACGACGCTTTGGTCACAAGCTTGGAGCAATTTCGGTGGAAGGCGAACGAAAGGCGTTTCCGCTTGGACTCACCCTTGCCCGCGACTATGTGCGCGAGCGGTTTGTCCTGGCGGGGGATGCTGCCCACGGGGTTCATCCCATCGCAGGCCAGGGCCTGAACCTCGGTTTCAAGGATGCGGCAGCGCTTGCGGAGACAATCGTGGAAGCCGACAGGCTCGGGCTCGACTTCGGACTGACGAGCGTGCTTGAGCGCTATCAGATGTGGCGGCGATTCGAGACGGTTCAGATGGGCGTGACAACGGACGTGCTCAATCGGCTATTTTCAAATGACAATCCGATTCTTCGAATTGCGCGTGATGTGGGGCTTGGCGCTGTCGACCGGATGCCCGGCCTGAAGCGCTACTTCATTTCGCAGGCAGCGGGTAACCGGCCAGGCTTGCCGCGCCTGCTTCAGGGCAGTGCCATCTAGAGGCACCAGACGACCTGCACATCCGAACTGCCGCGATCAGTCCAATTCACTTTCCCCCAGGGGTCGCGCTTCCGAGGGCAGCATCAGCGGTATGCCGTTTCGTACCGGATATGCCAGGCGTGCTGCTCGGGAAATCAGCTCGTTTGCCTGACGATCATAAGCCAGCGAAGTATGCGTAAGCGGACAGACGAGGAATTCCAGCATCCTTGGACCTGGCTGGTGTGCATCCTTGGTATTCCTGCTGCTGTCTTTCGCCATTTCCACCCAGCCCTACTGCAAGGTTCCACCATGTTCACCGCCACTGCGCGCCAGGGCAATCTCGGTGATGGCGACAAGGGTTTCAGCGCGTGAGCGGATATCTTCGGCCTCAAGCAGTGCCTGCTTTTCCGCCGGGCCATAGGGACTCATCATGGATAGCGCCGTCACCAGGGTTTCATTTGATGCCTTGCGCACCGACTCCCAGTCCGCCTCCATGCCATTTGCATCCAGATAGCGGCGGAAGGCTTCGAGCAACGCTTCACGGTCAACCTCTGCGCCATCATCCTTTCCTTCCAGGTCTGCGCCAAGAAGGTCAATGTTGCATCGGCGATATCCGTTTTTACCATCCACTTCTTCCAGGATGCGATAGCGTGCTATGCCATTCAGTGTGATGAGGTAGCGTCCATCGCCCGTTTCCTGAAAAGCGGTGATGCGTCCAAGGCAACCAACCGAGCAGAGTTCAGGTTCAGCGCCGGAATCCTGCACTGCGTCGAAGCGCGGCTGCACCATAGCGATTACCCGCTGTGAACCTAGCGCATCATCGATCATGGCCAGGTAGCGCGGTTCAAAAATGTTCAACGGCATCTGGCCGCCCGGCAAAAGCAGGGCGCCTGACAATGGAAAAACCGGAACCGGGTTTCGAATGTCTGCCGGATTGAGATATTGGCGGTTGCCAGCTTTCATGCCTGCCTCCTACCGATACAACTGTGTCGGACTTGTCCGAACTCAAGAGGCAATTTCTGTTTTCACGAAAACAAAGCGGATGAAAGCCGTCGGCGCGCAGACAAGGTATCAGGGTCTGTTGGTCCCCAGGCCTCGAAGAACTTCAGGAGTTGCTCGCGCGCGCCATCTTCCTTCCACTTCCTGTCCCGGCGAATGATTTCCAGCAGGCTGTCGGCCGCTTCCTCACGCCTGCCCCTGGCATTGAGCGCCAGGGCCAGATCAAAGCGGGCCTGCCAGTCCTTCGGATTTGCCTCGATCAGCAGGTTGAGTTCATCGAGTTCACCAACGCTGGAAGCCTGTTCGGCGATTTCGATGGCAGATGCCAGTCCGGCCGCTGCAGGCTGCGACCGCTTGTTTTCAGGGATCGCCTGCAGCATGGCACGCGCCCGGTCCAGTTCGCCCTGCTCCATGTAGAGCATGCCGATGCCTGCCAATGCGGCAACATTTTCCGGCTCTTCCTGCAGTATCGCGGCATAAAGGCCAGCGGCTTCACCGGTTGCACCAGAAGCTGCATGCCTTGCCGCATCTTCAAGCATCGCATCAATCGGGGATGGACCGATGGGTCCTGCCAGTTTCTCGACAAACTTGCGGATTTCTCCTTCGGGCTTGGCACCCATGAATGCGTCAACTGGCTGACCCTTGGAAAAGGCGACGACTGCCGGAATTGACTGAATGTCCATCTGCCCGGCAATCTGGGGATGGTCGTCAATGTTCATCTTTACCAGTCTGACTGCGCCCCTTGTCTCGCCGACAACCTTCTCCAATGCAGGAGCAAGCTGCTTGCAAGGACCGCACCACGGTGCCCAGAAATCTACCAGAACGGGCCGGTTGGCCGACTCCTCGATGACTTCATGCATGAAGTTCGCTGTCGAGACTTCGAGGACAGGTTCTGGTCCGCGCGGACGGGAATTGCCGACGTCGGAACCGAACGAGATTTCATTTTCCGGCACTGCGCCAAAACCCTGGCTGAAGCTTGCCTTGATCTGCGGATTTCCATCATTGTTGTTCATGGCCAAAGCCTTTCATTCCTGTATTGCGCTGTCTGGCGCCGTCGCGATCTGCGCGTCGGCATCTTCCCCGTCCACAGTGGATAGCTGAACAACCACCGGTTCATGCTCGACATGCGAAAGGAAGCGCAAAAGATCCGCCTTAGAGATGGTGGTCGTCATCGTATTCTTCAACGGGTGGCAGTTGATCAGCTCATGGCGAAGCAAGGGCGCATCAATGAACAATCTGACGCGCTTGTGTGTGTCGTTCATTACAGAAAAGGCTGTTACCGATCCGGGTTCAACGCCCAGAAATTCCATCAGACGATCCGCATTCGCGAACGACAATCTGGAGCTTGCTCCAACCAGTGGATGAATCCGATTCATGGGAATCCGCGCATGGCCCTCCGCGACAATCAGGAAATAATTGTCCTTCTTGTCCTTGACGAAAAGGTTCTTGGTGTGGCCGCCTTCAATGCGCTGGTGAAGCGCGGTGCTCTGTTCTACGGTAAAGACAGCTTCGTGCTGATGCGTTTCGGTCTCAATTCCCAATGACTGGAGTAGATCGAACAATTGTTGCGGCGTCGCCGGCATATCGGTTTCCCATTCTGCATACCCACAAGATGGCTCTATTCATTAGCGCCGCCGGGATCAAGCTTCGAGCATCATACAAAGCCCGTTTGATCGAACTGGCATCACCTGTTTCTTATCGCAAACAGGCTCAAGATTCCTGTTGCAATAAAATCCGCCATGCGCCATACAGTGCCGCGCGCCGACAAGGACGTGCGCAAGTGAGCGGGTGTAGCTCAGGGGTAGAGCACAACCTTGCCAAGGTTGGGGTCGAGGGTTCGAATCCCTTCGCCCGCTCCAGTTTTTCCAGCCAGATTGTCATTCAATTGAACAACACGCAGGTTGCGGTTCCCGCAACCTTTTGCGGCCAACTGAGGGCATTTCTGCTTCGGGGTTCATCGCCAACGCGCTGTCCCTGCACACCATCATGCCGATTGAGAATGTTCCCGAGCCATGCAAGTCTAATCTGAACAGATGCCACCTGGAAGGGATGCTGGTGAAGTGATGGGAACAAGGAAAAAACCCGAAGATCTGCGTTCACGCCGCTGGTTCAACGATCCCGGCGACCCGGAAATGTCGGCGCTCTATCTGGAACGCTATCTCAATTATGGTCTGACGCGGGCGGAACTGCAAAATGGTGGGCCGATCATCGCAATAGCCCAGACCGGGTCCGACCTGTCTCCCTGCAATCGGCATCATATTGAACTGGCAAAACGGGTACGCGATGGCATCATCGCTTCCGGGGGTACGCCGCTGGAAGTACCGGTACATCCCATTCAGGAAACGGGAAAACGGCCAACAGCGATGCTTGACCGCAATCTCGCTTACCTGTCGCTTGTCGAAACGCTGTTCGGCTATCCGATCGATGGCGTGGTCCTGATGATCGGTTGCGACAAGACAACGCCAGCGCTGCTGATGGCATCTGCGACGGTGGGTATTCCGGCAATCGCCCTATCCGTCGGGCCAATGCTCAATGGCTGGCTCAGGGGAGAGCGCACGGGTTCAGGCACGATTGTGTGGAAAGCGCGCCAATTGCGGGCATCTGGTGAAATCGATGATGAGGGTTTCATGGAACTTGTTGCTTCATCGGCGCCCTCGACGGGCTACTGCAACACCATGGGCACGGCGACGACGATGAACTCGCTTGCTGAAACACTTGGCATGCAGCTGCCGGGTTCAGCAACCATTCCCGCACCGTATCGTGAACGCGGCCAGATAGCCTATGAAACAGGACGGCGCATCACGGAAATGGTCTGGGAAAACCATGTGCCCTCCCAGATCATGACGCGAAAAGCATTCGAGAATGCCATTGTTGTGAATTCTGCAATTGGGGGTTCGACCAACGCCCCCATTCATCTCAACGCCATAGCCGCGCATCTTGGGGTTTCCCTCGACAATGATGACTGGCAGACAATTGGCCATCGCATCCCGCTTCTCGTGAACCTTCAACCGGCCGGGGAATATCTGGGAGAGGATTTTCACCGCGCTGGCGGCGTACCCGCCGTTGTTGGAGAATTGCTGGCTGCCAATCTGCTTCCCCATCCCGACGCGATGACTGTCAATGGCAAGACGATTGGGGACAATTGCACTGGTGTCCGCAGCCGAAACACGGATGTCATTCGTCCGGTCAGTTCGCCCCTCAAGGATGCTGCAGGCTTTCTCAATCTGAAGGGAAATCTTTTCCACTCCGCCATCATGAAGACAAGTGTCATCTCACCCGAGTTCCAAAAGCGGTATCTCTCCAATCCGCAAGACCCGATGGCGTTTGAAGGAAAGGCCTACATATTCGATGGACCCGAAGATTATCATCGAAGGATTGATGATCCAGCGCTGGGAATTGATGCCAGTGCCATCCTGGTAATGCGGGGCACCGGGCCGATAGGCTATCCCGGCGGAGCAGAAGTCGTGAACATGCGTCCACCGGCCTATCTCATCGAAAAGGGCATCACGGCGCTTGCCTGCATCGGCGATGGTCGCCAGTCAGGAACATCGGGTTCACCCTCGATCCTCAACGCTTCGCCGGAGGCAGCAAGCGGCGGCGGTCTGGCGCTGCTGCAAACAGGAGACCGCATTCGCATCGATCTCGAAAAGGGAACAGCCGATCTGTTGCTCGGCGATAGCGAAATCGAACGCCGCAAGGCACAGCTGGCTGCTGCGGGTGGTTTCAAGATCGCGGATGACCAGACACCATGGCAGCTTTATTTCCGGCAAATGGTGGAACCCTTCGATCGTGGCATGGTCCTGAAGGGAGCTACAGGATTTCGCGATGTTGCTACCAAAAGTTTGCCGCGAAACAATCACTGACGGAAACTGGTTGGCCAGGGATCGGTCAATATGTTCCGCTATCGCGCTGATCCGGTGAACGCATTGTCCTCAAACAGGCAATTGCATCATCCTGCGCCCGGCACCATTTTCCGCCCGTCAACTTGAAGTCGCCCAGGTCAAAGGAACAGAATCATGTCGATCAGGCCGGTAAATCGCGTCATCCAGGCCAAGCCAACCATGGAGGGTGCTGGTGTGCATCTTCATCGTGCGTTCGGCTTTTCCGAGCCTGAAATGGCGGACCCGTTCCTCCTGTTCGATGATTTCCGCAATGAACATCCTGCCAACTACAAGGCAGGCTTTCCCTGGCATCCCCACCGTGGCATCGAGACCATCACCTATGTGCTGGCCGGCACGGTTGAGCATGGCGACAGTCTCGGCAATCAGGGTGTGCTTGGTGCCGGCGATGTCCAGTGGATGACTGCGGGTAGCGGAATCCTGCATCAGGAAATGCCGCAAGGTGACGTATCTGGACGGATGCATGGGTTTCAGTTGTGGGCCAATCTGCCCTCGGATCTGAAGATGACCAGACCACGGTATCAGGATGTCAATTCCTCCGAGATTCCCGTGATCGGCGATGATGATGGTACCGCGATGCGTGTCATTTGCGGCGATTACATGGGGATCAGGGGGCCGGTTGACGGAATTGCAGCGGAACCAGGCTATCTCGACATTTCGGTCCCGCCCTTCAAGCGCAAGCGTTTCAGGGTTGATACGCGGCGCAATACGTTTGCCTATGTGTTTGAAGGAGACGGGCGGTTCGCCGATGCCTCGCCTGCACGTGGTGTGCTGACGGAAAAGGAATATGAAGGCGAGGAAATCCTGCTGCGCGATTCCACCGGAAACCGCTCACTTGTCATGTTCGGGGCGGGCGACGAGGTCGTCGTGGAAGCTGGTGAAAAAGGCATGCGTTTTCTGCTGGTTTCCGGCGCGCCGATTCGTGAACCGATTGCCTGGCATGGGCCGATCGTGATGAACACGCGCGATGAGTTGATGCAGGCGATACGCGACCTCAACTCCGGGAATTTCATCCGAAACAGTTGACGCGAGCCAAACTGCGGGAACGGCCTAGTGGAAATTCCGTCCCTTGGGCAGGATCTTCCGCAATGGCCTGTCGGCGGCGAAATGATCGCGCGGCCTGGCGAGACGTTGATAGTCGTGTTTCAGTTCCGGTGCATCTGAAAGCAGGCGCGCCAGATCGGAATGCGATGCGGTGCGGTTGCGCAGTTCCTGAACCGGCTTGCGTACTTCGTCAGCATTTGCCAGTCCGCCTATCTCCGGCATGTCCTTCTGGCTTGTTGCGGGCACATCTCCATCCTCTGCGCTCAGAACCGCCAGCATGGGCGTAAGATCCTCGATGGATCGGGCCACAAGGTGGATGACACCATCCGCCTTCTGAATTTGCCCTTCGACACCGACAAATCGTGCACCCATGACCACCGCGCGGTAACGTTCCATGACCTTCGGCCAGATAATAACATTGGCAATGCCGGTTTCATCCTCGATCGTCATGAACACCACACCCTTGGCCGATCCCGGACGCTGGCGCACAACCACAAGCCCGGCCAACCTGATCTTCCTGCCATCTGGCATATGTTCGAGATCACGGCTGGCCACGCAGGAGCGCTGAACCAGTTCCTTCCTGACGAATGCTACCGGATGTCCCTTCAAGGACAGGGAAAGATGGCGGTAATCCTCCATGACATGCGCGCTTCCGGGCATTTGCGGCAGCGCAACGAACTGCTCGGGTATGGGGTCTTGATCTGACAAGCTTGATGGCCTGTCGAAGAGAGGCAGGCCCATGCGGGCGTTCGTCGGATCAAGCGCGCGGACCTGCCACAGCGCGTTACGACGGTCCAGCCCAATCGAGCGGAAAGCATCGGCATCGGCAAGGCGCTCGACCGCGCCCCTGGAAAGCTCTGAGCGCAACCACAGATCCCGAACGCTTGTGAAAGTGCCTGCCTCGCGTGCCATGACCAGTCGTTCGGCCTCGCCTTCACCAATGCCCTTGATCTGGCGGAAGCCAAGACGCATCGCGTGCGTCGAGAATATGTCTTTCGCCATTTCACTGTGGCGTGGATGCAGGCGGCCAGTCGCCTGCTGTCCTGCGATTGTTTCGAGCTGGTTGTCATACAATGACAGGTTCACATCGACGGGCCTGACCTCGATGCCATGCTCGCGCGCATCGCGCACCAGCTGGGCGGCGGAATAAAAGCCCATGGGCTGGGAATTCAGGATCGCTGCCGCAAAGACATCGGGATAGTGGCATTTCAACCAGCAGGAGGCGTAAACAAGAAGGGCGAAGCTTGCCGCGTGGCTTTCGGGAAAACCATATTCACCAAAACCCTCGATCTGGCGAAAACAGCGCAAGGCAAAATCCGGATCGTAGCCACGCGCAGCCATGCCATCGACCATCTTCTGCTGGAAGGAATGAATGGTTCCCACGCGGCGGAAGGTGGCCATCGCCCGGCGCAGCTTGTCTGCTTCGCCCGGTGAAAAACCGGCCGCCACGATGGCGATCTTCATGGCCTGCTCCTGAAACAGCGGTACTCCCAGCGTCCTTCCCAGCACCGATTCCAGTTCGGCACTCGGAAAGGAAACCTTCTCCTTGCCCTGACGCCGACGCAGATAGGGATGAACCATGTCTCCCTGGATCGGGCCTGGCCGCACGATTGCCACCTCGATGACCAGGTCATAGAACTCCCTCGGCTTGAGGCGAGGCAACATCGACATCTGCGCCCGGCTTTCGATCTGGAAAACGCCAACCGTGTCGGCGCGCTGGATCATTGCATAGGTGCGCGCATCCTCCTTCTCCATCGAGGCCAGCGTCATTGGACGGCCATAATGAGTCTCCAGCAACGAAAATGCCTTTCTCAGGCAAGTCAGCATGCCAAGCGCCAGAATATCGATCTTGAGAATTCCGAGCGCCTCCAGATCATCCTTGTCCCACTCTACCTGGGTGCGCTCTTCCATAGCCGTGTTCATGACCGGGATAATGGAATCGAGCCTGTCGCGCGTGATGACGAAGCCGCCGACATGCTGCGAAAGATGCCGCGGAAAACCATTTATCTCGTTGGCAAGTTCAAGCACGGTAGCAAGGATGGGGTCCTTCGTGTCCAGGCCGCTCTCGCGCGCTTCCCGGTCGCCAAGACTTGATGCGGAGTGGCCCCAGACCGAACCCGAAAGCGCCTGAATGGCATCTTGTGAAAGTCCGAAAACCTTGCCGATCTCGCGCGCTGCGGAACGGGCGCGATAGGTGATGACGCTGGCTGCGAGGCCAGAGCGTTCCCGCCCGTATTTTGCATAGATATACTGGATGACCTCCTCTCGCCTTTCATGTTCGAAATCGACATCGATGTCGGGCGGTTCCCGCCGCTCGGGCGAGATGAACCGTTCGAACAGGAGATCGGTCAGTGCCGGATCGACATCCGTGATGCCGATGCAATAGCAAACCGTGGAATTGGCAGCAGATCCGCGCCCCTGACACAGGATACCCCTGGATCGGGCGAAACGAACAATGTCGTGAACGGTAAGAAAATAGGGCGCGTAACCCAGTTCCTCGATGAGTGCCAGTTCATGTGAAATCTGATCGAGGACGCGTTGCGGCACCTTGTGAGGATAACGTGTTTTTGCTCCTTCATGGGCAAGGCGTTCCAGTTCCAGTTGACAGGAAAGGCCACTTGGAGGACTCTCGTCCGGATACTGGTAACGCAGTTCATCGAGTGAAAAAGTGAGCGATTCGAACAGCCTGCGTGTTTCTTCCATCGCTTCACCTTGCGTGGAAAAAAGCCGGGCCATTTCGGCTGGAGCCTTCAGATGCCGTTCGGCATTGGCTTCAAGCAAGCGGCCGGCTGCCTGCAGGGTGAGATGCTCGCGAATGCATGTCATCGCGTCCTGAAGGCGTCTGCGCTGCGGGCGATGATAGAGTACGTCGTTGGTGGCAATCAACGGGACCCCCGCAATGTGGGCAAGACCGGTTGCCGCTGCAAGATTGCGGTTGGACATTGGCCCGTAGTCCATTTTCGCAGCCATGCGCACCCGGGAGGGAAACGCTTCCAGGAGTTCTTGCGCCTTCATGCATATTCCAGCCGCTTCATCGTGTGAAATGCTCGCAGGATTGCCCGGCAGGATGGTGATCGCAATCTGCGATCCCCATTCGAGAAGATCAGAAAAAAAGAGCTGACAATCGCCCTTCTCGACGCGACGGTTTCCTGTTGTCAGAAGCCGACAAAGATTGTTCCAGCCCTCGAGATTTGCTGGAAGCGCCAGGCAGTCCGGCGTTCCATCGGCAAAGACGAGACGCGCGCCGGGTTGATAGCGAAGGTCGGCCTCCTTGGCTGCCATATGGGCCCGCACAACACCGGCAACCGTGTTGCGGTCGCATAGCGCCAGGCCGGAAAGACCAAGCCTGGTAGCAGTGACAACAAGCTCTTCGGGATGAGAGGCACCTCGCAGAAAGGAGAAGTTGCTCATCACGCCAGCTTCGAAATAGGCAGTTGGGGTCATCGAATGCTCCACTCAGCCTCACTCAGGCGAAAAGACCGTGGATGAACCAGCGCGGCACCACCTGCGCATCGCCATAAAGGCCCTCGCGGAAAAGCCAGAAGCGGCGGCCCAACCGGTCCTCGACACGAAAATAGTCGCGTTCGATCCCGGATGCGCCGACCCGCCACCATTCCCCGGCAATGCGTTCGGGGCCTTCGGAGCGGATCACCTCATGCAGCAGACGACGCCAACGGAAGCGCAATGGTGGGCCATCGGGAAGGCCGGCCATGGCGTCCACAGGTTCGGGATGGGCAAACAGGCGCAGGGGACGAAGCGGTGGCGGACCTGGGGGAGGGGCAACGACACCCGGTATCCTGTTCCTGTTCTGCTGGATGGCAGGGACGAATTTTTCCGAGCGTTCGGGCAGATGACTGTCTTCCAGACATGGGCGAACGACGGCCTGCGGCCCCAGTCGCGCCGATAGCCGGTCGACCAGATCGCAGGCGGCGCCAGCCCCGGTGTCCTGTGCGTCGAATGCAGGTTCGGCAGGGTTGAGTTTCTCGCTGCGCCCAACGCCAAGCCGTATCATGTCGAAGCCGCAACCGGCATCAAACTCGTCATTGAGACTGGCAAAACGTTCCCGGAAAAGATTGAGCATGACAAGCGGCTCGCGCAGCGGACGGGAGGCGGCTGCGGCCAGGCGAAACACCTTGCCGTCCACCCTCCACAAGGCGAGATCGAGCAGGCGGGCCCCTTCGCCGCGCTGTTCCATCGCGGTGTTCAGATGTGTGGCAAGACGCAACACGATACGCTCGATATCCTCGATCAGGCCAATCGGTTCGGCAAAACGGCGTTCAGCCATGAGCGATGGAGCGGGCATGCGCGGCGAGATCGATTCCTCGCAATCCCCAAGCGCCTGATCGAGGCGAAGCAGCAATTCCTTTCCAAATCGGCGGGCCAGGGGTGCGCGAGGTCTGGTCATGACATGCGCGATGGTCTGCAACCCGACGCGGGCCAGGGCGGAAACGGTTTCGTTCGGCAACCTGAGAGCGGCAACTGGAAGCGACGCCAGTTGCGCGGCGAGGTCGCCGGGTGATGCTGCGATGGCAGCTGCCATTGGCAAACTGGCGACACCCGTTTGTGCCTGAAAACGAGCCAGCGCGTGTGCTGCGCCCGGTGTTGGCGCGATTGCCGCGCTGGCAGCAAAACCCTGATTGAAGAGCCGTGCCAGCAGATCCTTGAGCAGGGCCTCCTCTCCGCCAAACAGATGGGCGCAACCTGTAATGTCCAGAAAGAGATTTCCATCGCAGGCATGGCTTTGCGGCCAGTCTGGCATCTCGCATGAAATGAGGGGTGTATAGCGGTCACACCAATCCGCTATGGCAGACAGAAGCCTGCGGTCGGCACTTCCATCCTCGCTGATGCAATCGAGTTCAGGCAGGATGGCGCGGGCGTCTGTCAGCGCCTGGCCGCGATAAAGGCCATTGGCGATGGCGGCCTCATCCAGCGCTGTCAGCCGCATGGCATTGTTGCGGCTGCCGGCAACGACAAGTGGCGGAGTTTCAGGACGCGCGCAAAGCCGCCACCCTGCCCCCCAGCGCTGCCGGGCGATCCGGTCGGTCGGCAACAGTGGCAGGTGGAGGGAGAGAATCCGGCGCGGCGCCATGGTTGCCTGCCCCATTCCGGTGATTGCTGGGCCAGCCGATGGCGGGGTCGACAAGTTCGAATGCGCGTTCATCTTTCTTCCACTCCATGATCCAGTTGCCAGTACGGCCATGCCGGTTCTTCTCGAGCGTCACGCTCCATGCCGGGTTGCCCTGCCAGATCTCCCGGACGCTTCGAGGTCCAGCAGGCTGGCTCATGCCGAAAAAGGCATTTCCAGGCGGCAGATTTCTTGAAACGGCCGGGCGGATGAACCACCGGGTGGCAGCGGCGCTGGCCTCTTCCTCGCCCGCCTGGCGCAGCAGGATGATCGTGTTGCCCGCGCCTGCTGCCCGCAATGCCAGCCGCCTTGTTGCGGCGAGGCTTGCAATGGCCGGGTTTCCGCGCAGCTCGAGGAGGCACAGGCCAGCACCGCCCGCAGCTGCAATCTCGCCAGCCGCCCACAAGGCTTCCTGCGTACAGTGGGCACGAACATGAACGAGCCGGGTGGAATCGAAACCAAGTTCATTGAGGCCCGGTGCGTGTATGTTGCCTGCCTCATCGCAAGCCTGCTTGCAGCTCACCCAGAAAAGGGTTTCCGCAGACGGAGCCAGGCGCGATGCCAGAGCAACGGCAAATCCGAATGCAGCAGCAGCATCGGCAGTCGCGGCAGTGCGCACCTCATGGAGCGCATGCCTGTCAACTTCTCCAAGCTGCTCGTCCACTTCCCGTAGTCCGAACAGCGCATCAAAGGCCCTGGCGTTTCGCCCTGATGAGGGGCGATCAGTCGAAAAGGATTCGCTCAGAGGCACCCGGTCTTCGATGCGGGCAATCTCACTTGATAATCGTGCCAGCAACCGGGTGCGGGCAAAAGAATTCCCGGCCATGGAAAGCCCTTCCCATGTGCTTGTCCGCCCTTGGGCGGATAAATGTTCATGTTATGTTCCTATGGATTCCGGAAAGCTGGAAAAGAGTCAAGCGGAGTCTGCGCAACCGGAGAAGAATTTTTTCCTATCGTGGACACGCAAGACAACCTGCGGTGTGGCGTGGATATTCATACAGTCACGACGAACAGGTGCCTGCGTCCCGCCTTGCGACGGGGACTCACCCTAATAGGAACCCAGCTTTCGCTCGGGGTCGTAGGCTTCATCGGATTCCCTGGTGACGGCCTGTCCGCATCGCATGGTACCGGCGGCTGCGTCGAAGGCATAGGTCGGGCTGCCATGCAGCACCCAGCCATCGGACAGGGCCTTTGAAACCTTGTGGCAGAAAGCCGAATCATCGGGGCCGGTAAGGAAACGGTATAGAGTCGCCATTGTAACCTGTTCGTTGCGCTTGCGTTATCGTTCGAGGTTTTCAACCAGATCAAGCAGGCTTGTCGCCATCGACAGATGAAGCCGCTCTATCATCTCTCCATCCAGTGAAATGGCACCGCGCGAAGCATTTTCGGGAAGTTCAAAAGCCTCGATGATGCGCCTGGCACGATCAATATCGGATGGCTGCGGTGCGAACGCCCGGTTGGCTGCTTCGATCTGCGCAGGGTGGATCAGCGTCTTGCCATCAAAACCAAGTTCCGCGCCCTGCCTGCATTCAACAGCAAATCCATCCAAATCCCGAAAATTGTTGTAGACGCCATCGAGGATGCAAAGATCATGCGCGCGCGCGGCCGCCATCGCATTCATGAACCAAGGGATCATTGCCGCACGACCGGGATGCATCGCAACGCCGGTAGACCTGGCCAGATCATTCGGACCGATCACCAGCGTATCCAGCCCGCAGGAAGATGCGGCCGCCGTTATGGCCTGGAGATTGAGCAGTGCCCTGGGGCTTTCGATCATGGCCCACAATCTCGGGCCGTGACGGCCAAGTTGTGCCCTTACGGCAGCGAGCGTGGTTGCATCGTCAAGCTTCGGTAACAATACGGCATCCGGCTTCACGGCGCGGACGACAGCAAGGTCGGCCTTGAAACCGGAAGAACCGGGCACGCTTGTGCGGATAATGTGTTCGCGCCTGCCAAAATCCCGCTTGCCGACAAGTTTCAGAAGGTTCGAACGGGCCATATCGGCCTCGCCAGCGGCAACTGAATCCTCAAGGTCGAAAATGAGTGCGTCGCAGCCCAGATCCGCCGCCTTCGCGATGGCGCGCTGGTTGGATGCGGGCATGAACAGTACGGAACGCCTGGGGCGCCAGCCGGAATACATGAAAACCATTTTCCCTTTTCCCGCCAAGTTCTGTGGTTTGCAAGTGGCAAGCAATGAAACGCCATGCTCCAAACGGGACAATCCGCCACTCGACCAATCCGGAAAGCTGGTGTAAACCGCGCGACAAACCGCACATCAAGGTCCGAGGTCCGATCATGCAGAAATTCACCAAACTGACCGCTGTTGCAGCGCCGTTGCCGATCATCAACATCGACACGGACATGATCATTCCCAAGGATTATCTGAAAACGATCAAGCGGACCGGCCTTGGCAAGGGGCTCTTTGCGGAAATGCGCTTCGATGAAAACGGCAAGGAAATGCCCGATTTCGTGCTCAACAAGCCGGCATGGCGCAACGCGCAGATCCTTGTTGCCGGCGACAATTTCGGATGTGGCTCAAGCCGCGAACATGCGCCCTGGGCACTGTCGGACTTCGGCATCCGCTGTGTAATCTCCACCAGCTTTGCCGACATCTTCTACAATAATTGTTTCAAGAACGGCATCCTGCCGATCAAGGTAAGCGCTGAAGAACTGGACCGGCTCATGGATGATGCACGGCGCGGGGCCAATGCCACGATGACCGTCGATCTGGAAACGCAGATAATCCAGGGTCCAGATGGCGGGACGATCCATTTCGACATGGACGCTGATCGCAAGCATCGCCTTCTCAACGGCATTGACGATATTGGTGAGACCCTGCAGCGCTCGGCCGAGATTTCGGCCTATGAAGAGCGGGCCGGGGCAGAGCGTCCGTGGATCTGAAACGGGGCGACGATGAAACCGTTCATTCCCAAACGCTTTGAGGCAATCGCATTCGGCCTGTTGCTGTCCGGCATGATGACATTCTTCGTATCCGGCATATCGACGGTTCTCGCTGTTGGTCTGGTGGAAGACATTTTTGCCAAATGGATGAAGGCCTGGGCGTATAGCTGGGCGGTGGCATTTCCGATCGTCCTGTTCGTTGCGCCGACCGTGAGGCGTATCCTGCACCGGGTCGTGCGGCCGGATTGAGAAAACTTCCCTGGCTGCAGATGCGGCCAATCCAGTGAACGAAGATCGAAAGGTATCCAGCATGAGTGCGCGCAAACTGTTCCTTCTGCCAGGCGATGGAATCGGACCCGAAACAATGGGTGAGGTTCGCAAGGTCATCGGGTGGATGAACGAATCGCTTGGATCGGGATTCGAACTCAGTGAAGGCCTGGTCGGCGGTGCTGCATATGATGCGCACGGACAGGCGATCTCGGAAGCCGACATGCAAAGCGCAATGGCAGCGGACGCTGTTCTCTTCGGCGCTGTCGGCGGACCGAAATGGGACAAGGTTCCTTACGAGGTAAGGCCAGAGGCGGGGCTACTGCGGCTGCGCAAGGACATGCAGCTGTTTGCAAACCTGCGCCCGGCCATCTGTTATCCAGCACTCGCATCAGCCTCCTCGCTCAAGCCGGAAGTGGTTGAAGGGCTCGACATTCTGATCGTTCGCGAACTGACTGGTGGCGTGTATTTCGGTGAACCCAAGGAAATCATCGAACTGGGTAACGGCCAGAAGCGCGGCATCGACACACAGGTCTACGATACATACGAAATCGAGCGGATCGCAGGTGTGGCATTCGAACTGGCGCGCACCCGGTCGAACAAGGTCTGCTCGATGGAAAAACGCAATGTGATGAAATCGGGCGTCCTGTGGAACGAGGTAGTCACTGCCACGCACAAGGCGAAGTACAGCGATGTCGAACTGACCCACATGCTGGCCGATGCCGGCGGCATGCAGCTTGTACGCTGGCCCAAGCAGTTCGATGTGATCGTCACCGACAATCTGTTCGGCGACATGTTGTCGGACGTCGCCGCCATGCTGACCGGATCGCTTGGCATGCTGCCATCCGCCTCGCTTGGCGCACCCGATCCACAGACAGGCAAGCGCAAGGCATTGTATGAACCTGTGCATGGTTCAGCGCCAGACATTGCTGGAACCGGAGCGGCAAATCCGATCGCCATGATCGCCTCGTTTGCCATGTGCCTGCGCTATTCCTTCAACATGGTTGGTGAAGCAACGGCGCTTGAAACGGCCATCGCCAATGTTCTTGATCGCAACATCCGCACGGGCGACATCATGGCGCCGGGCGCGACGCGGGTCGGTACAGGTGAGATGGGCGACGCCATCCTGAAGGAATTCCAGGCGCTTGTAGGCTAGTGCTGACGGGAGAGAACTGGTTCGGCAGCCTTGCCGGGAAATGGCTGATTGAGCGCCAAATCAGCGATGGCAGCCATTTCTCGGGCGAAGGGCAATTCAATGCACAGGGCGAAGACAGTTTCGTGCTGAGCGAGCAGGGCGCACTCGTCCTTCCTGACGCAAAGGTCTTGAAAGCCAGCCGGACGTGGGTCTGGTCTCGAACCGAGCCGATGGGTCTTGATATTCACTATCCCGGGGATCGTGGCGCTGGCCTGTATCACCGGCTGGTTCTGAAACACCATGGTGCGCTTCTTGTCGGGACAGGGCATCATGTATGCGGCGCTGACACTTATACCGGTGAATACCGGATATCAGGCAGCCGCATTGAAATAGGACAGAGCGTGCAAGGACCTGCGAAGGACTACACAATGACTTCGGTCTTCGTGCGCAACGGCGATCATCGCTGAAACACAGGTTCAGCCCCCGAGCCCAACCCCTACCCTTGTATCAATTGACTCATGCATCGAAAACGCGCATACACCGCGCCAATGTTCCCTGATGAGACAGCCGTTTCAGCCATGTGCAATGCTGTTGAATATCCTGTTGCTAGCGTCGCTGGAATTTCCGGCGTGATGATGCTTGTCGGCACAGTCAAGGACACTTCCAAAGGCAAAACCAAGACCAGCTGAATTCCTGCGCTGTTCCCGATGCTCTCCCGGGAATGCCGCGGGAGGGCAATGTCCGGCTCAGGCCGGGCAAGCCGGAGAGCAGGAAACTGGTTCAGGAGTTTAAAATGGGTTTCAAGATAGCTGTGGTTGGTGCCACCGGAAATGTGGGCCGAGAAATGCTGGAGATTCTGCATGAGCGCGGATTCCCGGCCGACGAAGTGATCGCGCTTGCATCGCGCCGCAGCCAGGGCATGGAAGTGTCTTTCGGCAACTCGACCCTGAAGGTCAAGACGCTCGATACATTCGACTTTTCAACTGTGGATATTGCGCTGATGTCGGCGGGTGGCGATGTCTCGAAGCAATGGTCCCCGAAAATCGGCAAGACCGGATGTGTCGTGATCGACAATTCATCGGCATGGCGCTACGACGCGGACGTTCCGCTGATCGTTCCCGAAGTCAATGCCGATGCGATCGAGGGTTTTGCAAGAAAGAACATCATTGCCAACCCCAACTGCTCCACAGCGCAGCTGGTCGTTGCCCTGAAGCCCCTGCACGATGTCGCAAGGATCAAGCGCGTCGTGGTCTCGACTTACCAATCCGTGTCGGGAGCCGGCAAGGAAGGCATGGACGAGCTGTTCAACCAGACGCGAGCTGTTTTCGTCGCCGACCCGATCGAGGCCAAGAAGTTCACCAAGCGGATCGCCTTCAACGTGATCCCGCACATCGACGTGTTCATGGAAGACGGCTCGACCAAGGAAGAATGGAAGGTCGTGGCCGAAACCAAGAAGATGCTCGACAAGTCGATCAAGGTGACATGCACCGCTGTTCGCGTTCCGGTTTTCGTCGGCCATTCCGAGGCAGTGAATATCGAATTCGAAAATCCGATTTCGGCCGACGAGGCGCGAGCGATCCTGCGTGAAGCGCCGGGTTGCCTTGTCATCGACAAGCGCGAAAACGGTGGTTACATCACACCGCTCGAATGTGCGGGTGAAGATGCAACCTACATCTCCCGAATCCGTGAAGACATCACGGTCGAGAACGGCCTGAACATCTGGGTGGTTGCCGACAATCTGCGCAAGGGCGCTGCGCTCAACGCAGTCCAGATCGCGGAATTGCTGGTCAATCGCGGCCTGCTGAAGGCCCGCAAGGCGGCCTGAGTTTTCAGGCACGGGCAGGGAATGCCCATCAAGACGAGTGAATTTTAGGGCGGCACAACAAAAAAGTTTGGCCGCCCCTTATATTTGCCCCAAAAAATGGCAGTATGTCGCCGCTCCAAGGAGGGATTCGGCGATGAAATTTCATAATGCAATCAATGCTGCAGTCATTGCGATCATTGTATCGGCAGCACCTGCGCATGCCAAGAAATGCGGCAATGATTCTTCCGGATTTGCGGGCTGGCTATCCGAATTCCGCAAAGATGCGGCGGCCAATGGTATCAGCGCACGCACATTGGACACCGCTTTCAATGGCATCCGTTATGCCACCAAGACGATTTCCTATGATCGAAACCAGAAAAGCTTCAAGCTGTCCTACGAACAGTTCCTCAAGAAGAGGGGAGCTGCCGCGATCGTTTCCAAGGGCCGGAACCTGAAGAAACAGAATATCGCGCTGTTCCAGAAGATCGAGGCCCGCTATGGCGTGCCGGCCGGGCCGCTGCTTGCGATCTGGGGCATGGAAACGGGGTTTGGCGGATTTACCGGCGACATTCCGGTTTTCGGTCCACTGGCAACGCTGGCCTATGATTGCCGTCGTTCCGAGTTTTTCGAGGAGCAGCTTGTTGCAGCGCTGAAGATACTTCAGACCGGCCAGCTCTCACTCAACCAGATGAAGGGGGCGGCGCACGGCGAGATCGGGCAGATGCAGTTCCTTCCCGCCAACTACATCAAATATGGCGCTGACGGCGATGGCAACGGCAAGGTAGACATGGTCAGCTCGCGCGCTGATGCTCTGGCGTCAACCGCAAACTATCTGCGCGCCTATGGCTGGCAGGCGGGTGCTGGATATCAGCCGGGTGAACCGAATTTTGCTGCAATCCAGGGCTGGAACAAGGCAAGCGTCTATCAGAAGGCCATTGCCTATATCGCCAGCGAAATCGACAAATAGTCCGGATGGCTTCCCAAAAATCAGAATGCGGAACAGTCATCCGCGATTTTTTCCTGGACGACTGAAGTGATCAGCAAGTCGGTGACCGTGAAGGTCTCGCGATTAAGCTGGTCATTTTCAGCGAATCGGTAGCAGACCGACACGACGCTTTTACCATCGCCCGATGAGACCAACTTCGTTTCGATCTGCGTGGAGGAGGCTATATCTTCCCAGATGTCCAGCGATTCAAGGAATTCCTCCCGGTCCTGGACAATGCCCAGATCTCGCACGTCGACAGTTGCATCCTCGGAGAGCAGTTGGTCAAAGACTTCGTGATCCGCGGAACGAAGGGCCTCGAACCAGATCTCGAGCTCTTCCGGAAGTTGCTGACCGGCAGCGGAAAGGGCCGAAACGGCAGTCAGTGACGCGGCCAGAAACAGGCCGGCAAGCTTTCCAAGCATTGATTTGCGGGCGGTGTCCATCTGTCCGGCTCCAGTCATGAAGGCCGGTTCTACCGATAAGCTTACGTAGGGTCAACAGCAATTGCCGTTTCAGACGGTGGCGACGCGGAAATCACCCGTTTCGTCATCCATCACCCACAGTTCGCCTGAAAAAATATCAAACCAGGCGCCGTGCAGACGCAACTTGTTGCGTTCATGCAGGATGCTGACACAGGGAAAGGACTTGAGGTTCCTGATGGAATTGCGGATCGAGGCTTCTTCCATCGATCTCTGCCGAGCGATCACAGAATCAGCGTCCTCGCATCGCAGATCGCTCGTTGCGGGTTCAAGCAATGTCATCCACTTGCCAATGAAGTCGCCCGGTGACAGCGGTTCGCTCGAATTTCCTTCCCGGTGTTCGCGGAAAGCCATGACACCGCCGCAGCGACCATGCCCCATTACGACAATATGCTTCACCTTGAGGGCCTGGACGGCAAATTCCAGTGCGGCTGATGTTCCGTGATAGTCGTCGTCGGGAGCAAAGGGCGGCACGAGATTGGCAACATTGCGTACCACGAATACTTCTCCAGGAGCCGTGTCGAACACGAGCTCTGGTGCAGCGCGCGAGTCGCAACAGGCAATGATCATCACTTCCGGTTTCTGGCCCCGATGTGCGAGCTCCTCATACCGGTTTCGTTCATGCCTCAGGCGACCATAATGAAATGCCTTGTAGCCATCCTGAAGTCTTGCGGGAAAACCCGGTTCAACGATATCGCGCGCCATCGTGCCTCCAATTCATCCAACCCCTAATATCGTCATCTGCCCGGGATTTTCCAGACCTGGTTACACTCATGCCCAGATTGCAATCCGGATGCCGGCTGTCGTCTTCAGGGGTGGATCAGGAAACGGCCTGGCCTTGCCCAGTGCCAGCCGCCGCGCAATGACCAGACAGGCACAGGCATCGAGGAAATCATCGCTGGCCGCGCCACGTGGCGCTGGCTGGCGCAGGAAACCGGCTTCGAGCCCGTGACTTTCCAGCACGCGACGTCTTTCTTCCATACCCTGCGGATTGACGCGACCCTTGATCTTCTTTGGCAGGGCCATGGGTGTTTGCGCAGCCAGTTGCCGGAAAGCGAGTTCGGGATGAACCTCGAAAACACGCTCGCAAAGTTCCGGCGTCATGAGCTGATCCAGTTCGCGTATCTTGGGGAATAAATTGAAAGCCTGTTTCGAAACCTTGCGTGGCGGGGAGGAGGTCAAAAGGGACTGGCGGCAAGCTTCGAGATAGTCCTCGGCATAAACCGCAGCGCGCGACGGGATCGAGAAGACGCTCGACTGGCGCGCGCCAAGCAGTGGGCGCACCGCCTGTTCCGGACCCCGCCCACCCGCCTGGACGAAGTCCGGCAAGCCAATCGGCATGTCGACAGCTACGACACTGTCCTCAGGCATCGCCGACAAGAGCTGTTGAAAATCAGAAAACAGTGCAATGCTCGGCCTGGCGAAATTCTCGCCATTGCAAGCGATGGCAATCCAGCCCGCGGGGCAGCCATCAACGCCGACCAGTGTTCCTGGCATTGCCGTCATTTCCTGCCGACAACCGGCGTGGCCAGGTTGCGAAGTGTGATCATGGCGGAAGGTTTGAGGATCGAAGACCAGTCCAGAGCAAGCTGAAGTTCCGGGGAAGCGCGACCTGATGCGCGCGCCACGGCTTCAAAGACCGAGGCGGTGGTAAGGCGCAGCGTCTCGCGCATGTCCTTCCCCTTGACCAGGTGAGCGGTCAAGAGGCCGGTCGTCAGATCCCCGGCACCGTTGGGCGGACCGTTCACAAGGCGGTGTTCAGCCATGATTTCCAACTGATCGCTGACCAGCAGGTTTCCCGTGTTGCCGCGCATGAATGCCGGAGCGGATGTAACCAGGACGCCCCGAACTCCAAGTTTTCGTGCCTGTGCAGCAGCTTCCATGGGCGTGGCTGCTTCAGGCGAAGAGACTAGCCATGCCAGTTCATGCCGGTTGGGAGTGGCAAAGTCGGCAAGGGGAAGAAGAAGGTCGCGTATGGCCCCGGCTGTTTCACCGGCAATATAGAGGCCCCGGCTGTCTCCAATGACAGGATCGCACACATAGAGGATGTCGCGATTGCGTTCCTTCAGGAGTTTGATGAACTGAGACAGTTTCACAGCCTGGGAAGCGGATGCGAGATAGCCGCTGGCAACTGCCTTGACCTCACCCAGCCAGGGCGCGGAAAGGATATCTTCCAGCAACAAGGCAAAAGATTCCTCATCAGGAACGATACGACCTGACTTTCCATGCCCGGGATGAAAAGGCAAAATCACCGTCGGCACAGACCAGCAGGAAAGACCGCTGAGTTCGATGGCGGGAACAGCAGAGCGATTGCCGACTGAACCAATCACGACATGGCTTGAAACCGAGATGACGGCTGATGGCGTCTGCTCCATCACTCACCGCAGGACATAGGTGGTAACCAGATGGAAAATGAGTGCGATGACGACGACAAGCGCCAGGGCTCGACCGATCCGCTTGCCGAGTATCTCCATCCTGTCATCATCTTCATGGTCGCTTGCCGAGAAATGGTCGGCAATTCGACCCGCTGTTCGCGCAAGCGAAGAGGTACCCAGGGATTCGGACTCCTGCGCAACCCTTTCCAGAATGCGGGCGGATTCCTTGGCATCCTTTTTGGATTGGTCTTCCGTATTGCGGCGGTTCGGCATGAAATTTCTCCGGCATTCTCAGCCATCAATGCCACAGGCAGAAGCTGAACGAAAGCCAGTGACAAGGCATGTCGATTCCTGACATAGTCCGCGCACTTGGGAAAAGGTGGGAGTGACGGGAATGACAACGGCAGAAACAGGTCTTGAAAAGGCGCATGGCCCGAAGACCAGCAAGCGGGGAATCTGGGGCTGGATGTTCTTCGACTGGGCAGCCCAGCCGTTCTTCACGGTCGTGACCACTTTCATTTTCGGGCCCTATTTCATTTCGCGCCTTGCACCAGATGCAGCGACAGGACAGGCCGCATGGGGTTACGGTATCGCGGCGGGAGGGTTTCTGATTGCCATTCTCTCTCCGGTACTCGGTTCCATCGCTGACCAGACTGGTCCAAGAAAACCCTGGATCGGCTTTTTCGCGGCCATAAAGATAATCAGTCTGATGCTGCTCTGGTTTGCCGCGCCCGGTTCAAGCCTGTTCTGGGTGGTTGCCGTGTTCACGATGGCCAGCGTTGCAGCGGAGTTCTCAACGGTCTTCAATGATTCCATGATGCCGAGGCTCGTCTCGAAGGACGAGATCGGAAAAGTTTCCAACACGGCGTGGGGCCTGGGCTATCTCGGCGGCATGATCGTGTTGATGTTTGTCATCGCAGCGCTGGCTGGCAATCCCGAGACAGGCAAGACGATCGCGGGGATCGTGCCTCTTTTCGGCATTGATCCTGCAACTGGCGAGGATGCGAGGGCCACGGGTCCGATATCAGCCATCTGGTATCTGATCTTTATCCTGC
This sequence comes from Rhizobiaceae bacterium, assembly GCA_049289295.1. Taxonomy (GTDB): domain Bacteria; phylum Pseudomonadota; class Alphaproteobacteria; order Rhizobiales; family Rhizobiaceae; genus BOKV01. The sequence goes on from JBATLL010000075.1 coordinate 144,453, forward strand.
CAATGTTCCTTTACACACCAGACTCCGGCAGGGGAATTCCGTTCGCCAAGGCTGTCAAACTCGGAATTGCCGAATTGAAATCGACAATTGCAGAAGCGCGCACCCGGCCAGGTATCGTGCGGTTTCTGATCGCTCGCATGACTTACCAGGATGGTGTCAATGCGCTGCTTGCGCTGGGGGGTGGTTTCGCCGCCGCCATGTTCGGCTGGTCAATCACGGAAATCGGCATTTACGGAATCATTCTCAATGTCGTGGCAATCGCAGGGTGCCTGATTGCCGGCAGGCTGGATCTGGCGCTGGGCTCGAAGCGAATCGTTCTGTGGTCCGTGGTTCTCCTGTTCATCGCAACAATCGGAATTGTCTCGACAGGTCCCGGCTATACCCTGTTCGGCATGCTGCAACTGAGTACCGCAGACAGCGGTGCGCTTTTTGGAACGGCTGCGGAAAAGGCCTATATCCTTTACGGGCTGCTGATCGGGCTTGCCTTTGGACCCGTGCAGGCCTCTTCAAGATCCTACATGGCGCGCAGCGTGTCGGCTGACGAAGCGGGGCGCTATTTCGGAATTTATGCGCTGGCCGGACGTGCGACCAGTTTTCTCGCTCCATTCATGGTCGCCACCGTCACCACACTGACCGATTCGGCGCGGGCAGGCATGGCAGTCATCATGCTGTTTTTCCTGATTGGTGGATTGATCCTGATGGTCACACCCTATCCTGCCCACAATCCGGATTGATATCCGGAAGGATCAGTGCCTGAAGTGCCGCATGCCGGTAAAGACCATGGCTATGCCCGCCTTGTCCGCGGCTTCGATAACTTCCGCGTCGCGCATTGATCCACCAGGCTGGATAACGGCCGTTGCACCAGCTTCGATGGCTGAAACAAGCCCATCGGCAAAAGGAAAGAACGCGTCCGAGGCCACAACAGAGCCGCGTGTATGCGGCGCGTCCCAGCCTCCCGAACCAGCTGCGTCTTGTGCCTTGCGCACGGCAATCCTGGACGAATCGATCCGGCTCATCTGGCCAGCACCGATTCCCACCGTGGCGCCGTCGCGTGCATAGACAATGGCGTTGGACTTCACATGCTTTGCAACACGGAAAGCAAATCGCATGTCGTCAAGTTCACGTTCGGTAGGCTGGCGCTTCGTCACTGTTTTCAGATCAAGTTCGTCGATGCTGCCATTGTCCCTGGATTGAACGAGTAGCCCACCTGCGATTGTTCGCACATCAAGGCCGGACGAAGATGGCGAAGCGAGTGATCCGGTCAGAAGTACCCGCAGATTTTTCTTTCCCGCCAGGATTGATTTTGCTTCCTCGCTTGCGCCCGGTGCAACGATCACCTCTACAAAGAGGTCGGCAACGGCAGCAGCCGTCCCGGCATCCAGTTCGCGGTTGAGTGCAATGATTCCGCCGAAGGCCGACACCGGATCACAGGCCAGCGCCTGCCTGTAGGCGCTCAGCTGATCCACAGCGGTCGCCACGCCACAAGGATTGGCATGCTTGATGATGGCGACTGCTGCACAGCGTTGTGGATCAAATTCCGATACAAGCTCAAAGGCCGCATTCGTGTCATTGATGTTGTTCCAGGAAAGCTGTTTTCCCTGCAGTTGAACAGCTGTTGCCACACCGGGACGATCCTCGCCCGTGAGATAAAAGGCGGCACTTTGATGGGGGTTCTCTCCATAACGCAGTTCTTCGGCGAGTTTGCCGGCGATCGAGAAATGGCGGCGCACCGGCTGGTCGAGCTGCTCTGCATACCATTGGGCAATTGCGGAATCATAGGCGGCGGTTCTTGAAAACGCGCGTGCAGAAAGCTGCCTGCGCAGCGCCAGCGGCAAGCTTCCGCGATGCTGGCGAATTGCCTCCAGAATTTCCGAGTAGTCGGCAGGATCGGTTGCAACACCGACATAGGCGTGGTTCTTCGCCGCCGCGCGTATCATGGCGGGTCCACCAATGTCGATATTCTCGACCGTATCCCCGTAGGAAGCCCCTGATGCGGCCACGGTCTCGAAGGGATACAGGTTGACGACCAGCAGATCGATCGGCTCGATGCCATGATCCTGCATGGCCTTTGCATGTTCAGGATCATCCCTGACCGCCAGCAACGCGCCGTGAATGGCTGGATGCAAGGTCTTTACGCGACCATCCATGATCTCGGGAAAGCCGGTGACGGCGGAGACGTCGGTGACCTCGATCCCGGCGTTGCGGATTGCCTGGGCTGTACCTCCCGTGGACAGGATCATCACCCCATGCCCAGCGAGCGACTTCGCGAATTCGACGAGGCCGGTCTTGTCGGACACTGAAATGAGGGCCCTTCGAACCTGGACGAGATCAGGTGCGGGAACATGTTTCGATGCGACGCTCATGGACAGTTTTCCCAACGTGGATTGAACGGTTGTTGTGCAGCGCAATATCATGCTGACGGTTCTGCACAAATGTGCGGATCGTCGCGCTGTTCAGCGTCTCGCCAGTCTTTCGAACCGCCAGGAGATCTCCTGGATACCATTCAACTGACAGGCAATCACGATCTGGCTTGTTCGCCTCGCACCGGTCGATGCTGAAAAGAAGATGCTTTCTTCAAGGGATGCTACAGCTGTACGGCACACCATGCTCCAGCGCGAACCATCTGCAAGTGAAAGCAGGATCGTACGGCCGTCGGAAGCTTTCCCGGCTGCAACGGAAGGGTGAAGATGGAACCGGATTGTCGCGCGTAAACCGGCTGCGTTTCGCAGTGCCTTGCCCCCGGCCCCCAGAAAATGATCGGAACCATCGAGAACGCTTCCGGTGCGCGAAAGCGTGAGGCTTCGTTCGTGAATGATGCCCTGGTTGCGCAGATAGCCGTCGTGACTGGCGGTTACGGTCAACATGCCTTCCACATCTTCTCGGCTGCTTGGCACATTGCGCGGCCCGTCGAGAATCCGACTGTCGAGCATACGCCCAAAAATACCCTGACCAGAGAACTGGCAACTTGAGCGATCATTGATGGTCACGGTGGAATGGGCAGCCGTTGTGCGCGCTGCCTCGATTGCCCTGGGATCAGGTCGAACCGGAGCACCACAATTGATGATGAAGGGAGCCGAGCCATGGCTCATTTCGAATGAAAGGCAGCCTGCGTGCGCTCCCCCGGACATCTCGCCTGCAGGCGGCTTTCCGGTATCCATGAGAAGGACTGTCAGATCCTGCTGCATTCTCTGATAACCGGTGTAGGGAAGATCGGTGCCGGTCAGGCCACCGGTGTCATCATATCTCAGCACTGTGGCGATGAGGTCGTGTGCCGTGGTCGCCGTGCCGTTCACATGCGTGAAACTGCCATCGCCCAGCCTGAAAAAGCGCACCGCGCCCATCATGCGGTCTATTGCTGAAATCAGCTCGGCCGAAGGGGGCCTGCCCAACCTTGATATCGATTGGCGAAGTGGCAGCAGCAAGGCCAGAATGATCGGCAGGTTGGACGGGTTTCGGCTGGCGTGTCCGCCATCGGGATAGATCTGTCTTTGCAGTTCATGATCGAGATTGCGTTCCGCGTTGCGCAGGATGGAGGACTGGCCGGACACGCAGATGGATGCATATGCCAGCGCAATAGACCCCATCAGTCTCGGCATTCCATCAGGTGCATTGCGGCTTTCGCGGCGCAGATAGCGGATATGCTGACCGACCGATTTCAGGAAGGAACGGTAGAACTGGAGGTCTGCATTGCCGATGATGAGAACCGAATGGCAGAGCCAGGATACGAGCCGGGCAGATGCTGATTCGACGTCCCAGACCGTCTCACTGCCCTTGTGCCTAGTATCAAGAGCGATCCAGTCGCGCACGAATGCCTGGGCATTCGATGAAGACAGGGAATCGCGGGATGCCGCAAGATGGCGAAGCCAGCGGAAGGAGTGCAGTTCGCGCTCCCACGCGGCGTCTGGTGGCGGAATCCGGAAGGGGGAAGATCCTGCCGCATTGGCGGATTTGCCGGCAAAAAAGAAATTGCCGGCATAGATGTCGTGGGCAACCGTAGGATCAGCGGTGCCCAGATCTGGGGGAGCCAGCAGAAGGCGATCGGGCGTGGCCACACCCAGCGACGGGCGAACCATGTCGCCGGCGCGCTTCCTCGCACGCTTGAGCCTCTCCGCCAATACGAGCGCGATCAACCTTGGTTGGTCGGCAATTGCCATCTGGTCGATTTCCCGTCATCTCGTTCCGCCGCCAGTCTCGCTCATGCATGCATGAATGAGACCGGATACCCCTGTCGGCAACCACCATCTCGCAAGAATTCTTAACCGTTCGAGGAAAAAGGGCAATATCCTCAACACGCTCCTGGCGACTTCCACCAGTTTTCCACTAGCGATCAACAAGAAAACGACAAGCGAAGAAGCCATCCATGGTTCCCCAACCGGGCATTGCAATCGGTACGTCGCAGGGAAGGGTCCGCAAGGCGCCCTGGCCATTGACGAGATGCCCAAGCCCGAGCGGCAGTTCATCGGCACGGATCGGGTCAGGACGCAGGTTTCCCGGTTCCTTTCTTATCGTAGCAAGCAGGTTTTCGCCTTCATCCTTGAGGATCGAGCAATTGGCATAGACGAGCACGCCGCCGGTGCGGACCATTCCTGCGGCAGCTTCGATCATTCTGCGTTGCAGCTGGACAAGTGAATCCAGCCCGGTCTGTTCCACATTGAAGGCAATTTCGGGATGCCTGCGCATGGTGCCGGTCGCCGTGCAGGGCGCGTCGAGGAGGACGGCGTCAAAAGCCTCGGCCTCCCCCCATTCCAGAATGTCTGCCATAACGACATGCGACTCGAAACGGAGGCGTTCCATGTTGGCGCGCAGGCGCACGAGCCTTCGCTGCGAACTGTCAACCGCCGTCACGTCTGCGCCCATCGACAGGAGTTGCGCTGTCTTGCCACCGGGTGCCGCGCAAAGGTCAGCCACTTTCAGGTTCTTCACGTCGCCAAGCAACCTTGCGGGCAGGCTGGCGGCAAAATCCTGCACCCACCAATTGCCGTCAGCAAAGCCTGGCAGTTCAGCGATCGGCCTGTTGTCGCGAATTCGCACCGACCCGTTGGGCAGGGTGAGGCAATCAACATCGTCGAAAGCAAGAACCGCTCCCGGTCTCGCGGTAATGTCGATCAGGGGAGTTTCCCGGATTGCCCGGGAAATCGCCGCCAGCTTTTCCCGGCCGTGGTCACGCGCGATCTTGCCGGCAAGCCAGGGTGAGAAGGCGGAGGGTGGTGCAGGCTCGATCTCAAGCAAGCGGTCCCGTTCAGCGCACATGCGGCGCAGCAGTGCATTCACCAGTGCCGAAAAGCGTTTGGTCCTGTGATCATTGCTGGCCAGTGAAACAGCCAGATTGACAGCTGCGCTCTGGGGGGCGTTCATGAACAGTATCTGGGCCGCCGCAATATCGAGGATCGCGGACAGGAAGATCGCCTTGCGCGGCAATGGCCGGTCAAGTAGTTCGCCGAGAGCGCTTCGAATGAGTGCATGCTGGCGAAGCGCTGTTGTGGCAATCGCGCGCGCCAGTTGCTGGTCGGCCAGATCCAGCATCAGGAACTCGGGTAAACCCTTGCTCCCCGTCAGGCTGTCGAGCGATGCACTGTGTTCGAACACCTGCTCGACCAGCTTTGCTGCGGCAAGCCGGGACGCCAGACCCGGGACGGTTCTGGTGTTGCTTCGCTGGTTACTGCGATTCATCGCGATTCCTTCGTGACTGGCGAATGCCTCTTCAATCCGCCTGGTGTTTTCCTATAGTAGAAGGAACATTCACGCCAATGCCTTGCACCGGACCAGACAACCATGAATGACGAAGCCCGACATAGCGACCAGGCGAAGGCCCGCAAGCTGCCGGCTGCTGCGCAACGGGCGCTTGCCGAGGCCGAAGAAAGACGCAGGGAAAAGACCCCGCCGCCCCTTCCCACGGAGGTCAATGGCCGCGATGGTCCCGAACCGGTTCGGTTTGGGGACTGGGAAAAGAACGGTATCGCCTGCGACTTCTGACAAACCTGTCCTGAATCGGGCCTGCCGCGCATTTGTGCCTTCACGGGAAACGTCTCATTCCGGGACAGAATTTCATTTCTTAACAAGGGATAAACGCGGCTTTTGCCGCACCTGACCCCCGTTAACACAAGCTTAACCACACAAAACCTGAAGCCCCTTGTTTTTCAATGACTTAGCGAAAGATGCGCTGTCGCTGACAAAGCCGGAACCAAACTGGCCCGCTTGATGCAACACCTCCTGCAACCAGATCGCAGGAGTGTATCATGTCTCGTCTCAACAGCTTCAAGGAACAACTGTCCAGCAAGGTTTCGGCATTCGGCCGCAACGAGAGCGGCAGTTTTGCCACCGTGTTCGGTGTATCGGCGGTAGCCGTTTTCCTGTGTGCCGGTGTGGCTGTGGACTATACGCGCATGGCGCAATCCAGGTCGATCATAAACAGTGCGCTCGATGCAGCGGTGCTGTCGGCAGGAAATGCCCTTGCGCAGGGAAAGAAGGTTGATGGCGATCTCCGGCAGGAGTTCGAGGATTTCTTCATGGCCAATGTCGAAGGCCGCTTCGGTGTTCCCTCGAACGTGCGAATCACCAGTTTCTCCGCCGATGCCGCTACCGGCAAGGTGAGCGCGACAGCGTCCGCGGACATGACAATGGCATTCATGGGCATTGCCGGAACCCCGAGCGTCGAGCTTGGCGCTGCCTCGGAAGCAGTCTTCTCCAACGATGCGGTTGAAGTGGCGATGATGCTGGACGTTACAGGTTCCATGGGCCAGAACGGCAAGCTTGCTGCCCTCAAGGATGCGGCGAAGGAGGCAGTCAGCATCCTGCTTCCGGACAATTCCAACAATGGAAAGACGAGAATCAGCCTGGTTCCCTATTCAGCAGCGGTCAATGCAGGCCCCTATGCGGCGAGGGCAAGCGTCAATCCCGGTTTCGCCTGCGTAACCGAAAGGTGGGGCACCGAGAAGTTCACCGATTCGGGTCCGAATGCAGGCAAGGTGGAAGCGCGTTCGGCGTATTGCCCCCGCCAGAGCATCATGCCGCTGTCCGGTGAACCAGCCAGCCTGAAATCCACGATTTCAAGCTTCACCGATGGTGGATCGACCGCCGGGCATCTCGGTGTTGCCTGGACGTACTACACGCTTTCGCCAAACTGGAAATCAGTCTGGCCGACCAAATCCAAGCCGGCCAACTACAAGACAAAGGACGTGCGCAAGATCGCCATCCTGATGACGGACGGTGAATTCAACACCATCTATGGTCCGGGCTGGTCATCGGCAACCTTCGCAGAAGAAATCTGCCGCTCGATGCGCCGCGACGAAATCACCATCTATTCCATCGGCTTCCAGGCGCCCTCCAATGCGGAGAGAACCCTGCGCAACTGCGCTTCTCCCGACAAGGACGGCAAGAGCCACTTCTTTTCCGCAAACAGTGCAGCGGAACTCACACAAGCCTTCCGCGATATCGCGAAGGACATCCAGAAACTCCGGCTTTCAATGTAAGCTACTGCGCTGCAACAGCTGGAGAATGGCCCGGGAGCGACCCACAACGCGCCCGGGTCTTTTTGTCATCAGACGGCGGAAAAAGGGCATGAGCCTTCTGCTTTTTGCATAGCAGCAATGTTCATATTGCACTGCACAATAAAGCAGTTTGCAACTATCTTTCCATCAACGCGGCGCGCAGAACCTTCTGAAGCGCCCGGTCACCGGCCAGAGCGTACTCCTCCTCCCACGATCTGGCTGTGGTTCCGGCAATCTCCTCCTCCCTTTGCCGGAACAGTGTTGCGAAGCCCGCCGGATCCTCCTCCCCCGGCGGGCTTCGTCGTTTTCATGCCTGCTTCCAGCATGCATCCTTTCAAACCGGTATTCTGGCGGTCATACGCCCAAACGCGAAACGCCGCCCGTTCCGTTTCAGGAGGGGCGGCGTCGCGATTTGCTTCAGTCAGTGAGGTTGGGCAGCCATGGCTGCGCGCCTCATGTCATTGGCTTCAGAGGCTGCTCCGAAGGAATGACAATCCGGCCAAGCTCACACACTGGAAATCACTCGACATCGGATCACCTCCTTTCGATTGGTTGAACACGATGGACATATTGGTGTTGGCAGCGCACAGTTGCAAGGGGCATTGTGATTGACACCGCGCCTTGTTTGCGCGAGCGCAATCTTCGGGACTGCCACCATGGTAAAATCAATCGGATGTGCTGTCATCGCTGCAACCATGTTGGCGTTGGCGTCTCCGGTTTCCGCCAAGACATGCAAACAAGTCAGTTCCTGCGAAGAAGCGGTTCGGCTCTGGTGCAGCGGCTACAGCCGCGCCGACAGAGACAAAGACGGCATTCCTTGCGAGAATGTCTGTCCGTCGAAGAAGCTGGTGGACGAAATTCGCCGCAAAATTGGCTGCTGAAACGAAACGGGCGCCACTGGGGCGCCCGCATGATTCCACGCAAATCGGCAAAGTATTTGTCAGCCCTTCCTGTTCTGGCGGTTTGCGATCAGATCATCGACGACAGCGGGATCAGCCAGTGTCGACGTGTCGCCCAGTGCACCGAAATCATCCTCGGCGATCTTGCGCAGGATGCGGCGCATGATCTTGCCGGAACGTGTCTTCGGCAGGCCCGGCGAGAACTGGATCTTGTCGGGCGAGGCGATCGGTCCGATTTCCCTGCGCACATGGGTCACGAGTTCCTTGCGCAGGGCGTCGTCGCCTTTCTCGCCTGCCATCAGGGTGACATAGCAGTAGATGCCCTGGCCCTTGATGTCGTGCGGATAGCCGACAACGGCGGCTTCCGAGACCTTGTCATGGGCGACCAGCGCGGATTCGACTTCCGCGGTTCCCATGCGGTGACCGGAAACGTTGATGACATCGTCAACGCGGCCGGTGATCCAGTAGTAGCCGTCCTCATCACGGCGACAGCCGTCACCGGTGAAGTATTTACCCTTGTAGGTGGCGAAATAGGTCTGGATGAAGCGGTCATGGTCGCCATAGACCGTGCGCATCATGCCGGGCCAGGAATCGATGATGCACAGATTTCCGTCCGTGGCACCGTCCAGCACCTTGCCTTCATTGTCGACCAGCTCTGGCTGGATGCCGAAGAAGGGGCGGGTAGCCGAACCGGCCTTGAGATCGGTCGCGCCTGGCAGCGGGGTGATCAGGATGCCGCCGGTCTCGGTCTGCCACCAGGTGTCGACGATTGGCGACTTCTTGTCACCGACCACATTGTAATACCATTCCCAGGCTTCCGGATTGATCGGCTCGCCAACCGAACCCAGCACGCGCAGTGTCTTGCGCGAGGTGCGGGTGACATGATCGTCGCCTGCTCCCATCAATGCGCGAATGGCGGTCGGGGCGGTGTAGAAGATATTGACCTTGTGCTTGTCGACAACTTCCCAGAAACGACCGGGCGATGGATAGTTCGGAACGCCCTCGAACATCAGCGTTGTCGCGCCATTGGCGAGCGGACCATAGACGATGTAGCTGTGGCCCGTGACCCAGCCCACATCGGCGGTGCACCAGTAGATGTCTCCATCGTGATAGTCGAAGACATATTGATGGGTCATCGATGCGTAGACGAGATAGCCCGCGGTGGAGTGCAGGACGCCTTTCGGCTTGCCGGTGGAGCCGGAGGTGTAGAGGATGAAAAGCGGGTCTTCCGCCTTCATGGACTCAGGCTTGCAGACCGGCGAGGCCTTTGCCATCGCCTCGTGATACCAGACATCGCGGCCGGGAGCCCAGCCAACCTTGCCACCCGTGCGCCGGACGACGAGCACATTCTTGACCATGACATGGTCTCGCGCGGCAATGTCGATGGCCTTGTCGGTGTTTTCCTTGAGTGGAATCGGACGCCCGCCGCGAAGCCCTTCGTCGGCGGTGATGATGAAGGTGGATTCGCAGTCGACAATGCGTCCGGCCAGCGCATCGGGCGAGAAACCGCCAAAGACGATGGAATGGATCGCGCCGATGCGTGTGCAGGCAAGCATCGCATAGGCTGCCTCGGGTATCATCGGCATGTAGATCGTTACGCGGTCGCCCTTCTTCACGCCCATGTCCTTCATGGTGTTGGACAGGCGGTTCACATGCTCGGATAGCTCGCGATAAGTGATCTTCTTATCGTCATAGGGATTGTCGCCTTCCCAGATGATGGCGACCTGATCTCCACGCTTCTTGAGGTGGCGATCGATGCAATTGTAGGAAACGTTGGTAACGCCATCCTCGAACCACTTGATGGAAACCTTGCCCTTGAATGAGGTGTTCTTGACCTTGGTATAGGGCTTGAACCAGTCGATGCGCTTGCCGTGCTTTGCCCAGAATTTTTCGGGATCCTTGACGCTCTGGGCATACCATTTGAGGTAGGTCTCATTGTCTATGAGCGCATTCTTTTTCCAGGCTGCTTTCACCTTGTGGACGTGAACTTGCATCTAGTTCCTCCCGAACTGGTTGTTTTGGGTGAGAAGTTGTTGGCCGCAGAGGTTCAATTGCCCTCACCCCGTGTCAATCCATGCGACATATCCGGTTTTGACCCGTTTCGTCCATTATACCATCGCCTGAACAGGGTTTGCAGATCAGGCGGATTGTTAAAGTTTTAACAATTCGGGATCAGGATTGGCGGACTCCAGATTGTTATGCGTATGGAGCAAACGTGCCCCTGTCCCTGCGAAGTTTCCCGCGCGGTGTTGCCGCCTGCCTGATCTGCGCCTTCATCATGAATGGCTGTGCAGGCTGGGGGGAATGGCGCAGCAGCGGCATCAACTACCCCGTCTCCATTACCTGGAACGACACGCGCTGGTGTGTGCCATTGCGCCTGAAGCGCGTGCTGCGCAAGGTATCCCAGCGCTTTGGCCCGGTTACGGTCTATTCCTCGCACCGCTGGCCGCTTGAGAACAGGCGCAAGGGCGGCAAGAAGCGATCCTATCACCTGACCTGCCGCGCGACCGATTTTGCCGTCAAGGGTGATCCTGCCGGTGTGATCGATTATCTTGTCACCCTGCCTGATGTCGGTGGATACAGCCGCTATCCGCAGGGCTTCTATCACATCGACACAGGGCCGAGGCGGACTTGGTAGCGGTCAAACGCCCATGAATCCGATCACCGCGCCCATGGCCACTGCCACCAGGAGCCAGTGAATTCCGTCAATGACGGTGAGATCCCAGCCAATTCCCTGATAGCGATGGTTTATGATCATCGTTGTGGCCATGAAACCAGCCCACACGAAAAGCGCGGAAAGGATGCCATTTCGCAACGTGACCTGGCCTTCTCCCAGGTGGCCGATCAGGCCAGCCATGACAAGCGCCATGACCAATTCCGCGACGAAAGACGTGACGAACAATGTCGGAGACATTTTCGCCTCAGCGGGATTGATGCGGGCCGCTTTCATCCACAGCTTGCCAAGCAGGCCGTAATAGATTGCACCAATGACAAAAGCTGCCACAGCTGCAAAAGCGACAGCGAGGTAGTTCAGACCCCCAAAACTCATGAATTCATTTCCCCCAGATTCGCACTGAAAATCGCGCATGGGGAACGGTCTCGTCAACCCCATGGAACTGTGTCCGGCGAATTTTCACGCACAGGACAATGGCAGGAAATGCCAGACATTTGTCAGCTTGATTTCACTGTCCTCGAGTTCGCGCGAAACCGGAACGCGGTAGCTCGCCAATTTGTGCAGCCTGTCGCGCGGCAGGTAGGATCGGCCCGGATCACCGACAAGTACCCTGGTCCCGGATGAAGCAAGGCGCTCAAGGAGCGGCAGGAGTGCTGTTGCCAGTTCCCTGTCATAGAAGACATCCCCGCACAGGAACAGATCGCATTGCGGCATGGCGGACCTGTCGTCCAGCAGGTTCGACGCTTGCCAATGAATGGTGACGCCATTGAGGGAACAGTTCAGGCTGGCGGCCGTTTCGCTGAACGGATCGACGTCGTTACCAGTCACGGAAGCAGCGCCAGCCATCGCTGCAGCAATGGATACCAATCCGCAACCGGCGGCAAAATCGAATACGTTTTGTCCGTTCACGACCGCTGGATTGTCCAGCAGGTAGCGTGCAAGCCCCTGCCCACCAGCCCAAGCAAAGGCCCAGAATGGCGGAGGCAGGCCAATTTCCTGAAGTTCGTCTTCGGTGCGTTGCCACAGGTCATGCGCCTCGCTTGCAAGATGCAACCGCATTTCCGGCACATGCGGAACAGGCATGATCGAGGTGTTTTCCAGGATGAACCGCGTTCGCGCTTCTGCGTCTCCGAAAGCCATCACGAAGTTCTTCAGGTGCGCCTGAGCGATTTGGGGTCGATGCCGCCCATCCCGCAGACCTCGATCCATTCCGGCTCCGTAACAGGCTGGACTGAGAGGCGCATGGATGTAACCAGCGACATGGAAGACAGTTTTTCGTTTGCCTTGATGTCCTTGAGCGAAACCGGCACCGGCACGTCTGCCAGTGCGCGGATATCAACGCATTCCCAACGTTCGTCCTGGGTTGTCGAATCGCGATGGGCAAGCGCGCAGACTTCGATGATACCGACGATCTCCAGGCCCTCATTCGAATGGTAGAAGAACCCACGGTCACCCAGCTTCATCGCCCGCATGTTGTTGCGCGCCAGATAATTGCGCACGCCGTCCCACTCCTGCCCGGCCTTGCCGCGGGCCTTCTGCATTTCCCAGGACCACTTGAAGGGTTCGGACTTGAACAACCAGTATTGCATCTTTCAAACCTTGCCTGTCATTCTGATTTCAATGGACGCGACAGCAGCGCGGTGACTGCATCCATTGCGGACATGTCGCCGTCCAGAACGGCGGCGACGGTTTCTGTGACCGGAGCGCTGACGTCATTCTCACGGGCCAGTCGTGCCGCTATCCTGGCTGTGAAAACACCTTCGGCGAGCGGCAAGCCATCCAGTGGCGCTCCACCTGCCAGGGCAATTCCATAGGCGAAGTTGCGGGACTGGACATTGGAGCATGTCAGCACCAGATCACCCAGCCCCGACAGGCCCGTCAGGGTTGCGGGTCTGGCCCCAAGCGCGGTCGCCAGTCTGGACATTTCTGCGAAGCCTCTGGCGATCAGTGCGGCTTCGGCACTTGCTCCCAGTTTCATTCCTCTCGTCACGCCGACCGCAAGGGCGAGGACGTTCTTCAATGCGCCGCCAAGTTCCACTCCCTTGAGGTCGTCGGAGGCGTAGCAGCGGAAAGTGGAAGTGGACAATTGTTGCGCCAGGCGGTTTGCGCTGTCGAGATCACCTGCCGCAACGGTCACTGCCGTGGGAAGGCCACGTGCGACGTCCACCGCGAAACTGGGACCGGACAAGGCTGCCGGCGGATTTTCGGGAAGATGTTTCAGGATGATCTCGGCGGGAAGTTCACCCGAGTTGCGATCAATACCCTTGGCACAGCATACAATGGTGGCGCCGGGAGTTGCATGCGGGGCAAGCATTTTTGTCAATTCGCTGACCGTCTGGGCAGGCGTGACCAGCAGGATCAGGTTTGAGTGTGCAAGTGCGCGCGAAAGATCGACCTCGACCTCCAGTGTCTTTTGAAGCGGAATTCCGGGCAGGTAGCGGGAATTGACGTGATGACTGGAGATTTCGTCGAGTGCCTCGGCGTTCCGTCCCCAAAGGACGGTAGGCGTGCCTGCCGCGGCCAGCATGGTGGCAATCGCCGTACCCCATGCACCAGCGCCAAGAACTGCGATGCGCTGTGTTGCGCTCATGCCTTTGCTCCCCTTCTTCCCGAACCGACCAGCGGTTCGGCGTCCTGATCCAGTGGCCAGCGGGACCGCGCGGCAACGTCCAGATCGGACGTTTTTCCATTCATCCGGTTTTCCAGTCCAGCCCAGGCGATCATGGCTGCATTGTCGCCGCACAGTTCAAGCGGAGGGGCGAGGAAATGCCATCCCCGTTCATCGCAGATATGGGTGAGCGATGAACGGATCCGGGCGTTGGCGGCCACACCACCTGCAGCCACCAAAACCCTCTGACTGCCTGTTCTTTCTGTTTCCTCGAACCGGGCCATTGCCCGGTTGGCCCGGTCGCAAAGCACACGGCTGACCGTATCCTGGAATGCAGCACACAGATCACTGACGTCCGCAGACGAAAGCGGCTCCAGTTCCTGCGCCTTGAGGCGGATGGCGGTCTTCAGCCCGGAAAAGGAGAAATTCAGCGTATCGCGGCCTTGCAAGGGAAACGGTAGTGTGAAGCGGCTTGCATCGCCGCCAATTGCTGCCTGTTCAACGGCGGGTCCGCCAGGAAATCCGAGTGACAATAGCTTTGCGGTCTTGTCGAAAGCTTCACCGAGAGCATCATCTATCGTGGTCGCCCAGCGTTCATAATTGCCGAAGCTGCGAACACACAAAATCTGCGTGTGGCCACCTGATACCAGCAGCAGCAGATAGGGATAGTCGATGTTGGCCATGAGGCGCGCAGTCAGCGCATGCCCTTCAAGATGATTGACGGCAATCAGCGGCTTTCGACTGCTGGCCGCAAGCCCCTTGGCAAACATGAGCCCGACAACCAGACCACCGATAAGTCCGGGGCCAGCGGTGGCGGCAATGGCGTCGATATCCTCCATCGTGCAATCTGCATCGATCAGTGCTGCCTTAACCACCGAATCGAGATGGGCCAGATGGGCACGCGCGGCGAGTTCAGGCACGACACCGCCAAAAGCGGCATGTTCGCGAATCTGACCCAGAATGATGCTGGACAATATCTCGGCCTCGCCCGAAGCATTGCGCGCGACAACTGCTGCGGCGGTTTCGTCGCAGCTTGTTTCGATGCCGAGGATGCGCATTGTACTCACGTGGATAAGCCTGTAGTCAGTCGCCTCAAAGATTGCCTTCCGGTGCGCGGATCATTGCACGTATCGGGCTAGCAGAAGGTAACCCAGAAGAAAATGCCGCATCAGCAAACTTTCACTCCCCCGCTCAGGATCGGAACGAGAGGCAGCCAGCTGGCTCTTGCCCAGGCTTACGAGTTGCGGCGACGCATCTGTGCTTCAACGGGTGTGGATGAAACAGCGGTCGAGATCGTCGTGATTTCGACAACTGGCGACAGGGTCACCGACAGACCGCTGGCCGAGATAGGCGGCAAAGGACTGTTCACGCTGGAAATAGAGGAGCAGTTGAGCGACGGTCGCATAGACATGGCCGTGCATTCCTCCAAGGACATGCCAACCGTGCTTCCAGAGGGTCTCGAACTTTCGTGCTTCCTGCCGCGCGAATCTGTTGCAGATGCTTTTGTCAGTCGGACAGCAAGGCGATTTGGCGATCTCGCCAAGGGGGCAGTGGTGGGAACTTCCTCGCTTCGCCGCCAGGCTCAGTTGCTGCGCGTGCGACCAGATCTTACCATTGTCGGATTTCGGGGGAACGTTCAGACCCGTTTGCGCAAGCTTGAGGAGGGCGTTGCGGAAGCGACACTTCTGGCCCATGCAGGGTTGAAGCGCCTCGAAATGGATCATGTTGTCTGCGAATTGCTCCCGCTGGACGAATTTGTGCCGGCACCTGGCCAGGGTGCCATCTGCGTGGAAACGCGAACCGGTGATGCAGTCACCGAAGCTGTTCTTGGGCCGATCAACGATGGAGATACGGCTATTGCGCTTTCGGCAGAGCGAGCGTTTCTGAGGGTGCTGGATGGTTCATGCCGCACTCCTCTGGCCGGTCATGCGAAAGTGGACGGCACGAAGCTCCATTTTCATGGTGTTGTCCTGAGCCCGGACGGCAGCAAGGTTCATGAAACAAGGATGAGCGCCGACCTCAGCGAGGCCATTGGATGCGGCGAGGCCGCCGGAGAGAAGCTTCGCAAGGACGCTGGTGCTGGATTTTTCTCGGATTGGTCCTGACGGCTCAAGGCTGAATGCGGAGCTGGACGCGCAAATGAAGGTATTGGTGCTTAGAGAGTGCGGAAATGGCGCGCGCACTGCCGCCAATCTCACCTTGCTTGGGCATGAAGCTGTCATGCTGCCTCTGAGCGAGAACATTCAGATTTGCGAAAAGCTTCCTGATAGGTTGTACCGGGGCATTCTTGTGACCAGCCCTGCCGCGCCGCAATTGCTGGCCCAATTGGCCAAGGCCACTTCGCGCTGGCTGGAACTCGCCAACCTTCCTGTGCATACGGTCGGTGCGCGAACGGCCGAACTTGCGCGTGAGACAGGTTTTACCAGGGCCAGGTCGCGCGGAAGTAAGGCGAGCGAACTTCTCGACTGGCTATCAGGAGAAAGGGAAGCAATCGGCGGACCTCTTCTTTATGCCGCGCCACGAGACCGCTCGTGTGATCTGGAGGGGGAAGCGCGCCGCTTTGGGGTATCGGTGGAGACCGTCGATCTGTATGAAGCAAGGATGAAGCCTGTATCGCGGGAAGAGCTTTCCGCAGCCCTTTCGGCAGCAGAAGGCGGCGCTGTTCTGCTGCATTCAAGTCGCACCGCCACACGATTGATCCAATTGTGCGAAATTCATGGCCTGGCGAGACAACTTGCCGGTTTGACAATGGTAGCCATATCCGAAAATGTCGCCGCAGCGGCAGCCGGACTTGCCGGATGCAAGATGCTGATTTCAAAAAGCCCGAATGAAGATGCCATGCTTGAATGCCTGAAGGCATCATGAAAAGCGTCACCAGAAGCGCGTCGCGTGTTACGGCTGATCGAACAGGAAAAGACCATGAGTGTGCAGAAAAACAGAGGCCGTAGCGGGCGAGGTGCAAGGCGATCAACACCGCGGACCATCGATCTGGAAGCCACGCAGGTGAAGGATATCCAGGCGGAAGAAGAAACCGTGCAATCATCGGAGGGCCTGGAAATCGATCCCGTTGCCACGCATGGCAATGAAGCCAGTGAAACTTCTGCAGCTCCAAACGAATCCAGCCCGCAAGATACAGCCGGAGAAGCAGTATCCGCTGCCGGGCAGGACAAGGCCAGGATATCGGCAGGAAAGGACGGCGCATCAAACCTTTTGCGCATGGTTGCGTCCGGACTGGTAGGCGGTGCTGTTTCGATGCTCCTGCTGGGTGGGCTTGAGCGTGCAGGCGTACCGCTATTGTCATCACTTGCCGGTTTCAATCAGACCAGTTCAACGCAATCGGCTTCGGAATCAGAACTTGTTTCTGGCCTGACAGCGCGGATCGACATGCTTGAGAAGCAGCTTTCCCTTTCAGAACCTGCGCAGGCGATTCCACAGGCCCTGGTTGAACTGCCAGTACAGGTCGAGGAAAAATTCAATGCGGTTTCGCAAAGACTGAAGGAGCTTGAGGAACGGCCAGCCGCCGATCACGGCGCGGCACCGAATGGCGAGACAGCTTCTGGCCTTGCCGAACTTGCAAGGCAGCTGGCGACGTTGCGCGAGGATATGACTGGCCGTGAAAGTCAGTCGGCCAGCGAACTGGTTGCCATGGAGCAGAAGATCGCGAACCTGATTACACGGCTGGAAGCAACGGAAGGCAGTCAGGGTGCCCTCGAGAAGAAGCTCGCCGAAACGGTGACGAACCCGGCCCCCAGCGAAGAAGAGAAACTTGCGCGCGCAATGGCTGCCACCGCGCTGAAGGCTGCTTATCAGCGCGGCGAAGATATCACGACACTGCTTGCAGATGCCGAAACCCTGACTGGTCCGGGCGAAGCAATTTCCAGGCTTCGGGAACTGGCCGGCTCGGGCATGGCGACACTTGATGGGATAAAAGCCGATTTCGATTCCACTGCCGACAGGATTCTGGCCGGAGAAGATCAGGCTCAAGGTGGGACGATGGCGCAGTTGATCGCGAATGCGAAATCGCTCGTGAAGATCCGCCCGGCGGGGCCACAGCCTGGCGATAGCGTCGCAGCAATCGTTTCGCGCGTTCAGGCCGGCCTGGCGGAGGGCAATCTGACGCAGGCACTTGCCGAGTGGGAAAGCCTGCCGGAAGCTGGCAAGGTCGCTTCCGAAAACTGGGCTGCAGGATTGCGCAGTCGTGTTGAAGCCGATGCGCTCGTCGAAACCGTTGCGTCCCAATTGGCCCAGGGTAGCTGAATGACTGTTTGCCATCGGTCCCATGAAGCGGAGCGCGTCTCCAAAAATATCTGGATGAACACATGATCCGCCTCATCATCTTTTTCATGATCGTTCTGGCACTTGGCTTCGGCTTTGCCTGGTTCGCTGACCGGCCGGGCATGGTTTCGCTGGTGTGGGAGGGATCTCGCTACGAAACCAGCCTGATGGTCGTTCTCAGCGCCATGGCTGCGATCATCGCTGTCGTGATGTTCCTGTGGTGGCTTGTTTCGCTGGTGCTGCGGTCACCGCTGATCATGCGCCGGTTCTTCCGCAACAGGCGCAGGGACAGAGGCTATCACGCGCTTTCCCAGGGTCTGATTGCAGCGGGTGCCGGTGACGCAGGCAATGCACGTCGTCTTGCCAGGGACAGTCGCAAGCTGCTTGGCAGCGAGGCGCTGGTCGAGTTGCTGGATGCGCAGACGCTGATGCTCGAAGGTGATCGCGATGGCGCACGCGAACGTTTCGAGAAGATGCTCGAGAACGATGATACGCGTGTAGTTGCCCTGCGCGGTCTTTACCTCGAGGCCGAACGCGCAGGCTCACAGGAAGCGGCGCGTAATTATGCGGAACAGGCTTCGTCCCTTTCCGCTTCATTGCCCTGGGCAGGTGCGGCGGTCCTGAAATACCAGTCCGGAGAAGGTGACTGGGAAAACGCGCTGCGCACACTGGAGACAATGCGCGCAAATCGCCTGTTGCCGAAGGAAGAAGCGCAGCGCAAGCGCGCCGTGCTCCTGACCGCGCAGGCCATGGTGGAAGAACAGGCAGCGCCCGACAAGGCAGCAAAGCTGGCGCGCGAGGCACACGGACTTGCCAGCGATTTCGTGCCAGCGGCAATTGTTGCAGCCTCGGCACTTGTGCGTATCAACGATCTGCGGCGGGCATCGAAGATCCTTGAAGCGACATGGAAGCTTACTGGTCACCCTGAAGTTGCCGATTCCTACATTGACCTGCGGTCGGGGGATTCGGTTCTCGACAAGCTCAAGCGTGCGGAAAAACTCGTCCAGTTGCTGCCGGAGAAACCTGCCGCGCACATGGCGCTTGCAGAAGCGCTGGTTGCCGCGTCGCAGTTTGACAAGGCCCGTGAGGCGATGAAGAAGGTGTTCGCCATGGCACCAGGTCAAAGAGCGTGCCTGATCATGGCCGATATCGAGGAGGCTGACGGAAACAATCTCGGCGGCATGCGGGCATGGCTGGCGCGCGCGGTTCATGCACCGCGCGATCCGGTCTGGACAGCCGACGGCATTACCAGTGAACGCTGGCTGCCGGTTTCTCCCGTTTCAGGCAAACTCGATGCATTCGAATGGAAAGCGCCAGTTGGCATGATCGGCAATCAGCCGACGTCAACTTTCGATCTGGAAACAGACGGCAATACTGTTGAACCGGACGGAGACGGCGAAGCGGAAGAGGCAAAGCCACCTGAAGCCGAAGTGGGCAAGACGCTTGACCTGAAAGCTTCGCACGAAGTCGAGGAGAAGCCTGCAAAGGCAGAAAATGCTGCCGAAGCCAAGCCCGGCGAAGAGGCCCGCCAAGCGCCCAAAAAGGCAAGGCAGAAGCCGTCCTTCGATCCTTCGCACATGCCTGACGATCCGGGGGTCGATCCGGACGAGCCCGAAGAAAAGAACGGCTTCAAACTCTTTTAAGGACGAGGTCATGACTATCAACGGCGGAATGCTGCTGGCGCAATGCCTGGAGGCACAGGGCGTGGAACGCGTCTTCTGTGTGCCGGGCGAGAGCTATCTGGCGCTTCTGAACGGGCTTCACGGAAGTCCGATAGATGTGGTTACCGCACGCCATGAAGGCGGTGCCGCCATGATGGCGGAGGCTGATGGCAAGATGACAGGCCGCCCCGGTGTCGTGCTGGTCACGCGTGGCCCAGGCGCAACGAATGCCGCGTGTGGCGTGCATATCGCCCAGCAGGATTCAACGCCAATGGTTCTGTTCATTGGCCAGATTGGCCGCTCGATGGGTGGTCGTGATTCCTTCCAGGAGGTCGACTATCGGCAGATGTTTGGCGGGATGGCAAAATGGGCGGAGGAGATACGCGACGCTGCCCGCATTCCCGAAATAGTCTCCCATGCATGGCATGTCGCAATGTCCGGCAGGCCAGGACCGGTGGTGCTGGCGCTGCCGGAAGACATGCTGCGCGATGCGGTTGAAGTCATGCCGGGGCCGAAAGTGGCGGTCGATGGACCCTTCTGCGCACCAGGCCAGGCCGAAGCAGCAGCGGCGATGCTGAAACAGGCGCACTCGCCAATCCTGATCGCTGGTGGATCACGCTGGGATAATGCGGCGGTCGAAGCCTTGAAGTCTGTCAGCGAGCACTGGTCATTGCCGGTCGCGGTAACCTTCCGCAGGCAGGGCCTGTTCGATGCCAATCACCCCAACTATGCGGGTGATGCGGGACTGGGGATCAATCCGGCGCTTGCAGCAAGAATTCGCGATGCAGATCTGGTGTTGCTTGTGGGTGGGCGTTTTTCGGAAAATCCGAGCCAGGGTTTCAGCCTTTTCGAAATTCCCAGACCCAGACAGAAGCTGATCCACGTCCATCCCGGAGCAGAGGAGATCGGGCGGATCTATGTTGCCGATATCGGCATCAACGCAGTTCCGGGCAGTTTTCTCGAACAGTTGGCGAATGCAGGCAGAGCCGCGAAGGACAATCCGCAGGTGCTGGAAGCCAGCCTGGCCTATCATGGCTGGACGGACAATCTTCCAGACGGCGTTGGCAAGGTGACGCTGTCATCGGTCATTTCCCATTTCCGCGACGTTGTCGGCAGTGATGGCATTGTCTGCAACGGTGCCGGCAACTACGCGATCTGGCTCCACCGTTTCCTGCGCTATCGCCCGGGCATGCAGCTTGCTCCGACTTCAGGCTCGATGGGATATGGACTGCCAGCGGCAATTGCTGCTGCCCTGAGATATCCGGAAAAGGAAGTCTTTGCCTTTGCCGGCGATGGCTGTTTCCAGATGAGCGGCATGGAGTTCGCGGTGGCTGCCGAAAGGGGCCTCAAGATCCGGGCAATCGTGTGCGACAATGGCATTTACGGCACCATCCGCATGCATCAGGCCCGCGACTATCCCGGACGGGTTGTGGCAACCGGTATGAAGAATCCCGACTTTGCCGCCTGGGCCGCAAGCTATGGCGCGCAATCCTTCAGCGTTCTTGATGACAGTGAATTCCCCGATGCACTGGAAGCAGCACGAAAAACCAACGGGCCCTCGCTCATTCATCTCAGGACGGACTGGCGCGACATTGCACCTGGCAGACAGCTTGAGGAGCGGTGAAGAAATTTCGCCTTCGGGTTTCATTCGGGGATGATTCGTGGATTTCTCTGGGTTATAAGGCGCCGTCACGCGCTGGCACCCATGCCGCTGTAGCTCAGTTGGTAGAGCACGTCATTCGTAATGATGGGGTCGTAGGTTCGAGTCCTATCAGCGGCACCAAATCTTTCTGTTTGAATATCGCGCCTGGTGTCGCAAAAAATCGGGAAGCCAGTCCGAGGCCCTCAATTGAAGTGCATGCCTGACAGCGCCCAACATGGCGTCTTGTCAAACTGGCCGGGCCTTGTGCATGATGGTTCATTGCGATGCGTTCTTGCATTCCCGTGTTCGGATGGCGAATGGCGGGTCAGGCTAGTCGGGAAACATGCCATGCCGGGAAAACAGATGAACCAGATGCTGAAAGTTGCCACTGCAGCCTTGGCCGTGCTGGTCATGGCGGGATCGGTTGATCTTGCGCATGCAAACTGCGCCAAGGTGAGGCCGAGCAAACCCGGCGAGGTTTATTTCATGCGGGGGCTCGCCAATATCTTCTCGCTCGGACTCGATGAGTTCAGCAAGGAAGTAACCAGCCTGGGCGTCGAAAACTGTGTCTACAACCACGCCTTCTGGGAAGCGGTGGTCAATGACATTGTGGAGCGAAGCTATCAGAAGCAGATTTCCTACCCGATCATCATTGTCGGCCACTCGCTTGGTGCAAACATCGCGCCGCTGATGGCGACACGCATCGGCAAGCACAGTATTCCGGTTCGATATGTGGCCATGCTCGACCCGGTTGATCCCACTGTCGTTGGTGCTAATGTCGTGGAAATCGTCAATTACTATCTGCCGCATCGCAAGGACAATATCCTGCGCCCCAACGCCAGCTTCACCGGCCAGCTGGAAAACGTCAACGTCAAGCAGTTTGGCGGGTTCGACCATTTCAATATCGATGAAAAGCGCAACCTCCGGAACAAGATGAAGCAACGCATCGTCGAAGTCATCGACGAGGAACTGCAAATGGATAGCACCGTCGCGCAGTAGCCGGTTGCGCGATCGGGTCATTCGCTCCTGCCTGGGCGGTGCTGCCGGGTTCGCGTTGACGCAATTTCCTGATTATCTATAAAGGCGAGTGAGGCCCTGATCCGAACCCCCAGGCAGTCTGCTGGCGGTTCGTGGTCGTTGTGACGGTTTTCCTATTCGCAGTATCCGGACAACCGGCTTGAGGAAGGTAGGATTTTTCGTGCTCATCGCGCTCAAGAAGCTCCTGTTCGAACGCCATGGCGAAGGCGGACAACCAGCCCGTTTCGACGGGGACGAAAAACAGCTGGCCGAAGCTGCGCTGATGTTTCACGTGATTGCCGCTGACGGAATCATCACGGCTGAAGAACGCGAACGTTTTGCCTCGCTGCTGGAGCGCCATTTCGGCCTCGCCCAGGCAGAGACGGCGGCATTGATGGAAGCTGCCAGGCAGGCCGACAATGAGGCGATCGACCTTTACGGCTTCACCTCGATCCTGAAGCGGGAGCTGGATCGTGATGAAAGGTTCCAGCTTATCCGCAATCTCTGGGAAATGGTCTATGCCGATGGGGTTGTCCATGAACTGGAGGACAATATCGTGTGGCGCATTGCAGATCTGCTCGGTGTTGAAGGGCGTGACCGGATGGAGCTGAAGCGGCTCGTCAAGGAGAGGATCGCAGACAGGGAGAGCCAGGGTTAGGCACGATGGTCTGGATCAACACTCCCAAACCGGGGCAACCAAGAATTCTTGTAGTGCTGCACCAGGAGACGTCCACGCCTGGACGGGTGGGCCTGATGCTCCAGGAAATGGGCTATGCGCTCGATATCGTTCGCCCGCCAATGGGACAGGAACTGCCGGAAACGCTCGAAAATCACGAAGGTGCCGTCATCTTTGGCGGACCGATGAGTGCCAATGATGGCGATGAATATGTCAAGCGCGAGATCGACTGGATCAGTGTTCCGCTGAAGGAGAACAAGCCGTTTTTCGGCATCTGCCTCGGTGCTCAGATGATGGTCAAGCAGCTTGGCGGCGAGGTCAATGCGAACGAACGCGAGTTTGCCGAAATTGGCTATTACCCGCTGCGGCCAACAAACGAGGGTGCAGACCTGATGGAATGGCCGGGCATGATCTACCAATGGCATCGGGAAGGCTTTTCCCTGCCATCACAGGCGACGCTGCTGGCTACCGGAGACGAGTATCCCAATCAGGCCATTCGCGTCGGTGAGAGGGCTTACGGCGTTCAGTTTCATTCCGAGCTTACGCTGGCAATGATGAACAGGTGGACCGTGCGCGGCGCGCACCGTTTCTGTCTCAACGGCGCACATGATCGCAAGCAGCACCTGGAAGGCCGTTACCTTTATGACGCGGCCGTTCGCAAATGGTTGCGCGATTTCCTCGATCTGTGGATCGGCCCCGCGTGTGCGAAACCGGTCAACTCCAAGAAGCGGGCTTGAACCAGACCCGGGTGACCGTTAGGTATTGCCCAACGAGTGGAAAGGAACCTTTGAATGCGTGCCATTCTGGATGTGATCATGATCGTGCTGCAGGCGTATGTTTATATCATCATCGCCAGTGCGATATTTTCCTGGCTATACGCATTCAATGTGATCAACTCGCGAAATCAGTTCGTCGCGCAGGTAGGCCAGTTCCTGTACCAGATTACCGAGCCGGTTCTGCGCCCGATCAGACGAGTGCTTCCGATAATGGGAAGTATCGATCTTTCTCCCATTGTCCTGATCCTGGGTATTTTCCTGCTGCAGCGGATCATCACCCTCTACATTTACCCGAACGTGTTCTGATCCCGGCTTGAGCTGGTACCGATCCACAAGCGATGGGCTTGAGGTCATGGTCAGACTATCGCCGAATGCTTCGCAGGACGGCCTCGACGGCCTGTACCAGGCTGGCGATGCCAGAACATTCCTGAAAGCCAGGGTTCGCGCCAGGCCCGAAGACGGGAAGGCGAACAAGGCGCTTGTTGCGCTACTGGCCGATCAACTGGGAATCGCAAAATCCCGAATCAGTCTGGCGTCAGGCCACACAGCCAAACAAAAGGTCATGCGCATCGACTGCACAGGCGATGAAAAGGACAGGCTTGGTGCGCTGCTCACACGATTGGCGCACTAGGAAACCGCGGAAGAGCGCTGGTTTTTCCGTTTCAGGAACTCACTTCCTGCCGCGCTCCACGGCTTCCATGATAAGCCGCCGTGCATCTGCAACACCCAGCCAGTCACCGATCTTGACCCACTTGCCCGGTTCCAGATCCTTGTAATGTTCAAAGAAATGCGTGATCTGCTGGCGGGTGATTTCCGGCAGGTCAGAGAAATCCCTGACCGAATCATAGCGTTTGGTGAGATGGGTCGAAGGCACTGCAATCACCTTCTCGTCCTGCCCCGAATTGTCTTCCATGATAAGCACGCCGACCGGCCTGACATTGATCACGCAACCGGGAATGAGCGGGCGCGTGTTGCAGATCAGCACGTCGATGGGGTCTCCATCCTGCGAAAGAGTATGAGGCACGAAACCGTAGTTCCCCGGATAGGTCATCGGGGTATACAGGAACCTGTCGACGATCAGGGTTCCGGCATCCTTGTCCATCTCGTACTTGATGGGCTGTCCGCCAACTGGAACTTCTACAATGACGTTGACGTCTTCGGGCGGATTGTTTCCGATTGAAATGGCATCGATACGCATGGCAGCTCCCATTCGCTGGATTTGATGCCTGATAGCTTCTTGTGCAGTGCAACGCAATTCGCCAATGGGTGCATGGCCTTGATTGCCGGATTCCCGTTTGACATGCGCTGGCGCAGGAAGCATTGAGGTGACGGGGCGTCGAGGGAGGCAAGCATGCCAACAGCAATGCAGTCGCGCTTTCGTTTGTTCACGCTTTCCATGATGGTGGCCGCCGCCTTCGGACTTTCAGCAACTGGCTCGAAGGCTGAGGGCATCGAAAGTGCCTATTCGAAATTCGATATAGACCGGGACTGCGTTTGGGATTCGCTTGACCATCTCAGCGAGGAGGAGCGCGACCAGATGCTCGGCAATTCAGCCGTCTGCAAGGGCTATGGCGACTATCCAGTCCATTTTTCGGAATTCGACCTGCGCCAATATACGGGGTTTGGTCCGGTAAACGAGGACTGGCGGACACCAGGCACTTTCGGTCAGTTCAATCATGTTGGTGACACGATCGAGTGGCGCTTGCGGAACGGTCGGCCGTTCGCAACCATCTTTCGCTGGTTCATCGAAAACGCGAATCCTTCAACCGGGGAAGTGGACAAGAAGCATGAGGGCCAGGTTCTGGTGATCTCCAGCGTCGCGCAACCCGATGCACCAGAAGGTGATCGCACTTCCTGTCCGATCGGGTATGTCGATGCCCGTGCAAATGCGAACGCCAACGAACTGGCGCGTCAGGTTGCTGATTCAACCGCAGAGGGATTTCGATGCGGTACGGACCTGCCTGTCTTCCACGGAAAAAGGGAGCCGCTCTCCGGCAATCCGACAAGCATAGCGGAGTGAACCATCGAGGGTTCAATTCCAGCTGTAGGCGATCTTTTCGAGTTTGCGACCATCGAAGGATTCGTTGCCTTCGGCAACAGCGCGACCGCCCGCATTTTCGTAGAAGCGAATGGCTGGCTCATTGTCCGCCAGCACCCAAACGACGGAACCTTTCAGCCCACGCCGGCCAAGTTCTGCCCTTGCGGCCAGAAACAGGCGTGAACCCAGCCCGATGCCCTGATATTCCGGCTTCAGGTAAAGTTCATAGACCTCACCATCGAAAGGCAGTGTTCCCACACGGTTACGCCCAAGCGTGGCATAGCCGGCAATCTCGCCACCAATCTCGACAACCAGCACAATTGTCGCGCGCCTGATGGCATTTTCCCACCAGGCTGCACCCCTGCGCTGGATCATCCTGGCAAGCGCCTTGTGGGGAACAATGCCGCTATAGGCGTTGCGCCAGGCAGTGTCGTGCACATCGGCGATGCCGACGGCATCCTGCGGAACTGCCCTTCTTGTCTCGATGACGACCGTGCTCATAGGCCGATCATACGTTAACTTTTCGTTAACCGACAAGAATGGGAATCAAACTAATCCGCCAGCGTTGCAGTTTGCCCACAGGCTGGTTCAAGCGCTGCGAAAGTCAGTTCAACCGGATCATGCCGCTCCTGCAGCACGGCTCTTGTCGAAACGCTTGCGTTCATGCGGGTCGAGATAGAGTTTGCGCAGCCGGATGGTCTTTGGCGTCACTTCCACGAGTTCATCGTCCTGGATCCACGACAGGGCGCGTTCCAGAGTCATGCGAATCGGTGGTGTAAGCTTCACCGCCTCGTCCTTGCCTGCGGCACGGATGTTGGTGAGCTTCTTGCCCTTGAGAATATTGACTTCCAGATCATTGTCGCGCGTGTGGATGCCGATGATCATGCCGGCATAGACCTTGACGCCCGGATCAATGATCATCGGGCCGCGATCTTCGAGGTTGAACATAGCGTAGGCGACAGCATCGCCCTGATCGTTGGAAATGAGCACGCCATTTACCCGGCCGCCAATGGGACCTTTCCAGGGTTCGTAATCGTGGAACAGGCGGTTCATGATCGCCGTGCCGCGCGTGTCGGTCATGAGTTCCGACTGATAGCCGATCAGGCCTCGCGTTGGCGCGTGGAAAATCAGGCGAACACGATTGCCACCTGAAGGGCGCAGTTCGACCATCTCGCCCTTGCGCTCCGACATTTTCTGGACAACGACACCTGAATGTTCCTCGTCGACGTCGATGACGACTTCCTCGATCGGCTCCAGTGTCTCGCCGCTTTCATCCTTCTTCATCACGACGCGTGGGCGGGAAACCGCGAGTTCAAAGCCTTCGCGGCGCATCGTTTCAATGAGAACGGCCAGCTGAAGTTCGCCACGGCCTGAAACGTAGAAGGAATCCTTGTCGTCGGCTTCCTCGATCTTGAGCGCGACATTGCCCTCAGCCTCCTTGAGAAGGCGATCACGAATTACACGGCTTGTGACCTTGTCGCCCTCCGTGCCGGCAAGTGGCGAATCATTGACCAGGAAGGACATCGTGACCGTTGGCGGATCAATGGGTTGGGCTGAAAGGGGTTCCACCACCGAAGGATCACAAAAAGTGTCAGCCACGGTCCCCTTGGAAAGGCCCGCAATCGCGACGATGTCTCCGGCATGGGCCTCTTCCAGGCCAACACGTTCCACGCCCCGGAAAGCAAGGATCTTGCTGATCCGGCCGTTTTCAAGAAGCTTGCCGTTGCGGTCCATGACCTTGACCGGCTGGTTCGGCTTGATCGATCCGGACTGAATGCGTCCGGTGATGATGCGGCCCAGAAACGGATTGGCTTCCAGGATCGTACCGATCATGCGGAATGGGCCAGGAGCCACGGTTGGTTCCGGCACATGCTTGAGAATGAGATCGAACAGGGGCGCGAGGCGTTCGTCCTTTGGCCCTTCAGGTTCATGGTTCATCCAGCCATCGCGACCTGAGCCATAGAGGATCGGGAAATCGAGCTGCTCGTCTGTTGCATCAAGATTGGCAAAGAGATCGAAGACCTCGTTGATGACTTCGTTCGCCCGTGCATCGTGCCGGTCGACCTTGTTGATGGCGACAATCGGACGAAGGCCGACCTTGAGCGCCTTGCCGACGACGAATTTCGTCTGCGGCATCGGTCCTTCAGCTGCGTCCACCAACAGCACCGCGCCGTCCACCATGTTGAGGATACGCTCGACCTCACCGCCGAAATCTGCGTGTCCAGGCGTGTCGACGATATTGATGCGGGTGTCTTTCCAGACAACGGAAGTTGCCTTGGCTAGAATGGTAATCCCACGTTCCTTTTCGAGATCGTTGGAATCCATCATTCTTTCCTCGACCCGCTGATTTTCGCGGAACGTCGAGGATTGCTTCAGCAGTTCGTCAACAAGTGTTGTTTTCCCATGATCGACATGGGCGATGATCGCGATATTGCGCAGTTTCATGAATTTCCAACCTTCGGGGAGACGGGCGCGCAGAGGGGGCTACAGGCCCAGCCATCATTCCAGCCCGTGGAATTGCGGTCTCCATACAGGTTTTTTTGCAATTGCGAAAGGGGCGGCAATCAGCCGCCTGCTTGCCTGGTGAATTTCACGTCACAAGGCCGCGCTTCTCCATCATGGCATCGGGTTCAGGCAACCTGCCGCGAAAGGCGATATAGGCATCCTCAGGGTCCAGAGAGCCGCCGCTGGCATAGACATGCTGTTTCAATCTGGCGGCAAGATCGCCGTTGAACACGTCTCCCGACTCCTCGAATGCCTTGAAAGCATCGGCGTCCAGCACCTCCGACCACAAGTAGGAATAGTAACCGGCGGAATATCCGTCTCCGGAAAACACATGGCCGAAATGCGGGGTGCGATGGCGCATGACAATGGCGTGCGGCATTTCAAGCCTTTCCAGCATTTGCGCTTCAAAGGCCATGGGGTCGTCGATATCGCCGCTGGTATGAAACGCCATGTCCATCAGCGCGGACGCGGTGAATTCGACAGTCTGGAAGCCGGAATTGAAAGTCGATGCGGAGATTACCTTCTCAAGCAGCGCCTTGGGCATCGGCTCGCCGGTTTCGCAGTGCACTGCGAAACGCCCCAGAATCTGCGGGACCGTCAACCAGTGTTCATAAAGCTGCGATGGCAGTTCGACAAAATCCCTCGATACCGAGGTGCCCGCCACTGACGGGTAGTACACATCTGACAAAAGCCCGTGCAAGGCATGGCCGAATTCGTGGAACAGTGTCCTGGCGTCATCGAGGGAAAGAAGATTGGGTCTGCCTTCGTCCGCCTTGGCAAAATTCATGACATTGTAGATGAACGGGATTTGCCCCTTGCCGATGCCGTGCTGTGACTGCAGGGCACTCATCCACGCGCCGGAGCGTTTCGAGGTCCTGGCGAAATAGTCTCCCATGAAAACACCGCGCAAGGCGCCAGTGGAATCGAGGACATCCCAGGCCCGCACATCGGGATGCCAGGCGGCATGATTCCGCTCCTCGAACCGCAGGCCAAACAGTCGGCCAGCCACGTCGAGCGCCGCAGCTATGATATTGTCGAGCTGCAGATAAGGCTTGAGGACGGTTTCTGAGAAGTCGAAACGTTTCTGGCGCATCTTCTCGGAATAATAGCGCCAGTCCCAGGCCTCGATCGCGTGATTCATTCCCATCGTGTTTGCCAGGTCAAGGAGGTCGTTTTCCTCCAGGGCAGCCTTGGCTCGCGCCTTTTCCCAAACCGGTTTCAGCAGGTCTTCCACAGCGCCCGCTGTCTTTGCCATCGTATCGTCCAGCTTGTAGGCGGCATAATCTGCATAACCCAACAATGCGGCCTTGCGGTTTCGCAGGCTCAGAATTGCCGCAACGACCGGGCGATTGTCTTTGCCGCCTTCGCCGCGACCGATCCAGGCACGAAAAGCTGTTTCGCGCAGGTCGCGGCGGTCACTGAAAGTGAGGAATGGTTCGATGACGGAGCGCGAAAGTGTTACCGCGTAGGGCGTATCGAGCTTGTGTTCACGCGCTGCAGCGGCGAGCGAATTGCGCAGGAAATCGGGAATTCCTGCCAGATCATCGGAAGTCAGCGGCAATGCCCATTCGGACTCGTCGGAAAGAACATTCTGGCCAAACTTCGTACCCAGCGAGGCAAGTTCGGCGTTGATCTTCTCCAGCTCTTCCTGACCGGCGTCATCAAGGGCGGCACCAGAACGAACAAAGCCCTTCCAGTGGCGTTCCAGAACCCGGTGCTGCTCGGTATTCAGACCCAGTGCTGCCCGTTTGTTCCACAGGGCATCGATGCGAGCAAACAGATCGCGGTCGCGTGCAATGGCCGAATAGTGACGCGAAAGGAGCGGTGATATTTCACGTTCCACGGCGCGGATGGTCTCATTGGTGTGGGCCCCGGCACGGTTCCAGAAAAGCGCAGAGACACGGCGAAGCCTGAGACCACACAGTTCCAGCGCTTCCACCACATTGACGAGGTCTGGCTCATTCCTGTTGCTGGCAATGTCCGTCATCTCCCTGCGATGCTCCGTCATGGCCGCATCGAATGCCGCGCGGAAACTGTCATCGTCGATGGACTGGAATTGAGGAAGTCCGTGCGGACCGCTCCAGTTGAAGATCGGATCGAGATTCATCTGATTCTGCCTGTCTCTTGATTTGTCGCGGCTGCCAGTTCGTTCATGCGCTCGCGAAGCATTTCGCGCACTGAATCATAAAGAAGCGAAAAGGACTGGAAGCCCTCTTCGGTTACTTCATCGGTGTCCAGTGCGCGAACGACCGTTTCAAGAAGGTCGAACATCCTGGTTCGAAGAAGTGTGATGTCTTCTGGAGACGCAGACAGCTGGGCCTGCTCGGCGAGATCCAGCAAGACATAGTTGTAGCTGTCCATCCGGTTTTTCTGAGAGCGGTTGAAGCGTGAACGCAGTGCGAGCAAGCCCGAACCCAGCATCGCTGCCAGCGTCACCATGAGCGCAATCGGTTCGGCGTTTTCCTGGATGAAGATTGGCTGGTTCCGATTGTAATATCCGTCAGCGCCGTCATGCAGCGGTATAGACAGGCCTTCGGCAATATCGGGCTTGCGAATGGCGGACGCGAGCGCGAAGCGGACCGTGAGATCGAGCCGGTTCTCGAACATTACGCGTGTGATTTCACGTATCACGCCTTCATCGACATCCGCGCGGGTGACAAGAACGCGCTTGACGACACTGGATATGGTGTCCCACTGAGGAACGGGGCCGCTGCCATCAAAACTTCCCTTCGGGATTTCCTCCCAACCAAGGAATGGGCGCTTGATGGATATGGCCTTTGCCTGATCGATGGGAATGAATTGCAGGGGCAGGTTCTTGAGCTTGGAATCCTCGAACAGATCAAGCAGGACGCGGTCACGCAATGAGCGAACGGTGAAGAGCGCATCGACCTTGCCGGACAACAGCTCTTCTGCGGCCTTGCTGAACGGCATGGTTATCCAGCGTACACCATCAACCGGCAGATCGTAGTGGTCCGCAATGATCCAGAATGAACGGAACTCGTCTGTTCCAAATGGCGGTATGGCGACACGTTTGCCGACGAGGTCTCCGATACGCGATGCTCCTGAATCGCTGCGAACCAGGATCTGGAAGAAATCCGGAAACAGTTCCGCCATGGTGCGGACATCCGCGACGACAGGCGTGTCGGAGCGGATGGTTGCCAGATCCACCTTTCTGGCATTGAGATCGGAGATGTTGCGGCTGGAATCGCTGGTGGCAACAATGTCCAGCCTTACCGTCGAGGAATGGCGTGCGATGACTTCCGCAACTTCCTTCATCATCTGGTATGAATCAGTCCGGTAGGGGCCGGCTCCCACCTTGAGTGTGACCGGTACCTGATTGCGTTCCATCCACCACCAGGTGCTGGCAACACCTGCAGCAGCAACCAGCAATGTCAGCAACAGGGCAATCTGGCGATAACGAACCAGGCGGGTTTCCTGGTTCGCCTTGCCATTGCGTGTCTGTGATTTCTGATCACTGCTGGTCATAGATGGCTGCCGTCCGAATTCAATCGGACAAGCATCGCCTGCCAGGCCACGGTCTGCAATCCCCCCAGATCAGCCGGAATTGTGTGATATCCATCAGCTTCTGCGATCACGGGCTGCCAGGGTGCGCAGTCGCAGCGCGTTGAGCCTGATGAAGCCGTTGGCGTCGCGTTGATCATAGGCACCACGATCATCCTCGAATGTAACCAGCGCTTCGTTGTACAGCGACTTGCTGCTTTCGCGACCCGTGACGATCACATTGCCCTTGTAGAGCTTCAGGCGAACCTTGCCTTCCACGTGACGCTGGGAATGGTCGATGGCTGCCTGCAGCATCTCACGCTCCGGTGAAAACCAGAAACCATTGTAGATGAGCTCGGCATAGCGTGGCATCAGTTCATCCTTGAGGTGACCGGCGCCGCGATCAAGCGTGATCGATTCAATGGCGCGATGGGCGACCAGGAGGATGGTTCCGCCGGGCGTTTCATAGACGCCGCGCGATTTCATGCCAACAAAACGGTTCTCGACCAGATCGATACGGCCAATGCCATTGTCGCGGCCCAGGTCGTTGAGGCGTGTAAACAGGGTTGCAGCCGACAGGCGTTCGCCGTTGAGCGCAATCGCATCGCCATTCTCAAATTCGATCTCGATCTCGGTCGCAACGTCCGGCGCGTCCATTGGTGAAAGGGTCCGCTGGTAGACATAGGCTGGCGGCTCGTCCCAGGGGTTTTCCAGGACCTTCCCTTCGGACGATGAATGAAGGAGGTTTGCATCAACCGAAAATGGCGCTTCGCCGCGCTTGTCCTTGGGAACCGGGATCTGGTTCTTCTCGGCAAAGTCGATCAGGTCCGAACGAGACTTGAACTCCCACTCGCGCCACGGTGCTATGATGCGAATGTCGGGGTTGAGTGCCAGGGCAGAAAGTTCGAAACGAACCTGGTCATTGCCCTTGCCTGTCGCACCATGGGCTATGGCGTCAGCGCCCGTTTCCGCGGCGATTTCCACCAGGCGCTTCGAGATGAGGGGGCGGGCAATCGACGTGCCGAGCAGATAGACACCTTCATAAACCGCATTGGCACGGAACATCGGGTAGACAAAATCGGAAATGAATTCTTCTCGCAGGTCCTCGATGTAGATTTCCCTGATGCCGAGCATTTCGGCCTTGCGACGCGCTGGTTCCAGTTCCTCACCCTGGCCGAGATCGGCAGTGAAGGTGACGACTTCCGCATCGAATTCGTTCTGAAGCCACTTCAGGATGATTGATGTATCGAGGCCGCCGGAATAGGCCAGAACGACTTTCTTGATGGCTTTTTTCGTTGACATGCTTGATGTGCCCGTTGTTCGGCCTGCCGTTGCAGACCAGGTTTCGCTTCGGCAGGTGCCGACTGATCTGGCGCGCAATCTAGCGGCAAGCTGCAGAACCGCAAGGCCGGTTTTCGCCGCACCCAAAAAAGCAGGACCAGTTCGTCGGAATCACGTGCCTTGTCCGGACAAAAACTGTATTGGTCTGGGAAAATGCAACGGTTCTCTCGCCATGATCTTTGTGCCTGATCCAGCCATCCTTGCCGCCTATCTTGCCGGGACGTTCATCATCGTAATGACACCAGGGCCCGACATGACCTATTTCCTGGGATGCACGATGCGCCAGGGAAAGATGGCTGGCGTGGCGGCGATGGTTGGCGCGCTCAGTGGCGTTCTGGTCCATGCCATGCTGGTGGCGCTTGGCCTGTCGGCGCTGCTTGTGACTTCCCCACGCCTGTTTTTCATACTGAAGGTTGCAGGCGCGCTCTACCTGCTGTGGCTGGCAATCGACGCGATCCGCCATGGCTCGGTGCTGTCTGTAAATGCCGGTTCGCGACGGGTGCAGTCTCTGGGCAGAATCTGGTTGCAGGGGGCCGGCATCGACCTTCTCAACCCGAAGGTTGTGCTGTTCTTCATGACATTCCTGCCGCAGTTCGTGTCTGCCAACGATCCGCACTCCACCGGCAAGTTCCTGTTCCTTGGCGTTGTCTATGCGATTGCTACCTTCGTGCTGTCATTGCCGATCATTCTGGCGGCTGATCAGTTCACCAACTGGTTCAAGAAAAACCCTCGCGCAACGCGGGTTCTCGACTGGGTCTTTGCAGGAGTTTTCAGCACCTTTGCCGTGCGCATTCTGGTGGCATCGCGCAACTAGGGTCCTGAACCTAGCCTGTTGGCGTCTCCAGCCATTTGCCTGCTGCTCTGCCCGCGACGAGCCAGTAGACAAAGCCTGCAACAAATCCGGCGGATGCCAGAACGAGCAACACGCCCTCGCCAATCTGGCGTGGGTCTTCAAGACCGAGCCATGTCCAGCCGGCAAACAGGCTGGCGAGGCCTCCCATGACAAGGTTGGTGACCAGACCGCGCCAACGCATGAGTTCACCGGCTGCAATGAGGATGGATGCGGGCATGGCCGCTGCTGCTGCAAGCCATGGCCAGGCAATCACGCCGGCGAGAAGTGTAATCCATCCGCCTTGCGGAGGTTCACCTGTTGCATCGCGCATTACCGGCAGAACGACGTCGGAAATGATACCGAGTGAAAGGAACAGTGCTGCCGCCAGAATGGCCAGCACGAATCCCATCCCGATCGACACAAGCCTGACAATGAGATGGCCCAGGTGACGCATTGACGTTACCTATTCCCCATGCCCGGCAATCATCATTGCTTCAAGTGCAAGCCTGTCGGTCTTGCGCAGGCGTTCCGACTCGCTTTTCAGCTGCCCGCATGCTGCGAGAATATCGCGTCCGCGTGGCGTGCGGATCGGTGAGGCGTAGCCATTGTCATTGATGAAGTCGGCGAATTTCTCGATCGTTTCCCAATCCGAGCAGGCATAGCTTGAGCCCGGCCATGGATTGAAGGGAATGAGGTTGATCTTTGCCGGGATACCCTTGAGCAGGCGCACCAGTTCGCGGGCATCGGCGAGCGAATCGTTCACTCCCTTCAGCATCACATACTCGAATGTAATGCGGCGGGCATTTGAAACGCCGGGATATTGCCTGCAGGCTTCCAGCAGGTCCTTCAGGGGATATTTCTTGTTGATGGGCACGAGTTCGTTGCGCAACGCGTCGTTCACCGCATGAAACGATATTGCAAGCATGCAGCCAATCTCGCTGCCGGTGGGCCCGATGAAGGGCACAACGCCTGAAGTGGACAGGGTTATGCGCCGCTTCGACAATGACAGACCGTCGCCGTCTGCCGCGATCAACAACGCTTCCTTGACGGCGTCGAAATTGTAGAGCGGTTCGCCCATTCCCATCATAACCATGTTGGAAACCTTGCGCCCCTCGGCAGGGACTATGGCACCCTGTGGTGTCTGGGCGTCAGGAAAGTCTCCAAGGCGGTCGCGTGCGACGAGCAACTGGGCGAGAATTTCGGCGGATGTCAGGTTGCGCACCAGCTTCTGGGTACCGGTATGGCAAAACGAGCAGGTCAGGGTGCAGCCCACCTGGCTCGAGACACACAATGTTCCCCTGCCTTCTTCGGGAATGTAGACGGTCTCCACTTCGACCGGCTTGCCTGCGCCGCCGGATGGAAAGCGGATCAGCCATTTGCGGGTTCCGTCCGCCGATATCTGCTCTGCTGCTATCTCCGGTCTTGCGATGGAAAAATGCTCGGCCAGTTGGCTACGCAAATCCTTGGACACGTTGGACATTGCCGAAAAATCGGAGACGCCGCGCACATAAAGCCAGTGCCAGAGCTGCGATGCGCGCATCCGTGTCTGACTGGCGGGAACACCAACCTCTTCCAGTTGCTTCGCTAGCGCCAGCCTGCCCAGACCGATCAGCGTCGGCTTGGCCTTGGGCAGGGTTCTTGCTTTTGCTGGCCGGTCAGCAGACCCGGCAAGATTGATCGTGTGGGGCATGGTCAGCCTTCATGGGTCGGTGCGGTGGTCGATAGCATACTCACTGACGTAAATCATCCCGCAAACGAATCATCCCCGGAGCAGGTCCGGGGATGGCAGGAACAGGAAATCAGGTAATGTCACTGAAACTGGATGTCTGGCGGGCTGGCGTTATCGCCTTGCGGCGGAGCGCTTCAGGCTGCGCCTCAGCGGCACTGGCTGATATCGTTCAGGGACGCTGTGACGCCAGACAGTGAATAGGTGTACTGGGTCTGCGTACCGCGGCGCGATGCAGCCGTTAGCGACATGGCGCGTCCGTTGCGCATCGCATCGACAACCATTGCTTCTTCGGCAGGATTTTCCATCCACGCATTGTTGCCTTGCGTGAACATCGTGAACTTCTTGCCGTCAATGTCGAGGATCACCTTCGAATTGTCCTGGAAAGCATATCCGACCGTGAATTGCGGTTCCAGCGTCACGTTCTGCCCCGGGTGCTGGGCGAGCATGAAAAAGACCTCACCGTGATCCCGATCGGCGGGCATCTTTTCGGAAGGAATGGAAAGAATGTAGCAGGTCTTTCCCTTGTTGCCCTGATGGCTATAGGAGCCCCAGGCGCTGTTCTGCTTGATGCGTGTAGGCGCCTGAGCCATTGCTGGCCCCGCTGCCGCCATCATTGCAGCCAATCCAACTATCAGAATTCCTGTGCGTTTCATCGTCATCCGTCCCGATTCCCGTTGTCTTGCGCCGTCAACCGGTTTCCTCAGTTTGTTTGCAGTTGGCCTTAGTGCCCACCTGGCATTGCAACAGGCGTAACTGTCAGCTTCGTACCTTGGAAAATGCTTTATGGACCGTTACCAAAACGTGAAGAATTGAAAAAATCCTGATCCATTCCCGCTTGCACAGGAGCGGCATTTCCATAGCAGGCCGCTCCTCTTTACGAATAATCTGGGCGAGAGTTTGACTGAATCGACTTTCATCCACCGGCAGGTGGAATCAGTCCGCTCCAGCCATGTCCCGGTTTCGCAGTCTGTCCAGCGCTTCCCTTGCCGCCCTGCGATGATTTTCAGTGAGGCTTCCCTTGACGGCGGAAAGCGCTGCGGCAAGTACAGCAAGATCGTCGGTAAATCCGAAACCGATCATGAAATCCGGAATCCAGTCGAGTGGCATGACGAAATAGGCAAGTGCGGCCAACAGGATCGCCCGGGTGCGCGTCGGTGTGGCCGGGTCAAGGGCGCAGTAATAGGCAGCCACCACTTCGTCCATGAAAGGAATACGTGCAGCTGCGCGCGCCACCGTCTTCCAGATGCCGTCACGAACCGAGCGCTCGCGCGCATCGTTCTTTGCCTCATCGGGCTCCGGTCCGAGAATTTCACCTATGAGAACATTGCGCATCGCCATTCTCCTTTCCCCAGGGTAAATAGTTGCCGATTGCCATCCCTGCAAGAAATTCCGGGTGCGATTCAAATCTCGAAACCCTACATTGTGCCATTGGACGATATCGCGAACGAGCCTGATTGCCATTCATCTGGAGAGTTCGAGCATGAGGATTGAACCGAAGTCGGTGCTCTTTGTCTGCCTGGGAAACATCTGCCGTTCGCCCATGGCGGAAGGTATCTTCCGGCAGCATTCGTCAAACACCGAAGCTGGCGCGATCCTATCGGGGGAATCGGCGGGCATCGGGAACTGGCACGTGGAAGAGCCTCCTCATCCCATGTCGATCAGCACGGCGGCGGGCCACGGCATCGACATTGGTTCGCAGCGTTGTCGCCAGATCAGCGTTCGGGATCTGGACAGGTTTGATCTCATCGCCTGCATGGATGCCAACAACCTGGCCGCTGTAAGGGCGCTTGGAGGGGGCAGGGCACAGATACACCGATTTCTCGACTATTGTGGAACGCCCGGCGACGTACCTGATCCGTGGGGCTTGGGTGCTCAAGCCTATGAGCAGGTTTTCCGCCGGCTCGCGTCGTCCATGCCCCGCCTGATTGAACGGCTGGTCAGCGGTTGAGGACGCCCTGCGACTGCGCCTCGCGCGAATCAGCCGCTGCTGCGGAGGTCATGACCTTCAAGGGATAGGATTCCTCGACGATGTAAGGTCCTCCGCCCACCGAATCACGCGATGACAGGAGAACGAATCGCGTCACCTTGAACGGCAAGGACGAAAAGTTTCCGCGCAGGGAAAGCCAGGTCGCTATGTCGCCACCTCTGACAGTACGCAGCCGGGCCAGCGTGACGTGCGGAATGAACTTGCGACCCTCCGCCTTCATGCCGATCCGTTGCATGATACGTTCATGTTCGCCCTGGAGTTCTGTCAGGGGTGCAGATGGCTCGACACGGGCGTGTATGGAATGAGGCTTGTTGCCGCCGAATGCGTCGAGCCCATTCAGGCGCAATTGAAAGGATGGACGCGAAACCCTGCTCAGGGCATGGGCGACCTCGTCTGCCGTGCGGCCGTCAATGTCACCGATGAAGCGCAAGGTTATGTGGTAGTTTTCCTGGTCAATCCAGCGGGCACCTGGCAGACCGCCGCGCAGGAACGAGAGCGAGGTTGCCGTCTCGGCTGGTATCTCGATGGCCGTGAACAGTCTCGGCATGAACGGACCCTTTCGAATCAACCATCTGTGTCTTCAGGGAATCATGACGACGTTACCGCCGCAAGCTTCCTGATCTGCTATCCATCGCTTGCCGATTTTGCGAGCAGTTGCATGACAGTCGGCAAGAGACGTTCCACCAGGATCCTTACCCCTTCGGGATTGGGATGGATGCCATCGGCCTGATTGAGGTCGCGCCTTGCTGCTACTCCATCAAGGAAGAAGGGATAGAATTCGATGTCGTTGGAAGTGGCAAGGTCAGGGAATATCCGGTTGAACTGGGTCTCGTAGTCCAACCCCATGTTGGGCGGAGCGAGCATTCCAGCCAGCAGCACTTTCGTACCGCGTTGCTTCAGTCGGGCAATGATCTCCTCCAGGTTGGCGCGGGTCGCGGCTGGCGACAGTCCCCGGAGCGCGTCGTTTGCGCCGAGTTCGACCATGACCGCATCAGCATCAGCGGGGATCGACCAGTCCAGGCGGGCCAACCCTCCGGCAGTCGTGTCGCCCGACACGCCAGCATTGATCACCTGCACATCCTGGCCGCTTGCGCGCAAAGCCAATTCCAACTGGGCAGGAAAGGCATCCGCCTCGGCCAGGCCATAGCCGGCAACCAGACTGTCACCCAGGACAACAAGTGTGGGCGTCTTGTCTGCGGCGCAAACCCGTTCAATGGAGATCGCCAGCATCAGGGCGCAAACTGCCACCAGCACAGGTCGAAGCGAGAATGAAATGCTTATTACCGAACTTTCACGTGACATTCGCTGGAAACCCGTTTTCCGTTACCCATATTGATCGGCAATCGTTTTTCCTATCTGGTTATCAAGAGGTCTCGTGGCAAGTCACCCCAATCCGGTTATTGAACAAGAAATGGTCATCGAACTCGATGACGTTCACCTCACCCTGGGCGATGGCGCGTCGCGTGTCCATGTCTTGTCCGGTGCATCCCTGCAGGTTTCGCAAGGGGAAAGCGTCGCTGTTCTGGGACCGAGCGGTTCTGGCAAGTCCACGTTGCTGATGATCGTGGCCGGACTGGAACGCGCAGACAAGGGCAGTGTGCGCATTGCCGGACAGGCGATTGGCGCCATGGATGAGGACGGCCTTGCCGTCTTTCGAGGCCGCCATATCGGGATCGTTTTCCAGTCCTTTCACCTTATCGCGAACATGACCGCTCTGGAGAATGTCGCCGTGCCGCTGGAACTCGCCGGTGATCGCGATGCCTTCGACAAGGCGCGCGAGGAACTGAGGCTTGTGGGACTTGGTGATAGACTCAGTCATTTTCCTGCACAGCTTTCGGGAGGCGAACAACAGCGGGTGGCGATTGCAAGAGCGCTGGTTGCAAGTCCGCGAATTCTGGTTGCCGATGAGCCAACTGGAAACCTGGATGGAGATACGGGTCGCCAGGTGGCCGACCTCATCTTTGAAACGAGCAGGAACCGAGGCACGACCCTCCTTCTGGTAACACATGACACCTCGCTTGCCGCGCGATGCGGAAGAGTGGTTCGCATGCGCTCAGGTGCATTCGAGCCGCTGGAAACCGCAGCGGGGGCACTGTCTTGAGCAGGAATAGCCAGGGAGCGGCGCTGGCGCTTCGTCTTGCGCTTCGGGAATTGCGTGGCGGTCTTTCGGGATTTTACATCTTTCTTGCCTGCATCGCCCTGGGCGCGGCTGCAATCGCTGGTGTCAACTCGATTTCGGCTTCCATCAGTTCGGGGATCGAAACGCAGGGCAAATCGATTCTGGGTGGCGACGTCGCGGTTTCGCTGGTCCAGCAGCAACCACCCGGCGATGCGCAGAAGTTCCTCGAGGAAGCAGGCGATGTGTCGCGGACAGTGACGCTTCGGGCCATGGCGCGGCGAAGCGATGGGCAGGACCAGACACTCATCGAACTCAAGGCGGCTGATGAATCCTATCCTCTCTATGGCGAGCTCCTGATCGACAACGGCGCCGAACAAGCACCAGTGAACTGGGCCGATACTGCTACCGATACAATATTCGTTGACCAGCTTCTCCTCGACCGGCTTGCCCTGAAAATCGGAGACCGCCTGGAGATTGGCGAAGGCAGTTACCTGATCGGCGGGGCCATCACCTCAGAGCCCGACCGGCTGTCGGATGGCCTGATCTTCGGGCCCCGCGTACTCATGCCGATTGCGGGAATGGCAAAGGCAAACCTGCTGCGCGCTGGATCGCTGTTCAGGGAAAACAGGGCGGTGCGGCTCAAGGTGGATGATGATGGCGCAGTCAAGCGGTTTGCCGAACGGGCGAACACCGAATTTGCCAAGACGGGCTGGCGTGTGCGTTCGCGCGACAATGCCGCCCCCGCGCTGAGCCGTAACATCG
This sequence comes from Rhizobiaceae bacterium, assembly GCA_049289295.1. Classification (GTDB taxonomy): domain Bacteria; phylum Pseudomonadota; class Alphaproteobacteria; order Rhizobiales; family Rhizobiaceae; genus BOKV01. Next base: position 184,982 of record JBATLL010000075.1, read on the forward strand.
AGCGTTTCTCGCAATTCCTGACATTGGTCGGACTAACCGCCCTGATCGTTGGCGGTGTGGGCGTTGCCAATTCGGTGCGGGCCTTCATGGAGCGCAAGCGCCCGGTCATTGCGACACTGAAATCGCTTGGTGCTTCCGGCGATCTGATATTCACCACCTATCTCATGCAGATCATGCTGCTGGCGTCGGCTGGTATTGCAGCGGGTCTGGTGATCGGCGCATTGATGCCCTTTGTCGCCAAATGGGCGCTTGCGGGAATTCTGCCGGTTTCAAGTGACGTACCGTTCCACATCAAGGCATTGGCGCTGGGCACCGTCTATGGCCTGCTGACTGCAATCGTGTTTGCCGTTTGGCCATTGGGAATTGCGCGCGAAACGCAGGCGGCATCCCTGTTCCGCTCGGCAGGTTATGCGATGAACAGCATTCCGCGCCTTGTCTATGTCGTCATTGCAGCCAGTGGGGTTATCGCTATTGCGGTTATTGCCGTGCTTACCTCGACCAACAAGATGATTGCCCTCGTCTTCCTTGGGGCGATCGGCGCTTCGTTCATCCTGCTGCGGCTTGTTGCGCTGATCGTGCAGTGGATTGCCCGCAACCTGCCCAGCCCGCGCAGCACGCCCATGCGCCTGGCCGTTGGCAATCTTTACCGTCCCGGTTCCCTTACTCCGTCCGTGACGCTCTCACTTGGGCTGGGCCTGTCCCTGATCGTGGCGCTTTCCCTGATCGACACCAGCCTGCGCAAGCAGGTCAGCGAGAATCTTCCGCAACGGGCGCCGGATTTCTTCTTCATAGATATCCAGAACACGGAGTTCGAACGGTTCAACAATGTACTTCAGGAAATCGCGCCGGGCGCGCAGATCGAGGGCGTGCCCATGATGCGTGGACGCGTGACTCGCCTGAAAGGAATTGAATCGGAAAAATACCCTGTCGGCGAGGGTGGAGGCTGGGTCCTGCGCGGTGATCGCGGCATCACCTTTTCAGCCACCTTGCCCGAAAATGCCTCGCTGGCGGATGGCAAATGGTGGGAAGCCGATTATCAGGGCGAGGCGCTGGTTTCCTTTTCGGCAGAAGAAGCAACCGAACTTGACCTTGAGGTTGGCGACGAAATTTCGGTCAATGTGCTTGGAAGGGAAATCACGGCGCGGATTGCCAATCTTCGCAATGTCGAGTGGGAAAGCCTGGCAATCAATTTCGTGATGGTCTTTTCGCCCAACAGTTTTGTCGGCGCACCTTATGGTTATCTGGCGACACTTTCCGGCGAAGGCGGCGATGGCCAGGCCATTGACACTGCCTCCGGCGCCAGGATCATGAAGACGGTCACGCAGGAGTTTCCTTCGGTCGTGACGGTCAGTGTGCGCGATGCCCTTGAGACGGTGAACAGGTTGATCGGACAGCTTGGCAACGCAATCCGGGCAGCGTCCGTCGTCGCCCTGGCGACGGCCATGCTGGTGTTGGCTGGAGCGCTTGCTGCGGGGAACCAGGCGCGAACCAGTGATTCTGTTGTGCTGAAGACCCTGGGCGCGACACGGCGCACGCTCATAACCGCTTTCGTGGCCGAGTATGCAATGCTTGGATTTGCGACCGCCCTGTTTGCCCTGCTGGCGGGAGGGCTTGCCGCCTGGTTTGTGCTAACCAATGTCATGGAAATGGAATTTGTCCTGTCGGCAATGATCCCGCTACTGGTGATCGTGCTTTCGCTGACCGTAACCATCGGCCTCGGCCTTGCTTCGACCTGGAGGATACTGGGCCAGAAATCGGCACCCTATCTGCGCGAGCTCTAGTGTATGCCCGCTCTGCGGCTTGATCGACACGTCAACCATGGTTGCAATTTTGAATAGAGGGTCTTGTCGCAGGGGGAATAAATACACATATTCCACTCACGTGCGGCAAGTGCAATGCCGCAGGCACGAAACCGGGAGAAAGAAATGGCTGATTTCCGTAACAACATGGCGCGTTCTGGCGGTGTAGCAGGCCGCGTTGACGCGGAATTTGACGAAGGTCTTCGCAGCTACATGCTGCGGGTCTACAACTACATGGCGCTAGCGCTGGCAGTGACAGGCGTCGCTGCGCTTGGCACATTCAACCTCGCGATATCAAATGGCCAACTCACCGGACTTGGTGAGGTGCTTTACGCAAGCCCGCTGAAATATGTGGTCATGTTTGCGCCGCTGGCACTGGTGTTCTTCCTCTCCTTCCGCATCAATTCGATGAGCGTTGCAGCAGCCCAGCTTACCTTCTGGATCTACTCCGCTCTGGTCGGGATCTCGCTTTCGACGATCTTCCTGGTTTTCACCGCAACCTCGATCACGCAGACCTTTTTCGTGACCGCAGCGGCGTTTGGTGCGCTGAGCCTTTACGGGTACACGACAAAGCGTGACCTGTCGGCGATGGGTTCCTTCATGGTCATGGGCCTTTTCGGTCTCATCATCGCGACAGTCGTAAACCTGTTCCTGCAGTCTTCGGCAATGCAGTTCGCGATCTCGGTGATCGGCGTGTTTGTGTTTGCCGGCCTGACCGCCTGGGATACACAGAAAATCAAGAACATGTATGACTATGTCGCGCATGACGAGACGATGCTGGGCCGCACCGCAATCATGGGTGCCCTGTCTCTCTACCTTGATTTCATCAACTTGTTCATGTTCATGCTGCAGTTCCTGGGTAACAGGGAATAAGGCCGAACAAATCCGAATTGTTGAGGGCGCCCCAGTGGCGCCCTTTTCTTTTCATTGGACCTGATGCATTTCGAGTGTGATGCAATTGCTGAAAACAACTGGGCATTCGGGAAATGGGTGAAGTGAGAATCCGCGGTGCGGAACAGCAGGATATTGCTGCCATCCGTGACATCTACGCCCTCAATGTGGAGACCGGTACGGCCTCCTATGAGCTGGTGGCGCCAAGTCACAGCGAGATGATTGACCGTTTCCAGGCAATCCACGGCAAAGGCTATCCCTACCTCGTTGCAGAACAGGGCAACAAGATCATCGGCTATGCCTACGCTTCGCCATTTCGCACTCGTCCCGCCTATCGATGGCTGGTCGAGGATTCCGTCTACATACATGAGGATGCGCAAGGCAAGGGCGTCGGCCGGATGCTCCTGCGCGCGCTGATCGAGGCATGCGTGGAGCTTGGGTTCAGGCAAATGGTGGCGGTGATTGGGGGTGCGCATCCCGCATCAGTGGCGCTGCATCAATCGTGCGGGTTCAGGTCCGCAGGTCGCCTGGAAGCCACGGGATACAAGTTTGGAAACTGGCTCGACACGGAAATGATGCAACTGGCTCTGGGCGAAGGAAATACGACTTCGCCCGCACAGGACAGGTTTCCGGGCACTCTGGCGTGAGAACTGTCCAGTAGAGCTAAACGGGCAGGTCTCAACCGGATTTCACAGGGAAGCGATTTTCGGGCGGCGCTCGAAAAGTCGCAGCACGAGGGACAGATCCCTGCCTCGCTTGAGCACCTGGCCCGTGCTGTTGGTGATGCTGTAGGCACCCTGCTTTCGCGCCAGCTTCGGGTTCTTCTCAATGCAGAAAAGCGGTGTTTCAGAAGTGCGGCGAAATACCGAAAAGACCGCCCTGTCCTTCAGCATGTCGATGGCATAGTCGCGCCATTCACCGTCTGCCACCTTGAACCCGTAAACCCGCAATATCTGGTCCAGTTCCCGGCGATCAAAGGAAATGATCTCTTCCTGGCGATTGCGGCTTGCCGGGCTGGATTGTTCGGGAACTGAGCGCGCGGGGCTGATGTGAATGATGTTGTCCATGGCGGGGTGGCGGTATTCGGAATGCTCCAACAAGCGATCCGAATTTCCGGATGCCTCATCGTCCATGCCGTCCATCATGCCAAACCACTCCCTCCAGGCGCCTGCCGGATACCATCATGGTCGGGTGTTGTAACATTTGCAAGCATGCCGGGAAGTTTGGCAAACAGGCTGCACAAAACCACGTTGTTGCCCCAATTCGACCATTCCATCGGCAAAGTTGGCTTCAATACTTCCCTTGTTGCCTCAGACGGTCCGGCCCGATTGTCTCTGGTTTTTCAGCCCCCCAGCCCCCAGGGCACGCAGGCCGGACCACCCCAGTCTGAGTGTGGTTCAATCCCCAAACTTCAAGGACCGGTCAGTGACCGGTCCTTTTTTATATGCCGAAATTCTGGATGAATGCTGCGCCGACTATGGCGCCGGGCGTGCCTTCAGACGTGTTTTTCTGAAGGATCAGGGCACATGAATCATGCCCGCGCCTTCCGAGTTCGCCGAGCTTGAACTCGGTCTGGATATCCCGGTCCTTGACCATGCCGATCATTTCCACGGCGCGAACGATGTTCGTATAGGCAAGTTTCTGTCCCCGATTCTCGCCGCGCTCGACATCCACATCACGGTGGTCATCGTAATAAACCATCCACAAGGTGGCATCAGCTGACTGCGCGGTGGCCGCGACACTGATCTTCAGGGTATCGCCATCCTGGCGAACTTCGATGGGAACCTGTATACCGTTGGCGGTGCCTTCAAATTCTTCCAGAGCCGTATTCACAGCCTCGGATCTGGAACCCACGACATGCATGCGGCCATTGATGATTGCCTGCGGCGTGTAGATCTGGCGTTCACCCAGGCTCCTTGCATAGGCGCGCTGACGATCCGAATTCTGTTCCGAACCGAAAGTGTCCTTCCAGCCGAGATAATCCCAGTAGTCGACATGCCAGGCGAGAGTCAGCACATCGCCCTTTCGGTCCGCGAGTTCCTTGAGCACTTCATCTGCTGCCGGGCAGGATGAACAGCCCTGGCTGGTAAACAGTTCAACGACGCCCTTTGCCTGATGAATTTCAGCCGCCCTGGCGCTATCTGCTGGCGGCACGGAAAGGCAGGACAAGGCCAATGCCGTTGCGATCCATCGTGCTCTTGTTTTCAGATTCTGCATCGAAAAGCCGTTCCAACCCAAAAGTAGCATCTTCTCAATCGTGACCGGACGCAATGGTTTTCAGCCAGCGGCTGCACATGGTCCGCTCCGTCGGCAAACAGCTATAGGCTTTAGCCATCACATGCGACTCACATTAGGGTGACAGTCCTGCAGCACAAGTTCACACGCCCGTCGGGCGGGACTGCTGTCATTTTGCGGGCGGGCAACAAAAAACCGCCGGTCAATGACCGGCGGTTCTTGCTTGCGGAGATATCAGGTTATGCAGCCTTGTTGAGGTTGCGCAGGACATATTGCAGGATCCCGCCATTGTTGACGTAGCCAACTTCCTCGGCGGTATCGATGCGGCAGGTGACAGGCACCTTCTTGACCTTGCCGCCAGCGAAAGTGATCACTGCCTCGAGCTTCTGGCGCGGCTTGGCGGTTTCGATGCCCTCGATCGTAACGGTTTCATCGCCGGTCAGTCCGAGCGACTGCCATGTTGTCCCTTCGTCCAGCGTGAAGGGAACCACACCCATGCCAACGAGGTTGGAGCGGTGAATTCGCTCGAAGGATGGTGCGATGACGGCCTTCACGCCCAGAAGATTGGTACCCTTTGCAGCCCAGTCCCTCGACGAGCCGTTGCCATATTCGCCACCGGCAAAGACAACGAGCGGAACGCCTTCCTTGCGGTACTGAATCGCGGCTTCGAAAATCGACATCTCGTTCTTGGACGGGTAGTGGATCGTGTAACCACCTTCCTGGCCGTTTGCCCCGAGCATGTGATTGCGAATGCGGATGTTGGCGAAGGTGCCACGCATCATCACTTCGTGGTTTCCGCGCCGGGTGCCATACTGGTTGAAGTCGGCCGGCTTGACGCCGTGGTCGGTCAGGTACTTGCCAGCTGGTGATGCCTGCTTGATTGACCCTGCGGGCGAGATGTGATCGGTGGTTATCTTGTCACCGAACAGGCCCAGTATGCGGGCGCCACGGATGTCGCTGATGCCAGCCGCCTTCATGGTCATGCCCTCGAAGTAGGGCGGGTTGCGCACATAGGTGGAATCGTCGTCCCATGCATAAGTCTGGCCGGCTGGAACCTTCACCTTGCGCCAGTTTGCATCGCCCTTGAAGACGTCGGCATATTTCGATTTGAAGATCTTCCTGGTGACGAATTTCTCGATGAATTCACCCACCTCTTTGCCTGTGGGCCACAGATCCTTGAGGTAAACCGGCTTACCCTTCCTGTCGTGCCCTACCGGTTCCTTTGTGAGGTCACGCGTCACGGTGCCTGCAAGCGCGTGAATGACAACGAGTGGTGGAGAAGCAAGATAGTTTGCCTGGACATCAGGGGAAACACGGCCCTCGAAATTGCGGTTGCCCGACAAGACCGAAGCCGCGATCAGGCCCTTCTCGTTGATGGTCTTGGAAATCGGCTCGGGAAGCGGGCCGGAATTGCCGATGCAGGTGGTGCAGCCAAAGCCCACGACGTTGAAGCCCAGCTTGTCGAGATCCTTCTGAAGGCCCGAATTCTTGAGGTAGTCAGCGACGACCTGCGAGCCGGGGGCCAGCGAGGTCTTGACCCAGGGCTTCACCTTCAAGCCAAGCTTGACCGCGTTGCGCGCGACGAGACCCGCGGCAATCAGCACGCTTGGGTTCGACGTGTTCGTGCATGAGGTAATGGCCGCGATTGCCACGTCTCCGTGTCCCAGGTCGAAGTCCGTGCCGGCCACCTTGTAGCGACGATCAGCATCAACGGTCTTCTTGTACTCGCCCGCCAGCGCGCTGGCGTAGCTGCTCGCGATATCCTCCAGGGCTACGCGGCCTTCGGGGCGCTTGGGCCCTGCCATTGATGGAACAACGCTGGCAAGATCAAGTTCGATCGTGTCCGTGAATTCTGGGTCTGAGGCACCCCTTGTGCGGAAGAGGCCCTGTGCCTTGGCGTATTTCTCGACAAGGGCAACACGTGCGGTCTTTCGACCCGTCAGGGTCAGATACCGCAATGTCTCGTTGTCGACCGGGAAGAATCCGCAGGTCGCGCCATATTCGGGTGCCATGTTGGCAATTGTCGCGCGATCGGCAAGCGTCATCGTGTCGAGGCCGGGGCCGTAAAACTCGACGAATTTCGAAACCACACCCTTCTTGCGCAGCATCTGTGTGACAGTGAGCACGATGTCGGTTGCCGTTATGCCTTCACGTGCCTTGCCCGTGAGCTTGAAACCGACGACTTCGGGGATCAGCATCGACTGCGCCTGGCCGAGCATCGCTGCTTCTGCCTCGATACCACCAACGCCCCAGCCAAGAACCGCAAGACCATTGACCATCGTGGTGTGGGAATCGGTGCCAACCAGCGTATCGGGATAGGCGACCTCGACGGTTTCCGTCTTCTTTCCCTTGCGCAGCTTTTCCTTGCGGGTCCACACGGTCTGCGCGAGATATTCGACGTTCACCTGATGGCAGATGCCGGTGCCGGGGGGCACAACGCGGAAATTCCTGAAGGCCTGCTGCCCCCATTTCAGGAAACGGTAGCGTTCGCCGTTGCGCTGATATTCCAGGTCGACGTTCTGCTTGAACGCCTTTGCCGTGCCGAATTCATCGACAATGACGGAGTGATCGATGACGAGATCGACCGGTACCAGCGGATTGATCTTCTGCGGGTTGCCGCCAAGGGCGACAGTGGCGTCGCGCATTGCAGCAAGGTCAACTACGGCCGGCACACCAGTGAAATCCTGCATGAGCACACGTGCGGGATTGAAGGCGATTTCCTTTCCAGCCTTGCCCTTGTCCTTGAGCCATGCTGCAAACGCCTTGATGTCTGCCGCCTTCACCGACGTTCCGTCTTCGTGGCGCAGCAGGTTTTCGAGCAGAACCTTCAGCGAGAATGGCAGGCTGGATATACCCTTGAGGCCATTCTTCTCCGCTGCCTTCAAGGAATAGTAGACATATTTCTTGCCGTTGACCGTCATGGTCTTGCGGCATTTGAAGCTGTCGAGGGAATTGATCATGTGCGTGTTCCGTCCTGTGTCATAGAGTGCGCAGGAAGGGGCAAACACTGGCGTTGGATAGGAACACGCCTGAATGCGGGTGCAGCCATTTCCGCGTGTCTGCCCGGATCGGGGAATGCCCCTTTTTCCGGCGCGAATTGGTTAAAACATCACCGGCCGCTGGTTCAGTCGAGCGGGTTATAATGGCATTCAGGGTTGGAGTGAATAGGCCTTAGGTCCAAACTTCGGCATCGCCCACACAAGATGATCCGGTTTTGCAGTGCGGCATCGAAGAGCGATCTTCAACGGAAGCCAGGCTCGAACGTCGCACAAAAGGCTTTGCTGTACCCGCAATTGTCCCTAGAAAGCGCAAATGCGTCTTACGGTCTCAAATCTTTGCGTCAATCGGGGTGAGCGCCAGATCCTGTCCGGGATCGGATTCACCTTGAGCGATGGCGAAGTCCTGGTCATCACTGGCAAGAACGGCGCGGGAAAATCGACCCTTCTCAAGTCCCTGGCCGGGCTGCTGGCATCGAGTGAAGGGACCGTCGAACTTGAAGGCGGCGAAGAAGGCGCAGGCATCGCAGAACAGTGCCATTATCTCGGCCATGACAATGCGTTGAAGCCTGCGCTCAGTGTTCGCGAGAACCTGGCGTTCTGGCGGGACTATCTGGGCTCGCCCGCCAGTATCGAGGAAGGCCTCGAAATTGTCGGCATGTCTGGCAGCATCGACATTCCGGTTGCCTATCTTTCCGCCGGGCAGAAAAGGCGAATTGCACTGGCGCGCATGCTGGTCTCGCGCCGTGCGATCTGGTTGGCAGATGAACCGACCGCAGCGCTGGATCAGGCTTCCTCGCGCCGTTTTGCAGACATGGTGCGCCATCATGTGAAGGGAGGTGGCATGGTGATCGCGGCAACACATCTTGATTTGGGTATTAAGAGCGCACGCTCCATGAACATTGAAGCCAGACCGGAGGAGAGCAGGTGAGAGCACTCTTCCTTCGTGAACTCAAGCTGGCGTCACGGGTTGGTGGCGGGCTACTCACCGGCCTGCTGTTCTATCTGGCGGTTGTGAGCGTGGTACCATTCGGGGTTGGTCCGGACCTCAAGCTGCTGGCCCGGATCGGCCCGGCGATCTTGTGGATCGGCGCGCTTCTTGCGGGACTTCTTGGCCTTGAGCGACTGTTTCAGCAGGACCGCGAAGACGGTTCTCTCGCCGTGCTCCTTTCTGGAAGTCATCCGCTGGCGCTGGTCGTATTCGTCAAATGCCTCGCACACTGGACCGCGACCGGGTTGCCACTCATTGCCGCCACCCCCGTCTTTGGTCTGTTCATGAACATGAGCGGACAGGCGATTGCAGCGGTTGTTGCGACGCTGCTGGCAGGCACGCCCGCGATAGCCTTCATCGGTGCAATGGGTGCTGCCGTGACGGTTTCGCTTGCGCGCGGTGGCCTGCTCATCGCCATCCTGGTACTGCCACTCATCATTCCGGTGCTGATCTTTGGCGTAACAGCCGCTTACGGTGCCGTTGAAGATCCCGCACCTTTTCTGCCGCCTTTCCTCATACTTTGCGCCATCACATTGCTGTTCTCGGTATTGGGTCCGGTTGCCGCAGCCTTGATGTTGCGCCATTCGGCTGAGTGAATGGCGCTTCGCGTCACCAGGGCTCTGCCTTGGGTTTCGCCATTGCCACGATCCCGTTGCGAGGCTAATAACTGCGCATGACCGATGCCATCAACAAGCCACGCTCCCTGTGGGATCTTGCCAATCCAACGCGATTTCTGGCGATTGCCGAACCGCTCTTGCCATGGCTTGCCGGCATCACGGCCATGACCCTGGCAATCGCGCTGTGGATGGGATTCAACGCGCCTGAAGACTACCAGCAGGGTTCGAGCGTCCTGATCATGTTCATTCATGTGCCCGCTGCATGGCTGGCGATGATGTGCTACTCGATCATGAGCGTTTCAGCGCTTGGAACGCTGGTCTGGCGCCATCCGCTTGCCGATGTCTCATTGCGCGCCGCTGCGCCCATTGGGGCCGCATTCACCTTCCTCGCACTCCTGACAGGTTCACTTTGGGGCAAGCCGATGTGGGGAACCTGGTGGGTCTGGGATGCGCGCCTTACCTCGGTATTGGTACTGTTCATCATCTATTTGGGAATCATCGCCCTGTCGAAGGCAATCGAGGAACCTTCAACGGCTGCCAGGGCACTTGCGATTGTCACCCTGGTCGGGTTCATAAATATTCCGATCATCAAGTTTTCCGTTGACTGGTGGAACACGCTGCACCAGCCAGCCAGCGTATCGCGGTTCGGGCGCCCCGCCATGGACGCAGTATTCCTCTATCCGCTTCTGCTGATGGCCCTTGCCTACACGCTGCTCTTCCTGGTTCTGCATCTCATGAACATGCGCAACGAAATCCTGCGCCGCCGCATACGCAGCATGCGCATGATGGTGGCGCGTGAATCGGAGTAACCGCCATGTTCGGTGCCTATTCGGCCTTTATCGTACCAGCCTATGCCGCATCCGCCCTCGTCATCGCCGGACTGATCGTGTGGGCGCGTCGGGACCACAAGATCCTGATGCGGACAATCGCGGATCTGGAAGCCAAGGGTGCCAAGCGGCGCGCCAGGGGTCAGCAGAATGACGAATGAAAATCTGGATCGTGACGCGCAGGCAAAAAGAGGCAGGCCGTGGCTGGCAATCATACCATTGCTGGTGTTTGCCGCACTTGCCGCCATCTTTTTCAAGCAACTGACGGGCGGCAGTACAGGGCACGATGTTCCGTCCGCCCTGATCGGCAAGCCAGCGCCGCAGTTCGAATTGCCGCGTCTTGAGGGACTGGCAAGCAATGGAACAATCCTGGAAGGGTTTTCGACAGCGAGCCTTCAAGGGAAGGTATCGGTTGTCAATGTCTGGGCGAGCTGGTGCGCGCCCTGCCGGGTGGAGCATCCTGAAATCACCAAGCTGGCACAACGCGACGACATTCAGTTGCTCGGGCTGAACTACAAGGACAAGACCGAAAACGCCTTGCGGTTCCTCGGCCAGCTTGGCAATCCCTTCGACGCGGTTGGTGTCGACAGTTCAGGTTCGGTTGCGATCGACTGGGGGGTATACGGCGTTCCGGAGACATTTATTGTCAACCGGGCCGGGATCATTACCTACAAGCATGTGGGACCATTGAGCGAAGAAAGCATGGCTGCGAAGTTTCTGCCCGAACTGGAAAAGGCGCTTTCGCAATCCCAGTAAGCTGCCCGCTGGAAAGGCCTGGGGCTTTTCGATGACCAACTCCCTAGAACCGAAATTCGTGAAAACAGTTCCTGACGGCGATACGCAGCAAAGATCGGTCTGCGCTTCCTGTGGCTTTATTGATTACCAGAATCCAAAAATAGTGACCGGATCGGTGGTCCGGCATGAAGGGAAGTTCCTTTTGTGCCGCCGGGCAATCGAGCCGCGGCGCGGTTTCTGGACGATCCCAGCCGGATATCTTGAACTGCATGAAACGCCTGAGGACGGCGCCAGGCGCGAGGCTCGCGAAGAGGCCAATGCGGAACTGGAAATTACCGGACTGCTGGCTGTCTATTCGGTCCCCCGGCTCTCGCAGGTCCAGCTCATTCACCGTGCAGTGCTTTGGGGAATTGAGTTTTCTGCCGGGGTTGAAAGCCTCGAAGTCGCACTGTTCGAATGGGATCGGATACCGTGGGCGGAAATTGCCTTTCCGTCCGTGCATTGGGCACTCAATCACGAGCGCCTCGTTGAAACCGGAAAGGCAAACACGCCTTTCACGAACCCACCTGATGGCAGCGTCAGCACAGGGTGACAGGCCCGTTTCAGTCCTCGAGAAGGTGCTTTTTCAACAGGGGCAATTGGGACATCATGAAGACGATGGTTATCGGCATTGTCGCCCAGACCTTGAAGTTGACCCAGAAATCGGACGAGAAATTCCGCCAGACGACTTCGTTGACGACTGCCATTGCCAGGAAAAACAGGCCCCAGCGAAAGGTCAGTATCCGCCAACCCTTCTCGTCGAGCCGGAAGGCTGCATCCAGAACCAGCTTGAGCAGCGATCTGCCTGTCGCAAGGCCGCCAAGCAGAAGTGTTGCGAAAATGCAATTGACGATTGTCGGCTTCATCTTGATGAAGGTTTCATCCTTGAGCCAGAGCGTAAGCCCGCCAAACACGACAACGAAAAAGAGCGTCACCAGCGGCATGACCGCAATGTGTCTGGTCAGCCAGAGCGAGAGCGCCTGGGAGATGATCATCGCAACCATGAAGAAGGCCGTGCCGACAAACAGTTTGCCGCCCAGGTCCTGCAATGCGGGAAACATCTCCGCCAGTCTTTCACCATAGGAATTGGCGAGAAAGAACACGACCAGCGGCCCCAGTTCGAGCACCAGTTTGAGAAGAGGGTTGGTGTTCTGTGCAGTGTTGGACGAAGTTTGACTCAACGTGTTTCTCCGGCAGCAGGAAGACCTGCAATTGAACGGGCAAAATCCCTGGCGGCGAAAGGTTCAAGATCCTCGATGCCCTCTCCGACGCCGACAAAATAGACCGGCAGCTTGTGCTTCGCCGAGATCGCCACGAGAATCCCGCCGCGTGCCGTGCCATCCAGTTTTGTCATGACAAGCCCGTTTACGCCTGCAACCTTGCCGAAGATCTCGACCTGGTTGAGGGCATTCTGGCCGGTGGTTGCATCGAGTGTCAGCAATACGGTGTGCGGAGCGGAAGCGTCCTGCTTGCGCAAAACGCGTATGATCTTTTCGAGTTCCGCCATCAATTCGGTCCGGTTCTGCAAACGTCCAGCCGTGTCCATCAGCATCACATCGCTACCCGACATACTTGCCTGTTGCCATGCGTCATAGGCCAGTCCGGCGGCATCGGCACCCAGTTCCCGAGCGATCACGGGTGAACTGGTGCGCTCTCCCCAGATCTTCAACTGTTCAATGGCTGCGGCCCTGAATGTATCGCCAGCCACGAGCAAGGTGGAAAATCCACCATCCCGAAGTTTGGCGGACAGTTTGCCTATGGTCGTTGTCTTTCCGGATCCATTCACTCCGACAACCAGAATGACGTGGGGACGATGGTCCAGATCGAGTTCCAGCGGCAGCGCCACGGGTGCGAGCACCGTCTCGATCTCTTCCGCCATGATGGTGCGGACTTCCTCGTCTGTCACGTCACGACCAAGGCGGCGCGAGGACAGGGCATCCGTAATGCGCATTGATGTCTCGACACCAAGGTCAGCCTGGATCAGGACATCCTCCAGTTCCTGCAGGGCTTCTTCATCGAGCTTGCGCTTGGTGAACACGGACGCGATGTTTTCGCCCAATGCCTGGGACGAGCGCGACAATCCCTTGCGTAACCGCGCAAACCAGCCAGCAGGCTGGGAATCCGGCGCGGGCGATGGTGTTGCGGAAGTGCTTGAATCCGCTGCTGGCCTGGTGATCTGCACCTTGCCCCGCAGGGGGCTGGCCTGGTCACTCTTGGCTTCGGGTTTTGCCTGGGCTGTGGTTGATGGGGTTACAACCGGTTCTTCCCTGGGCTTGTCTTTGGGTCGTTCCGTGGGCGCTTTCACCGCGGCAGACTTTGCAGCGGCTTGCGGAGTTTCAGTCTTTTTCGCCCTGCGTTCGGTCGGCTGCTCTGGTTTCCTGCCTGCTGCCTGACGGTCCGACTTGCCGCTCTTCGAGGTCCCTGCCTTAGTCGGTGCCGCTGTGGTTTTCGCGACGGGTGCAACAGGAGCGGGTGGCGCTGGTTGTTGTGGTGCCGTCTGGTCCGTATCAGCGGTCAGATTGCTTTCAGGTATGCGTGAATCTTCGCTTGTTGCGCTGGCGATCTTCTCGTCAGCATCAGGAGAAGCGGGTTCGGGGGTCGCGCTGCGGCTGCCCAAGCCAAACGAGAATATCCGCTTCAGCAATCCGGGTTTCTTGTCGCTCATTCCCACTCCGCCAATCAGGCTGCGCCAGCCAGCGAACCGGCAATCGAACCGGTCAGCTTCATGCCGTCATGCCCGTTTATATGGGCCATGACAATGCTGCCTTCATCGGCACAGGGTATTGCCACCGGTGTGAACTGGTCGATCCGTCCCATGCCAGCCCGTTCGATCAGGACAGGAAGCGTCCTGCCACACATCGAGGCAAGGTGCATGCGATAGGCTTTGTCTCCCGCCTCCCGCAATCTGGCTGCCCTTTCGCGGATGATCGAACGGTCCAGCTGGGGCATGCGGGCTGCAGGCGTGCCGGGGCGCGGCGAAAACGGAAAAACATGCAGGTGGGTCAGGCCGCAAGCCTCGATCAGTGACAGGGAACTGCCGAACATGGCTTCCGTCTCGGTGGGAAAGCCTGCGATCAGGTCTGCTCCGAACACCATGTCCGGGCGGACCTTTCGTACATCCTCGCAGAAACGGATCGCGTCATCGCGCAAATGGCGACGTTTCATGCGCTTGAGGATCAGATCGTCGCCATGCTGCAGGGACAGATGCAGATAGGGCAGGAAGCGAGGCTCTCCCGCGATGACTTCCATCAGTGCCTCTTCAACCTCGATGGAATCAATCGATGAGAGGCGCAGTCTGGGAAGATCGGGAACTTCGCGAAGGAGTGTCGAAACGAGACGGCCAAGCGACGGCTTGCCCGGCAGGTCCGCACCCCAGGATGTCATGTCGACACCGGTCAGAACGATTTCGCGGTAGCCATTGGCAAGGACTTTTTTCGCCTGCCCGACAACATCGCCCATGGGAACCGAGCGCGAGTTGCCGCGACCAAACGGGATGATGCAGAAAGTGCAGCGATGGTCGCAGCCGTTCTGCACCTGGATGAATGCGCGCGCGCGGCCTTCAAGCCCCTCCACCATGTGCGCTGCGGTTTCGCGCACGCTCATGATGTCGTTTACCCGCACCTTCTCCTGGCTGTTTACGCCGAAGTCGGGCAGGGCCCGATAAGCTGCGGCATGCAGCTTGTCGTCATTGCCAATGACAAGATCGACTTCGTCCATTTCACCGAAAGCAGCAGGGTCTGTTTGCGCCGCGCAACCCGTGACGATGATGCGGGCCTGCGGATTTTGTCTGCGCGCCTTGCGTATGGCTTGCCGTGCCTGGCGCACCGCTTCACCCGTAACTGCACAGGTGTTGACGATTATTGCACCGCCTTCAAGCTTGTCGAGGCCTGCCTGCGAAGCCTGCTTGCGCATCACTTCCGATTCGTAGCTGTTGAGGCGACAACCGAAGGTGATGATGTCGACGCCCGCGGTCATGAGACCTGCTCCGCGCCTGCTTCCACCGAATAGTCACCATTGCAGGGATCAAGCAGACCCGGGAACTCGAACTCGGCCGGGCCGGTCATGATGACATGGCGATCTTCCTGCCATTCGACCTCGAGGTCGCCACCGGGAAGTGTCAGGACAGCCTTGCGCTCGCTCAGCCCCTTCCTGACCGCACAGACCAGCGTCGCACAGGCAGCAGAACCGCAGGCCAGGGTCAGGCCTGCACCGCGCTCCCATGTTCTCATGATGATATGTTGCGGTGAAACCACCTGCGCAATCGTGATGTTCGCCCTTTCCGGAAAAATGGGATGGTTTTCCAAAAGCGGTCCGAAACGGTCGAGATCATAGGACCAGACATCGTTTCTCACCCAGAACACAGCGTGCGGATTGCCCATGTTGGCGACGCTTGGCGTATGCAGCACGGGAGCGTCGATCGGACCGATCTGCAATTCAATTCCGGTCGTATCGCCAAATTCCTCGGCAAGCGGAATATCCTTCCAGCCGAAGCGGGGTACGCCCATGTCGACAGAGATCAGGCCATCATCGCGCAGTTCGGCTGGTACAAAGCCGGCCGCGGTCACGAATTTATAGGCATTCCTGCCATCTTCCTCGTGAAGCCAGGCGACAACACATCGCGTGCCGTTGCCACAGGCTTCCGCCAGAGAGCCATCGCTGTTGAGGATACGCATGTCGAAATCACGGTCCTTGCCGGAAGGATCGCGAATTTCCATGATCTGATCGAAAGGTATGGCATCCGGCGCGGCAAGCGCGACTGCTGCAGAGGCCGTTATCTTGTCGGCACGGCCGCGCATGTCGGCAACAATTATCTTGTTGCCGAGCCCGTTCATCTTGGCAAAGGGAATGCGCCCTGTGGACATGCGATCCATTCCGGTTCTCGTCTGGTGCCGCTTTTACTTCGGCCAATTGCAATTTGCAAAGAATCCCGTCGATTCGAACTCAGGCGTCGAAATGTTCGCCTGGATGCAAAGGCAGGAAGAAGCGATGGTCGATGGCATGCTGTTCGAGCGCATTCGCCAGCGCCAGGCGAGGGTCCTCGATTGCTTCATCGGTCAGCTGGAATGTGCCCCAATGGTGACCCACCGCGGTTTCTGCCCGACAGAGTTTCATTGCCTGAACGGCTTCATCGGGATTCATGTGCTGGCCCTGCATGAACCATCGGGGCTCATAGGCTCCGATGGGAAGGATGGCGAGCCGGACTGTGCCGTGTTTGCCGGCCAGGGCCGTGAAGTTCCTGCCCTCGTGAAATCCGGTATCTCCGACATGAAGAATCTTGCCGCCAGCGGTTTCGATGACGAAGGCCGCCCATAGAGCCATTCGCCGATCCCGCATGCCTCTTGCCGACCAGTGGTGGGCAGGTTCGAAGTGGATGATTGCCTTTCCGCCGATTTCGACCCTGTCGCCCCAGTCACCTGTTTCGATGCGGGCCTGCGGACACGAACCGCGAATGATCGTGTCATTGCCAAGCGGGGTAACAACCAACGGATCGTAGGTGTCGACAAGTTGCCTCAGGGTTGCCAGGTCGAGATGGTCATAATGATTGTGCGACACCAGAATGACATCGATTGCCGGCAGGTTGCGCCTGTCGATTCCGGGTGGATTGACGCGGAGCGGGCCGGCAAATGAAAGCGGACTTACGCGCGCGGAAAAAACAGGGTCTGCGAGAATATTGAGCCCGCCAGCCTGCAGCAGCATCGAGGCATGACCGATCATCGTGACGCGAACTTCCTTCTCACTCAGGCGATCCTGCGGCTTTGCATCCTCGAAAGGGCTGGGCCAATGGCGGGGCCAGCGGCTTGCCTTGTTCGACATCCTCCACTTCAGCAGGTCGCCGACCTTGCCCGGCGGAATGCCCTGTGGATTGAAAAAGCGCAGTCCATCGAAGTGATCCGATACGGGTCCGTTATAATATGGGTTTTTCAAAAGGTTCTTGCCTTATGGGTTGATCTGTTCCTGCAAGCATTGAGCATCTGTTTACCCTTTCGGGATTTGGCCGGGCAAATTCGAGAATATTGATCTGATATTCACCCACTGTGTCTATCCATGCTTCAGTATCCGCAGGCTCTTTTCCGCCAGGGTGCGCACCAGCCATAGGGGCGGCGCACACAAAGTGGAAAGCGCCAGCCAGAAACGCCTCGAGGAACAGATATGCGCGAAAAGAGCCAGGGCAATATCCTTCTTGACTGGAAAGAACATCATGCAGCGCTTTTCGGGCGCCATGCGATGCACCTTCGCCACAGCCTCGACCGGTCCGAACTGTTCACCGACGAGGCGCTTGCGCGCCTGATCGAAAACAGCCCACGCGAGTCCTACCATGTAAACACCCGCAGTGCCGGACCTGACGGCAAGAAGAAGCGCCGCGAAGGGGAGTTCGGAGAACTATCCGGCAAGGAGCTGCTCGAATGCGTGGCAAAGGGGGAAATCTGGATCAACCTTCGCGCGCCACAGGTCGCAGACCGGCGGTATGGTGAAATGCTGGCGGACATGTATCGGGAGTTCGAGACGCGCGTGCCGGGTCTTGAGACCTACAAGCACCTGACAACAATCCTAATTTCCTCACCAAATGTCTATGTTCCCTATCATTGCGATGTGCCTGGGCAGATGCTTTGGCAGATTCGCGGCAGGAAGCGGGTCTGGGTCTACCCGGCAAACGAGCCCTTCATGAGCCAGTCAGCCCTGGAAAAGCTGATCATTGGCGAGTTCCACGAAACCGATATGCCCTTCCATGACTGGTTTGACGAATGCGCGATGGTCTATGACCTGGAGCCGGGCTGGATGCTTCACTGGCCGCTCAACTGCCCGCACCGCGTCGAGAATCATGATTGCGTGAATGTCTCGGTGACGACGGAGCATTACACGAACAGCATCCGAAACGCCTATGGCGTGAACTATGCGAATGGTTTGCTGCGCAAAGCCGGTTTCAGCGAGTTGCAACGCCAGACCTCTGGGGCAATGCTCTATGCGAAACTGGCGCTGGCAGCCGGAGTGAAATTCTCGGGCATTCGCAAATCGGCGAGCAAACCCTATCAAATCGACTTCCGGGTTGATCCGGATGCTCCGGACTGTGTGCGCGACATTGAACCCTACATGTTGCGGAAATGAGGGGCGGCAGGATGGAGCCTCTTGCCAGAACAGATGCAGTGCTCGCGGATGGGCTTGCGCGCAAAGAGCCTGTGGCCGTGACGGCTGCGCAAGGCAAGCTCGCAGTCAAGGTACTTGGCAGCCTGGCGGAGATCGCTTCCCATGAGGCGGACTGGCGGATGCTTGAAGCGGCAACGCCCACGCCTTGCCTGTTCCAGTCGTTTGACTGGTGCATGAATTTCGCCCGCCATGCGGCAGAACGCAATGAAGAGACCTTCGAGGTATTCGTGGTTTCGCGAGACGGCCAGCCGGTTGCGATCCTTCCGCTGGCGATCCGGATGAATCAGGGTATCCGTGTCCTTACGGGCATGAGCGAACCCTTCCAGCAATACACCGACATGCTTGTTTCGCGCTCTGTGTCACCCAGGGCCGCTTTCAAGGCGATGTTGCCGGTCATGCGCAGTCGGGGTGCCGACTATCTTCATTTCGGACAGGTCCGCGCGGACAGTGTCCTGGCGCAGGCCATCGAAGGGACTGTGCCGGTTTCTGGCGAGAAGGACGCAGCACCCTATGTGCAATTGTCCGACTGGCCGTCATTTGAAGATTATCAAAAATCCATCAATGCCAAAACGCGCAAGAACATGCGCAACGCGCGCAACCGTCTGGAGCGCGATGCGCCCGTCAGCCATGAAGTGGCGCACGAAGGCGCGGGCCTTGCCGGCGTGATCGACCGTTCCTTTGAAGGACGTGAAGCCTGGCTTGAACGCCAGGGCCTGACCTCGCGGGCCTTCCGCGATACCGGGTTCGGCGAATTTGTTGCCCGTTTCAAGGACCAGGCTCAAAGCGGTGTCGACACGGTCGCCTTCAGCCTGCGCCACGGTGACAAGCCGATTGCGGACCAGTGGGGTTTCATCCACAAGGGCCGCTACTATGCCTTCATGGCCGGATGGGATAACGCGCTCGAGGAATCAAGCCCGGGCAAGATGCATCTGGGCTGCATCCTGGAGGCCTGCCATGCGGAAGGCCTGGATTGTGCCGACTTCATGATCCCCGCAGCCCGCTACAAATTCACCTGGGCCAGGGAGGCGACGCCAGTCCATGATCATGTCATGCCGCTGACGTTGCGTGGAACCATCCACAATCGTGTGTGGCTCGATTTCCTGCGGCCTCTAGCCAAGAAGCTCGCCTATGCCATTCCGCCAAAATTGCGGGCATGGCTGTTCCGGTTGCTGCTGCCCGCTTCGAACTGACTGCCATCGCAGCACAAGGCGTGCACAAGGTCTGATCAGGCACGGTTCAATCGCGATCGGAAACAGCCCATGACCAGTCATGGGCCATGTCTGGACCATAACTGGACCAGGCAAACTTGACTTTCGCAATGGTTTGGGGTTTATCCGCCCAATCTCTGCAACGAGATCGAGGCCGACCAGCCGACCGGAACTTTCTTGCAAGGCAATCCGGAGGTCAACACCCGACAGCGCGATGCGCCCTCGGGTGCAAAAACCGTTTGGCATACCGCTTTTGTTGCAGGCAGCAAGATTGTCCTTGCGGTGGAAACCGAACCGAGTGGAAATTCGGGGAAACAGGTTACGATGTTTGAATCACTGTCAGAACGACTGAGCGGCATCTTTGACGGGCTTACCCGTCGTGGTGCGCTTTCCGACAAGGATGTTCAGTCGGCCCTGCGGGAAGTTCGTCGCGCGCTCATCGAAGCCGATGTGGCGCTGGATGTGGTGCGGGACTTCACGGACCGCGTTCGCGAACAGGCAGTCGGTGCGGAAGTCGTGAAGTCCGTGACGCCCGGCCAGATGGTGGTGAAGATCGTCCATGACGAGCTGATCGCCACACTGGGATCGGACGCCCAGCCGATTGACCTCAACGCGCCCGCGCCTGTCGTGATCATGATGGTGGGCCTGCAGGGCTCTGGCAAGACGACAACATCGGCCAAGATCGCCAAGCGCCTTGCCGAACGCAATCGTGCCAAGGTCCTGATGGCCTCGCTCGATGTGCGCCGGCCGGCAGCTCAGGAGCAGCTTCGCCAGCTTGGCGAGCAGACATCAACGCCAACCCTGCCAATCGTTGCAGGCCAGTCTCCGGTGGAGATTGCCGGTCGGGCAATGCAGGCGGCAAAACTGGGCGGGTATGATGTCCTTATCCTGGACACAGCGGGCCGTACCCATATCGACGAACCCCTGATGGCGGAGATGGCCGACATCAAGGCCAAGTCCAATCCGCATGAAATTCTGCTTGTGGCCGATTCTCTGACCGGTCAGGACGCGGTCAATCTGGCGCAGAACTTCGACAGCCGCGTTGGCATCACCGGCATTGTGCTGACGCGTATCGATGGAGATGGACGCGGTGGTGCAGCGCTCTCGATGCGGGCAGTCACCGGTAAGCCGATCAAGCTCATCGGCACCGGCGAGAAGATGGATGCGCTGGAAGATTTCCACCCGGCGCGCATAGCCGACCGAATTCTGGGCATGGGCGACATCGTCTCGCTGGTGGAAAAGGCGGCGCAGACCATTGATGCGGAAAAGGCCGCAGCCATTGCCAAGCGCATGCAGAAGGGCGAGTTCGATCTGAACGATCTGTCCGAGCAGCTTGTGCAGATGCAGAATCTGGGCGGCATGGGCGGCATTCTGGGAATGCTGCCTGGCATCGGCAAGATGAAGAGACAGATCGAGGCAGCTGGTCTCGATGACAGCCTCTTCAAGCGCCAGCAGGCCATCATTTCCTCGATGACCCGTGTTGAGCGTCGCAATCCCAAGATACTCAATGCCAAGCGCAAACAGCGTGTGGCATCTGGTTCCGGAACGAATGTCCAGGAAATCAACAAGCTGCTGAAGATGCATCTTCAGATGGCCGACATGATGAAGAAGATGGGCCGCCAGAAGGGCGGACTGCTTGGCAGCATGATGGGCGGTGGCGGCCTGATGGGCAAGATGATGGGCGGCGGCATGCCCGACATGTCCAGGATGGATCCGGCCGAAATGGAACGCATGGCCCGCGAAATGGGAATGGGCGGCGGCATGCCGAAATTACCGGGCGGATTGCCAAAAGGGCTGCCCGGCGGATTACCGGGCGGTTTGGGCGGCTTGCCCGGATTTGGCAAGAAGAAGTGAGGGGTACCATGGCACCAGACGCAGTGATGGAACTTGGCGGCTACAGGGCTTCGATCGACAATCTCGATGCCGCGCTCATTCACATTCTTGCCGAGCGGTTCCGTATCACCAAGGCGGTGGGAGAACTCAAGGCAAGGGCAGATCTACCTCCGGCAGATCCGGAGCGGGAAAAGAGACAGGTCGAGCGGCTCAGGCGCCTTGCGTCGGAATCGAATCTCGACCCGGATTTTGCGGAGAAACTTCTGAATTTCATTATCAGGGAAGTGATCCGTCATCATGAACAGGCGCGCAACTGACGCGTCCAACGCCATCAAAGGAGAATTGAAAAATGGCACTCAAACTTCGTCTTGCACGCGGCGGTTCCAA
Organism: Rhizobiaceae bacterium; assembly: GCA_049289295.1. Taxonomy (GTDB): domain Bacteria; phylum Pseudomonadota; class Alphaproteobacteria; order Rhizobiales; family Rhizobiaceae; genus BOKV01. Next base: position 206,683 of record JBATLL010000075.1, read on the forward strand.
GAAGCGTCCGTTCTATTCCATCGTGGTTGCCGACGTACGCAGCCCGCGCGATGGTCGTTTCATCGAAAAGCTCGGCACCTACAATCCGATGCTGCCCAAGGAAGGCGATCGCGTCGTGCTGAATTCCGAACGCGCCCAGCACTGGCTTTCGGTTGGCGCACTGCCGACTGATCGCGTGTCGCGTTTTCTCGATGCGGCCGGCCTGTTGAAGCGTGAAGCGCGCAGCAACCCGCTCAAGGCCAAGCCAGGCAAGAAGGCGCAGGAGCGTCTTGCCGAAGCAGCAGCCAAGGCCGAGGAAGCTGCAGCAGCGGCTGCTGAAGCAGCGAAAGCTCCAGCTGAAAGCGAAGCGCCAGCCGAAGCTGAAGCTTCAGCCGAGTGAATTACACAAGCCTGACCTGTTGCATGAACGGGGAAACGGGCTGAAAAGAAGGGCAGCGCAGGCGCTGCCCTTATTCTTTGTGGGAAACTGTCATGGTAAAAGATAGCAAGCCCGGTTCTGCATCCGGTACTCAGCCGGGCACTCTGGTAGTTGCCAGATTCGGTGCACCCCATGGTGTGAAAGGCGAAGTGCGCCTCAAGAGCCATGCGGAAGACCCGTTCTCGGTGAGTGAATTCCGGACATTGCGAATGGCGGATGGGCGCGCGGTGGAGATCAAGTCCCTGCGCCCGCAAGGGCACATGCTGATTGCCACGGTAGCAGGCGTTACGTCACGCGAGCAGGCTGAGGCGCTCAATGGAATAGACCTGATCATCAACCGCGCGGAATTGCCTGCGCCCGACGATGAGGATGAATATTACCTGAGCGATCTTGTCGGGCTGGAAGTACGCGAAAATGGCGAAGCCAGCGGGCGCATTGTCGCGGTTCACAATTTCGGTGCCGGTGACTTGCTGGAGATAAGGCCGGTCTCGGGTGCAACCTACATGCTTGCCTTCACCCGCGCCAATGTTCCCGGCGTGGATATCAGTGCAGGGCATGTGGAGATTTCAAGGCCGCCGGAGATCATTGTTCGAGACGGCGAGCCATGAGCTTCAGGGCGAGCGTCATTACCCTTTATCCTGAAATGTTTCCCGGGCCGCTTGGCGTTTCCCTTGCCGGGAAGGCACTCGACGAAGGCGTATGGGCGCTGGAGACGGTCGCACTTCGCGACTTCGGCAAAGGTCGCCACCGCAATGTCGATGACACACCCGCTGGGGGAGGTGCTGGAATGGTGCTCAGACCTGATGTGCTGGGCGAGGCGATTGACTGCGTTGCGCAGGACAAGCGTCCACGCCTGCTGATGAGCCCGCGCGGAAGGCGGCTGGACCAGGCCATGGTGCGCGAACTGGCTGCGGCAGAAGGCGTGGTGATCGTTTGCGGGCGGTTTGAAGGGGTGGACGAGCGGGTGATCGAGGGTCGGGACCTGCAGGAAGTCTCGATTGGCGACTATGTGCTTTCGGGTGGTGAGCCCGCAGCGCTGGTGCTGCTTGATGCAGTGGTGCGCTTGTTGCCGGGTGTCATGGGCAATGATCAGTCCGGCGACCATGAAAGCTTCGAGACAGGCATGCTGGAACATCCCCACTATACCCGTCCCGCCGAGTGGGAAGGTCGAACCATTCCCGAGGTCCTTACGTCGGGCGATCATGGCAAGGTGGAGAAATGGCGCAGGGCGCAAGCCGAGCAACTGACGAGGAAAAGGCGGCCTGATCTGCTGAAATAGGGTTGGCGCTGAGCGGATGCAGCACGAAAAGCAGATGTTGCGTGTGCCGTGGCCGGAATCCCTGCCAACCTGTTTTCAACAGGTGCCCCTTCGACAAGAATTGGCAGATACACATGGCGAATGGAGCGGATTTTGGCGTGCAGGTCGTTGCCAATTGCGCAGTTTTCCCCTATAGACCCCCCAAATTTCCGACAATCCGGAAACTTTAGAGCAATCGACCGGGTGAAAAACCATCCGGGGCGGGCATGGCAGGGCTTGCAGAAGCAGGAATTGCCTCGCCAAACCGGTTTTGGTCGCTCTTGCCTTTTGAACAAGAACAAGGGTGCCACGCAAAGAGCCGCATTCGGCAAAACTGGCGGGCAACGAAAAACAAAGGTAAATGTCGATGAATATCATCCAGCAGCTCGAAGCCGAACAGGCAGCGGCCATTGCCGCAAAGCGCACGCTTCCCGATTTCGAACCCGGCGACACCGTTCGCGTGATGGTGCGTGTCACGGAAGGCAATCGTACGCGTGTACAGGCCTATGAAGGCGTCTGCATTGCCCGCTCGGGCGGTGGCCTGAACGAGAATTTCACCGTGCGCAAGATTTCCTACGGTGAAGGCGTGGAACGCGTGTTCCCGGTCTTCTCACCAATGGTGGAAGGCGTAGAGGTTGTACGTCGTGGCCGTGTTCGTCGCGCGAAGCTTTATTACCTGCGTGACCGGCGCGGCAAGTCAGCCCGCATTTCCGAGAACACCGGCGTGCGCGCGAAGAAGCTCAACGAGGCCGATCGCCAGGCAGCAGCAGCCGAAAAGGTCCGCATCGAAGCAGAAAAGATTGCTGCAGCAGAAGCGCTTGCAGCTGAAAAGGCAGCAGAAGACGCTGCAAATGCAGCCGCTGCGGGTGAAGCAGCCAGCGAATAATCCTCGGTTTTCCGACATGTGGCGGCCTGCACCTCGTGCGGGCCGTTTCTGTTTCTGCTGTCGGGTTCCGCGACGAGCAGGACTTTGCTCATCAGCAGAAACAAGCCTGCCCGCCGCTTGAATTGTCGGCGTGAATTGTGACAGTCTCGCTCAGGCACCGGAATGGCCCGTGCAAGGAGGTTCACAATGTCTTTTTCGAAGTATCTGATTGGTCTGGCTGGCGGCGTAGCCCTGGCGCTCGCTGCGGGTTTTGCATCCCAGGCTGCCGACCTGCCTGACCTGGGCGGCAAGAGCGTGGTTGTGGTGACCGAGAACGCCTATCCGCCCCTGCAGTTCATCGACCCGAAATCCGGCGATCAGATCGGCTGGGAATATGATGCGATGAACGAAATCGCAAAACGCCTCAATTTCAAGGTCGAGTATCAGAACACCAGCTGGGATGCGATGATCCAGGCGGTTTCCGACGGGCAATACAATGTCGGCATGACCGGAATCACGATCAAGGAGGAGCGCATGGAGAAAGTCGATTTCTCCGATGCCTACATGCGCTCGGAAATGTTCATGCTGGTGCGTGGCGATGAGGCTCGATTTGCCGATGCAAAGAGTTTTTCAGCGCTTGAAAGCGGCCTGGTAGGCGCACAGCCGGGAACTACCCCTTTTTATGTTGCCGTCTATGAAGTGCTGGACGGAAACGAGCAGAACCCGCGCATCAAGCTCTTCGAGACATTCGGTGCAACTGTCCAGGCGCTGAAGGCCGGCGATGTCGACGTCGTCCTCACGGACGGTACGGCTGGCAAGGGCTATGTCGAGGCCTCCAATGGCGGCCTCAAGCTGGTCGGCGACGCGCTGGGCACAGAAGATTTCGGTTTCATCTTCACCAAGGGCTCGGACCTGGTGGCGCCGATCAACGCAGCGATTGCATCCATGAAGGCAGACGGCACCATCGATGCGCTGAACAAGAAGTGGTTCCTCGACTACAAGTTCGGTGAGTGAGACGCAGGCAGAAACACGGCAATGCATCGTTTCGTGGCGTGAGTTCACGAGGCGGTGCCTTGTCGTGCGGACCTGATGACAGCGCCATGATCACCATATGATTACGGGCGGCAACGACGAGGAAACCGAATTTCCCTGGTGGCTGGCTGCCGCAGTTGCTGCGGGTCTGCTGATCGCCGGCGTCATTGCGACGAATGACCTTTACAGCCAGATACTGACGATCGTTTCCAGGGGCATCGGCATTACCGTCTTCGTCACGCTGACGGCATTCACGCTGGCTTCAGCGATCGGGCTCCTGCTTGCGGTCATGGCTCTGTCGGGGTCGGTAGTACTGCGTCAGGTATCGCGCTTCTATGTCGAGATCATCCGGGGTGTGCCAATCCTGGTGTTGCTATTCTACATAGCCTTTGTTGCAGCCCCGGCATTCGTTGTCGCCTTCAACTGGCTAAGCGGGCCATTGCAGATGGCCGGTCTGGTCAAGGAAATGACAGTGCGCGACTTCCCGCTCTTGTGGCGGGCAGTCATGGCGCTCACGGTTGGCTATTCCGCTTTCGTGGCTGAAGTGTTCAGGGCCGGTATCCAGTCGGTCGAGAAAGGTCAGATCGAAGCGGCCAAGGCGCTCGGCCTGTCGCGGTTCCAGCGTTTCCGGCTGATCATCCTGCCACAGGCCGTGCGCACGATCCTCCCGCCGCTGGGAAACGACTTTGTGGCAATGGTGAAGGATTCCTCGCTCGTATCGGTGCTTGGCGTGGCGGATCTGACACAGATGGGCAAGGTTTACGCTTCGGGATCATTCCGGTTTTTCGAGACCTACTCCGTCGTCGCCTACATTTATCTCATACTCACAATTGGCCTTTCGCTGCTGTTGCGCAGGCTTGAGCGGCGCATGAGACGGGCAGATACGTTGCGCGGCAACAGTAGCAGGCCTTTTCCCAACTGAAATCCCTGTTAAACTGGAATCAGGGGTTAGAGTCCGAACTTTGCAAGCCGGACGTGAAATTCAGGTGTGAAACATGGCGCAAATGTTCCTCGTCAGGATACTTTCGATTGTCATGCTGTTGCTGGCTGCCGTACCGGCGCAGGCGCAGTTTCTCGGAGTCGGCATCAAGGCCGAATTGGCAAAGGCGATTGCTGGAACCAAATCTGAATCGCTTCGCAAGCGACTGATGAGCATTGACGAGCATTATGCCAAGACCGCTTACAAGCCAGTGTGGATCGAGGGAAACAGGCCGACGCGCAATGCCGAGATCATGGTCGATGCGCTCAATCTTTCCTATGAGGACGGGCTTCATCCGGAAGATTATGATGCCATGGCACTGTTCCAGAAACTCGGCACGACGGATGCCTCGGGCCTTGCCGATCTGGAGGTCCATCTCAGCACTGCGGCGGTTTCGTATGCGCAGCACATGCATTCAGGTCGCCTGGATCCACGTGCCGTAAACCGGGAAATCCTGATTTATCCCTCTGCAATCTCGGCGGATACGGTGCTGTCAAACCTGCGCAAGACGCGGTCAATCAAGGCCTATGTCCGCCTGCTTGCACCCCATACGCCACGTTATGAACGTCTGCGTCAGGCGCTGGCTTTCTATCGCCGTATCGAGGCCAATGGCGGATTCTCGAAAATCGCCGACGGCCCCGTGCTGAAACCGGGTGCGGTTGACGCCCGTATCCCCGCCATCCGCAAGCGGATGCTGGAAGCGGGAACCCTGAGCGCGCAGGGCAGCGGCAACAGCTATGACCAGAACCTTGCCAAGGCGGTGATCCGCTTTCAGGAAAACATGGGACTTGAATCTGTAGGCACGATTGGCAAGCAGACTATCAGTGCGATGAATGTACCGGTGGCTGACCGCATCCGCACCATGGAGCTCAACCTCGAGCGCAATCGCTGGATGCAGAACGATTTCGGCCGCTATCACATCTTTGCCAACCTGGCTGACCAGGTGGTCAAGGTTGTCCGGGATGACAAGACCGTCCATGCGGAAGTAATCCAGGTTGGCCAGCCCTACCACCGCACGCCTGTCTTTTCCGATGTGATGGAATATGTGGAACTCAATCCATATTGGGGTGTGCCGCCATCCATCGCGGTCAACGAATATCTGCCCAAGCTGCGCAAGAACCCCAACGTGCTGGCATCGCAGAATATTTCCGTCTTTTCAGGCGGGGGCAAGATCAGCGCCAGTGCCGTCAACTGGTCGAGTTATGGCAAGGGGAATTTCCCCTTCACGCTTCGCCAGGAGCCGGGCCCCGGCAATGCGCTTGGTCGGGTGAAGTTCATGTTCCCGAACGACTTCAACGTCTACATGCATGACACGCCTGCCAAGTCCAAGTTCGACGCGTCCCAACGCTATTTCAGCCATGGCTGCCTGCGGCTGAAGGATCCGCTGAAGATGGCGGAAATTCTGCTCGGTCCTGAAGGCTGGTCGCGCGGCAAGATCGACGCTGTGGTGGGTACAGGTAAGAACACGGTGGTCAAACTGAAAAGCCAGATACCAGTGCACATCGTGTACCTGACCGCGTTCGTCAACAAGGATGGGTCGGTCAATTTTCGCGAAGATGTCTATGGTCGGGACAAGATCCTGAGCGAAGCACTTGCCAAGGTCAGGGGGCGGTAGGCCGCGTCTTCAACGCCATTGCGGCAGCCCGGGCCCAGATCGACTTGCACATACACATATGACTGCGGCTTCGACCCGATTCAATGGATTGCAGGAATTTGCACAACTTGACCTCGCGGGTCTGCATGCGTAGATGATCGCACGAAGCGAAGGCCCCCAAATTTTATGGAATTCGACAATGGCGCAAAACCAGCCCAAGACCCTTTATGACAAGATCTGGGACGATCACGTGGTGGCAATGGCCGACGACGGGACATCGATTCTGTATATCGACCGGCATCTTGTGCATGAGGTGACCAGCCCGCAGGCCTTCGAAGGTTTGCGCATGACTAAGCGCAAGGTACGTCATCCCGAGCGCACGCTGGCGGTCGTCGATCACAACGTTCCGACTTCAAAGGATCGTGCGCAGGGCATCAAGAACGAGGAAAGCCGAATCCAGGTGGAGGCGCTTGCCGCCAATGCCGCCGAATTCGAGATAGAGTATTATTCCGAACGCGATCTGAGGCAGGGTATCGTGCATATCATCGGGCCGGAGCAGGGTTTCACCCTGCCGGGCATGACGATCGTTTGCGGTGACAGCCACACGTCCACGCATGGCGCCTTCGGGGCGCTGGCGCACGGCATTGGAACCTCGGAAGTCGAGCATGTGCTGGCCACGCAGACCCTGCTGCAAAAGAAGGCCCGCAACATGCTGGTTCGGGTCGATGGCCTGTTGCCTGCGGGTGTGACGGCGAAAGACATCATTCTGGCAATCATCGGCGAAATTGGAACCGCTGGCGGCACCGGGCACGTGATCGAGTTTGCCGGCGAAGCAATTCGCAGCCTGTCGATGGAAGGGCGCATGACGGTCTGCAACATGACCATCGAGGGTGGCGCGCGTGCAGGGCTTATCGCACCTGATGAAAAGACGTTCGCCTATATCATGGACAAGCCCAAGGCACCCAAGGGTGCGGATTTCGAGCGCGCCGTTGCGTACTGGAAAACCCTGCAGACGGATGAAGGCGCGCATTTCGACAAGATCGTGACACTTGATGCAGCCAACCTGCCGCCAATCGTGTCGTGGGGTTCTTCGCCGGAAGATGTTGTCTCGGTGACGGGCGTAGTCCCCAATCCCGACGATATTGCCGACGAGAACAAGCGCGCTTCCAAGTGGCGCGCCCTTGAATATATGGGGCTGCAACCGGGAACCAAGATCACGGATATCGGCATTGACCGCGTCTTCATCGGTTCCTGCACAAACGGCAGGATCGAGGATCTCCGGGCGGCAGCTGCCGTTTCGCAGGGACGCAAGGTATCGGATCGCGTCAACGCCATGATCGTTCCGGGCTCGGGGCTCGTCAAACAGCAGGCCGAGGCAGAGGGCCTAGACAAGATCTTCATCGAAGCCGGGTTCGACTGGCGTGAGCCAGGATGTTCCATGTGCCTCGCCATGAATGATGACCGGCTGAAGCCTGAAGAGCGGTGCGCCTCGACCTCGAACCGCAATTTCGAGGGACGCCAGGGTTACAAGGGCCGGACTCACCTCGTCTCACCGGCTATGGCTGCAGCGGCTGCGATTGCCGGGCGGTTTGTCGACGTGCGCGAGTTGGACCAGGCCTAGTTACGAAACGGTCGTCTTCGGCTCGGTCAAAAGCATTTGTTAACCATGTTTTGCAATCCTTGCGGGCAATATTCTCGCAGGGGTGAGTCTTGGGCGCAGCAGCAGGACTGATGATCGTGAATGCGCTGGTCGGGATCAGCCTGACGACCGTGTTTGCGTTTGCTTATTTTCAGGATCGCACGCGTATTTCCACACCTTGGTTCGTGGCAGCCTTCCTGTTTCCGCTGACCAACCCGGTTATCGAATTCATCATTCCATTTCTTGATGATACGAGGCTGGCGCGGTTTCTGATCTTTGCCGGCTTCCTGGCCGGTCTGGCGTGCCTGGCAGTCGGACTGTCGCTGCAATACAGGCTTCGCGTTGCGCGTCGGCTCATAATCAGCATTCTCGTTCTTTCTTTCATCCTCAACCTGTTCATTCTTGAGTGGCCGCGCAATTCGATCGAGCGCATGGCGCTCTACCAGTTGCCCTATTTCATCATGATGTTGCTGTCGGCGGCTCTCGTCTTCCAGGTCTGGCGGGTCGGAAGGCTTGAGAAATTCCTGTTCGTGGCGCTAGTAATCGCCGCGCTGCAATTCATGTCACGACCGGTTATTGCCTTTCTCACTGGCGGCATGGGCGGGAAAGCGCAGGAATTTCTGAACACGCAGTATGCGGTGGTCACACTGGTAGTATTTGCCGTGGTACTTCTAAGTGTTGCAGGCCTGCTGCAAATGGTTGTCATTCGTGACATGCTCGAGGCTCATCGCCAGGCGAGCATGACCGATCCGCTTTCTGGCGCCTTGAACCGACGCGGGCTGGAAGATGCGGCAGAGCGTTTGACGGAAATGGCGCGCAGGACCAGCTCCGATCTGACCGTCGTGATGTGCGACATCGATCATTTCAAGGTCATCAATGACAAGCTGGGTCACAGTGCCGGTGACAAGGTGATCGTTTCACTTTCCCGCCTGTTGCGCGAATCCGTGCGCGGGACCGACCGTGTCGCGCGTGTTGGCGGCGAGGAATTCTGCGTACTGTTGTGGGCTTCTGATGCAAGGGACGCCAATGCCTGGGCCGAGAGGGTGCGCAAGACATTCATGAAGCGGGACATGGGATTTGGTGGCAGCGAGACGCCTACCGTGAGCATGGGTATCGCTGCCTACAATCCCGCGGCTTCACACGAGAATGCGATCTTCGAGGCGATGGGCCGCGCGGACCGTGCGTTGTACATGGCGAAGCAGAAGGGCCGAAACCAGACGGTGGTACATGGCGAGTTCCTGCGTCCATCCGAAGAGCTGCTGACACGCTGGCAGAACCGCGAGGCCTTCGGCACGAAGTTCTGATTCAAAGAAGTGCGCCGAGAATGGCTAGCCAGCAGGATATCGTGAAAACGGACAGGACGGTTGAAATCAGCAGCGAGGTTGCTGCCAGGCCCACCGCACGATCATACATGAGCGCAAAGACATAACCGTTCATGCCAGGCGGCATGGCGGCTACTATGACTGCCGCGCGCACATATTCGGGCGGCAGCGCAAACAAAAAATATGCAAGGACAAAGGCTATAGCCGGGTGGACGACAAGGGACAGGGTTGCCACCATCAGGCTTGCAGCAGGTTCCGTGCGTGGTGAGTAGCGCGTGAGGCTGCTGCCGATGCCGACCAGTGCTGCCGGGATGGCGGCAGCGGCCAGCATGGAGACGGCAGCCTCTATCGGCTCGGGCAGGATCAGTCCGGCGAGGTTCACTGCCAACCCGGCGAGTATACCAACCATCAGGCTGTTGGTCAGGATGGACCTTCCCGCTGTGGCCAGCGTCTGCATAAGCGGGCGCCCATCCCGCCTCGACAGTTCCATCGTGATCATGCCGACGATGTATAGCGACGGTGCGTGCAGCGCGACAATTCCATAGACCGGCGTCAGAGAAAGAGGACCATAAGCACGTTCCATGATGGGCAGACCCAGCAGTACCGTGTTTGAAAACATCACGGTGAAGCCGATGGAAACCGCTTCGCCCGGGCGTTTTCCCCAAACTGTCCGTGACAGGACGATGCCTAGCACGAAGCAGGAGAATACGCCGGTATAGAATGCAATCAGCAGAAACGGATGAAAGGCCTGGGCGAGATCGAGCTTGTACATGGCTCTGAAGAGCAGCGCCGGTACGGCGAGCCGAACGGCAAAACTGCTGAGCGCCTCGGCCGTATCGGACTTCAGGTAGCCGCTTTTCGCTCCGGCATAGCCACAGGCCAGAAGCAGGAACACCGGCAGGACAGTCGAAAGAACTTGCAGCACGAAAGCTATTCCACGGTTGCCCTGTCGGGATTGGGTTTGTCGAAGCAGTTACAGCTGTTGTTGATCAAATCAGGCCTGTTGTCCCAAGCCGGTATCGTGCTACCGGGGAAGGGAGTCAACCCAAACTCAGGATGTGAGCATGGACACTATCCAGCACAATATCGAGATCTCGGTTCTGCGCCTCAAGGATGCGCTCGAACTGGCTCCCCTGATCGCGGCCTATGGACAGGCCCTCAAACGTGGTGCTCCGCGCCAACCAGACCAATATTATGCCGAACAGCTATTGCAGGATCGTGCGGCGGAATTTCTGGGTGCCAGACTGGACGGCGTCCTGGTGGGGTTCATTATCTATTATGATCTGCCCGAGCCCGTCTCCGGGATGCGGGCGGGCCAGTGCGATCACCTGTTCGTCCATCATGACCATCGCGGGAAGGGAATAGCCAAAGCCCTGGTTGATGTACTCGCCGATCAGGCCTCGGCACGTGGCTGGTCGAAGCTGATGCTCAATGCACCGCGCATGCCGGACATGGGACGGAAGGTGTTCGAGGCTGTCGCCGCCCCGGCGGATTGGACGAGTTTCGTTCTGCGGTTCGACAACTGAGGCCGAGGGTTGGGGCCGAAGCGCGGTTTTCTAATCGATCTTATTGGAAATTAGCCATTAGTTGCTTTGACGACGGCGCAAACAGGCTCTAAAACGTCGCCATGCTGCAGTGCGATGGCTGATGAAGCACTGTTCCAACACAGGCCCTTGCGGGCTGGACCAGCGGGAAGAGAGTCACATGAGCGAAGCAAAGGCCAGGACGGGTTCCGCGCGGCCCCTGTCGCCACATCTTCAGATTTACAAGCCGATACCCACGATGGTCATGTCGATCCTGCACCGCCTTACCGGGGTGGCGCTCTACATGGGCACACTGTTGCTGGTCTGGTGGCTTGTGGCTGCTGCAAGTGGCCCAGCCTATTTCGGATGGGTGAGCGGCATTTTTTCGTCCCTGTTGGGAAGAGCGATCCTGTTCGGCTTCACCTGGGCGCTGATGCATCACATGCTTGGCGGCATTCGCCATTTCATCTGGGACATGGGGCACTGGTTCGACAAACACACGTCGACGCGGCTTGCATGGGCAACGCTTGGCGGTTCCCTCAGCCTGACGGTCCTGGTCTGGATCATCTTCTATACGGTCCGCTAGGAGGGCTTGAACATGAACATGCGCACACCGCTTGGTAAGGTCAGGGGCCTTGGATCGGCAAAAGAGGGCACGACACATTTCTGGCACCAGCGTCTGAGCGGTCTGGCAAATGTGCCGCTGACGCTCTTTCTGGTCTGGCTGATCATTTCGCTTGCGGGGGCCGATCACGCCCAGGCCGCAAGCTTGCTGTCATCGCCACTTGTGGCAATCGGAACGATCCTCACGGTTCTTTCCATGACGATCCATATGCGCCTGGGAATGCAGGTTGTGATCGAGGACTATGTCCACGCCGAGGGAACCAAGTTCCTTCTTTTGATGCTGAATACGTTTTTCACGTTCGCGATCGCCGTTACCGGCATTTTTGCGATCCTCAAGCTTGCATTTGGAGGCTGACCGCATGGCAGCAAATGGACGCGCTTACGAATATGTCGACCACTGGCACGATGTGGTCGTGGTGGGAGCAGGCGGTTCCGGCCTGCGGGCAACGCTTGGCATGGCTGAACAGGGACTCAAAACCGCCTGCGTGACCAAGGTCTTTCCGACGCGCTCGCATACCGTTGCAGCACAGGGCGGAATTGCCGCGTCGCTGTCGAACATGGGGCCGGACTCCTGGCAGTGGCATATGTACGACACCGTCAAGGGGTCGGACTGGCTCGGCGATGTCGATGCGATGCAATACCTCGCCATGGAAGCGCCGAAGGCGGTTTACGAACTCGAGCATTACGGCGTGCCGTTCTCGCGGACCGAGGAAGGCAAGATCTACCAGCGTCCCTTCGGCGGACACATGCAGAATTTTGGTGACGGTCCGCCGGTACAGCGCACATGCGCTGCCGCCGACCGCACCGGCCACGCGATCCTCCACACACTCTATGGCCAGTCACTGCGCCACAATGCCGAGTTCTACATCGAGTATTTCGCCATTGACCTGATCATGTCAGATGACGGCGTGTGCACGGGGATCATTGCGTGGAACCTTGATGACGGCACCATTCACCGCTTCAACGCGAAGATGGTGGTACTGGCGACGGGCGGCTATGGCCGCGCCTATTTCTCGGCCACGTCAGCGCATACCTGCACGGGCGATGGCAACGGCATGATTGCCCGCGCGGGCCTGCCTTTGCAGGACATGGAATTCGTGCAGTTCCACCCAACCGGCATTTACGGCGCGGGTTGCCTGATCACGGAAGGCGCACGCGGAGAAGGCGGTTATCTGGTCAACTCGGAAGGCGAGCGCTTCATGGAGCGTTATGCACCCTCGGCAAAGGATCTTGCGTCGCGCGATGTGGTTTCGCGCTGCATGACAATGGAAATTCGCGAAGGGCGCGGCGTCGGGCCGACCAAGGATCATATCTACCTGCATCTCGATCACCTCGATCCAGCGGTCCTTCACGAGCGCCTGCCAGGCATTTCTGAAAGCGCGAAGATTTTTGCCGGTGTCGATGTCACGCGCCAGCCGATACCGGTGCTCCCGACGGTCCACTACAATATGGGTGGCATTCCGACGAACTACTGGGGCGAAGTGCTGAACCCGACAGCTAAAGACCCGAACTGCGTAACGCCTGGGCTGATGGCCGTCGGCGAAGCAGGCTGCGCATCCGTGCACGGTGCGAACCGGCTGGGCTCCAATTCGCTCATCGATCTCGTCGTGTTCGGCCGGGCAGCCGGCATTCGCGCGGGACAGGTCATTGACCGCCACGCGGCGATCCGCAAGCCCAGCGAACAGGCCTGCGACAAGATCATGGCCAGGTTCGATCAGCTGCGCCATGCCGACAAGGGCACACCAACGGCAGAGCTGCGCCTGAAGATGCAGAAGGCCATGCAGGAAGATGCGGCGGTGTTCCGTACAGCGGAAACCCTGAAGCAGGGTTGCAAGCGGATATCGGAAATCTGGGGCGGAATGGGTGACCTCAAGGTGCATGACCGCTCGATGGTCTGGAATTCCGACCTGGTGGAAACACTGGAGCTGGAAAACCTGATGGCCTGCGCTATCACAACCGTCCATGGCGCAGAAGCGCGCAAGGAAAGCCGGGGCGCGCATGCACGCGAGGATTTCTCCAGTCGTGATGACAAGAACTGGCGCAAGCACACGCTTTCAACGGTCGATGAAAAGGGCAAGGTCAAGCTTTCCTACCGTCCGGTGCATACCGAACTGATTGCGGAAGGCATTTCGCTGGAACAGATCAAGCCGAAGGCACGGGTGTATTGAGGACTGACCATGGTTGAACTCGCACTGCCAAAGAACTCCCAGATCAAGCCTGGCAAGACCTGGCCGAAGCCGCAGGGCAAAACCAATCTGCGCGAGTACCGCATCTATCGCTGGTCGCCGGATGATGGCGAAAACCCACATATCGACACCTATTATGTCGATATGGATGACTGTGGGCCGATGGTTCTCGATGCGCTCTTGTGGATCAAGAACAATGTCGACCCGACGCTGACATTGCGCCGTTCCTGCCGCGAGGGGATTTGCGGTTCATGTGCGATGAATATCGACGGCACCAACACACTTGCCTGCACCAAAGGCATGGACGAAATCGCCGGTGCGGTGAAGGTCTACCCCCTGCCGCACATGCCGGTGGTCAAGGACCTTGTGCCGGACCTGACCCAGTTCTATGCGCAGCATCGTTCGATTGAGCCGTGGCTGCAGACGGTATCGCCTGAGCCGCAGAGCGAGTGGCTGCAAAGCCATGAGGACAGGCAGAAGCTTGACGGACTGTATGAGTGCATCCTTTGCGCCTGCTGCTCGACTTCGTGCCCGTCCTACTGGTGGAACGGAGACCGCTACCTGGGACCTGCGGTCCTGCTGCAGGCCTATCGCTGGCTGATCGATTCTCGCGATGAAGCAACCGGTGAGCGGCTCGACAATCTCGAGGATCCGTTCCGGCTCTATCGCTGCCACACGATCATGAATTGCACGCAAGCCTGCCCGAAGGGGCTCAATCCCGCAAAGGCAATCGCCGAAATCAAGAAGATGATGGTCGAACGCCGGGTATGATCTAGCCCCCGGATTCAGCTCGCGCGCCGCTTCGGATTTGCCATGTCCGGTAGACGCCTCGTGGCAATCAGAGGGCTGCAGCAACGAAGCGTGTAGCCTATTCGAAGCCGTGTTAATATCCGGCCCTCGTCAGGAGGGAAACATGGCGACAGACCTCAATATTCTCGTTGGTACGACCAAGGGCGCGTTCATCATCGGGCGCGAAAGCCCCGCTGGCGAATGGGCAGTGCGGGGACCGTTTTGTGACGGCTGGCCGATCAACCACGTGATCGGTGATCAGCAAACCGGAAAGCTGTGGGCAGCAGGCGGCAATGACTGGCATGGCGCTGGCGTGTGGCGTTCCAACGATAACGGTGAAAGCTGGAGCCTCGCCAGACTTTCGAAGGGGCAGCTTGACGAGTGGGCGGCCAACGATCCTGAAATGGCGAAGATGTTCGGCTGGACTCCGCCCGATGTTCCTTTCGACGGCGAAGTCTCCGCGATCTGGTCGCTTGCATACGCGCATGGCCGTTTGCTGGCGGGTGGCAAACCGGGCAGGCTCTATTCAAGCTCGGACGGTGGTGAGAACTGGGCGGCCGTCAGCGGTTTCAACGACCATCCTACCCGCGGGGAATGGATCGCGGGTGCGGCGGGGCTTGTGTTGCACACGATCGTTCCCGATCCGGATTCGCCTCACAAGCTGTGGCTTGGCATATCTTCGGCAGGCGTCTTTGCCACAGAGGATGGCGGCAAGACCTGGGAGCGGCGCAATCGGCTGGCCAATGGCGAGGTTTGCGACCATCACGATCATCCGGCGGCCCCACGCGACGGGCAAACGGGCCTGTGCGTGCACAACATCGCAAGGGCGTGCAGCAAGGGCAGCGACCTGCTTTACCAGCAGAACCATCACGGCGTGTTTCGCAGCGGGGATGGCGGGCGGAGTTGGCAGGACATCACCGAGGGGCTGCCATCGACGTTCGGCTTTCCGATAGCGGTTCATCCACATGACCCTGATACGATCTGGGTAATTCCGCTCAATGGCGATTCGCAAGGCAGGTATCCGCCACTGGCGTCGGCTGCCGTCTGGCGAAGCCGGGACGGCGGTTCGAACTGGCAACCAATGCGTAATGGACTGCCCCAGAAGAACTGCTACTTCACGGTTCTGCGCCAAGCGATGGCTACCGACAGGGCAGAACGGGCGGGCATCTATTTTGGTACGAATACCGGCTCTGTTTTTGCGAGCGACGACAATGGCGACAGCTGGAACGAGATTGCCCGGCATCTGCCAACCATCCTGTGCGTTGAAGCGCTGGACCGTAGATGAACTTTGCCGCGCTGTTCCTGACCGGCAGAGGTGCCATTCTTGATCCGGGTCAAATACGGACAGCGCAATGCCGGATACATCCGCCTGCAAGAGGAAAGACTTTTTCAGGAGAAAAGCATGGCGGCGACCGACTGGCTTGAATTCACCGAGCAGACCAATCAGCGAATGGCTGAATTGCGCAAGAGCATGCCCGATGCGGCGAAGGGATTTGGTGAACTTGCCAGGGCCGCCATTTCTCCGGGCGTCCTCGATTCCAGGACGAAGGAACTGATTGCGCTTGCAATCGGCATCACCGCGCGTTGCGATGGATGTCTTGCCTTCCATGCAAAGGCTGCCAGGAAGTTCGGCGCGACGCGCGAAGAGGTCATCGAGACAATTGCGGTTGCGCTCTACATGGGCGGCGGTCCCTCGATGATCTACGGTGCGGAAGCGCTTTCGGCATATGACGCGCTCGAATGAGGGCAGGCTGCGTTTCACGCAGCTGTGTTTGCGATTGATTTGCGCGCTGTCAGGCCCTGTTTCATAAGCCACGACAGTTTAGCAAATGGAGCGGTTAATGAACGCGGGAAAAATCGGTAGCGGCCTTGTGGCACTTGTCTTCGGGTTCCTTGTGCAAGGAAGTCCGACAAGCTGGGCTGGCGAGAAAAGCGCCATCTTTGCAGGCGGCTGCTTCTGGTGCGTCGAGAAGGATTTCGAGCATGTGAATGGCGTGCTGGCAGCCGAGTCCGGTTATACCGGGGGAACGCTGGAGAATCCGACTTACCGCAACCATACAGGCCATGTGGAGGCGGTTCGCATCACTTTCGACGATACAGTGGTGAGCTATCCCGAGCTGCTCTACATATTCTGGCGCAGTGTCGATCCGACGGATGATGGCGGACAGTTCTGCGATCGTGGCCATTCCTATACGACTGCAATCTTCACGCTCGATGATGTCCAGATGCAGCAGGCGACAGCGTCGAAGAAAGCAGTCGACGATTCGGGCAAGTTGCCTGCGCCCATTGCGACGCCAATCGTGGCGGCCTCGACATTCACGGTGGCCGAGGAATATCACCAGGATTACTACAAGAAAAATCCTGTCCGATATTCCTATTACCGCAGGGGATGCGGGCGTGACGCCCGTGTTCAGCAATTGTGGGGCAGCGAGGCGCATGCTGGTATCCAGCACGACAGCTGATTTTTCTGCCGACGTCACGCAACTGCCAAGACTCTGTCACGAGCCGGTCGCTTTTGCTCACTATCTGGCCTCGAGAAAACGCGGGCCGCGATGGCGCGCCGAATCAGATCGTGACAGAGAGCCGGTATGGATTTTCGTGGAAAGAGCGTTTTGGCAACCAGATCCATTCTGTTCGTGGGCAAACGCAATGCTGCGCGCAGCCTGATGGCGGAAGCGGCATTCAATGCGATCGGAATGACCGGATGGCGCGCTTTTTCGGCTGGCACAAGGCCCTCGGCCTCGCCGGATCGCCATGCATTGAAGGCGCTGCGCAAGTGGGGCCTGCCGCATGACGGTCTGGAGCCCAAGCCACATAGCGTCTTCAGGCTGTCGGGTGGACCGTGTGTCGATCTTGAAATCCACTTCGCACACGATCAGCTGATCGAGCGAGGAAGCCTGTCGATACTGGCGTGGGAAATCAGCGATCCGGCACAAAGCGGCACGCTGCAGGCCTATCACAATTCCCTGGATCGCATTTGCCATGAAATCGGCAAGCTGCTGTTTTCCGGCTTTCTCGATCAGGTGCAGCAGGGCTTCTTCCGCCGGACCTGATAACATTCAGGTTTCATTCAGCTTTGATTTACCATATCGGTTGAATATGTGCCCAAATGTCGGCCCAAATGGCAGGCATAAGGGGACATCGGGGCACGACGGAGGGCGCAAATGGCTTCAAGGTCATCGGTCGCTACAATTTTGATACTTGGTTTGTCTTTGGCGGCCAGCGGATGCAACCGCTCGGTTTCCGCATTGGATCCTGGTGCGCCGCCGGCACCATTGCCTTCTGCACCGCTTGAGCCTGTGCAGAGCGGGCAACTTGACCCCATTACGGGCCAGCCCCAGGTCGTGGACCCGAATGCGCAGAATACCCAGATTGCCGGTATTGATCCCAACGCTTCCCAGGTGCAGCAGTCCGCGCCGCCGCCCCAGTCTGGCGAATCCATATCGCGTGAGGGCATGGCCGGAACGTGGACTGTCCCGTCGGACAATTCGGAATGCCGCATCATTCTGGCCTTCACGAAATGGTCCGGTGGATATCGTGCCGCGACTCGACGCTGCAATACGCCAGAACTGGCAGCGGTCTCGGCCTGGGATGTTCGTGACAACCGGGTCGTTCTTGTCGACAGCAATGGTAACAATGTAGCCTCTCTTTACTCGTCAGGCGGCGAGCGCTACGACGGCACCACCAACAGCGGCAAGCCCATCCAATTCACCCGTTAGGGCCCTTTCCCGGGTGGCTGCCTTGTAATGTCACCGGGGACAGATGAGCGAGTCGCAGACCGGCAGCGATAAGACAGGTGATGCACACAAGCGCGACAGCCATGCGTGCGTTGCTTCCGCCTATGCAAAGCTCGTGCATGTTGGCGTGATCGAACGCGACGGTGCACAGGCAGAGCTGGCTGACAAGCTCGACCAGCTTTGTCTCCAGGTCTCCGCAAGCAGCCTTTCAAACAAAGCCAGTTCCCTTGGATGGTTCTTCAACCGGTCCCGCAAGGGTGCGTCAGCGCCAAAAGGGCTCTACATTCACGGCGCTGTCGGGCGTGGAAAATCCATGCTGATGGACCTGTTTTTCGATTGCGCGCCGGTCGAACGGAAGCGGCGCGTACACTTCAATGAATTCATGCAGGATGTGCATGGCCGGATTCACCGGCAACGTGCGCGTTTTGCCGAGGGTGTCAGTCGCGAGAAGGACCCGATTCCGGTCGTGGCGCGCGAACTGGCGGCAAATGCCAGCCTGCTGTGTTTCGACGAATTCAGCGTTACGGACATTGCCGATGCGATGATTCTCGGGCGGCTGTTCAGCGCCCTTTTCGATCTGGGTTGCACCCTGGTCGCAACCTCCAATGTCAAGCCGGACAATCTGTATCTCAATGGGCTGAACAGGCAGCTATTCCTGCCTTTTGTCGATTTGCTGAAATCGCGCGTGGAATTGTTCGAGCTGGATTCGCGTACTGATTTCAGGCTGGAAAAGCTCAGTTCCGGCAAGGCTTTCATCTCCCCGCTGGGCAGCAGGACCAGTGCTGCGGTCAATGCACTTTGGGAAATGGTCCAGGATGGGCGGGAAGAGCAGACTGTAGTGCTGAAGCTCAAGGGCAGAAGCCTGAAGGCTACCCGCACCGCTGGCGATGCGGCGTGGTTTACGTTCACCGAACTATGTGAGGAGGCGCGTGGCGCGGAGGATTATCTGGCGATCACCAACCGCTTCGATACGGTATTTGTGACCGACATCCCGATGATGGACCTGGCGAGCCGCAATCCGGCCAAGCGCTTCATCCTTCTGGTCGACACACTGTATGACAATGCCATCCGCACAGTGTTCACTGCTGCCGCCAATCCGCATGCACTTTACCAGGGCAGTAGCGGAAACGAGGTGTTCGAATTTCAGCGCACCGCATCGAGATTGATAGAAATGCAGAGTTCGGACTATCTGGCCCGCTCCGGTCCAGCGAGATCTGTCAGGCAGCCAAGCGGATGAATCTTCTGAAAAACCCTTGAAAATCAATAAAAAATTTTACGTTTACGTAAGTGCAACTATTTTTAACCGATTGAATTCGTTCATATATTTTCGTCTAACTTGAATGGGGTCGGTTTTTCCTGTACAGCGGCGACTGAAAGAGGTGGGGAGGTTCCCGCCAGCATTGTATCATTCTCAAAAAGGGATCTACCGATGGCTCGCAACAAGATCGCACTGATCGGATCGGGCATGATTGGCGGCACGCTCGCCCATCTTGCAGGATTGAAGGAACTGGGTGATGTGGTTCTGTTCGACATTGCCGAAGGCCTGCCACAGGGTAAGGCCCTTGATATTGCAGAATCCTCACCGGTCGACGGTTTCGATTCCCGCCTGTCGGGAACGCAAAGCTACGAAGCGATCAAGGACGCAGATGTCTGCATCGTGACGGCGGGTATCGCACGCAAGCCTGGCATGAGCCGCGACGATCTGCTGGGAACCAATCTGAAGGTCATGGAACAGGTGGGTGCGGGTATCCGCAAATATGCGCCAAAGGCATTCGTGATCTGTATCACCAACCCGCTCGACGCGATGGTGTGGGCATTGCAGAAATTTTCCGGCCTTCCCAAGAACATGGTTGTCGGTATGGCGGGCGTGCTCGATTCGGCGCGTTTCCGATACTTCCTTGCCGAGGAGTTCAATGTCTCCGTCGAGGACGTGACGGCATTCGTGCTTGGAGGTCATGGCGATTCGATGGTGCCGCTGACGCGTTACTCCACAGTTGCAGGCGTTCCGCTGACGGATCTCGTCAAGATGGGCTGGCTGACGAAGGATCGCCTGGAAGAAATCGTTGATCGCACTCGCAAGGGCGGTGGCGAGATCGTGGCGCTTCTCAAATCCGGTTCGGCCTATTATGCGCCGGCTGCCTCGGCCATCGTGATGGCGGAAAGCTATCTGAGAGACAAGAAGCGCGTCCTGCCCTGTGCCGCGGCACTGAAAGGCGAATATGGCGTCAAGGACATGTATGTCGGTGTTCCAGTCGTAATCGGAGCCAATGGCGTGGAGCGAATTGTCGAGATCGATCTCAACAAGAGCGAACAGAAGATGTTCGACAAATCGGTTGAAGCGGTTGCAGAGCTTTGCGACGCCTGCAAGGGCATTGCACCAAACCTGAAATGATGAACGAGGGTTGGCAACGGCCAGAAGTCTGCTGCCACGCCGATCGGCGAGAGGGTGTGTGAATGAACATTCATGAGTATCAGGCCAAGGCGCTGCTGAAGGGTTTCGGAGCGCCGGTTGCCAAGGGCGTGCCGATCCTGTCGGCAGGCGATGTGGAGCGCGCCATTGCCGCGCTTCCCGGCCCACTTTACGTGGTCAAGAGCCAGATTCATGCTGGCGGACGCGGCAAGGGCAAGTTCAAGGAACTGCCAGCGGACGCCAAGGGTGGTGTGCGTCTCGCCTTCTCACCTGACGAAGTGCGCAAACATGTCAGCGAAATGCTCGGAAACACGCTCGTCACCAAGCAGACTGGCGCGGCCGGCAAGCAGGTCAATCGGCTGTATCTTGAAGACGGGGCCGACATTGCGCGCGAGCTATACCTGTCCATACTTGTCGACCGCGAGACATCACTCGTGTCCTTCGTTGCCTCCACCGAGGGTGGCATGGACATTGAAGCGGTCGCGGAAGAAACGCCCGAAAAGATCCATACCATCGGCATCGATCCGGTGGCTGGCGTCACTGCTGCGGATGTGAAGAAGCTGAACGCGGCGTTCGAACTTTCAGGCGCTGCGGCAAAGGACGGCGAAACGCTGTTTCCGCTTCTCTACAAGGCATTCGTCGACAAGGACATGAGCCTGCTCGAGGTCAATCCGCTGATCGTCATGAAAGACAGCCATCTGCGGGTGCTTGATGCCAAGGTTTCATTTGATGGCAACGCCCTGTTCCGTCATCCCGAAATAATGGAGCTTCGCGACATTACCGAGGAGGACGGAAAGGAAATCGAGGCGTCCAAGTACGATCTTGCCTATGTTGCACTCGACGGTGATATCGGCTGCATGGTGAATGGTGCGGGTCTTGCCATGGCAACCATGGACATCATCAAGCTCTACGGTGCGGAGCCGGCAAACTTCCTTGATGTTGGAGGCGGTGCTTCCAAGGAAAAGGTGACTGCGGCTTTCAAGATCATCACTTCCGATCCCAACGTGAAGGGCATCCTGGTCAACATCTTTGGCGGGATCATGCGTTGTGACGTGATCGCGGAAGGCGTTGTTGCGGCGGTGAAGGAAGTGGGCCTCAAGGTGCCTCTGGTCGTGCGCCTCGAAGGCACCAACGTTCAGCTTGGCAAGAAGATCATCAACGAATCAGGTCTCAACGTGATTGCCGCCGACGATCTCGACGATGCGGCGCAGAAGATCGTCAAAGCGGTAAAGGGAGCCTGACAGCATGTCCATTCTGATCAACAAGGACACGAAGGTTCTCGTGCAGGGCCTGACCGGCAAGACCGGTACTTTCCATACGGAGCAGGCCCTCGCCTATCACGGCACGAAAATGGTTGGCGGCATCCATCCGGCCAAGGGTGGTGAAACCTGGGGCTCCGTCGAAAGCGGTGCGCAGTTGCCGATCTTCGCAACAGTTGCGGAAGGCCGGGAAAAGACCGGCGCAAATGCAAGTGTCATCTATGTGCCGCCAGCGGGCGCTGCTGCGGCTATCATCGAAGCGATCGAGGCAGAAGTTCCGCTGATCGTGTGCATCACTGAAGGTATTCCAGTGATGGACATGGTCAGGGTCAAGGCAAGGCTGATGGCGTCGAAATCGCGGCTTGTCGGACCCAACTGCCCGGGCCTGCTGACGCCAGACGAATGCAAGATCGGCATCATGCCGGGATCCATCTTCAAGAAGGGTTCTGTCGGTGTGGTTTCGCGTTCGGGCACACTTACCTATGAGGCGGTATTCCAGACCACCAATGCCGGTCTTGGCCAGACGACTGCAGTTGGAATTGGCGGTGACCCGGTCAAGGGAACCGAGTTCATCGACGTGCTGGAGATGTTCCTGGCCGATGATGCCACCAAGTCCATCATCATGATTGGTGAAATTGGTGGCTCGGCGGAGGAAGATGCTGCACAGTTCCTCAAGGACGAAGCGAAAAAGGGCCGCAAGAAACCAATGGCGGGCTTTATCGCAGGACGCACGGCTCCCAAGGGCAGGACCATGGGCCATGCCGGCGCGGTGATTTCCGGTGGCAAGGGAGGCGCGGAAGACAAGATTGCCGCGATGGAGTCGGCCGGAATCCACGTATCACCATCGCCTGCCAAACTGGGCGAAACGCTTCTGGAAGTGCTCAAGCGCTGAAGAATGCCGGTCCGCCGAGCAGGCGGATCGGTTCACGTTATTGCTACGGGCAGGTGTGTGTCCGGAAAAAGGGAGGCGGGATTTCCCGCAACGTTCATGACGCGGCAGGAACAGAACGAAGCATTTGAACGCACTTCTTTCCTCTATGGCGGCAATGCTGCCTACATCGAGGAGATGTATGCACGCTACAAGATGGACCCAACTTCTGTCGGTCCTGACTGGCAGGCATTCTTTTCCGACCTCAACGACAATGCCAGGGACGTCGAGCAGAATGCACGTGGCGCGTCGTGGGCGCGCGGGAACTGGCCAATTGCCGCCAACGGCGAACTCATCTCGGCGCTCGATGGCGACTGGGGTGCGCTGGAAAAACATTTTTCAGAAAAGCTGAAGGCGAAAGCAGCAGGCGAGCGGCGTGCCGTCGGGCCGGGCATGAGCGAGGAAGAGGTAACTCAGGCAGCGCGGGACTCGGTTCGCGCGATCATGATGATCCGCGCCTACCGGATGCGTGGTCACCTGCATGCCAATCTCGATCCGCTCGGCCTTGCCGATCCAGTGAATGACTACAAGGAACTGGCACCGGAAAATTACGGGTTTACGCCGCAGGACCATGATCGGCGCATCTTCATCGACCATGTGCTGGGTCTGGAATATGCGACCATTCCGGAAATGCTGGATATCCTGAAACGCACCTATTGTTCGACCCTGGGTGTGGAATTCATGCATATCTCCAACCCGGAGGAAAAAGGCTGGATTCAGGAACGTATCGAAGGACCCGACAAGGGCGTCGACTTCACCGACATGGGCAAGAAGGCAATTCTTCAGAAGCTCATCGAGGCGGAAGGCTTCGAACAATTCATCGACGTAAAGTACAAGGGAACGAAGCGGTTCGGTCTCGATGGCGGGGAATCACTCATCCCGGCGCTTGAGCAGATCATCAAGCGCGGCGGCAACATGGGTCTCAAGGAGATCGTGTTTGGCATGGCACACCGGGGGCGTCTCAACGTTCTCACCCAGGTGATGGGCAAGCCGCACCGCGCCGTGTTCCACGAGTTCAAGGGCGGATCCTTCGCGCCAGAAGAAGTGGAAGGGTCGGGCGATGTCAAATATCACCTTGGTGCTTCGTCGGATCGCGAGTTCGATGGCAACAAGGTCCATTTGTCCCTGACGGCAAACCCGTCGCACCTTGAAATCGTCAATCCCGTCGTGATGGGCAAGGCGCGCGCCAAGCAGGACCAGAGTGCGACTGTTTTCGAA
This sequence comes from Rhizobiaceae bacterium, assembly GCA_049289295.1. Taxonomy (GTDB): domain Bacteria; phylum Pseudomonadota; class Alphaproteobacteria; order Rhizobiales; family Rhizobiaceae; genus BOKV01. The sequence goes on from JBATLL010000075.1 coordinate 230,503, forward strand.
GGTGACATCATTCCCCTGCGCGAACGCGTCAAGGTCATGCCGTTGCTTCTTCACGGTGATGCGGCATTTGCAGGACAAGGTGTTGTTGCGGAAATCCTCGGCCTGTCGGGACTGCGCGGACACCGCGTGGCAGGTACGGTCCATTTCATCATCAACAACCAGATCGGATTCACCACCAATCCGGCCTTCTCCCGCTCTTCGCCCTATCCATCGGATGTGGCGAAGATGATCGAAGCGCCGATCTTCCATGTCAATGGCGACGATCCGGAGGCTGTCGTTTACGCGGCGAAGATCGCAACCGAATTCCGCATGCGCTTTCACAAGCCTGTCGTCATCGACATGTTCTGCTATCGCCGTTATGGGCACAATGAGGGCGATGAGCCAGCATTTACCCAGCCGCGCATGTACAAGACGATCCGCAGCCATCCGACTGTGGTTCAGGTCTATTCCAGGCGACTGGTCGAGGAAGGCCTGCTCAGCGAAGCAGAGGTCGAGGCCATGCGCCTTGCCTGGCGCGAGCATCTGGAAGCCGAATATGAATCGGGCCAGAATTATCGTCCGAACAAGGCTGACTGGCTCGATGGCGAGTGGAGCGGCCTGAAGGTTGCCGACAGCGGAGACGAACAGCGGCGCGGCAAGACGGGGCTTCCCATCAAGCAGCTCAAGGAACTCGGCAAGAAGATTTCCACGGTTCCCGAAGGGTTCAATGCCCATCGCACCATCCAGCGTTTCATGGATGGCCGCGCGAAGATGATCGAGACTGGCGAAGGCATCGATTGGGCGATGGCCGAGGCTCTTGCTTTCGGTTCGCTGTGTCTGGACGGACACAAGATCCGCCTATCGGGACAGGATTGCGAGCGCGGGACCTTCTCGCAACGCCATTCGGTTCTTTATGATCAGGAGTCTGAGGAGCGCTACATTCCACTAGCCAATCTTGCTCCCGACCAGGCGCGTTTCGAAGTCATCAACTCGATGCTGTCGGAAGAAGCAGTGCTTGGTTTCGAGTATGGCTATTCGTTGGCGCGGCCCAATGCACTGACGCTGTGGGAAGCCCAGTTCGGCGACTTCGCCAATGGCGCGCAGGTGGTATTTGACCAGTTCATATCTTCGGGCGAGCGCAAATGGCTTCGCATGTCCGGTCTGGTCTGCCTTCTGCCACACGGGTTCGAAGGTCAGGGTCCCGAACATTCCTCGGCGCGCCTCGAGCGCTTCCTGCAACTGTGCGCGGAAGACAATATGCAGGTCGCGAACGTTTCGACGCCTGCCAATTACTTCCACATCCTGCGCCGGCAGATGCGCCGGGACTTCCGCAAACCCCTGGTTCTCATGACGCCGAAGTCGCTCCTGCGCCATCCACGGTGCAAGTCGACGCTGGCGGAAATGTCCGGCAATTCCTCATTCCACCGGCTCCTGTGGGACGATGCGGAATATCTCAAGGATCAGCCGATAAAGCTGGTGAAGGATTCCAAGATCAAACGTGTCGTGCTGTGTTCGGGCAAGGTCTATTTCGACCTGTACGACGAGCGCGAAAAGCGCGGGATCAACGACATTTATCTGCTCAGGGTGGAGCAGCTATATCCGTTCCCGGCAAAGGCGTTGATCACGGAACTGTCCCGCTTCAAGAATGCGGAATTCGTCTGGTGCCAGGAAGAACCCAAGAACATGGGTTCCTGGAGCTTCATCGAACCCTATCTTGAATGGGTGTTTGCCCACATCGGCGCCAAGCACAAGCGGGCGCGCTACGCAGGGCGCGCAGCGGCGGCTTCGCCGGCTACAGGACTGATGTCGAAACATCTCGCCCAGCTTGAAGCGTTTCTCGAAGACGCGCTCGGCGGCTGAACCAGCAAACAATTACCGGACCAGGGAAAAGCATCATGGCAACAGAAATCCGGGTACCCACACTTGGCGAATCCGTAGCGGAAGCCACAGTTGGAAAATGGCTCAAGAAGCCTGGCGAAGCGGTGAAGGCAGACGAGCCACTCGTCGAGCTTGAAACCGACAAGGTTTCGGTCGAGGTTCCCGCGCCGTCCGACGGGACTTTGACGGAGATCATCGTCCAGGAAGGCGAAACGGTTGAAGTCGGGGCATTGCTTGCCCAGTTCGGAAAGGGCGGTGCCGCGAGCGTGGCATCGACACCAGCGCCAGCCGCCCAACCAGCCGCGGCAAAGAGTGAACCGGCCCAGAGTTCGGCAATGCCAGCTGCGCCATCAGCACAGAAGATGATGGCCGAAAAGAACATCGACCCGGCATCCGTCGCTGGATCAGGCAAGCGCGGACAGATCCTCAAGGAAGATGTGATGCGGGCTCCAGCTGCTCCTGTGCAGGTGCCTGCTGCAGCCCGTGCGCCGAGTTCTGAAACCGATTCGGTGCGCGAGGAGCGGGTGAAGATGACGCGCCTGCGCCAGACCATCGCGCGTCGGCTGAAGGATGCACAGAATCAGGCGGCCATGCTGACGACCTTCAACGAGGTCGACATGGGCGCGGTGATGGACCTGCGCAATCGCTACAAGGATCTGTTCGAGAAGAAGCATGGCGTGAAGCTTGGCTTCATGGGATTTTTCACCAAGGCGGTTTGTCACGCACTCAAGGAAATTCCGGCGGTCAACGCCGAGATCGATGGTAGTGACATCATCTACAAGAACTATTGCCATATCGGCGTGGCGGTCGGAACCGACAAGGGACTGGTTGTTCCGGTGGTCCGGGATGCGGATGCCATGAGCATCGCAGGGATCGAGCAGGAAATTGGCAATCTTGGCCGCAAGGCCCGTGATGGCGATCTGTCGATGGCCGACATGCAGGGTGGCACCTTCACGATCTCCAATGGCGGCGTTTACGGTTCGTTGATGTCGACGCCGATCCTCAACGCCCCTCAATCGGGCATTCTCGGCATGCACAAGATTCAGGACCGGCCCATGGCAGTGGGTGGTCAGGTCGTCATCAGGCCGATGATGTATCTCGCGCTTTCCTATGACCACAGGATTGTGGACGGCAAGGAAGCTGTTACCTTCCTTGTAAGGGTGAAGGAGAGCCTTGAGGATCCGGAAAGACTGGTGCTCGACCTGTAGGGGAACCAGGCGCTGGACGTTTGACGGGAGGACTGCTTTGGTACGGGAAGTCAAGGCTGCAACCCAATGGCGGTCCGGTTTCACCGGGACCCTTGTTCTGGCAGCTCTCCTGCTTCTACAGACTTGCGTAATGGTGCTGGCTGGCGAAAGCCGTTCGGCGGTGGTCATAGGCAACAGCACATACAGCTTCGCGCCACTTGCCAATCCGGGCAATGATGCAAGCGATGTCGCCAAAGCACTTGAAAGCGCCGAATTTGATGTCGAACTGGTGCTTGATGCCGACAAGGACACAATGCTTGGTGCTGTCGAGCGGCTTGGTGAAAAGCTTCGCAGAAATGGTGGTGTGGGCCTCTTCTTCTTTGCCGGCCACGGTGTTCAGGTCTCCGGCGAGAACTACCTGGTGGCGCTGAGCGATGACATTGCGGATGCATCGGAACTGCCAGACAAGGCCTTGAGCGCCTCGGAAATCGTCAGCATTCTTTCTCAGGCAGGCAATGAACTGAACATCATCATACTGGATGCATGCAGGGACAACCCGCTGACGGGGGGAACGAGCGGATTGTCGCGCATCGAATCCAGTTCAAGCCTGTTCGTTTCCTATTCCACCTCCCCAGGCGCGGTGGCGCTTGATGGTGCAGGACGCAACAGTCCCTATTCCAGGAACCTGACACTGTCGTTGACGACGCCAGGCCTGAACCTGGAAGAGACGTTCAAGCGAACCCTCAAGGGTGTCTATCAGGATACTGCCGGCAAGCAGACGCCATGGCTTTCTTCCTCCTTTTTCGGCGACTTCACCTTCAGGCCGGATGGCAAGTCGGTCACGAGCCAGAGCGAGACATCTGCGGCCCTGCAAGTAGGTGGAGCGGCGCGCCAGGCTTCCGGCGCCGGCAAGGATAACGCCCTGTCCGTTCGGCGCGAACTTGGTGGCGTCTACAGGGTGAGCGGTCGCAATCCCGACGGATCACCCTACAAGGGGTTGCTTGCCCTGCAGGAGCGCGACGGGTTTCATGAGTTCACCTGGTGGATCGGCAAGCAGGTTTTCAAGGGTCATGGCGAACTGGCTGGGCGCATGATGGTTGTGGACTGGAATTCCACGCACCCGGTCGTCTACACCTTCAAGCCCAATGGTGTGCTGGATGGCGAATGGGCGGACGGCTCTGCCACCGATCGTCTGGAAAGGTTTGCATCCGCCGAACCTGACGGCGTGCCGGTGAACGGCACCTATTCTGTAAAGGGACGAAATCCCGATGGGTCACCCTATTCAGGCAAGCTCGCTGTCAAGGGTGATGGAACGAACTACGATCTGAAATGGTCCATTTCCGGTTCATCCTACCGGGGCAGGGGCATTCTGGATCGTGGCATCCTGACGGTGGACTGGGGCAGCACCCAGCCTATCGTGTATGCAGTTGCTGCGGACGGTTCGCTGCATGGCCTGTGGGAATCGGGCAAGGGATCGGAAGTTTCGACGCCCAGATAAGGGCATCTACAGGAGGGAAAGATTCTGGCTTCTATCAACCATCGGGTGCCACTGAGCGCTGGAATCGAATGGCTGATCGGCTATAGTCTGCCCAGGCAATGATTTGGAGTGATGACATGTCCATCGAACTGAAAATGCTTTTGTTCACGGTTGCGCTGTTCTTCGTCCAGCTGATCGTTCAGGTGGTGGCCGAGGTGATCCAGCACGGCGTGGGTTACATGGCGAGCGCCCGGGATGACTGGAAGAACCCTACGGGAATGGCTGGTCGTGTCGAACGGGCCTATTTCAATTTGCTGGAAACGATGCCCGCCTTTGCTGCACTGGTCCTGATCGTGCTCTACACCGGCAACGCCAATGCGAACACGGCGCTCGGTGCCCAGATCTACTTCTGGGGCAGGGTTGTGTATTTCCCGGCCTATCTGTCCGGCATTCCGTTTGTCCGCACGCTGGTGTGGACGGTTTCGACTGCGGGGCTGGTGCTGATATTCTGGGAACTCCTCAAGCTCGCGCTCTGATCGTCAGGTGAAAAAGCCCATACTCATTACCGGTGGCAGCCGGGGAATAGGTGCTGCCTGCGCGCTACTTGCCGCGCAGGCTGGCCATCCCGTGATCATCAACTACCGTGCCGATGAAGTATCCGCACGCAGGGTGCTTGCCGATGTGCGGGCAGCAGGTGCTGACGGGTTGACCGTCAGGGCCGACGTGGGAGAGGCGTCGGACATTCACCGGCTTTTCGAGGTTGCCGATCGCCTTGGGCCGTTGGGAGGCCTGGTCAACAATGCGGGAATTGTCGACCGCCGCCAGCGAGTCGACGAAATGCAACCCGAGCGAATCGAGCGGATGATGCGCGTCAATGTGACCGGCTCCATCCTGTGTGCTGGCGAGGCAGTTCGGCGCATGTCAACACGCCACGGTGGAAGTGGCGGCAGCATCGTCAATCTCAGTTCCGCGGCGGCCAAGCTTGGCGCACCGGGCCAATATGTCGACTATGCGGCGGCCAAGGGTGCCATCGATGCCTTCACGCTCGGGCTGGCGCGCGAGGTTGCGGAAGAGGGCATCAGGGTAAATGCGGTGCGGCCCGGCATCATCGACACGGATATTCACGCTTCGGGTGGCGAACCGGACAGAGTGGCACAGATGCGTTCTGCGGTGCCGATGAAGCGGGAAGGCAGTGCCATGGAAGTGGCGCAGGTCATCTGGTGGCTGATGTCGGATTCGGCTTCCTACGTGACCGGAACGATAGTTGATGTGGCTGGCGGGCGATAAGCAGAGACCCAAGCCGGCGCGAAAGGCAGAACGGAGATACTGGAATGTCCCATGATGTAGTCATTATCGGTTCGGGACCTGGCGGATATGTTTGTGCGATCAAGGCGGCACAGCTTGGCCTGAAGACCGCCATCGTGGAAAAGCAGCCGACGCTTGGCGGAACGTGCCTCAACATCGGCTGTATTCCGTCGAAGGCACTTTTGCATGCTTCCGAAATGTTCGCGGAAACCAGTCACGGACTTGATGCAATCGGGGTGAAGCTTTCCAAGCCGCAACTCGACCTGCCTGCAATGATGGCGCACAAGGATTCGGTCGTGAAGGCGAACGTTGATGGCGTCGCCTTCCTGATGAAGAAGAACAAGATTGACGTCCTGAGCGGCACCGGGTCGATCGCTGGCGCAGGCATGGTCAATGTGACTTCCGAAGACGGGAAGGTCACAAGCGTTGCAACACGCAACATCGTTATCGCCACCGGTTCGGAAGTTGCAGGCATTCCTGGTGTGGACGTGGCCATCGACGAGAAAGTGATCGTCTCATCGACAGGCGCCCTTGCTCTTGGCAAGGTTCCACAGAACCTCATTGTTGTTGGTGGTGGCGTGATAGGTCTGGAACTCGGGTCCGTCTGGATGCGGCTGGGCGCGAAGGTTACCGTTGTAGAGTATCTCGACAAGCTTCTGGGCCAGATGGATGGCGATGTATCCAAGCAGTTCCAGCGCATGCTTCAGAAACAGGGGATGCAGTTCAAGCTGTCCTCCAAGGTGACGGGCGTCGAGAAAAGCGGCAAGCGCGCCAAGGTGACATTCGAGCCGGTGAAGGGTGGCGCAGCGGAAACCGTGGAAGGTGATGTGGTTCTTGTAGCAACCGGACGGCGCGCCTATACCGACGGGCTCGGACTTGAAAAGGCAGGCATCGCCTTGGAACGCGGACGCGTCAAGGTTGATGCACACTGGCAGAGCTCCGTACCAGGCATCTATGCAATCGGTGACGTGATCGATGGGCCCATGCTGGCGCACAAGGCGGAGGACGAGGGTGTTGCGGTGGCCGAAATCCTGGCCGGGCAAGCTGGCCATGTGAACTATGATGTCATCCCAGGTGTCGTATACACCCAGCCTGAGGTTGCCTCTGTCGGAAAGACAGAAGAGGAACTAAAGGCGGCGGGCGTGGAATATATTGCCGGGAAGTTTCCTTTTACCGCAAATGGCCGGGCGCGCGCGATGAACCGGACAGATGGCTTCGTGAAATTTCTCGCAGACAAGGCGACCGACCGGGTCCTTGGTGTTCACATTGTCGGCTATGGCGCGGGTGAAATGATCCATGAGGCGGCAGTGCTGATGGAGTTTGGTGGCTCGGCCGAGGATCTCGGCAGGACGTGCCACGCGCATCCAACCATGAGCGAAGCGGTGCGTGAAGCCGCACTGGCTGCCTTCTCCAAGCCACTGCATATCTGAGCTTGAACACAAGGCCAGTTCAGCTGGTACGAGAACCGTTTCGACTGTTCGCGTTAGGGCTGATGTTCCTGTGAAACTCCAAGTCCGGATCGGGGGTCTTGAGGACGCAAAGAAGCCCGCAGCCGAGACCGCGGCAATCGTCATGTTAACGTGCGCGCTGGTAAACAGGTGCCTTCCGGCTGGTCGGACCGGCGCCGGAAGGATGCCTGGAACAGTACTCAGTCTGCCTTGGCCTCTTCAGCGGGCAAGACTACCGGAGTTGCCGGATCATGCGTGCTGATGGCCTCTTCTTCAGTGGGCTGGGACTGCGCAACTGTCATGTTGTGGCCTGTTCCTGCCGAGTGAAACTGGCATCCGGCTGCTGCGGCAGGAACTCCTGCAAGTGCTACAGCTCCGAACAGGCTGACCGAAATGAGCATTGACCTCATGACAAAGTCCTTTCCTTCGATGGGCCTTTTCGTGAAAAGGCACCTTCAGGCTACCACAAGCTGGCGCCAATGGAATGCAGGGGGCGCTCACATGCTGGTGATCGGCGTAAGCGCATAGCCTTTGTCCTGCAACAACCGGACTATGCCCTTTGTACCAGGCAGGTGCAGTGCACCCACAGCCATGAAGACATTGCCATTTTCAAGATGGTCGGCTGCGCGCTCCACCATCGTCACGTTGCGGCGTGCTATGAGAAGTTCCTGAAATTCGGCATAGCCCTTGCCGGAATAGGTGGTCGGAGCGAACGCCCTGACGAGGGGAAGCAGCATTCCGATCTTGCCTGACAGGTAAAGTTGCTTGGTGGTTTCCATCACGGAATCGGAAAGCGAGCCCAGTTTCAATGTCTCGTTGAGCGCGTTGAAGTGGAATTCGGCAGGAATGGAAGCCACCGCCCTGAACTGTTCCTCTATGGTCTCAAGACCAACCAGCATCTTGTCATTCTCGAGGGCAAAATTGCCAATGGTGGTGTCGAGCACTTCCATGCCCGATTTCTTGGCTTCAACTTCGCAGACCGGAATTGCGATCGCCGCAGCGATCATCCAGGGCTGCATGTGCCGGGCGATCTGCCACGGCATGTTTCGCTCCTCAACAGCGGCCTGAAGGGCTTCAACCGACTCGGCGGGAACCTTCTGATCCAGCGTTGTACCATCGAGAAGAAGCGTCATTTCCTTGTATTTGACGAGCGCTTCCTGCGTTTTTCGCGGGTCAAGCACTTCCGTGTTTTCGATAAGTATCCTGTCAGCACGCGCGAGTGCGGCTTCAGCTTCAGGCGCAAGTTTGCGAACCCGTGGGTCTGCCGAATGCATGGTTCCAAGCAGGAAGGATGGCCTTGCGCCCTCACGCGTGACAAGCCACATGACCGCATCGCCATTTTCAACAGCTTTCCCCTCATCAAGGATCTGCTGATATCTGGCCGGGTCCTGCGTTTTCATCTTTTCAGCGAGGTTTTCGCCAACGCAGGTGCTTTGCTGTGAAGACTGGGCAACATCCGTGGCGTTCGCCTTGAGCGCAGTGCCAAGCGAGAGCAGAAAGACCACGAAAAAAAGGATGTTCGCGAAGACCAGCAGCGCCATTAGCCGTTCGGCAAGGCGGTCTGCGGCGGTTGAACTGGTTGGCAAGACTTTCATCGACATCTCCGGCATGGGTGTAAGAATGCCGGAAAATCCTGCATATCCGGTTAAGGAGAAAGTGAAGATCAGTTGCGGTTTCAGGCTCTTGGGTGGGCCTGGGCGTAGACGTCGAGCAGCCTTTGGGTATCCACCGCAGTGTAGATCTGGGTCGTGGACAGCGAGGCATGACCAAGCAGTTCCTGGATGGTCCGCAAGTCACCGCCGCCTGCCAGCAGGTGGGTGGCGAATGAATGGCGCATGGCATGCGGTGTTGCTGTTGCGCTCAGTCCCATGGCTGCGCGCAGCCTTGCCATGCTGCGTTGGACAATCGCCGCCTTGAGCGGTCCACCCTTTTCACCACGGAAAAGCGGGCCGTTGCCCACGAGATTCCAGGGGCAGAGGCGGACATATTCCCGGATGGCGTCGGTGACCACGCTCAAAACTGGAACGAGCCTTGTCCTGTTGCCCTTGCCTGTCACCCGTAGCGTGCCACCTGCCATTTCCGGCAAGGCGGACGCGGGAAGGGAAAGCGCTTCGCCGATCCGCAAACCGCAGCCATAGAGCAATGTCAGCACCGCCGCATCGCGTGCCGCCACCCATGGCTGGTTGGCCAACTGGCCTCCTATATCCGTCAGTTTCAATGCTTCGCTTGCCGTGACAGGTTTTGGCAGGGACTTGGGCTGGCGTGGGGACCTTGTCGCGGAAAGGCCGGCGGAACTTGCCAGCCCCTTCTTCTCAAGATGGCGAATCATCGACCGAATACCGGCCAATGCACGAGCGAGACTGCGCGGACCCACACCGGCATTGCGGCGATCGGCAAGAAAGGAACGAAGGTTTGCCGGCCTCAGGTCAGCGACATCGCCAATTGCAGGTGGCTGCCCGATATAGCCAGTCATGAACTGAAGGAACTGGCGTGTGTCGCGTTCATAGGCTTCGACCGTCTTATCGGACAGTCGGCGACCGGACGCCAGTTCGTGCAACCAGTCCATGCGCGCAGACAGCAGATCGTCGGCACACCATTTGAGAAACATGTTTCCGTCAGCCTTCTGCATGCCGGCAGTTTCACCCGGTCGTGGTTAGCAACCGGTTATCGGGTCAGGCGATTTTCTGTCCCGTCTTGGCCCAGTCGGCCATGAAGCCATCGAGACCCTTGTCGGTCAAAGGATGCTTGACCAGTGCTTTCAGGGTTGCGGGAGGGATTGTCGCGACATCGGCACCGATGATTGCGGCCTGCTGCACGTGATTGACCGACCGGATGGAGGCGGCGAGAATCTGGGTTTCAAAGCCGTAATTGTCGTAGATGGCCCGGATCTCGCGAATAAGGTCCATACCATCCAGGCCAATGTCATCGAGCCTGCCGATGAAAGGCGAAATGTAGGTGGCGCCCGCCTTGGCAGCGAGAAGCGCCTGTCCGCTGGAAAAGCAAAGAGTGACATTTGTCTTGTGACCCTTCGACGTCAGAGCCTTGCAGGCCTTCAGGCCTTCGAGGGTGAGCGGCAGCTTGATGCAGATGTTGGGAGCGATGGCGGCAAGTATGGCCGCTTCGCGCATCATGCCGTCATAATCGGTAGCGGTCACCTCGGCCGATACCGGACCTTCGACAATCGAGCAGATCTCGCGCGTAACTTCCAGGATGTTGCGGCCCGACTTGGCGATCAGGGACGGATTGGTGGTCACACCATCGAGGAGGCCGATATCATTGAGTTCACGGATTTCTTCCACATTTGCCGTGTCCACGAAAAATTTCATGCTGCAAGTTCCTTCGAAAAACTGCCAACTGACTTGTCTGGCGGACCCATATAGCAAAATGGGCGAAAGGTCATCAGTGTCGACACGCCATGCGGCCCGATAGATTTCTTCATGGCATCGCATCGGTTCGTTGTGCATCAGTCGCAATCAGCGTCATGCGCAGGCGAAGATGAATCGCGACCGCCAACTTGAACGAATCAGGCTAGTTTCCCTTTGATGGTTCCTGAACAGAAGACAGTCTCCGTTCTCCTGCCGATTCCAACCGAGCGCAGCTATTCCTATAGTGTGCCGGAGGGGATGGAGCTTGCCTGCGGCGACATTGTGCAGGTGCCACTTGGCCCCAGGCTTGTTGCGGGCGTTGTATGGGACGATGTGCCGGACAAGGTTGCCAGCAACCGGTTGAGGGAAATTTCAAGGAAATTTGATTGCCCGCCGCTGGATACTACCATGCGCCGCTTTGTACGGTGGGTGGGAGACTATTGCCTTGCACCCCATGGCATGGTCCTGCGGATGGTGCTTCGCAGCCCAGCCGCGTTCGACCCATTGCCTGAAATACCGGGGTTGCGATTTACCGGCGTGGAGCCTGACCGCCAGACAACAGCACGCGAAGCCGTGTTGAAACTGTCACGCGATGGCATGGCGTGGACGCGCTCGGGTCTGGCCCATGCTGCCGGGGTGAGTTCCGGCGTGATCGATGGATTGCTCAAGACCGGCAGTCTGGAAATCTTTGGCCTTGCCCAGCCACCCGTCGTCCCCCTGCCCGAACCAACCTACCTGGTTCCCGAATTCGAGGGCGAGCAGGCGAGCGCAGCCGTTGCACTCGCCGAGGCGGCAGCCAGGCAGGATTTTTCCGTGACGCTGCTCGAAGGCGTGACGGGATCGGGCAAGACGGAGGTCTATTTCGAGGCTGTTGCGGCGGCGCTGCAGGCGCACCGCCAGGTGCTGATCCTTTTACCTGAAATAGCCCTGACGACATCCTTCCTCGACCGTTTCGAGAATCGTTTCGGGGCACGGCCGGCCGAATGGCATTCGGATATCTCGCCCAAGCGGCGCGAGCAGATATGGCGTCAGGTCGCCACGGGGGAGGTTCGCGTCGTTGCCGGAGCGCGCTCGGCACTGTTCCTGCCTTTTGGCGAACTGGGACTGATCATCGTCGACGAGGAACATGATCCCGCCTACAAGCAGGAAGACCGCGTTTTCTACAATGCCCGCGACATGGCAATTGTGCGAGCCCATCTTGCCGGTGTCCCTGTTGTCCTGTCATCTGCCACGCCTTCGATCGAAAGCCAGGTCAATGCAGCCAGCGGCAAGTACGCGCTCGTTAAGTTGACTACACGCTACAGCGACGCCGAGATGCCGGAGATTTCGGTAATCGACATGCGGCGCGAAAGTCCTGGAAGCGGAAAATTCATATCGCCCGTGCTAATGAAGGCGATTGCTTCGAGCCTCGAAAAGGGCCGCCAGTCGCTGCTGTTTCTCAATCGCCGCGGATATGCCCCGCTGACGCTTTGCAGGGTTTGCGGGCATCGCTTCGAATGCAACAACTGCTCCGCCTGGCTTGTCGAACACAGATTCCGCAAACAGTTGCAGTGCCATCATTGCGGTCACAACGAGCCCGTGCCCGAAGCCTGTCCCAACTGTGGTACGCTCGACCATCTCGTGGCTTGCGGTCCCGGCGTTGAAAGGCTGGGCGAAGAAGTGGCCGAAGCCTTTCCGCAGGCGCGGATCATGGTTCTTTCATCCGACATGCTTGGCAGCGTTTCGAGACTGCGCATGGAACTTGAAGCCATCGAGAAGGGCGAGGCGGACATCATCATCGGCACGCAACTTGTTGCCAAGGGGCACAATTTTCCCCTGATGAGCGTGGTCGGGGTTATCGATGCTGATCTTGGGCTTGCCAATGGGGATCCGCGCGCAGCGGAGCGAACATTCCAGCTTCTGTCACAAGTCACGGGACGCGCTGGCCGGGCAGGTGGCATGAGTCACGGTTATCTGCAGAGCTATCAACCCGATCATCCGGTGATAAAGGCCATTGCGGCGTCCGATTCCGGCGCATTCTACCAAAACGAGATCGAACAGCGACGCCGGGCAGCCCTGCCGCCGTTTGGTCGGCTGGCTGGCATCATCATCTCGGCTGCGCATCGCAAGGAAGCCGAGGATCACGCGCGTCAGATACGTGTGGCAGCACCCTTGCGTGATGGTATCCAGACACTTGGTCCAGCTGAAGCGCCGCTGGCGCTGGTGCGCGGACGGTATCGTTTCCGCATCCTTGTGCATGCGCGCAAGGGCGAGGACATGCAAGCCTATCTGCGTGCCTGGCTTGGCGCATGCCCTGTGGCACGCGGATCGGTGCGGGTTCAGGTGGATATCGATCCCCAAAGTTTCCTTTGACGCCCATGTCGGATGGTTAACCAGCCGTTCAGGCCTCGTTGCTAGTTTTGCGACGAAACCATCGATTCGGCAGGCGACTGTCGAACCCAAGCCTGGAGGGCTCCATGAGCGAACAGACCGCACCGATTCTCGATCACATGTCGGTAAAGGAAATGCCGGCCTTTGCGCAGGTCATGCCACGTGTGGCGGCCGATTTCGGAAAGCCGTTGTCTGCGCAGTTGAAGGAACTGCTCGCCTATTGTCTGCGCGGCAACAAGCTCAGCGTGGACGAATATTACAGTATGTGCCTGTTCGACGGGAATGTGTGGAGTGCGGAGGAAAAGAAGAAGGTTGTCGGGCTGCAAAAGTCGCGGGACATCTGGGGCCATTTCCTGGAGCGCAATCCATGGACAGGTGTCATGGATGACAAGCTGAGCTACGAGAAACTGCTGGCCGGTTTCGGCATTACGGGCACCAGCACGGTTGCCATTATCGGGGGCCGTTATCCCGAAGGCCATCCAGTCCGGCTGTCGAGCGCACAGGAAGTTTCCAGTTTCCTCAAGCGCGCGAAGTTTCCACTCTTCGGCAAGCCAACCAATTCGCTGCAGAGCCTCGGTTCGGCACGCATCAATGGTTACGATGCCAGGAAGGATTCCATTCAGCTTGCTGGTGAAAAATGGGTCAGCGTTGCGGATTTCTGGAATGAGATCGGAACCCATTTCAATGGGGCCTATCTTTTCCAGGAATGTGTGGAACAGCATCCGGTTCTGGCGGAAATGTGCGGCAGCGGTGTTCCAACCGTGCGTGTCGTCACCCTGGACCGCGGCAACGGCCCGGAACTGTTCAGAGTTGCGATCAAGCTGACAGGCAAGGGCAATGTGGCTGACAACTTCTGGCGCAAGGGCAACATGCTTGCGCCCATCGATTCCGAAACCGGCGTCATCGGAAAAGCGCTGACGGGAATGGGCATCGATGGACAGCGTCTCGATGTTCATCCCGATACCGGAAAGCAGATCGAGGGCGTGATGCTTCCGCATTGGGAAAAGGTGCGTGCTGCAGCAATTGGCGCAGCGACGCTTACCAAGGGCTCACTGATCATCGGCTTCGACATTGCCGTGGCGCCGGACGGCCCGGTCATCATCGAAGCAAACTATGATCCACATCTGATCATGCTTCAGGTTGCCCATCAGAAGGGTGTTCTCGATGAACACATGCTAAGCGCCATGGACTACATGAAGAGGATCATCTCCGATGAACATGCGGGCATCAAGGCGCATGTGCTGAAGGAACGCTCCCAGAACCGGAAAGACATGCAGGAAGCCTTGACGAAGAAGGCGGCTTGATGCTTTGAACCCGCGAAAGTCCGCCGGGAGGTTTCCTCCCGCGCGCTCGCGGGATCGGGATACAAAATGATCGTCATAGAAATGCCGCCTACCTTGTCGGAATGGCTGGCTATCGCACTGGCTCTTGTCACGCTTGGCCTTGGCCTGGGGTGGTTCATGTTTCCTGCCCGTCTGATGCGGCATGTCGGGCTGGCGGGCAATCAAAGCCATCCCGAAGCTTTTGGTGAAGGGCGATCAAGCCTTGCCGGCTTTGCGCTCGGACTTCCGGTTACTGCGCTGATGTTCGGTCAGCCTTCCCTTCATGGAGTACTTGCCGCCGGCTGGGTCGTTGCTTCGATCGGCAAGTTGGCACATGTGCTTGTTGATGGCGGACGCGGCAGGTCAATCCTCATCCGCCTTGCCGTCTGCGTTGCACTTGCAGCCTTTGGCCTCTGGCAACATGGCCTGCCGGACTACCAGCCCTTCATGCCACGAACGAATGCAGACATTATTCCAGCTGGTGTAGCCGCCATAACAGCCCTGTTCGGCCTTATCTGCCTCCTGTTTCCGTCCGCAGCACTGGGGCTGATGCGCCTGCAGGCGGTGGAACCAGGTGCAGAAGGGGAAATGCGCGGACTGCTGGCCGGCCTTTACCTCGCGTCAAGCCTTGGTGTTCTGGCAGGCGGCGGCATCTTTGTGCAGCTGGCACTGGGTGCGGCGTGGGGGTTCACGGCTTTTGGCCGCATGATCTCGATGCTGAGCGATGGCGCCAACAACCTTTTCAACTGGCTTTCGCTTCTGCTGGAGCTCACGTTGGCAATCCTGGTGGTCGCTGCCGTGTTCGGATTTGCTGGATGAGAAGCACCGTTCCTGCGAAAGGTCGATGGCATGTTGGAGCGCAGGGAGCGGGAAGTGTCGATTTGATGCGACAATCAGACCAAAATCGAACCTTTTGGCGTGTTGCGAGTCGAATGATGCTGTGCTAGGTGAAGCGCGGCTTTCGGGGTTGCCAAGCGTCCCTGAAATTGCCTGGAACAAAAAGATCAACAAGTTCAACGATCTGAAGCGAGCGAATCCAGCCTGGCCAGGTTGGGAGAATCGCCCCCAGGTCGCCTTTGTGTTGGGCGGGTCCGGCGGGATCGTTGAACGGGGGAAGTCAGACAGGACCAACGTGGAAAATTCTGCGTCTCAGACCACTGGCATTGCCAAACTGTATGCCTCGTCACTGTTCGAAGTGGCGCTGGCAGCAAAGCAGCTCGAGTCCGTGGAAAAGGATCTGGAACGGTTCGATTCCATGATGAATGCCAGCTCTGATCTCAAGAGGCTCGTGCGCTCGCCGGTATTTTCGGCTGGCGACCAGCTCAGGGCAATCGAAGCACTCATTTCCAAGGCCGGCATCACCGGCCTTGCAGCCAATCTGATCAAGGTAGTGGCGCGCAACCGGCGGCTTTTCATCATGCCGGAAATGCTTGGCGCCTTCCGAAAGCTTCTGGCGCAGCATCGCGGTGCTGAATCGGCGGAAGTCACTGTTGCCCGCCCGCTGAGTGCGGCGCAGGAAAAGGAATTGAAGGCGGCGCTGAAGAGCTCCGTCGGCAAGGATGTCGCGATTGATGCGAGGGTCGATCCCTCGCTCCTTGGTGGCATGATCGTCAAGATCGGCTCACGCCAGATCGACACATCGCTTCGTAGAAAACTTTCCTCCCTCAAGCTTGCGCTCAAAGAGGTCGGCTAATGGATATTCGTGCAGCGGAAATTTCCGCAATTCTCAAGGACCAGATCAAGAATTTCGGCAAGGAAGCCGAAGTTTCGGAAGTTGGTCAGGTGCTTTCTGTGGGTGATGGTATCGCCCGCATCTATGGTCTGGACAATGTGCAGGCGGGCGAGCTCGTGGAATTCCCGGGCGGCATCGCAGGCATGGCGCTCAACCTAGAATCAGACAATGTGGGCGCCGTTATCTTCGGCGATGACCGCAACATCAAGGAAGGCGATACGGTCAAGCGGACCGGCTCCATCGTTGACGTGCCGGTTGGCCCCGAACTGCTCGGCCGCGTTGTCGACGCTCTGGGCAATCCGATTGACGGCAAGGGTCCGATCAAATCAAAGGAACGCCGCCGCGTTGACGTGAAGGCACCAGGCATCATTCCCCGGCGTTCGGTGCATGAGCCGATGTCCACCGGCCTCAAGGCGATCGACGCGCTCATCCCGGTCGGTCGTGGTCAGCGCGAGCTGATTATCGGTGACCGCCAGACCGGCAAGACCGCGATCATTCTCGACACGATCCTGAACCAGAAGCCGATCCATGATGCCGGTCCTGAAAAGGACAAGCTCTACTGCGTGTATGTCGCGGTTGGCCAGAAGCGTTCAACTGTTGCGCAGTTCGTCAAGGTTCTCGAAGAGCGCGGCGCGCTTGAATATTCGATCATCATTGCCGCAACCGCTTCCGACGCTGCGCCAATGCAGTTCCTGGCACCGTTTGCCGGCTGTGCGATGGGCGAATATTTCCGCGACAATGGCATGCATGCGCTGATCGCCTATGACGATCTGTCCAAGCAGGCTGTGGCTTATCGCCAGATGTCGCTGCTGCTGCGCCGCCCGCCGGGCCGCGAAGCCTATCCGGGTGACGTCTTCTATCTTCACTCGCGCCTGCTGGAGCGCGCAGCAAAGATGAACGAAGACAATGGTTCTGGTTCCCTGACGGCGCTGCCGGTCATCGAGACACAGGCCAACGACGTGTCGGCCTATATTCCGACGAACGTGATCTCGATCACTGACGGCCAGATCTTCCTCGAAACCAACCTGTTCTACCAGGGTATCCGTCCGGCGGTTAACGTCGGTCTGTCGGTTTCGCGAGTTGGTTCTTCAGCCCAGATCAAGGCGATGAAGCAGGTTGCGGGTTCCATCAAGGGTGAGCTTGCGCAGTATCGCGAAATGGCTGCCTTCGCGCAGTTCGGATCGGATCTTGATGCTGCAACGCAGCGCCTGCTCAACCGCGGTGCGCGCCTTACCGAACTGCTGAAGCAGCCGCAGTTCTCCCCGCTCAAGACGGAAGAACAGGTTGCGGTGATCTTCGCCGGAGTGAACGGCTATCTGGACAAGATTACCGTTTCCCAGGTCGGGCCATTCGAACGCGGCCTGCTGGCATCCCTGCGCAGCGACCACAAGGCTCTGCTGGATGGAATTCGCAAGGAACAGGCGCTGACGGATGAGCTCAAGGGCAAGCTCGTCGCCGCCATCGACGCCTTCGCGAAGAACTTCGCCTGAGCTAACGATCAACCAGGGTTGACTGCCAGGAAGGGCAAACTCTTCCTGGCGGATGACCAGCCAAGAGAAGACCATGGCAAGTCTCAAGGACCTGAAAATCCGGATCGCGTCCGTCAAGGCGACGCAGAAGATCACGAAAGCCATGCAGATGGTGGCAGCGGCGAAGCTGCGCCGGGCGCAGGAAGCCGCTGAGTCGGCGCGACCCTATGCGGCGCGCATGGCAGCGGTTCTTTCCAATGCTTCGCAGATGGTATCAGGTGAGGAAGCACCGCGCCTGATGACGGGTACCGGCAAGGATGATGTCCACCTGCTCCTCGTGTGCACGGCAGAGCGCGGACTGTGCGGCTCATTCAATTCCTCCATTGCAAGGGCTGCACGCGAACATGCGCGCAAGCTGATTGCCAATGGCAAGACAGTAAAGATCATAACGGTCGGCAAAAAGGGCTATGATGCGTTGCGCCGCGACCATTCTCGGCTGATCGTTGATCGCGTTGACCTTCGCGAAGCCAAGACAATACAGTTTCATCATGCCGACCAGATCGCGAAGAAGGTCATCGCGATGTTTGATGCTGGGGAATTCGACGTTTGCACGTTGTTCTTCTCCCGTTTCAAGTCCGTCATTTCACAGATTCCGACCGCTTCGCAGCTGATACCGGCCACTGCCGGGGAAGCAGCGGAGGATTCGGCAGGGTCCGTCTATGAGTATGAGCCGGATGTCGGCTCCATCCTCGGGGACCTCATCCCGCGCAACATCTCCGTGCAGATTTTCAGCGCACTGCTGGAAAACGTTGCCGGTGAGATGGGAGCTAAAATGTCCGCAATGGACAGCGCGACACGCAATGCGGGCGAGATGATCAACAAGCTGACACTGAGCTACAACCGCCAGCGTCAGGCGCAGATCACCAAGGAACTTATCGAAATCATTTCGGGCGCGGAAGCGCTCTAGGCCTGGAGTAGCAAGACGATGGCGAAAGCAGCAGCACCAAAGAAGGCGCCGGCAAAGAAAGCAGTGGCGTCTGCAAAGCCGGCAGCAAAGAAGAGCGAACCGGCAAAGGCAACCATTGCCAAGGGCGCGGAAGGTCGGATTTCCCAGGTTATCGGCGCGGTCGTGGACGTACAGTTCTCCGGCAAGTTGCCGCAGATCCTGAACGCGCTTGAAACCGTCAACAATGGCCAGCGCCTTGTTCTGGAAGTGGCACAGCACCTTGGTGAAAGCACCGTGCGCACGATCGCGATGGACTCCACGGAAGGTCTGGTGCGCGGCCAGGCAGTTGGCGATACCGGCCAGCCGATTGCGGTTCCGGTGGGCGAAGAGACGCTTGGTCGTATCGTCAACGTCATCGGCGAACCGATCGACGAAGCCGGTCCGGTAACAACAAAGGCGCGCCGCGCCATTCACCAGCAGGCACCGGCATTTGTGGAGCAGTCAACCGAAGCACAGATCCTGGTAACAGGCATCAAGGTCGTTGACCTGCTCGCGCCATATGCGCGTGGCGGCAAGATCGGACTGTTCGGCGGCGCAGGCGTTGGCAAGACCGTTCTTATCCAGGAACTGATCAACAACATCGCCAAGGCGCATGGTGGTTATTCGGTTTTTGCCGGTGTGGGTGAACGTACCCGTGAAGGCAATGATCTTTACCACGAAATGATCGAATCGGGCGTGAACAAGGATCCGCATGAGCACGGCTCAGCCGCTGGTTCGAAGTGCAGCCTGGTGTTCGGCCAGATGAACGAACCGCCAGGTGCGCGTGCGCGTGTTGCGCTTACCGGCCTGACAATCGCCGAGCATTTCCGCGATCAGGGCCAGGACGTTCTGTTCTTCGTCGACAACATTTTCCGCTTCACGCAGGCTGGTTCGGAAGTGTCGGCACTTCTCGGCCGTATTCCTTCGGCGGTTGGTTATCAGCCAACACTGGGTACGGACATGGGCGCGATGCAGGAACGCATCACAACGACAACCAAGGGATCGGTTACTTCGGTACAGGCCGTCTACGTTCCTGCCGACGACTTGACCGACCCGGCGCCGGCATCAACCTTTTCGCACCTTGATGCGACGACCGTTCTGTCGCGTTCGATTGCGGAAAAGGGCATCTATCCTGCCGTTGACCCGCTCGATTCCACATCGCGTATCCTCGACCCGCAGGTTGTTGGCGAAGAGCATTACGGCGTTGCGCGTCGCGTGCAGGAAATCCTGCAGCGCTACAAGTCGCTTCAAGACATCATTGCGATCCTGGGCATGGACGAACTGTCAGAAGAAGACAAGCTGGCTGTCGCGCGCGCGCGCAAGATCGAGCGCTTCCTCTCGCAGCCGTTCTTCGTGGCTGAAGTGTTCACCGGTTCGCCAGGCAAGCTTGTTGCACTCGAAGACACGATCAAGGGCTTCAAGGGCCTTTGCAACGGCGACTATGACCATCTTCCCGAAGCGGCCTTCTACATGGTCGGCACGATCGATGAAGCAATCGAGAAAGCACAGCGTCTGGCAGCGGAAGCAGCGTAAAGCTGCTTTTGCGCAAGCCGCGTGAGAGGTTTTCACCATGGCACAGGCCTTTAATTTCGAGCTGGTATCACCCGAACGGCTTTTGCTTTCCGGTGAAGTGAGCGAAGTGGTAGTTCCCGGTAGCGATGGCTATTTCACGGTGATGGCCAACCACGCGCCGGTCATGTCATCCGTGAAACCGGGCGTTGTCGATGTGCGCATGGCGGATGGTGAACTGAAGCAGATTTTTGTCCGCGGCGGTTTCGCAGACGTTTCACCATCGGGGCTCATTCTCCTCGCCGAACATGCTGTTCCTCTCAAGGAACTGGCCATGGAAGACTTTGACGGTCTCATCCGCGATGCAGAGGAAGACCTCTCGGATGCCGATACCGAGGCCAAGCGCGAGCGGGCGTCCGTGGCGCTCAACCAGCTGCGTGAATCGCGTAACGCGATTGCGCTCATGAAGCGCTGAGGGCTGTTCGAAAAGAAATCGGAAAGCGGTCTGCGGGCCGCTTTTTTGTTTTCAGAGCGCGAAGAACTGCTGGGGATATTCCAGCCGGCCACCATTGCCGGAAAGAGCGCCGTCTCTCAGTTCCAGCGCCATGAAATTTGGACCCTGCCAATCGATGTCAAACGGATCAGCCATGTGGCTGTTGAAGCCGAAGCGCTCGTAATAGGCGTTGTCGCCGAGCACGAACAGGGCTTCAAATCCCTCACTGCGTGAGCGGTGAATTGCTTCGCGGATCAACTGTGAGCCGACCTGCATTTCGCGAAATTCCGGCAGAACTGCCAGAGGCGCGATCGCTGCTGCGCGAACGGGAGCCCTGATTTCGGTAGTCAGTACATGCCCGATAATGCGGCCATTGCATTCGGCGACCAGCGAAATCGTATGCGGAGGTGAGGCGATGAGAGCCAGCGCCATCTCCGCTTCCGCATCACGGCCGAAAGCGTCTCGTTCGATCAGTGCAATGGCGTCACTGTCGCCAGCATGCGATTCCCGGATTATCAGCCTTGAGCACAACATCGAGTCATTCCTTGTCACTGGTCTGCTGGCGGAGTTCATCCGGCAAGATGAGCAAACACCGCCACGACCCTTTCGTAAACCTGTCGCTTGAAGGGAATGATGCGATCCGGCAATTCAGCCATGTCGATCCACTCCCAACGGTCAAATTCTGCTGTATGCCCACCGGGTGGCGGGTTGATGGCAATTTCCGATTCCTCGCCCTCGAAACGGAAGGCAAACCATTTCTGGGCCTGTCCGCGGTACTTGCCCTTCAATGCAATCCCCAGCAACGGTTCGGGAAGGTCATAGTTGATCCAGTCAGATGCTTCGCCAAGAAGCGAAACCGTCTTCATGCCTGTCTCTTCCCACAACTCCCGCAAAGCTGCAGCATGTGCCTCTTCTCCCTTGTCGATGCCACCTTGCGGCATTTGCCATAGCTTCGACGAGCCTTCGCCCTCATCACCGGGGCGGGCGATGCGATGCCCGACCCAGACCTTGCCGCTGCTGTTCAACACCATGACACCGACGCATTGCCTGTAGGGCAGTTTTTCCCGAACGATCATGAACTACCCCTTGCGTTGCGGGTCACTGACAATTGCCGAGACGGGCGTGATTTCCAGGCCGAGCGAATCCGCGCGGGCGGCAAATTCAGCCAGCATTTCGATCGTGTCGCTGAAAGCATTGGCAACGCCTATGGCAAGGCCGGTACGCTTGGCCTGCTGCACCAGTTTGTCGAGCTGAGCGGCGATTTCCCGACGTGTTCGGATTGCATCGATCTGCAGGCTGGCCCTGGCATAGGGAAGGAGGGCTGCGGATGCCGCCTCCATGGTCATCGAATTATTGGTGCTGCCATCGTCGAGAAACAATAGGCCTCTTTCGGCCAGTTCAGACAGGACGGGTGACAAGGCATCTGGTGTGGTTACGAACTTGCCGCCGAGAAAATTCATGACACCAACATAGTTGGTTATTCGACTCATGGCCCAGTGCAGATTTGCCAGGTTCTCTTCGCCGGTTGCAGCGGTCGTCAACGTATGGGGTCCAGGATTGTTCCCGGGATAGTCGAAAGGCTCCATCGGCACCTGAAGGAGAATTTCATGCCCCTGCTTTCGTGCTTCCTGCATCCAGCGCCCAAGGCTGTTGCCATAGGGCGCAAAGGCCAGGGTGACAGCTCCGGGAAGCTTTCGGATGGCTTGCTGGGAGCTGGTCTGGCTGATGCCTACTCCGCCGACGATGATAACGATGCGTGCCACGCCAAAGTTGCCCGCGGTGGCGGGTGGCCGCGAATAGACGTCCATCGGACGAATGCCGTCGCTGCCGCGTTTGGGAATGACACCGCTGGCGCCGCGTTCGATCAGGTCAGGATCGGGCATGTGCGCCAGACCGGGCTCCTGGCGGCGAAAGGTCGGCACCGGTATTTTCTCTTCCAGTGTGCCACTGGCCTGCGGCGACACGAGGGGTTGGCTTTGTTCCCCCTGCTCCGCGTTGCCTGATGAAGCGGGCTCCTGCGGCTTGCCGGGCTGTTCTTCGGGCTTTACCGGAGATGGCACAAGTTCGGTGACGGTGCGGGGCGGCTCGGCTTCTCGTGAAGCACGGTCGAAGCTTGTCCAGTAAATCGCCGCGCTGGCGCCTGCAAAGGCGAAGAAAAATGCAAGGCCTGGAACAAGCAACCCACGGCGGGACGGTTTGGCTTTCTTGCCATCCGGCTTGAGCCCCAGCGGTCTCGTCAGATCATCAGACATTTCTCAACCTGTCGAAACATTATTTCGCCTGCCGAATCGCAGGAAAACCGGGAGGAACGGAACCCTCCCGGCCTGAATTGTCAACCATGCCGGAAACTGGCCTGGTCAGTTCGGCACTGCCGTTGCAGGATTTGGCGGATATGCTTCCGAAACCTTGGTGCCTCGGATCAGGTCCATGGCGAAATTGAGCTGGACGTCATCCTTGGTTTCCGGCGGCACGTAGGCTGAGGAACCGGAGCCACCTTCGTCTTCCTGCTGACCGGCAATATGACCGCGCAGTTCGGACTCACCCCTGTTTTCGACCTTGCCCTTGAGTTCATCGGGCAATGGCTGATCGACAGAAATATCCGGCTCGATTCCCTTGGCCTGAATGGAGGTTCCCGACGGCGTGTAGTAAAGCGCGGTCGTTAGGCGCAATGCGCCGTTGGCACCCAGCGGGATGATGGTCTGGACAGAACCCTTGCCGAAGGAACGCGAGCCCAGGATGGTTGCGCGCTTGTGATCCTGCAGGGCACCGGCCACGATTTCAGAAGCGCTGGCCGAGCCACCATTGATGAGGACAATCACCGGCTTGCCGCCGGTCAGGTCGCCCGGACGGGCAGAGTAGCGCCGGGTCTCGTCCGCGTTACGTCCACGGGTGGAAACAATTTCACCGCGATCAAGGAATGAATCGGAAACGCTGACAGCCTGGTCCAGCAGACCACCCGGATTGAGGCGCAGGTCGAGGATGTAGCCCTTGACCTTGTCATCACCCAGATCAGCGCGGATCTTGTTGATGCCCTTTTCGAGATTGTCATAGGTCTGTTCGGTGAAGCTGGTGACGCGCAGATAGCCTACATCCTCGCCTTCGACGCGCGCCTTGACGGATGCAACCTTGATGACGTCGCGAATGATCGTGACGGTGATCGGCGCATCGGCTCCCTTGCGGATGAGCGTAAGTTCAATCGGCGTGTTGACCGGCCCGCGCATCTTTTCCACTGCTTCCTGCAGTGTAAGTCCACGAACCTGTTCACCATCGATCTTGCTGATGAAGTCACCGGCAAGAACACCGGCCTTGGATGCCGGTGTGTCATCGATGGGGGTCACGACCTTGACCAGTTCATCTTCCATCGTGACCTCGATGCCCAGGCCGCCGAATTCGCCGCGGGTCTGGACCCGCATGTCGGAAAAGTCCTTGGCGTTCAGGTAGGACGAATGGGGGTCGAGCGAACCGAGCATGCCATTGATGGCACTCTCGACCAGCTTCTCTTCATCCGGCTCCGTGACATATTGCGAACGAACCCGCTCGAAAATGTCGCCAAAGATACTGAGCTGCCTGTAGGTCGATGCGCCTGCTGCGTTTGCTTCGCCTGGACCATTGAGGCCGGCAGACACCACGAGCACTGCGGATGCGCCGAACACGGCTCCGGCAAACAACAAGGTTAACTTACGTATCATCCGGCTCTCTCTTGAAACTGGGATCCACCCACCAGGGTGAGGGATCGATTGATTTTCCATCCTTGCGGAATTCGACGTAGAGAACGGGTCGCGACGAGTCCACATCAACCGCGCCTGCACTGGCTACCCTGCGCGCTCCCATAACTGCCACAGGTTCACCAGCAAGAACAAACTGGCCGAGCTGGACATCGATTCTCTCCATCCCGGCCATGACTACATGATAGCCGCTGCCCACGTTCAGGATCAAGAGTTGTCCATAGGAGCGGAAAGGTCCGGCATAGACCACCCAGCCATCGGCGGGTGCCGTGACGCGGGCGGAAACCCGGGTTGCAATCGACAGGCCCTCCGACGGTTCTCCAACGCCGTCTGCCTGACCGTAATTCCTGACTTCCACGCCTGAAACGGGTCGTGGGAGCAATCCTACAGCTTTTTCAAAGGCAATTGCGGGCGAAATGCGGCCAGCATCTGAAAAATCGCGTTGCGATGGCGGTTGTTTTTCACCAGCCACCTCCTGCTTTTCCCTGGCAAGCTGCTCGGCTTCCGCCTTGCGCGCGGAATCGGCGGCGTCGCGTGCTGCGGCTATTTCACTTTCCAGTGATTCAATGAGTTTTGACAGGGAAACCGCCTTGGCGGCAAGTTCTGCCGAATGGGCCGTCTGGGCTGCCATTTGCTGACGCACGTCATTTGTCCGGCTTTTCTTTTCCGTAAGAAGCAGATTGAGGCGCTCTTCATCGCGGGCAAGCGCACCAAGATCAGCGGTCAAGGCGGCCCGCTGTTCGTCAATTGCCTCCCGCACGCGGCTCAACTCGGCAAGTTCTGCTGCAAGCACATCGGCCTCGGCGCGAATTTCCGGCACCACGGCACCCAGGAGAATTGCCGTGCGGACGGAGCCAAGCGCATCCTGAGGGGACACGAGCAAGGCAGGCGGCGGATTGCGGCCAAGTCTTTGAAGTGCGCCGATGACTTCACCAAGGATGCCCCGTCTTTCCTTCAGCGATGCTCGCAGGCCATCTTCCTCGCCACGAAGGTCTGCAAGCTTGCCGCTGCTGTCGGAGATGCGTGCCTCCAACTGGCGCGAACGTTTGGAAATCGCGATCAGTTCCGTGTTGAGCTGTGCCCTGTCGAGTTCAAGCTTGCGGACTTCCTCGCCGAGTGCCTGGCGCTGCTGCTCGGTAAGCTGAATCTGCTGCTCGATCGCGGCCAGTTCCTGACGGTTTCTTTCCTGTTCGTCATCCGGTTGGCCTGCTTGCTCCTGTGCCATTGCGACAGGTGCGCGAACGCCCGGTGAAGCAGACAGCATCAGCGCAAGCGCCAGCGCTGTCAGGAAACAGCAGGGGAGGGCGTTAGGACCGGTCAATCCCGTCATGCACTTTCCGCAAGCATCAAATTGATCATCACAGGTTCCGCTTCGAAGCGTGGACCATACATGGACCGGAGTTAACCCTTTGCCAACCTTGCCGGCCGTTCCAATCACTCCCTGTGGTAGGGATGGCCCGACAGGATAGTGGTTGCGCGGTATATCTGCTCGGCAAGCAGTATGCGGGCGATCTGGTGCGGCCAGGTCAACGATCCCAGGCGAATGGACAGATCGGCAGCCTCGATTGCAGCCCTGCCATGCCCATCTGGTCCGCCAATCATGAAAACCAGATCGGGAATGCCGGTTTCGAGGCATTTTCGCAGGTAGCCCGAAAAGGCGGCGCTGTTGAGATCCTGCCCTCTCTCATCGAGAATGACGAGGCGCGAACCAGCAGGGCGAGCCGCCAGCATGGTGGCAGCCTCTTCACCCATGCGCTCCAGCGGCAAGGCCTTTCTGCTTTCAGCAAACTCCCGGATTTCGACAGCCTGAATGCCCAGCTGTCTTCCTGATTTACGCGACCTGTCTAGATAGCGTTGCAGGAGTTCGCTTTCCGGTCCGGACTTCATGCGCCCGGTGGCAAAAATGGCGAGCCGCATCTGTTTCCTGACGCCCCGACTGGCCGACCTTAAAACAACAGTATCCCGATCACCATTCAGCGGCGTTCAGGGATCAATTCACTCCGGTCTGGGATGCCGGTTCGGGCACTTGCCACATCTTCTCGATACCGTAGAACTCGCGAACTTCCGGTCGGAAGACATGGACAACAACGTCGCCAGTATCGATCAGCACCCAGTCGCAAGCCGGGAGGCCTTCGACGCGGGCGTTTCCATGGCCCTTTTCCTTGAGGTCACGCAGCAGGTGATCTGCGATGGCACCCACATGTCTGTGGGACCTTCCAGATGTGATGACCATATAGTCACCCAGCGCGGACTTGCCCTTGATATTGATGTTCACCGTTTGCTCCGCCTTCGAATCATCAAGGCTGGTGAGCACGGTCTGAAGAATATCTTCAGCCGAAACTTCGACGGCTGTCGATATTTTGGCGGCGGCACGGCGGGTGGCGCCCCTGGTCTGCATTGCCGTAGACAGTGTTTCCCTCGCTACGCAGTTGCTTCTATCATGGCCACAATGGCTATTTTGACCGCGCCTCAAATCTGACGGGTCTGAAACTGGTGAATACACCATTCTAGCTACAACATACAGTACCCGATTTCATGCCGGTTTCATGACACAGCATCAGAAATCCGACTGCCGGATGTTTCTGGCTCTTCTTATTGCTGTTGAGGACAGGGCAGAGCGGGGTCCGTGAATGAAGGACCATACGGGCGGTTTCATGCCCGCCAGCAATTCCACGTCGCTTTCGTCGATGCGGTATCGCGACAGCGCCAGGGCAGCGGGCGCGGAATGGAAGGAGAGCGTGGAGCCGGGCCTGTCCACCACCAGGATCGGCATCATGTCCGCGATCTTGCGCCAGTTCTGCCAGCGGTGAAAACCTGCCAGATTGTCAGCGCCCATGATCCAGACGAACCGCACGCCTGGGTGTCTTTGCTTGAGAATGGCAAGCGTATCGGCAGTGTAGCGTACCTTGAAGCGCGCCTCGAACCCGGTAATCTCGATGCGCGGATTGCGCACCAGCTCACGGCATTGCTTGATGCGCTCACCCAATGGAGCAAGTTCGGAATGATCCTTGAGCGGATTGCCGGGCGTGACGATCCACCATACGCGATCAAGGCCTGCACGGCGCAGTGCCAGTTCACTGGCAAGGACATGCCCTTCATGGGGTGGGTTGAACGAGCCTCCGAGAAGGCCGACGCTCATGCCGTTTTCGACATGGGGAATAGCCAGGGTCGAATGCTTTTCGCGCCCGCTCAAGGGCGGACCTGCCCGCTTCCGCGGACCCTGTACTTGAAGCTGGTAAGCTGTTCGACGCCGACAGGACCACGAGCATGCATCTTCCCGGTCGCAATACCGATCTCGGCTCCCATGCCGAATTCGCCGCCATCGGCAAATTGTGTCGATGCGTTATGCAACAGGATTGCCGAATCTATGCCCTGGAAGAATGCGCTCACCGCGCCTGCATCCTCGGCAATGATCGCTTCGGTGTGATGGGATGAATGGGTTTCGATATGGCGAATGGCTTCCTGGACATCCGATACGAGCGCAACGGTGATGATCGGGGCGAGATATTCGGTTGTCCAATCCTGCGGCTTCGCCAGTGTGGCCTTTGGCCAGATGGCGGCAACCTCCGCGCTTGCCCTGATTTCACAACCGGCCGCGTCGAGGGCATCGAGTACCGGAGCCAGGTGGGTTTTGGCGCAGGAACGGTCAACCAGCAGTTTTTCAGCCGATCCACATATGCCGGTTCGGCGCATCTTTGAATTCACGGCAATCGCCTTTGCCATCGCCACGTCGCTGCTTTCGTGGACATAGACATGGCACACGCCCTCAAGGTGGGCGAATACCGGTACCCGCGCTTCGGACTGAACCCTGGCAACCAGTGAGCGTCCGCCGCGTGGCACGATGACATCAATGGACCCATGAAGCCCTGTGAGCATGGCACCAACGGCCTCGCGGTCGGTTGTCGGCACCAGCTGTATGGAAGCCGGCGGAAGGCCTGCAGCCTCAAGACCCCTGGCAAGGCAGGAGTGGATTGCGTTGGCCGAGTACCAGGAATCCGAACCACCGCGCAGGATCACCGCATTTCCTGCCATCAGGCACAGGGCACCTGCATCAGCGGTAACATTCGGCCGGCTTTCATAAATGACGCCGATGACACCAAGCGGGGTACGCACGCGCTCGATATGCAGCCCATTGGGCCGGTCCCATTGCGCGATCACGGAGCCAACCGGGTCGGGCAGGGCTGCGATTTCCTCGACACCACAAGCCATCGCCTCGATCCGGTCAGCGTCAAGAAACAGGCGGTCGAGAAAAGCCCCGGATATACCACTCTGGTTGACCGCGGCCATGTCCTTCTGGTTGGCTGACAGAATTTCAGGTGCGCCTGAACGAAGCGCGCGCGCCATTTCCAGCAACGCAGACTTCTTCTGATCGGAAGAAACAAGTGCAAGTGTAGCTGCAGCCTTGCGGGCTGCCAGGCCCAGTTCCTGCATGATTTCCTGTACCGATGTCGCGGCGGTCTTGCGGCTGGCAGTCATCTGCTTATTCCCTTGCGGCGGACTTTCCCGTTTCATTGAGTACCAGGTCATCGCGATGGACCATTTCGCTGCGACCGGCATAGCCCAGTCTTTCTGCAATGGCAGCGGAATTGCAACCGGCAATCCTGCGTGCGTCATCGGCATCATAGGCAATGATGCCGCGACCCGCGATCGAGCCCGAAACCAGGCGAAGTGCGACGATGTCTCCGCGTGCGAAGTTTCCCTCGACCGCCCTTACGCCAGCTGGCAGCAGGCTCTTTCCCGATGTCAGCGCCTTGAGTGCGCCATCGTCGATAACGAGCGCGCCGCCATCAGCAAGCTGGCCTGATATCCATTTCTTGCGAGCGGTGAAGGGATTGCCGGAAGGCGCAAACCAGGTTGCCCTTGCGCCCTGTGATATTGCCTTGACGGGATGCAGGCGTTTGCCTGACGCGATGATCATGGCGGTGCCCGATGCAGTTGCGATCTTGCCGGCCTCGATCTTGGTGACCATGCCGCCACGGGACAACTCCGTGCCAGCCGAACCGGCCATGGCTTCGATTTCCGGCGTTATTGCCTCCACCCTTGGAATGAAAGTGGCGTTCGGATCGCGTTGTGGCGGTGCGCTGTAAAGGCCATCAATGTCGGACAGGAGAATGAGCATGTCCGCACCAGCCATTGTAGCTACACGCGCAGCCAGGCGGTCATTGTCGCCATAGCGGATCTCGGTGGTGGCGACAGTGTCATTTTCATTGATGACGGGCACAGCGCCAAGCTTGAGGAGGGTTGAGATGGTGGCGCGAGCGTTGAGATAGCGGCGACGTTCTTCGGTGTCGCCGAGCGTTACCAGTATCTGTCCCGATTTCAGATTGAACTTTTCCAGTGCCTGCGCCCATGCGCGCGCCAGTTCGATCTGGCCGCAAGCTGCCGCTGCCTGGCTTTCTTCGAGGCGCAGGCTTCTGCGTGGAAGCGCCAGGATCGAGCGGCCAAGCGCGATTGCACCCGAGGAGACCACCAGCACTTCACATCCTCTTTCGCGCAGGTGGGAGATATCGGCTGCCACCGATTCAAGCCATTGCTGGCGCAGGCCGTCTGTACGGTCAACCAGAAGGGCAGAGCCGATCTTGATGACAATTCGGCGCTGATCGCGCAGTGGATCTAGAGCGGCTTCCATCGGGGGTCCTGCTCGGGAATGTTCTCGCTTTCGCGCGTTGTCGTTATTTCATCCATCAGCGCGCGAAGAACGGCGTCCAATCCCTCCCGGCTCACCGCTGAAATGGCCATCGGTGTCTTCCGCGATGCGCGCTTCAGGGCAGCAAGCTTCTTCTTGCGTTCTTCTGCGCTTGCCGTGTCGATCTGGGAGAGGGCGACGATCTCGGGCTTGTCAGCTAGGCCGTGACCATAGGCCTCCAGTTCGGCACGCACGGTGCGGTAGGCTGCCGCGACATCCTCCTCGACTGCCGAAACCAGGTGCAGGAGAACGCGGGTTCTTTCGACATGGCCCAGGAACCGGTCGCCAATGCCCACGCCTTCGTGCGCACCTTCGATGAGACCGGGAATATCAGCGATCACGAACTCCCTGCCGTCGATCCCGGCAACACCAAGATTTGGATGGAGCGTGGTGAAAGGATAATCGGCGATTTTCGGCTTTGCGCGGCTGACGCTTGCCAGGAAAGTCGACTTCCCGGCATTGGGAAGGCCGAGCAGACCAGCATCTGCTATCAGCTTGAGGCGAAGCCAGACGATGCGCTCGATACCGGTCTGGCCGGGATTGGCATGGCGCGGCGCCTGATTGGTCGAACTCTTGAACTGGGCGTTGCCAAAGCCGCCATTGCCGCCCCTTGCGAGCAGAAAGCGCTGACCTGGCTCGGTCAGATCGGCGATCAGCGTCTCATTGTCTTCCTCGAAGATCTGCGTTCCTTCGGGAACCTTGAGAATGACATCGCCACCCTTTGCGCCGTGTCGATTGCGGCCCATGCCGTGAACACCAGTCTTTGCCTTGAAATGCTGCTGGTAGCGATAGTCGATCAGTGTATTGAGCCCGCCGGTAACTTCGACCCACACATCGCCACCCTTGCCGCCGTCACCGCCATCGGGTCCGCCAAATTCGATGAATTTCTCACGACGGAACGACACGGAGCCAGCGCCTCCATCGCCGGAGCGGACGTGAACTTTCGCCTGATCAAGAAACTTCATTTTTCCTTCCAGACCGGATCAGACCGAATTGCTCCAGCAAATTCCCCAACAAGGCCAAGTCGAACAAGTCGACTAGGCCCGGCGGCTTGCGGCAAGCATCCAGTCCTCCCGGTTGACCCTGTAATGTTCCAGTTGCTGTATCTCGCCGAGCGCGCGATTGAAAGCCTGTCCTCGCATCCAGAACTGACCACCCAGTTTCTGGATGACCTTGCGCGAGGCGTGATTGTCCGTGCGGCAGGAAATCAGGATCTCCGTGCCGTCCGTGACCTTGAAGAAAAGGTCCATCATGGCCTGAGCTGCTTCCGTCGCGTAGCCATTGCCCCAGAAGGACTCACCAAGCCAATAGCCCACGAATGGCAGTTCGTAGCGTGTGTGATCTTCGTGGATGCCGCAAACACCCATGAACTCGCCAGTCGTGGTATTGGTGACCGCATAGACGCAAGCACCGGTTCCCGGCTCGGAAATCCTGGTGATGAATTCCTTCGCGTCCTCGGCGAAATAGGGGTGAGGCATTGATGCCAGCATGCTGGCAACGCGATAATTGTCGGCCTGGCGAGTCATGTCCTCGACGTCATCGGCGTGCGGCGGGCGCAGAAGAAGCCTGCCAGTCGAAATGACGGGACAGTTCAGGCGAAGGGCGCACAAGACATCCTGGGGCTGTTCGCCGGTAATCTGTTCATTGACCATTCTAGTCATCCGTGAAACTGAAAAAGGGGAGGCGGTGGTCCGTCTCCCCTTTTGCTACCGTTTCCGGTATTTGTGCTTCGGCTTCCGCCTCTGCCGGGGTCCGACGGGACACCGGCATTCTTGAGGCCGGTTATTCCGCTGCCTGTGCTGGCATCACATTCACATAAGTGCGGCCATTGGCCTTCTTCTGGAATTCCACCTTGCCATTGGCGACTGCAAAGAGAGTGTGATCCTTGCCAATGCCGACATTGGTTCCCGGGTGCCACTTGGTTCCGCGCTGACGTACGATGATGTTTCCAGCGATAACCGCTTCACCGCCAAATCGCTTCACACCAAGGCGCTTGGAATTCGAATCGCGACCGTTGCGCGACGAGCCACCAGCTTTTTTGTGTGCCATGTTCGTATCTCCTGGGTACCTGTCCGTGAGGACAGGAAAAAATCAGTTGTTGTCCTGTGCAGCCTTCTGGTCGACCTTGGCGCGCGGTGGCTTGCCTGCGAGAAGTTCCCGCGCCTGCTCACCCCATTCCTCGCGCTCGGTACGTCCGCCAAGCTTCAGCTTTTCGTCGAGTGCCGCCATTGCTGGCGCGTCCATTTCGGCAAGCTGCTTGAGCGATGTGATGCCTTCGGCTGCCAGCTTCTTGCCTAGAGCTGGTCCAACACCACCGATAAGCGTGATGTCATCAACTATGGCGTCGGCCTTGGCTTCGGCTGCCTTTGAAGGTGCGGCCTTGGCTGGCTTCTTGGCTGCCGCCTTCGAGGGCTTGGCGCCACCAGTCAGGATTTCGGCGATACGCACCTGGGTCAGCAACTGGCGGTGGCCGCGAATGCGCTTTGAATTCTGGCGACGGCGCTTCTTGAAGGACAGGACCTTGTCGCCGCGTACCTGCTCGACAATTTCACCTGTTACCATCGCATCTTCGACCAGCGGCGTCCCAATCGTTGCGTCTGCGCCTTCGCCGACCATCAGTACATGGGCAAATTCGACCATGTCACCTGCGTCGCCCGAGAGCCGTTCAATCTTCAATACATCGTTCGCGGCGACGCGATACTGCTTTCCGCCGGTTTTGATGACTGCGAACATCGTTTTTTCCTTTAGTGTTCGTTCCGGAAATCGACAACCGGCAGGCCGGCACCGTTCCGTCTTTTTGTCAGTCGGTCTGGTTCAGGATGTTCTCGCTGGCGCTAGTCCGGAAATCCGGAAATATGCCGCGCAAAAAACAACAGGCGCGAGGTTACGCGCCATCCGTGCGGGCAATACATCGAACGCGGCGGTTGAGTCAAGCTTGACTGGCAGAATATCTCGTCGTGAGGGCTTGGCAGCAGGCCTGGTGGCCGTTATGTTCCGCCCGCTTTCCGAGGCAGGTTTGCCGGGAAGCGGATTTTCCCCGTGGAGAGGTGCCGGAGTGGTTGAACGGGGCGGTCTCGAAAACCGTTGTGCGGGTAACCGTACCGGGGGTTCGAATCCCCCCCTCTCCGCCACCGTATATGCCCCTCGGATCGAAATGCGAGCATCGGGGTGGGGAAACGGCTGCCGTAAGCTCACCCCAAGGCGCGCCGCCGTTACTCCGACTTATCGCCGCTTGCGGCCATCGCCGTTTCCATCCGACGGTCGGGCACGAGCCAGACCAGAGCGACAGCGCAGAAGATCGAAAATCCGAGCAGGGGCAAACCCATGACGGAAATGGCGATCCCAACACCATAGGCGATGATCGAGCCCTTGCCCTTCAGATCGCTGCCCAAGGCGAGGCGGAACCTTGTATCCTTGCCATGTGCGGCAACAACCTGTCCCTGGAGGATGTAATAGGACAGAGCCGATGCCAGGAGGTTTGCGCCGTAGAGGGCGACGGGCTCTTGCGCAAAGTGGTTCTCGCCCATCCACCCGGTGGTGAAGGGCAGAAGCGACAGCCAGAACAGCAGGTTCAGGTTGGCCATGAGCACCGGAGAGGTCACCCGGCGCGCGGCCTGCATCAGATGGTGATGGTTGGTCCAGTAGGTGCCCACATAGGCAAAGCTCAGGAGGTAACTGAGAAAGACCGGCCAGAGCGGCCAGAGCGCGCCCAGCGTCTCGCCATGCGGAACCTTGAGTTCCAGGACCATGATGGTGATTATGATCGCCATGACCCCATCGGAAAAGGCCTCGAGTCTTCCCTTGTGCATCTGTTGTCCTACCAGCTGATGTTGACGGCCTGTCGGGCGTATCGATGCCTGCCAAGCTCCTGAACGATGAAACGGGCAACGTCGGCGCGGTCGATGGATGTCAGTTTGCCTTCGCCGTTCCAGTCGGTGATTTCGCGCCAACGGCCCCGGCCTTGGCCGGATTTCAGGAACGCCGGGCGGATAAGCGTCCAATCCAGGCCCGATGCTCGCACCACAGCCTCTTGCCGGTCTTTGTCGGCATAGATGCGTCCGAGCAGAAGGGGCAGGATCACGCGATCGTAGACGAACCCACCGTGGCCCCGGCTGTCGCCCGCACCCATGCCGGTGATGCACAAGAACCGGTCCAGGCCCTCTGACTTCATCGCCGCCACGATATTGGCCGTCCCTCGCGACAAAAGCGTGACCGGGCCTTTCAGGATCAGGGGCGTGCCGAGCGCCGAGACCACCGCTCTTGTGCCGCGCATGGCTTCCCTTAAGCTCACTTCGTTCTCGACATCGCCCTTAACGACCTCGACCTCGGCATCGATCAGAGCCTCGGGGCGGCGCGCGAGGGCGCGGATCACCAGTCCTTCGCCCTGTGCCGCACGGATGATCGCCCGCCCCGTCGGCCCCGTGGCCCCGATCAGCAGAATTGTCACTGCCGGACCAGCGGGTAGGGCGTCAGGGCCGCCGGGCGTTCCTTGGACAGGTCGCCGGTCCGATCCCCGAGAAAGAGCTGATCGTCGCGCAGGGCGACAAGATCGTATTCCCCCATGACCTGCATCAGGGGCGGAAGGAAGCCGCAGCCCTCGTCGACGAGATTTTTCACAACACCTTCTTCCAGGGTGCAGCCCATACCCGCAAACAAGGCGACGCCTGCAGGGCTTTCGGCGGTCAGGTCGCGCTGCAGCGCGGGGAAGATGCCGTCATGTGCACCCTCGACCGTGGTCGAAGGGCCGCCGATGACAAAGGCACCTGAGACATTGATGCGAAACAGCGGTTGGCTGGCGGCTTCGTCGGCAAAGGTGCGATAGGTCACGGACCAGCGCTTGTCATCGAACTGGAACTCGCGGGTCGCATAGATCCCGCCCTGCGCCTCTGGTGCGACGCTGGTCCAGCGACCGCCGATGGAAACCGCGTCCTCCGCAAGGGCCGGGGTGAAAAGGGCTGCCGAGGCGCAAGCGGCCATCAGTGTCAGTCTGATCTGCATCGTCTTCTCCTTGATCTTGTCCAGACGTAAATGCCATCAGCAAATACATACTTCAAATTGACATTACTGAACTATGGATTAAGTTTGGCTTATGAATTTGCGGCGCCACGATCTGAACCTGCTGGTCATCCTTGAAGCGGTGTTGCGCGAAGGTTCGATCTCGGCTGCCGCGCGGCGGCTGAACCTGACGCAGCCCGCGGTGTCACAGGCACTAACCCGTGCCCGTGCCATGTTTGGCAACCCTCTTATGGTCCGTAGCGGCAGGGGGCTGCAGCCGACACCGCGTGGTGTTGAGTTGCGTTCGGAACTGGGTGATCTTCTGGGGCGGGTCGGAGCCCTGATCGAGGGGCCTGGATTTGATCCAGGCCGGGCGCGCCGTTCTTTCACAATCGCAACCAGCGATCTTGGTGAGGCCATTGTGCTTCCCTCCGCTCTCTGCCGCCTGACCTCGGCAGCACCGGGATGTCGCTTCGACATCCGTCCCCCGCGTCATGACTTTGGCGAGGATATTCCCGACCTGATCCTGATGGGGGCTGCCCCTCCGGAAGGCCCCTGGCACGCCCAGGATCTGTTTGAGGACCGCTTTGTCCATGTCGCGGCCAAAGGTCACCCGTCCCTGCAGGGCTTCCTGACTGCAGAAGCCTTCGCGGCCTTGCCGCAAGCCCTTGTGTCGCCCCGCGGCGACGGGGATTGGGGTCCTGTGGACACCGCCTTGGCCGCGATGCAACTCCGCCGCAATGTAAGACTGACGATAACGCGTTTCGCCACTTTACCCGCCATCCTTGCCGAAAGCGGGTTGGTGGCAGCCATTCCTGCGCGCTATGCGGCTTTGCCCGCCGTTCGTTCGCTTTGCGACATGCGCCCACTTCCGGTCGAGGTGCCGCCTTTCACGATAAGGATGGTATGGCACCGCACCCGCGGCGCTGACCCCGCTGAGCGATGGTTACGTGCATGCATTCTTGATAGTAGCAACGGATGATGGCGACCCGCTCTGGCGCCGAGCGACGGTTACACCTCGGGGTCCCAATTTGAAAGTTCAGCATAAGAGAGGGTCCGACGGCAGGCCCATCCTCTCCGCCATTCTACCGTACCGAAAACCAAATTCGGTAACCCTGGTCGAGTTTTTTCCGTA
Source organism: Rhizobiaceae bacterium (assembly GCA_049289295.1). Classification (GTDB taxonomy): domain Bacteria; phylum Pseudomonadota; class Alphaproteobacteria; order Rhizobiales; family Rhizobiaceae; genus BOKV01. Next base: position 266,563 of record JBATLL010000075.1, read on the forward strand.
GCTTCAGATCGATGACGGGTCGCCATGGCGAAGTGCCGATTGCCACAAGCTTTCAAGTCTCTCGCTGTTCATTTCCGCAGCAAGCCCGATGACCAGCATTTGCGTGCGCCCATTTCGATCGGCCTCGCAGGGCTGGATTTCCATCTGCTGACCCATCCTGTGAATGGCATACCAGGCACCCTCCCGGGTCCTGCAGACGCCCTTGATGCGCCATGCGAACTGGGGTGCGCTTGTCACGAAGGCCTCCAGTGCGGTCTTATTGATGGCCTGGGTTCCGCTCCATGACCAGGAACCAAACAGTTCGGGATGACCTGCCGGACCCAGTGCAAGCCGACCGGCGCGAGACTTCTGCCCGCCCATCCTGTCGCGCGCCCACTCCTCTACCATTGCAATCAACCCGGTCGGATCGGAAATGGCTGTAACCAGGATCGGTACGGATTGTGCGATTTCGCGCACGCATTGTGCCATCCGATCGGACTGTGTTTCCGTCACAAGGTCCATCTTGGTCAGGGCAATTGCAGTGGCTGCCCGAAGCTGGCGCTCCAGCGTATCGCGCAAGCGGGGTTCCCCGAGCAACGAAGGCAGATTGAGACTGTCGGCAAGTGTAAGCGTCCCCGTATCCTCGAGTTCGGGTTCCGCCCTTGCGATCATCGATATCGAAGCGGGATCCGCCACGCCGCTTGTTTCCACAATGATGCGCTCGGGCCGCATCTGCAGGCGAAGCAGGCGATCAATGGCGTCATAAAGATCGCCGCCAATGGAGCAGCAGACGCAGCCATTTGTCAGGGCGATCGTATCGGCATTCCTGTTGCGGATCAGCTTGTCGTCGATTGCAATCTCGCCAAAATCATTGACCAGAACCGCGAGCCTCTGACCTGTCGTCTCGAGGAGCCTGTTGACCAGTGTCGTCTTGCCCGAGCCGAGATAACCCGTAACAACCGTCATTGGGACCGGCATATCCTGGAGTGATCCGACGGGTTTCATTTTCCGGCCAGAAAAGTACGTCCGCCCAGCACCGTGCCGAGAACGGGCACGTTCTTCAGTTCCATCGGGTCAACGGCAAGCGGATCATCTCCCAGTACGGCAAAATCCGCTCGCTTGCCGACTTCGATCGAGCCGATTTCGCCATCCAGTTTCATCGAATAGGCGGGTCCGAGCGTAATCGCATGCAGGGCTTGCTGGACGGTAATGCATTGCTCCTGGCCAAGAACCCTGCCGCCTGGTGTCACGCGATTGACTGCGCACCATGCAACATGAAGTGGGCCCATGGGAGTGACAGGTGCATCTGAATGGATAGCAAGCGGTACACCTGCGTCGATTGCCGAGCGGCATGCATCCATCCGTTCGGCGCGCTCCGGACCCATGGTCAGGGTGTAATGCTGGTCGCCAAAATACCAGATATGATTGGCGAACAGGTTCACGCACAGGCCGAGAGCCTTCATCCGTCGATACTGCGCCTCGCAGGCCATCTGGCAATGTTGGAGCGTATGGCGATTGTCACCGCGCGGATGTTTTCGCATCGCGGCCTCCAGCGCATCAATGGCCGCTTCCGATGCCTCGTCGCCATTCACGTGGATATGGAGGTTGATTCCCGCGGCGTGCAGGCATTCGATCTGCGCCGAAAGCCGCTCCGGCGGTGTGTTCCAGATACCATTGGGGTGGCCGGTGACATAGCCCGGCCATTTCAGGCGTGCCGTGTAGCCCTGAATTGAGCCGTCCGCCATCAGCTTGACCATGCCGAGGCGCACCTTGTCGGTTGATCTGGATTTCAACTCCGCAATGCGGGTGGCGGTTGCCTCGCCGGTCTCCGTCACACCGCTCAATGCCGGTGCGATGCGCAGGCAGAAATCATCCTTGCCGGTGATCGCAAGCAGATCGGCCAGGTCATTGTCCGTCAGGTCGGCAAACAGGTCGGCTGCGGTCGTGACACCGGTGCGCATGGCAGTTCTGGCAAATCCGCTGACAGCCGAGGGCGTGCGTGCCAATTCGCGAAAGTCGATACCAAGGCGGCGCATCAGCGGGAACATGACCGCCATTTCCTGAAGTTCGCCGTTCGGTTCACCGTCGCGATCGCGCACGATGCCCTCTGCATTGCTTTCCCGGTTATAGCCGACCATTGCAAGCGCAGCGGAATTGACTGTCATGAGGTGAAAGTTGGAGTGCAGCACGACAATCGGGCGGTCCGTCGAAACGGCATCGAGATGTCGACGGTTGAGCCGCTCGGTTGGCAGGAAAATCGGGTCGAAGCCCCAGGCAATCAGCGGTGCATCCTTTTGAAGCCCAGCCGCGGCATTCTTCAGGCCGAAAATGACTTCATCGATGTTGGTTAGTCCTGGCCATGTCCTGCCATCAGGATCGATGCGATCCTGGAAGCCGGCGTAGAAATAGGCCCACATGGCACCTGCCATCATATGGGCGTGGCCCTCGACGAACCCGGGGAGCAACACGGCATCGGCGAAGCGGTCATCCTGCTTGCCTCCGCCCCAGGCGTCGGCGCAGTCGCTGCCGCCTACTGCCAGGATCCGTCCATTACGCACGGCGACGTGTGTTGCCTGTGGCCGGTTGCGGTCCATGGTTATGATGCGGCGTGCCCTGTAGATGATGGTTTCGCCCATGTCGTCCTCCCTACTTTGCCGTATCGGCTGCTACCAGGGCCGCATTTGCGGCAAGCCTCAGAGCGGCCCGAAATTCTGGCGCGGCACAAGTGAAGACTGAAACCAGCAAACCAGATTGTATATCGAATAGACGGGCAACCCCGTCGCCTCCCTTATGGAAGCGGCATATGGAATCATGTTCGTACATTCAAGCACGATGGCGCCAAGATCGGGATTTGCCGCCTTCAGGCGAAGCGCGGCCTCGACATTGTCCAGACGAGCAAGTTCCACATCGAGTTCGTATTCATCGCCAAGGATTGCGCGCGTGAATTCCCGGCCGCCTTCTGTTGTCTCGATGGGCGTTCCTTCGGGAACATTGGCCTTGCGAAGATGATTGTCCGTCAGGGAACTTGCCGACACAGTCAGTATCCCGGCGCGCCTGCCCTTCGGCAAGGTCCGGTTCACCAGCTCGACCTGCATGAGTGATGAAGTCAGTACCGGTACGCCAACTTCCGCGGCCATTTCCTCCTGGAACATGGAGAGGAATCCGCAATTGGTTGTTATGCCGTCGCAGCCATCGCGCACGAGTTCTTTTGCTGCGGCCATGAAATTTGGCAGGAGGCCCGGGGCGCCCTTGCGGACAACGAGGTCCGGGGAAGCGCCGCGCACGATCATGTAGTGCACGGGGAAAGGCCATGTAAGGGCATTGCCCATATCGCCTGGAATGCGGGGAAAGCGCGCCTCGAGCATGAGAATGCCGACGCTCGCGCCATAGATTGCCTTGCCGCCCTTCGCCTTCATCGTGATCAGGCGCTTTCAGTACTGATCGGGCGCTCGAACAGTTCTTCAGCGCCACTGACATAGATTGAGGAATAGCCTTCCCTTACCGCCGCCACGACCTGATCCATCCGCTTCACGATATGGCTCTGCATGCGCTCAACGGCTGCATCGGCGTCGCGGGCCTCGATTGCCTGCATGATGCGCTTGTGCTCTCCCTTCGTCTCGAGAACCCGGCTCGACATGTCCACCCAGCGAATGAAGCGGATACGCTCATTTACCTGGGTCAGCTGGCGGACAAATTCCATGTTGCCGGAAAGTGCGGCGATGCCAAGATGAAAAGCCTCGTCAAAGGCTGTAACTTCGCCGATGGTTCTGCCTGAATAGGTCAGCCCGTTTCGATAAAGCTCTTCCCTGAGAGCGTTGATGGCAATGTCGCTCGCCCGCTCGCAGGCCTTGCGGACACAGGTGCATTCCAGCGTCTCTCGCAATTCGTAGAGATCGTAGATCGCTGCGGGATCCAGATCGCGGCAGAAAAATCCCTTGCCGGGCTGGAAATCAAGGAGCTGCTCGGCAACAAGGCGATTGAGGGCTTCGCGCAGGGGCGTGCGACTCGCTTCGAGTTCGCGGGCAAGCGCCACCTCATTGATGCGCTCTCCTGGCCGTATGCCGAAGTTTACGGCCATTTCCTTGACGCGCGCGTACAGCGCTTCCACACGGCCTTCGCTCATGCCGGGTTCCTCGCGGTTCACTGAAACCTTGTTGACACAGGCAAGTGGCGATTACAAGATACAGGCCTGTATACAGGAATAAATACAGTTTGACGGGAGATAGTCAGGGTTGGCAAGCGAGCAATCCAATCAAATGAACGGTGCCGAGGCAATGGTCCGCATGCTCGAGGCCTATGGCGTTACGCACATGTTTGGCCTTTGTGGCGATACCACGCTGCCCTTCTACGATGCGCTGGCGCGGCTCGATCACGGCATTACGCATTTCCTCACCCGCGATGAACGGCATGCTGCCTACATGGCCGATGGCTATGCGCGTGTCTCGGGCAAGCCGGGTGTGTGCGAAGGGCCGTCAGGTGGAGGCGCCACCTATATGGTGCCCGGCCTTGTGGAGGCCAATGAGAGTTCAATACCGATCCTGGCGATAACAACGGATGTGTCGACGATTTCGCGTGGCAGGTATCCGCTGACCGAACTTGACCAGACGGCGCTGTTTCGTCCTTTGACAAAGTGGAATGTCTCGCTGGATGATGCAACGCGGCTTCCGGCAATGGTGCGCACAGCGTTTCGGGCCATGACAACCGGCAGGCCAGGCGCGGTGCACCTGGCTTTTCCATTCGACAGCCAGAAGATGCCGGTTTCACCTGAGGAAATCTGGGCCGAGCCACGCAACAAGACCTATCCATCCGAACCTGCAGGCCCCGATGCCGATGCCATATCCAGTGCGGCAGATGCATTGCTGTCTGCAAGGAATGCCATCGTGGTCTGCGGCGGTGGCCCAGTCATTTCGGCGGCATTTGGCGAACTGGAGGAATTTGCAAGCCTGCTGGAGCTGCCGGTTGCGACCACGGTTTCCGGCCAGGGTTCGATTGCCGAGACTCACCCGCTGGCGGTGGGCGTTATCGGATCGAACGGGGGCGTGCCTTCGACGCGACACCTCGTAGACGAAGCAGACCTGGTCATTTTCATTGGCTGCCGGGCGGGTTCGGTCACCACCGAGCGCTGGCGCTCGCCAAAGCCCGGCACCCGGATCATCCACATTGACAGCGATCCGATGGTGATCGGGGCAAATTACCTGACCGAAGTCGCCATCGTCAGCGATTCAAGGCTGGCGCTCAAGGCGCTTGTTGCGGAACTGAAGCAGCGCAAGCCGGCAAGCAGACACAAGGGCCGTACGCGTGCTGCTGCAGCATGGAAGGGCAAGCTGGAAGCGTTCGAGCCGCTGGCGCAGTCCGGGGAAATGCCGATAAGGCCTGAACGCGTCATCGCTACGCTCGCCCGCAATCTCGACAAGGATGCCATCGTCGTGGCCGATCCCGGCACGCCGTGCCCGTATTTTTCGGCGCATTATCGCTGGCCTGTGCATGGGCGGCATTTCATCACCAACAGGGCCCATGGAGCGCTCGGATATGCCCTGGCCGCCAGTATGGGCGCCCATGCTGGCCGGCCATCATCCAGGGTGGTCGCAGCGATGGGTGACGGTTCGTTCGCCTTTTGCTGCGGGGAACTGGAAACCATCGTTCGCTATCGCATGCCGATCACGATGCTGGTTTTTTCCAATGCCACCTTCGGCTGGATAAAGGCTGGACAGAATTCGGGTTTTGCGCAGCGTTTCTACAATGTGGATTTTTCCAGGACCGATCACGCAGCAGTTGCCTCTGCCTACGGGATCAAGGCATGGCGGGTGGAGGATCCGGAAAAGCTCGACGGTGTGATGAAAGCTGCTCTCGCCCATGATGGCCCCACACTGATCGACATCGTGACACAGCCCCTGCACGAAGCAGCAGCACCTGTTTCGGAATGGGTGGCCTGAGATGCGCGATGATCTGCCGGACGAAAGAATTGTCGGGTATGATGTCTGGCACTGCGCATTACCGGTTACCGGCGAGCGAGACCATGGCGTAGGCCTGGTCGGCGGCACGATCGAAGTGATCATCCTGCGACTGCAATCGGAAAGCGGCGAGCAAGGATTTGGCGAAGCTTCGCCATGGGTTGTGTTTACCGGCAGTCCGGAAGCCAGTTTCGCAGCACTGCATCGATATTTCAGACCGCTGGTCGTTGGCAGAAAACTCTCGGAAACATCTGCTATCCTTGCTGCCGCCAGAAAAGCCGTGGTTCATTGCACCGAAGCGAAGGCCGCGCTTGAAACAGCTTTGCTCGATCTTTCCGGGCAAATCCTGAAACGCCCGCTATGGTCTTTCCTTGGCAGCAAGTGCCGCGACCGCATTGCGCTTTCATGTTCGATTGCCAATCCTGATTTCGACGCTGACAAGCAACTGCTGAAAAGGCTCGATGAAGACGGCGTGAGGATAGTCAAGCTCAAGACCGGGTTTTGCGATCTGGCCTTCGACCTGATGCGCCTCGAATATATCCGCAAACACCATCCGTCCATGGCTTTGCGTGTCGACTACAATCAGGGCTTGAACTGCCAGGAAGCGATGAAACAGGTCCTCGAGGTCGAGAAATTCCAGCCCGACTTCATCGAGCAACCTGTGGCTGCCGATGACTGGCGCACCATGGCCGAGATCCGCGGCCGCATCGAAGTGCCGTTACTGGCGGATGAATCCGTGTTCGGCCCAAGTGACATGTACAAGGCTGCTCAGGAAGGCATTTGCGACGGAGTGTCGGTAAAGATCATGAAGTCCGGGGGTCTATATGGCGCGCAGGCAGTTGCCGATGTTGCACACGGCGCTGGCCTTTCTGCCTATGGCGGCGACATGTTCGAGACCGGCATTGCTCATCTCGCCGGGAGCCACATGATCGCGGCCACACCGCACATCACGCTTGGCTGCGAATTCTATCAGGCCAGTTACTATTTGCTGGAGGACCTGCTGGAGGAACCATTCCCGGTTCAAGACGGAATGGTTGTCGTTTCCGACGGTCCGGGCCTGGGGATACGACCGGACATGAAACGGGTTGGGCGTTTTGCGATTGCGGAGGGCCGCGCCTGAGTACAATGATAATTTGTTGACATATTGTAACTGATGTGCGGATATTCAGGGCAGGAGGAACTGCGGGTGAAGTCGAAGGGGAAAGCCGATCGCAAGAATGTAGCCATCATCGGCGCGGGAATCGTTGGTGTTTCCGCAGCGATCTGGCTGCAGCGTGACGGGCATGACGTGACCCTGATCGACAAGGCGGGTCCTGGCGAAGGAGCCAGTTTTGGCAATGGAGGCGTGCTTGCCTCCTGTTCGATTGTTCCCGTTTCAGTTCCGGGCCTGATCTGGAAAGCACCCGGCATGCTGTTCAGCAGTAACCAGCCGCTGTTCATCAAGTGGGGCTATCTTCCGCGCCTCGTGCCGTGGCTTGTGCAATTCCTGCGCAACAGCAGCGATGCAGCCGTACAAAGACGCGCGGCAGCGCTGGTCAACATCATCGGTGACAGCCTGTCGGACCATCAGGCCCTCAGCGCGGGAACTGGTGCGGAGCGCTGGGTGGTGCCCAGCGACTATCTTTTCGTCTACCGGGACCGAACCCATTACGAGAGCGATGCCTATGGCTGGAGTATCCGCAAGGCACATGGGTTCGAATGGGATCTGCTCGAAGGGGATGCGTTGCGTCAATATGATCCCGCCTATGGCCCGCAAATCCAATGTGCAGCGCGACTGTCGGGACATGGTCGTGTTTCCGACCCCGGTTCCTATGTAAAGGCGCTTGCAGCGCATGTCGTCGAGCGCGGGGGACGGCTCATCAAGGCGGAAGTCAGTGACGTGGTGATAGAGAACGGGAAGGCATGCGGTGTCAGGGCAGGAGGTGAAACGCTGCCCTTTGATACGGTGGTTGTTTCCACGGGAGCCTGGTCTTCGCCACTGGCGCGCAAGCTCGGCGTAAAGGTGCCGCTCGAAAGTGAACGCGGCTATCATGTCGAGTTGTGGGAACCGTCGGTGATGCCAAGATCGCCGATCATGGTAGCAGCGGGGAAATTCGTGGCGACGCCAATGGAGGGGAGACTGAGGCTGGCGGGCGTGGTTGAATTTGGCGGACTGGAAAGTGAGGCATCCCGTGCGCCGATCGAACTCCTGTACAGGAACATCAAGGCCGCCATGCCGGGACTACAGTGGAAGGAATCGAAGGAATGGATGGGTCACAGACCTTCCATAGCCGATTCAATTCCGGTGATTGGAGAAGTGCCCGACGGGCCGGGGGCCTTTCTTGCCTTCGGGCATGATCATGTCGGTTTGACAGGCGGCCCCAAGACTGGCCGTATCATCTCGCAACTGATTTCGGGTCAAAGACCCAACATCGATCTTGCGCCTTATTCGCCTTCGCGTTTTCAATAGGGTGTTGGAGCATGCAGAAAACTGAATCAAACAAGGGAGAAGAAAAATGAAGAAATCTGTCAGGAGGATGGCTTGGATGCTTTCCACCACTGCGGCATTCGCTGTCTCAGCCAGTGCTGCAATGGCGGACAAGTGGGACATGCCGCTTGCTTATGCAGCGACCAACTTCCATTCCGAAAACGCCGCCGAATTCGGCAAGTGCGTGACCGACGGAACCAGCGGCAGCCTGGAAATCGTTACGCATCCTTCGGGATCTCTTTTCAAGGGCAATGAAATCAAGCGCGCGGTCCAGACCGGACAGGCAAACATCGGCGAGCGCCTGATCTCGGCACACGGAAACGAAAACCCGCTTTATGAAGTGGATTCCATTCCGTTTGTCGTGTCGTCCTTCGACGAGCACGAAAAGCTGTGGTCCATTGCAGGCGCAAAAGTGGCTGCAGCGCTCGACGCCGAGAACCTGCACTACCTCTATTCGGTGCCGTGGCCACCGCAGGGCCTTTACTTCAAGAAGGAAGTCAATTCCGTTGCCGACATGAAGGGCGTGAAGTTCCGTTCCTATTCCACAGCGACTGCACGCATGGCGGAACTGACCGGCATGCTGCCGGTACAGGTCGAAGCTGCGGAACTGTCGCAAGCCCTGGCAACAGGCGTGGCCGAAAGCTTCATTTCATCGGGTGCAACAGGTTATGACCGCAAGGTTTGGGAACATCTTTCGCACTTTTATGAAGTGGATGCCTGGCTTCCGCGCAACATCGTCTTCGTCAACAAGGACGCGTGGAACGGCCTTGATGATGCATCCCGGAAAGTCATGGAAGACTGCGCAGCGAGCGCCAAGGCAACCGGCCTGGAAAAGTCAAAGGCCTATACACAGTTCACGCTGGATGGGCTCAAGGCAGGCGGCATGACGGTGCAGCGCGCCGGCGATGGCCTCATGGGCGAACTCAAGGCCATTGGCGCAACGATGACCGAAGAATGGCTGACGAAGGCTGGCGATGACGGCAAGGCCATCATCGACGCCTATCGCGGAAACTGACGCGAACGGCCGGGGGAAACCCCGGCCATTCTTTTCATTCGGATTTTTTGGTGGGGGAATTGAAATGCAATCGGCTGGACGCACCCTTCGGCGCATTCTGGACCTGCTTTATCTGACTGGCGGAATCATCGCCGCGATGTTTCTCATGGCCATCCTCACCATCATCGTGTTGCAGATGCTCGCGCGCTGGACTGGACATGTCTTTCCAGGAGCAACCGACTATGCCGGATACTGCATGGCAGGCGCATCCTTCTTTGCCTTCGCCTATGCGCTCAACCACGGCTCACACATCCGGGTATCACTTTTCCTGCATTTCCTCGGTGAAAAGCGGCGCTGGGGTGAACTGTTCTGTTTCACGATCGCAGGAGCTGCGGCAACCTATTTCGCCTGGTATGCGGTCCGCGGGACCTACTGGTCTTGGAAGCTCAAGGATCTTTCCCAGGGCCTTGACGCCACGCCTGTCTGGATACCGCAACTCGCCATGTCCGCCGGAACGATCCTGCTCGCACTGGCGATCTGGGACAATCTCATCCAGTTAATCCTGACCGGTTCGCATGGTATCCGCAGCGACCTGGCCGATCAAAGCCACGCGGAATAGGTAGCGGCCATGGAACAGATTGCACCCATCCTCATTTTCCTGTTCGTGCTGTTTGCCCTGCTTGGCGCAGGTGTCTGGGTCGGGCTGGCGCTTCTGGGCGTCGCCTGGGTCGGCATGGAGCTATTCACGACCAGACCCGCAGGCGATGCGATGATCACCACGATCTGGACGTCGTCTTCCTCATGGACACTTACGGCGCTGCCGCTCTTCATTTGGATGGGCGAGATCCTTTACCGCACGAAACTGTCGGAAGACATGTTTCGCGGCCTATCTCCCTGGATGGCGAGATTGCCCGGCGGTCTGGTCCATACCAACATTGTCGGCTGCACGGTCTTTGCCGCTGTCTCGGGTTCATCGGCTGCAACACTCACGACCGTGGGCAAGATGTCAATACCCGAATTGAGAAAGCGGGAATATCCCGAAAAGATGATCATAGGCACACTGGCGGGAGCAGCTACGCTGGGATTGATGATCCCTCCGTCGCTGACACTCATCGTTTATGGCGTGACCATCAATGAGTCGATCACGAAACTCTTCATGGCCGGAGTTCTGCCCGGTCTGGTCCTCGCCCTGATGTTCATGGCCTATGTCGCCATCGCTTCGAAGCTGTCGAGGAATTTCAATCCCAAGCCTGAACCCAGAATGTCCTTCATGGAGAAGGTGTGGAATTCACGCTTCCTGTTGCCGGTGATCGGCCTGATCATCGTCGTGATCGGCTCGATGTATCTTGGCTATGCAACAGCCACGGAAGCGGCGGCCTTCGGCGTCATCGGCTCGCTTGTGCTGGCCGCGGGGCAGGGTTCACTCAACCGGTACACTTTTGTGGAAAGCCTGATGGGTGCAGTGCGCACCTCCGCGATGATCGCGCTCATCCTCTCAGGGGCGGCTTTCCTGTCGCTGGCAATGGGGTTCACCGGCATTCCGCGCGGTCTTGCCGACCTCATCGCTTCCTATGAGCTTTCCCGTTTCCAGCTGCTGATGGTGTTGCTTGTCTTCTACATCGTTCTTGGCTGTTTCCTCGACGGCATTTCGTCGGTAGTCCTGACCATGGCTGTCGTCGAGCCGATGATCCGGCAGGCTGGCATCGATGTGATCTGGTTTGGCATTTTCATCGTGGTCGTTGTCGAAATGGCCCAGATCACGCCGCCAATCGGATTCAATCTGTTCGTGCTCCAGGGCATGACCAATCATGAAATGAACTTCATTGCCCGCGCGGCATTTCCGATGTTCCTGATCATGGTCGTGATGGTGTTTGTGCTGATCGCTTTCCCGGAAATCGCAACCTGGCTGCCAGACAATATCCGCCAGAGGCGATAGCGGGAAAACTGATCTGGTGTCGGTAGACCTCCAGCCTTTCATTGATTCACCGATGCTGCTAGCCGGCATCCTGCTTGTGGTGTTTTGCGGAGCTGTAGTCCAGGCAGGACTGGGCATGGGCTTCGGGCTGACTGCAGCACCCTTGCTTGCGGTGCTTGATCCACACCTCGTGCCGGTTCCTGCGCTCGTCATCGGTTTTGCGTCCTCAACGTGGGGTGCATGGAACGAGAAGCAGGGAATTGCGTGGAACGAAGTATTCATCGGTGTCTGGGGAAGGGCTGCTGGTGTCGTGATCGCCGCGATCATCCTCGCAAACCTGGCGGACAAGGGCAGCTTCGTGCTTATTTTCGGGGCGATGATCCTGCTCGCGGTGATGCTGTCTTCGGTGAATGTGACAATTCCGTTCAACCGGACGACACTCCTTGCAATGAGTACGGTATCCGGACTCATGGGGACCATCACATCAGTCGGCGCCCCGCCTCTTGCTCTCATCTATCATGGTCGCACTGCCGCAAAGGCCAGGCCCACACTTGCGGCCTTCTTTGCTATAGGTTGCGCGCTTTCGCTCGTCGGCCTGTACGTGTCCGGCTGGTTTCACATCAGTGATTTTCATCTGGCGCTGATCATGGCACCGGGAATGATGGTGGGACTGGCGACCGGCAAAGCGCTACGCCACCATTTTGACCGCCGGTACCGCGCTGCGCTTCTTTCCATTGCGGCATTCGCGGCCATCATTCTCATCGCGCGGGAACTGGCATGAACAGCCTGATCGGGATCATGGGGATTTGCGCAAGGCATGGAAGGGCCTTGCTGATCGCGGGGCTTGCGGCGGGTATATTGCTGCCGCAGCTCGCAGCCTGGCTCAAGCATTGGCTGCCGGAGCTTGTAGTCATCCTGCTCTTTGTTTCAGCCTTGCGGATCGGTCCGGCGCAGGCACTTGGCGCAAAGCGGGATCTGCCGATGTCTCTTGGCTTTGTTCTGCTGTTCCAACTTGGTTTGCCGCTCGCCACCCTGCTTATCCTTGCTGCATTCGGTGTGCTGCAGACACCGGTAGCGGCGGCGATGGCACTCATGCTGTCCGCGTCGCCCATCTCTGGCAGTCCCAATCTCGCCATCATGACCGGAAACGCCCCGGCGCCTGCGCTTCGCCTGCTTGTGCTGGGTACGGCGCTGTTGCCACTTACCGTGCTACCGGTTTTCACACTGCTGCCGCAACTGGGATCGCCTGAGGCCGTAGCCAGTGTTGCGGGCAGGCTTTGCGTGGTGATCCTGTCTGCGACACTGGTGGCCTTCATGATCAGGGGAACTGTCCTCAAGAGCCCGTCTGCGGAAACAGTCAAGGCAATCGACGGCATTTCCGCCGTGGCAATGGCGGTCGTAGTCGTAGGCCTGATGTCGGCGGTGGGTCCGGCGCTCCTGCATGAAAGCCGGGCATTCTTCGGCTGGCTGCTGTTCGCGTTTGCCCTGAACTTCGGGCTTCAGATCGCAACCGCGCTCGCATTGCGGCTGACCGGCCTTCGCGAGGAACGGGCATCAATCGCCATCGTGAGCGGCAATCGCAATATTGCCCTGTTCCTTGTCGCTCTGCCGGCAGGCATTACCGATCCGCTGCTGCTGTTCATCGGATGCTATCAGATACCGATGTATCTGACGCCGGTCCTGCTGGCGCGTCTTTACCGGCCGGTTCAGGACAGCCCAGCGCCTTAGACCGAGAATGTCGGATCAACATGCTCGCGGATCAGCGCCCGCAACTCGTCAACGCTCAGGAAACGGTCGTTGGTGCCGGAATTGTAATGGAAGCCCGGCGCAACGCTGGTGCCTGCATGCGCCTTGAGAAAACGGTCGGCGGCCGGGCTGTCATTGGTTGACGGCAGAATTGCATAGTAGCTTCCCAGATCAACGGTGTTGAAACTGTCGGCGGGGACGATCATTTCCTCATGGATTTTCTCACCGGGACGAATTCCAACGACCGGCTTTGCACAATCCGGGCCGATCGCCTCGGCCAGATCCAGAATGCGATAACTCGGGATCTTTGGGACGATGATCTCGCCACCGGTAGCACTTTCGATGGACCACATGACCATGTCGACGGCCTGGTCCAGCGTGATGTTGAATCGCGTCATTTCGGGATCGGTAATCGGCAACGTACCGCCCGGCTTCATCTTGAGAAAGAATGGAATGACCGATCCGCGGCTTCCCATGACGTTGCCATATCGAACAACCGAGAAGCGCAGATTGCGCCGACCCACGATATTGTTCGCTGCAATGAACAGCTTGTCGGAACAAAGTTTGGTTGCGCCATACAGGTTCAGGGGTGCCGCTGCCTTGTCAGTCGAAAGCGCCACAACGGTTTCCACATTGTTGTCCAGGCAGGCTTCGACAAGGTTCTGGGCGCCGATGACATTTGTCTTCACGAATTCGAACGGATTGTACTCAGCGGCAGGAACCTGTTTGAGAGCGGCTGCGTGAATGACGATATCGACACCTTCGAGAGCGCGACGCAGCCGATCGGGATCGCGAACGTCTCCGAGGAAAAACCGGATGCCGGGAAACTTGTCGTGTGGAAATTCCTGGCTCATGTCGAACTGCTTGAGTTCGTCACGCGAAAAGACCACGAGCCGACGGATATCGGGAAACTTCTTCAGGGCACGGCGAATGAAGTGCTTGCCGAACGATCCGGTTCCTCCGGTGACGAGAATTGATTTGCCGGACAGCATTGGCATTTCCTTCCAGACGATTGGTCAGGTCTGCCGCAAAGCATGGGCGGCGGGGGAGCATTAACAAGGGCGGGGCGTCAAGAAAAGGCGAAAACGCGCCAAAGCCATCAGCGCGGAAAGAGTTCATCCATCTTGCCGGTGAAGCGATAGGCGACAAGTCCGATGATTTCCTTGGAAAAGAGGCTCATCTTGATGAACTGGCCTGCCACGTCTCCAGTCAGCCAGGGAAAGACGAGTTCATCGGCCCGGTAGTCGGTAGGCACGGGCAAGACAGTGAATCCGTTTTTACGGAAGCAGCCCAGGGCACGGGGCATGTGGAATGCCGATGTAACCAGCAGCCACTCCCGGCTTCTGTCCTCGCCAACCAGATCGCCGGTGAACACGGCGTTCTGCCAGGTGTTGCGCGAAGTGCCTTCGAATTCCATGCCGCGATCGTCCCCATACAGGGCGCGGGTCATGTCCAACGCGGCTCGGGTTTCCGGCAATCCATCCGCAGCGATTGTTGCCAGCCCTCCCGAGTAGATCAGGCGGGCATCGGGGTATCGACGCTTGAGTTCGAGACCAAGCACAAGACGATCAGCCGCCTCACCGAGGTGGTAGCCTTCAACCTGCATCTGTTTGGAGGCATCAAGGCCCCCTCCAAGAATAATGATGCCATAGGGGGAAGTGGGCAAGGCGGGATAGATCACATGGTCCTCGAGCCTCCAGATCAGAAGATCGGGCAATTGCGTGAAGCCTGTAACTGCAAAGACGATAATGGTCGCGGAAAGGACGGTCCTTGCCAGTCGATGCAAGCCCGTGCGCCAGGCTACCATGCCCGCCAAAGACAGGAAGAACAGCAGGTTGAGTGGCCGCGCGATCACCCAGAACAGTTTTGACAAGATGAAGAACAAGGGCCCGGTCTCGCTTTCCCGTCCTGCTGCCAGGACAGGCTGGTCGCAGAGTGAAGGGCTGTTTGCCCTATCGATTGCGACCGCGCAACCTCTCCTTCAGCAGGGCGAGAAGGTTTTCAGCGGAATCGAGAATGTTGGTTCCCGGGCCGTAAATGGCTGCAACGCCCGCCTTGCGCAAACTATCATAGTCCTGGGCTGGAATGACGCCGCCGCAGATCACGAGCTTGTCCGCAGCGTCGCGCGCGGCAAGTTCCTCAACCAGCATTGGTGCCAATGTAAGGTGCCCGGCGGCGTGGGATGAAACACCGACGACATCAATATTCTCCTTCACCGCAAGATCAGCGGCTTCCGAAGGTGTCTGGAACAAAGGCCCGACGACGACTTCGAAACCGAGGTCGCCAAAAGCGGAAGCAATGACCTTGGCGCCGCGATCGTGGCCATCTTGGCCCATCTTGACCACGAGAATGCGAGGCTTGCGGCCAAGGCTGGTTGCGGTTTCGTCAATCGAGCCGCGCACCTGCTCGAATCTGGCGTCTTGCGCATACTGGCCGCCATAAACGCCAGAAATCGTCCGCGTTGTTGCCTCGAACCGGCCCCAGGCTTCTTCCATCGCAAGCGATATCTCGCCAACGGTTGCCCTGGCGCGCGCAGCCTCAATTGCGGCGGCGAGGATATTGCCCTGACGGGACTTTGCCACATTGTGCAGCTTTTCGAGCGCTGCTTCGCACTGGCCAGCATCCCGCGTCCTGCGCGTACGCTCTAGTCGGGAAATCTGCGCCTCGCGAACGGCCTTGTTGTCGATGCGCAGGATATCGACATCCTGCTGAACCTTGAGGCGATACTTGTTGACGCCGACAATCACTTCCTCGCCGCGATCAACTGCAGCCTGCCTGCGGGCTGCCGCTTCCTCGATGCGCAGTTTGGGAAGACCCGATTCTACCGCTTTCGTCATGCCGCCGACGGCCTCGACTTCCTCGATCAGCTTCCAGGCTTCCTGCGCCAGCTGGTCAGTGAGGGCTTCCACATAGTATGAACCCGCGAGTGGATCGACGACCTTCGTCACGCCTGTTTCATGCTGCAGGATAAGCTGGGTGTTACGGGCAATACGGGCTGAGAATTCCGTCGGCAGGGCAATGGCCTCATCGAAGGAATTGGTGTGCAGGGACTGTGTTCCACCAAGAACAGCACTCATTGCCTCGAAGGCGGTGCGCACGACATTGTTGTACGGGTCCTGTTCCTGCAGGGATACACCCGACGTCTGGCAGTGTGTTCGCAGCATCAGGCTCTGGCTCTTCTTCGGCTTGAACTCGCTCATGATGCGATGCCACAGGAGCCGCGCGGCGCGCAGCTTCGCGGCCTCCATGAAGAAATTCATGCCTATGCAGAAGAAGAATGACAGCCTGCCGGCGAAGGCATCGACATCCATGCCCTTGGCCAAGGCTGCACGCACATATTCCCGTCCGTCGGCAAGCGTGTAGGCAAGTTCCTGTACCAGCGTCGCGCCTGCCTCCTGCATGTGATAGCCGGAGATGGAGATGGAGTTGAACTTCGGCATTTCTGCCGCCGTATACTCGATGATGTCCGACACGATCCGCATCGAAGGTTCCGGCGGATAGATGTAGGTGTTGCGAACCATGAACTCCTTGAGAATGTCGTTCTGGATCGTTCCAGACAGCTGCGCCCTTGTGCAGCCCTGCTCTTCACCGGCCACGATGAAGCTGGCAAGGATGGGGATGACCGCGCCGTTCATGGTCATGGACACGGAAATGTCCTTGAGCGGGATGCCCTCGAACAGTATCTTCATGTCCTCGACGGAATCGATCGCCACGCCCGCCTTGCCAACATCGCCCACAACGCGCGGGTGGTCGCTGTCATAGCCGCGATGGGTTGCGAGATCGAAGGCAACCGACACGCCCTGCTGGCCCGCAGCGAGCGCCTTGCGATAGAACGCATTGCTTTCTTCGGCGGTGGAGAAACCGGCATACTGGCGGATCGTCCAGGGACGCCCGGCATACATGGTGGCCTTGGGCCCGCGCAGGAATGGCTCGAAACCAGGCAGCGTGCCGAGGTGGTCGATGCTGGAAAGGTCGGCTTCGGTGTAAAGCGGCTTCACCGCTATGCCTTCTGGCGCATGCCAGGTCAGGGCTTCGGGATCCGACCCCTTCATTTCCGCGGAAGCGAGTGCGCGCCAGTCTGAAACGGTCTTGTCAGCCATCATTCAAACTCCATGATGATCTCGTCTACAGCGAGGCTGTCACCGGGCCTGGCGTTGATCTTCTTCACGGTCGCCCGCTTCTCGGCACGCAGGATGTTTTCCATCTTCATAGCCTCGACTGTCGCGAGGGTCTGGCCTTCCTCGACCTGATCACCTTCGGCAACCGAAACGGAAACCACGAGGCCTGGCATTGGGCAAAGCAGGAATTTAGAGGTATCCGGCGGCATCTTAACCGGCATGAGGCGGGCAAGCTCGGCTTCTCGCGGCGTGCGGCAGATTGCTCGCAGGTCAGCACCGCGATAGCGCAGCCTGAAACCCTGGACGCGGCGATCGATCTTGACGGTGAAGGCACTGCGGCCGATTCGCGCGCGGATCATGCTTTGACCCGGACGCCACCCACCCAGATCGACCAGCACCGGTTTTGAGCCGACATGGGTGATCTGGAAAGCCTCACCGTCGCGCTGGATGGCGAGCGGGAATTCGTGGCCTGCAATGGTCACCATCCAGTCGGGGCCAACCTGGCGGCGATGGTTTTCCATTGCGCCGGAAATCCGGGTGGCACGCTGCTGGATGATGAAGTTGCAGGCAGCGGCTATGGAAGCCAAAGCCTCGCAGGTCTTCTTCGGCAGCTTCACGCCATCGAAACCTTCGGGCCATTCCTCGGCGATGAAAGCAGTCGTGATGTTGCCCTTGCGAAAACGGGAATGCTCCATCACTGCCGAGAGGAATGGCAGGTTGTGGCCGATCCCGTCGACCTCGAAAGAATCGAGCGCGTCGGACATGGCATCAATCGCGATCTCGCGTGTCATACCCCATGTGCAAAGCTTGGCGATCATCGGGTCGTAGAACATCGAAATTTCACCGCCTTCATAAACGCCGGTGTCATTGCGAATGATGGTTCCATTTTCCTTGAGACCTTCGGCGGGCGGATTGTAGCGCGACAGGCGGCCTATGGATGGCAGGAAGTTGCGATAGGGATCCTCGGCATAGAGGCGTGACTCGACCGCCCAGCCGTTCAGCTTCACGTCGGACTGGGAGAAGGGGAGCGTCTCCCCGGCGGCAACGCGAATCATCTGCTCGACGAGGTCGATACCGGTGATGAGTTCGGTCACCGGATGCTCGACCTGAAGCCGCGTGTTCATTTCGAGGAAATAGAAATTGCGATCGCCATCAACGATGAATTCGACGGTGCCGGCCGAACAGTAGTTTACCGCCTTTGCCAGTGCCACCGCCTGCTCGCCCATAGCTGCGCGGGTCTTTTCATCGAGGAACGGGGAAGGGGCTTCCTCCACGACCTTCTGGTTGCGGCGCTGGATGGAACATTCGCGTTCGCCCAGATAGACGCAATTGCCGTGCTTGTCGCCCAGCACCTGAATTTCGATGTGGCGTGGCTGTGTTACGAATTTCTCGATGAATATGCGGTCATCGCCGAAGGAAGCCTTCGCCTCGTTCTTCGAAGACTGGAAGCCCTCGCGGGTTTCCTTCTCGTTCCAGGCAATGCGCATCCCCTTGCCGCCGCCGCCGGCAGATGCCTTGATCATCACGGGATAACCGATCTCGCCAGCAATCTTCACGGCTTCGTCGGCATTCTCGATGAGGCCCATATAGCCCGGGACTGTGGAGACACCAGCCTTGGCGGCAAGCTTCTTCGAGGTAATCTTGTCGCCCATCGCCTCGATAGCGCCAAGGGGTGGGCCGATGAACTCGACGCCGGCCTTTTCCAGCGCCTCTGCGAATTCTGCCCGCTCGGAAAGAAAGCCGTAGCCGGGGTGCACGGCCTGCGCGCCGCTCTGGCGAATGGCCTCCATGATCCGTTCGATGACGATATAGGACTGGGCAGCGGGCGGTGGCCCGATATGGATCGCCTCGTCGGCCATCTTCACATGCAGCGCCTCGCGGTCAGCATCGGAATAGACCGCAACGGTGCGGATGCCGATCTTGCGTGCCGACTTGATGACGCGGCAGGCGATCTCGCCACGATTGGCAATCAGGATTTTCTTGAACATGCGATTGTTTCAGACCTCCAGAACATCTTCGAAAGCCTGCGGAAAGGAACTGCGGGCCACAGATTCGTTGATTTGCAAAAGCGCGCCGTACGAAGCCTTGTCGAAAGGCGTTTCGGCAGGAATGACCTCGCGCTCGAACAGCCAGGAAAGGCGTCCGGCATCGAGATTTCCACGCTCGAACGGCTCCGCGCCGAAATGGTGCCAAAGCGCATGCAGGAAGGCGGTGTCAGCGAGCAGGTCCAGCTTGTCGCGATCGGCATGGCGCTGGCGTACGGCAAGCGGTGTGACGCCGCGCGGATTGGCCCGTCGGATCGTGAACTGGAATCCCGTACCCGGCAGGCCGGAAGGAAACCCCCTGTGCTTGGTCATGTCGGGCAGCGCCATCACCTACTCCTTCGCGCCCTTCTCGAAATCGGAGGCATCGTGGCGTTCGGCAATCACGCCCTTGCCTTCAGTGCGATTGACCAGCGAGCCGCGTCTTGCAGCCGGGCGCTCGTTGATCTGCCGTGTCCAGCGCTGCACATGCTCGTACTTGTCCACTTCGAGGAAAGTGGCCGAGTCGCCATAGGCCCCACCGGACGCGAGACGGCCGTACCAGGGCCAGATCGCCATGTCGGCAATGGTGTAGTCGCTGCCGGCCATGTATTCATGATTTGCAAGGTGCCGGTCGAGCACGTCCATCTGCCGTTTGACTTCCATCGCGTAGCGGTTGATCGCATATTCGATCTTCATCGGCGCATACTGGTAGAAATGACCAAAGCCGCCACCAAGGAACGGAGCCGAGCCCATCTGCCACATCAGCCAGTTCATCGTCTCCGCGCGCCTGCGCAGATCGGTCGGAAGGAAGGCGCCGAACTTCTCGCCCAGATAGAACAGGATCGAGGCGCTCTCGAACAGGCGCACGGGATCGGTATTCTCCCCCTTGGCGCCTTTCGGCTTGTGATCCATCATCGCTGGGATTTTCGAGTTCGGGTTGATGTCCACGAAACCGGAGCCGAACTGTTCGCCCTTGCCGATATTGATCAGCCAGGCATCGTACTCCGCCTCGCTGTGACCGGCTTCCAGTAACTCCTCCAGCATCACAGTGACCTTCACGCCATTGGGAGTGCCAAGCGAATAGAGCTGGTGTGGATGCTTGCCGATTGGCAATTCCCTGTCATGGGTTGCACCCGCTATAGGCCGGTTGATATTGGCAAACGCGCCGCCAGACGCCTTGTCCCAGGTCCAGACTTTCGGCGGGACATAGCCTGCGGGGAGGTTTTTCTCAGGCGGGAATTTTGGGTCGTTGGTCATGGGATGGTTTTCCTTTTCCTGTATGGCAGGAGAATGATTGATGAGGCGGCAACAGCGCCACCAAAGACAAGGGCCAGAGGTGCAGCAATCAGGATAACCGGCAGGACCGGATTGGAAGCGTGGGCAACACGGTCGGCAATACCAGCTATGTTGAGCCAGAAGATTGCGGCAGTCACGAGCAGCCCGATCAGGCTTCCACCACCGGCATTCAGTGCCAGAAAACGCAACATGTGGCGATGGTCGTCGCGATGTTCTGCCGGGGTCTGCTCGTCGCAGGAAGTCATCATGTTCCTCACAACGGAATGTTGTCGTGTTTCTTCCACGGGTTCTGCAAATCCTTGTTCCTCAATGACGCAAAGGCTCGGGCAATGCGCTTGCGCGAGGAATGCGGGGAGATCACATCGTCGATGAAACCCTTTTCGGCAGCGACGAAAGGATTGGCAAAACGCTTTTCATAATCGGCGGTGCGCCCGGCGATCTTGTCCTTGTCCGAGAGTTCGGAGCGATAGAGGATTTCCACCGCGCCCTTTGCACCCATCACGGCGATTTCGGCGGTTGGCCAGGCATAATTGACGTCACCGCGCAGATGTTTCGATGCCATGACATCATACGCGCCGCCATAGGCCTTGCGGGTGATCAGCGTCACCTTTGGAACCGTTGCCTCGCCATAGGCAAACAGCAGCTTCGCGCCATGCTTGATGACGCCGCCATATTCCTGGCTTGTGCCCGGCAGGAAGCCGGGTACGTCGACGAGGGTGAGGATCGGAATGTTGAAACAGTCGCAGAAGCGCACGAAGCGTGCCGCCTTGCGGCTTGAACTGATGTCGAGCACGCCTGCCAGCACGAGCGGCTGGTTGGCAACCACGCCAACTGTGGAACCCTCGATGCGAATGAAGCCGGTGATGATGTTCTTCGCGAACTCTTCCTGCAACTCGAAGAAATCGCCTTCATCCGCGAGCCGGACAATGAGTTCCTTCATGTCATAGGGCTTGTTGGGATTGTCGGGGATCAGCGTGTCGAGTGCATAGTCGATCCTGTCGGTGGAATCGAAGAAGGGCCGGTGCGGCGGTTTTTCCCGATTGTTGAGCGGCAGGAAATCGAAGAAGCGGCGCAGCGAGGCCAGTGCCTCCACGTCATTGTCGAAAGCGCCGTCGGCCACGGAGGATTTGGTCGTGTGGGTCTTGGCGCCACCCAGTTCCTCGGCCGTCACGATTTCGTTGGTCACGGTTTTCACGACGTCCGGCCCGGTGACGAACATGTAGGATGTGTCCTTCACCATAAAGATGAAGTCCGTCATGGCGGGCGAATAGACTGCGCCGCCTGCGCAGGGTCCCATGATCATGGAAATCTGTGGTACGACCCCGGAGGCCAGCGTGTTCATCTGGAATACATCGGCATAACCACCCAGCGACGCCACGCCTTCCTGGATACGCGCGCCGCCGGAATCGTTGATGCCGATCACCGGTGCACCATTGCGCATCGCCATATCCATGATCTTGCAGATCTTTCTGGCATGGGTTTCCGACAGTGAGCCACCAAAGACGGTAAAATCCTGGGAAAAGACATAGGTCATGCGGCCATTGATCGTACCCCAGCCGGTAACGACGCCATCGCCCGCCATCTTGGTGTCACCCATGCCGAAGTCGGTGCAGCGATGGGTCACAAACATGTCCCATTCTTCAAAGGAGCCGGGATCCAGCAGCAGTTCGATGCGCTCGCGTGCGGTCAGCTTTCCCTTTTCGTGCTGGGCAGCGATCCGTTTTTCACCGCCACCCGAACGGGCTTCCTTGCGGCGACGGTCGAGTTCGTCGAGAATGTCCTGCATGCCCCCATTTCCTCCTGGAATTGCCGCTGCAACCTAGCAGATGGCGCATTACGGCTGAATTAGACGATTGGTGTGCCGATTGTTACCAATTGTATCACGGGCGTCCGGCAAAGGCTGCTGCCCTGCCTCAGCCTACCAGTTCCAGCGCCATTGCTGTTCCTTCGCCGCCGCCGATGCAGATGCCCGCCATGCCGCGTTTGCCACCGGTGGTTTCAAGCGCGTTCAGCAGGGTGACCAGAATGCGGGCACCGGACGCACCGATCGGATGACCGAGTGCGCAAGCACCACCATGAATGTTCAACCGTTCCCGGGGAATGCCCATTTCGCGTTCGGCGGCCATTGGCACGACAGCGAACGCCTCGTTGATTTCCCACAGATCGATGTCCGATACCTGCCAGCCGATGCGGGCCATGAGCTTGTTCATCGCGGGCACGGGCGCGGTGGAAAACCAGGCCGGTTCCTGCGCATGGCTCGAATGGCCAAGGATGCGGGCGCGAATGTTGAGCCCGAGACGGTTGGCATCTTCCTCGCGCATCAGGACCAGTGCGGCTGCACCGTCCGAGATCGATGAGGCATTGGCCGGCGTGATCGTACCATCCTTGCGGAAGGCCGGCTTGAGGTTCGGAATCTTGTCGGGTCGCGCATTGCGCGGTTGCTCGTCGGTGGAGATTTCGACTTCACCGCTGCGCGTGGCGACCTTTACCGGCGCGATTTCGCGCTTGAACCGGCCGCCTTGCTGAGCCGCAAGGGCATTTTCAAGGGATCGGATCGCATAGGCGTCCTGTTCCTCGCGGGTGAACTGGTACTTCTGTGCGCAATCCTCGGCGAATGATCCCATCAACCGACCCGGCTCATAGGCATCTTCCAAGCCATCAAGAAACATGTGGTCCATCGCCTGGGCATGGCCCAGTCGTGCGCCCACGCGCATTTTCGGCAGAAGGTAGGGCGCGTTGCTCATCGATTCCATGCCGCCCGCAACGATAACCGAACCATTGCCGGCCAGGAGCTGGTCATGGGCAATCATGGTGGCCTTCATGCCGGACCCGCACATCTTGTTCAGCGTCGTTGCCGGAACGCCTTCAGACAGTCCTGCGTGAAAACCAGCCTGGCGCGCGGGTGCCTGGCCCTGGCCTGCGGGAAGGACGTTACCCATTACCAGTTCGTCCACCTTGTCGGCTGCAAGACCGGCATCGGCGAGTGCGGCGCGGATCGCCGTTCCGCCAAGGCTGGACGCGGTGAGCGAACTCAACTCGCCCTGAAATCCGCCCATCGGCGTGCGAGCTGCTCCTGCTATGACGATCGAAGCTGTCATGTCCTGTCTCCGTTCAGCGATGCTTGAAGGCTGGTTTGCGTTTTTCGGCGAAGGCGGCCATGCCTTCCTTCTGATCCTCAGTGGCAAAAAGCGAATAGAAGACGCGGCGCTCGAACATCACGCCTTCCTGCAGCGTGGTTTCGAAGGCGCGGTCCACTGCCTCTTTCGCCAGAATGGTCACGGGTTTCGAATAGCCCGCGATTGCTTCTGCAGCCGCGAGTGCCTCGCCCATCAACGCTTCATGGTCAACGATACGTGCCACCAGGCCGCAGCTTTCCGCTTCCGCCGCGTCCATCATGCGGCCGGTCAGGATCAGGTCCATTGCCTTCGCCTTGCCGACAGCGCGCGTCAGGCGCTGGGTGCCACCCCATCCGGGAATCACGCCAAGCTTGATTTCAGGCTGTCCAAAGCGGGCATTGCGCGAGGCGATGATGAAGTCGCACATCATGGCGATCTCGCAACCGCCGCCGAGGGCAAAGCCATTCACCGCGGCTATCATCGGCGTGCGCACGGCAGCAAATCTTTCCCAACCTGCCTGGGCGTTCGCCATGAACATGTCCATGTAACTCTTGTCCGCCATCTCCTTGATGTCGGCTCCCGCCACAAACGCCTTGTCGCCTGCACCGGTGATCACAATGCACCCGATATCCTCATCGGCATCGAAACTGGTGGCAGCTTCGATGAGGTCCTTCATGACCTGCGTGTTGACCGCGTTGAGCGCCTCTGGGCGGTTGATGGTGATGATGCCGACGCGGCCGCGCCTTTCCGTCAGGACAGTGCCAGTCATTTGTGCCTCACTTGATCTTGTCGAGAAATCTGATGATGCCGGAGAAGTCGGTATCCGCGCCGCCAGCCTTGACGAATGTGTCGTATATTTCCAGTGCCCTTGCGCCCATCGGCGTGGCGGCACCCACGGAATCGGCTGCTTCCTGCGACAGGCCAAGATCCTTCAGCATCAGTGCTGCAGCAAATCCGGGCTTGTACTCATTGTCGGCTGGTGATTTCGGGCCAACGCCTGGAACCGGGCAATATGTGTTGACGGACCAGCATGAACCCGAAGATGTCGAAACCACATCGAACAGGGATTGCTGCGAAAGCCCGAGTTTTTCGGCAAGTGCGAACGCCTCGCATGCGCCGATCATGGAAATGCCAAGCAGCATGTTGTTGCATATCTTCGCTGCCTGCCCTGCGCCGCCTTCGCCGCACAGAACCATTCGCCCGGCCATCACGTCGATGATCGGGCGAGCCTTTTCGAAGTCGGCGCCACGGCCGCCAATCATGAAAGTCAGGGTTCCCGCAGCAGCACCGCCAACGCCGCCTGAAACCGGCGCGTCAAGGAAACCGAGGCCTGCGGCAGTTGCAATCTCATGCGCCTTGCGCGCGCTCGCGACGTCGATCGTGGAAGAATCGACGATGATCGCGCCCTTGCTCGCGGCAGGCGCAATCTCTG
Source organism: Rhizobiaceae bacterium (assembly GCA_049289295.1). Classification (GTDB taxonomy): domain Bacteria; phylum Pseudomonadota; class Alphaproteobacteria; order Rhizobiales; family Rhizobiaceae; genus BOKV01. Next base: position 291,601 of record JBATLL010000075.1, read on the forward strand.
CCAGTACCTTGAGCGAGATGGCACCGTTTGGCAGCATGGTCACGATGAAATCCTTGCCCCCAACCGCTTCGGCTGCAGAAGCAGCAACGGCTATGCCCTGCTCTTCAGCTTTCTGGCGGGCCTGGGGTGCGGCATCAAAGCCGGTCACGGCATGGCCAGCCTTCACAAGATTTGCCGCCATTGGTAGGCCCATGTTGCCAAGGCCGATAAAACCTATTCCTGCCATCAGATGTCCTCCGGAAATACAAGTTCTTCGGGTCCCAGGTCAGACAGCATTGCGCCAATCCGTTCCTGCGTAATGCCTTCGAGATCAGGCTGAACCCATTGTGGATGTCGATCCTTGTCGATCACCGCAGCGCGAATGCCTTCAAGAAACTCCCCCTGTTCCATGCAACGTGCGGTGAAACGATACTCGCTGGCAAGCACCTGCAGGATCGAATCTGCATTTCGTGCACCGCGAATGAGGTCAAAGGCACAAGCCACGGATATCGGGCAAGCCCTGCGTATCGTGCTTGCGGTTCTGGCGGCCCATTCGGAGTTTTCCGCTTCAAGCGAGCGAACGCAATCGAGCGCGGTGTCCAAGGCAAAATGACCGTTGATCGTTTCGCTCATTGCAGCCAGGGAAGATGGGCCGGGGTCGGTTGCGTGGGATTCCAGGTGGCGCACATCGCCCGTGGCGCACAGTTTATCAATCAGTTCAGGCCACGCGGCCTGCTCAATGAAGCTGTCCGCAAATCCGGCATGAATGGCATCCGCGGGGTCCATTCGTGAACCGGTGAGGCCCAGATATTCGCCAGCAAAACCCGGTGCGTGGGCAAGAAGGCTGCTGCCGCCGACATCGGGCACGAGACCGATACCGCATTCCGGCATGGCAATTCGTGACGAGCTGCAAACGACACGGTGAGAGCCGTGACAGGAAATGCCAACGCCGCCGCCCATGACAAAGCCTTGCATGAGGGCGATGTAGGGCTTGGGATAATTCGCGATGCGCGCATTGAGCCGGTATTCATCACGCCAGAACTGTTTGCCAAAGGCAAAGTTGCCTGCGCGTCCGGTTTCGTAAAGGTCCTGGATATCACCGCCTGCACAAAAGGCCTTGTCGCCCTGGGCGTCGATCAGGACGAGTGCGATCTCTGGATCGTCACGCCAGGCAATCAGCGCATTCTCGATTGCCATCGTCATATCATAGGTCAAGGCATTCAGCGCGGCTGGGCGGGTCAGAGTGATCCGGCCAGCCCTGCATTGCCGGCGAACGTCTATGTCGCCGGTGGTGATCATCATGCAGCGTCCAGCATGTGGCGCGCGATGATCACACGCATGATCTCGTTGGTGCCTTCGAGAATCTGGTGAACGCGCAGATCGCGGACAATCTTCTCAATGCCGAAGTCGGCCAGGTAGCCATAGCCACCATGAATCTGCAGCGCTTCATTGGCCACCTTGAAGGCGGTATCTGTCACGAAACGCTTCGCCATGGCGCAGTGCTTGCTCGCGTCAGGGGTCTTCGCGTCGAGTTTGGAAGCTGCCTGATACAGGAAGATGCGGGCAGCCTGGAGTTCGGTTTCCATGTCAGCGAGCTTGAACTGCAATGACTGGAAATCAGCGATCGGGCGACCGAAGGCGCGACGGTCTTTCGCATACTGCAACGCCTTTTCCAGAGCCGACTGGGCGGCACCCAGGGCACTGGCTGCAATGTTGAGGCGGCCGCCATCGAGGCCGGCCATGGCGTATTTGAACCCCTTGCCTTCTTCCCCAACCAGATGGTCGGCAGGAATCCGGCAATCGTCGAACTGGACAAGCGAAGTCGGTTGCGCCTTCCAGCCCATCTTGCGTTCATTGGCGCCGTAGGAGAGGCCATCGGTGCCTTTCTCGACCAGAACCGCAGAAACACCGCGCGGGCCGTCCTCGCCTGTCCGCACCATGGTGAGGTAGAGATCAGAGACGCCACCGCCGGAAATGAATGCCTTGGAGCCATTGAGCTTCCAGCCATTGCCATCGCGCTCGGCTTTCGTGCGCAGTGCGGCAGCATCCGATCCGGAACCGGGTTCCGTCAGGCAATAGGAAGCAATGAGTTCCATCCGGCAGAGTTTCGGCAACCAGGTCGTTCGCTGCTCCTGTGAGCCGAACGTGTCGATCATCCAGGCGACCATGTTGTGGATCGAAATGAAAGATCCGATCGAGGGACAGCCATGTGCCAGCGCTTCGAAAACCAGGGCAGCGTCCAAGCGGCCTAGTCCTGATCCACCGACATCCTCGCGAACATAGATCCCGGCGAGGCCAAGTTCGCCCACGGAACGAACGACATCTTCGGGAAAATGGCCGGTCTCATCCCATTCAAGGGCCTTGGGCGCGAGCTGGTCGTAAGCAAATGACATTGCCATTTCGCGAATGGCCTGCTGTTCGCTATTCAGTTCAAAGTCCATTTGGTTCTCCAAATCCAGACAAAGACAGCCTGTGCATCAGCTTCATGAACCGACCGGATCATCGCCGGGGTACCTGTGAGGCATTCCCAGCGATGATCCTTTTCAACCTTCCAACCTGCGCCTTCATGTCGGCCCGTTTCGGGGCCGATCCCATTGTCGTCAGTCCATCGCCTTGAAGTGGAATTCTCCGCCTTCCTTGAGCCCTGAAGGCCAGCGTGAGGTGATCGTCTTGGTCCTCGTATAGAACCGGAAAGCGTCAGGACCGTGCTGGTTCAGATCGCCAAAACCCGACTTCTTCCAGCCGCCGAACGTGTGGTAGGCGAGTGGAACGGGAATTGGCACGTTGATCCCGACCATGCCGATATTGATCCGGTGAGCGAAGTCACGGGCCGTATCGCCATCACGGGTGAAGATGGCGGTACCATTGCCATATTCATGGTCCATCGCGTAGCCGAGCGCTTCTTCATATGTCTTGGCGCGGACGGTGGAGAGGACCGGGCCGAAAATCTCCTGCCTGTAGATGTCCATGTCCCTGGTAACATGATCGAAGAGGTGTGGGCCGACGAAGTAGCCGTCTTCATAGCCCTGAAGCTTGAAATTGCGGCCATCCACAACCAGCTTCGCGCCCTGCTCCACACCCGACTCGACAAGTCCCAGTACGCGCTTCTGCGCTTCCTTCGTGACGAGGGGGCCGTAGTCGACGTCGTTGCCCGCGGTGTAGGGTCCGACCTTCAGTTTTTCGATACGGGGAACGAGTTTCTCGATCAGTGCATCTGCAGTCTTGTCGCCAACGGGAACGGCCACTGAAATCGCCATGCAGCGTTCGCCTGCTGCACCATAGCCCGCACCGACCAGCGCATCGGCTGCTTGGTCCATGTCGGCGTCCGGCATGATGATCATGTGGTTCTTTGCGCCGCCGAAACACTGGGCGCGCTTGCCGTTGCCGGTTGCGCGCGAATAGATGTAATGGGCGATCGGGGTTGACCCGACGAAGGCAACTGCCTGGATGGTCTCGCTGTCAAGGATGGCGTCTACCGCTTCCTTGTCACCATTGACGACCTGAAGAACATCGTCCGGCAGTCCGGCCTCCCTACACAGATCGGCGAGCATCATCGGAACGGACGGATCGCGTTCGGATGGCTTGAGGATGACGGCGTTGCCGCTGGCAAGCGCCGGGCCCATGCCCCAGAGCGGAATCATGGCCGGGAAATTGAACGGTGTGATGCAGCTGACCACACCCAGGGGCTGACGCATGGAATACATGTCGATGCCCGGGCCTGCGCTGTCGGTGAATTCACCCTTCAGCATCTGGGCTGCGCCGATGCAGTATTCGATCACTTCCAACCCACGCTGAACGTCGCCCTTGGCATCGGGTATGGTCTTGCCATGTTCGCGGGACAGGGCTTCGGCCAGCTTGTCCATGTCGCGGTTGAGAAGACCAACCAGTGCCATCATGACACGACCACGACGTTGCGGGTTCATTGCCCCCCATTCGCGCTGCGCTGCGGCTGCCTTTGCAATGGCTTCATCCACTTCGGCGCGGCTTGCAAGCGCGACCTTGGCCTGAACTTCTCCGGTGGCTGGATTGTAGACGTCGGCCTGACGCCCGCTTTTACCGGCGACTTCCTTGCCGCCGACGTAGTGCCCGATCTGTTTCATGATGGTCTCTCCCTGGATTTCCAGTTTCATATATCGTCAAAAATAGTGTTACAATCGGCGAAAATTCGTGCCCGTTGTGCAAATATGCACAATAAGACGCTCCGGTCACAAGGTTTTGCATCATGACCTCACCCAACTGGGATGACTATCGCCATTTCCTCGCCGTTGCCAGAACCAGAACGCTAAGTCAGGCGGGTCAGTTGCTCGGCGTGGATCATGCCACGGTGGGTCGGCGGATCAAGGCTCTCGAAGAGGGAATGGGTGCGAAGCTGTTTGACCGCTCGCCGCAAGGGTATCAACTCAACGATGCGGGCCAGCGGCTGGTAGACTTCGCCGAGCAGATCGAAACAGCCGTCATCAGCGCTGGTGCCGAGCTTGGCGGGAATGACAGAACCATTTCCGGAGCAGTGCGCATTGGAGCGCCAGAAGGCATGGCTACCTACATTCTGGCCGAGATATGTACCCAGCTTTGCCGCGACCACCCGCTGCTGGAAGTGCAGATCGTGGCCATACCAAGAGCTTTTTCCCTTTCCAAGCGCGAGGCGGACATCGCCATAGCCGTTTCCGCGCCAACTTCCGGGCGGCTGAGATTTCGCAAGATCTCCGACTATACGCTGCATCTTTACGGAACCCGGGACTACCTTGCGCGCCACCCTCCGATCAGGGAAGTGAATGACCTCAAGAAAGTGCGCGGGATCGGTTACGTGCCGGAATTCATCTACGACAAGGAACTCGACTATATTCCGCTTGTCTCACCGGACATCAAGCCGCACCTGACCTCCACCAGCGTCCATGTGCAACTGGAGGCGACACTTGCCGATGGCGGTGTATGCATCCTTCACGACTTCATGGCCGCACAATATCCCCAACTGGTGAAGGTCCTGCCCGAAACCATTTCGTTCACGCGATCGTTCTGGTTCATTGTCCATGAAGACTATGCGCGGCTTGAACGTATCCGCGTGGTTTCGGACGCTGTTGTGGAGGGATTGCGAAAGCGGCTTTCCGGCGAACCCGTTGCCATTCGTCAGAAGGCGGGCATTCCGCTCATTGAGCGGCACTGACCAGCCGGCGACGTGTCAGTGATTTCTCTCGACGACGAAACGTGCCGCATCGCGAAGCCAGCGGGCGCGCTCCCTGAAAGGCTCCAACTGGGCCAGGGCTGCCTCGAGAAGGTCATTTGCCTGTTTGCGGCTTTCCTCCAGGCCCAGCAACTCCACCAGCGTTGCCTTGCCCTGATCCGCGTCCTTTGCAGCGCCCTTGCCCAGGGCCGCCGTGTTCGACGTGACGTCGAGGATGTCGTCTGCCAGTTGAAAAGCCTCGCCGATCAGCCTGCCAAATTCGGTGACGCTACGCAGTTCCTTCTCGTTCGCCGAGCCCATCAGGGCGCCGGCCTGGCAGGCAAAACGCAGGAGGGCGCCCGTCTTCATGGACTGCATTCGCCGGATCTGTGCCTCGGTGCGGTTGGTGTCGGCACCCAGAATGTCGAGCATCTGGCCGCCGACCATGCCGCCAAGGCCTGCTGCGCGGGCGAGATGGAGAACCAGCCGGGCACGCAGGCCTTCGGCCTCGCTCGTTCGGTCATCAGCCAATATGTCGAAAGAAAGCGTGAGCAGTGCATCGCCAGCCAGAATGGCAGTCGCTTCGTCGAAAGCGCGGTGGACGGTCGGCTGGCCGCGGCGAAGATCGTCATCATCCATGGCAGGCAGGTCATCATGCACCAGGGAATAGCAGTGCAGGCACTCCAGTGCTGCTGCTGCGCGCAATGGTCCGGCACCGGTGATGCCAAACATTTCGGCGGTTTCCAGCAGCAGAAACGGACGCAGGCGCTTGCCACCATTCAGTGCCGCGTGGCGCATGGCGGCAAGGAGGCGGTCGGGTCGGCATGTCTCGCCCTGCTGCACACTGTCATCGAGGATCGTGGCCAGCATCTCGTTCACTTCGCCATTGCGACGGGCAAGCCGATGCGGGAAATCTTCCAAAGGCATCTGGTGGATATCTCCAGTTCTGCCTTTCGTTTGCATCGGCAGGGCATTGCGTCAAGTGCGGGGATCGTTTGAATTGGTCTTGCGGCGTGGTAAAGCCTTGCACCTATCGGGAGTAGCCAGCGGCGGGCGCGACATTTGACAGATACCAGGGAAAAAGGGACGGCAGCAGCCGATGCCGGCACAAGTGGAGTGCATGGCAGGGTGGAGCGGCTGTGGGGCTGGTTAAGCCTGCGCGGTGTCGTGCGGCTTCTGGTTGTCCTTGCGATGGTGCCAGCAATCCTGACGCTGGTCTATGCGGTCAGGCCGATTCATCCACCCTCGACCCTGATGCTGGCACGGTACCTTACTTTCCAGCCTGTTGACCGGCGCTGGGTCGAGCTGGAGGATGTGTCACCAAGGCTCGTTCATTCCGTGATCATGTCGGAAGATGGCCAGTTCTGTTCCCATTACGGGATCGACCTGCGGGAGCTAAACGCGGTGATTGAAGACGTGCTTGACGGCGAACGCGCGCGCGGTGCGAGCACGATCACGATGCAAACCGCCAAGAATCTCTATCTCTTCAACAGCCGTTCCCTGGTGCGCAAGGTTCTGGAGGTGCCCATTGCCATTTACATGGACCTCGTCCTGCCGAAACGTCGCATCATGGAGATTTATCTCAACATTGCCGAATGGGGAGATGGCATTTTTGGTGTTGAAGCGGCAGCGCAGCATTATTTCGGTCGCCCCGCATCCAGACTGACGCCGAGACAGGCAGCCCTGCTGACTGTCAGCCTGCCCAATCCCTTCGAGCGCAATCCCGCCAGGCCAGGTGCCGGACTTCACCGGTTGGCAGGGATCATCGAAAGACGCGCCAGCAGGGCAGGTGGCTATGTGGGCTGCGTCAAATGAACTGCAATTGGCCTTTCTGTCGCGAAATGGCCAAGAAAATTGTCGGGGATACTGGTCAAACAGGCAGTAACGCTGTATATGCGCGCCCTTGAAGTCCGGATTGGTGCGGTTGATGCGCTCTGGTCACCGGCAAGAACCATTCCTGGAGAGTGAACATGGCAGTACCCAAGCGAAAAACATCGCCGTCCAAGCGCGGCATGCGTCGTTCTGCTGACGGCCTGAAGCAGCCGGCCTATGTGGAAGACAAGGATTCAGGCGAACTTCGCCGTCCGCACCACGTCGACCTGAAGACCGGCATGTATCGTGGCCGCCAGATCCTGGAGCCCAAGCAGTCCGTGTAACGGCGTCCAGTCAGAAGCTACAAGGCCGGACCTCGATCCGGCCTTTTTCTTTTGGCATCCAGGTTTCCTCCAAGGTTGCGCTCAGGCAAAAAATGTTGCCAGTATTGGCCAGCGAGAGCCGAGCGATGCGGCCTTGCAGTTTTGCCTTTCAACAGCCGCGAGCACCCGCATGAACCTGCTGACAAATGTACCGCTGATGATCGTGCCGTTCGTGGCATACAATCTGGTTGCGCTTGGACTTCTCGGGTCCGGAGCCGCCGATCCCTGGCTATCGGTGGTGATGACGCTGTCCATGGTAAGCGGCGCGTCCTGGTCAATGGATCTTGGCGACCTGATGATCATTCTGGGACTTTTCCTTCTGTTCTTCGAAATCATGAAGGCGACGCGGGTGGGGCCTGGATCAGTCCTTGACCATCTGTTGTCGACATTTGTCTTCATCGCCTATCTCATGGAGTTCCTGCTGGTGAGCGGTGCTGCACACTCGGTATTCTTCATCCTGATGGCGATCACTTTCCTGGATGTCGTGGCCGGCTTTGCCGTTTCGCTGCGATCCGCGACCCGCGATGTCACAGTCGGTGGTCCATATTAGCCATTGTCACGGAGCAGATTGATGCGTGACTTCGATTTGCCCGGACGCTCGCCAGTCATGGCAACCGGCGGCATGGCCGCAACTTCCCATCCGCTTGCCACCGCAACGGCCCTGACGATCCTGCGTGAAGGCGGCAATGCCGTCGATGCCGCCATTGCTGCTTCAGCTACGCTTTGCGTTGTCGAGCCTCACATGACGGGCATTGGGGGAGACTGTTTTGCCATCGTGTGCGAGCCGGATGGAACACTTCACGGTCTGAACGGGTCGGGTCGTGCGCCGAAATCGGCTCACCTCGACTGGTACCTAGAACGTGGCATCGACACTATCAAGGAAAATTCGGTCCATTCGATCACCTGCCCAGGTGCAGTCAATGCCTGGGAAATGCTGCACCAGCGCTTTGGCGCCTGTGACTTCGCACGACTGTTTGCCGATGCGGTGCGCCATGGGCGTGAAGGTTTTCCCGTTGCACCACGCGTGGCCAGGGACTGGAAGCTCCTGGAAGGCAAGCTTGCCACCGATCCGGGTGCGAGCCTGCATTATCTCAATGGTGGGGTTTCGCCACAAAGCGGTGAGATATTCCGGGCGCCAGCGCTTGCAGATGTGATGGAGTGCATCGCGCTGGAAGGGGCGCAGGCTTTCTATAAAGGCGCGATTGCGGATGAAATCGCTTCAACAGTGCAAATGCTTGGCGGGTTCATGACCAGCGAGGATCTTGCGAATGTTTCAGCAGATTGGGTAGAGCTGATCTCGACGCGGTATCGCGACCATGATGTTCATGAAATCCCGCCCAACGGACAGGGAATCACGGCGCTCATCCTGCTCAATCTGCTTGCCGAGACACGGGGAGCGCAGGAAGGTCCAACTTCGGCAGAGCGATATCACCGCGAAATCGAAATGGCCCGCCTTGCCTATGCGGTGCGTGATGCCCATGTCAGCGACCCTGCACACATGAAGGTGCAGGTCGAGCGCCTTCTGTCGCAGCAATACACACAAGCCCTGGCAGGGTCGTTTGACCCACAGCAGCGCAACAGTTCGATAAGGCTTCCAAGGTTGCCAGCTTCCGATACGGTTTATCTGAGCGTGGTCGACAGGGATCTGAGGGCAGTGTCCTTCATCAATTCCGTCTATGATGGATTCGGATCAGGCATCGTGACACCCAAATCGGGCATTGCACTGCAAAATCGGGGTGCCTGCTTCACGCTGGAAACAGGTCATCCCAATGCAATTGGCGGCGGCAAACGGCCGATGCATACAATCATTCCGGCGATGGTCACCCGCAATGGGCAGGTCAGTCACAGCATGGGCGTCATGGGTGGCGCCTATCAGCCGATGGGTCATGCACATGTCCTGTCAAACATGCTCGACCACGGCATGGATCCGCAGGAGGCCCTCGACAATCCGCGCATTTTCTGGGGCGATGAAGGCGATGCATTGAAGGCCGAGGCCGGCATCCCGGACAATGTCATGGATGCCTTGAGCGCGCGCGGACACGCGGTCAGTCGTGGCGGCCTGTTTGGTGGCGGTCAGATCATCCACGTCGACCATGAACGTGGGGTTCTGACTGGCGGTTCCGACCCCCGCAAGGACGGGCATGCGGCTGGTTTTTGACGGTTGGTTTCCCGCTTCTTAACTTTCCTTGGGCAGTTTGGTGTTCAATTGACCCACCGCTGCGAGGAATCATGGAAACGAACAAGAACGACAGCCTGCCCGGGGCATCTCTCGGGAGCGCGGACGATTCGATGCGTTTGCTGATGCTGGCGGGAATGGCAAGCTATGCCTGGGACGTGCGAAGTGACCGGATCGAGTGGAGTTCGAATGCCAACCAGCTGTTTGGCTTGACGAATTCTGACGAGGCGAACAAGGGGCGCAACTTCGAGAAGCTGATCGCGGCAGAAGGCAGCCAGAGCCGCTATGGCCTGATCTTTTCCCAGGCGACCGCCGGATGCGGCAAGGAACAGTCCTATCAGTGTGTCTATGCGCTTGCTGCCAACAATGTCGAGAGTGGCGAGGCGGTATGGGTTGAAGACACCGGCATGTGGCATCCCGGCGAGGATGGGCGTCCGGTTCGCGCGGAGGGCGTGGTTCGCATCATCACGGATCGGCGCAAGCGGGAGGAGAACCTGCGGCGCAAATCGGATTTCGATGATCTTACAGGCCTGCCCAACAGGCGTTATCTGGAAGTGCGCACCGATGAGGTAATCAAGGAGTGCCGGGATGATCATTCCTCGTCAGCACTTCTCGTCATCAGCATTGCGCGAATGGATCTCATCAATGAGATCTACGGCTTCCAGATCGGTGATGAAGTGTTGCGTTCGGCTGGCAAGATCATTTCCTCGCTGATGCGCGGCAGCGATACGACAGCACGAATGTCAGGAGCGAAATTCGGCGTGATCCTGCGCAATTGCAGCGGGAAGGAAGTCTATATTGCTGCCAGGCGCTTCCTTGATGGATTGCGCAAGGAAGTCATTCGCACCAGCGCCGGGCCTGTTTCACTCAACGCAGCCGTTGGTGCGTGCTACATGCCGCGCCACGCATCGACTGCCACCGCCGCCATCGCTGCTGCAAGCCAGGCCTGCACGCAGTCCGTGTTCGACAAGGGTTATCGCATCGGCGTTTTCGACCGGGACCCAGGTGCGGTGACCAGCAAGCGGGAAGAGGCTGAAACAGCGATCAGGATCATCGATACCTGTGAAACCGGTGCCATGCATCTGGCTTACCAGCCGGTGGTCGATTCGACGAGTGGCAAGGTGGCGTTTCATGAATGCCTGATCCGCATCACGGATGAATCAGGCAAGAACGGAACTGCGGGTTCGTTCGTGCCGGTTGCGGAGAAACTGGGGTTTATCGGACTGGTGGACCACAAGACACTGGAACTGGCACTCGACGTGCTGCGCACCCATCCGACAGCGAGACTTTCCATCAATGTCTCCTACGAAACGGCGGAAGACCCGATGTGGCTTTCCAAGCTTGCTGACGGTCTGAACCGGATCGAAGGCGGGGCGGCGAGGATGATTGTGGAGATCACGGAATCGCACGCAGCCAAGGATATAGATGAAGCGCGCAAGTTCGTGGAAATGGTCAAGAGCCTGGGATGCAAGGTCGCGATCGATGATTTCGGTGCCGGCTTCACTTCGTTTGCCAATCTCAAGGCTTTGTCGGTCGACATCATCAAGATCGACGGTTCGTTCGCGACGGACCTTCTGGAAAACAGGCAGAACCAGGTGTTCATCCAGAGCCTCATCATGCTTGCCAAGGCATTTGACGTCAAAACCGTTGTCGAGTGGGTCGAGGATACCGAGACAGCCACAATGCTTGCCGGTTGGGGTGTCGACTATCTTCAAGGAAATGTCTTCGGCTTTGCCAGCATCGCCAACCAGTGGATGGACGCGCCCCTGCAGGAGCATGAGATCGCAGCCGCCGCCCGGCTGGCAGGATAGCCGGACGGTTTCCTAGCGCGCGATTGCAGCCGAAATCAGCGACATGGCATCCTGTCCGGACCAGTCGGCTGGTCCGTTCATCCAGCCCAGAACACATCCCTGCGGGTCCAGCAGCAGTGTTGATGGCATCCCGAAAGCCAGGCCACGCTTCTTCAGCGTGTTGAACACGGTGAGTGATCCGTCATGATAGAATGGCAGGTGCTCAAGGCCCGTTTCGGCATAGAACGCCTTGGGCTTGGCATCATCGCGAAGATCGATGCTGACCGGTACGACCTGGAAATCGGGACCACCGAGGCTCGCTTGCAGCCTGTCCAGCGCAGGCATTTCTTCCCGGCAAGGCGCGCACCAAGTTGCCCAGAGATTCAGGAGAACGCTCTTGCCGGCTTGGTCCCTGATTGATCCTGGTCTGGCATTTTCATCGGCAAAAACGAGTTCGCCAATCGGTTCGGGTTCACTGGCAAGCTGGAAGGCTGCGACATCACCGGTGTTCAGGCCCTCGAGCCGCTTCACCGTCTCCGCCGCACCGGGGCATGAATCGGTCAGTGCAACATTGCCATCGTGACCGGAATTCCCGTATACCGCCATCATGCCGGCAGCAGCCAAGGCCAAGAGGCCTGCTGCAAGCAGGAAGAACCGAGCGCCGGACGATTTCATCTTCTGATTCATTCTATTCTCCCGGGGACGGACATGACCAAGGCCGAAAGCGGTAACAAGATGTGGGGCGGACGCTTTTCCAGCGGTCCCGACGCCATCATGGAAGCGATCAATGCCTCGATTGGCTTTGATCGCAAACTCTATGCCCAGGACATTGCCGGATCACGCGCCCATGTTGCAATGCTTGCAAAGCAGGGCATTGTTTCCCAAAGCGATGCCGAAGCGATCGATCAAGGTCTAGTCACGATTCTGTCAGAAATCGAGGCCGGCACGTTCAACTTTTCGACGCAGCTTGAGGACATTCACATGAATGTCGAATCCCGGCTGAGCGAAATCGTGGGCGCGCCCGCTGGCAGGCTTCATACCGCACGCTCGCGCAACGACCAGGTCGCGGTCGATTTCAGGCTGTGGGTCAAGGAAACGGCAGGCCGGTTGCGCACCGAGCTCAAGGCGCTGATGCAAGCGTTTGTGGACAAGGCGATCGAGAATGCCGATGCGGTCATGCCGGGGTTCACCCATCTGCAAACTGCCCAGCCGGTGACATTCGGCCATCATTGCATGGCCTATGTGGAGATGTTTTCGCGCGACCGCAGTAGGCTCGCCGATGCAATCGAGCGCATGAACGAATGCCCGCTTGGAGCAGCAGCGCTCGCTGGCACCGGCTTCGATATCGACCGCCATGCCACCGCAAGCGCGCTTGGCTTTCGCGGACCAACGCGCAATTCGCTTGATTCCGTCTCCGACAGGGATTTCGCCCTCGAATTCCTTTCGGCGGCTTCGATTGCCGCGATGCATCTTTCGCGTCTGGCGGAGGAAATCGTGATCTGGTCGACGCCGCAGTTCGGATTCGTGAGGCTTTCCGACAAGTTTTCGACCGGCTCTTCCATCATGCCGCAGAAGCGCAATCCGGATGCAGCTGAACTGGTAAGGGCCAAGACCGGCAGGATCAATGGAGCGTTGATCAGCCTGCTGACAGTCATGAAAGGGCTGCCGCTTACCTATTCAAAGGACATGCAGGAGGACAAGGAAGCCGTGTTTGACGCTGCCGAAAGCCTCGAACTGTGTATTCTGGCGATGACGGGCATGATCAGTGACCTCGAGGTTCGCAGGCAGGCAATGGCCAAGGCGGCCGGGTCGGGTTTTTCGATTGCAACGGACTTGGCCGACTGGCTGGTCCGCGAGGCCGGGATGCCATTTCGCGAGGCGCACCATGTTACCGGGCGGGCAGTGGCTCTTGCCGAATCAAAGGCATGCGGTCTCGAAGACCTCAAGCTGGAAGAACTGCAGGCGATTCACCCCGGCATAACGCAGGACCTGTTCAGCGTTCTTTCCGTCGAAAAGTCGGTATCGAGCCGCAGGAGCTATGGTGGGACTGCGCCTGAGAATGTGGTAATGCAGGCAAGCTACTGGCGGGAGCGTCTGGCCGGAGAAAAGGACTGACTTCAGCCTGTTTGACTTTCTCATTCGGCTGGAAAATAAAGACAGGCCCTTGTTTCGGGTTGGGGTCAACGGTGATAGTTTCATGTATGGCCACACACTAATGTGCAGGAGTTGGCGATGAGCGCCCAGATCAGCAGCTTTGGCAGGACAATTGTCCTGATGTTGGCCGTGGCCATTGCCTTGGCGGGCTGCGGGCGTCGTGGCGCGCTTGAACCACCGCCTTCGGCACGCGTGCTGGAAACCGATGAGACGGGCGCTGTAACAGCACCGCCGCCCGCGAGCGAGCGGCGCATCTTTCTCGATCCGCTCCTTGATTGATCCCATACCAGACCGGAATCCGCGCCCATGAACCATTTCGAGTATCGTGACGGCGTGCTGTGCGCGGAGGATGTTCCCGTTCCACTGATCGCAGAGGCGGTCGGCACTCCGTTCTATTGCTATTCCACGGCTACGCTGGAGCGCCATTACCGGGTCTTTTCCGGTGCTTTTGACGATATCCCCTCCCTCGTCTGCTACGCAATGAAGGCCAATTCCAATCAGGCGGTGCTGGCCACCCTGGCACGTCTGGGCTGTGGCGCGGATGTCGTTTCCGGTGGAGAGTTGACGCGGGCGCTGCGGGCAGGAATTCCACCCGAAAAGATCATGTTTTCCGGGGTCGGCAAGACTTCGGATGAGCTCGACATGGCTCTTGAGGTCGGCATTCTGTGTTTCAACGTCGAATCCATTCCCGAATTGAACCTGCTTTCGGCGCGCGCTGTGGCAAAGGGCAGGACTGCGCATGTTTCCTTCAGGATAAACCCCGATGTGGATGCGGGAACGCATGCCAAGATTTCAACAGGCAAGAAGGAAGACAAGTTCGGCATACCCTGGATGGAAGCAGCGGCTGTCTATGATCTGGCCGCAACGCTGCCCGGTATCAAGGTTACCGGCATCGACATGCATATTGGCAGCCAGATTACCGATCTGGGACCATTCGACCGGGCCTTTTCAAGGCTGGAGGAACTTATTCGTGCCCTGCGCGGGCATGGTCACAAGATCGAACATGTCGATCTGGGCGGCGGGCTGGGTATTCCCTATCGGCGCGACAATATCCCACCACCTGATCCCGGTGCATATGCCGATGTCGTGAAGAAGCATGTGCGCGCACTTGGATGCAGGATCATCTTCGAGCCGGGCAGGCTGATCGCGGGCAACGCGGGAATCTTGGTCGGCACCGTAATCCACGTCAAGGAGACGGAACACAAGCGCTTCGTCATTGGCGACACGGCGATGAATGACCTCATTCGCCCCACGCTTTACGATGCCTGGCATGAAATTCAGGCGGTACGGGAACCGGTAGCCGGCGAACCGGGGGTCATGGCCGATCTCGTCGGGCCGGTATGCGAAACCGGTGACTTCATTGCCAGGGACAGGCATATGCCGGTGATGGAAGCCGGTGATCTCTATGCGCTCGGTTCGGCGGGCGCCTATGGGGCTGTTCAGGCCGGAACCTACAATACCAGGCCGCTTGTGCCTGAAGTGCTTGTATCCGGCAACCGCTTCCACGTGGTCAGGCCTCGCCAGACAGTTGAGCAGCTTATTGCCATGGACAGTATGGCACCCTGGCTGGAATGAACCTGTTCAGCATCTTTCTCACAATTTCATGATCGCGGCGGCCTTCCCTCGAAATTGCCTTGTTGTATGCTAGATTGAAGCGGTGATCGAAACATCGAAAGAAGCTGGATGAGCAATTCAAGGGATTCCGGTGTGACTGCGCGCCAACCGGATTCAGGCTCCATGCCGCCGCTCCATGTGAGAGCACTTGCCCATGCTGCGATCAGCTGGGAAAGATTGTTCCCGCTTCTTGTACCCTTCCTGATGATCGTGACGGCGCTTGCCATCGTGTCCTGGTTCGGCATCTGGCGGCGAATGCCATTGCCGGCGCATCTGGCACTTGCTGCGCTCTTCGTGGTGGGTGCGGTTTCAAGTCTTCGCCGGATCATCGGTTTTCGCCTTCCTGCGGGCACGGATATCATTCGCCGGATCGAAAGGGCTACCGGGCTGGAGAACCGGCCGATATCCGCGCAAGTCGATGCCATGGCCACCGGTCGAGAGGACGAGTTTTCCCGGGTGTTGTGGCGCGAGCACCAGAAGCGAATGGCCGAAGGACTTGATGAACTGAGCGCGGGAATGGCGCGTCCGGACGCAAACAGGCATGATCCTCATGCCCTGCGGGCAGCGCTGGCCATCCTTGCATTCGTTGCCTTCGGTTTTTCATATGGTTCGAATGGTGGCAGGCTTGGCGATCTGTTCAATCCCGGTGAATATCGCCGCGCAGCACCAGTTCGTCTTGATGCATGGATCAATCCGCCGCCTTACACCCGCAAGCCGCCTGTCTATCTTGATTCCGCAAACGCATCGGTTGCGGATTCGAAGACGATTGAAGATTCCGATGCGGGACGGCAATGGTCCGTACCCGTTGGCAGCACATTGTCTGTTCGGGTGGTCGGGCTTCGCGATCCCAGGCTTGTCGTCACGAGCGAGGCTGGCGAAGAGGAAATCGCACCGGAAACCGGTAAGGACATCAAGGAACCAAACGAGACCAGTGCCAAGGAGCCGGTGTTCAAGCTTGTTTTGAGCGAAGACAGTTCAGTCACCCTCCTGTCCGCAGGCAAGGTTCATTCGACCTGGAGCATCGCCACCATTCCCGACATTGCGCCGCAAATTGCATTTGAAGAAAAGCCGAGCGGTGCCTTGTCAGGTTCGCTTCAGCTGTCCTATCGGGTCGAGGACGATTACGGCGTGGTTTCGGCAGAAGCGGAAATCAGTTCCGAGGGTAGGACAGACCCTTCCGCCCGTCCGCTCGTCGAAGCACCGAAGGTTCCGCTACCCCTGCCGCGTCAAAGGGCGCGGGACGGCAAGGCGAAGGCCAACCGCGACCTGTCGAGCCATCCCCTTGCCGGCAGCAAGGTCGTTATCCGTCTGCATGCGAAGGATGATGCGGGTCAGATTGGCACAAGCGAACCCATCTCCATGGTCCTGCCGGGCAGGCGGTTTTCCAATCCGCTCGCGCTTGCATTGCTGGAACAGCGTCGCATCCTGGCGCTTGATGCAAACAAGCAGGGGCGGGTTGGCGATCTTCTGGACGCAGTGCTGACCGCGCCTGAGGAATTCATCGGCAATGCCGGCATATTCATGACCCTCAAAGCGGGGTATCGCCGTCTGGTCGATGCGCGCGATGATGATCAGTTGCGTTCGGTTCTCGACCTGCTTTGGGAAACGGCATTGGCTGTGGAATTTGGCGACATGAGCGAAGCGGAAAGAAAGCTCCGCGAAGCCCAGGAAGCGCTCAGCAAGGCGCTCGAGGATGGAGCCAGCGACGAAGAGGTTGCCCGGCTCATGGACGAATTGCGCAAGGCGATGGATGAGCTCATGCGGATGCTGGCGGAACAGGCCCTGCAGAACCAGCAGATGGCAAATCCGCTCAATCAGAATGACATGTCCACGATGCTGCGGCAGCGGGATCTGGAACGCATGCTGGATCGCATTGAAGACCTTGCCAAGTCAGGCTCTCGTGACGCGGCGCGTGAATTGCTGAGCGAGATGCAGCGCATGATGGATAATCTTCGCGCCGGTCGTCACCAGCAGCAACGTCAGGCAGAAGGCAATCGGACAAACCAGGCACTCGACAAGCTGAGCGAACTGATGCGGCGTCAGCAAGAGCTGATGGACGAAACCTTTTCCATGCAGCGCAAGGACCCTTCTAACCGTCAGAACAATGGCGAGCAGCAGCAGGAACAGCAGCGCAGCCAGGGCAACAGGCAGGGGGAGCAGCAGCAGGGCCCGGGCGGCGATCAGCCGATGAGCGCGGAAGAATTTGCCGAGGCCATGAAAAAGCTTCAGGAGCAGCAGGAGGCACTGCAGCAGGAACTGGGTGAGCTCGGTGAGCAGATGCGTGGCCTGGGTCTCGATCCTTCAGAAGCTTTCGGCGAGGCAGGTACCGAAATGGGTGAAGCCGGTGAAAATCTGGGCGAGGCGAGGCCCGGTGATGCTGCAGGCAATCAGGGACAGGCGCTTGAAGCGTTGCGTCGCGGCGCACAACAGATGATGCAGCAGATGGCGGGTGATCGCCAGCAAGGTGGCCAGCAACCCGGTGAAGCCGGCATGGCCGGACGCGACCGGAACCGGCCTGACCCCCTGGGGCGCAGGGATGGTGCCGAGGGTTTCGAAAGTGGCGACAATACCCGCATACCGGGGGAAATCGAGGCGCAGCGCGCGCGTGAAATCATGGAGGCGATACGCAAGCGCCTCTCGCAGCCACTTTCGCCAAGGCTGGAAAAGGACTATCTGCAGCGACTGCTCGAAACGGATCGTTGATCGCGGATATCAGGGAGTAGCGCGTCAGGCGTCGCCCGCTACCACGCCGACAAACGGCAATTCGCGGAAGGCGTGAGACACATCCATGCCGTAGCCGACGACAAATTTGTCGGGGCATTCGAAGCCGACATAATCAGCCGAAAGATCAGCCTTTCTCCGGACAGTCTTGTCCAGAAGCACGGCAATGGCGACATTGCGCGCGCCGCGTTCCAGCATCAGTTCCCGTGTGTATTTGAGCGTGTTGCCGGATTCGAGAATATCGTCGATCAGCAGCACATCGCGGTCGCGAACATCAGTGTCCACATCACGAAGCAGGCGGATCTTGCCAGCCTGGGTTCCGCCGCCATAGCTGGAGATCGAAATGAATTCCACCTCGGGGGCGAGGCCCGCGCCGTGCAGCGCGCGAATGAGATCCGCGGCAAACACGAAAGACCCCTTGAGGATGGAGATCACCAGCAGGTTGCTGAGATCGCCGAGCGCAATTTCCTCTGCCAGTTCCTTGTTGCGCGCGGCAATCTGCTTGGCGCTGAAGAGAACCTCGATTTTCTTGTTTCTGACAATCGGCATGTTTTTTCCGCAAATCGATTCACACTACCGCCCAAATCGCCTAGAAAAAGCGATGAGTGCGTACCGGTATTCCCTTAACACGGTGTCCGGGTTCAAATCACGCGCATTCTGCCGCGGCAGAATGGGCCCTTAGCAGCGCCGGGAAACAGCTTGATCAGGTTCGAAAATGTCGGTTTGCGATATGGACTGGGGCCTGAAATCCTCAGTGACCTCACCTTTTCGATCGAGCCGAATTCATTCCAGTTCCTGACGGGTCCTTCGGGCGCGGGAAAAACCAGCCTCCTGCGCCTGATGCTTTTGTCGCTCAAGCCAACACGCGGCATCGTCAAGCTGTTCGGAAAGGATGCCAACCAGATCAAGCGAGCAGAGATGCCCGCAATCCGGCGCAAGCTTGGCGTGGTATTTCAGGACTTCCGCCTGCTGGAGCATCTGACCACCTATGAAAATGTGGCCCTGCCGCTGCTGGTGCGCGGAAAGATGGAATCGGACTATCGCAGCGATGTCACCGATCTTCTCAAGTGGGTCGGGCTGGGTCATCGCATGCATGTGCTGCCGCCCGTTCTTTCCGGCGGCGAAAAGCAGCGCGCGGCCATCGCACGAGCCCTGATCGACCAGCCGTCGATACTGCTTGCCGACGAACCGACAGGCAACGTCGATCCGCCGCTGGCAAGACGGCTGTTGCGGCTGTTCATCGAACTTCACCGCTCAGGCACGACGGTTGTGATAGCCACCCATGATCTCGGGCTGATGGACCAGTATGGTGCGCGCCGGATCGTTCTCAATGAGGGCAGGGTACAGATATATGACTAGGAAACAGGCTGGCGACGATTCACTGACCAGGCTTGGCGAAAACGCGGAAGCTGCCGACACTCAGGATGCAAGCGGACGCTTCAACCTGAAAAGTGGCAGCAACATAATTCCGCGCGACGGCATTGCCGGGCAGGCGCTGGCGGTTGTGATCGCGATCATGGCATTCCTGGCCTGTCTGGCCGCTGGTGCCCTGGCAGTTGTCAGCGATACTTCGACCAAATGGCAAAGCGACATATCGAGGGAGGTGACAGTACAGATCCGCCCTTCGGATGATCGCGAGATGGAAGTTGCCGTGCGCGAGACCAGCAGACTGCTGCTCTCATTCGAAGGTATCGACAAGGTCACCATGCTTGACGATGAATCGACCGCCAGATTGCTGGAGCCCTGGCTCGGCAGTGGCCTCAAGCTGGACGAACTGCCGGTTCCGCGCCTGCTGACGGTGGGCATCGCAGAAGGAACTACTCCGGACTTCGACGCGATACGTGCAGCACTTGCCAAAGCCGTGCCCGGTGCGTCGCTTGACGATCATCACGCCTGGGTGGATCGCCTGAACAGGATGGCGATCACGCTTGTAGGATTTGGTCTTGGCATTCTTGTGCTGGTCCTGACCGCAACCGTGCTGACCGTGGTCTTTGCCACCCGTGGGGCGATGGCAGGCAACAAGGCCATTGTCGACGTCCTGCATTTCGTGGGAGCGGATGCCGGTTTCATCGCGGGCGAGTTTCAGCGCCACTTTCTAGTGCTTGCGCTGCGTGGTGCGATTTCGGGCGGTTTTGCTGCCGCCATCGTTTTCGTCCTGCTCGGCTTCTGGTCCTACTGGACCATGGCTACCCCGCAAGGAGACCAGATGGCGGCGCTGTTCGGAAATTTCGCACTCGGCTGGCGCGGTTATGTCGGCATCGCCACGATCGTCCTTGTCGTTTCATTCCTGTCCGCTGCGACTTCAAGGATGACTGTCCTTCGCCATATAGGCGGACTTGAAGCCTATAATGGCTGACCTGGCGCACCAATCGCGATAAACGGCCGGATCAACAACACCACCCATGGTGGCTTGCCACAGGCGAGCCTTGATCCTTAGATAGTGTCAGGGAAAATACAGAAAGCAGGGCAAACAACCACCTGATGTCAGAAGTGCACGATCCACAGGGCAAACATTCGTCTGCTGTCGGCATGCGTCGGCTGGCGGGCCTTGCCTCTCGTGTGTTCATTCTTTCCCTGATCCTGGTCGTGTGTGCCACCCTGTCGGGTTTCTTTCAGTTCTATCGTTCCATTCAGGGGGATTCGGCTGCTATTCCGGCGATGAAGGCGGATGGTATCGTGGTACTCACGGGTGGAGCGGACCGGGTCAGTTCAGCAGTCGAGCTGCTGCGAAAGGGATATGGCAAGCGGCTATTGATAAGTGGTGCCAATCCCAAAAGCAGCCTGACCGCGATCAGGCGCTCGGTTGGCGGGGAAAACGATCTCTACACCTGTTGTGTGGATATCGACCAGGCTGCCACGGATACCTACGGGAATGCGGAAGAAACGAGCAAGTGGGTATCGCGGAACGGTTTTGATTCCCTCATCGTCGTGACCAGCAACTACCACATGCCCAGAAGCCTGGTGGAAATGCAGCGCAGCATGCCTTCCACGCAATTCGTTCCCTATCCGGTGGACTACCAGCCGCTGGCAGGCAAGGGCTGGATATCGGATCCGATATCGCTGAAAATCGTCGCGTCGGAATATCTGAAATATCTTGCGGCTCTGGTTCGATCCGGTTTCAGCGACCGGCCCAACCAGGCATCGCTAGCAGAACTGGGAAAACTGTAGTCCGCGAAATCAACTGCGGCCTTTTCTTTTCATCGACAGTTCACTTATGAAGGTCTGACATTTCCAGTGGACCTGCACGGAGGCTCTTTTGCTTTTCATCCGCTCTCTCCTGTTCAACGTGGCCTTCTATCTGTCGACGGCGTTCCAGCTGGTGTTCTGGCTCCCGGTGTTTTTCTTCATTCCCCGTCACCTTGGATGGAAAGTGGTGAGGCTTTGGGGAAAGATCTGTCTCTGGCTGCAGCATTTCTTCATTGGATCGACATTCGAGTTTCGCGGTACCCACAACATTCCTGGCAAGCGCCATTTCATCGTGGCGGCCAAGCATCAGTCATCGTGGGAGACCTACACGATCCTGCTGCACCTCGATGATCCCAGCTACATCCTCAAGCGCGAATTGATGTTCATTCCGCTGTTCGGCTGGTTCATGGCGAAAATGAACGTTGTGCCGGTGATCCGGGGCAAGAAGGGCGTGGCGCTGGCAGCCATGACCAAGGCAGCCCAGAAACAATATGATGAAGGCCGGGAAATCATCATCTATCCGGAAGGAACGCGGAAGGCAGCAGGCGCAAAGCCGGATTACAAATATGGTGTGTCGCACCTTTACGAGGCGCTGAACGCAACCATCCTTCCTGTCGCGCTCAATTCCGGGCTTTTCTGGCCGCGTCAGTCGTTCATCCGCCATCCCGGCCATATAGTGATGGAGTTTCTTCCACTCATCGAGCCTGGCCTGTCAAAGGAGGAATTTGCCGCTGAACTTGAAAGGAGAATCGAGACGGCAACCGACAATCTGATCCGCGAGACGGCTGCATCGCCAAACCCGCCGCCGTTGGCAGTCAAGCTGTCGCGAAGGATGCAGGCATCTACGTAATGTGCCTGAGCACCGCTTCCAGATGCGGGTCCGAAATGCCTTCCTGACGCAGATGGGTAACCGTGCTCATGACATAGTCGATGTTGCGGCCGGACTTGCCTTCCCGCTCGAGAACGATGGCAGCAATTTCGGCATCGTGGAGTTTTCCCGCAAACTGGGGATGGTGGCGGTCCGCGACATAGACGAGAGCTGAAGCGCTGCCGCCTTCATCGAAATGGACCTTGCGCCAGGTTTCCACATAGACCCGGGTTACAAGTTCCCGCTCGCGCAGATAGGCAATCGTCTTTTCCCTGTCTGCTTCCGCTACGCGGAAGGCCCGCCCGCGGCATGAGCCGCCAGGTGCCAGGCCAAGCACCAGTCCGGGATTTTCCTGCGTACCGCGATGCACCCATGAACGGATGCAAAGTGCGCGGTGAAATCCGTGTATGCGGGCCGACCTGTCTTCGATTGTGTCAAAGCCGGGATTCCACATCAGTGATCCATAGCCAAAAACCCAGAAATCCCGCATATGTGCGCACCTGCTCCGTCAACAGGCTGATTCCTATCATGCTGGCGGCTGTTCGCAATGTTCCGGTGTCAAAGCTGCAGGAAAGATGATGCGCGCGATCCTGATATTTCTGGCTGTAGCCGTGCTTGCCGCCATTGGCTGGGTGGCCGGGTGGAACTATCTGGCGCGGCAAATTGACGATACCCTGTCCGCTCAGATCGCAGGGCTGAATGACCGTGGCCTGGAAGTTGCCTGCGCAGAACGCGCATTGTCCGGTTTTCCCTTCAGACTGTCACTTGGATGCAAGTCCACGGGCCTTTTCCTTGTTCGCGATGGTGTTGACATGCAAGCGGGTGCGTTTCGCTCAGCCGCGCAGTTCTACAATCCCGGACATGCCGTTTTCGAACTGGACGGACCCGCCGACATCCGGCAGATCGGTGGCGACCAGGTTCAGGCGAACTGGACAAATTTCCGTGGCAGCATCCGCGCTGGCCTCAATGGCCTGGCCAGGCTTTCGGTCCAGTCGCGTTCCCTTTCGCTTGGCTATTCGGGTCAGGGCACCAATGCGCCACCCCTTCTTGCCGACCTGCTGGAATTTCACGTCATGCCCGTGTCACAGGACGGCAAGGAAGGAGACCTTGCCGTTGCCGTGACGGCCACCGGCCTTAAGATCGAGATTTCGACCTTGCCACAAATTCCGTTGCTGGATGGCGCAGGTGATGTCGCGCTCGATGGCGGTGAAAGGCTTCTGGCCGCTGGCCCTGCCTTGATGCGGGAAATCCGCGCGCGAGGGGTGAGCGGGAACATTCGTAACCTGAGACTGTCCGCCGAGACGGGTGCAAACCTGACGGCTTCCGGCCCGTTCTCGGTCGGGACGGACGGGAAATTGTCAGCAGAGCTTCAGCTGGAGGCTGGCAAACTGGGCCTGCTTGCCCAGGTGGTGCGCCAATCCTCGCTGGACACCGGCTTGTCGGAAACCCTGGCTTCTGCCCTGGAACTGCTTTTTCCCGACAGTGCGCCGGACAACAAGAAGATCGTGATCAACATCGACAAGGGAATGATTCGTGCAGGCTTCATTCCACTCGGCGAACTGGCGCCGCTGTTCTGAAGCTCAAGGCTTTGTGTTGTCGGAATCCCTGCCAAAGTTTGGAGTGGAGGATTCCTGGCCGATTTCGATAATCGAGCGGCGGATTGCCCGCGTCCGGGTGAACAGGTCAAACAGTGCCTGCCCATCTCCCCATCGAATTGAACGCTGAAGCGCGCTGAGATCCTCCGAGAAACGTCCGAGTGTTTCGAGAACCGCGTCCTTGTTGTGCAGGAACACATCCCGCCACATGGTCGGGTCCGAAGCGGCAATGCGAGTGAAATCACGGAACCCGCCGGCCGAGAACTTGATGACTTCAGACTGTGTAACGCTTTCAAGGTCGGCTGCGGTGCCGACGATATTGTAGGCGATGAGGTGCGGTATGTGGGACGTGATGGCCAGCACCAGATCGTGATGCTCCGGCGTCATCACTTCGACATTGGAACCGCAGGCCTCCCAGAAACGCCTGGTCGTATCGACCGCAGCCTGGGAAGTGGACGGTACGGGTGTCAGAATGCACCACCGGTTTTCGAACAGCGCTGCGAAACCCGCATCCGGGCCTGAATATTCCGTCCCGGCGACGGGATGGGCTGGAACCAGGTGAACCCCTTCGGGAATGTGAGGCTGAATCTGATTGACCACCGAGCCCTTGACCGACCCGACATCGGAGAGGATGGCGCCGGGTTTCAGGCTGGACGCGATTTCCTCCGCGATTTTCCCAACCACACCAACCGGCGTACAAAGAATCACGAGATCGCTGTCTCGGGCGGCCTGCGCGGCAGACTGGTGATAGCTGTCGCCAAGCCCCAGTTCCCTGGCGCGTTCGAGCGTTTCAGCACTCCTGCTTGAAATGGCAATGCGGTCAGCGAGCTTCTCTCGCGCAATCACGCGCGCAAGCGAGGAGCCGATCAGGCCAATACCGATAAGGGCTACCTGCCCGAAATGAGTTTGATCCATCAGGATTTTCCAAGGAACTCCGCCAGGGCCGCCGCAACACCCTCGTTTGCTTCCTGGCTGCCGATGGTCATGCGAAGGGCGTCTGGCAGTCCGTATGCGCCAACAGCCCGCAGAACAAAACCCCTTTCGACCAGAAAAGCGTCCGCTAGGGCTGCCGTGTGATGGCCATCCGATGGAAAATGGATCAGGATGAAATTGCCAACCGAGGGCGTTACCGAAAGGCCAAGCCTGGACAGCTCGGCAGTCATCCACGAAACCCAATGCTCGTTGTGCAGTACCGATTTGTCGACATGGGCGCGATCTTCGATCGCCGCGGCTCCCGCTGCTATGGCCATCGAATTCATGTTGAATGGGCCACGCACCCTGTTCAGGACATCGACGATGTGCGCCGGCGCGTAACACCAGCCCACACGCAGTGCTGCAAGCCCGTGGATCTTGGAAAAAGTCCTGGTCATCACGACATTGCTGGAGGATGAAACAAGTTCAATTCCAGCCTCATAGTCGTTGCGCCTGACATATTCGGCATAGGCGGCATCAAGGACCAGAAGCACGTTGGCAGGCAATGTTTCCTGCAAACGCCGGACCTCAGCAATTGGCAGATAGGTGCCAGTCGGATTGTTCGGATTGGCGAGAAAGACAATGCGGGTGCGTTCGCTGACTGCCCCAAGGATCGCATCGACGTTGGCGCAAAGGCTGGTCTCTCCAACCACGACGGGCCGTGCACCTGCTGCCAGTGTGGCGATTCGGTATACGAGAAAGCCGTGCTCGGTGAAGATCGCCTCATCGCCGGGCGCAAGGTAGGAAGTGGCGATCAGGTGAAGCAGTTCATCGGAGCCGTTACCGCAAACAATGTTATCCGGATTCAGACCATGTGCGCGGGCGATGGCCTGCCTGAGAGCGAAGGCAGAACCATCGGGATAATCCTCAAGCTTGTCGGTTGCATCGCGACAGGCCTTCACCGCTGACGGGCTTGGGCCCATGGGCGTCTCGTTGGACGACAGCTTGTACAGTTTCACGCCGGGAGCAGCTTTGCTCCGGCCGGGAACATACATGGCAATGTCCATGACGCCAGGTCTTGGAACGGGACGATCTGAATTGGCGCCCATGATGGGTCTCTCCATGCTTGTGCAAGTGCGGCCACAGGCTGGCCAGCGGCAGTTCTAGTGCAACTGCGAACCAAAGAAAAGTTCAGTCTCAGTCGATGGTTCGCCGCGATGTTCTGCTGCTTCCCTGCGGAACAAGAACGGGAATGATCGAGCGCCTGCCAGCGCGCGCGGTTGCAGGAAGACCCTGGTACAGGCGCTTGGTCGCTTCGACCAGTATGACACCGGGAAAGATTGGCCAGATACCGCGGCCAAACCGGTCGAGTGAAGCGTAAAATCGAAGCACTGAACGCCGTCGCGTGGGTGGGAAGTGCAAGGCGTCCGACCAGGCGACCGGGGTCAGGAGCGCTTCGCGCAACAACAGGGATAGCTGACTTCGGCTGTAGGGACGGCCAAAGCCGAAAGGCGTGTGTTCAAAGCGAGCCCAAAGGCCCCGCCGGTTCGGAACGGCAATCAGCAGGCGTCCGCCAGGGGCCAGAACGCGCCACGCCTCCTTCAGTGTCTCGGCGGGGCTTTCAGCGTGCTCCAGAAGGTGAACCATCAAAAGCCGGTCAACGCAGGAATCAGGCAGCGGCAACTGGTCATCATGGACGATGGCTGTGGCAGACGCTTCGCCGACGGGCCATTCGACGGCACCCTGGCTTGCAGGCATCAGCGCAAGGGTGCGTTCCGTGTCTGATCTGAAACGGTCCAGCCAAGGGACGCAGTAACCAAGTCCGACAAACCTCTCACCCGGCATTCCTGACCAGATGGAAGAAAGCGCTACCGTCATGGACCGGCTAGCCACCCGCCCCAGTGGGCTGGCGTAGAATTCGCGCAGATCTACCACATCAACATACAAGAGCCGTTCTCCATCAAATGCCTGCGCAGATTGTCCATCAGAAGGATGCACCGCAAAGACGGCGATCTGCATCGCCAGAGCTTTCAACCGAAGGCGTTTTACAAGCTTTTCCTCGCCTATCTTTTCATATCAGGCGCCATTTGGCGTTAAACAATGGGTCCTGATCCAGGACCATGCAAGTGTGGCAGGCATTGCCCCAACGCTGTGCGCTTTAAGCCATTCAGGGCTGGCCATCGAGGGGTGAGGCAATTATGTTGCCGCAAAAAGGAGAAAGCCACATGAATTCATCCGCGCGGTTTCATCAGTTTCCCTGTCTGGACGACAATTATGGGGTACTCGTCAACAATCCGGAAAGTGGAGAAACGATCGCGGTTGATGCACCAGATGGCGCAGCTGTTCTGGAGGCTGCTCACTCCCAGGGTTGGAAAATAACGCATCTGCTGATCACCCATCACCATGGCGACCATATCCAGGGCCTGGCGGAAGTGAAGGGCAGCACTGGCTGCCAGGTAATCGGGCCTGCCAATCCGGCAATTTCGGGGATCGACAAGACGGTGGCGGACGGCGATCGATTGACGGTAGCGGGCTTCACGGTCGAAGTCATTGCCACGCCGGGTCATACGCTTGACATGCTCAATTTCCATTTCCCGCAACTGGAAACCGTCTTCACGGGTGACACGCTGTTTGCGATGGGGTGTGGCCGGGTCTTCGAAGGTACCAACGAGATGATGTGGGCTTCGCTCGAGAAACTGACTAAGCTTCCGCCACAGACCAGCATCTATTGCGGCCATGAATACACGCTTTCCAATGCCCGTTTCTCACTCACCGTGGATGGGACGAACAGCGATCTGCAGGCGCGCCTGAAGGAAGTCGAGGCGATGCGGGCAAAGGGCATGCCAACCATTCCGACAAGCCTTGCCCTGGAACTGAAGACCAATCCGTTCCTGCGCGCGGCCGATCCGGCGATCAGGGCAAATCTTGGAATGGCAAACGCGACGAACGGTGAAGTCTTTGCTGAAATCCGCGAGCGGAAGAATCGCGGATAGTCTGCCATCTCACGCCGGATCTTGAAACAGCTTCAGTACAGAAATGCTGCCGTGATCAGGGCCTGACCGATGAAATAGGCAAACCAGACGAAAGGTGCCGTGTAGCGGCGCACAGGACTGTCTTCGTCGAGTACGAAAAGTTCATGAGCAAGCACGGTGTCGGACGCCATGAACAGCAGGACGCCAGGCAGGAGCACCGGATCAAGGCCGCGGCCGAGTGCCGAAATGGCCATTGCTGCAATTGCGCCAGTATAGATTGCCACTGGGATCTTCATCGGGCCCAGATGTTCCCGCAACCGCCGGAAGATGGCGAGCGAGATTGCGAGGAGCACCACTGTTGCGGCAAAGAATGGCATGCCGGCAGTCCAGGCCAGATCCTGCGCCTGAAAGAAGAGGGCTGCGTAGGCGAGATGGGCCAGAAGAAATGACACCAGACCGAGAAGAAAGTTCCTTTCGCCTCTGAAGGCTAGGAACCAGTCTCCTGCTGCGCTCAGCGCAAGCGCTGCAACAAGTCCGTAGGGCTGAGCGTCAACAAGCGTGCTAATGGCGAGCAGCGAGACAGGGATGGTCTTCAGGATTGCCCTCGGCAAGCCCTGGGGCGTCCACAGAAACTTCGATCCATAGACAAGGCCTGCAACAATGGCTGCGATGAAGATGTAATGGCTCAACCTTCCATCCTTCCCGACATGATTTTCCCGG
Organism: Rhizobiaceae bacterium; assembly: GCA_049289295.1. Lineage (GTDB taxonomy): Bacteria > Pseudomonadota > Alphaproteobacteria > Rhizobiales > Rhizobiaceae > BOKV01. Next base: position 319,641 of record JBATLL010000075.1, read on the forward strand.
AAGCTATTAGCGCACCGACGGTTATCAGCAAAGTGGCCGCAAAGAGCTTCCAGTCCGGAACTGCCATCGCGAAAAGCACAAGCAGAAGCGTCGATACCAGGGGCGAAAGATAGGCAAGGCTTCCAAGCAACTGGATATTGCCATGCTTGACGCCATGGTCCCAGGCATAGAAGGCCAACCCCACAGGAAGCAGGCCCAGACCGCCGACCGCGGCCCATTGGCCCAGGTCCTGCGGCCAGGCTGTTGTTTCGAACATGCGATGGCAGATCAGGGAAAGCATGGCCGTGATGAGGCTATAGGCTGCTATCGCGTCTGTGGGAGCCGCTTTCTGGTGACGGGACAGTATGGAGTAGGACGACCAGATGAAAGCGCAGGCCAGGGCCGAACCGTAGCCAATCAGAGAACCTGAAAAGACCAGGCCTGATCGGGTAAGCAGCAGGGCTGCGCCCGCGAACCCGCACGAAGCACCGACAAAATGAAACCAGCGCAACCGTTCACCGGGCAGGAGGGCAGAGCCCAGCACGATTAGCATCGGCCACAGATAGGCGATCAGACTGGCTTCGGCGACCGGCGCATTGCGAAGCGCGGTGTAGTAGAAAAAGTGATATCCAAACAGGCCGATGGAACCCGTCAGCCAGACGGACAGCGGAATGCCGCGCAGGGATGGCTTCGTTTTTCTGAAGGGCCACGTGATGAAGCCACAGGTGCCACCGATGGCAAAGGTCATGGCGAGCAACTGAAAGGGCGGTATTACCCCGCTGGCAGCCGTCATCAATGCCAGTAGCGACCACATCAGTATTGCGGCAACGCCGGCATGGGTGGGGTTCATGGGGTTCAGGATTCCGCTGCCAGGAAAAGCCTCAATAACAGAACAGCGTCATCGAGCAAGGCAGGCGGATGCAAAACAGCTGATCAGCTCGTGGCGCTGCAGCGACGCCAGGTCTCACCATCCGGGTTGGAACCACGAAAGAGGGTCATTTCCTCCTCGGAGCGCTGGATCATGGTGATTTCAGCGCCTTCATCATTTTCGCCATGCGGCGCGACATAGCGGAAACTGTGGTGTCCGTACTCGCCAAGCAATGTCCGGCCGGAGGGAATGCGGATAGTGTCGCCCTCGATATGCAGGTTGCCACCGGCAGGATTGCACCAGTTTCCGTCGATGCGATCGGCGAATGCGGGTGCAGCAACGAGGGAAATTGCTACTGTCAGGGCGAATGTCAGGATGCTTCGCATGATCGATCTCCGCAGCGTGGTGGCGTGCCGGGAAATGATAACTCATGGCTGACAAAAGAAAAGCGGCGCGACAGACATGCCATCGCGCCGCTCCAGGCAAAGGGATTTTCGGTCAGGTGAAATACTGTCCGCCGTTTGCCGAAATGGTCGAGCCGGTGATGAATCCGGCATCGTCGGAAGCAAGAAACACGACGCAGCGTGCAATTTCTTCAGGCTCACCAAGACGGCCGACCGGGATCTGCGGAATGATGCGTTCGTTGAGAACCTTTTCGTCGATAGCGCGCACCATTTCAGTGCCGATATAGCCCGGGCAGATCACGTTGACGGTCACGCCTGCGCGCGCGCCTTCCTGGGCGAGCGCCCGGGTGAAACCGATGTCACCGGCCTTGGCGGCAGAATAGTTGGCCTGTCCGGCCTGGCCTTTCTGGCCATTGATGGACGAGATATTGATCACGCGACCGAACTTGCGATCCCGCATGCCCGTCCACAGGGGATGGGTCATGTTGAAAAGACCGTTCAGGTTCGTGTTCATGACTTCATTCCATTGTTCAGGTGTCATGCGATGAAACATGGCATCGCGGGTGATACCGGCATTGTTGACAAGGACGTCAACGGGGCCAAGGTCGGCTTCGACCTTGGCAATACCTTCCGCGCAGGCCTTGTAATCGGCAACCGACCATTTGTAGGTCGGGATGCCGGTTTCAGCCGTGAAAGCCTTTGCTGCTTCATCATTGCCGGCATAGTTTGCGGCAACCTTGTATCCTGCCGCCTTCAACGCCTTTGAAATTGCCGCGCCAATGCCGCGCGACCCACCTGTTACCAATGCTACCTTGCCCATCCGTCTGTCCTCTCGGGAAATACTGTTATTCGATTACATGCGCTCGACGCACATGGCTACACCCATGCCGCCACCGATGCACAAGGTAGCCAGGCCCTTGTTGGCACTGCGACGCTTCATTTCGAAGACCAGGGTGTTGAAGATACGCGCGCCGGATGCGCCGACCGGGTGACCGATCGCAATGGCACCGCCATTCACATTGACGATGGATGGATCCCAGCCCATGTCCTTGTTGACCGCGCAGGCCTGTGCGGCGAAGGCTTCGTTCGCTTCGACGAGATCGAGATCGTCGACTGTCCATCCGGCCTTTTCGAGGGCACGGCGGGACGCAGGAATTGGACCTGTGCCCATGATCTGCGGATCGACGCCGGCTGTCGCCCAGGAAACGATACGGGCCATTGGCGTAATGCCACGACGCACCGCTTCACTTTCGCTCATCAGCACCACGGCTGCTGCACCATCATTGATGCCGGAAGCGTTTGCGGCTGTTACCGTGCCTTCCTTGTCGAATGCCGGGCGCAACTTGCCGACGCCTTCGAGCGTGACGCCATGCTTGATGTACTCGTCATTCTCGACGACCGTCTCGCCCTTGCGGGTCTTGACGGTGAACGGCGCGATTTCATCCTTGAACTTACCTGCCTTCTGGGCAGCTTCGGCCTTGTTCTGCGATGCGACGGCAAAGGCGTCCTGTTCATCGCGCGTGAGTTGCCACTTGCGGGCGACGTTTTCTGCCGTATTGCCCATGTGATAGCCATAGAAGGCATCCGTCAGGCCGTCCCTGATCATGGTGTCGACCATTTTCATGTCACCCATTTTCACGCCACTGCGAAGGTGGGCGCAGTGTGGGGCCATGGACATGCTTTCCTGTCCGCCTGCCACGATGATGCGCGCGTCGCCGGTTGCAATCTGCTGCATGCCGATGGCGATGGTGCGAAGGCCCGAGCCGCAAAGCTGGTTGAGGCCCCATGCTGTCGTTTCATCCGGGCATCCGGCGTTGCGTGCTGCCTGGCGGGCTGGGTTTTGCCCCTGGCCTGCTGACAGGATCTGGCCCAGGATTACCTCATCGACTTCCTTCGGGTCCACGCCTGCGCGCTGAAGTGCTGCCATGATGGCTGCTGAACCGAGATCGTGCGCAGGAACTTCCGCGAATGATCCGTTGAACGAACCAACCGGCGTACGCGCTGCACTTGCAATGACAATGGCTTCCTTGCTGCTCATGGAAATTCCTCTCCCATTTGAAATCTTGACCGGCGAATGATGCGAAATCGAGTGATTTCCCCGGCGGATGACTGCCCATAGCAGAAAAGTTCCGCGGTTTCACCTGATTTTTGTGCAATGCAGCATTGACGGCAGCGACTGGCACTATGCGCAGGAAGCTCGCGGTACATCAATTGAACCATTGATGTAGGCGGGGCTGTTTCAGACCTCGTGGAGATAGAGCTGATAGTCGAGTTCGCTCACGGTCTGGGATACATGGGCATATTCGGCTTGCTTGATCGCCAGGAAGGTCTTGTGCAGTTGCGGTCCCAGCGCTTCGCGCAGGAAGCTGGAATCGCCAGCAGCCAAGATTGCAGAGCGCCAGTCCGTCGGCATCGCGCTCGCACCAGCGCTTTCGCCATATCCATTGCCTGTGGTTTCAGGCCCCGGATCGAGGTTCTCGTTCATGCCCTTTCGAATTCCTGCCAGAACCGTGGCGCCTACCAGATAGGGATTGGCATCCACGCCGGAAGGGCGATGTTCGATACGCCGGTTCTTCGTATCACCGGCGGGAATCCTGAGCGCGACGGAACGATTGTTCTCGCCCCATGTCAGCGACACTGGCGCATAGGAATTCGAAGTGAAGCGCCGCCATGAATTGGCATGAGGCGCGAATACCAGCATGGATTGCGCCATGGTAGACAAGAGCCCGCCAAGCGCGCCCAGCAGGACTGATGTTCTTTCGCCATCAACCTTTTCGCTGAACGGGTTCCTTCCGTCACGATCCTTCATGGAAACATGCAGGTGCATGCCAGACCCTGCGTGTCCGGCAAAGGGCTTGGCCATGAAACAGGCGATCACGCCATGGCGTCTGGCAGCGGCTTTCACGATCCGCTTGAGCTGGATGAGGTCGTCGGCAGCTTGCATCAGGTTCGGGCGATAATGGAGGGTGAGCTCGTACTGACCCGGCGCATACTCGGAAATCAGCGTTTCGACAGGAATGTCCTGGAGAGCTGCTGCCACGTAAATGTCGTTGAACAGCGGCTCCATCCCATGGAGATGATCCACCGAATAGACTTCGGTCCTGGGCTGGCTGCGGCCATCGACCAGGCTTGCGGCGGGCTGGACGTTTCCGGCACCGTCGCGTTCGCGCGCAAGAAGGAAGAATTCGAGTTCGAATGCTCCAGCCGGCTGCAGCCCCTGTTCTTCCAGCGCCGCGATCTGACGGGCAAGAGCGTGACGCGGATCGGCCTGCATGGGCGTGCCGTCCCGATTGTACATGGAAAGCAGAACCTGCGCGCGCTGAGGCTTGGTTGCATGTAGCAGTTTGAGGGTGCCAGGGATCGGCCAGGCGATCAGGTCGCCATCGCCGGTATCCCATACGAGGCCAGTCTCGTGCACATCCTCGCCGGTAATATCGAGGCCGAGAATCGAGGTCGGGAGATTGCGTCCCTTCTCGTAAAGGCCCTCCAGTTCATGGCGCCGGATGATCTTGCCACGACCAACGCCATTGGCATCCGTCAGGACTATGTCGACTGCCTCAACCTCAGGATTGGCATCGAGAAAGGACCTGGCTTCGGCAAGGGTGGAGCCTGATGGTGATGTCATGATCGAGAAATCCGGCAATTGTCAGGAGAGAAGGGCGATCAATACCGCGTCAAACGCCTTGACCAGTCTTTGTATCTGACCGGCCTGAGTTTGTGGTGATGTCAGCATCATATTGTGGAATGGCGCAATCAGCACGCCCCGGTTCAACAGGCCCAGATGAATGGCGCGTTCCAGTGAAGGCGCGTGGGCATAGGCTGCTTCTCCGCCATTGCGCAGTGGACCTGGTGCACAGATGAATTCCACACGCGCGCCAACGCGCACGGCATGCCAATTCAGGCGGTGTCTGGAAATGGCCTTTTCAAGCCCGTCCCGAAGCCGCGCCGCCAACGCTTCCATGTGAGCGTAATTCTGCGCGGTCATGACCGATTCCAGAGTGGCGCGCATGGCTGCAAACTGGAGCGGATTGGCGGACAGCGTCGTGCCGATGCCCGAAAAGCCCGCAGGGCGGATTTTTTCCAGTCGGGCAAATGTTCTGGCAACCTTTTCGCTCATGCCCCAGACGCTGGCGGGGATACCACCCGCGATCGGCTTGCCAAGCACAAACAGGTCCGGCTTGAGCCCGTGGACCGCAGTGTAGCCGCCAAGACCCGTTGAGATGGTGTGCGTTTCATCGATGAGAAGCAGCGTTCCATGTTTGCGCGTCAGCCTGCGCAGCGTGGTGTGGAAACCCGGCTCGGGCAGCACCATGCAGGAATTGGTCAGGACCGGCTCGGTAATGACACAAGCGACGTCTTCGTCGCGCAGCGCGCGCTCAAGGGCATCCACATCATTGAATTCCACCGCCTTGGTAAACTCGGCAATGTCGCGCCATTCGCCGACCAGGCTTGGTTTGGTAACCGCCACGCCATTTTGCAGTTTCACCGAAGTTTCATCGACGCTGCCATGATAGCAGCCATTGAATACGAGGATCTTGCTTCGACCCGTAACCGCGCGCGCAACCCTGAGGGCAAAACGGTTGGCATCCGTCGCAGTGGTCGCCACCTGCCAATAGGGAAGCGAGAATCGTTCGACCAGCAGCTTGCCCACGATCCCGGCATCCTCGTCGGGCAGCATGTAGGTCAGACCCCGCGACGCCTGATGGCGAATTGCCCTTGTTACCGGCTCTGGCGAATGTCCGAACATGGAGCCGGTATCACCAAGACAGAAGTCGTCAAGGCGATTTCCATCGATGTCGACCAGTGTCGCACCCTGTGCCTTGTCGACCAGGAAAGGAAACGGCATCGGCCAGTCCAGCATCCAGTGCATGGGAACGCCCTGGAGGTATCCGGCAAGACCGCCGGATGCTGCCTTGCTGCTTGCAGGTCGCGCCGCGGAATAGGTTCTGGCCTCGTTGGCGAAGAACTGCCTGATCCTCGAGGGCCTTATTCCGCCTGTGTTCTCGGTTTTCATGATTGGTTCTGCCGGATGATCTTGCCAAACGCTCTAGCCCAAAAGTGACGCGGCTGGAAGATGGCGTAGTTGAAGGTTGACTTGCCCGCCGGTCGACGCCAAATCATGGCGGACGCATTGGGGCAGTCGAACGGAAGCCGCCATCATGGCAAGACAATATCTTTCGGAACCCTTTCCCCGCAAACAGACCGTGGGTGTCGATGTTGGCGGAGTGGTGATTGGTGGTGGTGCGCCCGTGGTCGTGCAATCCATGACCAACACGGATACCGCCGATATAGATGCCACTGTCCGCCAGGTAGCAGCGCTTGCGCGCGCTGGTTCGGAGCTTGTTCGCATCACGGTGGATCGCGATGAAGCGGCGGCAGCCGTGCCACATATCCGTGACCGCCTTGCCCGCCAGAATGCGAGCGTACCGCTCATCGGTGACTTCCATTACATTGGCCACAAGCTGCTCGCCGATCATCCGGCCTGCGCGGAAGCGCTCGACAAGTACCGGATCAATCCGGGCAATGTCGGGTTCCGCGAAAAGAGGGACCGCCAGTTCGGGGCGATCATCGAGACGGCTATACGGCATGACAAGCCGGTGAGGATCGGCGTCAACTGGGGATCGCTGGACCAGGAACTTCTGACCCGACTGATGGATGAAAACCAGAAAAAGGGAACCGGCCTTACCGCGCAGCAAGTAACGCGTGAAGCGATCGTGCAGTCGGCGCTGATCTCGGCGGAACTGGCGGAAGAAATCGGTCTTGGGCGTGACCGGATCGTGTTGTCTGCCAAGGTCAGCCAGGTACAGGATCTCGTTGCCGTCTACACAGAGCTTGCTTCACGAGGCGACCATGCATTGCATCTTGGGTTGACCGAGGCAGGCATGGATACCAAGGGGATCGTGGCGTCGAGTGCTGCGATGGGCTTGCTGCTGCAACAGGGTATTGGCGACACGATCCGCATTTCGCTCACGCCGGAACCTGGCGGCGACCGGACGCGCGAAGTCAAGGTCGCGCAGGAACTGCTTCAGACAATGGGGTTCAGATCCTTCGTGCCAATCGTAGCGGCATGTCCTGGATGCGGTCGCACGACATCAACCGTGTTTCAGGAACTGGCGCAGAAGATACAGGGCCACCTGCGCGACCAGATGCCTGTGTGGCGGGAGAAATATCCCGGCGTCGAAGGTCTGAACGTTGCAGTCATGGGCTGTATCGTGAACGGGCCGGGTGAATCGAAGCATGCCAATATCGGCATTTCCCTGCCCGGTACCGGAGAAGCACCTGCGGCGCCGGTTTTCATTGACGGCAAGAAGGCAATGACTCTTCGCGGGCCAGCAATCGCGGAAGATTTCCAGAAACTTGTTCTGGAATATGTGGAACAGCGGTACGGCAGCAAATAGGCCCTGCGGCGGAGCAGCCGAACGCGGATGAGCTATTGCGCGTAAACGGCCAGGAGATCCTTGGCATCGATCTGGTCGCCCGTCTTGACGAGAACTTCGCTGACTTGTCCATCGCGTTCGGCATGGATCGCGGTTTCCATTTTCATGGCCTCGATCGACAGGAGGACATCACCCGTCGATACGGTCTGTCCTGCCGCAACAGAAACACCCGACACGACGCCAGGCATCGGCGCGGCTACCTGCGATGCATTGCCCGGTTCGGCCTTGCGCCTTTGCGCAACGGCAGACGAGCCGTGAATGCGGTCCGGCACCTTGGTGCGCCTTGGTTGGCCGTTGAGTTCGAAATAGACCGTGACCATGCCCTTGTCATCGACCTCGCCGACCGCCAGGCAGCGTATGACAAGCGTTTTCCCCTTTTCCAGATCGACATGGATTTCATCCCCGGCAGGCAATCCGTAGAAATAGACCGTTGTAGGAAGAATCTCTGTCGGGCCGTAGGCTTCGCGGGCCGTAACGAAGTCTGCGAAGACCTTGGGATACATGAGCCATGACGCGAACTCACTATCCGAAAGGCTGGTCTGGGTCTTTTCTTCAGCGCGTTTGCGCTCTGCGTCGAGGTCGAGTTCGTCGAGGAGAGCGCCGGGGCGCTCGACATAGGGCTGTTCCGATTTCAGCACCCGTTTCTGGATATTGGACGGCCAGCCACCTTCCGGCTGACCGAGATCGCCGCGCATCATGGAAACCACTGAATCGGGGAACGAGATTTCCCGTGTGCCCTGCTCGATATCCTTCACGGTAATGTCCTGGCTGACCATCATTAGCGCCATGTCGCCGACAACCTTTGATGATGGCGTGACCTTCACGATGTCGCCGAACATCTGATTGACGTCGGCATAGGCTTGCGCGACCTCGTGCCAACGGCTTTCAAGGCCAAGCGACCGCGCCTGTTCCTTCAGATTGGTGAACTGGCCGCCAGGCATTTCGTGGAGATAGACTTCCGATGCCGGACCCTTCAGGTCGCTTTCAAAGGCTGCGTACTTGTAGCGCACCGCTTCCCAATAGAAGGAGATGCGGCGGATGGCAGAAACATCAAGTCCGGTATCGCGATCACTGCCCGAAAGCGCGTTGACGATTGAACCCAGGCAAGGCTGGGACGTGTTGCCGGAAAAGGCATCCATCGCGGCATCGACGATGTCGGCGCCATTTTCAGCGGCGGCCAGTGCACTGGCAGCTGAAATTCCCGACGTGTCATGCGTGTGGAAATGAATGGGAAGATCGGTTTCCTGGCGCAGCGTCGAGAAGAGCTGCCTTGCAGCAGCCGGCTTCATCAGTCCTGCCATGTCCTTGATGGCAATCATCTGGGCACCCGCAACTTCCAGTTCCCGCAGGATCTTCACATAATAGGCCAGATCATATTTCGGCCTCGCCGAATCCATCAGGTCGCCAGTGTAGCAGATCGCCCCTTCACACAGCTTGCCGCTTTCACGCACGGCATCCATGGAGACGCGCATGTTCTCGACCCAGTTGAGGCAATCGAAGACCCTGAAAACGTCAACGCCATTCTGCGCCGCCTGCCTGACGAAATACTTGACCACATTGTCGGGGTAATTGGTGTAACCAACACCGTTGGCACCGCGAAGCAGCATCTGAAGCAGGATGTTGGGAGCACGTTCACGAATTTGCCGCAGCCGTTCCCATGGGTCCTCGGTGAGGAAGCGCATGGCAACGTCGAATGTCGCGCCGCCCCAGCATTCCAGCGAGAACAATTGCGGAAGTGCGAGCGAGTAGGACTCGGCAATCGCGACAATGTCATGGGTGCGCATGCGGGTTGCAAGCAGCGACTGATGCCCATCGCGCATGGTGGTGTCCGTGACCAGCAACTGCTTTTGTTCCCGCACCCACCTGGTGAAGCCTTCTGCGCCCAGTTCCTCGAGTTTCTGCCTGGTTCCTGGAATGCGGTCATTCCGGAATACCGGCACGACTGGTCTGGCAACATCCGCTGGCGGCTTTGCCCTGCCTCTTGTTTCGGGGTGGCCGTTGACGGTCACATCGGCAATGTAGTTGAGAAGCTTGGTGGCGCGGTCCTTCCGCCGGACCTGGGCGAAAAGCTCTGGCGTGGTGTCGATGAAGCGTGTCGTGTAGCTGTTGTCCCTGAACTGGGGGTGGCCAATGATCGCCTCAAGAAATGTCAGGTTGGTCGCGACGCCACGGATACGGAATTCGCGCAAGGCGCGGTCCATACGCGCAATCGCTTCTTCTGGCGATGGCGCCCAGGCGGTGACCTTTTCCAGCAGGGGATCGTAGAAGCGCGTGATGACCGCGCCGGAATAAGCCGTTCCGCCATCAAGGCGAATCCCGAATCCGGTTGCTCCGCGATAGGCCGTGATGCGCCCGTAATCTGGAATGAAGTTCTGCTCCGGGTCTTCCGTGGTGATGCGGCACTGGAGCGCGTGACCGTTCAGCCTGATTTCGGCCTGGGCAGGTACTCCCGACCTGGGGGTGCCGATGGCAGCACCTTCGAGAATGCGAATCTGTGCCTTGACGATGTCAATGCCGGTGATTTCCTCGGTGACTGTGTGCTCGACCTGGATGCGCGGGTTGACCTCGATGAAATAGAACTCACCGGATTCAGCATCCATGAGGAACTCAACGGTACCTGCACCGACATAGCTGGTTGCGCGCGCCAGTTTCAGCGCATGTTCGCACAGTTCGGCGCGGCGCTTGTCGTCGAGATAGGGAGCAGGTGCACGTTCAACCACCTTCTGATTGCGTCGCTGTACCGTGCAGTCTCGCTCGAACAAGTGAACGGTGTTGCCATGCGTATCGCCGAGGATCTGCACTTCGACATGGCGGGCCCTTTCCACCAGCTTCTCCAGGTAGACTTCATCCTTGCCAAATGCTGCTCGCGCCTCGCGCTTTGCTTCATTCACTTCGCGTTCAAGGTCTTCTTCCGACCTGATGACCCTCATGCCCCGTCCGCCGCCGCCCCAGGACGCCTTGAGCATTACGGGGAAGCCGACGGCGCGTGCCATACGGGCAATTTCAGCTGGGTCGGATGGCAGTGGCTCGGTCGCGGGCACCACCGGTACGCCAATGCGGATGGCAAGGTTGCGGGCGGCAACCTTGTTGCCAAGATCCCGCATGGTCTGGGGGCTGGGTCCGATGAATGTGATGCCACGCTGCGCGCAGGCATCGGCGAACTCCGGGCTTTCGGACAGCAGGCCATAGCCCGGGTGGATCGCGTCCGCGCCGGACAATTCTGCTACCCGCAGCATCTCGTCGATCGAGAGGTATGATTCCACCGGACCAAGATCGCGTTCCAGATGTGGCCCCTTGCCTACCTGATAGGCTTCATCGGCCTTGAAGCGATGCAGGGCGAGCTTGTCTTCTTCTGCCCACACTGCGACAGTTCGTATGCCAAGTTCATTGGCGGCCCGGAAGATGCGGATCGCAATTTCCGAACGGTTGGCGACAAGTAGCTTGGAAATTGCGGACATTGTCTTTTCCCCGTGTGTGGCTGGCTGGTGGAATGCGGGCGGGATTTCTATCGCGTGAAGAGGTCGGCAATGCAAGTCGCTGACGCGGTATTTGCAGGCGCTTGAAGAACGCTGGATTCTTGGAGTTCGCTACTCTATTGTGAATTGAGAATGACCATTACCGGGATAGGGATATGGCTGACAAAGACCAACCCGTTATCATCAAGAAATATGCGAACAGACGGCTCTACAACACCGGCTCTTCGACCTATGTGACACTCGAAGATCTTGCCGTGATGGTGAAGGCGGGCGATGAATTCGTGGTGCAGGACGCCAAGAGCGGCGAAGACATTACGCGCTCCGTCCTTGCCCAGATCATCTTCGACCAGGAAGCCAAGGAAGGCCAGAACCTTCTGCCGATCACCTTCCTGAGGCAATTGATCCGCTTCTATGGTGATTCAATGGGCGTGATGATCCCGAGTTACCTCGAGCACTCGATGAATTCGCTTGCGAACGAACAGGAAAAGATTCGCGAGCAGATGACCAAGGCTTTCGGCACAATGGGTACGATGCAGGGCATGGGCGGGATGGAAGAACAGGTCCGGCGCAACATGGAAATGTTCCAGAAGGCGATGGGCATGTTCATGCCGTTTGGCACTGCAGGAAGCGCAAGTTCGCCGTCTGCGAAACAGCCGGAGAAGAACGAAAGCGCGAGCGAATTGCGGAACCTGCGCGAGCAGTTGAGCGAGTTGCAGAAAAAGATCGACAATCTCTGCTGAAGGGCAGCCTGCCCTTGATGCTCAGCGCGTTGGGACGGGTTCTTCGCCGCGATAGTCGTAAAAGCCGCGGCCCGATTTGCGGCCAAGCCATCCAGCTTCAACATATTTCACCAACAGCGGGCAGGGGCGATATTTTGAGTCGGCCAGCCCGTCGTGCAGGACCTGCATGATGGAAAGGCAGGTGTCGAGCCCAATGAAATCGGCCAGCTGGAGTGGACCCATCGGATGGTTGGCACCGAGGCGCATGGCAGTGTCGATGGCTTCTACGGATCCCACTCCTTCATAGAGTGTATAGATCGCCTCATTGATCATCGGCAGCAGGATGCGATTGACCATGAATGCCGGGAAGTCTTCTGCAACCGCGATGGTCTTGTCGAGCGAGTTCACATAGTCCCTGGCGGCGGTGAAAGTCGCATCGTCGGTGGCGATGCCCCGGATCAGTTCCACCAGTTTCATTACAGGCACCGGATTCATGAAATGAATGCCGATGAACCGCTCCGGCCTGTCCGTGGATGCAGCCAGTCGTGTGATCGAGATGGACGAGGTGTTTGTCGCCAGGATGGCCTCGGGATTGAGGGCCTGGCACAGACCGGCGAAAATCTGCCGCTTGATCGCTTCGTTCTCGGTCGCTGCCTCGATGACCAGATCGCAACTTGCCAGCATGTTCATTGTAGGTGCGCCGGCCAGCCTGGCGACAGCACTGCTACGGTCGGCGTCCGCGATCTTGCCCGAACTGACCTGGCGGGCCAGATTTCCATTGATGGTTGCCAGGCCGGATTCGATCTTCTCGGCAGAGAGGTCGTGCAGCAGGACGTCGTAGCCGGCCAGAGCGCTGACATGGGCTATGCCACTGCCCATCTGTCCAGCGCCAACAATGCCTACCCTGGAAATCCGGTTTGTCATTCGAGACCTGCTCTGATGTCGAAAAAGGGCGCATTCAACTCAATGAATGCGCCCCTTGAATCTAACGTTCAACCGATGGTTCAGTCCAGCGCTTTTTCCAGTTCGGGCAATGCCTGGAAAAGGTCAGCAACCAGACCATAGTCGGCGACCTGGAATATTGGTGCCTCGTCATCCTTGTTGATTGCGACAATGACCTTGGAGTCCTTCATGCCTGCCAGATGCTGGATCGCTCCGGAGATGCCGCAGGCGATGTAGAGGTCGGGTGCCACGACCTTGCCGGTCTGACCAACCTGCCAGTCGTTCGGGGCATAGCCCGCATCGACAGCTGCGCGTGAGGCGCCAACTGCTGCACCGAGCTTGTCGGCAACCGGAAGCATGACTTCCATGAACTTTTCCTTAGAGCCAAGCGCGCGCCCACCTGAAATGACGATGCGCGCTGAAGTCAGTTCCGGACGGTCGCTCTTGGCAATGGCGGCGCCAAGGAACTTGGACAGGCCGTTGTCGCCAGCAGCAGCGATCTTTTCCACTGCGGCAGAACCGCCTTCGCCTGCTGCCTGGAATCCGGCAGTACGCACGGTCAGAACCTTCTTGGCATCCGTTGCCTGGACAGTCTGGATGGCATTGCCGGCATAGATGGGCCGATCGAACGTGTCTGCCGATTTCACCGCGATGATATCGGAGACCTGCATGACGTCGAGAAGTGCCGCCACGCGTGGCATGACGTTCTTGCCGGTAGAGGTCGCTGCGGCCATGATGGTGTCATAGCCCCCAGCCAACTTCACGATCAGATCGGATGCAGCCTCGGCCAGCATGACTTCGTACTCTGCCGAATCTGCTACCAGTACCTTGGCGACACCGGCAAGTTTGGCTGCCTGGTCACCGACCGCGGCGCAGCCCTTGCCTGCAACGAGGATGTGAACGTCGCCACCGATCTGGGAGGCAGCGGAAAGTGCTTTCGCGGTCTGGTCGGAAAGCGTCTTGTTGTCGTGATCTGCCAGAAGAAGAATTGCCATGATCTGTTTCCTGTCCAAACTCTAGAGAACGCCAGCTTCGTTTTTCAGCTTGTCGACAAGTTCGCCAACCGAGCCGACCTTTACGCCTGCCTTGCGGGACTCCGGCTCGACAGTTGCAATGACCTTCAGCCGCGGCGCGGTGTCCACGCCATAGTCGGCCGCTGATTTTTCATCGAGCGGCTTCTTCTTGGCCTTCATGATATTGGGCAGGGACGCATAGCGTGGTTCGTTGAGGCGCAGGTCCGTGGTCACGATAAGCGGCAGTTTCGATTCAATGGTCTGGAGACCACCATCGACTTCGCGCGTGACCTTGGCGCTTCCATCACCAAGTTCGATCTTGGATGCAAAGGTCGCCTGTGCCCAGCCAAGCAAGGCGGCGAGCATCTGACCGGTCTGGTTGGCGTCGTCGTCGATGGCCTGCTTGCCGAGGATGACAAGGCCCGGTGCTTCTGCTTCGACCACGCCCTTCAGGATCTTGGCGACAGCCAGAGGTTCGACCAGCGTGTCGACCTTCACCAGGATGCCGCGATCGGCTCCCATGGCCAGCGCCGTGCGGATTGTTTCCTGCGCCTGTGCGGGTCCGATGGAGACAGCAATGACTTCGCTTGCCTTGCCGGCTTCCTTGAGCCGAAGCGCTTCTTCGACCGCGATTTCATCGAAGGGGTTCATGGACATCTTCACGTTGGCAAGTTCGACACCCGAACCATCTGCCTTGACGCGGATCTTGACGTTGTAGTCCACAACCCGCTTAACCGGGACGACGATCTTCATGCTTCATCCTCTCCTTGTTCGGTAAACCTGCAGCCGTGCAGACTGGCACGTGGTTGCAGGCGAACAGTCTCTGCCTCTTTATGCAAATTCCGGCCATGCCTGCCTATACAGGTAGGGTCAGCAAGGCTTCACCAAAACCGACGAATTCTGTCAATCAGGGGATCATCGCAGCCTGACCCGACTTCAAAGCGGGCACAAGGCCTCAATAGCCTGACGCGCGCGGAACTAGCTTCTATTTACGTTCGCGTCAACATTGGAGCGCCGGAATCATTGACGCACGCGTTTGCAGCGCAACATCCAGTTCAGCTCGACGAGCCACCATGGCGGCCCCAGCGGGTGGTGGGGCTGTTGCCCTGAGTGTCATTGCTTGCAGCCTGCGATCCGGCATCAGTATCGGATGCGGACTCCGTTTGTGCCGGCTGTCCGGGCAAGGGGTATCCTTCTTCCGCTACCGACGGCGGCGGGACGGGCGGGATAACCTCGTCTACCGGGTTCTGGTCGAACATCTTCACGTCGGAGCGCTTGAAAACGGGCAGGAGCACGGCACCGGCGACAATGCCACCAACATGGGCAGCCCAGGATATCTGATCGTCACCGGCCACGGCGAAGTTGGCGAGCTGGAACAGTATCCATGCGCCGATTACCCAGACTGCGCTGATGCGCAATGGAATTCGCCCGAGCGCCAGCACCCATACCTTCACCTTCGGGTGGAGCATGAGATAGGCAGTGATGATTCCTGCCGCAGCGCCTGAAGCGCCGATCAGGGGCGATTCGGATTCAGGCTGAACGATCGAGTGCAGATAGGCCCCGGCAATGGCCGACAGGGCAAAGAAGATCGCGAAGCGAAAATGCCCCATCGCATCCTCGACATTGTCGCCAAAGACCCAGATGAAGAGCATGTTGCCGGCAAGGTGCATGAAGTCGCCATGCAGGAATGCGTAGGTGAGGTATTTCGAATATTCGGGCAGGGTCTGGTATTGCGCCGGGAGGACTTCATAGCCGTTGGCAACGGCGGGAATCATGCCCCAGGAGAAAAAGGTGGCGCGCACACTTTCCAGGTTGGAAAAAATCCCGTTTCCGAAGAAAATCCAGATGGCGCAATTCAGTACGATAATCGCAAGGGTGACATACTGAACGCGGATGTGGCGCAGATAATTGGCATCATGCAGCGGAATGAACATCTTGCGATCCCGTCAAGTTCAGCCGTCGGCAACGCGGCACGTCAGTCTTGCCGGTTCTTGCCCGGTATCCACAGAACATCGCCTTTTCCACCGTCATTGGCAACGCGCGCAGCGACAAAAAGAAAGTCGGACAGGCGGTTGAGATAGTGCAGGGCTGCAGGCGTAACCTGTTCCTGACTTGCCAGTTCCACGCTCAGCCGTTCGGCCCGCCTTGCGACAGTTCGGGCGAGATGCATGTAGGCTGACGCTGGGCTGCCACCAGGCAGCACGAAGGAACGCAATGGTTCGAGCTGTCGGGTCATCGAATCGATCTCGCTTTCCAGACGGGTGACCTGATTTTCACTCATGCGAAGCTGTTCATAAGGCGGGGGCGTTTGCGAGTGAGGCGTGGCCAGATCCGCACCCAGGTCGAACATGTCGTTCTGAATGGTGGCCAGCATCGCGTCGAGATGAGCATTTTCCTCGCCCAGATGAAGTCGGCAAATGCCTATGCAGGCATTCGCTTCATCGACAGTTCCATAGGCCTCAACGCGAATGTCAGCCTTGCTGCGCCGTTCGCCGGTGCCAAGCGCAGTCGAGCCATCATCACCGGTTTTCGTGTAGATCTTGTTCAGGATGACCATGATACCTGCCGCCCGCTCAGCTCTTGCCGGCAAAATAAAGCGCCGTCATGACAATGACGACCGCGATGAACTGGAAGAGGATACGAAGGCGCATCAGCTTCTGGGAGCGATTGGCGCTGCCGCCGCGCATCATGTTCCACAGGCCCATTGCCAACACGATGGCGACTGCAGCCAGTGCGATAGGAATGAGATAGGTCATCTTGGGTCCGATCCTGTCATTGTGCGGCGATTCAATTCTGTTCTCCGGCCAGATCAAGTGCGCTGTCGGGAATTACGACCACATGGCGCGGCGGGTCAATCGTTACCTAGCAGCAATCTGTCCATCAGCCATTGCGGCGCAACGCTTCTGATATAGGATATGAAGATGGCGGGAACAGTGACTGCATATTGCGCACGCGGGTGCTTTGATACCAGCGCGTGCTGCAGTTTGCGGTACACGGCCTCGGGGCCCAGCCTGAACCTGTTGACCCCGCCGCCTGCTTCGAGCTTTGCGAGGTGATGACGGTAAGCTTCCTGGTGCACGGAACCGGCAATATCGACATTGCGGTGAAAATACATGAGCGCGTTGTCGCCGAATTTCGAGGTTATCGGACCCGGCTCGATCAGGCTGACATGGATGCCGCTTTGCGCCAGTTCCATGCGCTGCGTCATCATCAATCCCTCCAGCGCATGCTTGGAAGCATTGTAGGCTCCACGCCAGCGATATGGGACGAGGCCGAGTATGGAAGAGCAATGCACGATGCGCCCGCTTCCCTGCTTGCGCATGTGCGGGATGACAAGTCTGGTCAGTTCATGCGGTCCGAAGAAATTGGCCTCGAACTGCGCCCGGAGCACCTCGATCGACAGGTCTTCAACGGCACCGGGTTGGCCATAGGCTCCGTTGTTGAAAAGGGCGTCAAGCCTGCCACCTGTCCTGGCCAGGACCTTGTCCAAGGCTGCTTCAAGTGAATGCGTGACGGCATAGTCGAGATAGATGGCGTCGAGCCCCTCGCGCTGCAAGGCCTCGATATCTGCTTCCTTGCGCGCGGTGGCAAACACTTGCCAACCGTCATGCTTCAGGCGGAGCGCACAATGGCGGCCGATGCCCGTTGAACAGCCAGTGATCAGAATGGCAGGGGTCATTGATTGTGCGCATCTCCCGTCACAGGTTATGAAGTGGTCCAAGAAAGCAGCCGAGGGCGAATCAGATTGGCCATTCAAGCTTACTTCCTGCGTCACGTGACGTGTTTGCGCAATGCAGGCCGAAGTTTCGGCCGGGATGATGGCTGGGCGATTGCCAGCCATGTCACGCTGTCCGGGATCATGGCGCTTTTTCCATTTCTGATCTTCTGTGCGTCGCTCGTTCCATACTTCGATCTTGGCGATTTTCCCGACACCGTTGTGCATCTCATCTTCGATGTCTGGCCCGCTTCCGTGGCTGGTCCCGTGGCACAGGAAATCCGCACTGTCCTCACCCAGCAAAGGGGTGACGTGCTGACAAGCGGTGCCGCCGTGGCGCTGCTCTTTGCCTCCAGCGGTGTCGAGGCCCTGCGGCTCGGCCTCAATCGCGCCTATCGCATGGCCGAACGCAGGAACATGCTGATTTTGAGGCTGCAGAGCATCCTGTTTGTCGTGATATCGTCTCTCATCGTGATCACGATCGCGTTTCTGCTCGTCCTTCTGCCACTTGGCTGGGCGATTGCGCGCAAGCATCTTCCATGGCTTGACAGTTACGAAGAAACAGTAGGTTTCTGGCGCCTTGCAGTATCGGTTCTTGTCCTGATCGTTGCGCTGGTGACCTGCCACAAGTGGCTGCCAGCTGGAACACGCGGACTGGGCGAAGTCTTGCCGGGTGTGATTGTCACGCTGGTCTGCTGGTTTGCGGCTTCCCTGCTGTTTGCCGCCTATCTCGAACAATTTGCCACCTATGTTGGCACTTATGCAGGGCTGGCCGGGATCATGATCGCACTGGTCTTCATCTACATCATGTCCGTCATTTTCCTCGTCGGAGCGGAGTACAACAAGGCACTGACGGATATGGACGCACGGTAACAGTTGCGTGAATAACCAATTGCAGCCACTGCGTTAAGGAATGCTGCATCTGATCTGCGTAACATTTCGCTCGGCAATCAGGAGTCCAGCCCATGTTGTGGGATCTGTACAGCAGGGACCTAATGGTCATTTTCTCGTTCGTCTGCACCGCAGCGTTTGTTTGCGGCTGGCTGGCCGACCGTATCATGGGATATTCGGGATTCGGCGTGATCGGCAACTGGTTGCTGCTTCTGATCGGTGCCTATGCGGGACTGGCTGGCTACAATCTGGCTGGCTATCGATTGAACTGGGATCCGGTCATGACCTGTGGCGCTGCTGCAGCGGGAGCGACTTTCATCCTGATTGCCCTGGCAGTGATCAAGTCCATCACAAACACCTGAAATCTCATTCCAGGCCAATTATCCTGCGAATATCCGAAGGACTTGCGCCCGCTTCGCGGAGATGCCTCAGGGCCGTGCTGGCGCGTGACTTCGACAGTTTCCTCCCGTCTTCGTCCAGAACGAGATCGTGATGATGATAGGTCGGAACCGAAAGGCCGAACAATTCCTGCAAGAGGCGTTGGATCGAAGTTGCGTGGAACAGGTCCCTGCCCCTGACAATATGGGTGATCCCCTGCAGGGCATCATCCAGTATGCAGCAAAGATGATAGCTTCCCGGCGCATCCCTTCGCCCCAAAATTATATCTCCCCATTCCAGCGCATCGGCCAGAATGCGTCCTGTCTCATCCTGGGGGCCATTGCCCTGCTCATGCCAGCTCAACTGGCCGTGGCTGCGATACTCCCTGCCCAGTGATGCAACAGCCTTGCTGCCATCCAGTCGGATGATGCAATCGCCGCGCGCGATCAGGGATTCCCGACTTGCGTCGTCCAGTTCCCGTTCTCTACCCGGATAGTGCGGAACCCCGTCGGGATCGCAGGGCCAGGGCGAAGCGAGCGACGACTTTTCTTCGACAAGGCGGCGGATTTGCGCCCGGCTCATGGCGGAGGGATAGGCAAGACTACGCTCCATCAGGGCGTCCATTGCAGCGCCATATTCATCGCTGTGGCGGGATTGGCGCCTTGGCTCTGCATCCCATTCGAAGCCCAGCCATTCAAGGTCTTCAAGCATCATGCGCTCATTGACAGGTGTGCAGCGCTGCGTATCCAGGTCCTCGATCCGCAGCAACATGCGCCCCCCCGCCTCCCTGGCGAACCGCAGGTTCAGCAACGCTGAATAAGCGTGGCCCAGATGCAGAAGGCCGTTGGGACTGGGAGCAAAACGGAAAACGGGTTGGTTCATGGCAACAGTCGGGTATCACGAGTTGTATTGTGGAACTGGTCCGCGCAAGAGGAAGCTTGGCATGGAACGAAAATGCACAGGATTGGACCGGCATTTCAAGCGTTGCCAATGTCTCGCGGCCTTCGGATTGATCCGGATCGATGACAAGAAACAACTGCGGCTAGCGCGGCAACTGGCATTGGTCTGTCTGGGCGTACAAAGTTTTCCTTGCATTTCTCGCCACGAGCAGCGCCACATCATGCCGCTTGCCTGGCTCGCGGTCAGCACAAGCCATCTGGAAGCAGGTTGGAGCAGAAATGGCCATTCGCACACTCGATGACATCAGGACTGGTCTTGAAGCGCTGCAGGAATGCGATCCCAGGCTCGTGCCGGTCATCGCTACTGCTGGCGATGTGCCACTGCGTCTATCCACTCCGGATTTTGCCGGGCTCGCCTCAATCATCGTTTCGCAGCAGGTCTCGAAGGCAAGCGCGGATGCCATATTCGGGCGGCTGTCATCCCTCATCAATCCACTCACGGCGCAGATGCTTGCAGAGGCAGACGACGAATTGCTGCGCGCAGCCGGTTTGTCGAGGCCCAAGCAACGCACCCTCAGGTCAATCGCGCAAGCGGTCCTGGAAGGAGAGGTTGATCTTCAGGCATTGTGCCATCTGCCGGCCGACGAGGCGATTACGCGAATGGTTCGCATCAAGGGCATAGGGCCGTGGACGGCGGAGATTTATCTCCTTTTCTGCGCAGGGCATGCCGACATCTTTCCGGCCGGTGATCTGGCGTTGCAGGAAGCTGTCCGGGTAGCCCACCAGCTTGAAGAACGACCGAGCGACAAGATGCTGCGTGAAATTGCGACAAGCTGGTCGCCATGGCGTGGCGTGGCAGCACGGCTGCTATGGGCCTACTACAGTGAATTGAAGGGTGGCAGGGAAATCCTGCCGGCGTGAAAGCGCGAAATTCCAGTCAGGCCCTTCACAAGCCTGTCGCAGTAGCTTTAGATGATAACGCCAACGAAACGGACAGAATCGGGCCAAGGAGGTTCCCTTGACGATCGCAGTTTCGCCAGATGCGCACCCGGCATTGGTGCTCAATGCGGACTATCGTCCCTTGAGCTATTACCCGTTGTCGCTCTGGTCATGGCAGGATGCGATCAAGGCAGTGTTCCTGGACCGGGTCAACATCGTTGCAGAGTATGAGTCAGCGGTAAGAAGTCCGTCCTTTTCCATGCGCCTGCCCAGCGTGGTCAGCCTCAAGACATATATCAAGCCGAGCCGAAATCCGGCGTTTACCCGGTTCAACGTCTTTCTTCGCGACAAGTTCGAGTGCCAGTATTGCGGTGATCGCCACGATCTCACATTCGACCATGTCGTTCCCAGATCGAAAGGTGGCCTGACGACCTGGGAGAATGTCTGCGCTGCCTGCTCGCCGTGCAATCTTCGCAAGGGCAACAAGCTGCCAGCCCAGGCCAAGATGTGGCCATCCCAGGTTCCGTTCGTGCCGTCGATCGAGGATCTTCACCGCAACGGCAGGCGTTTTCCGCCGAACTTTCTGCATGAAAGCTGGATGGACTATCTCTACTGGGACAGCGTGCTGGAGCCGTGATGCTGTTTCCAGCGCGCCTGAATACGTTGGAAAATCATCCAGCCGCAGGCTTGTGACCACCGCTGGCGCGTGCGGCACCCCGAAACGCGATTGCTGCCAGGACTAGCGAGACGATCACGTTCCATCCCGCGAAGGATAGCCCGAGGAACCGGCCAGCCGCCTTGTCACAGGAGGGTGGGCGCTTGGCAGTCAGGTCGCTGAGCAGATCATTGACATTGGCCGAGATGTTGCCGGCCGTCGCGCCGCAATCGGAAGGTCCCTGCCACCATCCCCATTCGACGCCGGAATGGTATGAAGCAAGGGCTGCCGTATAGATCAGCAGCAATCCGCAGATTGCCAGCGCGCCACGATTGATGCATTGCGGCCAGCCTCTGCTGGCGGACAGTGCTGCCAGGAGCGCGACAGGCATGGCGGCATAATAGGGCTCGCGCTGTGCAAGACAGAGCTTGCAGGGGATATAGCCGCCTATGTGCTGAAACCCGAGAACCGAAGCGATCACGGTCGCCATGCCGGCGAAGAGCAGGAGCGCGGTAAGTATCTGCGGGCGCTGCGTGGATGTGTTTTGCATGTCAGAATACATAGCGTACCGCGATGAAGCCGCCAATCAGCAGAATCATCGCAAGTGTGAACATGAGGCCGAGGCGTTTTTCGATGAACAGCCGGATGGGTTCGCCGAAATGGTAGAGGAGCCAGGAAACCAGGAAGAAGCGCAATCCCCTGCCAAGGATGCTGACAATCGTGAAAACAACAAAATTCAGGCCTGTTGCACCCGAGAAGATGGTCAGGACCTTGTAGGGAAATGGTGTAACTGCAGCAAACAGGACACCCCATCCACCCCATGTGTTGTACCATTGCGTCACCTGGGCAAAGGCGTCTTCCTTGCCGTAGAGGCGCAGGATCGGCTCGCCGATCAGGTCATATAGAAATGCGCCGATGACGTAGCCGAGAAAAGCTCCTGCAACCGAAGAAACCGTGCAGATGGCGGCGAAGAATATCCATTTTCTGCGCTCGGCCAGAACCATCGGGATGAGCAGGACATCCGGGGGGATTGGAAAGAAAGAACTCTCGATGAAGGATATGCCAGCCAGCGCCCAGTTTGCCCTCCTATGGCGCGCGAGGGAAAAAACCCAGTCATAGAGCCTGCGTATCATGATTTTTTCGACCTGGATTCCGGTTTGATGGGGAAGGAAATCGAATCTGGCGGAAACTAACCGCACAGGAGGGTTGCGTCCATCGCCTTTGCATTGGGAGCAGGGAATTGCTGATTGCGATTGACCTTGGCGGGTGAAAACGATAGTTCGCTCCCCGGGCCCCTGTGGCGGAATTGGTAGACGCGGCAGACTCAAAATCTGTTGCCTTCACGGGCGTGCTGGTTCGATCCCGGCCAGGGGCACCAATGATTGCCGGAGGAAACGTTCCCCGGCCGCTTTTCCCAACAACAACAGCAGTGATTGAACGGGGCTGGCTTCGCCTGCAAAATCCGGCAAAGAAGCGGCGGGCGGTTTTGACTTTCGCGCTCCTTTGGGCTTTTGTCCGAAAGGCTGCACACAGGTCTGTGCAGGAGATCGCCAGGAAGCAGGACTTGCAAATGAAATCGACTGGTAGCTGGCGTTTGGCCATGCTGAAGGCAATTGCGGGTTTGCTGCTGCTTGCGAATTTGTACGTTCAGGCAGCAGCACAGCAGATGCCCGTACCACAGACACCGGCAACGCAGGTGCCCGTGCAGGGCGAGCCTGTCAAAGCGGGTGCAATTGCAGGTGAGACCGGACCTGAAAGTGCACTGGTTTCCGAAGCAGTTCAGCTGATCGAAACCTGGAACCGGTCGCTCGACACGATGTTGCAGGCCATCGGGCGCGATGGTGTCGCAGACGGCGAACTGGCAGGATTTGCCAGTGAAACAGCCAGCATCCAGGGAGAGGCTGCAAAGACAATCGAGAAGATCGGACCAGTCGTCACACGGCTTGGCGAGCAGGCGAGTGAACTCGGGGAAGCACCGGTCGAGGAAAGCTCAACCGAATCCGCTGATCTCACCGCCCGGCGCACGGCGTTGAACGACAGGCTGTCGCGCGTCGATTCGCTGCTCAAAGAAGCCCGTCTTGTGCTGGTGAAGGCGCAACAGGTCGAAAGTGCCGCTCTTTCAAAGCGCAGGGAAAGGTTCGTTGAATCGCTGACAACGCGGTCGCGTTCCATACTCGATCCGGTCCTTTGGCAGGAGGCGACCATTGGCACGAAGGGATTCGTGCGCAGCCTGCGGATTGTCGTGAGCGACTCGGTCACTGCTGCAATCGCAAGGATTGGCGCCGAGCCGCTCAAGGCATTGATCCTTCTGGCCGAGCTTCTGGTTGCGGCACTTGTTTACATCTTCCTGCGCAATCGCCTGCTTTCAAGAACCAGTCTGCCCTTGACGGGTGTGGAAACACAGACGGGGCAAGCGGAACATCTTTTCGATTTCCTGAGGACAGGGCTTCTGCCAGCAGCGATGGTTGTCCTATTTGGAAAGCTTGCGGCCGACAGCGGGCTTTTGTCGGGCAGGCTCATCACGCTGATCCTGTTCGCAATTGCTTCGCTGGCGGTGTTTTTGCTGGCGCTTTCGCTTTTGCGGATATTCCTGCGCCCCTTGCGCCCCAGAAAACGTATCGCGCCATTGTCCGACAATGTGGCGAAGAAGATCTTTTCCACCGGCGTCGCAGGGCTTTCAACCATTGCCGTGATGCGCTTTCTCAACCTGGCCGCCCTGAACCTGCTGGCGCCTTTTGAACTGTCCATCGTCTTGAGTGCAGTCATGGCGCTGGCGGCGATTGCAGCGGGCGCCCGAATTCTCGTTCTCTCTGGCAAGGCCCGTTCCTCGCCCAGTCAGGTTACAGACGGTTCCAGCCGACTGATCCAGTGGCGCCATTTGCGCCCCGTCCTGTGGCTCGGCATTGCAGTGTCCGCCCTCGGTCTTGTCGGTGGTTATATTGCCCTGGCGGAGTTTGTTGCTTATCAGGCGATTGTCGTGCTGACGGTCTATGCGCTGACCCGCCTGATTTTCGGTTTCATCGATCAGGTGAAGGGCAGGGTGCTTGATTCGGAAACAGGCAATCTGACCAGGCTTCATGATGCAACGGGCGTGAGTGACGGGAAACTGCGCCAGCTGACAGTACTTTCTTCCGGCTTCCTGCGGCTTCTCGTGTTCATCGTCGCCGTGGCGGGCCTGTTGCTTCCCTGGGGCGTTCGTACCCAGGAATGGGCGGCGTTTGTCGACCGGTTCTTCTTCGGGTTCCAGGTTGGCGGTATCACCGTTTCCTTTTCTGCGATCCTGTTCGGCATTCTGGTTTTCTCGGTCGCCATCATCCTGACGCGCGGCGCGCAAAAATGGATTGCAAGCCAGCTTCTTCCCACTACGAGCCTCGATTCAGGCATGCGCAATTCGCTGGCAACCGTGTTCGGCTATGCCGGATATGTGCTTGCCGCCCTGGTGGCGATTGGGGCAGCCGGACTTGATCTGTCCAATCTGGCAATCGTTGCCGGTGCGCTTTCGGTCGGTATCGGTTTTGGATTGCAGAGCATCGTCAACAATTTCGTTTCGGGGCTCATCCTTCTGGCCGAGCGCCCGATCAAGGCGGGGGACTGGGTTGTCACCGGCGGTGGCGAAGGCACGGTGCGGCGCATATCAGTGCGCTCGACTGAAATCGAGACATTCGACAATGCGACGATCATCCTGCCCAATTCCACCCTGATCACGGATCCGGTTCTCAACTGGACCCATCGAAGCACGGTGGGCCGCTTCTCGATTTCGATCGGCGTTGGTTATGATAGCGATCCGGAGCGTGTACGTGACATCCTCATGGGGTGCGTCACTGCCCATGAAGAGACGCTGAAGCGGCCCGAGCCGCAAGTCATCTTCAGCGATTTTGGTGCCGACGCACTGGTGTTCGATGTTCGTGCATGGCTTGCCGATATCGGCAGGGGCATGGCGGTGAAGAGCGATCTGCGCTATGCGATCCTGGCTGCGCTACGCCGCGAAGGCATTGAGATTCCCTTCCCGCAGCGCGATATTCACATCAAGTCAGGACTGGCATTGCCGGAGCTGCAGACAACGAAGCGTCCGGCAGGCAGGACCCGCGAGAAAAAGACCTGACCGCAGATCTGGAAATGAGCATGTTGCAGGAAGCCGACGATCTGGAAACTGTAGCGCAAGCCTTCAGGTGGGAGGTGCCCGAGCGCTACAACATCGCAGTTGAGGTGTGCGAACGCCATGCTGCCGCAACACCTGAGAAAATCGCACTTGTGGAATGGAGACCCGGCCTCGAGCCGAAGCGGACCAGCTTCGGTGAACTGTCCGCGCTTTCCAGCAAACTGGCAAACCATTTCAGGAAGATCGGTCTGAAGCAGGGAGATCGGGTGGCGATCATTTTGCCGCAAAGCGTGGAAACTGCTGCAGCGCATATCGCGATCTACAAGGCTGGCATGATTGCCGTGCCGCTTGCCCGCCTGTTTGCGGGCGATGCAATCGAATACCGCCTGAACCGGGCGGGATGTGTTTGCGTCATCACAAACCGGGAAGGTGTCGAGAAACTTGCCGCCATTCGCGACCGGCTGGGTCAAGTGCGCCATGTCCTTTCCATCGATGGGGCTCAGTGCGACTGGGTCACTGGATGGGGCGAGGCGCTTGCCGATATGGGTATTGCGTTCGAACCGGTCGATACGACCCCGCAAACGCCTGCCCTGATCATCTTTACGTCAGGTACCACTGGCCCTCCCAAGGGCGCGCTGCATGGCCACAAGGTTCTGATCGGCCATCTGCCCGGCGTCCAGATTCATCACGAATTCCTGCCAAAACCCGGTGATGTTGCCTGGACTCCAGCCGACTGGGCCTGGGCAGGGGGGCTTCTGAACATCTTGCTTCCATGCCTGCATTTCGGCGTGCCGGTTGTCCATGGCGGACTTGAAAGGTTCGATCCGGAAAGCGCTTTTCGCCTGATGGAAGAAATGCAGGTGCGAAACGCTTTCATTCCACCCACTGCGCTGCGCTTGATGAAAACAGTCAAGGAACCCGGCAAGCGTTATCGATTGAACCTGCGAACCATCGGGTCAGGCGGGGAGAGCCTTGGCGGAGATACGTTCGACTGGTCCAGACGCGAATTGGGCGTGACCGTCAACGAATTCTACGGCCAGACAGAATGCAATCTCGTGCTCAGTTCTTGCGCCAGGCTGGGAGTGAGCCGGAGAGGGGCCATCGGCAAGCCGGTGCCCGGCCATACCGTCGCGGTGGTACGGCCAGATGGCACGCGCTGCGATGTCAATGAACCGGGGGAAGTCGCGATAAGCAGACCGGACCCTGTGATGTTTCTGGAATATTGGGAAGACCGGGAGGCTACCGCTAAGAAATTCATTGGTGACTGGATGCTGACCGGTGACCGCGGCGTGCAGGACGAAAATGGCTATTACCATTTTGTTGGACGCGACGACGACATCATCAATTCGGCCGGTTATCGGGTCGGTCCAGGTGAAATCGAGGATAGCCTGGTTTCGCATCCGGCGGTGAAACTTGCGGTCGCGGTTGGAAAGCCGGATGCGCTACGAACGGAAATCGTGAAGGCCTATGTCGTGCTGACGGACGGTTTCAGTGCCAGCGACACGCTCAGGGAAGAGATACGGCAACATGTGAAGGCGCGCATGGCGGCAAACATCTATCCGCGCGAAATCGACTTCGTCGATTCAGTTCCCATGACGACAACCGGGAAGGTCATTCGCCGGACTTTCCGTGAACTGGCAAAAAGGGAGGCAGAAGGCGAACAGACCTGACTGTCCGCCTCGCTTCTTCGTGGCCATTAGAGTGCGGCGATTATTCCGATTTCGACGTTGAAATGCGGTGCGGCGAGCCTGGCTTCGACGGTTGCCCTGGCTGGCGCGTTGCCGCCTTTGGCCCATTCGTCCCAGATCGCGTTCATTTCCGCGAATTTCGCCATGTCGGAAATCCAGATCGTGGCGGAAAGAACCTTTGACTTGTCAGTGCCCGCCTCAGAAAGGAGTTCGTCTATCTGGGCAAGAATAGCCCTTGTCTGGTCGGCAACGCTTGCTCCGGGAGCTTTCAATGCCACCTGGCCAGCCAGATAAACGGTATTTCCATGAATGACCGCCTGACTCATCCGGTCGTTTGTGTGCAAGCGCTTGATCGACATTTTCCCTCCAGGTTGCTTGAATCGCCTTTTGCTGCGATTGGCGAATCTCTAACGGGGAAGGAGGCTGCGTACCAGCTTTTTTGATCGCGCAATTCCCGACTTGGCCTGCTGCTTCATCCAGTGTCGGCGCTCATGCGCAACTGCCACCTGTTCGGCTACATCGCGGTCGCGGGAAATGAATGCCGTGTAAAGCTGTGTACGGTCCGACCAGAGCTTGTCCATCCAGCCATTTTCGGCAGCCAGCGAGTCGGCATAGCGGAAGCCGGGTTGAGCAAGCAGCCAGCCCGTTGCGTGATTCATCAGCTGAATGCCCGGTGCGAAACTGTTGTAATGTTCGTCAAAGGCGGTCTTCCACGGGTAATAGCTGTTTCCCGACCGCAGGACGATGAGCGAAGCTATTGCCCGCCCGTCCAGGCGCACGGTATGGATCGATGCCATATTGCCAAGCGCGAAACTGCTGACAGCCTGTCTGGCGAAAGCTGCGGTCTTGCGAATGACGTGAATGGAGGTTCCCTTGCGCCCCTTCCAGCTTCTGGTTTCCAGCAGAAGGAATTCCTCGAAACGCACCAGCACATCCCAGTAGCTTGTCGCTGTTTCGAACGTGACTTCGCCTAGGCCCGACAGCTTGCGCAATTGCCGCTGGATTTCGCGTCGCCGTTTGCTGTTGGAAGAACTGTTGGCAGAAGCAGCGGCCGCCTGTGTCAGGGCAGCGCGTTGCGCGCCCTTCTGCAAGTGGACATGAAAGCCGTTTCGCTGAAGCGCCTTGAGAAATTCACTTGCCGTCCAGCTGTCAGCGGGAAAGTCCTCGAACAGGAGCGCCTTGCTGTCCAGCAAGCCAGAACGGGCGAGCAAAGCGCCGAACCGGTCCAGGCTCTCGGCATCGTCTGCACTGACAAGCGGCGTGGAGAGCGGTGCAAATGGATGGCTGGCAGCAGACAATACACGGATTGGCGGAACACCGGTACGGACCGAGGAAAGCGGCAGCGCCAGGCGGGTTGTGACGTCGTCGCCAACCTGCTCCTTGAGGATCATCAACAGGTCGCGCGCAGTATGCAGACGCCCGAAAGTGGCTTGCAGGAATTGCGGCCCAAAAAACGGGTTGATACCCGGCGCCCTTTTCAGAAGGTCGCTCAGGCCATGGCTTTCAAGCCCCTCGAGTGACATGGGGGACAGTTCGAGTGTGAATGTGCTCGAGCCAAGTGTTTCCTGTTGTACGGAAAGGAATTGTGCCCGCCCAGGTTGAGGGGCGTCGCGTACCCAGTCATTTTCCAGCTTGTGGAGACCGGGCGGCCTGGTCCTTCTTGCGCCCGTCACACTCATGCTGTGGTGCCACCGTGTGGTTCGAAACGGTTGCGGGCGGGGATGATGAAGATGTGTATTCCCAGCCGCCTTTTTGCAGCTGCATAAAGGGCGGCTGCCTCGAAGGCGAGCGCGCAGGTTGTGGCAATCGCTGCCCCCTTGAGTCCGTAAAGGGGGATCAGTGCAAAATTCAGCACCAGATTCACCGCCAGCGTGGCGGCATAAACGGTTGCGCAGGTGCGCTGTTCACCGCTCATGGTCAAAACGCTTTCTGCAGCACCCACGCTTGAGCGTATGACGACACCGATGGCGAGGATCCACAGCAGGCTTTCGCCGGCCATGAATGTGGGCCCGAACAGCATGAGGAAATAGCGTCCCAGCAGCACCATCACGAATGCCAGTGCGAGAGACGGCCAGAAAGTCCAGTTGACGGTTTCCTGGATGAACGCCTCGTATCGCGCCGTGTCCCCTGAAGTCTTGTAGGAGGCGAAGCGATGGGCGGAACCGGCCTTGACCGCAAAATAGACGAAGTGAACCAGAGAGAGGGTTTTTACCGCTGCGAAATAGATGCCGACCTGATCGGGCGGGAGATAGTAACCCACGAACAGGATGTCGGTATTGGTCAGCAGGTTGTAAAAGCCCTCGACCAGAAAGATCGGGGCGGCGATCGCCATCCAGAGGCGCGGCTTGTAAAGGCGAGGTCCAGCCGGAACAGTCTTGCGCAAGTGCACGAACAGGGCGACGGCCTGTGCGATGGTCGCGACATAGGTGGCAATGATGGCGGAAATCATTGCGGTTACGGCGTCGGCCTCGAAGCCGGCGATTATGGCGATAGCCATTACTGCGAGAATCAGGAGAGGCCTTACGATGAAGGTTGGAAACAGGGCAACGCCCGGCCAGTTGAAGGCTCTTGCCACGCCATCCTGAACCTCCTGCAGCGACATCATGGGCAGGCAGATGGCGGCGAGCAGTATCGGTATGACAAAATAGTCGGTCACATGGGCCGAGAAGCTCCAGATTATCCAGGAGCCGATGGCTGCGATGATGGTGGAGCCGGCCAGCGACAAGGCGAGCGCGCCACGGATCGATCCGCGCAGATGCGACATGTCACCTGCAGTCTGATATTCGGAAATGAACCGAATGATGCCGGTCTGGAAGCCGAGGCATGCAATGCCGCCCAGAATGACTGCAGCTACCCATACGGCGACGAAAATCCCGTATTCGAAATCGCCCATCCAGCGAGCCATGAAGACCTGGGAAAAATAGGCAATTGCCGCGCTTGCGACCCGAATGAGGAAGGCGACCATGGCGGTGCGCCTGGATACCGCGCTGTCATCCTTGCCCGAGACAAGCGAAACCACAAGCACGTCCAGCCGCTCCAACTGCGGCAGGATGCGGCCCTGCAGGGCTGCCGGCAGAATCGGCTGCACAAGGCGTGACAAGGAAATCTGCAATTCAGGCTCCGTCTTTGATGCGGAACCTTTGCCACAAAGGCTTTAAGAATTCGTTCGGTGAATAGTGGAGTGAGAGGGTCAAATGGGCTTTCGCCCGCTTCAACCAGAAAATCCGCCAGCTTCCAGGAAGGCCCTTTCAGCCGGTGTCGTATGTCTGCTCAGCACGGTATTTCGATGGGGAAAGCGTCCGAAACGGCCAATGATATCGCGGTGGATGATCGCAAATTTCAACGAATCATCGCTGTGAAGGGCGTGGAACAATGCCACGCATCTGTTCTGGTCCGATATCCTCTCGGAATGCATGAAGGGCATGTAGAAAAAGCTGGCCAGTTCCGGAGCTACCTTCGTATCAAAGGCTCTCGAGAGCGCATATTCGGCACAGGAAATCGCCATCTCATCCTGCGAGAAGGCATTGGCGCTGTCGCGGTACATGTTGCGTGAAAACTGGTCGAGCAGAATAATCAGCGCCAGGCTGGAAACAGGATCTTCCTGCCAGGCGAACAGCTTGCCCTGGGCGCCTTGTTCATGAATGCTGGCAAAATCCCTGCGCATCTGCTGATCAACCGCGTCATCCTTGCGGAACCAGCCTTTCGGTCCTATGGATTGCCAGAATCCGACGATTTCATCTGGACTCGTATGCGTCATGCCTGCTCCTGGTCCTGGTTGAATCGATTGCCGGGCATCAGTCTAGGATCAATCCCTGCTTATTGGAACCCGAGGTCATGATGGTGAATGGAGAAACGACAGTCCTGGACCTGAAAGGGCTGAAGTGCCCGTTACCGGTCTTGCGTACCCGCAAAGCACTCAGTGGACTGAATGCTGGTGCGCGCATCTGGATTGAGACGACCGACCCGCTTGCCGTCATCGACATTCCCTCCTTCTGCCAGCAGAACGGGCACAGGCTCGTCGATACGGCAGCGCAGGAAAGTGGACATCGTTTCCTGATTGAACGAGGGCAAGATCAGGCGCGGTGACCGGGAATTGCGAGCGGGTTGGCCAGCAGGGCATCCCGGTCTGGCCGGTCGATGCCGATCTTGTTGGTAAAGGCTGAAAACAGTTCTACTGCAATGGCAGGATCAAGATCGCGGGTAATGATCACGATCCTTGTGTCATGGTCATCATCTGGCCAACGGTCGAGGAACACCGGCTGATGGAAGTAACCCCGGATACCGTGGAACACCATTGGCCTGTCACTTCCCGCGATGTTGACCAGTCCCTTCAACCGAAGAAGCTGGCTGCTGTATTGCGACCCCAGCAGTTCGCAGAACATCTCGACGAGTTCGGGTGGAAGTGGTGAGGCGTGGCGAATGATGATGGATCGGACATTGTCGAGATGGTGGTGTTCGCTTTCGTGATCGCATTCGTGGTGATGGCTGCCGCAAGTCCGGCACTCACCTGGCACAACGTCCTTCCTGCCTTCATGTTCTGGACCGGAAAATGCAAGGATGGGTCCTGCAGGCGCATGGCCTTGAAGAATGATCGTTTGCGCTGCTGCATTCAGCTGATCGAGTGAGTGCAGGAGGTCCGGCAATTCACTGGAAGTTTCCTCCAGCAAGTCAGTTTTTGTCACCAGTATCTGGTCAGCCAGAACTACCTGCAAACCTGCTTCCTGCTGTGATTCAAGGGTTGAAAGGCCATTGATCGCGTCGACCACGGTGATGATGCCTGCCAGTGAAAAATGGTGATCACCGCCCTGCATGGCCAGGATCGCCTGGGCGATTGGAGAAGGATCGGCAAGCCCGGAGGTTTCAACGATGATCCTGTCGATGTCGCGCTCGGCAAGCCTGATCAGCGTTTCTGGAAGATCGCCACGGACCGAACAGCAGATACAGCCACCAGCCAGCTCGACGATCTCATCGGACCCTTCGGCGAGGAGCAGTTGGTCCAATCCCTCTTCGCCAAACTCGTTGATGATGATCGCGGTTCGGGCCAGATCGCCCTGCCTCGCCCAGCGATTGAGCAGGCTTGTCTTGCCAGCCCCGAGGAAGCCGGTGAGGATCGAAACAGGTAAAGTCCTGCCAATGCCTGTCATCGCATTGGCCTTGGAACGGGAAGGGGTGCGCTGCCGCGGAGCGGTTCACTCCAGGAAAGCGGTTCGCCATCGACGTTGACGCGTACAGGTTTTGGCGAAGGCACCGGTATCCTGCCGCGCGGTACCAGCTTCACGGTAAGGGCGGCTTCGCTTGGCGGAGCGTCAACGCCTCCAGCACGCACTTCGAGCGGCTGGCGCGCTACCTTGCGGGGTTCGAGAAGTGGTGAATTGATCCTGGCATCGCCGCCCGCTGGATCGTAGCGGGTTTCGTAAGCCTTCTTGGAGCAGACCGTGCCGCGCTGGCTGGAGGCGCGAATGGGGCCGCCCTGTCGTGTGAGTGCTTCAACCGGTGTGCCGCCGGACTGCTCAAAGCCTGCCAGCAACAGTCGCGCGGCATCGACAGCGCGGTCGGTCTGGGAAAAGGCACCAAACACGACGGCGATGATCTGGCGACCATTGCGGGTGGCGCTGGCAACCATGTTGTAGCCGGAAGCGCAAACGAAACCGGTCTTCATTCCGTCGGCTCCCGAAAAGCGTTCAAGTAGCAGATTGTAGGAATAGTCGACTTCCTGGCCGAACCGGATGGCGGGCACGGAGAAGGTATCAGCGAACGCCGGGAACTCCACCAGGATACGGCGTGCCAGCAGGGCGATGTCGCGGGCACTGGTAAACTGATCTTCAGCATGAAGGCCATTGGGGTTGACGAAATTCGTGTCGCCAAGACCAAGTCTTCGGGCTTCCGCATTCATTCTTTCAACAAAGGCTGGAACGGATCCGGCGACCGATTCGGCCAATGCAATGGCTACATCGTTGGCGCTTTTGACCACCAGAATCCGCAGCGCCATGTCGACACGCAATTGCGTGCCTGGCTTCAGGCCCATGCGCGACGGTGGCTGGGCTGCGGCCAGCTTGCTCATCGTGACCGGTGATCCTGAAGCCAGTTCACCGGCTTCAATGGCACGAAGCGTCACATAGACTGTCATCAGCTTTGTAAGCGAAGCGGGATACCAGCGATCAAATGCCCTGTTCTGCGACAGCACCGCACCGCTCTGCCGGTCGATGACGATCGAAGGCAGGTTCGCATCTGCTTTCGATGGAGCGACTGTTGTCAGAACCGCGATCATGGCCAAGGCGCAAACAGCGAAAGAAGTGAAGAATGCGGTCTGTCGCGCAGTCCGCACGCGGACTGTGGATATTGAATTGACCATCGGGCATTCCTCGTATGCTGTCTTGGCAGGATCGGCTATGGCTGGCAGGTGACTGCCTGAACGGCAGGACAATTGCAAATATCGACAATCGCGTCCAGATTGGCATGCCTGCATGACGGGCTGACCAGACATTGCGTATCCGGAGAAGAAATGCCGATCATCAATCGCATGGCCGAGCTTCATGACGACATTACGTCGTGGAGGCGTGATTTCCACGCCAATCCTGAGCTCATGTATGATGTACAGGAGACAGCGCAAAGCGTTGCCCAGAAACTGGCTGCATTTGGCTGCGATGAGGTGGTGGAGGGCATCGGTCGCACGGGCGTGGTCGGCGTGATACGAGGCAAACGTTCAGGGGCAGGCGGCGTCATCGGATTGCGAGCCGACATGGATGCCCTTCCGATCGAGGAAACGACAGGCAAACCCCATGCCTCGCGCAATCCGGGAAAGATGCATGCCTGTGGCCATGACGGGCATACCGCAATGCTTCTGGGCGCGGCGCGCTACCTTTGCGAGACAAGGAATTTCAGTGGCACTGCGATTGTCATCTTCCAGCCAGCCGAAGAGGGCGGTGCTGGCGGCAAGGCAATGGTCGATGACGGGCTGATGGATCGCTTCGCCATCCAGGAGGTCTATGGCCTGCACAACATGCCAGGCCTGCCTGTGGGAGAGTTTGCGATCCGCGCGGGCGGCATCATGGCATCCACGGATGAGTTCGATATCACCATTACAGGCAAGGGTAGCCACGCAGCCATGCCGCATCTGGCGATCGACCCGATCGTCATTGCCGCACAATGCGTGATGGCCTTGCAATCCATCGTTTCGCGCGGTGCTGATCCGATCGATTCCCTGGTCGTGTCGGTTACGCAGCTGAAATCCGGCTTCACGCACAATGTGATACCGGGTTCAGCCTACCTCAATGGTACGGTCAGAAGCCTGAAGCCCGAAATGCGCGACTTTGCCGAAAAGCGGATTCGCGAGATTGTTGGCGGCATTGCTGCGGCAAACGGAGCGACGATCGAAATCCAGTATGAACGGAGTTATCCGGTAACCTACAATCATGCGGAGCAGACCAGAAAGGCAGCTGCCGTTGCCGAATCGGTGGCCGGAAAAGGCAGAGTGGACGACCAGTGCCAGCCGATGCTTGGGGGGGAGGATTTCTCCTACATGCTTGAAGCGCGACCAGGGGCTTTCATCTTCATGGGAAATGGGGATACCGCGTCACTCCATAATCCGGACTATGACTTCAATGACGATGCCATTCCGGTGGGAGCATCCTATTGGGCGCGGCTTGTGGAAACCCTGTTGCCTGGCCGGTAGGGCGCGTCCCTGCAATCGGCTGGAAAGCGAAGGCCTCAATGGCTCAGGCTGACAAGGGTATGGAAGACGTCTCCTTGATCGTGTCGAGCACGATGGAGGTTTTCACGGTCTGAACGGATTCGTGCGGCAAAATCTCGTTGTTGATGATGTCGGACAATTCGCGAAGGTTCCGCGCGACAAGCTTGATCTGGTAGTCCATTTCCCCGGTCAGGGAATGGGCTTCGAGCACCATTGGCAGTCGCTTCATCAATTCCGCGAATTTGCGCGCATTGTCGCGATTGTGGGTATTCAGCATGACCGAAACGAAAACAGTCAGGCCATAGCCCAGTTGCTCGCGGTCCAGGCGGGCTTCACAGGCTATGATCAGTTTGCGCTGCTCGAGGCTGGCTCGACGACGTGAGCATTGTGATGGCGACAGATTGACCGCGTCGGCAAGCTGCTGATTTGTCAGCGTTGCATTTTCCTGAAGCGCAGCAAGTAATTTGATGTCATAGCCATCAAGGGTGAGCGAATATTGCATAAATGAGCCTTTGAACGCACGATATTTGTATAAATAGAAGTTTTTGTGCGTGGAATGCAAGCCGCTTGCACGCGATTTCTCATATTCTTGTCGGATTGAAGACAAAGGGAGGAATCCATGGGGCCTTTTCCACACGATGCACCTGTTTCAACAATCAGCCGGGAAAACCCGGCCGGCACCGACGGATTTGAATTTGTAGAATTCGCGCATGAAGACAAGGCGGCCCTGGAGACGCTCTTCGCGCGCATGGGCTTTTGTGAAGTTGCACGCCACCGCAGCCGGGACATTTCCATCTGGCGCCAGGGCGACATCAACTATGTGGTCAACGCAGACAGGGAATCCTTCGCGCACCGTTTCGTCACGGAACACGGTCCCTGCGCCCCTTCAATGGCCTGGCGGGTGGTCGACGCGGCACACGCTTTCGATCACGCCATATCGCGTGGGGCCATAGCCTATGAAGGCGTGGACAAGACCATCAATGCGCCAGCCATTGTCGGCATTGGCGGTTCGCTTATCTATTTCATCGACACTTACGGACAAGCGGGATCACCCTATGCAGCCGAGTTCGAGTGGACCGGCACGCCGGATCCCAGACCGGCAGGGTTCGGCTTTCACTATATCGATCACCTGACCCACAACGTCTTTCGCGGCAACATGGACAAGTGGTGGGATTTTTACCGGGAGATGTTCAATTTTCGCCAGATCCATTTTTTCGACATCGAAGGCAAGCTGACTGGCCTGGTGTCTCGTGCAATCACGTCGCCCTGCGGCAAGATCCGCATTCCGATCAACGAGTCTACAGATGACAAGAGCCAGATCGAAAGCTATCTGCGCAAATATCGCGGTGAGGGAATCCAGCACATAGCGGTTGGTACGGAAGACATCTATTCGGCGACCGACAAGCTCGATGCCGCCGGCCTGCAGTTCATGCCGGGACCGCCGTCGGCCTATTATGAACGCAGCAGGGAAAGGGTGCACGGCCATGAAGAGCCGCTCGACCGCCTCGCCAGGTACGGCATCCTGATTGATGGCGAAGGAGTCGTTGGCGGTGGCCAGACGCGTATCCTGCTTCAGATATTCTCCAAGACGGTCATCGGCCCGATCTTCTTCGAATTCATCCAGCGAAAGGGTGATGATGGTTTTGGCGAAGGCAATTTCAGGGCGCTGTTCGAATCGATCGAGGAAGAACAGATCCGGTCGGGCGAACTGAAGGCTGGCGCTGCCTGAAACGCGCGAAAATCGGAAAACTCCGCTGACAGGATCGGGATGTGCAAAAAAGCACATCCCACGATTTGCGAAGCGCTATATTGGGTACAGGAAGACGAACCACTTCCCAGACCTCCTGAAGACACAGGCCCTGAACCAGCCTGAAAGATCAACCCCGGACCAGTTCCGGGGTTCTTTCATTCTTCCCAGGCGTCGGAAATGCGCTTCTGAAGTTCATTGACATTGACGAGGATGAGCGCGCCGCGCGACTTCTCGACATGCCCTTGGCGCTCAAGCGCGTTGAGTTCCCTCGACACGACTTCGCGGCGGGTGCCGATGCGTTCGGCAAGCTCCCGCTGGATGGGCGGTGGACTGACTGAGCGCTGCTGCGGGTTTCCTGGTCGCGGCTTGCTCAGGCGCAGAAGTTCCGAATAAAGCCTGTGCTTGGCCTGCAGGAAAGAGTGCTCGGCAAGGCGCATGTTCAAGGCGCGCACGCGGGCGGTGAACATGCGCAGCACCTTGAGGTTCACCTCCGGCGATTCCTGAAGGATTTCAAGGAAGTAACGCTGCGGCATGATGCAGATGCGTGATTTTGTCAGCGCGGTAACGTTGGCTGAGCGGGTCGCGCCATCGATGGCTGCGATTTCACCAAAGAAATCCCCGTCTGACATCTCGCCGAGAATGACTTCCTTGCCAACAGCGATGCGGTGAATGATGCGGACCTTGCCTGAAATGACAAAGCGGACGTCTGTAGTTTCATCATCGACATCGATAACGAGTTCATGGGGCGCGAAATCCTTCCAGAAACAGACACGGGCGTAGCGCTCCGAGAGTTCCTTCGGCAGTTCGGCAAAAAGCGGTATGTTGGAAAGATTGTCCATAATGTTCCCCGTTCAACAACCATCCGCCTCAGCAAACGAACGGATATTCCCTCTCGTTGATAATGGCACAGGCTTTGCGCCGAGAAAACATTGCACATTTCCATTCGATTCATGAATTCGAATCCGTTCGCGCGAGTTGTACAACCGGTACTCAACCTTGGGTTTTACCTTGTGTTCACAATGCTTTACGGAAAAAAAAGAAGTTTGCCCTAAACAGAAACGGGGAATTCTCTAGAAAGGGAGAATCTGGGGCGCATGTACATGGAGGATTTCGACCACAGGTCGGCCGACACAAAGGATCTACCGGCACCGGTTCATGAATCGGTGGTGAGGTCCCTGTACGGCGAGCAAAAGACGCTGATGGTCGGAGTGGCCACACTCGTTCTTGCTCCAATTGTCCTTTTCTATCGAACCGGCGACCAGGCGCAGTTGATCATTGCGATGGCGTTGTTCGGTGTTGGCCTGATGCGCGTTGTTGACAGCCGTTTCTTCTGGAAAGCCGCCAAAGGCAATTTCGACAAGAAGGAACTGCGCTTCTGGGAAAACCGCTACGCTTCACTTGGTGCTGCCTATGTCGGCCTGCTTGGAGCCTGGTGTCTTGTCGGCTTTGCCAGGACATCGGACGAGTTCGTCCACCTGACGAGTATTTCGGTGACCATTTCCTATATGGTCGGCATCATCGGCCGAAACTTCTCCAGCGAGAAGGTCGTGCTGAGCCAGACCGTCTTTGCGGGATTGCCGCTGCTCCTGGGTGTCGCCCTTTTCACGGACATCTTCCATCTCACCCTGGGGCTGTTCCTGCTGCCGCTTTTCCTGTCCATCTGGTTCATGTCGCGCAATCTGAGAAGCATGCTGTTTGCGGCGGTTCTCAATGCCATCGACAGCCGCACGATCGCTGATCGGTTCGACATAGCACTCAACAATGTTTCTCACGGCATGGCCATGTTCGACAAGGACATGCGGGTCGTGGTGGTGAATTCGCGTTTCGCATCCCTTTGTGGCCTGCCGGAAGGCACGTCGCTCCAGAGCAAGACCGTTGGCGAAATACCCAACAGCAGCGCCCTTGTTGACACGAGCAATGGCAAGGTCCAGCTGCGGGACATGCTGGTGGCGTGTCTGATCCGTGGAAAACGGGCGAGCTTTTCGTTTGTCATCGATGGCGGCGTGGTTGTCGAAGCGAAATTCAACCCGATGGCCAATGATGGTGGCGTGCTGGTTCTCGAAGACATTTTGGAACGGGTCAATTCCGAAAATGAAATCCGCAAGCTGGCCAGTTTCGACCCGCTCACACACCTGCCAAATCGGCGCTTCTTCATGAACGAGGTCAATCGCGTTCTGGGCGGCATCGATGGGCTGAGCCCCTGCACCTTCCTGTTTGTCGATCTCGACAATTTCAAGGATATCAACGACACACTGGGACATTCCGTTGGCGACAAGCTCTTGTGCTCGGTTGCGCTCAGGATGCGCTCGCACATGCCGGAAAAGGCGATGGTCTGCCGGTTCGGTGGAGACGAATTCGTCATCGTCATACCAGGCAAGCTGCGTCGCAAGGATTGCAGCGAACTGGCCGAGAAGCTCGGCAGGGAAATCAGCAAGTCGGTCTGCGTCGATTCTCATCAGCTCAATGTGGGTGCGAGCATCGGCATTGCGCAAAGCCCGGTCAATGGGCGCGAGTTCAACCAGCTGCTGAAGGCTGCCGACATGGCGCTGTATGACGCCAAGGCTCGCGGCAGGTCTCGCCATTCATACTATTCCGACGAACTTGGCGATCTGATCCGTGACCGGCGCAAGATGGAAAACGAGTTGCGGCGTGCGATCGATCTCGGTCAGCTGGAAATTCACTATCAACCGCTTGTCTCGCTGGACGTCAATCGTGTCACGACCTGCGAGGCACTGCTGCGGTGGAATCATCCCGAGCGTGGCATGGTATCGCCGGCAGTCTTCATTCCAGTGGCCGAAGAGATCGGGATCATCACAAAGATCGGCAAGTTCGTGCTTGATGAGGCAACCAAGCAGTGCTGCGAGTGGCCCAACGATATATCGGTTGCAGTGAACGTATCTTCGCTCCAGTTCCAGCAGTCCGATGTCTGCGCCGTTGTGAAGAGCGCGCTTGCCAATAGCGGTCTTGATCCAAGCAGGCTCGAAATAGAAGTCACGGAATCGGCCATGCTCGAAAATGTGTCCGAGACTACCGCGACGCTCAACCGGCTGTCTGCCATCGGCGTGAACATTTCACTTGATGACTTCGGAACGGGCTTCTCCAGCCTCAGCTACCTGCACGCGCTGCCGCTAAACAAGGTGAAGATCGACCGCAGTTTCATCGAGAACGTGCTTGAGGATGATCGCTCGATTGTCCTCCTGTCCGGTGTGACGCATCTTGCCCACGAACTCGGCCTGAAGATCACCATCGAAGGCGTGGAAACGACCGAGCAGCTCGATCTGCTGAGCCGCAAGGTAAAGGTCGACCAGGTGCAGGGCTATCTCTTCGGTCGCGCAATGCCGCCTGCGGATATTGCCGAATTGCTGGCGGTCAGGAACTTCGGGGCTGAACGGCTCAAGCTGGCCGCGTCCTACTAGAATTACCCAAAAAATTCCGCAGTGCTGGTTGCTCAATAACAAGTTGAGGGCGCGCGTTAACCTTGTTTGCGCTATTTCGCTCGATTCAGGCCAAACTTGGCCAATGTCACTTTACTAGATTTAACTTTTTGTTAACCTACGATACGAGGCCTGGTTTGGGGCGGGCCAAGAGGGTCGAGTATGGGTATTGAACTTGCTGCAGGCAAGCGCAGCTTTGCCGAGCGTATTGGCGACTATTTGCAGGAACTGGACTACCGGGTCGCGTACACCGATGAAGACAGGGACAGGATCTTCCGGCTGCGCTACGACGCCTATCTGCGTGAAGGTTCGATAGAGCCGAATTCCACCGGCAGGTTCTCGGACGATTATGATCGCATGGACAATTGCTGGATTTTCGGAATCCATGCCGAGGACCGGCTTATCAGCTCGATCCGCATCCATGTCATCAGCAAGAAGAACCGCAGGGGACCAGCGCTGGACGTGTTTCCCGACATTGTCGGACCATTGATCGACAGCGGCGAAACGCTGATCGATCCGACCCGCTTCGTGGCCGATGAGGACGCGATCAGGGACTATCCCGAGCTTCCCTACATAACCTTGCGCGTACCGTGCATGGCATCGGAATATTTCAGCGCTGACGCCTGCCTTGCTACCGTGCGCAGGGAGCATTCCGCCTTTTACCGCAGGGTTTTCCAGTCAAAGGTTCTTTGCGAACCGAGGCCCTATCCGACACTGAAACAGCCGATTGGCCTGTTGAGTGCGGATGTCCGGGGGCAACGCGAGCGCATGGCGGAACGCTATCCCGTTTTTCTGTCGAGCCTGACCGAGCGGCGCATGCTTTTCGACCGCAACAGGAATATTCCATTCCTCGAAGAAGAAGAACGTTTCGCGTTTCCAAAGGTGGTGTCGAACTGAGGTCGGTGAGGGCGATCCGGCATAGTGCTACCGGTCACTGGCCTGCCAGCGCGGATTGATCCACGGCTCCAGGTTCGAGGCGGGCAGGGGATGGCGTCCCAATATGAGGTCGGATGCTTTCTCGCCAACCATGATTGATGGCGCATTCAGGTTGCCATTGGTGATGCGTGGAAAGACCGAGCTGTCGGCAACGCGCAGATTGTGTGCTCCAATCACCCTGAGTTCCGGGTCCACCACCGCCATCGGGTCACTCGACCTGCCAATCTTGCAGGTTCCGCACGGATGATAGGCGCTCTCCACATGGTTGGTGATGAACGCATCCAGTTCGGCATCACTCTGGACGTGTGAACCGGGCGCGATCTCCCGGCCACGAAACGGGCTGAACGCTTCCTGCCCGAAAATCTCGCGAGCCAGCCGGATGCAGTGACGAAAATCGGACCAGTCCTTTTCGCTGGACATG
Source organism: Rhizobiaceae bacterium (assembly GCA_049289295.1). GTDB lineage: Bacteria > Pseudomonadota > Alphaproteobacteria > Rhizobiales > Rhizobiaceae > BOKV01. The sequence continues at coordinate 360,974 of JBATLL010000075.1, forward strand.
TAATTGAACAGGATGGAGGGCGCCTGGAACGGGTTCTTTCCGCGCAGTTTCACATGGCCGCGTGAGGCGGAGCGCATTGGCCCGACATGGGCCTGGAAGCCGTGGCTGGCAGCTGCTGCCTTGCCATCATACCGGATCGCGACTGGCAGGAAGTGGAACTGGATGTCGGGATAGTCGACACCGGCAGCCGATCTCACAAAGGCAGCACTTTCAAAATGGTTCGTTGCTCCGTCGCCAGACTTGAACAACAGCCATTCCAGGCCGATCCGGGCTTTCGAAAACAGGTTCAGCTTCGAGTAAAGCGTGATTGGCTGTGTGCATTCATTCTGAATGTAGAGTTCGAGATGATCCTGTAGATTGGCTCCGACACCCGGGCGGTCAGCGACCACGTCGATCCCCATTTCAGCAAGATGGCCAGCCGGTCCGATACCGGAGAGCATGAGAAGTTTCGGCGTGTTGATGGATGAGGCAGCCAGAATCACTTCCTTTCTGGCGTGAACCGTCTCGATGCGGTCACCCCGCGTGATTTCAACCCCGATTGCCTTTTTGCCATCGAGAATGACGCGGTTGGCATGGGCGCGGATGACCGAGAGATTGCGGTTGCGCTTGAGTGCTGGCCGCAGATAGGCATTGGCGGCGGACCATCGGCGGCCGCGCCAGACCGTCTGCTCCATTGCACCAAAGCCCTCCTGCTTTATTCCATTATAGTCCTGCGTGGTCTCGAAACCTGCCTGTGCTCCCGCCTCGACAAAGGCCTGATAGAGCGGGTTCTGCCGCCTGCCCCTTGTCACGTGCAATGGCCCCATGGTTCCACGCACACCGGCTTCGCCTCCGTGCGAATTTTCCATGCGCTGGAAGTAGGGCAGGACATCGGCATAGGACCAGCCGGTTGCACCTTCTTCGGCCCAGTGATCAAAATCGCGGGCGTGGCCGCGAACATAGACCATGCCATTGATCGATGAAGAACCGCCAATGACCTTGCCCCTCGGGCAGGCCAGCCTTCTGCCGCCCAGATGCGGCTCGGGTTCGGACTGATAACCCCAGTCATAAAGTGGCATGTTCATCGGGTACGACAGTGCCGCCGGCATCTGAATGAACGGGCCAAAATCCGACCCGCCATATTCAATGACAATGACGGAATGCTTGCCGTCGTCGCTGAGGCGGGCAGCCATTGCCGAACCAGCGGAACCGGATCCGACAATGACGAAGTCGGCGCTGTATGCCTGGGAAATGGTGCCGCCGGTCAAAACTTTCTCCCTGCAAAAGACATGCCGATCTGTTGAAACGCGCCACGCATCAATGCGCATCCGGCCGGTGGAGCACGAACTGCTGCTGCAGGAAATCCTGGCACAGTTGAATTGCTTCGCCAGAATTGGGGCCTGCGGCACGAAGCGCGTGGCGCACATATTGTCCATCAATCAGGGATGCGGTCATTTCGGCCGCCAATACGGCCTGCTCGTGGTCCATTTCCTTTGAAAAGGCGTGAACCAGGTTGCTGCGCAAACGGTGTGTGTAGACGTGCAGAAGCCGTGCGGCGGAGGGTGAGGAATAGGCGCGAAGATAGAAGACCAGCCAGGCAGCAATCGTTGTGCGGTCGAACTGGCGTTCCGAAAAACTTGCATTGGTGATTGCTTCGAGGCGACTGAAAGCAGAAACCTTGCCCTGCAGCTGCTCGGACACTGTACGAGCATATTCCCTCAGCAGATGTCGCATGGTCTGGGTAATGATCTCGTCCTTGTCACCGAAATAGTGGAACGCCAGGGCAGCAGACATGCCTGCGCGCCCGGCAATTTCCTTCACCGAGACATCCAGACTGCCATTTTCACCGATGATGGCTACTGCCGCATCGATGAGCGACCGGCGGCGTTCTGGTTCAGCTCCAACTCTTGGCACGCGGCGCACCCGTTCTTTTCTTGATTGACTAGTCAATCAATATAGCGATAATTGGTTTGCGGGTAAACGGAAAAAATGGTGAGAATGCCATCCCGTTGAAACCGGCAGCAAAGCAGCGCAACGCTGGCCGGTGGATACAGTTTCAAACCGCGCTGCAGGGAGAAGAAAATGATTTCTCGTTGGAACAAACGCAGCATGATTGCCGGACTGGTCTTGGCGGGGATGGTTGGCACAGCGCCCGCCCTGGCAGCTGACGCCGAATCATGCGCGAAAGTGCGTTTCTCGGATGTAGGCTGGACTGACATTACCGCAACCACAGCGGTGACCACCTTTCTGCTGAAATCACTGGGCTATGAAACGAACATCGAAATCCTTTCGGTGCCGGTGACCTACACATCGCTGAAGAACAAGGACATCGACATTTTCCTTGGCAACTGGATGCCGACCATGGAAGCGGACATCCGCCCCTATCTTGACGACAAGTCGGTCGAAAGCATCGGGGTCAATCTGGAAGGTGCCAAATATACGCTTGCCACCAATGCCAAGGGCGCTGAACTGGGCATCAAGGATTTCGCGGACATTGCCGCGCATCGTGATGCACTTGACGGGAAGATCTATGGTATCGAACCCGGCAATGACGGCAACCGGCTGATCCTCGACATGATCGAGAAGGATGCCTTTGGGCTCAAGGGTTTCGAAGTCGTGGAATCGTCCGAAGCCGGCATGCTGGCGCAGGTTGCACGGGCCGAAAAGGGTGGCGAGCCGGTGATTTTCCTCGGTTGGGAACCACATCCGATGAATGCGAACTTCTCACTGACCTACCTCACGGGCGGTGACGATTTCTTCGGACCCAACCTTGGCGGTGCGACCGTTCTCACCAATGTGCGGGCCGGCTACATCGCGGAATGCCCGAACGCGGGCAAGCTGATCTCCAACATGAAGTTCACACTGGCCATGGAAAACCAGATCATGGGTTCCATCCTTGATGGTGGAATGGATCCGGAAAAGGCTGCCGTGGAATGGATGAAAGCCAATGCAGATGCGACAGCGCCGTGGCTGGAGGGTGTGACGACCCGCGACGGCGGTGATGCGATGGCGGCTGTCAAGGCAGCGCTCGGCATGTAAATATCGGAATCAACGTTCCGACACATGTAGCGGGGCGGCACCAAGGTGCCGCCCCGGTCTGCAAAAGGGCAGGCCAGGGGAGGGGAAACAATGGATCCGATTTCGGAATTCGTGAGTGACAACAAGTTGCCGATCGGCATCTGGGGCAAGAGCTTCTTCGAATTTCTTACCGACAATCTCGAATGGTTCTTCGACCTGATCGCCGATTCGATGAAGGCAATCCTCGATTTCCAGATCGATGCATTGCTTTTGATACCCCCTGCCTTGCTGATTATCGCCATCGCCCTCCTGGCCTGGTACCTTCAGAAATCCTGGAAGCTGGCAATCGGCGTCGCGCTGGGCCTGCTCTTCATCGTCAATCAGGGGCTGTGGAAGGAAACCGTCGAAACACTTGTCCTGGTAGTTGCTGCAGCAGCCGCTTCAATGGCTATCGGCGTTCCCATCGGAATCTGGTGCGGGCACAATGAGCGCGTATGGCGCATGATGCAGCCGCTGCTCGATCTGATGCAAACCCTGCCAACCTTCGTCTACCTCATTCCGGTTCTGATCATGTTCGGCCTCGGACTGGCTCCAGGACTGATCGTTACCGTGATCTTTGCTGCGCCAACCCCGATCCGCCTGACATATCTTGGCATCAGGTCCGTACCCAAGCCGATGATCGAGGCAGGTCAGGCATTCGGTGCCACGCCGCGCCAGTTGCTGTGGAAGGTCGAACTGCCATCGGCGTTGCCGACCATCATGGCCGGGCTGACCCAGTGCATCATGCTGTCACTTTCGATGGTCGTGATTGCTGCCCTCATTGGGGCCAACGGCCTTGGCAAGCCGGTGGTGAGAGCCCTGAATTCGGTAAACATCCCGCTTGGGCTGGAGGCTGGTTTTGCCATCGTGATCCTGGCGATCATCCTTGACCGGATGAGCCGTATCAGCCGGGGAGGCCAGTCATGAGCCGCGCGATAGAATTCGAGAATGTCGATATCGTGTTCGGCGAGAAACAGTCCGAAGCGCTGGAAATGATCGATGCCGGGGAGGATCGCACGACCATCCTCGAAAAGACCGGTTCCGTACTGGGGTGCGCTGGCGCCAATCTAGCCGTCGACGAAGGGGAAATCAGCGTGCTCATGGGGCTATCGGGATCGGGCAAATCGACCTTGCTGCGATCGGTCAATCGCCTCAATGAGGTTGCCCGCGGTTCTGTCAGGGTGAACCATGAAGGAAAGATGATCGATATCGTGCGATGCGAAGCGGCGATGCTCCGCGATGTGCGTCAGCGGACGGTATCGATGGTGTTTCAGCAATTCGGACTGCTGCCATGGCGCACAGTCGAGGACAATGTCGGATTCGGACTTGAACTGGCTGGTGTCAGCGCGGATGAGCGCAAGAAGCGGGTGCAGCGCCAACTGGCGCTTGTTGACCTTTCCGACTGGGCGGGCAAGCAGGTGCATGAACTGTCCGGCGGCATGCAGCAGCGTGTTGGTCTGGCGCGGGCATTTGCGACCGATGCGCCGATCCTCCTGATGGACGAGCCGTTTTCTGCGCTTGATCCGTTGATCCGGACCAAGCTGCAGGATGCATTGCTGGACTGGCAAAAGGTACTGAAAAAGACCATCCTGTTCGTCAGCCACGATCTTGAAGAGGCGCTCAAGATTGGCAATCGGATCACGATCATGGAAGGCGGACGCATTGTGCAAAGCGGAGCGCCGGAAGACATCATCCTGCGTCCTGCCAATGATTATGTGCGCGACTTCATCGCCAATGTGAATCCACTGAGCGTGCTTACCGCCTGGAATGTAATGCGCGACCGGCGTGATCTGGAAAGTGCCGGGGGTGACTGGGTCTGGCTGGACCGGCGCAAGGCGACAAGGTTCAAGCTGGACAAGGACCAGTGCGTGATTGGTGCAGAACGCAATGGCAAGCCGGTAAGCTGGTCACCATGTTCCGGCCTCGAAGGGCAGGGCGATGAACCCGACCTTGTCTATTGGGCGCAACAGGGAACACCGTTGAAAACCGTCATGCTGGCCATCCACCGCTCGCAAACAGCACCGGTGGCAGTGTTCGACGATTCATCGCGGTTCCTTGGATCGATCGGCGTGCGCGATGTGCTCAAGGCAATCCTGCGCCGCTAGAAAAGCCAAACGATACAGGATCATTTGGCGGGTCGGTCGTCGCCATCGTCCAGCACCCGCCAGGATGCTCCGTCAAGGTCCTCATACTGGCCGGATTTGAGTGACCACAGGAAAGCAGCAAGGCCCAACCCACCCAGGAAAAGCGCTATCGGAATCAGAAATATCAGGTGGTTCATGGCGTGACCTGTTGCAGTTTGCCGGGACTTCCGGCGCGGCTGGCATCCTGCGCCAGGGTGTGACTGGCGGCCCTTTGCTCACCAATGTTGAGCCGTAGCGCGTTCAGCACGACGAGTATCGACGATGACGACATGGCAAGGGCGGCAACCAGCGGGGTGGCGTGGCCCATCACTGCCATGGGTACGGCAACCAGATTGTAGGCAATGGCAATGGCGAAGTTCTGAAGGACCAGCTTGCGCGCCTTGCGGGAAATCGTGATTGCGTCTGCAACAGGTTCGAGATTGCCGTGCAGGAAAACGAAGTCGGCTGATGCGCGACCGATGTCCGCTGCTTCCGCCGGGGCGAAAGAGGCATGGGCCATTGCGAGTGCGGGAGCATCGTTGATACCGTCGCCTACCATCAGCGGGCGATGACCTTCCCTTACAAGAGCACGCATTCGTTCAAGCTTGTCGGACGGGGTAACCCTTGCCTTCCAGTCATCAATGCCCGTGGCCCTGGCGACTTCGCCTGCCCTTGCGGACGAGTCACCGGTGAGCATTTCGCTGCCAATTCCCATGTTTGCGAGCGAGCGAACGATCTCGACCCCACCGGGGCGCAGCACTTCGCTGTATTCGAAACGGGCCAGTTCACGCCCATCAACGGAAAGGACAATACCCTCGCCGGCTTCCCTGCCGAGCGCCCAGTCCGGTCGCCCGAGCCGAAGTGTCTGGTGGCGCCAGTCTGCTTCAAGACCATGTCCGGGATGTTCGCGAATGCCACTCAGGTCTGCCATCGGCGCGGAAATCGGGAACTGGGATGCTATGGCCCGGGAAAATGGGTGATGGCTCGCCGATGCGAGGTTTGCCGCAAGGTTGAGAGCGTCCCTGTCATGGCTGGAAACAAGCCGCGCCACCGGAATGCCGCGTGTCAATGTGCCTGTCTTGTCGAAGATCGCATGATCGACCTCTGCCAGCTTTTCGAGGGCTGCGCCGTTGCGAACCATGATGCCACTGCGAAACAGTCTCCCTGCCGCAACCACATGGACAATCGGGACAGCGAGACCAAGAGCGCAGGGGCAGGTAATGACCAATACCGCAATCGCCGTGGAGGCAGCGAAGTGGAATCCCTGACCCAAGGCCAGCCAGCCCAGAAAGGTTCCAAGCGCGAGCAGGTGAACAGCTGGAGCATAGAATGATGCGGCTCTGTCAGCCAGACGCCGATAACCAGCTTTCGCGTTTTCCGCCTCGCCCATCATGCGGATCATTTCGGCGACAAATGAATCACGTGCCGTGGCGGTTGCCTCGATGACTACCGGGCCATCGAGGTTCATGACACCGGCATTGATTGACGCACCGGCTTCGCGTGTGACCGGCTTGCTTTCGCCGGACACGATGGAGCAGTCAAACGATCCGGTGCCCTGCAGGATGAGGCCATCCACGGGAACGCGATTTCCTGCAGCCACGAGAACCTTCATGCCCGGTGTCACTTCGCCCACCGGAACAAATTCATGGCTGCCATCTTCCGATATGATCGTGGCTCCAGCCGGTGAGAGGCGCGCCAGTGAGCGCACTGCCGAGCGGGCACGTTCACGCATCAGGTGATCGAGTGTGCGGCCAACGAGCAGAAAGAAGAGCAGCGAAACTGCGGCATCGAAATAGGCGTGACCGCCATGGTTGATCGTTTCATAGAGCGACATGAGTGCCGCAAGAATGACAGCTAGTGAAATGGGGACGTCCATGTTCAACTGCCCCTTGCGGACCGCGCTCCAGGCCGGGCGGAAGAAGGGGCCGCCTGACCATGCAATGGCGGGAAGGGCAATCAGTGCTGAAATCCAGTGGAACATGTCGCGCGTTGCGCCATCTGCGCCCGACCAGACGGAAACCGAAAGAAGCATGATGTTGCCGGCGGCAAATCCGGCAATACCCAAAGCAATCAGCAGTGACTTGAGAACCGGGTCGGAGGCACCTTCGACCGGCTCGGCAACATGGTTCTCGTAACCGATGGCCGCTACGCTTGCAGCGACGCGGGCTGGGTTTGCCTCACCGCGTTTCCATTTGAAGGCCAGCGTGTGGGTCGAGAGATTGAGCCTGGCCGAGCTGATGCCATCGACTGACAGGGCGGCTTTTTCGACCGAAGCGATGCAGGCTCCACAATGAGCGCCGGGTACAGTCAGCCAGGATTCCAACAGGCCGTCGCCGATATCGCGGCTGGCAAGTTCGATTTCTTCGCCTGTCGGAAGACGGGCAGGCAGTGAATCGGTGCCGGGGGCGCAGCAGCTCATCTGGTTTGGCTCTCCGCGACGGCCAGTCTTTGTTCAAGCTTCCAGGCTGTTCCATCGGGCATTGTGGCCACGAGTTTTGCCTGCCAGATGCCGGCGGCAAGATCAGAAGACGCGCTCCACCGCCCATGACCTGCCGAAGTGAGTTCGACAGTGTGATCCTGGGATTCGTTGGAAGGTCTGCCCAGTGCAATGGAAGCAGCCTGAAGCGCAACCGGTTCGCCTTCGCGCGTGTTCAATTGAAAAACGAGCTCGCCATTGCTCAATTCAAGATTGCCGCGCAAACCAAGCGCGGCCTGCTTGCGGGCCTTTTCGTTTTCCTCGTTGAAAGTCTGTCCGGCGACGTAGGAATTGCGCACAACCAGACCGGTCCAGGAATTCGTCGCGAAGACCGCCAGGATCACGTTGACCGTGATGATCGTTCCGAAGAAAAGTACCAGAACGCCCAGCATGTGCCATCCGGTAAACTGTCGTGTGCCTGCGGATGTGGGATTCATTTCATTCTCCCTTTTCAAATCTGGCGGCATATTCTGCCGTTTCCGATCCATTGACATCCTGAATGCGGAACTTGAACCCGGTCGTTGCTTCGGCCAGATCGGCGGGATTGGCACGAAGGAAGACCTTGACCGATTCCAGCTGGTCAGGTTTCGCCTGAATGGTCAGCTCGGAAACCGGCTCATCGGTCTTGTTCGAGACGGTCATCTGCGCTCCCGGCAGACCTTCGATCGTGAGCTGGATCGTGCGCGGCTCAGGCATCATGTTCAAAACCTTTATCGTATAGCCGTTGCGCACACTACCGTCCGACAACTGCACGAATACGGGATTGCGATCATGCAGGACGTTGAGTTCAAGGCGCGTGCGGTGAAGCAGGGTGAAGAGAAGCACCAGCCCGATCAGTGACCAGACGAAAAAATAGATTGCGGTGCGGAAACGGACGATCGAGCGCCAGGTGGTCCGCCTGAATTTGTCGAAAAGCGTTCCGTCCTCACCACGAACACGCACCGGTTCCACCCAGCCTTGCGCGTTTGAAGCCAGCGCCATGTTGGCATTGTAGTCGGCAAGCGTCACATAACCGATCAGCCCGGTTTCCTTGCCGAGCTTCGTCATGACTGCGTCGCAGGCATCGATACACAAGGCACAGGTGATGCATTCGAGCTGCTGGCCATCGCGAATGTCGATGCCCATCGGGCAGACGGCAACACAGGCATTGCAATCCACGCAATCGCCTACCGGCTTGCCTTCGGCGGCCATCTTCTTTGTATGGCGTGAGCGGGGTTCACCACGCCATTCATTGTAGGTGACCGTGAGCGAGTTTTCGTCGAGCATCGCGGCCTGAATGCGCGGCCACGGGCACATGTAGGTGCAGACCTGCTCGCGGGAGAGACCACCCAGCAGATAGGTTGTTGTCGCCAGAACGGCGACTGTCATGTAGGCGATGCCCGGCGCCGTGCCCGTGATGATCTGGCCGAACAAGGATGGGGCATCGGCGAAGTAGAATATCCAGGCGCCGCCGGTCGAGACGGCGATCAGCATCCAGACAAGGTGTTTGATGGCCCGCTTGGAGAGCTTGCCGACGGACCAGGGTGCGGCATCCAGCTTGATCCTGGCATTGCGGTCGCCTTCGACGGCCCGTTCAACGACCAGAAACAGATCGACCCAGACTGTCTGCGGACAGGCATAACCGCACCAGGCGCGGCCGACAGAGGAGGTTAACAGAAACAGTCCGACACCTGCCATGACCAGCAACCCGGCAACATAGTAGAATTCCTGCGGCCATATCTCGATGAAGAAAAAATAGAAGCGGCGATGGTAAAGGTCGATCAGTACCGCCTGGTCGGGCGCATAGAGCCCGCGATCCCAGCGAAGCCATGGGGTGATGTAGTAAATCCCGAGCGTCAGGAACATGATGTACCATTTCAGGCGGCGAAAGGTGCCTTGCGCTCGCTTGGGATGGATTTTCTTGCGGGCAACATAAAGCGGCTGCTGTGACGCTCTTCGGTTTACCGCCTCAACATCGAATTGTTCGTGGCGAACATCTTCCTTGACGTTCATATCCGTGATCCCGTTTTTTCAAGGCATCGCAAGCGGATGCCGATGCACACATTTCCCTCGATGAACTGGATATCGTGTCAGGCGAACCAATTCGTTGACTCAGGTCAATCTGCAAAAAGAGCCGAACAGCAAAAAGGCGCCCCTGAGGGCGCCTTTGTATTCTTCCGACGGCTTCTGGAACTAGCGCATTTGAAGGCGCAGAATTGCCGCGAGGATGTTGGAATAATCGTCCGTCCAAACGGTCGTTCCCTCATCCTTGAGCAATTGCCAGCGCGAATCCTGGGCAATGCGCCCGAGATCCCTATCGCTGTTTGCCAGAACGACAACCTCAGCTGGATTGACATGTTCGCCATGGCGCAGGTTTTCCGGCGGCAGGAATATCGCCGTGCGTCCAACCATTCCAGCGTTGCGGGCAAGGGCAGCAAGGACACTGCGCAATTCCATGTACCGGTTGGAAATGTGGATCGCGAGGATGCCATCGCGCCTGATCCGAGACCTGTAGAGTTCCAACGCCTCAGCCGTAAGCAGGTGGACGGGAATGGAATCGGATGAAAAGGCGTCGATAAGCAGGTAGTCGAACTTGCCTTCAGGTTCGTTTGCAAGCGTGAGGCGCGCGTCGCCCAGAACGATCGCGTCACCATTGCCGCATTCGCTGACAAAACGGAAGACGGCACTGTTGCTGGCAACATTGACGACCGAACTGTCGATCTCATAATTCGTCCAGCTTTCCCCTGCCTTGCGATGGCAAAGCATGCTGCCTGCGCCAAGCCCGACAACACCAATGTTGGCATTCCTGCCAGCGATCTTTTCCTGCGCGGCAAACAGCGTGTCGGCGATTGTTCCACTTTCGTGATAGTAGGCAATGGGGACCGGTCGGCCGCCATCGTTGGTGGTCCGCATCGCTCCATGTTCTGTCGTTCCGTGCGCCATCACGACAAACCGGCCCTGATCGGTTGTGAAGGCCTTCACAACGCCGAAGAAGGAGCGCTCGGCGAACAGGTTTCCGCTGGCTGACTGCATGGCGAAGTTCAGGCCGACGACCATCACTGCGAAAAAGATATGCAGTGCGGTTGAGCGAATTGTGGCGGCAATGCTTGCCGCAGCGAATGCGGTGATCGCGACGGTGTAAAATCCCGGCTCGCGCGGCATGACCAACTGGTTGACGAGCGGATTGTTCACGATGACCGAGATGAGCGCTGCAACCAGCAAAAGGACCCTAATTTCCGCAAGCTGGCTCTCGTCCCTTGTGGAGGATGCAAGCATCGGCCAGATGAGCAGGGAACCCAGAATGAGTAGCGGATACTCTGCCACCCAGTTGAAGGCCACCGGCGAAAGAAGTGCAGTGAAAGCGCCGCCGATCACGCCGCCAAAGGACATCCAGAGGTAGAAACCGGTCAGGCCGGATGCGGGTGGGCGTCTTGACACCAGTACCATGTGCGACAGCAGCGCTGCGCAGAAGAAGAATACCAGATGCAGGCAAAGCGTAAGCCAAACCGGAATGCCTGCATCGACCACGAAAGTGATAAAGGCAAGCGATGCGAGCCAGGGCAGGATTCGGGCAAGTGTCTGCACCTTCACGACCTGTCGGCGCGCGAAAGCCAACACGAATGTGAAGAGGAACAGCGCCAGCGGGATGACCCAAAGGAACGGTGCTGCGGCGATGTCGACCGAAACGTGCGCGGTTACTGCGACGAGAAGACCGGACGGAACAGCAGCAAGTGCAATCCATTGAAAACGGTCCGTCCAACTTGTCGACTGGCCCTGTTCAAGTGCGGCATCGGCGATCTGAGAAACTGATCCGCTGGCAGATTCCCTTGAAAGCATGATCGCCGCACAAACCAGAATGAGACCGGCCAGCATGATGAAGCCGATGGTCCAGGAGAGCGCCTGATTGCCCACCGTCAACAGAGGCTCGAAAGCGACAATGTAGAGAATGAGGGACGCAAAGCTGCCGATATTGCTGGCACCGTAGAGGAAATAGGGATCGGCGGCATGATCATGGCCGGTTTTCGAGAACCATGCCTGAAGAAGCGGCCCATTTGCCGATACGGCAAAGAAGGGCAGGCCCACGGCGACGGCAAAGAGGCCGAGGAGCCAGATCGACTGGCCGGAATCCGGCGGTACTTCCCAACCTGCCGGGATGGCGATCGGCTGAAACAGGAGTGCGGCTGCAAGAACAGCGGCATGTACGAGGACGGCATTGCGCGCTCTCAGACGGGTCGTGAGGAAATGCGCGTAGCCATACCCAAGCAGCAACACGGCCTGGAAGAATACCATGGCTACCGACCAGACACCGGGAGAGCCGCCGAGTCTTGGCAGGACCATCTTGGCAAAGAAGGGCTGGACCGAGAACAGCAGGAAAGCGCTGAGAAAAATGGTGATGACAAAAACCGGCAGAACCGCCGTCTTCATCAATTGTGTGGTGTTGGCGCCTGTGCTGCCTGCCTTGTGCGAATATTCCACCTGATCCCCATCAAGCTGATTGAAACGAGGCGGACAGTAGCAATCAAGCAGTTAAAAGAATGTGAGGCATTCTACCTTTTCAAATGAAAAGGGCCCGCGAACGGGCCCTTTGCGATTGTAATGTGCGGTGAACTTACAGACCGCCACCAAGCGAATGAACATAGACAGCAAGCTGCTTGACTGTCGGTTCACCCAGCCTTGCGCCCCAGGCCGGCATTACGCCGTGCTTTGGATTGGAAACCTGGGCCGCAATGGCGTCTGCCCCATTTCCGTTCAGCCAGATGCTGTCCGCCAGGTTTGGTGCGCCCAGAGCCTGATCGCCTTTGGCATCCTCACCGTGGCAGGCTGCGCAATTGTCGCCGTAGACTGCTGCGCCGCCTGCGGCTTTCGCTGCATCATTCTCAAGACCGGCAAGTGCCAGAACATGGTTCGTCACCTGATCGATCTGATCCTTGTCCAGCAACTCGTCGCGACCGAAAGCCGGCATTTCCGATGTACGTGTATCGTCATTGCCTGCATAGCGGACGCCATGGTTGATGGTGGCGAAGATCTCGTCGATTGTTCCGCCCCACAGCCAGTCATCGTCGTTGAGGTTCGGATAGCCGACCGCACCTTGGGCACCAGAGCCGTGGCACTGCGAGCAGTAGACCTTGAAGGCCGACTTTCCGCCAGCGACCGCGAAGCGCGACAATTCCTCGTTCTCGAGTATCGCCGAAACATCGGAAGAGGCGATCTTGGCGAACATGTCGCCCTTGGCTGCCTCTGCCGCTGCGAGTTCCTTGGCCACTTCAGCGCGGCTGGAATATCCACCGATGCCTGGTGTTGCAGAATTCGAAAGCGGAATTGCCGGATACCAGATGGCGTATCCGATTGCCCAGATAATCGTGGCATAGAAGGTCCACAACCACCAGCGCGGCAGCGGCGTGTTCAGCTCCTTGATACCGTCCCATTCATGGCCGGTCGTCTCGGTGCCGCTGATCTTGTCGATTTCCTTGTTGCTCATTTTCTCAATCCTCTTTGAGCGGGATCTGCGCGGCTTCGGCGGATGCTTTCCGGCCCGAGGGCCGGAAAGTCCAGAAAACGATGCCTACGAACAGGATCACCAGATAGACGAGGCCGAAGCTGTCTGCGAAATGCCGAAATGTTTCGTATTCCATGATGTCCTCCTGTTACCGGTAGTTCTGGTCTGCCTGATAGGCAGAGAAGTCGACCAGGGTTCCGAGCATCTGGAGATACGCAACCAGGGCGTCCATTTCCGTCAGCTCGGCAGGATTGCCATCAAAGTCCCCCAGCTTGGCCTTGGGGTAACGAGCCTCAATTCCGCTGGTATCGGCATCCGGATCAGCCTGTGCTGCAAGGTCAGCCGCGGCGTTCTCAACCATTTCGTCCGTGTAAGGGACGCCGACCACCCTGTTCGCCTTCAGGTGTGCCGAGGCATCACCCATGTTGAGCGGAGTGGACGCCAGGAAGGCGTAGCTTGGCATGATTGATTCCGGCACGACCGAACGGGGTTCGACAAGGTGCTGGACGTGCCATTCGTTCGAATAGCGGTCGCCGACACGTGCGAGGTCCGGTCCGGTCCTCTTCGATCCCCACTGGAATGGATGGTCGTACATCGATTCCGCAGCAAGGCTATAGTGGCCATAGCGTTCGACCTCGTCCCTGAAAGGACGGATCATCTGGCTGTGACACAGATAGCAGCCTTCCCGCACATAGATGTTGCGGCCCGCCAGTTCCAGCGGTGAGTATGGCCTCACGCCTTCAGCCTTCTCGATCGTGTTGTCGATCCAGAAGAGCGGTGCGATTTCCACGATGCCGCCGATTGTGACGACTACCAGGGAAAGCACGAGCAGGAGGCTGGCATTGGTTTCGATCTTTTGGTGTTTGTCGAGTATAGACATGACAGTCCTCCTTATTCGGCAGGCTGCATCGCCGGTGCATCAAACGCCTTTTCAGAACGTTCATGTCCGAGGATGGTCATTGCGATGTTCCAGGCCATAACCAGTGCACCGACGAGGTACATGGCTCCGCCAATCATGCGCATGACATAGTAGGGGTGCATCTCTGCGACGGACTCTGCGAACGAGTAGACAAGGAAACCTTCCTGGTCGTATTCGCGCCACATCAGTCCCTGCATGATGCCCGATACCCACATGACCGCTGCGTAGATGACGATTCCCAGCGTAGCGAGCCAGAAGTGCCAGTTGACCATGCGCAGCGAGTACAGCCGTTCGCGGTTCCACAGTTTCGGTACGAGATAGTAGATCGCCGAGAAGGAGATCATCCCAACCCATCCCAATGCACCAGAGTGCACGTGGCCGATTGTCCAGTCGGTATAGTGGCTGAGCGAGTTGACAGCCTTGATCGACATCATCGGACCTTCGAATGTGGACATGCCGTAGAAGGCTACCGCGATGACCATCATGCGAATGATGGGATCAGTACGGATCTTGTCCCATGCGCCGGAAAGCGTCATCAGGCCGTTGATCATGCCACCCCATGAAGGCATCCACAGCATGATGGAGAAGACCATGCCGAGGGTCTGTGCCCAGTCGGGAAGCGCGGTGTAGTGCAGATGGTGTGGGCCTGCCCAGATGTAGAGGAAGATCAGGGCCCAGAAGTGCACGATGGAAAGACGGTAGGAATATACCGGGCGGCCAGCCTGCTTGGGCATGAAGTAGTACATCATGCCAAGGAAGCCGGCGGTCAGGAAGAAGCCGACCGCATTGTGTCCATACCACCACTGTGTGAGGGCGTCCTGCACTCCGGCAAAGGCGGAATAGCTTTTCGTGCCCAGGAAGGATACCGGCATGGAGAGGTTGTTGACCACATGCAGCATCGCGATGGTGACGATGAAGGAAAGGTAGAACCAGTTGGCCACATAGATATGTGGTTCCTTGCGCTTGAAAAGCGTGCCCAGGAACACCAGCAGGTAGCAGACCCAGACTATCGTGATCCAGATGTCCACATACCATTCAGGCTCGGCATATTCGCGTCCTTCGGTAATGCCGAGCAGGTATCCCGTGGCGGCCATCACGATGAAGAGCTGATATCCCCAGAAGACGAACCAGGCGAGATCCCCACCGAAAAGCCGCGCCCGAGTGGTGCGCTGCACGACATAGAAGGAAGTGGCCAGAAGTGCGTTGCCGCCGAATGCGAAAATGACCGCAGACGTGTGCAGCGGGCGCAGCCGACCGAAATTGAGCCAGGGCTCGATGTTAAGGTCGGGCCAGGCAAGCTGGGCCGCAATGATCACGCCGACCAGAAAACCGGCTATCCCCCAGAACAGGGTCGCGATCGCGCCGTAGCGGGTCGGCCCGTCCATGTATTCCGACTGTGAGGCCGGTTCCGTTCTAGCAACCTTCACGCGGCGCAGCATGAAGATCGTGCTGGCAGCCAGCACAAAGAAAAGCACCCAAGCGTGGGCGCGGAAGAGATCGTCCTGTGCAAAAGCGGCACCCATGAGCGCCAGGAATGCCGCCAGCGTCAGGACAATCGATTCGGTAATGTTTTTCATGGTTCAGTCCTCAACAGGGCCTCAATTGGGTCCATGAACAGCGCGGGAGTGCGCCGTGCCTCTTCGATCCCGTCGATGCGCACATCCCGGAAAACGCACACGCGATTCTGCATGCACCCACCTGTGTCACCGACGGGCGGACAATGGTCCGAGCAAGCGGGTGCTGCCTTGATCTGGGTCAATGTGGTTCCGGGCCTTAACCCTCATCTTGTCGCCATGTCACAAGCATCGTTATCCGAGCGCGCAGGCAGCAGGCTTGGGAGGTCTCATGAAAAGCATCGTATCGGCTTCGCACGAAAAGCAGGCCATGCCTCCAATGTCTGGTGAGCCCATGGACAGCGATGGACTGGAAGCTCGCGTCAGGGCTGTTCATGCGAACAAGCTGAAGCTGTGCGCGGACCTTGAAGCGATAGCCGATTCACTGCCGGACGATGTTGATCCGAAAATGTGCCTGGCCATGGCGCGAGCGCTGCCGCAGATACTGGCGCGCGCGCATTCGCTTGAGAATGACGAACTGTTTCCGTTCCTGCTGATGCTTCGCCCCGGTGACAAGAACCTTGCCGCCAGCCTTGAACGCCTGCGCTATGAACATTGGGAAGATGAAAGCTACAGCGAAGAGGTCAGCAGCGAACTGTTGGATTGTGCCATGTGCACCAGCAGGCGCACCGCAGATGCGACCGGATATCTACTGCGAGGGTTTTTCGAAGGCCTGCGCCGCCACATCGCCTTTGAGCAGGAACATATCCTTCCCATGATCAGCGAGGCTCGGAAACTTTCATGAACCAGCATGTCAAGGCGGGTCAGTCTTCCCGCATCGCAAGGCTGGGTGCCGCCGTGCCGCGCTACACGAGCTACCCCACTGCGCCTCATTTCAATGATGAAATGAACGATACGCTCTATCGTGACTGGCTTGCCAGCGTCGGCCAGGACACGGACGTATCGCTCTACCTACACATTCCCTACTGCGACCGGCTGTGCTGGTTTTGTGGTTGCAACACCAAGCACACGCTCAAATATGAGCCGGTGGCGACCTATGTCGAAATCTTGTGCAAGGAAATCAACCTTGTTGCCGACGCTGCGGGCAAGCGGCTTGGGGTGCGGGAAATTCACCTGGGCGGCGGATCACCCAGCATGCTCAGCAATGACGACATGGAACGTATCGGCAAGACGATCCGTCACCGCTTCGAGGTTACGGAACTGACCAGAACCAGCGTCGAGATTGATCCATCCGACATGGGCGGTGCCGATTATGCTGGGTTGAAGGCGCTGGGCCTCAATCGCGCGAGCATCGGGGTGCAGGATTTCGACCCGAATGTGCAGCAGGCGATCAATCGGGTGCAGACCTTCGAGGATACCGAAAGGGTTGTCTGCGAGCTTCGCAATGCTGGCGCGCGCTCACTCAACATTGATGCGCTCTATGGCCTTCCTCATCAGACCACCGATTCGGTGCTCAGGACGCTGGCCAAAGTGGTGTCACTCAAACCGGACCGCATCGCCATGTTCGGCTACGCCCATGTCCCATGGATGAAGGCCCACCAGCGGATGATAAACGAGGATTTCCTGCCGGATGTGGAAATGCGGTTCGAGCAGGCCCAGGCTGCTGCTGCATTCCTGACCAGCTCCGGCTACGAGGCCGTTGGCATAGATCATTTCGCGCTTCCCAAGGACAGTCTGGCCAGGGCGGCGCGCGACAAGACCCTGCGGCGCAATTTCCAGGGCTATACCGACGATCCCTGCGACGTGCTGCTGGGGATGGGAGCGTCGTCCATCGGCAAGTTGCCACAGGGCCATGTCCAGAACATTCCCGCGACAGGAAACTATCTTCAGGCCGTCAAAGCCGGCCAGCTTCCTGTTTCGCGTGGGTTCACCTTGTCGCTGGATGACAGAATTCGGGGTCGTGTCATTGAAATGCTGATGTGCAATTTCGAGATCGACAGTGCAGAACTCAGGCAGGAATTTGCCGGTGCTGCGGACGAAGTGCTTGCGCAAGCCGAAGATCTTGCGCGCAATGACGAAGAGGGGCTGCTGGTTGCTGCGGGGTCAAACTTCGTCATTCCAGACGAAGGAAAACCATTTGCACGTGCGGCGGCGGCCAGGTTCGATGCCTATCTGAATTCGGGAAAGGCGCGCCATTCGGCAGGCGTTTGAGCTGCGTCAGATACCGCTCACCCGCTCCAGACGGTCCATGTCTGGCACTGTGAGATGGCGGTTGCTTTCAATCTCGATGATGCCGGCCTTTCGCAGCCGCGTCATCTGGCGGCTGACTGTCTCGATGGTCAGGCCGAGAAAATCGGCCATGTCGGCGCGAGTCAGTGGCAAATCGAACTTGATCGACTTTTCACCCCTGCCGATGCTGTCGGGATCGATGTTTCGTGCGATCATGTGAAGGAAGCTTGCAACCTTTTCACCAGCCGTCTTGCGACCCAGTGCGAGCATCCAGTCACGCGCTTCGTCAAGCTCCTTCAGAGCCTGCTTGTGAAGGCGGTGCTCCAGTTCTGGCTGCTCGCGAATCATCGATTCGAGAACCGACTTGGGAAAGGTGCAGAGCTGAACATGTGATGCGGCTTCGGCGCCAACCATGCTGGATGCATGAAATGGGCGCCCCAGGAAGTCCGGCGCGAATTGCAGCCCAACGATCTGCTGCCGCCCGTCGGCCATGGTCTTTGTCAGCTTGACCACACCGGCCAGGACGTTCGAGTAGGAACTCACTGCCTCCTGATCGCCGATCATTTCGGAACCGGCGTTGACGACGCGCAAGTTGGAATGCTTGTTCAATCGCACGAGCTGGTTCGGCGTGAGCGCGCCACAAATGCCCTTGTGCCGCGCTTCGCAAGCAAAGCACAGTTCGGGTACGTCCGAGTTATGGATGTCCAGCCGGTCTTTCCCGTCCGCCTTGTCACTCATGGAGCGAACCTATATCAGGTGATCTGGTCGCGAAAGCCGCCATTGGCGTTTACAGTCGAAAAAAGCGTGCGGCGATTTGGCAGGGCCCGGCCTCAGGTCATTCGAGTGTTGGCGAGTTTTTCCGCTTTGGCGGCGTTTTATTCTTGCTGTAAACGTGATGGCACTGGCAATGTCCCCATGAAAACCGACATCTGGGTATGCGATGCGCTATTCTGCCTTCTCGATCCTGACCAATGCCTTGCGGGGAAACACCGGTTGGAAGCCAGTCTGGCGCGAACCCGATCCGAAGGATGAGTATGACGTCGTCATAGTTGGCGGCGGGGGACATGGGCTTTCGACAGCCTATTACCTGGCCAAGGAGTTCGGCTACACCAATGTGGCGGTGCTCGAGAAAGGCTATCTGGGCGGAGGGAATGTCGGGCGAAACACGACAATCGTGCGGTCGAACTATCTGCTTCCCGGCAATGAACCCTTCTACGAACTTTCCATGAAGCTTTGGGAAGGCCTGGAACAGGACTTCAACTACAATGCGATGTTTTCGCAGCGCGGTGTGATCAATCTCTATCATTCCGATGGCCAGCGCGATGCCTTTGCGCGGCGTGGCAATGCCATGCGCCTTGAGGGTGTGGATTCCGAATTGCTGGATCGAAAGGCGCTGGAGAAAATTTGCCCGTTTCTCGATTTCGACAATGGGCGTTTCCCCATTCAGGGTGGATTGCTGCAACGGCGCGGTGGGACCGCCCGCCACGATGCGGTGGCATGGGGCTATGCGCGCGGGGCAGATCAGCGCGGCGTTGATCTGATCCAGAACTGCGAGGTTACCGGCTTCCTGATCGAAAGCGGTGTGGTGAAGGGGGTCGAAACCAGCAGGGGCATTATCCGGGCGCGCAAGGTTGCTGTGGCCGCGGCGGGCAACACGACACGCGTCATGGACAAGGCCGGGCTTCGCCTTCCCATTGAGAGCCACGTTCTCCAGGCATTCGTCACCGAAGGGCTCAAGCCAGTGATCCCGGGTGTGATCACTTTTGGCGTCGGCCATTTCTACATCTCGCAATCCGACAAGGGCGGGCTGGTGTTCGGTGGCGATCTCGACGGCTACAATTCATATGCGCAACGTGGCAACCTGCCGATGGTCGAGCATGTCTGCGAAGCAGGTGTGTCGATGGTGCCGATGATCAGCCGGGCACGGCTGTTGCGAAGCTGGGGCGGTGTGATGGACATGTCAATGGACGGATCGCCGATCATCGACAAGACCCCCATAGAAGGGCTCTATTTGAATTGCGGCTGGTGCTATGGCGGATTCAAGGCGACGCCTGCTTCAGGCTATTGCTTTGCGCATCTCATTTCCCGCGATCAGCCGCACCCTGTAGCTGCAGCGATGCGGCTGGACCGGTTCGAGACCGGTTACGTACTGGATGAAACCGGGCGCGGTGCCCAACCCAATCTGCACTGAGGTCCATCCATGCGTCTGCCCTGTCCGCTATGTGGTGAAAGAGATCATTCCGAGTTCGTCTATCGTGGCGATGCGGGTCCGGTGCGTCCTGATCCGGAGGCCTCGGGCAGTGGCCGTGAATTCTACGAATATGTCTATCTTCGCAGCAATCCGGCCGGTTGGCACCAGGAGCTCTGGTATCATGAAGGTGGTTGCCGCGCATGGATCGTGGTCGAGCGCAACACGGTGACACATGAAGTCAAGGCAGCCCGGCTAGCGGAAGGGCATGGCAAAGAAAAGGTCGACGGCAAGTCCGATGCCGCAGGGAGACGGCGATGAACATGCAGGTCAACCGCCTGCCAGACGGCGGCAAGATCGATCGTTCCAGTGTTTTGACCTTTCGGTTCGACGGGCAGAAATTGACTGGTTATGAGGGCGACACGCTTGCTTCGGCGCTTGTGGCCAATGGCGTTCGACTTGTCGGGCGATCCTTCAAGTACCATCGACCCAGGGGTATTCTTTCAGCAGGAAGCGAAGAGCCGAACGCGCTGGTGGAACTCAATGAAGGCGCGCGTCGCGACCCCAATGTGCGCGCGACTGTTGCTGAACTTCATGAAGGGCTCCTGGCGAGGAGCCAGAATCGCGTCCCGAGCCTTGGTTTCGATATCCTCGCGATCAATGACCGCCTTTCCTCGTTTCTCACGGCAGGCTTCTACTACAAGACCTTCATGTGGCCGGCCTCGTTCTGGGAAAAGGTCTATGAACCGCTGATCAGGCGTGCGGCCGGCCTCGGCAGGCTTTCGGGCGAGCGCGATCCGGACAATTACGAGAAAGCGTGGCTCCATTGCGATGTGCTTGTGATCGGGGCAGGCCCCGCAGGGCTTCATGCAGCGCTCGTTGCTGGCCGTAGCGGCGCGCGTGTTGTCCTGGCGGATGAAGACTTTCGTCCTGGTGGAAGACTGAATGGCGAGCGGCTGGAGATCGGGCGGGGCGACGCCAGCGAGTGGGCGCGGAATGTCGTGGCGGAACTGGGTGCCATGAAGAATGTGCGCTTGCTGCCACGCACGACGGTTTTCGGATGCTATGACGGGGGCAGCTACGGCGCGCTTGAGCGGGTCAGCGATCATCTGGCAACACCAGCGCCACATCAGCCGCGCCAGCGGCTGTGGCGCATCATCGCCAGGCGATCCATCCTGTGTGCTGGTGCAATCGAACGCCCGATCGCATTTGCCGACAATGACCGTCCCGGCGTGATGCTGGCCGGCGCAGTGCGCACCTATCTCAACCGTTTCGCGGCCATGGCCGGGAAGTCCGTCGTTCTTTTCACCAACAATGACGATGGGTGGCGCACCGCCGCGGATATTGTCAGTGCCGGTGCCAGTGTTGCGGCGGTTGTCGATTCTCGAAGTGCCGAAGAAGTGTCGCGTTTGCGGGAAGCGATTGGTGATACGCCGGTATTCACGCGATCGCGGATTGTGGGAACCGAAGGACGCAAGGGCATTTCGGCGGCAAGGATACTGGATGCCAATGGCCACGAGATTGTCATGGCTACCGATTGCCTGGCAGTTTCAGGCGGCTGGAACCCGGCAGTGAACTTGACCTGCCACATGCGCGGAAAGCCTGTCTGGAACGAGCGTATCGCATCCTTTGTTCCGGGAACGGACACACCGCAGGGCATGACAGTGGCTGGCGCTGCCAACGGCGCGTTTTCAACCCATGGTGCGCTGATTCAGGGGGGTGAACGGGCTCAGGAGGCGGTGAAGGAACTCGGGTTCAAGTGCGACCGCGTGTCCGTGCCGGATGCCGAGGACAGCCCGGTTTCGATTTCACCGTTGTGGCACGTTGGCGAATCGAAAGGCCGCGCCTGGGTGGACTTCCAGAACGACGTCACAGTGAAGGATATCAGACAGTCCCATCAGGAAGGCTTCCGCTCCGTCGAGCATGCCAAGCGCTACACGACGCTCGGTATGGCAACCGATCAGGGCAAGACATCGAATGTCCCCGCAATTGCACTTCTTGCCGATCTTTCTGGCGCTACCATTGCCCAGACAGGCACGACAATCTATCGCCCGCCCTACACGCCAGTGGCGATGGGAGCGTTTGCAGGCGGCCTGATGGGCAAGGACTTCAAACCCTTCCGCCTGACACCTTCCCATGACTGGGCAAAGGAGCAGGGTGCCGTCTTTGTCGAGGCGGGCCTGTGGATGCGCGCGCAGTGGTTTGCACGGAAAGGCGAAAAGGAGTGGCGTCAGAGCGTGGATCGCGAAGCGCTTGCAGTGCGCCGCTCGGTCGGTCTTTGCGATGTGTCGACGCTCGGCAAGATCGATGTGAAAGGCCGCGATGCAGCGTCATTTCTCGACCGCATCTACACCAACATGATGTCGAGCCTGGCGGTAGGCAAGGTGCGCTACGGCCTGATGCTGCGCGAAGACGGTTTCGTGATGGATGATGGTACGGTTGCACGTCTTGGCGAAAACCATTTCGTCATTACGACCACGACAGCCAATGCCGGACCGGTGATGCAGCATGTGGATTTCTGCAAGCAGGTACATTGGCCGGAACTCGACGTGCACATGAACTCCGTTACGGACTGCTACGCACAGTTCGCGATTGCCGGACCCAATTCGCGCAGGATACTGGAGGCGGTGGCGGATGATCCCGGTGCGCTGTCCAATGATCGCTTCCCCTACATGGCCTGTGGCGAATTCGAGATTTGTGGCGGTGTACCGGCAAGGATATTCCGCATCTCGTTTTCAGGCGAACTTGCCTACGAGATCGCGGTTGGTGCGCGCCATGGCGATGCGCTGGCCAGGGTACTCATGGAGGCGGGGCGCGACTATCAGATAACGCCATATGGAACCGAGGCGCTCAATGTGCTGCGTATCGAAAAGGGTCACCTGACCGGAGCGGAACTGAACGGCCAGACGACTGCGGGTGACATAGGCATGGAGCGGATGATCTCAGCAAAGAAGGACTGCATCGGAAAGATACTTGCGCAACGACCTGCTCTGGTCGACCCGGACAGAATGGTGCTTGCCGGATTCAAGGTGGTCAACACTGCGGACACCCTGACTGCCGGTGCGCATTTCATCCGGCTTGGCAAGGAGGCTAACACCGCCAATGATGAAGGATACATGACTTCGGTCTGCTGGTCGCCGGCGCTGGGACAATCGATTGGTCTTGGTTTCATCAAGCGCGGAAAAGAACGATACGGTGAGCGCGTTCGGGCGGTGGATGCCGTGCGCGGCAGCGACCTGGAAGTTGAGATCTGTTCACCCAATTTCGTCGATCCGCAAGGGGAGCGTTTGCGTGACTAAGCACAGGCTGGACACAAGAACAGGTCTGGGACTGGATCAGCCCATCAGTGAGCGCTGGCAGGGTTTTTCCATGCAGGAACTGAACGAGGGAAACCTTCATCTTCTTGCTGCAGGTGCTTCTGATATGGAAGCTGTGGCAAAGGCGCTGCGAAAGGCGGGCGCGCCTGCAATTCCTGAAGTCGGAAAATCCGTGGATGGCAATGGAAACGCACGTCTGATGTGGTGCGGCAACCAGCAGTGGTTCCTGCATGTTGGTGACGCTGAAATAGGTCGGCAGATGGCAGGAAACCTGTCGTCCCTGACCAATCTCACCGATCAGTCGGATGGCTGGGTGGTCATGCGGATCGAAGGAGACAAGACGAGGAAGGTGCTTGAGAAGCTCTGCCCGATTGACCTCGACCCGGGAGTTTTTCCGGCTGGGGCGTGCGCGCGCGCACCATTCGAAGGGCTGGCAACGTTGATAGCCTGCGAAGATGCAGAGGCCGGGCGTTATCTCCTGCTGTTCCAGCGATCGTCGTCGCGGAGTTTCGTCGAGCATCTGCGCCATGCGGCCAACAGCAGTTGTGGCGGCAAGGACCATTGACGGGCAAGGCCAGAGCGAGCAGCATCGCATCATGATGCTTCCCGTCTTTTCCCAGCCGCCTACCGATCCCGAATTCTTCAACAATCCCTATCCGGTCTATGACGAGATGCGTCGGCTGGGACCAGCCTTTCATTGGGCGGAGTACGACCTGCGCTGCTTTGCCAGCCATCAAAGTGTCGATGCTGCATTGAGGGACCGGCGCTTCGGGCGGGATGTATCCCACATCATGAGCCGCGAGGAAGCGGGGCTTGCGCCAATTCCGGACCGGCTGAAGCCCTTTTATGGTTTCGAATCCCATTCGATGCTGGAGCGCGAACCGCCTGCGCATACGCGCTTGCGTGCCCTTGTGAACCGGGCATTTGTCTCACGGCACATCGAACGGCTGCGTCCACGGATCGAGGCGCTGGCCCATGCGCTGGTTGACGGGTTCGAGAAGAATGGCCGGGTCGACCTGCTTCCGGCCTATGCCGAGAAGATTCCGGTGATTGTCATAGCCGAACTGCTGGGTGTGCCAGCGGGCATGGCCGATCAGCTGCTTGCCTGGTCACATGACATGGTTGCCATGTACCAGTTCAACCGCGACCGTCAGACTGAGGATCGCGCTGTCGAAGCCACTGAGGCTTTCGGCGATTTCATGCGCGGCTATGTGGAGAAGCGGCGTGCCAGCCCAGCGGATGATCTCATCACACGCCTCATCCAAGCTGAAAGTGCTGGCGACAGGCTTTCGAATGATGAACTGGTGACAACCTGCATTCTCCTGCTGAATGCAGGTCATGAGGCGACGGTGCATGGCATCGGCAATGCGGTAAAGGCATTGCTGGAAACGGGTAGCGATGTGCAGCACCTGTTTGCCGAAGATGGGGCAGGAATTGGCGCGACAGACGAATGCCTGCGCTATGATGCACCGCTTCACCTGTTTACCCGTTTTGCCATGGAAGACTTCGAATTTTGCGGCATTTCGCTACGCAAAGGCATGCGGGTCGGGCTGATGCTGGGTGCAGCAAATCGCGACCCGGCCCGGTATGCCAATCCCGACCGGCTGGATTTTGTCCGGGGAGGTGCCAATCATGTTTCGTTTGGAGCCGGGATACATTTCTGTGTCGGGGCGCCGCTGGCACGGTTGGAAATGGCTGTTGCCATTCCCGTTCTTTTCCAGAGGCTTTCAGGCCTGCGCCTGGCCGGTCGCCCGCTTTATGCGGATCGATTCCATTTCCATGGGTTGCAATCGCTGGAACTCGAATGGGGCTGACCGGCTGGCGATTGCGAAAAAAAGCGGCTTGCCATCTGCGGTCGTTCTTGCTTTTCTGACCATCCGGCCGGACCATAACGGGCATTGAAGTTCGAGCTTTGCGGCGGGACAGGGAGGAACATTTGGAAGTTGCGCAGCTACTGCTGGCCGGCATTGCAGGCGGATGTGTCTATGGGCTGGTCGCCCTAGGGTTTGTCCTGATCTACAAGGCCACGGAGTCGGTCAACTTCGCACAGGGCGACCTGATGATGCTGGGTGCGTTCTTCACGGTGCAGTTTGTAAACAGTGCCTACTGGGGAATGAATTTCTGGGTCGGGATTGGTCTGGCCATACTTGTCATGGCGTTGATCGGCTACCTGATGGAAGCCCTGATCATCCGCAAGCTCTTCGGGCAACCGCAATTTGCCGTGGTGATCCTGACAATCGCGATCGGGTTCGTATTGCGATTTGTTGCGGGTTTCATATGGGGGCATGAGCCAATTTCGCTCGAGACTCCCTTTGCTGGTGAAAACACCAGCTTTCTCGGCCTGGCAATCAGCATCGACGAGATTTTCGTGATAGCCACGACAATCGTCCTGACCCTCGGCCTCTACATTTTCTTCGCCCGTACAAGGCTCGGCATGGCGATGCAGGCATCTTCGCAAAACCAGCTTGCAGCCTATTACATGGGCGTGCCGGTAAAGCGTATCCATGGTCTCATTTGGGCCATTTCCGGCGGCATAGCGACGATTGCGGGCGTGCTGTTTGCATCGCGCAGCTCGATCGATCCCAATCTCGGCCTGCTGGGCATCAAGGCATTTGCGGCGGCGGTCATTGGTGGTTTCGGCAGCCTGCCTGGCGCGCTGGCCGGTGGCCTGATCGTGGGCATTGTCGAGCCGTTCAGCGGGCGGTATCTGCCAGCAGGCTACAGCCAGATCATGCCCTATGCCATCATGCTCGTGGTGCTGGTGATGCGGCCGAACGGCCTGTTTGCCCAGGTGCAGAGCAAGAAGGTCTGACAGATGCGCTTTCACCAGAAAACCGATTATGATGCCGATATCAACCTTGCCGAGGACCGGCACCAGGCCGGGTGGTATCTGGCGCTGGTGGTCATTGCCGCGCTATTGCCGTTTCTCATCAGCAGTTACCTGCTGGGTGAATTCGTCAATGTTCTCATTCTTGCGGTGGCAGGCATGGGGCTCATGGTCCTGGCCGGTCATACGGGGCAAGCGAGCCTTGGCCATGCCGCGTTTCTTGCCTGTGGCGCCTATATGGAAGCCTGGCTCAACAACAAGGGCGTTTCCTTCCTGATTTCATTTCCCGCTGCAGGCCTTTTTGCAGGCGTGGTGGGGGCCCTGATCGCCATTCCGGCTCTCAAGATGTCGGGCATCTACCTCGCCATCGCGACACTGGCAGTAGGGATTGTCGCAGAAGATGTGATCGTGTTGCTGGAGCCGGTGACGGGCGGTATCAGCGGTACTTTCGTTGGCCCAATCAGCCTGTTAGGTCTGTCGATTGACCGTTATGCCAATCCATCGGCGTTTTACTGGCTTTGCCTTGCGGTCGCGATCATCGTCACGTTCGGTTATGCCAATATACTTCGCTCATCGACCGGCAGATCCTTCGTCGCCATACGCGATTCCGAGGTTTCGGCGCGTGCCATGGGCATCAATATCGCACGCACGAAAACGCTCGCCTTTTTCCTGTCCTGTTTCGTGACCGGACTTTCCGGCGCGCTGATGGCGCATTTCCTGGGGGCGTTCAACTACGAAGCCTTCCTCATCACCGTTTCCATCCAGCTGTTGCTGATGATTGTCGTGGGCGGCATGGGTTCCATCCATGGGGCCTATTTCGGCGCTGCGGTGATCGGTTTCCTTCCGCAGATCATCACCTTGATCCGCCAGAAAGTGGCAATGTCGGCCATTCCGGGACTTGATACGGGGATTTTTGCGGTGATCCTTGTGGCGATCATCATCATCGAGCCACTCGGCATTTACGGGCAATGGATGAAAACCCGGATCTGGTGGCAACTGTTTCCACTGGCGCGGCGCGACATGTTCCGCAGACAGAAGTCCTATCTCAAGACGGAGCGGATGCGGTGAGTCTTTTTGTAGCTGAAGATCTTTCCAAGTCATTCGGCGGTGTCAGGGCCGTGGACGGCGTGTCGTTTTCCGTCGAGGCTGGCGAAGTGTTCACGATTGTTGGTCCGAACGGTGCGGGGAAGTCCACGATATTCAACCTGATTTCCCGATTCTACGATGTGACGACCGGACGGATTTTCATGGACGGCAAGGAAATCACCCATGTCCGTCCAGACGAGATCATCCATCACGGCATAGCCAGGACATTCCAGAATATCGAGCTTTTCGATCATTCGACAGTTCTGCAGAACCTGCTGGTTGGCCGCTATTCGCGACGCAAGTCCAACTTCATCCAGAACCTCGCATTCCTGCCTTCAGTTCGCGCCGAGGAGCGCGCCCATCGTCATGCCGTGGAGGAGATCATCGAGTTCCTCGACCTGCATGCCTATCGCGACAAGATGATCGCAGGCTTGCCATATGGAGTTCGCAAGGTCGTCGAAATCGGGCGCGCGCTGGCTTGCGGGCCGAAGCTGCTGTTGCTCGATGAGCCGGCATCCGGCCTGTCTGTCGAGGAAACCCAGGACGTGGCCTACTGGATCGAGGACATGCAGAAGGACATGGGGCTGACGGTGCTGATGGTCGAGCACGACATGTCACTGGTCAGCCAGGTTTCGACACGTGTGCTTGCTCTTGCTGATGGCAAGCCGATTGCAACCGGTACACCGGCAGAAGTTCAGGCGCATCCCAAGGTGATCGAGGCCTATCTCGGCCTGGAGGATGCAGCATGACTGCAAAGGAAGCGAAAAAACCAGAAAGCCCGACCGGTTCGACGGAAGCACCTGTCCTCGATGTCCTCAACATCGAAACCTATTACGGATCGGTGATGGCTATCAGGGGTGTTTCGCTGCGAGTCATGAAGGGCCAGATCGTGACGATTCTGGGCGCGAATGGTGCGGGAAAGACAACGCTGCTGAAGACGATTTCAGGGGTCATGGATCCCGAAAAGGGAACGATACTGCTCAACGGGGAAGAAATTCAGGGCATGGAGCCTGACCGCATCGTGCGGCGCGGTGTGGCCCATGTTCCCGAAGGCCGGGAAGTGTTTCCATTCCTGAGTGTCGAGGAAAATCTCAGGATGGGCGCCTACATCCGCTCGGACAATGAAGTCGGCAGCGATCTGGAGATGGTCTATTCCTATTTTCCGATCCTGAAGGAACGCCAGAAGCAGCAGGCCGGATATCTTTCAGGCGGCCAGCAGCAAATGCTGGCAATCGGCCGGGGCCTGATGGCGCGCCCGAAGATCCTTCTGCTGGACGAACCCTCGCTTGGCCTGTCGCCCATACTGGTGCAGGAGATTTTCACCATCATCCGACGGCTCAACAAGGAGCAGGGGGTGACGATGATGCTGGTCGAGCAAAACGCCCAGGTGGCCTTGAAAACCGCGCACTATGGCTATGTTATGGAGATAGGGCGGATTGTGATGAACGGTACTGCGGAAAGCCTGATGGCTTCCGAGGACATCCAGGAATTCTATCTCGGCGTTCAGGGTGATACCCAGCGCGGGCAGAAGCGCTGGAAGCGGCGCAAGACCTGGAGATAGGATGCATCGCGCATTGCGGGAGGAAGGATCGAATGAACGTCCATGATTTTCCGACCCAGGGGAAAGCGCATCCCGACGATGCGCCGCAGTGGCTGGGCTGTGACACGATGGCCAAGCTGTTCCGGTTGCAGTGCCGCAATCAGAAGGGCCGCACGGCGCACCGCGCAAAGGACCTGGGCATCTGGAATTCCTTTTCCTGGCAGGACTATTGGGATCGCACCAGCCAGATTGCGGCAGGGTTGATCAGCCTTGGTCTCAAGCGCGGGGACACCGTTTCGATCCTGTCGGAAGACAACAAGGAATGGCTTTACTTCGATATGGCCGCCACATGCGCCGGGGCAATTCCTTCTGGCGTCTACACGACCGATTCCGCTCAGCAGCTTGCTTATCTGGTCAACGATTCCGGCACGCGGTTTCTGGTGGTTGAGAATGACGAACAGCTCGACAAGTTTCTCGAAGTTCGTGACGAGATGCCGGGGCTGATCCGCGCAATCGTGCTGGACAGCGAAGGGCTGCGAGACTTCAAGGACGACAAGGTCATCTTCCTTGACGATCTGTATGCCATGGGGGCCAAGGTGCTTGCCGAGGATCCAGGTCTCATGGACAGGGAAATCGACAAGTCGCAGCCCGACGATGTGCGGATGCTGATTTACACGTCCGGCACGACGGGGCGGCCCAAGGGTGCGATGATCACCCATGCCAATATCCTGTTCCAGATCAATGCCCTGTCACAGATAATTCCAAGCCACGACACAGACGAGCAGCTTTGCTTCCTGCCGCTGTGCCACGTGCTTGAGCGCCTCTTTTCGGTCGAGACCCAGCTTGCTTTCGCGACGGTCGTGAATTTTGCCGAGAGCCCCGAAACGGTGTTCGACAATCTGCGGGAAGTTTCGCCGCACGTGTTCGTGGCAGTGCCCCGCCTTTGGGAAAAGATCTATTCGCGCCTGCAAATCATGCGCAAGGAATCAACCGGGCTCGGACGCTGGGCGTTTGACAAGGCGATCGCCTGCGGGCTGAAGCGCAATGCCCTGATCGAGGAGAATGCGAAAGTGCCGCTCGGCCTTTCCATTGCCTGCCGGTTCTGGGATTTCACCGTTCTGGCGAACCTGCGACGCATGATCGGGATGGACAGGTTGCGGCGTGGAGCAACGGGTGCTGCACCCATTTCGCCTGAGCTGCTGGTCTGGTTCCGCGCAGCTGGCATTCCGGTCCTGGAAGGTTTCGGCCAGACGGAGACTTCGGGTGTCGCCACCATCAACACGCTCGAGCAGAACAAGAACGGGACCATCGGTTTCACAATCCCCGGTGCGGAAACCCGCCTGTCGCCAGAGGGCGAGATCCAGGTGCGCGGCATGCACGTATTCAAGGGCTACTGGAACAATCCGGAAAAGACCCGCGAAACCTTCACCCGCGATGGTTGGCTCAGAACCGGCGACGTTGGTCGGGTCGACAATGAAGGCTTCTACACCATCACGGGACGTATCAAGGACATCATCATTACCGCGGGCGGCAAGAACATCACCCCTGCTGAAATTGAAAGCGCCCTCAAGTTTTCACCATATATCTCGGATGCAGTTGTTATTGGCGACAAACGCAAATACCTTACCTGCCTGATCATGATCGACCAGGAGAATGTGGAGAATTTTGCGCAGGAGAAGCGGATACCGTTCAGCGATTTCGCTTCATTGTGTGCTGCCCCAGAGGTCGTGGCGCTGATCGGTGAAGAGGTGAACAAGGTCAACAAGCAGTTTGCCAGGGTGGAGCAGATCAAGGACTTCAGATTGATCAACATCCTGCTGACGGCAGAGGATGAGGAACTGACCCCGACAATGAAGCTGAAACGCGGCTTTGTTGAATCGAAGCACAAGGGTCTGATCGACTCGATGTATCGAAGCGAGGCTGCCTGAACAGCGACCGGAAATATCCGGATAGTTCGCGAAGAGAAATGTTGCTCCAGGGCAACGTGTTACCGGGCCCAACGGGCCTTTCACAAGGGAGGAATACGATGAAGAAAATATTCGTGACTGCAACATTTGCCGCGGCGCTGCTTGCGTCACCGGCACTTGCCCAGACCCAGGGTGTCTCAGACACTGAAATCAAGGTTGGCGGGCATCATGACCTGTCGGGTATCTTCGCAGGCTTCTCCGTGCCAGCGGTCAAGGCAGCCCAATTGTATTTCGACGAAGTCAATGCCGCTGGCGGCGTCAATGGACGCAAGATCACCTACATTGTCGAAGACCACGGCTACAACCCGACCAAGGCAGTGCAGCTTGCCAACAAGCTGGTGAATTCCGATCAGGTATTTGCGATGCTGCTCTCGCTTGGTACCCCGCACAATCTGGCGGCGTTCAAGATACAGGATCCGAAGAACGTTCCGAACGTGTCGCCGCTTTCGGCTGCGCGCCAGATGCTGGATGAGCCGCTTGCGCTGCATTATGCGGGCACGGCATCCTACTATGACGCCATTCGCGTTGCGGTGCGCTGGATGAAGGAAAACGAAGGCAGCACCACTGTGTGCACCATGTTCCTGCCGACCGATTTTGGTGAAGAAATTCACGGCGGCGCGGTCGATGAGGCCAAAGCGCTTGGAATGGCATATGGTGGTGAGACAACCCACAAGCCTGACGATGCGGATTTTGCCGGTGCGCTGCAGAAGCTCAACGGCGATGGTTGCAATCTGGTTACGGTTGCGCTTGGCATCAAGCAGGTCATCACCGTGCTCGGTACAGCAAAGAAGCTTGGCTACAATGACATGAAGTTCCTCGGCTCTTCTGCTTCCTTCCACACGGCGATTGCCAAGGTGCCGGGCGGAATCACCGAAGGGTTTTATGCTGCAGCTGGCTGGCAGGATCTTGAAGCGCGCGCTGGCGATCCGGAAGTTGGCGCATGGATCAAGTCCTTTACCGAAGCTACTGGCGAAAAGTTCCCCGGAACTGGTGCGCTGCTTGGACGTTCGGCGGCAGGACTTTTTGTCAAGGGTCTTGAAGCAGCGGGCAAGGACCTGACTGCGGAAAGCTTCCAGAAGGGCATGGAGTCGCTCGACTATGACGACAAGATCGCAGGAAACCATGTGAAAATGGGACCTGGTGACCACTTGGCAGCAGAAGAAATCTTCATCTCGAAGATCGAAGGCGGATCCTGGAAAACACTAGCTTCAAGCAAGTAATCCTTTCGTCGCGAAATTTGGAGGGCGGCCCCGAAAGGGCCGCCCTTTTTGTTGACCGGGCTGGCGCGACAGCGCAATGTCCGGCAATCGAATTGCAATTCAAACCGGAAAGAAGACATGAAGATTGACAATACAGTGGCCGTGGTAACCGGTGGCGCATCGGGCCTGGGAGAAGCAACCGTTCGCAATTTTGTCGCTGGTGGTGCCAGGGTTGCGATATTCGACATGAATGCATCGAGGGGCGAGGCGCTGGCCAGGGAACTTGGCCCGACGGCGATTTTCTGCAAAGTGAACGTCACTGATGAAGACAGCGTGAAAGCCGGCCTTGATGCTGCGGTTGGTGCCTTTGGCCGGATTGATGCCTGTATCAATTGTGCCGGTATCGGCATGGCGATGAAGACCATGGGCAAGGAAGGCCCACACGATTATTCGATCTTCAAGAAAGTGCTCGAGGTGAACCTGTTCGGCACCTTCAACGTGCTGCGGCTCGCGGTCGAACGCATGTCAGCCAATACTCCCAACGCAGACGGAGAGCGTGGTGTGATCGTCAACACAGCCTCGGTTGCCGCCTATGATGGACAGAAGGGCCAGGTGGCCTATTCAGCGTCAAAGGGCGGGGTTGTCGGCATGACGCTTCCAATTGCACGCGATCTGGCCTTTTACGGCATTCGCATCTGCACGATCGCGCCCGGCCTTTTCCTGACGCCGTTGTTCGAGGGACTTGGACAGAAGGTTGTGGATGAGCTTTCCGCCCAGGTCACCTTCCCGAAACGTCTGGGTAAACCATCTGAGTATGGCGCTCTTGCCCGCACCATCGTGGAAAGCCCCTACATGAATGGCGAGACGATCCGGCTTGATGGCGCAATAAGGCTGCCGTGAAGCCGCCATGCGCCATTTCGAGAACCTTCGCCTGGAAAAGCATGGTCCGATTGCCACGGTCATGCTTGATCGCCCGGATCGGCGAAACGCCTTCAATGCAGCCCTGCGCAGGGAGTTGCTTGAGGCGGTCGAGACTGTTGAAAGTGATCCCGATTTCCGCCTAGCCATACTGGGCGGGGCGGGAGAGGGATTTTGCGCCGGTGCAGATCTCACTGAAGGACTGGCGGACTCGATCACCGAGCAGATCGAGAATGAATACAAGCCCTTCATCATGGGGGTGGCGCTGAGTTCGCGGATATGGATCGCTGCGGTACAGGGGTCTGCCGCGGGCATTGGCGGTGCCCTTGCCATGGCGTGTGATCTGGTGGTGATGGAGGAAAGCGCCGAGATCTACCTCGCCTTTGCCGCCATCGGACTTATTCCGGATGGTGGAGCCGGCTGGCAGTTGCTGCAGGCACTTGGCTATCATCGTGCGCTGGAAACGATCATTGGCGGGGGCAGACTGTCTGCAGCAACATGCCTTGAAGCGGGTCTGGCAAATCGTGTCGTGGCGGACGGCTCCGCAATGGACAGCGCCATGATTTGGGCGGAAGAGCTTTCCAGGGGAGCGCCGCTGGCGCAGGCAGCGGCCAAGAAGGCCTTGCGGCACATGGGACGCATGCGCCTGCAGGATGCGATAACGCTTGAAGCCAAACTGCAACAGGCCCTGACGGAGTCGGAAGATTTCCGCATCGGTGTAAAGGCCTTCTTCTCCAGACAGAAGCCGGAATTCCGGGGACGCTGACTGGCGCTGCTAAAAATCAGCTCAAGATGCGGGTGCTTTGCTCCTCATTCGAGAAGCGCGCGTGTCATGGGCGAGTTGGCGTCCGCGAGGCTGTCGACGATGTTGAAATGATGACGGTCTGGCTCCAGATACTCGACCGTGTCAGCATCCACGCCTTTCCAGATGTTGGCCAGCAAGGCGTTCTGCCGGATGAATTCCGAACGCTCGCCGGCACCTGCCCAGCAGATGACTTTCGAACCGGCAATCGGCCTGCAAAGCGCCGGGCTTTGGGCTGCGGCTTCCTTCTCGTCAAGGCCGATGGTCTTGTTCATCGCTACCTTGAGCAGCGGCCTGAGGTCGTGCAGGCCGGAAATGCTCATGGTGCATTCGATCCTGCGGGCCAGTTTCCTGTCCAGAGGCGTGTCCTCGCAGATCATGCGGGTGACGAGTTGCCCTCCCGCCGAATGGCCGGCAAGGCGTATCGGGCCGTCAATCTGTCCTGCTGCCTCGGTAATTGCGGCAGCGATTTCCTCGACAATGCCGCTCACCTGAGCCTGCGGGCAAAGCGTGTATGTAGGCATGGCAACCGTCCAGCCATTGGCGACCGGCCCAGCAGCCAGATGGGAAAAAATACTGGCGCTCAGCCGCAACCAAAAGCCACCATGGACAAAGACCACGAGCCCACGGCTCTTGCCCGCCGGGTGGAACAGGTCATAGACATTGCGCGGGCCTGAACCATAGCGAATATCCGTTTCCATCCGGCCGCCTGCCACGCCGGTCTTGCGGAATTCGGCCGCGACGGTTTCCCAGCGACCGGGCCACGAATCGCCCTGTGGTATGTTTGGCGCATTGGCATATGCATCGTCCCAGTCATTGATCGCATGTGGCACCATGCCCGAATCCCCCAAACCGATATGTTTCGACGATCATTGACCGGTATGCCCGACAGTGCAACCGGCGAGACACATTGGCAGCTTGAGGCCGTTGGATTATTCACATAGCCTCAAATGCATGTGATGCGGGAGTGGGGCACATCCATTACCGCATATGCTTTTTGGAGGGACTCATGCCGGTTGCGGCGCAGAAGCAAGAACGTGATCTGGAAACATCGCCCAAGGTGGCAGACACGATCAGGAAAACCACCTGTTACATGTGTGCTTGCCGCTGCGGCATCAATGTTCACGTTCGCGACGGCAAGGTTCGTTATATCGAGGGCAACAGGGACCATCCGGTCAATCGCGGCGTGCTTTGTGCAAAAGGCTCTGCCGGCATCATGCAGCATTATTCGCCAGCGCGCCTTCGCAAGCCCTTGTTGCGCACGGGCGAGCGCGGTGAAGGCAAGTTCCGCGAGATTGAATGGGACGAGGCGCTGAACCTGGCTGCGGGTTGGCTCGGCGAAGTTCGCAACAAGGATCCGCGCAAGCTCGCATTCTTTACCGGCCGGGATCAGAGCCAGTCGTTTACCGGATGGTGGGCGCAGCAATTCGGTACGCCGAACTATGCGGCGCATGGTGGCTTCTGCTCCGTCAACATGGCGGCAGGCGGCATCTACACATTTGGGGGCGCCTTCTGGGAGTTTGGAGCACCCGACTGGGACAGGACCGAATTGTTCCTCATATTCGGGGTGGCGGAAGACCATGATTCAAACCCGATCAAGATGGGCCTGTCGAAGCTCAAGAGCAGGGGCGTCAAGATCATCGGCGTCAATCCGGTGCGCACGGCCTATAATGCCATTGCAGACGAATGGGTAGGCATCACACCGGGAACGGATGGCCTGTTCATCCTGTCGGTGGTGCATGAACTTTTGCGAGCCGGGAAGATCGATCTCGATTATCTGTTGCGCTACACGAATGCGCCGTGGCTGGTCATTGATGCTCCCGACGACAAGGATCATGGGCTTTTCCTGCGGGACAAGGACGGAAATCCGCAGGTAATCGACCGCAAGACCGGCAAGGCAGTCTCTGCCAATGCGAAGGGTGCGAAAGCGCATGTGAGCGGCGAGGTCAAGCTCAAGGGCAAGAACCGCAAGGCAGTTCCCGTGTTCCAGTTGCTGGCGCAGAAGTATCAATCGGAAGACTATTCTCCCGAAAAGACACAGGCGCGCACCGGTGTGGCGGCTGCGCAAACACGCAGGATCGCTGCAGAAATCGCAACAGCGGCATTCGAGCGTGAGGTGGTGATCGAGCAGCCCTGGACGGACATGAAGGGCGAAAAGCATGACAGGATGATCGGGCGCCCGGTTTCATTCCACGCCATGCGCGGGATATCGGCTCATTCGAACGGTTTCCAGACCGCCCGCGCCCTGCACCTTCTGCAGATACTGATCGGGTCGATCGATACGCCTGGCGGCTTCCGCTTCGAGCCGCCATATCCAAGGCCGGTCAAGGCGCAACCCAAGCCGCATGGCAAGGACAGCAAGCCGGGCACGCCGCTTTCCGGCCCCCATCTTGGCTATCCAGAGGAACCAGGTCATCTGCTCCTGGAAAAGGACGGCGTGACCCCTGTGCGCATCGACAAGGCTTTCAGCTGGGATGCGCCGCTGTCGGCGCATGGGTTGATGCATATGGTCATTTCAAATGCCCATGCGCGGGATCCTTACCCGGTGGACGTCCTGTTCCTCTACATGGCGAACATGGCCTGGAATTCTTCCATGAACACCAGCAATGTCATGTCGATGCTGTCGGACAAGGATGAGAACGGGGACTATGTCATCCCGAAGATCATCTATTCGGATGCCTACTCGTCGGAGATGGTTGCCTATTCCGATCTGGTTCTTCCAGACACGACCTATCTGGAACGCCACGATTGCATTTCGATCCTGGATCGTCCGATCAGCGAGCCCGATTCGCTGTGCGATGCCATTCGCTGGCCGGTGTTCGAGCCGGACCGTGATGTTCGCGGCTTCCAGACAGCGCTGCTCGATCTGGGTGTTCGTCTCCGCCTGCCAGGCATGACGAATGAGGATGGTACGGCCAAGTTCGCGGATTATGCCGACTATATTGTCAATCATCAACGCAAGCCCGGAATAGGCCCATTGGCTGGCTGGCGGGGTACGAAGGGCGAAAAGTCCGGCAAGGGAGAACCCAATCCGGAGCAGCTAGAGCGCTATATCGAGAATGGCGGCTTCTTCCAGAAACACGTGCCGATGGAAGCACAGTTCTTCAAGCATGCCAACATTGCCTGGCAGGACTTTGCCATCGAGAACGGCTTGCAGGATGGGCCGGTTGAAAATGTGTTCCAGCTGTATCTGGAGCCGCTGCGAAAGTTCCAGTTGGCAGCAGAAGGCAAGACGGATCCGCAGCCGCCGCAGTCCCATCGCGAGCGAATAAGGACCTGTTTTGAACCCTTGCCGCACTGGTATCCACCGTTCGAGGGCGCGCAAATCGATGAAGAAGCCTTTCCGCTTCACGCGATCACGCAGCGTCCCGCTGCCATGTACCACTCCTGGGGTTCGCAGAATGCGTGGCTACGCCAGATACATGGAACGAACCCGATGTATGTCCCTGCTGAAGTCTGCGAGGCGGCAGACCTGAAGGAGGGGGACTGGGCCTGGGTCATCTCCTCGCATGGCAGGATCCGGGTGCCTGTAAAACCAATGGCAGCCCTGAACGGCAAGACGCTGTGGACCTGGAATGCCATCGGCAAGCGAAGCGGAGCCTGGACGCTCAGTCCCGATGCCCCGGAAGCGCGCAAAGGTTTCCTGCTCAATCACATCATCCATGAGCTGCTGCCGCCGCGCAAAGACGGCATGCGCTGGGCGAACAGCGATCCCATAACTGGCCAGGCTGCATGGTTTGATCTGCGTGTGCGCATCGAAAAGGCCGAAGCGCCTGATGCAGTGAGCCTGCCGCAGTTTCCAACCCAGACCAATGCGGTGGAAGAAGCGCCTCGCGATGTTGCCTATGGCGAGGAGTGGACCAGATGACCAGTTTGCCAGCACAGACAAACAAGAAGCTCGGGTTGGTTATCGACCTTGACGTTTGCGTCGGGTGTCATGCCTGCGTCGTCAACTGCAAGGAATGGAATACGGGCGGTTATGGTGCGCCACTGAGCGACCAGGACGCCTATGGCTCGGCGCCGGAAGGTGCCTGGCTCAATCGTATCCACACCTACGAGGTTACGCCTCCAACCGGTCCGGCGCAGCTTGTGCATTTTCCCAAGTCCTGCCTGCATTGCGAAGATGCGCCTTGCGTTACGGTCTGTCCCACCG
Source organism: Rhizobiaceae bacterium (assembly GCA_049289295.1). GTDB lineage: Bacteria > Pseudomonadota > Alphaproteobacteria > Rhizobiales > Rhizobiaceae > BOKV01. The sequence goes on from JBATLL010000075.1 coordinate 398,744, forward strand.
GCGCAAGCTACAAGAGAGGCGAGGACGGCATCGTTCTTGTCGAGGAAGACAAGTGTATCGGATGCGGGCTGTGCGCCTGGGCCTGTCCCTATGGTGCGCGTGAAATGGACCCTCTCGCCAAGGTCATGAAGAAATGCACGCTGTGTGTGGATCGCATCTACAATGAAAACCTCGAGGAGGTTGACCGCGTTCCCGCCTGTGTCAGAACCTGCCCGGCCAATGCGCGCCACTACGGTGACTTTGCAGACCCAAATTCAGAAGTCTCCATCATGACCGCACAGCGAGGCGGCATCGATCTGATGCCGGAAGCCGGGACAAGGCCGGTAAACAAGTATCTTCCGCCCAGGCCCAAGCAGGGAACAAGCAATGTTCCGGGCCAGGCCGAGGCACTGGAAACGGCGCCGGGCGGGTTGCTCGGCTGGATTGATCGCGCACTTGAAAGGCTTGGCTGAACCATGCATCCAGCAGTATCAGTGATTATCTTCACGGTGCTTTCGGGCGCCGGATTTGGTCTTGTCGGCCTGATCGGTTTGGGCATGCCGCTGCCGGGCGGTGCATGGCAGGTTTTTTTCATTTGCCTGCTTGCCGGCGGTATCTCGGTTGCCGGGCTGTTATCTTCCACCTTTCACCTGGGACATCCAGAACGCGCATGGCGCGCCTTCTCGCAATGGCGGACGTCGTGGCTGTCGCGCGAGGGCGTTCTATCCGTGGCAACGCTTGGTGCGTTCGCGCTCTACGGACTGATCTGGATGACAAGTGGAGAGCGCGTCGACCTGCTGGGTTATGCCATCGCCGTGCTGTCCTTGCTCACGGTCTACTCGACGGCGATGATTTACGGGCAATTGAAAACGGTGCCGCAATGGAGCCAGGCAATGACACCGGCTGTCTATCTGCTCTATGCACTGGCCAGCGGGTTCCTGATCGGTTCGGCTTTTTCCGATGGTGCTTTGCTATCGTTTGCGTCGAACGGCATGTTGGCGCTCCTCCTGCTCATCGTGGCATGGATTGCGAAATTCATGTGGTGGCGCAGCGCAAGTGAAGCGTCACTTGAATCGCGCGGTATGACCCGCGAAACGGCGACCGGACTTGGTCGCATAGGCAAGGTTCGCCTGCTAGAACGACCGCACTCGGGAGAAAACTACCTTACCCGCGAAATGATCCACAAGATCGGGCGCAAGCATGCGCTGGCGCTGCGTCGGATAGCCATCGCGCTGGGCCTTGTCCTGCCTCTTCTTCTTTGCGCCGGCATGTTGCTGATGGAACTGCCGCAATTGACATTGCTTGTAGCAGCGATTTCGATGATCGCAGGCCTGTTTGCCGAGCGGTGGCTGTTTTTCGCTGAGGCAGTCCATTCTGTTTCCCTCTATTATGATGAAGGGCGAATCTGATCCGCCTGCCAGCAAGGAGCTCCCATGTCTGCACGCATAGCCGACCGACTGAAGGAACTTGGAATCCTATTGCCTGAGCCACCGAAGCCGGTGGCCAGCTATGTTGGGTTTGTCAGGCAGGGTGATCTGGTTTTCATCTCTGGGCAGCTTCCCTTTGAAGCAGGTGTGCTGAAGGGCACCGGCTTGCTTGGCCGTGACATTGGCACAGACGAAGGGGCAGCGGCTGCGCGCATATGCGCGATCAACGTGCTGGCACAGGTCAAGGCAGTGTGTGACGGGGACATGGAGCGCATCGTGCGCTGCATCAGGCTCGGCGGCTTTGTTGCATCAATGCCGGACTATACCGACCATCCCAAGGTCATCAACGGTGCCTCCGACCTGATGGCCCAGGTGCTTGGCGAAAAGGGCGTTCATGCCCGCGCGGCGGTCGGCGTGGCTTGCCTTCCATTGAATGCCTGTGTCGAGGTGGAAGCGGTCTTCGCCATTGCATGAGCAGAGTTCGAAAGCTGGAACGGGCATCGGAATCAGGAATGGCTGATCACGAGACCAGAGTGCTGGTATGCGGCGTCGCGGTGCTCGATTTCGTTTTCAATCTCGACGAGATGCCGCGGACGGCGGAGAAATTCCGAGCGAATTCAGCAAGCATCGTTGGCGGCGGCGGGGCTGCCAATGGTGCAGTTGGCATTTCACGGCTGGGCGGAAAAGCCCATCTTGCCTGCAGGATCGGGGATGATGTCCTTGCAGATCTGATCGTCAGGGAACTGTTGGCGGAAGGTGTTGACTGCCAGCTGGTGCGGCGATTTGCGGGCAGGCAATCGTCATTTTCCTCCATCTTCATCGATGGCCAGGGTGAGCGACAGATCGTCAATTTTCGGGACATGGACATCAGTTTCGATGCTGATTGGATTGCGGCGGGTGTGCCTGACGGGCTCAAGGCAGTTCTTGCTGACACGCGCTGGCCGCAAGGTGCCGGAAAGGCCATGGAAATAGCGCGCGAACGCGGCATTCCGGGAGTGTTGGATGTGGAAGCGCCTGCCAGCGAATCGCTGGAGGCCATTGCGCTCGCCAGCCATGCTGCCTTTTCAGCCCAGGGGCTGAGGGACATGACGGCAGAAAGCGGGTTGGCCGAAGGTCTTTTGAAGCTGCGCGAACTTCCCGCGATGCGTTCATTTGATGGTTGGGCAGGTGTGACCGATGGCGGCCAGGGCGTCTTCTATCTTGAAGGGAATTCGGTTGTTCACGTGCCGGCATTTGCCGTTCATGTGGTTGATACGCTTGGAGCGGGCGATCTGTGGCACGCGGCTTTCGCTCTGAGGCTCGCAGAAGGTGCGGATGTGAAAGAAGCGATTGTCTTTGCAAACGCGGCGGCTGCGATCAAATGCACGCGCCATGGTGGCAGGCTCGGAATGCCTGATCGCGAGGAGACCGAAGCGTTCCTGCGGGCTCGCAATGCATGAAAAAGTGGTGATCCCGACAGGATTCGAACCTGTGACCTACGGATTAGGAATCCGTCGCTCTATCCTGCTGAGCTACGGGACCACGCGAGCATCAATAGCCGAGGAGGCAATTCACGCCAACCCCGATTTTGACCTGTTGCACGACGGGCGAATGGAAAACCGGGTTGCGCGCGATTGGGTGGTCCTGTAGTCACGCTGGCAACGAAACCCGGTAGCTGCTTGCCTGCGATCATCGAGCAGGTTGAAACATTCCGGGATGGTCCAGAACGGAGTTCCAAATGCGCGTTGCAATGATCGGAACCGGCTATGTCGGTCTGGTGTCTGGAGCCTGTTTTGCCGATTTCGGCCACGAAGTCGTGTGTATCGACAAGGACGAGGCGAAGATTTCGGCGCTCAAGGCAGGACGGATACCGATCTTCGAACCTGGCCTGGATGTTCTCGTTTCGACCAATGTGAAGGCGGGCAGGCTGTCCTTCACAACCGACCCGGTCGACGCAATCCGCAAGGCGGACGTGGTGTTCATCGCTGTTGGAACGCCAGCACGCCGTGGTGACGGGCATGCGGACCTCCAGTATGTGCATGCGGCGGCCGAAGAGCTTGGTAGGCTCATAGAGGACTATACGGTGATCGTGACCAAATCGACCGTCCCGGTTGGCACCGGTGACGAGGTTGAGGCGATCATCCGCAGGGTAAATCCCAATGCGAATTTCGATGTGGCGTCGAATCCCGAATTTCTGAGGGAAGGAGCCGCGATCAACGATTTCAAGCGACCTGACCGTATCGTCGTCGGCACCAACAGTGACCGGGCGGTCGCGGTGATGCGCGAGCTGTATCGCCCGCTTTACCTCAATGAAACGCCGATGGTCGTGACCGACCGCCGCACGGCGGAACTGATCAAGTATGCAGCCAATGCGTTCCTCGCGGTAAAGATCGGGTTCATCAACGAAATCTCCGACCTGTGCGATGCTGTGGGGGCGAATGTGCAACAGGTGGCGCGCGGGATTGGACTTGATAACCGGATTGGCAGCAAGTTTCTCCATGCAGGACCGGGCTATGGCGGCTCCTGTTTTCCAAAGGACACGCTGGCGCTCACCAAGACAGCCAATGAGAATGGAACACCCGTTACAATTGTCGATGCGGTCATTGAAGCGAACGCCAATCGCAAGCATGCGATGATTGACCGTATCGAGAAGGCCGCAGGCGGAAATCTGGCAGGCAAGACGATTGCCGTTCTCGGCCTGACCTTCAAGCCGAACACGGATGACATGCGCGATGCGCCAAGTCTGGTGATCATTCCGGGTCTGCAGGCGCGTGGCGCCACGATCAGAGCCTATGATCCGGAAGGAATGGAGGAGGCGGCCCGTTTCCTTGGTGACATTCATTTTGCCTCAGGTGCATATGAATGCCTCGAAGGCGCGGACTTTGCTGTCATCCTGACGGAATGGGACCAATTTCGCGCTCTCGATCTTCGCCGCGTCGCTGGCTGCCTGAAAGACCGGACCCTTGTTGACCTGCGCAACATCTACCCGCTCGAGGAAACGCGCGACAAGGGTCTGACTTATTATTCGATCGGCAGGCCCTGATCGGGTGAAATGGCGAGAATCCGGCCCTGTTGACGCAGTGGCCTGCGAATTGCCGCAATCGGCGCGATAAATTGTTAAACATAACATTCTGTTATTCCTGACATGGTATGCAGGCATTTGCGCTGCCACCAAGCCGAGGCCGTCAATTGATAGTCAAATGGGGGAAAAGTACCGGACGTGCCGGCACACTGCTGCATCGACTGATGCTTTGCGGTGCGCTTCTGGTAATGCCCGGCCTCCAGGGCTGTGTGCTTTCCGGGCTTACTGGCGAAAATGCGGAACCGACGCTGGCGACCAGTTTCGTAAGGCCTGACGATCCGCAGGAATCCATCGGTGCGCGTGAACATCCGCTGGTCCTGGCGAAATATGGTGGTGAATATCGCAATGCCGAGGCGGAAAAAGCCGTGGCACTCATCGTCGGCCAGCTCATTTCGGTTTCCGAAGATCCATCACGGGTCTTCAAGATCACCATTCTCGATTCACCCAAGATCAATGCCTTCGCGCTTCCAGGCGGATATCTCTATGTCACGCGTGGCCTTCTTGCGTTGGCCAGCGATTCTTCCGAGCTCGCAGCTGTCATTGCGCATGAGATGGCCCATGTGTCGGCAAATCACGCCATCTTGCGCCAGGAAAAGCTCAGCTCCGTCAAGGTGGGCGAGGAAGTGGTGCACGAAGTGCTGGGCGACAGTGTCGCAGCGAAAGTCGCGCTGGCTTCCAACCAGCTCAAACTGGCGGACTTTTCACGCGAGCAGGAGCTTCAGGCAGATGCGGTCGGCATTCGCATGATCGGAAATGCGGGCTTCGACCCCTATGCGGCGGCCCGCTTCCTGGAAACGATGCAAGCCTATCAGGCGCAGAAAGCGGGCACCGGCGGCGGTCTTGATGATGCGAATTTCCTGTCCAGTCATCCGGCAACCCCGCAACGCATTGAACTTGCGCGCCGCCATGCCCGTTTCTTCGGTGCGCCCGGCATAGGCGAGCGCGGCAAGGAACGTTATCTCAAGGGCATTGATGGTCTGCTGTTTGGTGATACTGCCGATGAGGGATTTGTCAGGGGCAGGGTCTTCTCGCATACGGGGCTTGGCATCACCTTCTCCGTTCCCGAAGGTTCCCGGCTGGACAATCAGCCCAAGGCAATCATCGTCACGGGCCCTGGTGATGCCGCCACGCGCTTTGATGCAGCTGTGCTGGGCCGCCGCCAGGACCTGGAGGGATATCTGCGCAGCGGCTGGATAAACGGCCTTCGACCTGAAAGCATTGTTTCCACCGAGTCACCGTCTGGATTGAATTCGGCGTCTGCCGATGCAGTGGCGGATGGGTGGAATTTCCGCATCAAGGTCATACAGATCGACAGCCAGGTTTACCGCTTCATCACTGCAGCACCTGCAGGCAATATCCAATTGCGGGAAGTCTCCGATGTCATCACCAGTTCCTTCAGGCGAATGAGCCAGGCGGAAGTTGCTGCGCTGGCTCCGCTGCGCATTCGGGTCAAAAAGATTGCGCCTGGCGATTCACTGGGTTCACTTGTCGCCCAGATGCGCGGAAGCGATGACCCGCTGAAACTCTTCCAGCTCATGAACGGACTTGCACCGGGCCAATCGCCAGAGTCCGATTCACTGGTGAAACTCGTACTGGACAAGTGATCGCGATCAGGCCGGCAAGGCGGAATCTTCGGTGAAGGCCAGCATCGCCACCTTGAGCTTCTGCATGGCACGATTTTCCAGCTGACGAACCCGCTCCTTGGAAACGCCGAGTTCCAGGCCCAACGCCTCCAGCGTCGCCCCTTCCTCGCTGAGTCTTCTTGCCGATATGATGCGGGCCTCTCTCTCGTCGAGGTTGGTCATCGCGGCCTTGAGCCAGGCATTGTGCCTGGCCGCGTCGATAGTGTGTTCGACTACCTCGTCGGGCAACGCTGAATCGTCAGGCAGAAAGTCCTGCCGCTCACCCGGATTGCCTGAATCGTCGAAGACTGGTGCGTTCAACGAGATATCGGAGGATGACAGGCGGGCATCCATGGCAACGACGTCCGAAAGCGGTCTGCCGATGGCGGTCGCGATCTGCTGGTACATTTCCTGGGAGGAAACCGGCGTGCCGGACTGGGCAATCTTCCTGCGGATCTTGCGCAGATTGAAAAACAGCGACTTCTGGTTCGAGCTGGTGCCAGGGCGCACGATGGACCAGTTGCGCAGCACGAATTCCTGTATCGATGCCCTGATCCACCAGGTCGCATAGGTGGAAAAGCGAACGCCCCTTTCAGGGTTAAAGCGAGCTGCCGCCTCAAGTAGCCCGACATGGCCTTCCTGAACCAGGTCGTTCATGGCCAGACCATAGTTGCGGAACTTGCCGGCCATTGCGATCACGAGGCGCATGTGGGCAATCGTCAATTGGCACAAGGCCTGCTGATCGCGCTGCGTCGTCCAGCGCACCGCAAGCTGGTGCTCCTCATCGCGCTCCAGATAGGGTGCTGATCTGGCTGCGCTAGCCAAGTGCGTAGCGTTTGTGCCTTGTCGAGGCATCTTGCCCTCCACTTTCATGGTGAAGGGATTTTGCCTTCATTACGACGACAGGAACATGGGCGCTGCTTCACCTTTTGGTGAACAAAAAACCCAGCTCGAAGGCCGGGTTTCTTGCTAAGCAATTCCTTGGGATAGCGATCAGGCTGCTTCTTCCTGCTCGGTTTCTTCTGTCTTGGGGCCGCGCTTGGGGCCCTTTGCCAGGGATTTTTCCACCAGCACCACCGACTCGGTTGTCGAAATGCGGTTCACGGCGGAAATCTCGCGTGCCATGCGATCCAGTGCGGCCTCATAAAGCTGACGCTCGCTATAGGACTGTTCTGGCTGATTATCAGCACGGAACAGGTCGCGTACAACTTCCGAAATCGCAATCAGATCGCCGGAATTGATCTTTGCTTCATATTCCTGCGCACGGCGCGACCACATGGTGCGCTTGACGCGGGCACGGCCCTGAACTGTCTTGAGTGCCTTTTCGATTGTCTCCGGCTCGGAAAGCTTGCGCATGCCTGCCGTCGCAATCTTGGAAACAGGAACGCGAAGCGTAAGCTTGTCCTGTTCGAAATTCACGACAAAGAGCTCAAGCTTGTGGCCTGCCACTTCCTGCTCTTCGATTGCCGTGATCTGCCCCACGCCATGGGCCGGATAGACGATGTACTCGCCCGTCTTGAAACCGTGCCGCTGTGTGGTCTTCTTGGCTGTTGCCATTTACACATACTCCCTGTTTGCCCGGCAGCCGGGAATCCTTGTCGCGATCCAGTCAGACCGCCAATCACGCCTGGCGTGAACTTGTCCGGATTTGCAGAAGGAATATCCCGAGAAACAACAGGCGAGAAAGGAACCAGGCGCGCACCCTATAGGTCCGACAAACCACCTGGAAGTTCTGCCGTTGTCAGGAATTCAACTGTCCCTTGATGGACCAGCCGAGAATTTGGGGCCGGTCAAAATCCGTCAATTCCCGTGTATATATACCATTTTTCTGCAAAAATCAATTTCTTCCCGCACTAGCGAAGAAGCGATGCCGGCTTGATGTGCCGGAATTTGCCGTCAACGTTAATCGCACGCTCCCCAAAGGCGTTGCCCGTCAGACGTCACCTTCGCCTGGTGCAGGGGAGAAATACTTGTCGAACTTGTCTTCCATCCCGTCAAATTCCTTCGCGTCTTCCGGCGCGTCCTTCTTGCGGGTGATGTTGGGCCATTTGGCAGCAAATTCGGCATTCAACTGGAGCCACTTCTCGAGCCCCGGTTCCGTATCGGGCTTGATTGCTTCGGCCGGACATTCCGGCTCACAAACACCGCAGTCGATGCATTCCACGGGATCAATGACAAGCATGTTCACGCCTTCGTAGAAACAATCCACGGGGCAGACTTCCACGCAGTCCATGTACTTGCACTTGATGCAATTGTCGTTGACGATATAGGTCATGCAACGCTCCGGCCATTCTTCGCTACAACGGGCGACAAGTGCCTACCCGCTTTGAGCGCCACCTTCAAGAATGTTTGTTTCCAAATCGGGTGACAGGGACACAAGGAAGCAGGGTTCATTGCCATCTGCCGCGCAAGGACCGGGCTTCGCGACGCTTTCGACTGTCGGGTCTGCCGATGGAAACCGGATCATCCGGCGACGATTGTGCTGGTGGCGAAAGGTCGCGATAGAGTTCGCGCGCCTGGGAAAAGGGGCCTCTGCGGTCCGCCATTGCGATCACTTCAAGGACGCGAACGCCTTGCGGCAGTGAAAGTGTCAGTATGTCGCCACACTTCAGCATCTGGCTTGAGGTGGCAATCTTCTGGCGATTGAGCCGCACTTTTCCCGACTTGACCAGTCTCTGAGCGAGTGTCCTGCTTCGGGCCAGGCGCGCGAACCAGAGCCACCTGTCAATTCGAAGGGCCGCAGGGCTTTCGTCCGAGCCCTCAGTCATTCCGTTTCATGGCCGCCTTGAGCGCTGCCAGTTTGGCAAAGGGCGAATCGGGATCGACCGGTTTTTCCACAACAGCCGGTCTGCGGGGAGCCTGGTGGCCGCCGCCGCCCGGTTTGCCGCTATTCTTCTGGAATTTGCGGTCATTCCTGCCCTTGCCCTTGCCCTGGCGCGGATGACCATCGGGACGCTGGTCCGAACCCTTTGAATCGCTGCGTTCCCGCCTGTGGCCCTGTTCGGATCGCGCACCGGTTCGGCCCGGCCTCCAGAGCGTGATGGTCCGTACTTCCTCCGCTGGGGCGTCAACCGGGATTTCCACGGGGGTTTCCACGGATGCCTCCTTGCCGCTCTCTTCGTCCGACAGGACTTCAGCGGTGTCTTCAGGCGAGACAGCGTTCCCAGCTGCATCTGCTTCAACTGATGGCTCAGCTGCGGCAAGTGCTTCCACATTTACAGATGCCGGTTCGGCAATTGCCTGTTTTACAGGGAGCTTGGCGTGCACTTCGGCTTCGGGCTTCACATCGCCGCGATAGCCAAGTCCCTTGAGTACCTTTTCCATGTCACCATGCGTGGCGCCAAGAATTGACAGCATTGCCGGGGTGACAATAAAGCAGCGCCCATCCACGGCTCCATCGGGCGCAGGCTGGGCTGAACCCTGACGCCACGAAAGGGCAGGGCGTATCAGATCAGCCAGTCGTTCGAGGATATCGACGCGTACGGCCTTGTCACCAAGGACGCGGAAGCCGCACAGGCCGTAAATCTCGGCTGGAATGGCCGGATCGACCTGGAACGAAGTACGTCCTGCTGCAGAAAGGGCGGGAACCTCGGCCAAGCCGGGCGCATCCGGGTCATTGTTCTTCAATCCCCACAAAAGGCAGATCAAGCTGGTGGGAGCCGGCTTCAGCAATGCGGGGATGAAGACGTGATAGGCACCAAAGCGAACCCCATGGCGGCGCAGGGCTGCACGCATGTCCTGATCGAGCTGCTGTACTTCGCCATGCACCTGACGGCGATCGAGAATGCCAAGATTTTCGACCAGGCGATAAGCCAGTCCGCGCGCCAGAGGCGGCAGGGTCTGGTCGCCAGACATTTCGACCAGCGGCTTGAGCAGGGTCGCAATGTGATGGCCCAGCCAGCGGTCCAGTCTGGTCTGCACGATGTCGCGGGACGGTCCGGTAAGCTGTTCATCGGCAAGCAGGATAATGCGCGGCCGCAACAGATCATCGCCCGATACGGCTTTTGCAACCGGGTCACCAAGCCAGCGCACGGTTCCATCGCTTGCCAGCGCGATGTCGCCATTTGCAGCGGCACCCAGCCTTTCGGCGCGCCTCGCGATTTCCGTGGCCAGTGCCTTTTGAGCTGCGCCAGCGGTTGCTTTCGCGTCCGGTCCGCTTGCTGAAGAGTCCGGCTGGAACCGGAATCCATTCAACTGCCCGATGTGGTGACCTTCTACCGTCACCGCTCCACTGGCACTGATTTCTGCTTCGAGCATCGCATTTTCCCTGAGGCGTTTCATCAGGACGCTGGTCCTGCGGTCTACAAACCGTTTCGTCAAGCTTTCATGCAGTGCATCGGAAAGCCGGTCTTCTATTTCCCTGGTCCGTTCCTGCCAATGGACAGGGTCCCGCATCCAGTCGGCGCGATGCGACAAATACGTCCAGGTGCGAACATGTGCAATACGTGCCGACAATGCATCTATATCCCCTTCCACCCGGTTTGTGATCTCGACCTGACGTGCGAACCAGTCTTCATCGATCCGACCGGTACGGCTGACATCCAGAAAAACCGAGCGTAGCAGTTCGGCATGTTCTCCCGGCGAAATGCGACGATAATCGGGAATCTGGCACGCGTCCCACAACAATCTGACGTTGCGCAGATCGCTTGCCGCCGAAACCACGGCCTCATCCCTCGACAGGCGTTCAAGGGCCGTCAGATCGGGAGTTGGCGGAGATTTCATCAGCAAGCGGCTGGCCGAAGGGGTTTCCAGGGAATCGCGTAAATCCTGCAGCGTGGAAAATTCCAGGTCGCTGTTGCGCCAGATCAGGACCTTGACCGCGTCGAACTGGTGCGTTTCCAGCCTTTCGACCAGTTCATCCTCGAACGGCTTGACCTGTCCCGATACACCGAACGTGCCATTGCGGATATGACGTCCCGCCCGCCCGGCAATCTGCCCCATTTCCGCTGGCGTGAGGCGGCGATGGGAATAGCCGTCGAACTTGCGTTCCTGAGCAAAGGCGACATGGTCAAGATCAAGGTTCAGGCCCATGCCAATGGCATCTGTGGCCACCAGAAAATCGACATCACCAGACTGATAAAGTTCAACCTGGGCATTGCGCGTACGCGGGCTGAGCGAGCCAAGCACGACGGCTGCACCCCCGCGCTGACGCCGGATCAGTTCGGCGATCGCATAGACCTCGTCGGCGGAAAAGGCGACGATCGCGCTTCGCGAAGGCAGGCGCGTGAGTTTTTTCTGGCCAGCCCAGGTCAGCATCGACATTCTGGGACGGGTGATGATGCTGATGCCGGGAAGAAGGTCCTGAAGCAGGCGGTGAACGGTTGCAGCACCCAGCAGCATTGTTTCGCGTCGACCACGCAGTTTCAGCAGCCGTTTGGTGAAGATGTGGCCACGCTCGAGATCAGCCGCCAGCTGCACTTCGTCGATGGCGACGAATTCGGCGTCCGTTTCCTCCGGCATCGCTTCGACCGTGCAGACCTGAAAACGGGCCCGGCCGTCGGCGTTAATTCTCTCCTCGCCAGTAACCAGCGCAACATTGGCGACACCAACCCGTGCGGCCACGCGTTCATAGACCTCGCGCGCCAGCAACCTGAGCGGCAAGCCGATCAGGCCAGTCTGGTGGGAAATCATGCGGTCAATCGCGAGGTGCGTCTTGCCTGTGTTGGTTGGACCCAGAACAGCCAGAACACCGCGTCCGCTTGCTTGCGGATTTATTGCTGTCACGTTGTTCATGAATTGCGTGTCTCAACCGTATCTGGCGGGGTTTGTCTGGAAATCATCTTCCGGACAGCGGGTACTGCCAAGGATGGCGGCGTTTTATCCCTTCTTGCTCGCACTTGCCAGAGGTGATCTGCGACTGCCTATTTCGTCACAGAACCGAAATAGGCCGGCATTGCAGAGACAGTGCCCAGCCAGGTGGGAACTTCGACCCGGATCACGGTGTAGACGGGTGACTTCGCGATGGGTGCCACCCACAATTCGATGCCGTCATTCTTCTGCATGTACTCGATGTTGCGCTGACCGGTCTTGTGGCCAGCAATGGGGATGTATTTGAGCTTGCAGACATAGGCATAGCCCTTGTAGCCCTTCGTGTTGACCGGCAGGGTCTTCTTGTAGGACAGCTTCATGTCGTAGCGCGCATCGCCATCATAGATGTTGAGTGTCCGGTCGCACACCGCGCGTGGATCGTTGGCGCGGGCTGGTTCAACGCTGATCACGATGGCACTGGCCGGATCGACAACCGAGCGCAGATGTTCCGGCTGTACCGGAACCCATTTCTTGCCAAGCTTTTTCCTCGGCTTGGTGGTTTCGAGCTTCACCTTCGTCACTTCGCCGTCGCGAAACTCCATGTTGAGCGTCGAATTCTCGTCCTTGCCGGAATAGTGCGTGCGGTTGGTGGATGCGAGAATGAGTTCAGGCCGGGCCTCGCCGGCACTTTCAACCTCACCGCGCCCGGGAGCGAAAACGTCTGCGACACCTGTGGTGCGCCCGTTGAGCTTCATCTCGTAGCGCGAACCATCGATGCTGATGTCGAAGGTTGCCTTGCCCACCGACAGTCCGGCAAAGCGGACATCGAGCACGGTCCTGTGGAGCGACGGGTCTGCCTGAGCTGCCCTTGGGATCGCTACAGCGGCAATCAATGAAACCGTAAGAGCTGCAAACTTCATGTCCTGTCCTCGCTTCGAATTCCTGCACGGCATTCAAGTCTTGTGGCCGTGTCATGTGGTCGTGTCTTGCGTTGATGTCTGGCCATGCCTGGCAGACTGGTCTGTATTGCGGCTTTCTAGAGAATGCCTCATGAATGCATCATGAACCGCGACCATACGCCTGTTAGAGCTGAAAAGAGACTTTTGCTTGACGCGCCGGGGATGGATCACTATAGACAACCGACTTTCCCGAGGACTTCGTTTGCCAAGGGGCCTGTTGGCCGGGTTTCGGCTTTCAGACCAGGCCGCATTCCGGCTGTTGCAACGATTTCGCCGCGGGTTCTACTGAAACCAAGGATTAGCCCATGTCCAGGCGCTGCGAACTGACCGGCAAGGCGGTCATGTATGGAAACAATGTCAGCCACGCCAACAACAAGACCCGGCGTCGCTTTCTCCCGAACCTTGTCAATGTCACGCTGATGAGCGATGCGCTGAACCAGCGCGTTCGTATGCGCATCAGCGCCAATGCCCTGCGTTCCGTGGAACATCGTGGTGGTCTGGATGCCTTCCTGGCAGCCGCACGCGATAGCGAGCTTTCGCCAAAGGCATTGCTGCTGAAGCGTCAGATCCAGAAAAAGAGCGCAGCAGCAGCCTGATTGTGATCGGGATGTCTGCCTGATGGCGCGGCATGTAGCTGCGCCATGACAGCGCTGGTGCCATAACCCAGGATAAAAAAATGGAAAGCCAAACCAGACTTCTGCCGTTTGTCGGCGCGATGGCGATTGTTGTCGCCGCGTCGAATTTCCTCGTTCAGTATCCTTTCGACCATTTTGGCCTGAAGGACATTCTGACCTGGGGAGCCTTCACCTATCCCGTTGCCTTTCTGGTCAACGACCTCACGAACCGGCGTTTCGGCGTCAGGGCGGCACGCAGGGTCGTGCTGGCGGGCTTTGTCATTGCAGTCATTCTGTCCATATGGCTGGCGACCCCAAGGATCGCGCTTGCCTCGGGCGGAGCATTCCTGACGGCGCAATTGCTGGATGCCGCCATTTTTGATCGCCTTCGTGCGCGCCAATGGTGGCAGGCACCGTTGATCTCCACGCTCCTGGGATCCGTCGTCGACACATTGCTGTTCTTCGCGGTGGCGTTCTCAGGCACACTGGCCTTCATCGATACGCTTTTCGGATCGCCAGACGGGTCGCTGGCGTTCGCTGTGCCGTTCATGGGTGGTGAAGCGCCTCTGTGGGTGTCCCTGGCGCTCGGCGATTTCATTGTCAAGATGGCGACCGGCCTTGCCATGCTGGTGCCCTATGGTGCGGCACTGAAATTCGTCGTGCCCGCGCGCGTCTGACAAGTTCGAGCAGGCGAGCCAAAGTCTCCGGCGACCGATCGAAATCTATCTGGTAGCTGCGCGGCGCCTGGCTGCGGAACCCTTGCGCGATGTGCTCTTGCCTGTTTCAGCGAACAGGCTTGCAAGCTGCTCTGTCATCGCGCCAGCCAGTTCCTCGGCATCCACGATCGTTACAGCGCGCTTGTAGTAGCGCGTGACATCATGACCGATACCGATTGCCAGCAATTCGATGGGTGAATGGGTTTCGATGTCATCGATCACATGGCGCAGGTGGCGTTCGAGATAGTTGCCCGGATTGACTGACAGCGTTGAGTCATCAACCGGCGCACCGTCTGAAATCATCATGAGAATGCGGCGTTGTTCGCTGCGCGCCATCAATCGCGAATGTGCCCACAGGAGCGCTTCGCCGTCGATATTCTCCTTCAGCAGCCCTTCGCGCATCATGAGGCCGAGATTGCGCCTGGAGCGACGCCAGGGGGCGTCTGCTGACTTGTAGACGATGTGACGAAGGTCGTTCAGCCGACCCGGGTTCGCCGGCTTGTTGGCGCGAAGCCATTTCTCGCGGGCCTGTCCACCTTTCCAGGCCTTTGTCGTGAAACCCAGAATCTCGACCTTGACTCCGCAGCGCTCCAGCGTGCGCGCCAGGATATCGGCGCAGGTCGCAGCGACCGTGATAGGGCGTCCGCGCATCGAGCCGGAATTGTCGAGAAGCAGCGTCACGATTGTGTCGCGGAAAATCGTCTCGCGTTCCATCTTGAACGAAAGCGGCGTCATGGGGTCGATGATGATGCGCGGCAAGCGAGCCGTATCGAGATAGCCTTCTTCGAGATCGAAATCCCAGCCACGGTTTTGCTGAGCCATCAGGCGCCGCTGAAGCCGGTTTGCCAGGCGACCGACGACGCCCTGCAGATGGGCAAGCTGCTTGTCGAGAAAACTGCGCAGGCGATCAAGTTCGGCCTCGTCACACAATTCCTCGGCAGTCACGATCTCATCGAATTCGGGCGTGAAAATCTTGTAGTCGCTGTCAGGCGGCAGGTTCGAGAAAGGCAATTCCGGGCGAATGGATTCGCCGGGTGTTTCCGCTTCCTCGTCATCGTCTTCGGAAAACTCCTCGGCGCTCGCGTCAGCAGCTTCCATTTCGCCCTGCTGTTGCTCTTCGCTGGTCGCGTCGCTTTCTTCCGGGTCGCCCTCATCCTCGCCGGAAGATTCTTCCTGCTCGCGCTGGCTCTCGTCGGACTTGTCCTGCGGGTCGTCCTCGTCGCTTTCCTCGTTATCCTCGGGCTCGTCGTCACCAAGCTCGTCGCCCATGTCGAGCGCGGCAATGAGATTGCGCACGGACTTGGCGAATGCACCTTGATCCAGAAGCTTCGCGTCCAACTCGTTCAGCGCATCGCCAGCCTTGGATTCAATGAAATCCCTCCACAGGTCAACGAAGTGCTCAGCGCTCTTTGGAGGCTTGCGACCAGTAAGCTTTTCGCGAACGACAAGCGCCACGGCTTCTTCCAGCGGCGCTTCGGAACGGTCGATCGCACTATGGTAATTTGCCCTGGAATAGCGGTCTTCGAGCATCGAATCGAGATTGCCCGCAACGCCGACCATCTCGCGGGAACCAATCGCTTCGACGCGCGCCTGTTCCACCGCTTCGTAGACCGCTCGCGCGTTCTGGCCTGCTGGCAGATGGCGCGCGTGAACCTTGCTGTCATGGCAGGCCTGGCGCAACGCGATGGAATCACCTGCGCCGCGGGTGATGGCCAGTTGCTCCCTGGTCAGCTTTCTGCCGATTTCGGGCAAGCGCACCTGACCGCCCGAAATGCCGGGCCTGTCGGTCGAAAAGGCAATTTCCAGAGCAGGGTCCCCGGCGATGGCGCGAACGCAATTGCCGATTGCCTGGCGCAACGGCTCGTAATCCGGCAACTTGCCGGATTTCGTGCGCGAATTGCTGCCCGTACCACTCATGGCGCTTGCCTGTTCCTTCAGGCCAGGACGAGATTGGCTGCCGACTCGGAAATTTCCTCGCCGAATGCCCGTTGGTAGAACTCGGCCACGGTCGGGCGTTCCAGTTCATCGCATTTGTTGAGGAAGGTGACCTTGAAGGCGAAAGCCTTGTCGCCAAAGATTTGCGTGTTCTCGGCCCAGGTGATGACCGTACGCGGGCTCATGACGGTCGAAATGTCGCCATTGATGAACGCGCTGCGTGTCATGTCGGCAATCCGGACCATCTTGGAAATCGTGTCGCGCCCTTCCTTGGTGTCGAAGCTCTTCACCTTGGCAAGCACGATATCGACTTCCTTGTCATGGGCCAGATAGTTCAGCGTCACGACGAGTGACCAGCGGTCCATCTGTGCCTGATTGATCTGCTGGGTGCCATGGTACAGGCCTGTCGTATCGCCAAGGCCAATGGTATTTGCGGTGGCAAACAGGCGGAAAGCCGGGTGGGGACGCACGACGCGGCTCTGGTCAAGCAGGGTCAGACGGCCCGAGGACTCAAGCACACGCTGGATGACGAACATCACGTCCGGTCGTCCGGCATCGTATTCGTCAAAAACGAGCGCGATATTGTGCTGGTAGGCCCAGGGCAGGATGCCGTCCCGGAATTCCGTGACCTGCATTCCATCCTTCACGACAATGGCGTCCTTGCCGACCAGATCGATACGGCTGACATGACTGTCAAGGTTGATACGAACGCAGGGCCAGTTGAGCCGTGCCGCCACCTGCTCGATATGGGTCGACTTGCCTGTTCCGTGGTAGCCCGAAACCATGACGCGTCGATTGTGGGCGAAACCGGCCAGGATGGCCAATGTCGTTTCCCGATCAAAAAGATAATCGGGATCCAGTTCGGGCACATGCTCGGAGGTCTTGGAAAAAGCCGGAACCTCGATGTCCGAGTCAATCTTGAATGCTTTCCGGACGGAAATCCGTGTGTCCGGCATACCTTCTGTCATCCCCAATCCTCCGGTGATGCGGCGTGAATTCTTTTCAAGGCCGTCAGTAGCATTGTGACCGGTCAGCAGAAACCGGCCTGTTTGAGAAACTTGTAGGCCTGGATTATTTGCCGCAACCTGTCTTCAGTGCTGCGATCGCCCCCATTTGCATCGGGATGATGGCGTTTGACAAGCGACTTGTAGCGCGAACGGATTTCCTCGGCACTTGCATTATGCGGCAATCCCAGGTCATCCAGCGCCCTTTTTTCGAGCGTGCGCAGTCTGCGGGTCCGGTCGCTGGGCTGCGGGGTAGCGCGCCCACGCGCTGCCAGGCGCGCGCGAATGCGGGCCGAAGCAGCGTTTACCGGGTCGGCATCGTTGACCGGCTGGCTTGTTCCCCATCGATTGACCCCCATCGTCCAGGTCGGGCGATGACCGGTCAGCGCATCCTTCTGGAACTTGGCAACGGAATCGTCATCAAGGCCTGAAAAATAATTATAGGCCTTGTTGTATTCGCGCACGTGGTCGAAACAGAAATGGAGATAGCGGCCCTCATGCTGTCGGCCCATCGGTGCCTTGTGCGTCGCCGGCGCCTTGCAATCTTCCCACTGACAGACAGTCTCGGCAGGCTCGGCCTCACGCTTGGGCCGTGCGGACATGCGTATCTTGTCGAAGTATTTCGATTTGAGATTCATCGGCTGATTATGGGCGCTCGCAGGGGTGGGAACAAGAATTGACATTTGGGCGGCATCTATCCAAAAGACCTGTTTGTCTCGTTGCCGATCTGAGTCGGGCAGTGCGCGAGAAATTCCGATGATCACTAGCGCCACCGCAGGGCGGCGAACAAGGAAACGGACTTTCCATGGGTCATGCGTCAGCCATTCATGACAAGCTGAAGAAGGCGTTTGAACCGGACTTCCTGGAAATCGTCAATGAAAGCCATCTTCATTCCGGGCATCAGGAAAAATTCGACGGCAGTGGCGAAACCCATCTGCGCATCCGGATAGTCAGCCAGGCGTTTTCAGGAATGTCCCGACTGGCCCGCCATCGCGCCATCAATGCGATTGCCGATGAGGAACTGGCCGCAGGGCTGCATGCGCTGGCGATAGAGGCGCATGCGCCTGGCGAACCCAAACGGTTCTGAACAGATCAGGTTCCAGGTGCCAGATTGCGGATACGCAGTTTGGTGATCCGGTTCTTTTCCCGACGCATCACGACAAAGCGTTTGCCGTAGAAGGTGAAAGCCTGCTTCTCGTCAGGGATCATCTGTGCGGCATGGATGACCAACCCGGCAACCGTGGTGGCTTCATCATCGGGAAGTTCCCAGTCGAGCGCCCGATTGAGATCGCGAATCGGAACCGACCCGTCAACAATCACGGAACCGTCCGCATCCGCTTCAACACCCTGCACCTCGACATCGTGTTCATCCGAAATCTCGCCGACGATTTCCTCAAGGATATCTTCCAACGTGACGAGGCCCTTGACCTCGCCATATTCGTCGACGACCAGCGCGATATGCGCCTTGCGTCGCAGGAAGGCATTCAACTGGTCCTTCACCGTGGTGTTTTCCGGGACGAACCAGGGCTTGGCCGCGATCTTCATGACATCGAAACGCGACAGGTCCTCATTGGCTCCCATGAAACGCAGAACATCCTTGGCGTGGACAATGCCGACGATGTTCTCCGATTCACCCTTCCACACGGGAATACGCGTGTATGGGCTTTCGAGGATCTGGCGAACCACCTGGTCAGCCGGTTCCTCGCAATTGATGGAAACCATCTTCGTGCGGTGGATCATGATGTCCGACACGTCGAGTTCATGCAGATCGAGAATTCCGCCAAGGCGATAGCGGTCATCCTTGATCACCGATCCGTCGCGATGGAGTACTTCGACTGCGCCGCGAATCTCGTCATGGGCGCTGAGAATGGAAGCGCGTGTGTCGAGGCGAAGCCCGAACAGGCGCAGAACGGCTCTGACAAGCCTTGTGGTCACCCAGGCAAAGGGCGAAAGCAGGCTTACGACGAAATTGACCAATGGTGCGATGGCAAGTGCAACGCGGTCTGCCGAGGAAATTGCCCATGATTTCGGCATTACCTCGGCAAAGATCACGACGGTCACGGTCATCACTACCGTGGCGTAGACAATTCCGCGTTCACCGAAAATCTCCAGAAAGACCTTGGTGGCCAGCACGGACGCCAGGATGTTGACGAGGTTGTTGCCGATCAGGAGTGCGCCAATCAGGCGGTCCTTGCGCGCAATGAGGCGATTCACCAGTGCGGCGCGGCTGTCGCCGTTCTTCTCAAGCGAGTGCATTCGGGCGCGCGAGGCCGCCGTCAGCGCGGTTTCGGAACCGGAAAAGAAGGCTGACAGGATGATCAGCAGGATCACTATTGCCAGCAGGAAGAGATATTGGGTCGTCATGATTTGGTCTTTTCGCTCAGGAAGGCATGTACTTCAGAAGGTACAACATCCTTCGCAATATAGGATTTACCCAGTCCTCTTGTAAGGATGAAGGTGAGTTTGCCTCTGCTCACCTTCTTGTCCTGGAAGATATAACCCATGAGTTGATCCGCGTTGAGCTTCTCGCCGGGAATCTGATCCGTTGAGACTGGGAGCCCGGCATCGGTGAGATGCCTGCGCACACGCGCAACGGTGTCAGCATCACACAGGTTCGTGCGGTTCGAGTATTCGTGAGCCAGCACCATGCCGATCGCCACGCCTTCGCCATGAACCAGGCGGCGGCTGTCATATCCCGTGGCACCCTCCAGCGCATGTCCGAAGGTGTGGCCCAGGTTAAGCAGCGCGCGCATGCCGTTTTCGGTTTCATCACTCGCCACGACGTCAGCCTTGGCCTGGCAGCTTTGTGCAATTGCCTGAGCCAGGGAGGGTCCGAAGCCAAAGATGTCTGCCCGGTGATCCTCGAGCCATTCGAAGAATTCCGGTCGGTTGATCAATCCGTACTTGACCACTTCGGCATAGCCAGCGGCAAATTCCCTGGCTGGAAGGGTTCTCAATACGGTGGTATCGGCAATGACCATCACCGGCTGATGAAACGCTCCGACCAGGTTCTTGCCTTGCGAGGCATTGATGCCAGTCTTGCCACCAACCGAGGAGTCGACCTGAGCGAGCAGGCTTGTGGGAATCTGGACAAAGTCCATGCCGCGACGCGCGATTGAAGCTGCGAATCCCGCAAGGTCACCGACGACGCCGCCGCCAAATGCCAGCACCAAGTCGCCGCGTTCAAGCCTGGCGTCCAGAATGCCGGAAACCACGCGTTCCAGCATGGAAAATGACTTGCTGCTTTCGCCGGGGGGGATTGTGATGGTTGTGTGGGCCAGTCCGGAAGAATCAAGGGCAACGCGCAGTGTATCGCCATGGCAGGCGTTCACATTTGCGTCCGTTACGATAGCACAGCGCGCACCTGGCCGCAGGCCAGCGATCAGCTTGCCGGCCTGCGCCACGAGGTTGCCGCCGATATGGATCGGGTAGCTTCTGCTGCCGAGGTCAACAGTTACCGTGTCACTGATCATTGGCAATCTTTTCCTCGTCGCGATGGGTCTTGAGAAAGGTAGCGAGCGCACGCATGACATCGTCTCCGGTCTGGCGCTTGGAGAGCCTTGACGATTCGACGTGGACGTCGGCGAGTGAATAGATCGGACTACGTTTTTCCATCAGCGCTGCCAGTGTGGCCCGCGGATTTTCGGTCTGGAGCAGGGGGCGCGTTCCCGGTCGCCGCATCACCCGCGCCATCAGCAGGTCCAGATCGGCCTTGAGCCAGATGGAAATCGCATTCTGCGCGATTTCGCTGCGCGTTGCCTCGCTGATGAACGCGCCGCCGCCCAGGGAAAGGACGGACGAGCCTTCGGCCAGCAGCCTGGCAACGACCCTTTCCTCACCCTTGCGGAAATAGTCCTCGCCGAATTTCTCGAAAATATCCGCGACCGGCATATCCGCAGCTGCCACGATTTCAGCGTCCGAATCGAAATAGGGCAGGCCCAGATCGGACGCCAGCAATTTGCCGATGGCCGACTTGCCGCATCCCATCATGCCAACAAGGACAAGGCTGCGCCTGCCCAACAGTGACCTGACGGTCTCGATCCTGCCTGCCCTTTTCATCGTTCCTGATCCGTTTCTGGCGGCCAGCCAATTTTCACCGGGTTTGCATACCATATCCAGCGCGACGTCAAGTATGGATGAGAACTATGGCTTGCGCTGCCAGGATGCTTGCTTTGTCGGGCCGTGTTGGGGATAAAGGGAAGAGCCATGCAGAAGGAGGCGGACGAGAATGCCCAGCCTGATCCGATTCATCGTCGCTTGTGCCGTACTGGCGGGATGCGTGTACGGGGGAATGTTCGCGCTTGCCACGTTCGTGGAGCCGAATCCGAGGGAAATGACGGTGCGTATTCCTTCCGACAAGCTCAACGTCCAGCAATGATGCGGTGTGTGACTCCTTCCGGGAAAGCTGGCTATGAGGCAGCAGCATCTGGTTGAATCCTTCATCGAAATGATGAGCGCGGAACGGGGCGCAGCCGCCAATACCCTGGCGTCCTATGGCAGGGACATGGAAGCCTATGGCGCGTTCCTCGCCGCCCATGACTCTGATTTTCTCTCCGCTGGCGCGACGATCATTCGCGATCATCTGGCCGGACTTGCATCACAGGGAATGGCCGCCTCGACCCAGGCGCGCCATCAGTCGACCATTCGCCAGTTTCACCGGTTCCTGTTCTCGGAGGGTTTGCGCCAGGATGATCCGACCGGCACGCTTTCCAGCCCGAAGCGCGCCCGACCTCTTCCCAAAATCATGAGTGTCGAGGAGGTCACGCGCCTTCTTGATCGTGCTTGCGATGAGGCCTTGGCGGAGGCAAACGAGCGAAAGGCAGCAGGGGCCACCAGGCTGCATGCCCTGCTCGAACTGCTGTATGCGACCGGAATGCGAGTGAGTGAACTGGTTTCCCTCCCCGTGACGGCAGCCACGCCCGGCAAGCACTTTCTGGTGGTGCGCGGCAAAGGCAACAAGGAGCGCATCGTCCCCCTGTCGGAAAAGGCGCGCGAGGCGGTGGCGCGCCATTTTGAGGTGCGCCGGGGCGATGCTCGCCATTCACAGTCCCCCTACCTTTTCCCCGCAAAAGGGCGCGAGGGTTTTGTGACACGACAATCGTTTGCGCGTGATCTGAAATCGCTGGCGAGCAGGGCGGGAATTGCCGCATCGCGCGTGTCTCCACACGTCCTGCGCCACGCCTTTGCCAGTCACCTGCTGCAGAATGGTGCGGATCTGAGGATCGTGCAGCAATTGCTCGGGCACTCGGACATTTCGACGACGCAAATCTATACCCATGTGCTGGACGAACGTCTGAAACGCCTTGTCGAGGACAATCATCCGCTTGCCAGGCGCTCACCTGGTGACGAAAACAAAGGATGAACCAGTGCGCAAGTCTATTGACATCGCCTTAATGTTGACATTGGAAAGGTCAATGGCCAGTGTGCCGCACCAATCGGCAGGCAGGTCTGCCACCAAATGACTTTCAAGAGCACAATCCGGAATGCGTAGTTATCTAGAGTTCGAAAAGCCGGTCGCCGATATTGAAGGCCGTATTCACGAGTTGCGCAACCTTGCGCAGAATGACGAGCATGTGGATTTGTCCGGCGAGATACAGAAGCTGGAACAGAAGGCAGCAGAGACACTCGTTGACCTGTATGCAAAGCTGACGCCCTGGCACAAGACCCAGGTCGCGCGCCATGCGGACCGACCGCATTTCAAGCATTATGTCGATGCGCTGATTACCGAGTTCACACCGCTTTCAGGTGACCGCTACTTTGCCGAAGACCAGGCCGTCATCGCCGGATTTGGCCGGTTTGACGGACAGCCGGTCGCGATCATCGGGCAGGAAAAAGGTTCCGACACACAAAGCCGCCTCAAGCACAATTTCGGCATGGCAAGACCTGAAGGATACCGCAAAGCGGTGCGCGTGATGGATCTTGCCGGCAGGTTCGGTATTCCGGTCCTCACGCTTGTCGATACTGCAGGTGCCTATCCGGGCGTCGGTGCAGAAGAGCGCGGCCAGGCCGAAGCCATTGCCCGCTCGATCGAGAAATGCCTCAATCTCACGGTGCCGATCATATCGCTGGTGATCGGCGAAGGCGGTTCTGGCGGTGCCATTGCCATTGCGACCGCCAACCGGGTCTACATGCTGGAACATGCGATCTACAGCGTGATTTCACCCGAGGCGGGTGCGTCAATCCTGTGGCGCGATTCCGCGCGGGCAAAGGATGTTGCGACATCCATGAAGATTACCGCGCAGGATCTCGTTCAGCTCGGGATCGTGGACGGTATCGTCAAGGAACCAGTCGGCGGCGCGCATCGCGATCCCGGCTTCGTGATGGAAGAAGCCGGCAAGGCCATTCGGGAAGCCCTGAAGGAACTCAACGGCATTGACGGCGAAGATCTCAAACGACTGCGCCGGGAGAAGTTCCTGGCTATTGGCAGAAACCTGGGCTGATTGCCGAATTTTCGCCCTTTTGTTGTTCTTCCTCACCCCGTGGGCAAGCCTTGCCGGAATTGTGGTAACCTGCTGTAAACCACAATCGATCTAACTGGCATGATCCGGGCTTCAGGACTCAGGAACAGGCCGAACGGAATCGGCAGATCACTGATCGGTATTCTTGATGGGATTCATTCGCAATACAGGACTGATCTTCGGTACAGTCGTGATGCTTGTCATCGCGGGGTGCCAGCAGGACGGTATTGGCGGTTTCTATCCCAAGGCTGAAGCGCCGATTCCCGAACGTCTGGTCAAGGTGATGAAGAGCAAGGGCATGGCCAAGTCATCGCCCATCATGATTCGCATCTACAAGCAGGAGAGTGCTCTCGAAGTCTGGAAGGCCAAGGATACCGGGCGCTATGACCTGCTTGAAACCTATGAGATTTGCAAGTGGTCCGGCAGGCTCGGCCCGAAGTTCAAGGAAGGTGACAGGCAGGCACCTGAGGGTTTCTACACGATCAACCCGTACCAGATGAATCCGAATTCGGACTATCACCTGTCATTCAACATTGGCTTTCCCAATGCATATGACCGCGCGCTCGGGCGCACTGGCACGCATCTGATGGTGCACGGCGCCTGTTCCTCGGCGGGCTGCTATTCGATGACGGACGAGAAGATCGAGGAAATCTACACGCTGGCAAGAGAGGCCTTCAAGGGCGGCCAGACGAATTTCCAGGTTCAGGCCTATCCATTCCGCATGAGCCCGGAAAACATGGCTACCCACAAGGACAGCGAGCATTTCGAATTCTGGAAGATGCTGAAAGAAGGCAGCGACTATTTCGAGATCACGAAGGTTCCGCCAAAAGTGGACATTTGTGACAAGCGCTACGTCTTCAACCGTCTTGCCGATGAGAAGGCGAAATTCAAGGCAACCGAAAGCTGCCCGGAAACGACCGTTCCGCCAAGCCTGGCGATGGCCTATGCCGAAAAAAGCTCGAAGGATGAAAAGGTATTTGCGGAATTCCTGAAGAAGCAGGCGATCCGTGATGCATGGGCAGGGAAGAAGGACGCCGGTCCGACTGCCGCAGAACCCGAATCCTCCCTGGCCAGCGTAGCACCCGCAAGCGACGAAAGCGCAGCAGCCAATTCCCAGCCCGTTGAACAGGTTGCTGAACCGGCTGCGACCGCAAGCGGCGACGTTGTTCCGGTTCCTGCGCCAAATCCACGTGCACAGCCGCAAATCGTCGAAGAGCCGAAGAAGAAGTCCTTCTTCAGCTGGCTGAAGCCCCGGCGCTCGCAGGATCAGGAATAGGGCCGGTCCCAGCGCATGACACAATTCATGGAGCCGAGGCGGTACGAAAGTTTCGAGGCTGCCCTGAAATCAGCCTATGAAGAGGAGATCGCGGGCGAGGCCTATTTCCAGCGCCTTGCCGATCACCATACGGGCAAGGCCGCCCAGGCACTGCAGATCATGTCTCGGATCGAGACCGCCACCGTTGCAGCCGTGCTGCCAGTGCTGAAGCGGCACTCAGTCAATCCAATGGATGGGGTGGCGTTGCGCGCGGCGGGAATCGCGGAAGCCGATGAAAGGGCATTGGCAAGCTGGCACGAACTGCTGACAGACATGGTGCGCCGCTATCCCGTCTACACTACCGAATTCCAGCAACTGGTATCCATGGCGCCGCAAGCCGAACGGAAGCTATTGTCATTGCTGACATTCCATGAAGAGGCATTGCTCAGGTTCGCGGAACTCGAACTGCAAGGCAGCGCTGAAAGCGTCTCAGTGCTCGAAAACTG
The DNA here is from genome assembly GCA_049289295.1 of Rhizobiaceae bacterium. Lineage (GTDB taxonomy): Bacteria > Pseudomonadota > Alphaproteobacteria > Rhizobiales > Rhizobiaceae > BOKV01. The sequence continues at coordinate 424,028 of JBATLL010000075.1, forward strand.
CCTCAAAAAGATAAGGCAATCCAACCCGGGCGCGTAAGGCTTGCAGCCTTAGACGAACTTGCCGTGGCAGTGCTTGTATTTCAGGCCTGAACCACAGGGGCATTGCTCGTTGCGTCCAACCTTGCCCCAACTATCGGGGTTTTGCGGGTCGCGTTCCTGAGTTGAGGAGCCGTCAGAGACATCAAGCATGGCTGGCGATGGATGGTTTTCATGCATTTCCAGCGGTTCTGGTTCCGGTTCTTCTGCAGCCTGACGGACAACTTCCACCCGCATCATCTGAGCCGTAACTGCCTGGCGCAGGTTGCCAAGCAGTGCCTGGAACAGTTCGAAGCTCTCCGACTTGTACTCGTTGAGTGGGTCGCGCTGTGCATATCCGCGGAAGCCGATAACCGAGCGCAGGTGATCAAGATTCACCAGATGCTCCCGCCACAGGTGGTCGAGCGTCTGGAGCAGCACTGATTTCTGCACATACTTGGTGACTTCGGGGCCAAAACGATCCGTGCGCTCCTTCGAGGCATTGTCGGCTGCTTCGCCTATGCGCTCGCGCACCTGTTCCTCGTCGATGCCTTCTTCCTGGAACCAGTCCTCGATCGGCAGGTCCAGGTTGAGGTAGGTTGCGACGCCCTCCTTGAGGCCCTTGCCGTCCCATTGTTCGGCGTAGGCACGTTCGGGGATGTGCTTGGTAACGAGATCCTCGATCACCTCGTGGCGCATGTCTTCGATGGTTTCGGAAAGATCGTCACCCTTCATCAGATCGATGCGCTGCTCGAACACGACTTTTCGCTGATCGTTCATTACGTCGTCGAACTTCAAAAGGTTCTTGCGGATGTCGAAGTTGCGGGCTTCGACCTTCTTCTGCGCCTTTTCGAGTGCCTTGTTGATCCATGGATGTGTGATGGCCTCGTCTTCCTTCAGGCCCAGGCGCTGCAGCATGCTGTCCATGCGCTCGGATCCGAAGATGCGCATCAGGTCATCCTGCAGGGACAGGAAGAATTTCGAATGGCCCGGATCGCCCTGGCGACCGGAGCGGCCGCGCAGCTGATTGTCAATGCGGCGGCTTTCATGGCGTTCGGTGCCAATGACATAAAGGCCGCCAGCTTCCAGCGCCTTGCGCTTCAGCGCTTCTATCTCGCTGCGGATATTTGCTTCCTTCTCGACCCTTGCCTTGCCAGCAGGTACGTCGGCAAGTTCCGCTGCCACACGCATGTCGAAATTGCCGCCAAGCTGAATATCGGTTCCGCGACCAGCCATGTTGGTGGCAATGGTAACTGCACCCGGTACGCCTGCCTGTGCGACGATGAAGGCTTCCTGCTCATGATAGCGGGCGTTGAGGACCTGGAAATCCTTGATGCCTTCCTTGCGCAGCCGTTCGGCAAGCAGTTCGGACTTCTCGATGGAGGTCGTGCCAACCAGCACCGGCTGGTTGCGCTCCCGGCATTCACGAATGAGATGCACGATGGCGCGGTACTTCTCCTCGGTCGTGCGGTAAACCTCGTCATCTTCGTCGACACGCTTGACCGGCAGGTTGGTAGGCACTTCGACAACGTCGAGGCCGTAGATGTCCATCAGTTCCTCGGCTTCGGTCATGGCCGTTCCGGTCATGCCTGACAGCTTGGAATAGAGCCGGAAGTAATTCTGGAATGTGATCGATGCCAGGGTCTGGTTTTCCGGCTGGATCGCCACATGCTCCTTTGCTTCCAGCGCCTGATGCAGGCCTTCGGAGTAGCGCCGACCGGGCATCATGCGACCGGTGAATTCGTCGATGATGACAATTTCATTGTTGCGAACGATGTAATCCTTGTCCTTCTGGAACATCTTGTGCGCCTTGAGCGCATTGTTGATGTGATGGACTATGGCGACATTCTCGACATCGTACAGTGAATCGCCCTTGAGAAGGTCGGCGTCGCGCAGTCTGGCTTCGAGCCGCTCGTTGCCGACTTCAGTGAAGGTGACACTGCGCTGCTTCTCGTCAAGTTCATAGTCGTCCGGGTCGATGCCGGGAATGAACTTGTCGATTGTGACGTAGAGTTCCGAGCGGTCTTCCAGCGGGCCGGAAATGATCAGCGGTGTACGCGCCTCGTCGACAAGAATCGAGTCTACCTCGTCGACAATCGCATAATTGTAGACCGGCTTGAGATCGGCATCGTCGCCTGGTGCCACGGAAGCGCCGCCGCTGATATCGAGGCGCTGGAATATCTGCAACAGCTTGCCTTGATAATCGCTCTCGGCCAATGGTCTAGCGGCAGACTGGACTTCCATGGTAATCGCATCGATATCGTCAAAGCCTGATCCGATTTCATCAGAACGGCGCTGCCAGGATGCGGCGTCGTCGCCAGCAAGCCGGTAGGTAGAAATCCATTTTTTAACCTCGTTGGCCAATCCGAAATAGGCGCTGCGGATGCGCTGAAGAGCAGAAAGAATATTCTGCCGGAGGTCATCTTCGGAGGCAGACTTGTCTTCCCTCATGCGCGCGATTGAACCCAAATCCTCCCAGACCGCCCTCGGGAACAGTCGGTAGCCCTGCTGCACCATGTCGGTAAGGCTGTGCTTCATGTTGTCGCGCAGATAGTCGAAGCCGAACTCGTTGTTCGTGCCGTAGGTGATGTCACAGGCATAGGCGGCGCGGCGTTCATCGTCATCAAGGCCATGCACGATGACGCCGACGGAGAGGCCGAGATATTCGTAGATCTTTCCCATCCACTCGGAGTCGCGCTTGGCAAGGTAGTCGTTCACGGTAACGACGTGCACGCCCTTGCCTTCCAGAGCGTTGAGATAGACCGGAAGAGTGGCGACAAGCGTCTTGCCTTCACCGGTCCGCATTTCGGCAATAGATCCGCGATCAAGGATCATGCCGCCGACGAGCTGTACGTCGAAATGACGCATGCCAAGGGCGCGCCTGCCAGCTTCGCGAACGACTGCGAAAGCGGGAACCAGAACATCCTCAAGCTTGGTGCCATCTGCAAGCTGCTTGCGGAATTCGGCGGTCTTTGCCTTGAGCGCTTCGTCGCTGAGCGCCTCCATCTCGGCTTCGAGCGCATTGATCTGCTCGACTTTCGGCTGCAAAGCCTTGATTTGCCGGTCATTGGAGGAGCCAAAGACCTTGCGTGCAATACCACCGAAAATGCCCATTGAGGCCTCTCATTGACTGCCTGAAACGGTATCAGGCAAATATCCGATAAAGGAAACCGCAGCCGGACACCCGGCTCGATGCTTTACCCGCAGTGCTCAGGCGTTGTGAAACTTTCTGGACGACAGGTGTCTGGACAGATAAGAGGGGGCAAATGGCTTGTCAACGTTGAGCCGCTGTCCTCGTTTTGTGAACAAATCACGCAGCGAACCCGGTTTGCCGGCAGGACAGCGCAGTTTTCCGCGGAATTTTCACAGGAGGCTACTGATGCAACTCTCCGCTCGCCCCGCCCGCAACCGGGCAAACACGGTTTTCGTTGTGGCAGTTGCGCTCGGCCTGGCCTTGCCTGTCATGGCGACAAGTGCGGTGGCTCAGGAAGCTGTCATTGCCAGGATCGGCGATGTCACCATCACGGAACGCGAATTGGCGTTTGCGCAGGCAGACCTGGGCGAGCAATTTGCCAAGGTGCCGGAAGAACAGCGCAAGGCAGCAGTGCTCAACGCCCTGCTCGACATCAAGGTTCTGGCCAAGGCGGCCGAGGATGCAGGACTTGCCGATGACGAGAATTTCAAGGCGAGAATGGCGTTTCTCCGGGATCGCGCTCTTCACAATGCTTTTTTCCAGGATCGCGCCATGAACATGGTCAGCGATGATGAGGTCCAGGCGCGCTACGACAAGGAAGTCGGTGCGGCAGAACCCCAGAAGGAAGTTCGTGCACGCCACATTCTTCTCAAGTCAAAGGAAGAAGCGGAAGCCGTTATCGCGGAACTCGACGGGGGCAAGGATTTTGCGACCGTTGCCAGGGAGAAGTCCACTGGCCCAAGCGGTCCTGACGGCGGCGATCTAGGCTATTTCACAAAGGGCCGCATGGTGCCTGAATTCGAAGCGGCCGCCTTCGCCCTTGAAAAGGGTGCCTATACAAAGGAGCCAGTCCAGACCCAGTTTGGCTGGCATGTCATCATCAAGGAAGATGAACGCGATGCGACACCCCCCCCGTTTGACCAGGTAAAGGATCAGGTGCGCCAGCTGCTTTTGCAGGAAAAATATGTCGAACTGGTCAGGAACGCCCGTGACAGCGCGCCGATCGAGATTCTTGACGAGACGCTGAAGTCACAGCTCGAAGCAGCCGGAATGCTGAAGTAACCGATAGCCAACCCGTAAACAGGTCAGTCACCATGAGCGCCAAGATTTCACCGCTTGCACCCAAGATCATTCCACAGCTGCCTGCGCTGGCTGGTGTTCGCCTTGGAAGTGTCGAGGCGGGGATTCGCTATCGCAACCGGCGTGATCTTGCAGTTATTGCCTTTGATCACCCGGCTCAGGTTGCCGGTGTCTTCACGCGCTCGAAATGCCCTTCTGCCCCGGTGGACTGGTGCCGCAAGAACCTGTCGGGCGGCAAGGCCCGCGTGGTTGTCATCAATTCCGGCAATGCGAATGCCTTTACCGGCAAGAATGGTGTTGCAAGCGTGAAACAGTCCGCAGCCTCGGCTGCCGATGCCTTTTCCTGCCGCAAGGCGGAAGTGTTCCTTGCCTCGACCGGTGTCATTGGTGAGCCGCTTGATGCCGACAAGATTACCGCCGCCCTTCCTGCGCTCGTGACCGGCGCATCCGAAGATGGCTGGGCGGCAACCGCACAGGCAATCATGACCACCGACACCTTTCCGAAACTGGCAACCGGTACTTTCAAGGTTGGCGGACGTACCTACACGGTGAATGGCATCGCCAAGGGTGCGGGAATGATTCAGCCCGACATGGCAACCATGCTGTCTTTCGTGGTGACTGACCTGCCGGTGGCATCTTCCATCCTGCAGACCATTCTCAGGAAGAATGTGGATCCCACCTTCAACGCCATAACGGTTGATAGCGACACATCGACAAGCGATACGCTTCTGCTGTTTTCGGCCTGCAACGGCGAAAAGCCGATCAGGGATGCGAAGTCTGAAGCCGTGACGCTCCTGTCGAAGACGCTGCGCGGCGTCCTGCATCAGCTGGCGATGATGGTCGTGCGAGATGGCGAAGGTGCCACCAAGCATGTCGGCATCACAGTGAGCGGTGCAAAATCGGGCAAGTCGGCCAAACGGATTGCGCTTTCGATTGCCAATTCGCCGCTGTTCAAGACGGCTATTGCCGGGGAGGACGCCAACTGGGGTCGTATCGTGATGGCGATCGGCAAGGCAGGGGAACCGGCAGATCGAGATTCCGTTGCGATCTGGTTCGGTGACGTCAGGGTGGCTGTTCATGGTCAGCGTGACCCTTCCTATGATGAGGCAACTGTTTCCGGCATCATGAAGAAGGACGAGATCGAGGTGCGGGTGAGCGTGGGTTCCGGCAAGGGCAAGGCCACGGTGTGGACCTGCGATCTCACAAAGGAATATGTGGCGATCAATGGCGACTATCGCAGTTGAGCGTGAATCGATACGTCAAGTAGGCACAGCAATGCGTGACCTGGCCACCGTCAGACGGCTTGAAGCCGCAGGATTTTGTGCCTTTCCTGCCGGCAGTGTGCGCTATGATGGCACATGGGCATTGCGCACGACAAAAGGCGTTCCCGCAAAGCGCGTCAATTCGATCAATCCGCTCGATCCCAACGATACGATTGACTTCGACACGAGGATCGCCCGGGCTTCGGAACTGTTCCGCGAGCAGGGCCAGGAAATGATCTTCCGTATATCGCCGCTTGCGCCAGACGTGCTTGTGGATCACCTGCAGCGTTCGGGCTGGTGCAGCTTTGATGAAAGCATCGTCATGGCAGGAGCCCTGTCCGCCGACCTGGGCAATGGTAGAGCGGGCGAGCCGGTTGGTGATGCGGTGGCGTGGGCGGAAGCGATGATGAAGATAGAGCAACGCGACGCGTCCGGCGTTCCTGCACTGGTTCAATCGATCGCTGCGGCTCGCGGAGCGACCGGTCTTTTCCTGACCAAAGACCCGGATGGCCATCCGACAAGCACGGTGCGCTGTGTCGCGGACCTGGGTTTGGCGGGCATCTTCGAACTGGCAACCGACAGCAATTGCCGAAGGCGTGGATACGGCCGCGCAATATTGTCGGGGGCGCTTTCCTGGGCCAGGGCAAGGGGTGCCAGCACAGCATGGCTGCAGGTGACTGCCGTCAATGCGCCAGCAATAAGCCTTTACCAGCAGATGGGAATGCACGAAGTCTATCGCTATTCCTACTGGAGGAAGGCGAAATGAAACTGCTTCTCGTTGTGGCCTGTGCGCTGGTCGATGCGGACAATCGCGTCCTGATCGCACAACGGCCTGAAGGGAAGGGAATGGCCGGACTTTGGGAGTTTCCGGGCGGGAAGGTCGAAGCGGGCGAAACGCCAGAGCAGTGCCTCATCCGGGAACTCATGGAGGAGTTGTCGGTGACCACCTGGGAGAGCTGTCTGGCTCCGTTGTCCTTCGCAAGCCATACATATGAGGAATTCCACCTTCTAATGCCGCTCTATGTTTGCCGACGCTGGGAAGGAAATCCCGTGGCACACGAGCATCAGGCGCTCAAATGGGTGAGGGCGAACCGGCTGCGTGACTATCCGATGCCACCTGCCGACGAACCTCTCATTCCATCGTTAATCGATCTTTTATAGATTTGATCCAGTTTTAACGGTGACGTTCCCTTCTGACGGATGCGCTGTCGGACGGGCTTGGCTTCTTGGATAAGCCGGAGGGTTGCCGTCAATGATGAGAAATTTTTCGTTCAAGTCGCATGCGCGCGGATTTTCCGCTGACAAGCGCGGAGGCGCAACCTTGCAGGCTGCATTGCTTTTCGGGGCAATCGGCCTGGGGATGGCGGTTCTCGCCGCGCCACTTCTGCAGGGTGCAGTTGATTTCTACGCGGAAAACAAGGCGCTCGGCATCGACCGTGTGATCACTGGTGCGGTCGGCAGCGAACCAAATCGCTATACGATTCGCAAAAGCGTACTTTCCGACAAGCCGCAGAAAATCTGCACCGGGAAAGATTCGGGCGACTGCTGAACGGGTTCTAATGGGCCCCGCAGCAGTTAAGACCAACTCCTGACGGTCAGATTTTGTTAGGCACGTTTGTTAGCCTCACCTTCACGGGTGCGGGATTAATCTCGCTTGTTGTCAGGTTTCGGACACCACCCAAAGAGGGAAAAATGTTTCGGCGCTTCTTGAAATGCAACAAAGGCACCACCGCCATTGAATACGGCATCATCGGGATGTTGATCAGTGTTGCAATTGTGGCTTCAGTTACAGCAGTTGGGGAATCCAGCGAAGTTCAACTGAATAACATCGCTGATCATCTGGTCAAATAATCGTGTTCGAAGCTGTAAAAACCACATCTATTTCATTGTGTTAACCCGATGTTCAACTTCTGCGTTCATCATGCAAGACTACAAGTTCGGGCGTTGAGGGGTAATAATGTTGTTCTTGAGATTTCTGCGTTGCCAGTCTGGCACCACCGCCATTGAATATGGCGCGATCGGTGTGCTCATCAGCGTGGCAATCGTTGGTGCCGTCACCGCGCTTGGGAGCTCGAACGAACTGCAGATGGGCCATCTCGCCGACCAGATGCCGAAGTGACACCTATTTTTCCTTGTTCAGGTAATCAGCGAGCCTGACGCTGGCCGTGCCCGGTCGCATCGGTTTTTGCTGACTCTCGTGGGCGGTCCATGCCGTCATGAACACCAGGTTGCAGCTCGCCCGCAGTCTTCCATCACTGTCTGAATGATTGTCCTGATAAAACTGTTGGAAGAGATTGCGGGCTCTTCGTGAAACGGGTCTCGCACGCGCATCCAGCGTCGAGGTCGCGCCCATGGCGCGCAAATCGGTAATCAGCCCCGCAAGCGTGCTGTAGCGAACGACAAAACGATCCATGTCAACGACCGGCAAGGTGAAGCCGCATTGCTGGAGCAAGGCTCCAGCTGTTGATATGTCGATGAACGGCTCAACCCTTGCACCCGCACCGCTGCCAGAAGCTGCCTCTGCGCGCAGCAGGCTGTCGCGAAGTTCAACCAGTGTTCCTTCTCCGGGCAAGGCACCCATGAAGAGGCCGTCTGGCGCGAGAAGGTCGTTAACTTGCATCAGCATCGTTGAAAGATTTGCAGATGCATGTAGCGACAGGCCCGAAATGATGAGGTCAAAACAGGCTGGTGCAAAGCCATTGTCTTCGCGGTCCAGCTCCTCAACCCGGACATTTGTAACATCGATGTCGGGATAGAAGGTATTCAGGCCGGCGCTGATGAGCCCAGTTTCATCACCGACAAGGATCGCCCGGGCAAAGACACGATTGGTGGCACCAAGCCGTGCCAGGAGTTCCTCTGCTGCTCGTCTTTCGATGAAGTCAGCTCCTTCCAGCGCAATCCGTTTCGCCCTTTGGCGGGCGAGAGCGCGGTATCTGTTTTCAAAGTGATCGGTGCTGGCAGCTTGCATTTCGGATGCAATTCATGGCTGTGCAGAGCATGAAACTCGCGTTAGGATCGCTATGTCTTAGGGGTCGGTTCGGAGGATTCCTTGCCATTGTTGGGGCGCATTTGCAAACGGGCGACAGAAATGGCCCAGAAGGTGCGCGACCTTGCCGTGCCTCCGGCGTGCCTGTGTTGCGGTTCCATCGTGGCGGAGCAGGGCGGATTGTGCACGCATTGCTGGCGGCAGGTGCACTTCATCGACCAGCCCTATTGCGAGATATTGGGAACGCCATTTCCCCATGGCCACGGTGATGGTGCGATCAGCCCGGAAGCGATAGCCGATCCGCCACCCTTCGATCGGTTGCGGTCAGCGGTGCGCTATGACGATCTGCCAAGGCAGCTGGTTTCCGGTCTGAAGTTTTCAGACCGCCCTGAACTGGCGCGCTGGATGGCGGGCTGGATGACCAGGGCAGGTCACGATCTCATTGCACAGTGTTGCGTTGTGCTGCCGGTGCCATTGCATTGGCAAAGACTGCATGCGCGGCGCTTCAACCAGTCTGCGGAACTGGCGCGCTGGCTGGCTCATGCTTGCGGGAAGGAATATCTGCCGACAGCCCTTGTGCGCACCAGGCCAACACGTCAGCAAATCGGATTGTCGGGTTCCGAGCGCTTGCGCAATGTTCAGGGTGCCTTCCGGGTTCCGGCCGAGTGGCAACCAGCCGTGGAGGGGCGCAGGGTTCTGCTCATTGATGACGTGTATACGACCGGTGCAACTGTAAAGGCCTGTTCACGTGCCTTGCGCCGCGCCCATGTCAGCGGCATTGACGTGCTGACCTTTGCAAGAGCGGGTTCAATGGATATATGAAATGCAATAACCACTTGAGCATCGAAGGCGCCAAAAATGGTAGAGGTGATTGTCTACACTCGGCAGTTTTGCGGTTTTTGCACTGCAGCCAAGAGGCTGCTGGCTTCCAAGGGAGCTGCTTTTGTCGAGCATGATGCGACCTTCAGCCCGGACCTGCGCGCCGAAATGATAGACAAGTCGGGCCGCACGACGTTTCCTCAGATTTTCATCGGCGGCAAGCATGTCGGTGGGTGTGATGATCTGCATGCGCTGGAAAGGGCGGGCAAGCTGGAACCCCTGCTGAGCGGCGCGGCATGAGCAGGCGGCTCAAGGTAGCCTGTATCCAGATGAATTCCGGTACGCGGCAGGCGGACAATATCACCGCGATGCATACAATGGTGCGTGATGCTGCGGCCAGAGGCGCGGCATATGTCCAGACGCCGGAAATGACCGGCCTTCTCCAGCGTGATCGGGCAGCCCTTTTTCGCGAGATCGAACCCCAGCAGACCTGTCCGGTATTTGCGGCTGCAGGTGATCTGTCGCGGGAACTCGGGATATGGCTTCACGTCGGTTCAACTGCGGTAAGACTTGGTCCTGAAAAGGCTGCCAATCGTGCCGCCCTGTTTGCGCCGGATGGATCGCTTGCCGCTACTTACGACAAGATTCACATGTTCGACGTTGATCTCGACAATGGCGAGAGCTGGCGCGAATCTGCCGTCTACGAAGCTGGAAAGAGTGTCGTCATGACATCGGCGGCCGGGGCAACCCTGGGTCTTGGCATCTGTTACGATCTGCGTTTCAGCGAACTTTTCCGCCTTCAGGCCATGGCCGGGGCCGAGATACTGACAACTCCGGCGGCCTTTACCCGCCAGACTGGTGAAGCGCATTGGCATGTGCTCACGCGCGCCAGGGCAATCGAGAACGGTGCGTTCGTGATCTCGGCTGCGCAGGGGGGCAAACATGGCGATGGCCGGGAAACCTTTGGGCACTCGATTGTCGTCGATCCATGGGGACGCGTTGTAGCCGAACTGGGCAACGACATGCCCGGTGTGCTTGTGTGCGAAATCGATCTTGCGCAGGTCAAACAGGCACGCGCCAAGATACCCAATCTCGCAAACTCCCGGCCTCTGGGTGCTCCTGTCCTGACAGCTGAAGTGGGGAAGGGCGCGGCATGATACGCTATTCCCTTGCCTGTGACGGCGGACATGAGTTCGAAGGCTGGTTTGCCTCATCCAGTGACTATGATGCCCAGCTGGGGCGCAGCCTTGTTTCATGCCCAGTTTGTGGTTCGCAAAAAGTGAGCAAGCTGTTGATGGCGCCAGCCGTCTCAACCTCTCGCCGGAAAAGCAGGATCGAGGCTAGCAAGGCTGATCAGCTGTCTGCCGCACCTGAAAGCACGGACGCGGTTCAGGGCGTGGCGGCAATGACGCCCGAGCAGATGGAACTCGTATCGCAACTGCGCGAACTCAAGAACAAGCTTCTTTCGACTGCAGAAAATGTCGGGGAGGACTTCAGCGAGGAAGCGCGCAAGATCCATTATGGCGAAGCGACGCGGCGCAGCATCTATGGCAAGGCGAGCCTTGCCGATGCAAAGGAACTGATCGAGGACGGCATAGTTGTCGTTGCGCTGCCTGACCTGCCTGAAGACCGGAACTGAGCCAGCGCGCCAGTCAGGGCTTCTTCGCCAGCATCATGTAATTGACGTCCAGGTCCCGCGACAGGTTCCAGCGATCCTGCAACACATTGTAGAACACGCCGGTCGTTTCAACGATCTGCATGCCACTGCTGACAAGGGGTGCTTCGAGCTCTTCGGGGCGGACCAGTTTCTCGTATTGATGCGTGCCCCTTGGAAGCCAGCGCAAGACCTGTTCGGCGGCGACAATGGCAAGTGTCCAGGCCTTGAGCGTCCGGTTGATCGTGGCAATGAACATCAGTCCGCCGGGGCGGACCATTGCGCTGCATGAACTGATGAACATGCCAACATCAGCGACATGTTCGACAACCTCCATGTTCAGAACCACATCGAAGGTTTCGCCTTCGCGTTCCAACTGTTCGGAAGTTGTGGCCCGATAATCGATGTCCAGCCCGGTCTCACGAGCGTGCAGTGAAGCAACTGCAATGTTGGTCGCGGAAGCGTCGGCACCAACGACCTGTGCGCCCATTCTGGCCATGGGCTCGCTGAGAAGGCCGCCACCGCATCCGATATCAAGGAAACGAAGACCTTCGAGCGCCCTGGGATCGCGCAGATCACGACCGAAATTCGCGCAGACGTGCCGCTTGATGTATTCCAGGCGAACAGGATTGAACTTGTGCAGCGGCCTGAACTTGCCGGTGGGGTTCCACCATTCGGCCGCCATCGCAGAGAAGCGGTCCACCTCGGCCTGATCGACGGTCCCTTTTTGCTCAGGCTGCATGTCCATGCTCCTTGGTGTGACTTCGCCGGGGATTGGGCGATGAACGTCTTGTGGCAAGGAGATGCGGTTTAGGCAAGTCCCAGGCACCGGGGTCACTGCTTGCGGAAGGAATTCATATTCGCTATGGAGACAAGGCTCGCTCCGGGAAACCGGGGCGATTTTGTTTGATCTCGGGCTTTCTCCAGAGAAAGTCGCTTGAAGGGCCGATTGGACCAGCATGGCGCGGATCGTAATGAAATTCGGTGGCACATCGGTTGCGGATCTTGACCGGATCCACAATGTGGCACGCCATGTGAAGCGCGAAGTGGATGCCGGCCACGAGGTGGCGGTCGTGGTATCGGCCATGGCCGGCAAGACCAACGAACTGGTCGGCTGGGTGCAGAACATGCCCAAAGTGGCTGGCGCCAACGTGCCTTTCTTCGATGCACGTGAATATGACGCCATTGTTGCATCCGGTGAACAGGTCACCAGCGGACTTCTCTCCATTGCCCTGCAGTCGATCGGCGTGGAAGCGCGGTCCTGGCAGGGTTGGCAGATACCGGTGCAGACGGACAATGCGCACGGTGCGGCCCGCATCCTCGACATTGACGGGTCGGAACTTGTCCGCCGCATGGGACTGGGCCAGGTTGCGGTGATTGCGGGGTTTCAGGGCATAGGCCCGGACAAGCGGATCGCGACGCTCGGCCGGGGCGGATCTGACACCAGCGCGGTCGCGATTGCGGCAGGGATCAGTGCGGACCGCTGCGACATTTACACCGATGTTGATGGCGTATACACAACCGATCCAAGGATCGAGCCCAAGGCCAGACGGCTTGGCCGGATCGCGTTCGAGGAGATGCTGGAAATGGCATCTTTGGGCGCCAAAGTGTTGCAGGTGCGCTCGGTCGAACTGGCCATGGTGCACGGCGTGAAGGTTTTCGTCCGTTCCAGTTTCGAGACGCCGGAATCAATTGATTCGAGCGACGGTGCCGTCCCGCCTGGAACCCTTATTTGCGATGAGGATGATATCGTGGAAAAGCATGTCGTCACGGGAATCGCCTACACGCGGGACGAGGCGCAGATTTCTTTGCGCCGTGTTCCCGACAAGCCTGGCGTATCGGCAGCGATCTTTGGCCCACTTGCCGAAGAGCATATCAATGTCGACATGATCGTACAGAGCGTGTCCGAGGACGGCTCGCGTACGGACATGACCTTCACGCTTCCCGACAGCGATGTCGAAAAGGCGCTCAGGGTACTTGACCAGGCACGAGAAAAGATCGGCTATGAACTCATTCAGAGTGACAAGGGGCTGGTGAAGGTTTCTGTTATCGGCATCGGCATGCGCAGCCATGCCGGTGTGGCTGCGACGGCATTTGCCGCGCTTGCCTCGAAGGGAATCAATATCAGGGCGATCACGACCTCGGAGATCAAGTTCTCGGTTCTGATCGATTCGGACTATGTGGAGCTTGCAGTCAGGACGCTCCATTCCGTTTACGGACTCGACAAGAAATAAATTACCCTGCCAGGGTCGGGTGCAAATGCTAGTTGTTTGCCGAGAGGCCGACAAATGGCAATCAGCAGGTTGAAGGCGCATTGGCAATGAAAAGCGCAATGACAGGTCCGCGCGTTCTATTGAAGCGCCTCCGCGAGGTAATGGCGGAGTCGCTTGGCGCGCAGCAACGCCTGGACAAGATCGTGCGCCATATCGCGGCCAACATGGTGGCGGAGGTCTGCTCGGTCTACGTGCTTCGGGCTGACAATGTGCTGGAGCTCTTTGCTACACAGGGCCTTAATCCCGGTGCTGTTCACGAGGCATCGCTGAAGGTTGGCCAAGGCCTCGTCGGCACGATTGCCGCCACTGCGAGGCCGCTCAATCTGGATGATGCACAATCCCATCCATCCTTCGCCTACCTGCCGGAGACCGGTGAGGAGATTTTCCATTCCTTCCTCGGCGTGCCGATCCTGCGCGCCGGTCGCGCGCTTGGTGTTCTGGTTGTCCAGAACCAGACCCGGCGCACTTATCGCGAGGATGAGGTCGAGGCGCTGGAAACCACAGCGATGGTCATCGCGGAACTGATCGCGGCTGGCGAACTGGAAGGCCTGAACAAGCAGGGCACACGCCTTGACCTGTCGCGACCGCTGAAGATGTCGGGTTCTGCGCTGGCGGAAGGCATTGGGCTTGGCTATGTGGTGCTGCATGAGCCACGGGTCGTTGTGACCAACCTGTTCAACGAGGATGCGGAAGAAGAGCTTGCCAGACTGCGCGACGCGCTGGGACGGCTCCGTATCTCGATTGACGACCTGCTGGACCGGCGAGAGGTCGCTGCCGATGGCGAGCACCGCGAAGTGCTGGAAGCCTATCGCATGTTCGCCAATGATCGCGGTTGGGTGCGGCGCATGGAAGAGGCCATTGCCAATGGCCTGACGGCAGAAGCTGCGGTCGAGAAGGTGCAGAGCGACAACCGGGCCCGCATGATGCGCCAGCCTGATCCCTACCTGCGCGACAGGCTGCATGATTTTGACGATCTTGCGTACCGGCTTCTGCGCGAACTGGTCGGGCGGCCCCATGGCCCCGTGGCAGACGAAATCCCACGCGACTGTATCGTCGTTGCGCGCAACATGGGCGCGGCTGAACTATTGGACTATTCGCGCGAGAAGCTGCGCGGGCTGGTGCTGGAAGAAGGCGCGCAGACAAGCCATGTGGTAATCGTGGCCAAGGCGCTGGGTATCCCGGTTGTGGGCAGTGTTCCAGACATTGTCTCGGTCGCGGAAAGCGGCAACTCCATCATCGTTGATGGTGAGGAGGGCCTGACCTATCTGCGCCCGCCATCCGACGTTGAGACTGCCTATGTCGAGAAGGTCAGGTTTCGGGCCAGCCGGCAGGCCCGTTTTCGTGAGCTGCGCAACGAACCTGCCCGCACGCTGGATGGGGTGGAGTTCGATCTGCTTATGAATGCCGGACTGGCGATGGACCTGCCGCAGCTCGAACAATCCGGTGCCAAGGGCATTGGCCTTTTTCGTACCGAACTGCAGTTCATGGTCGCGTCGAAGTTTCCACGGCCAAGCGAACAGGAATCATTCTATCGATCGGTTCTCAAGGCTGCGGCCGGACACCCGGTCACTTTCCGTACGCTGGATATTGGTGGGGACAAGGTTCTGCCGTACGGGCGCACCCTCAACGAGGAAAATCCCGCACTTGGCTGGCGCGCAATAAGACTGGCGCTGGACAGGCCAGGGCTGTTGAGAGGTCAGTTGCGCGCGCTGTTGAAAGCCGGCGAGGGAATAGAGTTGCGCATCATGTTGCCGATGGTGACGGAATTGCGCGAGGTCCGGCAGGTCAAGAAACTCATCGAACGGGAGCAGGCCACTCTTCGCCGGTTCGGCTACACGATGCCCTCAAGTCTGAAACTCGGCTGCATGCTGGAGGTGCCTGCGCTGCTTTGGCAACTCGATGAACTGTTTGGCGAGATCGACTTCGTTTCGGTCGGGTCCAATGATCTTTTCCAGTTCATGATGGCTTCCGACCGTGGAAACTCGATGATCGCAAACCGGTTCGACCCGCTGAGCCGCAGTTTCCTCAGAGTGCTGAAGGACATAGCCGACAGGGCGAGAGCTGCGAACGTGTCGCTCACTCTTTGTGGTGAGATAGCCGGCAAGCCTCTGTCTGCGCTGGCGCTGGCCGGGGTTGGCTATCGTCAGCTTTCCATGGCGCCCTCGGCCATCGGACCTGTGAAATCCATGATACGCCAGATTGATGTGGGCGAACTGGAGCGGTTCCTGCATGCAGAAATCGCAAAGCCTGCAAGTGAGCGGTCAATTCGCGAATTGCTGACAGCATTTGCCGACAGCCATGGCATACAGTATTAGCCGCGGCGCGGCCCTTTTTGACAATGCCGTTCATGCAATCACGTTCCAGGATGCTCCAGTCAGATGCTGCCCAATGAAAAGCTAGACGCGATATTGAAGCGGCACGGCCAGCTTGAAGTCGAAATGGCCGGCAATCCGGATGCCGAGACCTATGTGCGGGCGGCGTCGGAATATTCCGAACTGGGCGAGATCGTCGATCTCATTCGCGAACTGCGGCGGGAAGAAAAAGCGCTTGGCGGGCTGGACCAGTTGCTGGCTGACAAGGGCACGGACGCTGAGATGCGGGAACTTGCCGAACTCGAATATCCCGGCATCGAGGAAAAGATCGAGGATCTGCGGACCAGGATCCAGGTGCTTTTGTTGCCGCGCGACAGCGCCGACGACAAGAGCGTCATCCTGGAAGTGCGTGCCGGCACGGGTGGATCGGAAGCCGCGCTGTTTGCCGGAGACCTGTTCCGCATGTATGAGCGCCACGCCGCCCTGCAGGGCTGGAAAGTGGAAGTGCTTTCCGAAAGCGAGGGCGAGGTTGGTGGCTACAAGGAAATCATCGCAGCCATCCGGGGCAAGGGCGTGTTTGCCCGCCTGAAATTTGAATCGGGCGTGCATCGCGTTCAGCGCGTTCCCGAGACCGAGGCTGGCGGGCGTATCCATACGTCTGCGGCTACGGTTGCCGTTCTTCCCGAGGCCGAAGAAATCGACATCGAAATTCGCCCTGAAGATATTCGCATCGACACGATGCGTGCTTCGGGCGCGGGCGGGCAGCATGTCAACACAACGGATTCTGCGGTTCGCATTACCCATATGCCGACCGGCATAGTCGTGACGTCATCGGAAAAGTCGCAGCACCAGAATCGCGCGAATGCAATGAAGACGCTGCGAGCCAAGCTGTTCGACATGGAAAGGCAGAAGGCCGATTCGGAACGAGCGAGCGCGCGAAAGGGACAGGTTGGCTCGGGTGATCGATCCGAGCGCATCAGGACCTACAACTTCCCGCAGGGTCGCGTCACGGATCACCGCATCAATCTTACCCTGTACAAGCTTGACCGGATGATCGAGGGCGAAGGCCTGGACGAATTGTTCGATGCGCTGCAGGCCGATCATCAGGCAAGCCTGCTTGCAGAACTGGGAGAATGAGCAGGTTGCAGGGCGCTGTGGCTCGATATTGCGATGTGCACCGGCAAGGCTTGACGAAGCTTGAAGCTGCGGGAAAGGCTTCCGCTTCGCACGATGCCCGACTTTTGCTTCAGCACGTATCGGGGCTCGAACATTCTGCGCTGATCAGCCGATGGCTGGATTTGTGTCCGGAAGAAACCCGGAGGGAATTTGCGGAACTGGTCGAACGCCGTGTCGGCGGAGAACCTGTCTTCCGCATCATGGGTCAACGGGAATTCTACGGACTTGGGTTCACCGTCACACCTGCGGTGCTTGACCCGAGGCCGGATACCGAACTCCTTGTCGATCGTGTTCTTAATGCATATCGCGGTCGTCCCGGCCCATTGCGCTTTGCCGATATCGGGACCGGGTCCGGTGCGATTGCCGTTGCTATTCTGGCCAATCTTGCGAATGTGCACTGTGTTGCCAGTGACATCAGCGCTGAGGCGCTGGAGGTCGCAAGGGCAAATTCCGTGGCAAACGGTGTTGGCGCGCGCATGGAGACCCGATCCGGGGATTGCCTTCAGTCACTTGACGGGACGTTCGACTTCATCGTCTCAAACCCGCCTTACATAGCGAGCAGCGAGATTGGCGCGCTCGAACCGGAAGTCCGGCTGCACGATCCGCTGGCCGCGCTTGACGGGGGGACGGACGGGCTGGATTTCTATCGTGTCCTGTTGCGTGAGGCGGGTGCGTTTCTCAAGCCCGATGGGCGGCTCTTCATGGAGTTCGGAATTGGCCAGGCACTAGTGATTGCTGATCTGGCAGCTCGCCATGACTGGCATTTGCCGGAGGTTTTCCGTGACCTTGCCGGGATCGAACGGGTAATGGTTCTGAGTGCTCCAGGCTAAGCATTTCCGGCCCATTCACATTGTTTGCAGAAAACGCTTGGATTCCGCGCGCCGAACCTATAATTTCCGCTTCGTGCAGTGACGCAGAGGCGAATCGCGAAGCTGACGGATGTTCCCTGACCATACTGAATAGTTCGAGGCGATCGCAGGAATTGCGAAGCATGGCAGGTAGCAGGAATAACCAAGCCGATCATTGAGGTGATCCGGAGTACCGACCGGTCCTGGAGCGGTCGATTCACGCAACCGGAATTGCCCCCAATTATTTGGGGCAGGGGTTGCCAAACACGCCTTTCAGGCATGCCAATCAAGATGAGAAGTTCATGAGGCAACAACAGCAGAAGAACCGGATGCGCGGCAGAGGTCGCAAGGCACCAAACCCTCTCAGCCGCAATTTCGAAAGCAATGGTCCGGACGTGAAAATCCGGGGCAATGCAGCACATATCGCGGAAAAATATTCGACTTTGGCGCGCGATGCCCTTTCGGCCGGCGATACGGTTATGGCCGAGAACTATCTTCAGCATGCCGAGCATTACAACCGGATCATTCTCGCCTCCCAACCGCAGCGCAATCCCGATGACCAGCCGGTTCAAGGGCGCGGTTTCCAGCAGGGTTATGACGGCGACGATGAAGATGGCGACGGCATGGGCGGCGGCCAGGGGCAGGGCGATCAACCCGCCATGGAAAGCCAGCGCGATGAATCGCGCGATCGCGACCGGCGCCGGGATCAGGACGATAATCGCTCTGGCAACCGCAATGGTCGGGTCAGCAGCGATGATGACGACGACGATTCATCGGACGAAGTTTCAATGGATGGCGACAATGGCGAAGAGATGCCAAGTCGCTCGCGCCCACCGCAGAATCGCAATCGCCGTCGGCCCAGAAGTGAGGGCCCTCGGGAAAATGGTGGATCAACGCGCGGCGAACCTGCCCGCGAGCAGCGCGAAGGCGTGTCGGCGGACGCTTCTGCCTTGCCGGAAAGCATCCTGGGGGCTGTGGCAACCAGGCCATCCGCTCCGGCACAGGAAACAACCGTAGAAGACTGAATTTCCCGATAGGGATGAAAAACTGGGCCCGGTGCGGAAAGTGCCGGGCCTTTTGCCGTTCTGGCCCTTCAATGGGCGGGGCGGGGTTCCTATATCTGCTTTAACGGCTTGCCGAAAAGGGAGTCGAACCGGAGCGTTTTTTCCATGCCGCAAAGCGGGTGGAAGAAAGTCATGGAGCAGAAAAATGAACGTCGAGAAATATTCAGACCGGGTCAAGGGATTCATCCAGTCGGCCCAGACCATGGCCCTTTCCAAAGGCCACCAGCAGTTTTCCCCCGAACATGTCCTGAAAGTTCTCCTTGATGACAAGGAAGGCATTGCAAGCTCGCTGCTGACACATGCTGGCGGGCGACCGCAGGATGCGCGTGTTGCCGTGGAAGCTGCGCTCAACGCAATGCCAAGCGTTTCTGGCAACAACAGCCAACTTTATCTTTCGCAGCCTTTGGCGCGCGTCATGGATACAGCCGAAAAGGCCGCCGAAAAGGCGGGCGATTCATTTGTCACGGTGGAGCGGCTGCTGCTTGCCCTTGCGATCGAGAAGTCCGCGGCAACTTCTCAGATGCTTGCCAGGGCCGGCGTCACCGTCAATGGCCTCAACCAGGCCATCAATGAATTGCGCAAGGGTCGCACAGCCGACAGCGCCAATTCGGAAGCTGGCTACGACGCCTTGAAGAAATACGCACGTGACCTCACGCAGGATGCGCGCGATGGCAAGCTCGACCCTGTCATCGGCAGGGATGAAGAGATACGCCGTGCGATCCAGGTTCTCTCTCGCCGCACAAAGAACAATCCGGTGCTGATCGGCGAACCGGGTGTCGGCAAGACCGCCATTGCGGAAGGCCTGGCATTGCGAATCATCAATGGTGACGTGCCCGAATCGCTGACCAACAAGCGCTTGCTCGCGCTTGACATGGGCTCGCTGATAGCCGGTGCCAAATATCGCGGTGAATTCGAGGAGCGACTCAAGGCGGTCCTGAGCGAAGTGCAGTCGGCTGCAGGGCAGATAATTCTGTTCATCGACGAAATGCACACGCTGGTGGGCGCGGGAAAAAGCGAGGGGGCGATGGATGCATCGAACCTTCTCAAGCCAGCGCTCGCGCGCGGCGAACTGCATTGCGTTGGTGCGACCACGCTTGATGAATATCGCAAGCATGTGGAAAAGGATGCCGCACTTGCCCGCCGGTTCCAGCCCGTCTTCGTATCCGAACCGACGGTTGCAGACACGGTATCGATCCTGCGCGGGATCAAGGAGAAATACGAACTGCATCACGGCGTGCGAATCACCGATTCCTCACTCGTTGCGGCAGCGAATCTCTCCAACCGCTACATCACTGACCGTTTTCTGCCGGACAAGGCCATCGACCTGATGGACGAGGCAGCATCGCGGCTGCGGATGCAGGTTGATTCGAAGCCGGAAGAACTGGACGAACTGGACCGGCGCATCATTCAGCTGCGCATCGAACGCGAGGCGCTGAAGAAGGAAAGCGACAAGGGATCGGCGGAACGGCTCAAGGTTATTGAAGCGGAGATCGCTGATCTGCAAGAGAAATCGGATGGGCTGACGGCGCGCTGGGAAGCCGAGAAGAACAAGCTGTCGAGCGCACGCGACATCAAGGAAGAACTGGATGGCGCGCGTGGTGAGCTCGAACAGGCTCAGCGTCGTGGCAATCTGGAGCGAGCAAGCGAACTTGCCTACAGCATCATTCCACAACTCGAAGCGAACCTGAGTGAAGCGGAAAGTGCAGGAGACGGCGAGTTTGACGCGATCGTCGAAGAAGCCGTGACGCCTGACCACATCGCCCAGGTCGTTTCGCGCTGGACCGGCATTCCGGTTGACCGGATGCTGGAAGGCGAGAAGGACAAGCTGCTTCGCATGGAAGACGGACTTGCCAAGCGTGTTGTCGGGCAGGGGGAGGCAGTGCAGGCAGTGTCGCGTGCGGTTCGCCGTGCCCGCGCGGGTCTGCAGGATCCCAACCGTCCGATCGGCTCCTTCATGTTCCTTGGACCGACAGGTGTGGGAAAGACGGAGCTCACGAAGGCGCTTGCCGGTTTCCTGTTCGACGATGACAGCGCTATGGTCCGGCTCGACATGTCGGAGTTCATGGAGAAGCACTCGGTGGCCCGGTTGATCGGCGCGCCGCCTGGATATGTCGGATATGACGAAGGTGGTGTCCTTACCGAGGCAGTGAGGCGCCGACCGTACCAGGTCATTCTTTTCGACGAAGTCGAAAAGGCCCATCCCGATGTCTTCAACATCTTGCTGCAGGTCCTTGATGATGGTCGCCTGACTGACGGGCAGGGCAGAACCGTGGACTTCCGCAATACGCTTGTCATCATGACATCGAATCTTGGTTCGGAATATCTGGTGAACCTGGCTGACGGCGAGGATACCGGATCGGTGCGTGAGCAGGTCATGGGAATGGTGCGGGCAAGTTTCCGTCCCGAGTTCCTGAACCGTGTTGACGAGATCATCCTGTTCCACCGCCTCAAGCGCAGTGACATGGCTGGCATCGTTGCCATCCAGATGGGGCGCCTCGAGCGTTTGCTGGAAGATCGCCGCATTACCCTCGAAATGGGGAATGATGCTGTCGAGTGGCTGGCAAACAAGGGCTATGATCCCGCCTATGGCGCGCGTCCGCTCAAGCGCGTCATCCAGACGGCCCTGCAGGACCAGCTGGCAGAAAAGATTCTTGCTGGCGAAATCCATGATGGCATGACGGTCAGGGTCTCCGCCGGCTCGGACCGCCTGCTGGTCGAACCCTTGCAGGTAAAGTCCGCGACTGCCGAAGCGGCCTGATCAATCGACCACGATGCGGGGCATGCTGCATGCTGCCCCGCATATCCACCCCTTCCGGGCAGAGATCGGCATATACGTCAGTTCTGGGCGACTTTCTGATCCTGGCCGGACCCGACAAGATCGTCGATACGTTCCCGCTCCAGGTTGAATTCCGCAAGTTCGGTACCCTTGAGCACCCTGCCTTGCGGCAAGCGGATGCGCATCGGATCGACCTTGGTACCGTTGACGATGACTTCGTAGTGAAGGTGGGGACCGGTCGAAAGGCCGGTGGAGCCGACATAGCCGATAATCTGGCCTTGCCGGACACGAGCACCGCTATGGACTTCCTTGGAAATTGCGCTCTGGTGCGAATAGGAAGTGACGTAGCCATTCGCGTGACGGATACGCGTCTGCTTTCCGTATCCCGATTCCCAGCCTGCGCTTTCGACAGTTCCGTTACCTGCGGCAAGGATCGGCGTGCCGCGCGGCGCGGCCCAGTCGACGCCCCAGTGCATTTTCCTGTATTTCAGAATCGGATGCCAGCGCGATCCGAAGGGTGAGCGGAAACGGCCATTTGGAACGGGCTGGCGCAGCAGGAATTTCTTCGAACTCTTGCCATTTTCATCGAAATAGTCGACGCGACCGGTTTCCGCATCGCGAAAGCGATAATATTTGCGGGTCACCGAGCCAAGCTTCACTGAGGCATACAGAATTTCGGAATTTTCCGTTGGCTGCTTGTTGTCGTCTTCCAGCGAAACGAAGATCTTCAGTTCGTCGGACGGCGAGATGGCAGTGTTGAAATCCACGTCGAAAGCAAAGATGCGAATGAGCTGGCGGGTCAGGTCGGTTCCCAGGCCCTCGGATAGTGCGGCGCGATAGACGCCATCATAGGTGGAGGGCATGCGCCCGCTGGAAATCAACTGGCGAGCCTGTTCAGTCGTTCCGACTTGCGGGATGGGAGCGGGCTCGTTTGCATAGACGAACCTTCCATCGTCTGCGCGTGCAATCGAAACAAGGTGGGTGGAGCCGCGGAACACGCTTACCCTGCTGGCCTTGCGCGGCGTTTCCTCGGTAGCACCAGCCGGAATCTCGAAAGCGATGCGCAGGCGGTCTTCCGGCTTGAAACTGTCTGAACCAAGATCGCTTTCCAGGACCTTTTCCAGAATGCCTGCTTCAGCCTCGTCGAGTCCCTCGGCATCGAGGATGCGCGATATCTTGGCTTCCGTGCGAACGCGCACCACGCGCTCTTCATAATTGACGCCCGGATAGGCATTTGCGCCGACCTTGTTGCGCACCGTCACGTTTTCAGCCGTGATGGTGACACCGGCCTGGCTCAGAAAGCCCGAGTCCTGAAGAGAGAATCGGCCAGGATCGAAATAGGAAAGGGCTGCAACCGATGTTGCGCCCGTATCGAGGGCGGGGGCCGCGTTTCGTACGAGTTCCTCAACATCGCTGCTGCGCTGGCGCGGAGCCTTGGCGACGTTCGGATTGGACTGGTCGAATTCCATGACCTTGATGGCAATTTCCGATTCGACATCCGCGCCATATATAAGGTCGCTGGACTTGGCGAGCGTCTCGGCTGCACCAGATTCGGCAAATACGGCCAGCGGATCGAATGTTGGATAATCGAAGTCCCGTTTGGGAGCCACTGCCAGGGGCGTTGAAATCTTCAGGAAGGGGCGGACCTTCACGACGTTGCGGTCGCCTTCTCGCGAAACCGTCGAGACCATCATGACGGATGAGTCGCTGGCGCTTTGCACTCTTGCGATGCCTGGTCTGTCGCCAAGATCGAGGGAAAGGTCTTCGCGTGTGTCGCGGCCTGCAGATTCATATGCCTGGGCGGGGAGGGCGAGCTGCTGGCGTCCTTCAAGCGCTGCATATAGTGCGCCGCCCATTAGGAATACCGATGTAAGGCCTGTCAGTATGGTGCCGCTCAGCCACCGAAGGCTCACAGCCCGCCGGTCCGGCGCCCGGGTACTTGCCGCATTGAGCGGTTGCATGTCTCCCAGAAATCCGGATTCAGGCATTCGATTCAGCTTTTCCGATCGTTACAG